>NZ_LGCN01000001.1 GCF_001279005.1 Streptomyces caelestis
GGGTTTGGTTGAGCGTGTGGGGGTGATCCCGTTCCGGTGTTGCGTATTCGCGGTTCGGTGTGTACTGTAGTTATCACGAGGTCGGGGGAACGAAGAACCGGCCGAGAATCCACACCACCTGACCCTGTTGGAGGGGATCTTCATGTCCGGCACCCAGACGTTCACCACCCAGACCGGCACCTACTCGTACTCTGTCTCCGAGGGCGAGAACGGCGAGACGATCTACGACCTGTCCCGCGTCTTCCAGGACGGTGCGCTGCCGGTCGGCGCGATCGTGATCCACCCGGACTACAACCCGTTCCCCGAGGTCCCGGGGCTGCTGAACGTCCAGTTCGGCAAGGGCGGCGCGGAGCGCGACGAGCGCACGGACGTCCCGATGCTGGGCGAGGAGCTGGAGGCCGCGTTCATCATCGGTCACCAGCTGGTCAACCCGGCCGACCTGGACGTCGACCCGGAGGCCGAGAAGGAGAGCGCGCCGAAGGTGCGGTTCCTCCGGGGTCACCTCCGGGCGGCGGCGACCGAGGTCAAGTCGCCGTCGACCACGGCCAGCAAGGCGACGTTCCTGGCGGTCCAGGACCTGGTGACCGAGCTGGTCAAGATTTACCGGGCCGACAAGGCGACCGCGAAGCGTGAGGCGAAGTACGGCAAGTTCCTCGACGCCCAGCGCGCCGAGGTCCTCGCGCCCCAGATCAAGGAGGTGGACGACCTGATCAAGGCCCTCCAGCTCAAGAAGGCGCAGCTCACCGAGAAGCTGAACGGCCACAAGGCCGCCTAAGCCACCCGACCAGGGCAGGGCGGCCCTCCACCCCCCGGAGGGCCGCCCGCGCCCACCACCCGGCCCCACGGAGCCCGGACCCAGCCCCTCCCACACCGAGCGCCTTAGCTGGGGCGCGGCGGGCCAGGGCGACATCAAGAGTGAGAGACCTACATGGACTTCAGCGAGGCAGTGCGGAACCCGGATCCGCAGCTCCAGGGCATCAAGGTCGGTGACCAGGTCGCCCAGTACGAGACGTGCCAGGTCCACTGGGGCTACACGATGGTCACCGTGGCCAAGATCGGCCGGGAGCTGATCCACACGTCGGACGGCCGGAAGTTCAAGATCGAGGACGGCATGGAGAACTACCGCTCCACCGTCAGCTACACCCGCATCGTCCGGCTCAAGGAGACCGGGATGCCGGAGCGCGCACCCCGAGCAGCAGCGGATGGCGGGCCCACCTGAGCAAGAAGCTCAGCGGCTACAAGGCCGCCTAAGCCACCGACCAGGGCAGGGCGGCCCCAACCCCCCGCAGGGCCGCCCACGCCCACCACCAGCCCGGCCCCGGCCCCCCAAATCCCCTCCACCCAGGGGCCGGGCCGGCACCCCGGGTGAACCGTCTGGACACGGCACGACTCGCTGAGCGGGCGCGCGGGGTTCGATTCCCCATTCACCCACCCGATCGCCCAACGGCCACTGAACCACCGAAGAGACCAGGGCAGGACCGGTCCGACCCCCCAGGACCCACCCGCGCCCACCCCGGGCCCGGCCCCAACACCCCCTCCTTCCCAGGGGGCCGGGGCCGGGCCCCACCACCATCGCCACCGCACAGAGGAGCCCTCACCTATGACCAGCGCTGCGCCCGATCGCGGGTTTCGCGTAGTTCTCGACGCCGACTCCATCTACCTCTCCGACGACGAGGGGGAGATCGTGATGTGGACACAGTCCGAATGGGTGGACGATCCGGAGCTCGTACTGATCATCGCTAATGCCATCACCATCGGCTACCAGTGCGGAGCCGACGCGGTGCGGAGCTGTATTACCTCCACATCCCAGGACACCAGCACAGTGAATCGTCAGGAGTTCATGGACAGGCTGCGTGAGCAGTGGGAGGCGCAGCCGATTGAGCAGTACGAGTTCCTCGAGCTGACCGGCATGGACTACAACGACTGGCTGGAGCACCGCCACGGCTGGCCGGTCGACGCGGCTGGCAACTGCCGCGTCCACTCGGAGCTGGAGAAGTTCCCGGCAACAGCCTGCACGGTCTGTTCGACCCTGATCAGACTGTACGAGGAGGGCGCGGTGGGGATTCGGTCGGCGGGGCAGTCAGGTGGCGGTGCGGCGGGCGAAGGCGGTGAGGCCGGGTAGGTCCGGTCGGCGCGCGGCGACCTCGGCCGACAGCGCGCGTACGGAGGGGCGGCGGGCCTCTTGCGGTGCGGCCCGCTCCACGAGTTGTAGCTGGGCGAACGCGGTCGGCACGTCGTCGGCGGCCAGCAGGGCGCGGGCGGTGTCGGTCGCCGCGCGGGCTCGGCGCTCCGGCGTGGGCAGCGCAGTCGGTTCCAGGCCCGCGGCGTACGCCAGGGCGCGGTCGACCTCGCCGAGCTTCTGGTGGATGCCGACCCGGTACAGCAGGCACTGCGCTGGTGACAGCTCCCCACCCGCCGGTAGCCGTCCGCAGTCGCGGAGGAGGCGGGCCGCGGTGTGTTCGGCCAGGGACGCGAACTGCTCGGCGGCGGAGGGCATTTCGGCCTGTGCGGCGGTGTATGCCGCGGTCAGGGCCACCATGCCGGACGCGTCCAAGACGGCCGCGGCCGGCCGGAGAGCGGTGTCCAGCGCATCGTGCGCTTCCCCGAGCAGCTGCAGGGCCGTGTCCGCGCAGCCCGTACGGCGCAGCGGTGTCGCGGCCGCGCGCGCGGCGGCCGCGAGGAGTACCGGTCGGCCCGAGCGCCGGGCCGCCGTCCCAGCCCGGACCGCGAAGGCGGCCGCCATGTCCATCTCGCCTTCCTTCACCGCCAGTTGAGAGACGAGAACCCATACCCCCGCCGCCCGGCCGGCGCCGACCGGGCCCGTTCGCTCGCTCTCGCTCGCGCGGGCCACCATCCCAGGGAGCACCTGGTGGAGCCGGTCGTACCTGCCGGCGGCGAACAGCCTGCGCGCGGCCGGCAGATCCCCCTCGGTCAGGTGCTGGCCGCGCCCGCTGGCCAGCACCGGTGTCGTGCCGCCCGTCCATAGCACCGCCGCGCAGAGCCCGGTGCCCAGTACCCTCCTGCGCTCCACGACCACGCCACCGTCCTCCCCTGCCGCTGTGTCCCGGGCGCCCCCGGGGTCTTCGGCCCGATCTTGCGACGGTACGGGTCCGGCCGTGCCTCGGGCAGGGCGCACACCCGGTCGGCTCCGCGCGCCCCTTTCGCCCTGGCGCGCCGGGGCCGGTGACGAGGGCGGGCAGACGGCTGTGCGGCGGCGGCCCGGAGGGCAGCGCGGTCTAGGGACGGCGGCGATCGGATGGGCCTCTCGCGCCTTCCGGCACCTGGCTCGGGGCACCGAGGCAGACGGTCCTCGTTCTCGTACGGGCTGGCGGCCGGACCGCGCCGTGTCTTGCATGGATGCCGGCACTGTTGTGTATTTGCGTTTCAGTGTGTACTGTTGTTCTCGTAAGGCCGGCCGAAGAACCGGCCGAAAAGCCACCCGCCCAGCAGACCGCCGCCCGCGGCCTCGTCGAGGAAGACGAAGCGCCCGAGGTCACTGGCTGGATCTCCTGGAGCAGCCCCACACAAAAGCGGTCTTTCCCCATGAGGGCCGTCCGCGCCTACCCGCACCACTCCGACGATCGTGAGAGCTCGCGTGTTCTATCTGATGAAGTGCCCCTGTTGCGGCCACCCGACGATGTTTCACGAACTGGAACGACACACCGCCCCGAGCCTCTTGATCGACCCCGAGACGGGCCTGCCGCCCGGCATCTCTCCCGACGGTCACCGTGTGACTCCGTCGCCAGAGGCCACGGCCCGAGCGCGTAGGCGACCCCTGTGCCAATCGTGTCTCGATGACGTAGAGGCCGGCGGCGCGGTGACCTTCTCCGTATGCCTGAAGGGCGAGCAGACCGCGATGGCCATCGCATCCGAAATGCCCCTCCTTGACGACGAGGGCCGGGTCATGGCCGTCCGCTGCCCGGCCGCCGGGTGCGGTGCGGTTGTCGATCTGATCAACGGCCGACTGGATCGCCACTTCGTGCGCGGCCAGGAGTGCCGGACGTCAGGCGTGCCGGTGATGGTCGGTGAGGGCTGATGGCCATCTACCGTCCCGGCGAGGTCAACTGCGGCCACTGCAACGAACCGACTGGGATCCCGGCTGACGACTGGGCCGGAGAAACCCGTACCGAAGACGGCGACTACGTCGCCTCCGTCGACCCCTGTGTGCGCTGTGCGGTTCACACCTACGGCACCCAAGACCGCTGTCCCGACGACTGCCCCGACTGCGCCGAAAACGACGCCGCGTAAGGCATCGGGGCAAACAGATGCGGAGTTGATCTCAACATGAGCACCCCCGTCCCGGGAACCGGGGCGAAGAAGCGTCCCGCGAGGCGTCGCAAGGTCAAGAACGCTCGGACCGGCTCCGTGGGGAGCAAGATCCTGCCGGGCCGGTACAGCGATGAGGGCGAAAAGGGGCCCTGGTTCCGCCGTCTGGTTCGCCGCGCCGAGACGCGCAGCTGGCGGCGTGAGGCATCGCGGTTCTGACGGCTGCTCTCAACCAGGCCTTCGACGTAACGCCGGACGGCCGAAGAGCCGCCCACACACCAAACGCCGACAGGTCCCCCTCCCCCGCAGGTGCGAGGGCGCCGGCCGAGTGACCGAAGCCCCTCTACTTCACCGCTGCCGACAGCGCCCGCGGTGCTGCCCCTCTTCATGCGCGCCCGCCGTGGCGCTCGATCCTAGGAAGAATCGTGTCTGCTGATCTGCAGCTCCGCATCCATTCGATTCCCGCTGGCGAGGTCGTCGCGCTTCTCGACCTCATGCGGGAGCACAAACTTCGCGGCGAGTATGAGCGTGGTCCCGCCGAGGCCCTCACGCTGGGGCAGGTCTACCGCGCCCGGGACGCCGCACTGGGCCTCTGCGAGGAAGTCGCCGCGCGGCTGGAGGAGGACGCCCCGAACGCCGTGTTCGAGCTGTGGCAGGACCCTCACTGGAGCGCCGACGGGCACTACCACGCGTACGCCCCCGACTTCGGGCACTTCGAGGCTGGTTGCGATGCCGAGGGCGCTCCCCATGTCGGCGTGCACGAGCTCATCCAGCGGCTCAGCAGCAGCCCGGAAGCGACACTCGGCGACTGGATGGCGGGTGAGGGGGCCGACCTGCTCGGCGTCGCCGTGCTCGCCGTGGTGGGCAAGTACCGGGCCCAGCAGTCGTCAGCCTCCTGATCCGGGCTCGCTCCTCCCTCTTCTCACTCCGTCGGGGCCGGCTGGCCCGTGATGCGCGCGGAGACGCAGCGTCGCCGCTCCGCGATCGCCTGAGCGGCGACGCACGCCCTCGGCCAGGCCCTCGTCGGCCTCCCCACCCCACGATTCACTGGAGAACTGATCATGGCGGACATCCGCATGCGCTTCCTCGGGCACCCCTGGGAGCGAACCACCGTCTCTGCCGATGCCGGAGGACGCGAAGAGCTGTTCATCGCCCTCTTCCTCAGGGCGATGGAGACCGTCCCCGAACTGCTCGCTTTGCCCGGTGACCTGGAGGCGTACGCCGTGCGCTGGGACGGCGAGGAGGTCTCGATCTATCACCCGGATGTGGAGCAGGCCATCTTCCGCGCCCAGCCCGACCCCGAGGGCTCTGCGCAGGGGGGCGCTCCGGTCGGGACGCGGCCGCCCGAGCTGTGGCGCGAGGAGCGCGGCCACGGCTTCTACCCGGCTCCGGAGGTGCTGGCCGAGATCCCGGCTCTGTGGGCAACGGCCTTGGAGCCGCATGAGCACAGGGTGGTCCGCCTCCGGTACTCCTCCGCCTGGGGCCAGTGGTACGTCGTTGAGGTCGACGACGCGAGCGGCCGGGCCTACGGGTGGTCGTGCCTGGGGGGTGACCTGTCGCAGGGCGGCTGGGGCCTGATCGATCTCCCGGCTCTGGAGTCATTCCGTCCGGACGGTGACCCGTCCCAGCTGGTCGTCCGCGATCTCGATTTCACACCCGATGCCGCGGCCAATGTCTTGCCGAAGGGCCGCCCTCACGATTCTTGCGGAGATGAGGAGTGCCCGGTGTGTCCGCCCGA
Source organism: Streptomyces caelestis (assembly GCF_001279005.1). Lineage (GTDB taxonomy): Bacteria > Actinomycetota > Actinomycetes > Streptomycetales > Streptomycetaceae > Streptomyces > Streptomyces heliomycini. The sequence goes on from NZ_LGCN01000001.1 coordinate 6,005, forward strand.
CTTCATGGCGGCGTACGTTGCTCGGCTGCGGGCCGTGATCGCGGAGCACGGGTTCGCTATCCAGCCGGTTCTTGGTGATGGGGGTTCTGCCGCCTATTGCTACACCATCGGTCTGCACGAGTCTCTGGGGCAGGAGTTCGTGATGACCGGCCTGGACGTCCGGGTGATGCAGGGCGTACTCCATTCCGTCGCCGAGCGGTTCGCCGGATCGTCTGGTCCGGTTTCCGGTGAGGTGCTGAACGGGCTTCTTGCGGACGGATTCCAACTGCTCATGCGCCCCGTGGAGTCCTTGGAGCCCTTCGCGATGCTGCGTGCGGTGTACGGCCAGGAGATTGCCGTGCCGTATTGGCAGGCCGTGTGGCCCGATAGTGACGGCGTCTTTCCGACTGACGCTTCCTGCTCGCTTTCTCCTGGAACCCAGCCACTTCTTTAGCCCTATTTCGGGTTTCCGACTCTTTATGTTCTAGGAGATTCTTCTATGCGCCAGCCTGAACCATTGAATGCTATTGACGAGCTGCGGCTCTTCCTGGATTTCGCGGTTCCGCTCTGCGGCGCTGAAATCGCGTACAAGCTCAGGCAATGGGGCCATTCGCGCGAGCAGGCCAAGGCCTGGCTACGTGGTGAAGCCGAGCGCGCTGGTGGCAGCCTGGGCGAGAACGGTGACGTGCTGCAGTTCAGCGATGGTCGTCCTCGGTCGGGACGCGCGCAGAACCGTGTGGTCCGGACCGCGAGCGAACTGGCGCGCGGCGTGGCCGCGGCGGCGCTGCTCGCCCAACTGGAGGGGAAGAGAGGTGTCGAGGCCTTCGGTGGCTTCTACGGTGCCACCGCCAAGCCCGGCGAGGCCGCCACGGAGCACGTCCAGGACGGCAAGGACGGTGCCGCCGGTGTCGCCGCTCGTGGAACCGGTCCTGTACGGAAGCCGGCGGCGTGAATGCCTTGCGGCAGTCTCCTCGCCGTGCTCGTCCTCGGTACCTCGTCCCGGCCGGTGAGTCGAGCTGGTGGAGATTCGGGCAGGGGCTCTCGGCGCACCCGTTAGGCTCGCTGTGGCCCGTGCCGGAATGGAGAGTGCGGGACAGGCCCCGGTCCCCGTGACGGGACGCAGTACGGCCGGGGCCGCCACTCCCGCCGGTTGATCACGGGCGGCTCAGTCCAGGCGGGAGAAGTCGAGGTCCACCAGGATCTCCTTCACGTCGACGTTCTCGTCGCGGCAGAAGCCCCGAAGCTCGTCCCACATTTCGGGGACGCCCTCCAGAGCGCCACCGAGCAGGGAAAGCTGTCCGCGGTCCTCGTCGTACTCCTCGGCGTGGAGGTAGACCATCTCCGCCTTCTGGAGCTCGCGTACGACGCTGAGCAGCGTCGTACGGTCCGCCGAGAAACGCCTCAGCACCAGCTCGAAGTCCGTGGTCTGCTCGTGCACGACGAGGGCGAGCACCTGCCGGGCCATCCGCGTAAGGCCGCCGACACGCCCCGCGAAGCGGTTGACCAGCTCGAGGAAGTCCTGTTCGTCCTCCGGGTCCTGGTTGGCATCCTCCCAGGCGAAGAAGCGGCGCATGGTGGTGGCGGGCTGGACCAGGGAGCCGTTGACCGTGTCGCGGAACTCGGCCTCGATGTCGTCGAGCGTGTACCGGTACTTGGCCTCGTGCTTCTGTTTGACTGCCCGCAGGTACTCGACGGTGTAGTCGTGCCGGGTGACGCTGCTGTCGATCAGGTCGTGGTGCACCCCGCACAGCAGCATCAGGTTGTCGAAGTCCCGCAGCTGTTCGACGTCCTTGCCGTCCCATGCCTCGTGCCGGGCGCTGCCAGGCTCGGCGCCGATGATGTGGGCGATCTTGCCGACCCAGGCGCCTTCATCTGTGACCAGCCGCGTTGAGCAGTGTGGGTCGCCCCAGGCGCATTCGTTGCCGGAGAACGCCCACAGTCGGCGCGCGACGCCGGACACCGGCTCCTTGCGGTTCCTGTCGGAGCCGTTCGTCCGCTTGGCCACAGCCCGCCCTTCCTTCGCCCTGACGACAACGCGCAGCGTAGTCCAGCGGTTGAGGTGCGGCGGGCGTGCTGGTTGTCCGGCTGCTACCAGCGCAGGGTCGGCCGGGGGCGGGGGGCGAGTTCGGCCTGCTCGGCGACGGCGACGAGGCGCTCGGCGGTCTCTTGGCCGACCGCCTCGACGAGGCAGTCGAGGTTCGAGGCGATCAGGAGCCAGGAGCGCCGCGGCAGCAGGCTCAGGCGGGCGACGGCATCTGCGAGTGCTCCCGCTTCCAGGGCCATCATGGCCTGGACGTCGGGTGTGTCGGGCTTCAGCGGCACCTTGGCCTCGCGCACCAGATCGACGGAGAGGGTCAGGTCGTCAATGACCGTGATGGCGGTGGTGTTCTCGATCAAGCTGGGCTCGTAGCTGCGCCCGAGATCGTGGGCCTGGTGGACGGTGATGTTCTCCTCGCGGTAGCCGGAGGCGAGAAGACGGCGCAGCCCGGCGTAAGCGGCGTGGGACTTGCCGGACCAGTGTGGTCCCAGGAGGAGCAGGCGGGCGGTGTCACCGGCCAGGATGGTGGAGCACCACTGGGCGATGGCGGGGTGGTCGGTCTCGGCATCGCTGAAGAGCGGGGGCACGACGGGCATCGGCACAGCGTATGTGGCCGCGTAGCTGGCGGTTGTGCTGGGTCTGATGCCGGGCGCCGCTGGCTGTCCGGGGTGCGGGGCGGGCCTGTTCTGGTGTGGGTGAACTTCGGGCGTTGTCGCCCGCGTCCGTGTCGTGGCCGGGATGATGTGGCACGTGCGGGGCCGCGGCGGCCGCGGGAGGGGGTCCAAGTGAGCAGGTGGGGAAAGCAGCAGGACCGGCTGGTGGTACGGGCCGTCGACGTGCTGTCGGGCGTGCTGAGCGGCGCGGCGCCGGAGCCGGCCCGCCGTGTCGTCGCCTCCCGGGCGCTGCTGACCGTCGAGGAGTTGGTGTTCCCACTGCACGAAGAGCTGGTGCTGGCGGAAAACGCGGACGCCGCGGCTCGGGAGGCCACCGATGAGCAGTGGGCGGACGACGCCGCAGTGCGCCGGTGGGTGACCGAGACGCTGGCCGAGCACGCCTTTTCCTACAACGAGCTCCATGAGGTGTGGGAAGACGATCCGGATCACGTCGAGCCCCAGGGGGAGCACCCGGTGTGGGCGCTGCTGGAGCTGTCCCCCCTCGCGCGGCGCCTGCGGCTATGGCAGGAGGCGGCCGCGAAGACCGCGGTCAGCCTGGGCGGCGACGTCGGCGTCGGGGCGCACCAGATCGGACACTGGGCGGCGGGCCGCTCCCGACCCGGGGATCGAGAGCGGGAGGCACTGGCCGGGGCACTGGGTGTCCATCCGGCGTGGCTGCACGCTTCGCGCGACGAGCAGCCCGATGTGCAGCTGTACAGGTTCGCGTCCTGCCCGTGCGAGAAGCCGACCGCCATGGCGCGCCTCGGGCTGGGCCGGGAGGAGCCGGACTGGTACGACAGCCCCGCCGAGCAGGCTGCCGCCGTGCACTGGTGCGGCTGCGGGCAGTCCTGGGTGAAGGACGCGGCCGGGTGGCTGCTGCCGCTGCCTCCGGGGGAGGAGCCGGCCCCGTCCTACGGGGACCGGGTCGACCTCGGCCATCCCCTCAGCCCCAGCCCCTCGGTGACGCTCGACGAGCCGTGGCCGCGGGCACTGTGGCAGCCTCCGGCCGGCAGGAAGGGCCGCGCCCGCACCGCCTACCGGGTCCCCGAACTGCTCACCCGCAAGCCGCAGCCCCTGCCCGTACGGCCGGATGTCGCGCGCGTCGTCGTGCCGGAGCCGGTGTGGGGTGCCGGTTCGGCGGAGCGGCTTGCTGCGAACGCGTCGTGGTGCCGTACCTGCCGGGCCCTGGCCGACGCGCCCAAGGGGGCGGCCGGCGGGCCGTGGGTTCTGCTGCACCGCAGCGAGCCGGAACGCGAGCTGAGCACCTGGACCTACCCCACCGAGAAGGACGCTCTGCACCACGGCGCCCATCTGGCCATGACATACCTGCAGCTGGACGACGGTCCCCTCGACCCCGTGGCGTTGGACCTGTTCACCGGCCAGGCGCATGCCCAGGTCATCGACCGGTTCCTCGAACTGCACCCCGAGACGACCCAGTTCGAGGTCGCCGAACTCGTCCCCATGCGCGCCGACGAGTTCTGAGCGCCGACGCGCTCCCTCGGCCGCGCCCGGTCAGGCGTCAGGCGTCGTCAGCCAGGCGATCCACGCGCCGTCCTGTGCCCGGCCCAGGTGAAGGTCCGGCGTGTGATCGGCCATGCGGGCGCAGATCCGGCCGTAGGCGCCGTGGCGGGCGGGGCACAGCCGGGCCAGTTCCTCGGGGGTGAGCGCCGCAAGGTCGTCGGGAAGGTTCTGGCCGGCCGCGGTCGCGCGTGCCTGGGCGCCTCGGCAACGTTCGACGGCGTCCCGCCGCTCGGCGAGCAGGCGGACCCAGCGCAGGTCGCTGTCGTCCTGGTCGCACGCGGGAGTGTAGAGGCACTGGCGCGCACCGTGCTCGTCGAGCTCGTCGACGACCGTCATGCCGATCGCCTCCAGCATGCGGCACGAGGCGCGGTTGGCCTTCTGCGTGACCGCGACCAGCGGGCCACCGCCGGGGACGGCGTCCGTCCACCAGCTGACGGCCGCGGCGACGGCCTCCCTGCCCAGCCCTTCGCCCCAGGCCGCGGGGAGCAACTGGTAGGAGACTTCGGCGCGGCCCTCGCACCGGTGGTCGGCGCCGATGGTCACCAGGCCGATCGGCCGCTCGTCGGCGACGCGGACGACGGTCCACGCGCCGGCCGTCGTCGGATAGGCGGCCTGCCGGGCGGCGACGCGCCCCTCCGTGACCGGACCGCCAAGGTGCGCGCGGACACGGTCGTCGGTCAACAACTCGCTCACCAGGGGGCCGTCTTCCCGGGTGACCGGCCGCAGGAGGAGACGGTCGGTGCGCAACTGGGCGGGCCAGACACGGCCCAGGGCGGTGTCGACGGATTCCATGGGTGCCACCTTGGCAGCGTACGGCTGCGCCCGGGGCGGCTTCGTTCAGAGAGTCCACCGGCGGGTGGCTGGGGTTACGGTGGCCGGGCCTGGCGGGTGGCGGGCGGCCGCAGGGATCGCACTGCCGATCGCGCTTTCGGTTCGTGTTCGATCGCCGGTGGGGGTGGTGTCGGTGGCGGGTGGCAGGCTGACCAGGAGAGAGGCAAGCCGTTCGGAGCAGCAGGAGAGGGCATACGTGGACCAGTTCAGGGGCTGGAAGAGGTACCCGCGCGTCATGGAGGGTGCTCTCGCACGCGCCGGCTACGCGGATGCCGAGTTCGCGGTGCGCCGGGCAGCGGCGCGGGGTACGACTGAAGCCCGGTGGTCGTGGATCGGCGGCGCTGCGGAGCTGACCGGCGAGGAGTGGCCCAACGGGCTGGAGCTGGTGTGGAACTCGTCCACGGGTTGGGCCTACCAGGAGCGGGGCGGTGACAAGCCCGTCGCGTTGCCGGTGCCGGTTTTGGCGGCACCGGAGGCGATCACCGCGCTGCTGCCGGCCCTGATGGACGGGCGCCGCAATCAGCTTCCCGCATCCGAGGACCGGTGGGAGCACGCTGCTCTGCTCGCGCAGTGGTCGGAGTCGGCCGCGGTCCTGGGCGACGACAAGTACGACGCGGCCTATCAGCGGGCCGAAGAGGAAGCCGCGACGTTCGACCGGTGGCAGAACGAGTTGGACGGGGTTCATCCTGCCGAGGCGCAGTTGCCCGCGGAGGTCGTTGGCATCGCCGATACCGACGCCCGCGGGTCCAGCGACGTCGGCGCGCTGGACGCTGGGGAACGGGCCCGGCGCGCACACGTGGACGTCATCCTGCAGTGGGCACTCAAGGCACGCGACGGCCGCAGCCACAACCCGGACCCGGAGGTGTTCGGGGCCCTGTGCGACTTCTTCACCCGCGCGGTGGTCTTCCCCGGGGTGATGGACCCCGACGACGGGCAGCGCCACACCAGCGACCCGTCGCGTGCCCTGGCGCATCTACTCATCCAGCACCTGGAGCACTACGGCATGGACCTGGAGGACCTGCCCGAGCTGGGGTCGCTTGATACCTCAGTCGCGCCCATCGGTGCTGCGTTGGCTGAGTGCGTCGCCCAAGCCCTGCGCTCCAGCCGCTGGTTCGATGACGCGGCTTCCGGAACCGACGAGGCCGGCGGCCTGGTGAGGTTCCACACCGTTTTCGGTGCCAAGGGTGTTCTCCACCTCGCCCACGAGGTCGGCCGGGACGGCGACCCGAACGTGTAGGGACCCCAGGGACTCGGTGATGCAAGGCACCGAGACGTCGATGACCGCCGAGGCGTCTCCCCTGCCCAGTGCCCCCGGCCGCCGGGAGGAGGACGGCATGCGCGTCTTCACCTGGTCGACCGGCCGCCCGGCCCTGCATGCTCGCTATCGTCTGGAATGGAGGTTCCGGGCCCGGCCCGAACAGGACGTGATGCAAGGGGAGTTCAAGTGACCGAGGTGCGGCCCAGTCAGCAGATGCGCGACCTCGGGGTCGTCCAGCGCGGCGCCCCGGTCCTGACCGAGACGGCCCGCCCGTTCGACCTGCCCGCCGAGCAGCAGGCCGCCGAGCAGGCCGTGGACGCGCTGTTCGCCGCCATGGAGCGGATCGGCCGGGTGCACCCCTTCGCCAAGGGCATGGGACTGGCGGCCCCGCAGATCGGCATCGGCCGCGCGGCCGCCGCCGTCCAGCCGCCCGACGAGGGCGCCGGCGCCATCGTCCTTCTCAACCCCCGCGTCACGGAGGCCTCCGGCGACGCCGACGAGCAGTACGAGGGATGCCTGTCGTTCTTCGACGTCCGCGGGATGGTCCCCCGCCCGCTGCGCATCACGGTCGAGACCACGACGCTGGAGGGCACCACCGTCACCACGGTGTACGAACGGGGTCTTGCCCGGCTCGTCGCCCACGAGATCGACCACCTCAACGGGATGCTGTACGTGAGCCGGATGCGACCCGGCGTCGAGCCGATCCCGGTCGAGCAGTACCGGCAGACCGGCCGGTCGTGGGCCTACGACTCCTAGCCAGGGACAGGCTGACGGTCTTCCACGACGACGGCCCCGGACCGAGGTCCGGGGCCTTCTCCGTTGCCGGTCGCACAATTGAGCCCGGGCCGGGCGGTGGATCGCTACGCTGGTCGCAGGTGCGGCGCTCCCCCCGTGGCGCCGCACCTCCCCGCTTTCATGGGCCCGCCGGTACCGCCGCGACAGGCGGACATCGGGCGTTTAGCCGCCGCTGGCCTGGTCCCCCTCGCCGTCCCGGCGGACAGGCCCGACCAGTGCTTCGGTCTCCTGGAAGAGCCGGTCCGTGGGGGTGAAGTCCCCCAGCTCGACCGCGAGCGCGGCGCGCACGAATGCGGTGAGCTCGATGCTCCCCTTGCGTACCTCGAAGATGCGCAGCACCCCGCCCGAGTACGCGGCGTGGTGTCGGCACCTGGCCTGCACGCAGTACCCCTCGGCAGCCTGGGCGAGCCGCATGAAGGCGGCGTCCTTCTCATCGGTGACCTGGGCGGGACAACCCAGGTGGTCCAGCGTGATCCGGGTGTGGGCGCGCTTCTCGGCCGGGCGGATGGTGAGCCGTCCGCCGCCGGGCGTGAGATAGCGGCCGGGCGTCACCGGGCCGTACGGATGGATCAGCGGCAGATCCTTGTCCACCACGTGCTGGGCGGGCAGTCCGTCGTACTCGAAGTAGGGGCCTGCAATGCCGTTGTGCTCGATTGCCATGCGGTCCTCGTCTCGGTCGCGGGGCGGGCGCCGGGCCGTCACGCGCTGGTGACGGGCACGTTCCGCAGCAGTGCGGCGGTCATCGCCAGGAGCGTCTCCGCCTCGGCCCGGTCGTACTTGAAGGTCTTGGTGACCGCGTCGTTGTGCAGGGCGCCGCAGGTCTGGCTGTAGAGGGCGTCCTGGATCCGCCACCACCGCTCGGTCTGGTTGCACTGGTTGGCCTGCTTCCTCGATCCGGGGTTGTCCCAGGTGACGTTCTCCCGGACCCACTCCAGCGCCCGCCTGACCTCCAGGATCGACGCCCGCACCTCGTTCGCGGTCAGCAGCCGCTGTGCCTCCCGCAGCGTCCGTCCAACCTCGTCCCGTTCCGGGTCGCCGAGCGGGTACGGCACGGCCATCTCGAACGCCGCAGACGGCCCCAGCTGCGCCAGCTGCTGTTCCCACCGGCTCTTGGCGATGGTGATGTGCGCCGTGTCCTGGGTGCTCCCCGGATACCCGGGCGCCTGCGGCAGGGTCGCGTTGAGGTCGATCTCGAAGCGGACATCGCCGGCGCGGCCCTCCTCGATGGCGTGGACCTGCAACGAGGTCAGCGGGAACGACAGGTTCACGCGGTGGACGGTCACCTTCGGGGTGTACGCCAGGTTCGCCGTGGTCCGGGCAAGCCGGGAGCGCTGCCCCGTCGCCTCGAAGCCGAACAGGTCCGCCTCCAGGGCGAGGATCTTCCCGGCCTCGGTGAAGGGCGACACCCCGACAGCGAGCTGGACGCTCAGCTCGTGGGCTCCCAGTGCGCGGTGCAGCCACGTCTGGTCGCTGCTGACTTCCACGGTGAACCGGATGTCGTCGTCGAAGCGGAGTTCCTGCATAGCTCCCCCAAAGGGCGTGTCGATCACCCGATTCTGCCGGGCGGGCGGCCGCATCACCGCCAATTTCCCCCGGCCGCGTGCTCCAGCCCGCAGACCCTGACGGGCCCGGCTCCAGCCACTCAGGCCGCGGTGCCGTCCGGCGCGCACGGCCCCGGCCCAACACCTCCTGTCCGCGCCGGGCGGTACCGCGGGGAGCGGGGGTCCTGGGGCCGGCGTGCTTTCATCCTGCGACGTCCCAGGCGTGTCCTTCGTCCGGGCTGGCAAGTCGTTGGTGTTCCGATCGGGCGGCTTCGAGCAGGCGTCTCCATGACGTGACCAGGGGGCGCCGTCGCAGGAGAGCCCGCCGCTCACGCTCGGTCATGCCGCCCCAGATTCCGTGCTCGATGCCATGGTCGAGGGCATAGGCCAGGCACTCGGTGCGCACCGGGCAGCCGGTGCAGAGGGCCTTGGCCCTGTTCTGGGCCGTGCCGTCCACGAAGAGCTCGTCCGGATCAGCGGTTCGGCAGACCGCTCGCTTACCCCAGTTCTCCTGGTCTTCCCCGTTCACCCCGACGCCGTCCTCTCCCCGGTCCGGCCCGCCGCACTCCCCTGGGCAGGCGCAGTCCGAGAACGGTACGGCAACCGCCTACGGCATGGGACATCGCCGCATTGCGGCAATCCCTTCGGGCGAAGGGGCCTTGACCAAGGCCCCAACGCCTCGTGCCCCCCTCAGCCGGTGCCCGAGCAACCGGGCATCACGGGCAACGATGCCTCGCCCGTCAGGGCACTGGTGCGCCGACGGATCGCCGCGAACATCTCGGCGCGGTGCTTCCTGATCGGGTAATCGATCCGGTCGTAGCGCAGTTGGAGAGCGGCGCTGCGATCTGGAGACTTCAACAGGACCAGGCCGAGGCTACCCCCGGGCGTCAGGTCCCGGTGACCGCACAGCTCCAGCGGCAGACCATGCTCCGGGTCGGTCAGGGCCTGCACCAGCTCGGCGCGGCGCAGGGCTGTCTCGGAATCGTGCTCGAGCTGCAGGATCCACCACTCCCCCAGCCGCGACTCGTGGCCGGTGACGACCTGGGGGACGGCGACGGTGTGGAGGAGTCCGAGGCGGCGCAGCAGCCCGCTGGGGAGCCAGGCGGCGTCCCGCCAGATCTTCTCGTAGATGAGCGGCTGCCGTTCGGTGTCCCACTGCTTCTCGTAGGGAGTCCAGGTGTCGCCGGCCAGCCAGCAGGCCTCTCCCCCGTTGCTCTGGATCTGCTGCGCAAGGGCTGCCTCGGCCTTCTGGAAGGCTCGTCGCGAGGGGCCGGTGAGCCGGATGCTGGTTGGCTGTCCGAGGCGGCGGAGCTCAATGCCGCGCTCGCTTCGTGCCGTGATTCGGCACCCGTTGAGGCCGTGGATCTCGTCGTCGCCGGTACCCACGCTCACCCGCCCGGGCAGCAGGCCGGCCAGCAGGCTGTCGAGGCTCGCGTTGCTCTCCAGGTGGAGCCTGATGCCGTCCGCGGTGGGCTGCACGTACTGGATACCGAAGGGGAACTCGAAGAAGTTCCGCTGGGAGCCGAGAACCCAGTAGAACACCTCGGACTCGAGGAGGAGTTGCTCGTGGTGGGCGGGAGCGGGGATGAGAGGGGCGCGCCGGGGGAGGTTGGCGACGACCTCGCACGCGAGCTGGCGGGGAGCTCCGGTGTAGAGGGCGTACGTCCGGGCCCGGCTGCTGGTCTGGGTGGCCGACATGGCGGGTACCTTTCGCTCCGCTCCGTCGGCCCGCGGAGCGTGAGGAACAGGCACTGGTGTGCGGTGGTGCGGTCGGTGAGATGGCTCTGATCGAAGCCGAGCTTCTTCGCCTCCGCCTTGAACCAGTGGGCCGAGGTTCGCGTGAGGAGCAGCAGACCGATGCCGCAGGGCGCCACCGTATCCCTCGGGCTCGACTCGACGGGGGCGCCACGCCGTTCGTCGGCTCGGGGCGCCGACTGCTATCGCACAGACGTACGCGCTGCCTCGGTGGGGACGAGTCCGTCTCCACGACGATGTCCTGGATGCCGGGCCAGGCCCACCTCCGCACCCCGGGTGGCCTACTTGGCAGCCCAGCAGCCCAAGTTGTTCCGGTTCCCCTCCGCCGCCCGGCGCGGCGCGTCCGGCGATCCCAGCAGACCGTACGGCAGATACCCGGACCGGACACCAAGTTCCCACCCATGGACCTGGACGGCGAGGCAGGCCAGGGCGAGGGTGCCGAGGGGGAGGAGGGACCGGGGCGCGGGATCACCGGCACCGGCCTCAACGCTCTCCCGGTACGCGACCAGCCGGGCGACGAGGGCGTCCTCGAAGGCGTGCTGGTCGTCGTCGAGGAGTACGCGGAGCAGCCGCTGGTCCGCGCTCAGCGCGTCACCGACCTCGTCGAGCCGCCGGGCGGCCTCCGCGCGCTCCCCGGCGTCCGGCTTGCGCAGCGGAACCGTCGGCCAGTCGCGGGGCAGATGCCCGGCCGCCTCGGTGAGATAGAGGCACAGGGCGTCCATGGCGGCGAGGTCCGCGGGGTCGGAGACGGAGGTGTACCGGTTGTAGGGCACGCCGTCACGGATGGCGGGCGCGTAGTCGCCGCGCAGCAGCAGCCCGGTGACCCGCTCCCAATCCCACACAAGCCCGCTGACGACACACATCTCGAACATGTCGAGCCAGGTCCGCGCGGTGGGCGCCTCCTTGACGACGTCCCGGAAGGTGATGGGCCCGTCCCCGAACTCGTCGTCGTCCGGGTCCGTGCTGATCCGCTCCCCGACGAGGGGGAACCGGAGCTCCTGGTCCCCGTCCGGGAAGCACATGATGCTCAGCACTCCCTGCACACACTCCGCCGCGGTGATGGCGACCGTGCCGGCCGCAGCGTCGAGCCCCGGCTCCGTCACCGTTCGCGCGGCGACATGGTCGAGCAGTTCGTCCGCCATGTCCCGGATCAACGCCGGCGAGATGCTGCCGTACCGCAGCCAGTGCCACCGCATGTAGGCCCGCCCGTCGATGTCGTCGAGCGCCTCGGCCAACCGCTGCTCGCTAATCTGATGGCATGTCACATCCCGCACGTACCTGGTCCCTTCATGAACTCCACGACTGGACGAAGCACGTTATCAACGGGCACTGACAGCACTTTAGCTCGCGAGGCCGGGCAGGAGCTGCTGGTCCGGTGCGGTATACACGAGGAGATCACAGACCGCCGCACTGTGAGGCGGCGCACCGGGGGTAGGGAATGACCGTTCCGCACGTGAGTACCGCGCTTCGCCCGGGGGACTACCTCCAGATCGCTTCGGAACGGATGGCCGTCGACGGCGTGCCGGACGGCGAGGGGTTCGCCCGGATCGAGCGGGTGGAGGTCATCACCGACATCGGTTTCCTGGCTCCCGGCTCCACCCACCTGCGTACCCGGGCAACCCGGCAGATCGCGGTCGTGTTCTGTCACGGCATGCCAGGCCCGGTCATGTTGCGCGAGGGTGATCAGTGGACCCTCGGCGAGGTCGACAGCGGCCGGGCCCGCTGGGATTCCGCCCATCCCTGGTGGCCAGAGACACCAGAGCCCCTGTTCACCGGAAGCCGCTTGGCCGCCGGACCGCACCCCTTTCGCAGCACCATCCGCGGCCCCGACCTCGTGGCGCCGGCCGACGAGACCGAGCCGCAGCCGCCGCGCCAGCGGGCAGCCGTGTTCGACAAACCGGCCCACCTGGTCATGGTTGGTGACTACCTGCAGATCCATGCCCTGCGGCACCCGAAGTGGGACATGCGCATCGACGAAGGATTCCACCGTGTCGAATGGATCGGCCACCTCGCCGGTGACGCCCTCGACGCTGTGCTGAACGATCCTGCCTGGGCGCGCGGTCGCCTTACCCTCGCCTCGGTCCACGGCCTGTCCGGCATCCTCGTGCTGCCCGAGGTTCCGGTGACCGTCCTGATCCAGCCCAACCCGGAGCGTCGCCGCTCCGACGAGGACGAAGCCTGGCACGAGGGTCCCTTCTACGAACTGGCCGGTGTCACCGAACCCGACCTCACCGAGCAGCTCCACGCCGATGCCCGTATACGGCCGGAGCCGCCTGGCTCGGAGGCCGCTCTGTACCCCAGCAGGTTCAGCAGCCCCGCCCAGCGGGCTCTGCACCTGGACGGCGTCACCGGCATACGCCCCGTCGCCGCCTCCCAGCTCCCCTGGCCACATGGCCTGTTCAAGTGCCCCTACGGTGAGCGGGCGAAGGCCCTGGCTGCCACCTACCCCAAGGGTCACAGCAAGACCGCCCACGCCGAGCTGTTCGCCCGGCTCGGCGATCAGGACTTCGCCGCCTGCACTTACCATCAGGCCGACGACTGGAGGGCGATCACCGAGGCCGTGCTCGCCTTCGCCCGCGCCGAACCCGACAGCGACGAACAGGACCGGCTCTACCGCGCCACGGACCTGAGCGAGCGCGACCGCGCCTGGTTTCGCTCCCTCATCGGAGGGGGCCACATCTGGTGGGACACCGGACAGCAGAATTTGACCAACGGCCAGCACCGCCTGTGCGCGCTGCGCGCCGCTGGCATAGAGGTGATTCCCGTCTACGGCCGGCACCTTCCCGACCACGACGAGACCACGCCGTCCCAGGACGCGCTGACGCACGCCAGGCGCACCGTGGAGGACTTCTGGCTTGTCCATGTCACCGCCGTCCTCAGGCCGAGCCTCCTCAGCACCCACCTGGCCCGGCTGCTCGCCCGCTACCCACGTCTGCGAGCTCTGCTACTGAAGAGCCGATAACGCGCTGGGCCCCGGATGGCGGGAAGACGAGTGGCGGGGTTTCCGGGATTAGATGGGCGGCAGCCGATGGTCACGCCGGATCCGGCGAGTATGCCCCTGGACGCCGCGCATCGGGGAACACAGTGCAGGGATTGACCGCCAACGTACCGAGCGCAGGCTGCCGGCTCGGGTGGTCAGCGTCCGAATGCTGCTGCCTTGGGTCCGGGTTTGATCACCAACGCGTTCAGCGGTCGCGCCCGCGTGGGCTGTACTACCTCCAGCCAGCCGTCGGCGCGGGTGACGCAGTACGGGATGCTCTGGTAGCCCTGCCACTTCCAGTTGACCCACCAGCGGGGTTCACTCCGGTGTCCCGCGAGGCGTCGCGGTGTAGACAGCCGCTGACCGGCCAGCTCGACGTCGTCGAGGTCGACCGCGAGTTCCTTCATGAGAGCCAGACCCGCCAGGGCAGCGCGGCGCAGCGGGCTGTCGTCGTTCCACCGGCGGAAGGCCCAGCGCATGTCCGGGGTCGCCAGCAGGTCGGTGTCGTCCGGCGCGTCGGAGAGCGTGATGCGCGAGATGGTGATGGCCTCTTGCTGCTGCCACTCGATCAGTTCTGCCCGGATCGGGCGGGGGATGTGCCGGTCAAGGCCTTCGAAAGCGTCGATCATGTCGTGGCGCTCGGCCCGGCCCGCTTCGGGATCCTCGTCGATCGCGTGGAGCACGCCGAGAGCTTCGGTGAGCGTGTCACCCCGTTGCCACAGCGGGAGCATGACCGTGCCTTCGGCCTCCAGTTGCTCACGCGCCGCGTCCTCGAACTGGAACTGCAACCCGCGGGATGACCCGGCGAGCGCGCGGCGCAGCGGCGCGTAGGGGTTGCCGCCGGAGAAGATGGCCTGGACGACGGCCTGGTTCATCCGTTCGTCGCGCTCGCACCGGACAGCGACGTCGACGTCGTGGGGCTCGGTGGCGCCGCGTGCGAAGCTGCCGAACAGCCACACCTGCCGGACCAGGTTGAGGGGCCGTTCCTGGGGGCCGTCGAGCCGGTGAAGCATCGCTTCGATCAGTTCGACAGCTCGCGTTCGCTTCATGTGGCTCCCTCGATCCCGCTGGCCACCAGGGTAGTGGCGGACGAGGACGTTGAATTCCACGCGCCGATGGCCATCCCTCAGAGGGGTGAGGAGTGGTCCTGACGAGGCGCGCGGTCGAGAGCTGTGTACGTCGTGGCGGGACGGTCGTGGCCGGTGATCAGGCCGGATCCGGCGGAGTATGCCCCCGGACGCAACGCACGGGGGGACGCGGCGTCCGGGGGGACTGCTGCTCAACGTATCGCGCCAACTGGCCTCTTATCGCACATATTCGGGGATTCGGATCACGGGGCGTGGCGCGGACTCGGTCTGCGCGGGAGAGCGGGATGCCGCGGAGACAGGCCGGAGCGTCGGGGCGGTCATCCGCTCCAGGGGACTCGTGCGAGCACAAGTCCCCGGACGTCGACGGCGCCGTTTGCCCGGAGTCGGCGCGCGACGTGCTGGAGCTGGGATCCGCTGGTGAAGACGTCGTCGACGAGGAGGATGGTGGCCCCCTTAATGTCGCCGGTGTCTCCGGTCCAGGTCAGGGCGGCGGCGTGCGCGACTGCGGCCACGCGCTTCTCGTCCAGAGTCCGGTTCGCGGACCGGGGCGTCTCGGCATGTTTCACCAGCCGGTGGGCCCCCGGTGGGCTGAGCGGGAAGACCCGCGTCACGTCCTCCGTGTAGGCGGCGTCCATGATCGCCTCGATGTGCTGGAGAGGCTGGCGGCCCGTGTGGGTGGGGTTCCCGACAACGTGGTCGACGCCGTGCATCGCCTCGGGGTGGCTTTCCATCCAGCCGACGAGGAGCCGACCGAAGATCAACGCCCAGCCCGCCCTCCCCTCGTACTTGAGCTTGTGGATCTTGTCGCGCAGGGCTCCGGAGTACATGGCCACCGCGTCGACGCGGGAGAACCCCCGCTCGGCCTCCGACAGCGCGCACACCCGGTTCCCGCACGGCCTGCCGGGCGCGACGGCCTGGGAGCAGACCGGGCAGTGGGGCTCGGCGACGGGCTGGAGGGTGCGGCCGGCGCAGTCGGAGCACAGGCGGGCGGTGCCGGTGATGCGGTAGGCGCATACCGGGCAGTCGGGGAAGCCTGCCGGATCCGGGAGACCTGCCGTCACAGGCCAGCCAGGGCGAGCTGCTGGCGCTGCTGTCCGGCGGCCTGGATGTCCGCTGCCTGGCCGAGGCGGTCGGTGATGTCGCTGGAGGCGGTGACCAGGATCGCCCGGCCCTCCTCCAGCATCTTCTTGGCCCAGGGCTGGGTGTCGGCGAGGGAGCGGATCAGGAAGACGAGCTTGCCGTGCTCGGCCGCCAGGCGCGCCTGCATCTTGGCGCCCGACGTACTGGAGGCCTCGATGACGACGCTGCCCAGGGTGGTGCCGGACGTGACGACGTTGCGGCGAGGGAAGGTGTACTTCGCCGGAGGGCTGGTGGGCCAGAACTGGCTCAGCAGCGCGCCTCCGGCGGCGAGGATCGCCTTGGCGAGCGGACGGTTCTCGGCCGGGTAGATCGGGGCGGCAATGCCGGTGCCCATGACGGCGAAGGTCCGGCCGCCGGCGGTGAGCGTGGCCTGGTGGGCGGCTGCGTCGATGCCCTTGGCGAGACCGCTGGCGATAACGACGTCGTGGTCGACGAGCTCGCGGGCCATCCGGGCCGCCCGCCGTAGGCCGTCCTCGGAGGCCTGGCGGGTGCCGACGATCGCGATGGAGCGGGCATCGCGCTGGTCGAGCTCGCCGCGGTAGAAGAGGAACGGCGGCAGGTTGCCGATCACCCTGAGGTTCGCCGGGTAGTCCTTGTCCAGGACGGTGACCAGGCGCGCGCCGGTCTTGCCGGCGGCGGCGAGCTCGTCATCGACGCGGGCGCGGGCGTCGTCCAGGCCGGAGGTCAGGGCCTGCTGCAGCAGGGGGCGGTTCTTGGCCGCGGCACGGGAGTCCTCGTGCAGTTGTCCGTCCATGAGCGCGGCCAAGCCCTCGGGGCTCTGGGCGCCGCGGGCGATCAGGCTCCAGTCGAGGGTGGCGTCGCCAGCGCGCAACGCGCACAGGGTCAGCAGATCGTGCTGGTCAGCGGTGATATCGAGGTCCATCAAGGTGTCCTTCTACTCGTGGCCCCGGGATGTTCGAAGGATGAAGCGAGGTTCTCGGGCCACTTCCATCATGGCGTACGCGGTCCTCGTACGGGAGGGAAGGGCACGGTCGGCTCGATCCTCGGGTCCGGTTCGCCACGGGGGCGCCAGCTCCGAAGGCCGGACGGCGGGCAAGATCAATCAGCGGTCTGCGCGGCGGCGATGAAGTGGGACATCGTGGCCTTCAGAGCGTCGTCGGGGCCCGGGCCTGCGGCTCCAGTGACGGACGTCGTCACGAAGTTCGTGGCCGCCAGGTGGTAGCTGACCTGGTACGGATCGATCGTCGTGCCGGGGCGCAGCTGGTAGGCGGTGTGGCGGGAGGCGCCGTACTTGCCGATGGTCAGGGCGATGACCTGTGCCGCCTTGGCTCTGGCCAGGAGGGTGCGAGCCCACTCAATGGACTTGCCTTCGGTGGTGAAGTCGTCGAAGACGATCACCGTCTTGCCCTTGAGCTTGCCCTTGTACTTGGGGTTGATCCGGACGGTGCGGGCCTGTGCGCCGATCGAGATGTCCGCCGTGCTCACCTGGCCCCAGTTCTTCTTCGCCCGCTCCCAGCTGGTGTCCGGGGCCTGGGCGACGCGCTCAAGGAGGTCCTCGCGATAGTAGGAGCCGACCATCACCTTCGCCTTGGTGAGGAAGCCAGCGAGCTGCTGGCTGACCTTGCCCGGGGAGCTGCTGGGGTAGACGCAGAAGAGGCTGCGGTGGGGCAGGGTGCCGTCGAGGTAGGCGGAGGACAGCAGGCGCAGCATCAGGATGTCGCGGGCGTCCTGGTTGCCGACGGTGATCGTGCGGCCGCGGGTGAAGATGTCCTGGAGCTCGAAGGTCCGGCCGGGGGCCTGGGGGAAGCGCACGTTGGGAGGCAGCAGCGAGCGGATCTTGAAGGAGCGGGCGGGGTCGTCGTGGCTGAAGGCCCAGCGGGGCTCGTCCAGGAGGAATTGCTCCAGGAGCTCGCCGACGTCCGCCGGCTCGTCGGCCGACAGGGGGGTCATGCCCTTGTTGTCGCGGACGTGGTTGGCCCAGCGGGCGTGGATGTAGACGACGCCAGCGTTGATGCCGGTGCGCCAGTCCCACTCCGAGGTTCCCACCATGGCGATCTGATTCGTGCGCAGCTTGAGGCGGTCGGCGACCGTCAGCAGCCAGGCGCCGCTGCCGCGGGCCGGCCTGCCGGGGATGTCGTCACGGCACAGGTGGAGGGCGGGGGCGGGCAGACCGGCGGCCCTCATGGCGGCTTCGGCGTCGATGGAGTCGGTCGTGAGCAGCACGAAGGAGACGTCGTGTTCGTCGAGCCACTGCAGGAAGTCGGCGATCCCGTCGTGGGGGCGTCCGGGTGAGCGCAGGACCGCCTTGTAGTCGATCGCGACCGCGCGCACCGTGCTCGTCTCGTCCATCGCCGCCCCCATTGCTGTGCCATGGTCATGAGCTGACCCTCTTGCCATGATCTCAGCCGGTCTGACCGCGCACCTTCGGTTTCCGAATCCCCCGCTCCCGTGGCAGCCCGTACGACTCCGTCACCGGCGGACTCGCCGCCACAAGCGTCACACCAGCCTCAACGTCGTTAAATAACCCACTCCTCTGCTCCGAGCGGCCTGTAGGGCACGAGGGTCACCCCGGCCCCCGGAACGGAGGCATGGACGATGGAAGAGCAGAACACCCGCACGGTGACCGTCGAGAAGATCGTGGTGGGACTGGCCCAGCGGCCTGGGACGGAGCCGCCCTGCGCGGACGGAGCCGACGTGCAGCGCCGCGGGGAGATGGTGAGTGCCGCAGTGGTCGACGGGGCCGGCCATCATCCGGAGGTGGTCCGGTACGCGGCGATCATCCCGGCGGTGATCACCCACATCGGGACCGTGGTGGGCGGGCTGGCTGGCCTGATGGCGGCCGGGCAGATGGCCGCGTCCTACGACCGGCCCCCGCACGCGTCCGCGGTCTTCGCCTGCGCGCAGCCGGGACAGCCGACCAGCGTCCACTGGATCGGGGACTGCAGGGCGTACGGGTGGGACGGGGTCTCGCTCAGGCAGTGGTCGACCGACCAGACGATGGGTGAGTGGCTGCGGATCAACGGGGGCGCGGCGGTGGAGCTCGCGGCGGAGGTCCACGACAACTGGTCGCGGCTCGGGCTGGCCCAGGCCGGGGCGGCGACGTGCCGGCAGGTGCAGGTCCCCTCGGAGGTCCCGTTGGTGCTGCTGGTGTCCGACGGGGTCTCCGACCAGGTGCCCCTGGAGGTGCTGGCCCGGCTGTGTCGCATGTACGCGGCCGGCCCGCAGTTGCTCGCGGACGCCTTGGTCGCGGCGGCTGCCGAGGACGAGAGCGGGTACCGCGACGACGCCACCGTGATCGTCCTGCTTCGGGCGGAGGGCTGAGGGCCGCCCTTGTCCGGGGCGGGGAACGGCGGGTCGGGGCGGGTCAGGCTTCCGGGAGGTCGCGGGGCTCGGGTCGGTCCGACGGCGGGGTGAGGCGTTCAGCCAGGACGAGTAGCAGCAGCACGGCGACGGCCCCGAGGAGGATGGCCGACCACCCGATCGTCCACGACGCGCTCTGGGTGCGGATCACGGTGGGTGTGAGCACCACCATGGCAGCGACCATGCCGCAAGGAAGGATCCACTGCCGCCTCATGCCCGGTTGCCCAGCACGGCGTTGTCGGGCTGGCTCCCGTCTTCGGTGTGACTATCCGGGTGTTGAGGATGGCTTCGCCACGGAGCGGCCATGTCGATGAGCTCCTGGAGGAGCTGCTCGGCTGTGGCGAGGTCGTCGGCGTGTACGGCCGTAGCGAAGTCCTTCTCCAGATCGTGGGCTGCGGTCCAGTCGGCCTCGTACTCGTCGCGGCCGTTGGGGTATTGCTCGCGGCGCCGTTCCTCGAGCCGGTCGACGATGAACTGATAGAGGCGTACGCCGGTCTGCTGGTCCAGGGGCATGTGGTGAGGTCTTTCGGGCTCGGGACGTCTGGTCGGGTCGTCGGTTGGGCTATCGCCTGAGCGGTCGTGCAGCGCGGGCGCGCCGTGCGGCGCGGAATGCTTCGGCGGGATCGTCGCAAGGTCCGGGCGCGGGGCGCCATTCGCCAGCGCGCCAGACGGTGAAGGGATACCAGCGGCCGTCGGGGCCCGGGCGGATCTGAACGCCGGCGGTCGTGTCGGTGAGCGCATCGCCGTCGAGGGTGATGGTCCCGAGGCCGACAGCACGGGAGGAGTGGAGGGTCTCTCGTGCCTGTTCCAGGACGTCCCTGGTTGCTGGGGTGGCGGCGAGGGTGGCGTGGGCGCCGGCCGGGCCGCCGTGGCGGTAGCCGATCATCATCGCCCGCAGGGTGGCTTCGGGGATGCCGGTGGCGCGCTGGGCGGCCGCGAGATGGTCCGCGCCGTCGGGGCTGGCGAGGATCCGGAGGATGTCGGCCAACTCGTCGTGCGGCGCAGCAGTGGTGTCGGTCAGAAGGGTCCGGGCGCGGGCGGCGGCGTCGGCGGTCATGTGTGCCAGGTCCTGGGCTCGGGGCCCAGGGAGGGGTGCGTCGGTGTAGGTGAGGATGGTGACGGTGTCGAGGTCGAGGGACGGTGCCGTCTGTGGGGGGCGGTGGGCGGCCAGCGAGTAGAGCTGGGCGGCGCGCACGGTGCCGTTGGTGTCTGCGGGGAGAGGGCCGGGGTCGGCGCCGTCGACGAGGTCGCGTACGTGGGCGGCGAGGGCGCGGGCGGTCATGCCGCGGGCGCCAAGCAGCAAGGAGGGGCTGTTGGTGAGGCGTTCGGCGACGGCGTGGCCAAGGGCTGCGCTGTGGTCGCAGACGCGGTGGGTCCGGCCGGTGGGGCAGGAGCAGGAGAAGGTGATGCCGTCGGAGGGCGGGGTGATGGAGATGCCGCCGGCGTGGCCGGAGTCGGCGATCGTGGCGGGGATCCGGTTGGCGACGAGGTCGGCGACGGCCTGAGGGTCGTCGGCGAGCCGGGCGGCCAGCGATTCCCACTGGGTGGCGGTCAGCTCGGGGAGGTGGATCACGGCCTGGTGGGTGGCCTTCTTCGCGGCGACAGGGGCGCTGATCCTGCCGGGCTGGGTGTGGATCTGAGCGACGGCCCCGTTGCGCGCGAGGTTGAGGCCCTTGCCGTACGAGCCGGAGCCGTTGGTGGCAAGGTGGAAGGCCTGCTTCCACGCTCCGGCAAGCGGCGCGAGGGATCGGGCGGTGCCGGTCATCGGGTTCCCAGAGTGACGAGGGCGGCGAGTTCGGAGTCGTCGAGTTCGGTCAGGGCGCCTTCGCCGGAAGTGAGGACGGCGTCGGTCAGGGCGCGTTTGCGGGCGAGGAGTTCGTTGATGTGGTCCTCGACGGTGCCCTCGGTGATCAGGTGATGGACCTGGACGGTGCGGTGCTGTCCGATGCGGTGGGCGCGGTCCGTGGCCTGGTCCTCGACCGCCGGGTTCCAGGGCCGGTCGTAATGGATGACGTGCTCAGCCCGGGTCAGCGTCAAGCCGGTGCCGGCCGCCTTGACGGACAGGATGAACACCGGGGCGGGGTCGGGGTCGTGCTGGAAAGCGTCGACGAGGTGCTGGCGGCGGGCCGGCGGGGTGCCGCCGTGGAGGAAGCGGACGGAGCGGCCGCGGGCGCGCAGGTGGTGTTCGAGGATGCGGCCCATCTGGACGTAGCCGGTGAAGACGAGGGCGGCTTCGCCCCGGTCGGCGAGGGTCGCAGCGAGGTCGTCCAAGGCGGCGAGCTTGCCCGAGCGGCGGGCGAGGCCGGCCGGCTCGGCGTCGTCCAGGGGTTCCTTGAGGTAGAGGGTGGGGGCGTTGCAGATCTGACGCAGGGCCTGGAGCAGCTTCAGGACCAGGCCGCGGCGTTCGATCCCGCTACTGGTCGTGATCTTGTGCATGGTGTCGCGGACGATCGCCTCGTACAGACCGGTCTGCTCGTCGGTCAGGGCCACGACACGGTGGTGGTGGATCTTGCCGGGCAGTTCGGGGGCGATGCCGGCGTCGGTCTTGCGCCGGCGAAGCATGAACGGGGCGATGAGCCGGGCGAGCCCTGCTGCGGCGGGCGCGTCGGGGTCCTTCTCGACGGTGCCGTAGCGGGCGCGGAAGGCGGCTCGGGTGCCGAAGAGGCCCGAGTTGGTCCAGTCGAGGATGGCCCACAGCTCGGTGAGGGTGTTCTCGACGGGGGTGCCGGTGACGGCGAGCCGGGCCAATGCAGGGACGTCGCGCAGCGCCTTGGCCGTGGCGGAGGCGGGGTTCTTGATGTGCTGGGCCTCGTCGGCCACGACCAGGCCCCACTGGGTGGCGGCGACGGCAGGGTCACGGCGCAGCGTGCCGTACGTCGTGATGACGACCGTGGTGTGGTCGAGCGCATCGGTGTCGAGGGTCCGGGTGGTGCCGTGGTAGCGGACGACGGCGGTGTCCGGGGCGAAGCGGGCGATCTCGCGCTGCCAGTTCGTGATGAGGGAGGCCGGGCAGACCACGAGGGTCGGGCCGGCGGCTGCGCCGGCCGTTTCGGCGCGGTGGAGGTGCAAGGCGATGGTCGTCAGCGTCTTGCCCAGGCCCATGTCGTCGGCGAGGAGCGCGCCGAAGCCCAGGCCGAGGGTGTGCGCGAGCCAGGTCAGAGCCCGCTGCTGGTAGTGGCGCAACGTCGCGTTCAGACCGGTCGGCGGTGGCACGGGCCGGGGATCGTCGGGAGCCTGGCGCAGGGCGTCGACGAGGGTGGCCAGCGTGCCGGCGGCCCGTACGTCGAGGGTTTCGCCGTCGAGGGTGAGGGTTCCGGACAGGGCGGCGGCGAGCGCGTCGAGGGAGGGCAGCGGCGCGAGGTCGCGGTGGCGGGCGCGGCGGGCGGTGTCGGGGTCGATGAGCAGCCAGCGGCCGCGCATGCGGATCAGCGGCCAGGCGGCGTCGGCGAGGGCGGTCATCTCGTCCTCGGTCAGCGGGTCGCCGTCGAGGCTGATGTGCCAGCGGCAGTCCACGAGACGGTTCAGGGCCAGGAAGCCGCTGCCGGGGGTGAACTCGTCGGCGCCGTCGTGGGTGCCGATGACGGCGGTGGCGGTGAGCGCGCCGAGCAGAGCGGGCGGCCAGTGGACGGCGAAGCCGACTCCGGCGAGCGGGGCGGCGGCGTGGTCGTGGAGGAGGGCCAGTTCCTCCGCGGACAGGGTGAGGCGGCGGGGGCGTTCCTGTGCGGCGAGGTCGCCGAGCGGCGGGAACAGGCGGGCGCCGCGGCGCAGCGCCCGGCGTACGCCGGGCAGCACGGCAGGCGTCAGGGCGGGGTGGGTGTGCTGTCCGTCCCAGATGCTGCTCGCCGACACGGGTTCGTCCTGGTCGTCGGCGGCCAGGTGCAGGACGGCTTGGACGGTCGGGGTCTGCTCGCCCGTGTCGGGCTCCTTGATGCGCAGCGTGAGGCGGGGAGCGGGACAGGGGTCGGCGGCGTCCTCGATCGCGTCGGCCCAGGCCCACAGTTCGGGTGTGGGCTCGGGCTCGGGGGCCGGGGTGCTGGTGAACGGGCCGGGGCCCAGGAGCGGGGCGGCACTGGGGGTGCGGACCATCGCGTCGGCGACGGCGTCGAGCAGGGGCCAGAGGGCGTGTTCGGGTGCGAGGACTCGCAGGGGGCTCTGGCCGGCGAGCAGGCAATGGCCCTCGGGTGCCATCCGGGCCGCGGCCTCGGTGACGGCGGTGCGCAGCGCTTCGGTGACCGGGCCGATGCGCCAGCAGCCTTGGCCGTCGGCGGTCAGGGCGGGGTAGACGCGCTGCTGGGCCACGCACGCCACGGCCAGGCGGAGAGCGGGCCGCCACCCGGTGACGGAGGGGTGTTCGCCTTCCCGGCGGGTGAGCAGCGCGGGCAGGGCGAGGCCGACGGGGACGGCGATGCCGGTCACGGTGGCGCGGCGCGGCATGATGCCGCCGGCGCCGGCGAGGACGAGGTCGCGGATGACCGGCTGCAGTGGCGGCGGCAGGCGGCGGGGTGTGGGCAGGGGTGTGCCGTCGGCTTGGAACAGCATCCACGCGGCCCGGCCGGGGTGGCGTGAGGGCAGCAGGGTCAGGGCGGCGCCGTCGCCGAGGGCCTGCTCGAGAGCGCGGCGGGCGGCGAACAGGTCGGCCGGGTCGGCGGGGAGGGCGGGCGGCGGCTCCTGTCGGTCTGCCGGCGCGGGCGGCATGGGGAGCGCGGGCTGGACGGGCGCGGCCGCCGCCGGTTCGGTCGCGGCCGGGGGGTCGGCGTCGGCGCCGAGGGCGGTTTGCAGGGCCTTCAGGAGGCGGTCGGCTGCTTCGGCCCGGGCTTGGCGTTTGCTGGGGCCGGTTCCTTCGCCGGTGAGCTGCTGGCCGCGGTGGACGGCGGTGACCATGGCCGTGAAGCCGGTGGGCGTCGGTGTCGGGGTCCGGTAGTCGGGCCGGGTGATGTGGCCGGCCTGGTGGAACTCGTTCAGGACCGAGAGGGGGTTGGCTTCC
Source organism: Streptomyces caelestis (assembly GCF_001279005.1). GTDB lineage: Bacteria > Actinomycetota > Actinomycetes > Streptomycetales > Streptomycetaceae > Streptomyces > Streptomyces heliomycini. The sequence continues at coordinate 29,889 of NZ_LGCN01000001.1, forward strand.
CCTGCTGGCGCGGGCGCATGGGGCGCGGCGGGCGTGTCCCAGTTCCAGTCGGGCACCGCGCGATCGGCGAGGGGGTCGGGCAGGTCGGCGAGCGCGGCGATGAGGCTGGTCATGGCCTGCTGCCGGGCGCCCTTGCGGGTGCGGGCCTGTTGGATGCTGCCGGTGATGTCGCGGCCGGCGGGAGCGAAGGCGGCCTGCGCGACGAAGCACGGCTGGCCGTCGTCCCCCTGTCCTTCCCGGACGGTCGCGGACGGCGTGCGCAGCAGTTGGGCGTGCATGGAGATGATGCTCGGCGCCAGGGCCGGGCTGGCGGCGACGGCGGTGATGGCGGCTTGCCGTACGGCCGACCAGACGTCTGTTCCGGCCGTCTCGAACAGCACGGCCCGCAGGGCGGCGACGTCGAGGTGGCCCCGGGCGATCCGGCGGGTGGCTTCGGACGCGACGGCTGCCGCGGATGCGCCCTGGGCGATGGCGCGTTGAAGCGCATCGCGGAAGGCGTCCGCGTCCATCAGGGCCAAGGCCGTGCTCTCGGCCGAGGCGCCGGCGCGGGAGGGCGGGATCTGGACTCGGGGTGTACGGGCGGCCAGCGCTGCGGGACTGATGGGCTGCAGGCGGTCGATGGACAAAGACACTCCCCCAGTAGCCGGACGCCGTCGAGACCACTCCCATTGTGACCTGCGTGCGCGTCAGGTCGGTGCCGTACACACGAGCACCCCACCCCAAGACTGTTGCTTATTTTGATTTCGATATGTAGTTTGGTCATGTCGCCGAGTTCCGGCACCCCCTCACTTCTCCTGCGTCGCGTCGGCTTGCCCTGTGCGCCGACGGCTGTACGGCGCCCACTCTTGCGAGGATCGCCATGCACCTGGACCCCATGGTCTTCCGCTTCACTGCCAGCGGCCCCAGCGCCCAGAGCGCATTCACGAACCACGCCGCCAAGGACCGGGAACTTCCGGTTGACCCGTTCACCCGGCGCGCAGACCTGACGAAGGTCGGCCGCGTCACCGTCGTGCGCGACCGCTCCGCGCTGGGCCCCGTCATCGCGGGCTACTTCAACGAATCCGTTCCGTCGCCCGTCCCGTACGGCGCCCCTCTCGACGAGGACGACGCCGACTGGCTGGCCGACCGCCTGATCGAGGACGACGCCCCGTGCGTCCGATCCGGCGGCGCCGGAGCGCTGCTGCTCGAACCCACCGGGCCGGAGCCGAGCTGGCTCTTCTTCGGCTGGAGCACCCCGCTCGGCTGACCCGCTCTCCCACCCCGGCCCCCACCTCCCTCCAGCCGCGCCACGACGGTCCGGCTGCCAGCGCCAAGGACTCGACCATGCACGCCCCCACTGCCCTCACCGACACCGACATCCGTGTCCGGACCGCGACCCAGGAGGACGGCGACACCCTCGTCGAGCTGATCTCGCTCGTCGACCTCCAGCTGCGAGCCGAGGACCTGCCCGGTGCCCTGGACCCCATGCGGCACGCCCTCGCCGACAGCGACAACGGACCGCTCTCGCACCGCAGGAACCACTTCCTGATCGCAGAGAACAGCGAGGGAGTCCCCGTCGGAGCCATCACGTGTGGCCCTGCCAAGTGGATGTCCGACCCGAACCGGTCGCCCAAGATCATGCGGCGCAAGATGGTCGAGCACATCTCCACCGTGCACGGCCTCGCCGTGGTCCCCGCCTACCGAAACCAGGGAATCGCCCGCACCCTCCTCCACCACGCCGAGGAAACGTTCCGGGATGCCGGATACACGGTCCTGACACTGCGCCACGACCGAAGCCTCACGAGGTTCTACGGGCGGCTCGGCTACACCAGCCACAACCGCCTGTCGCTGACACTGCCCACGGGCGAACTCCTCAGCCTCCTGGACCGGGGCTGGAAGCACGCCTTCAAGATCCTCTCCCCCACCGTCGCCATCACCACGGTCCAGGGGATGCCCACCATCACCGGCGCGCTGTCCGACTGATGCCCCACCGGACCCGCTCCGGTGAACGTGCAGAACTCGGCAAAGGGTGCCTCTGGTGCCGCGTTGCCACAGCACCAGAGCCGCCCCCCACGCGGACCTGTCGAAGGTGACCGAGGTGAAGGTCTCCGACGGCCGGGACCGGCTACGCGCCGACGGCTGCTTCGACGGCCACGTGCACCCGGGGCGAGTAGCCCCCTCCCCGTCCCGGTGCCCGCTGAACCCACTCCGCCCCGGTCTGGTGCCGTCGTACTTATCCGCGACGGCACCAGACCGGCACGCAGCAGCAGGCCAGAACTCACCCGAACACCCTTCGACTTCGAGGACCCCGATGCCCGCCGCGGACACCCGCCTCAGCGCCCAGCGCCTCGCCGACCGCCTCCCGCCTCTGCCCCCGGCCATGCGAGGCAACGCAGGCCGAGAACGTGCCCGTCACGCCTTCGTCACCCGCACCCTCACCACACTGCGCACGGACCGGAGCATCACCGGTGACCGCGCGGAGGACTGGCGCCGGGTGGCCTCAGAACTCGCCTTGCTCGGGCAGATGGCCGCCCCCGGCGACAATTTCCAGGTGGCCGTCTTCGAACTGGAGGCGCTCGCCAGGCTGACCGCCGGTCTCGAACCGGCACCCGCAGGTCTTCCCTCCGGCACCGGCCCCCAGGGAGGAGACCTGATCTTCCCCTGGCAGGCCGGCGAGGACGACTGGATCTCGGTGCCGGGCGGGCTCGCAGGGCCCTTCGTGTCGACGGTGATGGCGATGCCGAACCAGGGGGGTATCGCCCGGACCGTGGTCGTGGTCAGCCAGCGCCACCGGTACCACGCTGGCTCGTCGCACGCCGATGTCCACATCGAGGACGGAACGCGCATCGAACGTCTGGACGCAGAAGTGGAGCGGGCCCAGGCCCGGGAGCAGTGGAACGAGGACCACTCTGCTTGGCACAACCGATGATCGTGGTGGGGCGCCTGGGCGGATCAGCCGAGCGGCGAGAGGCGACGTGCCCCGGGCCATGCGGTCACCGCGCGTCGTCGTCCGCGTCCTCCAGGGCGGGGGGCTCCTGCCAGGTCAGGGTGTCCAGTGGCCGCGGCAGGTTCCTGGCCGCGCCGGGCACCGCTCTCGTCACCGCGGACGCCTCGTCGCTGAAGAGGGCGACGGGGGCACCCGGCGTACGGTCGGGCACTGATACTGCCGAGCTTGAGGTCTTCGTGGTGGTCATCTCGTCCCCCTGATTCGTCCCGGGCCGGGCCCGGCTGGAGGCCGGCGCACAGGCCGGCTGCGAAAGCGTATACAGATTCCGAACTGCGGCCCGAGGAGTTTTCCTTCGGGCCGCATTCCCACGTCAAGCCCCCCTCGCTCCCGACCGCCCGCCGCTCCTGGCACGCTCGCCCGTGCCACGTCCGCCGATGCGAACGCGTCGACCACCGCCTCCGGGCCCGAACCGTCACCGCTCGTCCGCCGCTTCACGCTCACCTCTCGGAGACCACCAGACCGGTCGCAGTGGCCAACTCGGCTCGTACACCCACCGGGTGCACCCGGCCAGCGCCGGGACGGAGGCAGGCTCGGCGGCCTTGCTGATGACGTGGGCCATCTCGTCCATGAACAGCATGGTCGGCCTGGGCGCCACCATGACGACGTCCACCGCTGGTCCTCGTTCACGGACCGCGTGCGCCAGGTGATGGAGCTCGTCGTGCCCGGGGTGGCGGGCCCGGATCTGGTCCTCGTCCACGAGCACGGTCACACGGCCGTCCGCGGTGTCCGCAAACGGTCCGAACTTCTGGCTGGCGGCCTCCGGGCCGAGTTCGCGGCATTCGACGGTGTGCAAGGCTCGCCTCAGCACGGCCGCGTACTGGTCGGCGTCGGCATCGCGCGGCAGCGGCACCTTCCCGCGTCCGATGGGGCCTATGAACGCTGCCGGGTCCGGCAGTTGATCGCTCATCGTGTGGTCCTTCTTCCGGGTCGGCGTGGTTCAGGCCTGGTCGAGGTGGTGTTCGTACCAGGCGGTCAGCTGGGCGGGGTCCTGCGGCATGGACCTGACCAGCCGGAGGAGCCGTTCGCCGGTGGGGCGTACCTCCGTGCGAGCCAGGGCGGACAGGTCGGTGGTGCGCAGGGCGGCGAAGCCGGCGAGGTGACGCTCCTCGAAGGTGCGCGCGTCGGCGAGGCTGTCGGCGGCGGCGAGGTAGCGGGTGACGAACGGGTCGAGCGCCGCGCGGTGGGCGGCGAGGTGGCGGAGGTAGTCGGGGCTGTCGACGGTGGCGGTGTTGGCGGCTTCGCCGTAGTGGGGTGAGGGCAGCGCGCACCAGTCGCTAATAAGAGCGGTGAGGGTGGCCGGGCCGTCGAGCGGGGTGTCGGCTCGCCAGTGGCCGTCGGCTGCTCCCTGGGCGGAGCCCACGCGTTCGTGGAGGCGGCCGAGGACGCTGGCGAAGGTGAAGAACCCCAGAACGTAGTCGGCTCCGGCGATGACGGACCGGATCGTCGGCTCGGTCGGCACCGCCTCTGGCAGCAGGAGGCGCTGCTTGCGGTGTTCGCGCTGGAAGGGCAGGCAGACGGCGGCCTCGATCGCGGCGTGTTCGGCGAGCAGGACGGCGACGCTCTGCGAGGGCGCGGCCTCGCGCTCCCATTCCACGGTGTCGTCCTCCTCGGCGAGGTCGCTCAGCCCCAGTGCGTCCAGGCTGACGCGGTAGACGCCGGTGGTCGTGGCGGTCAGGGTCAGGATGCCGTCGCGGTCGGGCAGCGGCTGGGTGTGCTGAAGCGTGCCGTCGGTCCTGTCGCGGGTCCAGTTCAGGCGGTTTGCGGGGCGGGTCGCGATAGCGAGCGCCCAGTCGAGCAGGTGGACGAGCTCTTCCTGGCCGGCGCTGGCGAGGTCGGTGCGGGAGGTGTCCGAGGGCTGGCTGGAGAAGTGCCGGCCGAGGCGCTGGAGGGCTTCCTCGGGGAGGTCGGTGACGGCCTCGGCGCCGGGCGGGAGGCAGGGGTCGCTTCCGTGGACCGTGCCTTCGGGGTACGTGCGGCAGCTGCCTGCCCAGCCGCCGGCGGCGTACACGCTGGCGTGGGCGGGGTCGGCGAGGACGCGGGTGGCGACGTCGAGAGCGTGCTCGGCGGCTTGGACCAGGACAGGGTCCGCACTGAGGCCGGCGATGTGGCAGAGGGCGCGGGCGGCGGGGTGATCGACGGTGCCGGACGGGGCGCGGTCGGGTTCGATCTCGGTGAGGAGGTCGAGGACAGCTGTGCGCGGGTCGGCCGGGCCCGAGGCGGGAATCGGTCCGGCGGGCCACAGGGCCAGGGGGACGGACCGGGAAGTCCACAGCGGCAGGACGGTGGGGGTGGCCTCGCATGCCTCGATCAGGTGGAGGCCGCCGTGGTGGCGGGTGGTGAACAGGTGAACGTGACCGCTGATACGGGTGAGGGTGTCGAGGAGCCGGATCCGGCGCAGGGTGGCGCACAGGTGGTCGGCGAGGCCCGCGAGTTCGGCGTCCTGGGCGGCTGCGTACTCGGGTTCGCGGCGGAACTGGGGGATCCAGTGAGGCATCAGGCTGCTCTGGTCGGCGGACCGGCGGCCGAGTGCAGCACGCCAGTCGGTCTCGCTGATGCCGGCGAGGAGCATCCTCATCCCGGGCAGCGTCAGGGCAATCCCCTCTCGCAGGCCGGCCCAGCGCAGGCCTGCGACGCCTGTCCCGCCCGGCCGGTGGCCGAGGGCGTCGATCCACCGCTCCAGCTGGGCGGGCGCGATCCGCACCACCAGTTCGTCGGGGCGGGGGGTGAGGCTGCGGATGCCGAACGGGCCACCGGTGAGGGTGGGGCGGTGACGGCCGTAGGCGGTGATCAGCGCGTGGAAGATCCGTGCCTCGCCCCGGGCCTGTTCGGGCGTGGGCGTCGGGATGAGGTGCTCGAAGTCCGCGAGCTCGGCTCGGGCCGTCTCTTCGGTTTCGCCCGTGGCCATCTGGCGCAGGGCGACCGGGGAGACGGCCGCGTCGGTCGCGCGAAGGCCCTGCTGTAGCCGGGACGTGTACGGGGTGAGGGTGTCGGTGTGCGTCACGGTGCTGCTCCCGCTGTGAGGTCCGCTGTCACCTGGTACAGGTGTGCGGACGGCGCGCGGTGTGACAGTCAGAGCGGACGAGTTTTTGGGGTCGCTCGGGCGCCGGGCGAAGGCTGCCCTGTGTCACCGGACTTGGGGACGCGGGTATGTGTCATCGAGCCTTGATCGCGCAGGCGGAGGATCGGACGAGTGTCGGATTGTCAGTCCAGGGCTGCGTCGAAGGTTGTGCGGTTGGTCAAGGTGTAGGCGTGCTCCCGTTCGGACCACCGGATGCGCTCGGCGATCTCGTGGTCGTCAGCGACGTGCGGAGACGGGCGCATGAGGTGGTGGCGCCACCACCGGGCATTACGCATCTGGCGGTCGAGCACGGCATCGATGAGACGTGAGCGGGAGGCGTCGTCGAGCCCGTACGCGCCAGCGAGGATGCGTACCTGTGCGGCCTGGCTGGCGGCGGGTGGAGCGTCAGGCTTGGAGGAAATGCACCAGGTCCATGCCATGTAGCCGAGGTCTTCCAGCGGATCGCCTGGGGCAGCGGTGTCGAAGTCGATGAAGGCGACCGGGACGTCGTCTGTGAAGACCGTGTTGTTCGGCCCCGGGTCGTGGTGGCACACGACGGGGTGCCGACCGGCCAGGCGGCTCGCGCGGGTGGCGTCGTGAAAGGCTCGTAGCAGGGAGCCGGCGGCAGCCACCTGAAGGTCTGTCCAGCGCTGGAAGCGAGCGGGCACCCAGCCGGGAAGGTAGCTGAGGATCTCGCGGTTTGCCTCGTCGAACCCGAGATGACGCGGAGCGCCAGCGAAGCCCTGCCGTCGAAGGTCACCGAGCAATTCGGCGACGAACGCGGACGACGCGGTGACTGGCCGACGGACGGTATCGCCGATCCTGACCACACCCGAAGTGATGCGTCCACCGGACAAGGGCACTTCGTTCTTCATGGCTACATCCTGCACGCGCGGGCCCTCGGTCAGTCTTCAGTGACAAAAGACCACGATTCTCCCCCGCCAGGGTCCGCCCACCCGTCCGAGCTCCGGCAGCCACTGATGCCGACCGACACGCGGCTGTCGGGCGGATGTCAGAGTCGAGCCCGCCCTTCAACTGCTGAGTGAGTGATCCGCGACGCTGCGCCTTTGGGGTCAGCCTGCTATCGAGGACAGGACGTGTGTTTGGGAGGGCGTTTCACGCCTCGGCCTCTGCCTCTTCGTCCGCACTGGTTTCGTCCTCGATCAGCCCGTACGGCGGACGGTCCTCGTTGCGGCTGTAGCGCACCACCACGCTGCTTTCCACCAGCGGTGGCGGGCTGTTGTCGGCGACGATGAGCTGTGCTCGGCTACCGCGCTCTGCGAGCCAGAGGGAGAGGTGGTGGTAGAAGTCGTCGATGGCGACTGCGTCCGCGATCACGGCATCAAGGGTGCCGCCGTGGCCGAGGTTTTTCTGGGGGCTGTCGATCATGAGGAATCCCGGGTGCGCGGCCCCTGCTTCGACTGCGATCTCGAATACGGCCAGCTGCCAGGCGAGGGTAAGCAGAGTGCGGGCGCCGGAGGAGGCTTCCTGGTACGGCTCACCGCGCACGAAGGGGGTGAGGTCGGTCTTGATGAAGGGCGTACTGACCTTGGGGTAGCGCCAGGCTCGCAGGAGCTCGCCGTATCGGCCGCTGATCTTGGCGATGACCCGATCGCGGTCGTGGGAGGCGTCTCCGAGTCGTGCGAGTTCCTCGCGGAGACGGGCGATCTGGGCTTCGTGGCGTTCCACGGCGTCGGCCCGTTTGGCAAGTCCTTCGCGGAGTTTGACCGCGCTCTCGGCCTGTTCGAGTTGGCGCAGGACCTGTTCGCGCCTTCGGTGGAGGTCGTCGCGGGCGGCGAGGAACGGTGAGACTGAAGGCGACGTCGCGGCGTCCAGCGCGGCGGCGGCTTCCTCTTCCCGGACGGCCGCCTCTTCCGCCCGAAGTTTGAGTGGGACGAGCGAGGCGCCGAGCTCGTCGATGTAGGTGGTGATCTCCTTGAGGCGGGCCTTGGTGGACCGGGTCTCGGCTGCGACGTCCACCCGGTTGTCTCCGGCCTGGCTGCCGGTGTCGGCAGCGCCCAGGACCAACGTCCCTTCCGCTGCTGTCAGGTCGTGGCGGCAGAGGCTGCAACGTCCGTTTTCGGCGGTGGGGGGAGCCGACAGCCGGTTCAGGCATGCGGGGCAGGTGGTGACGCTCAGGGGGTCGAAGATCTGCTGTGCCTCGCCGAGCATGCCGAGCTTGAGGAGATCGTCGGCGTACTGTGCGCGGAGGGGCATCAGGCGTTGGAGCTGCGTTTCGCAGTCCCGCAGGACCGCTGCCGCCCGGTGAGAAGTCTGGGCCGCCTCTTTGTGCTGGTGGCGCAGCTGAGCCGCGAATTCCGTTCCCGCCTTCGCCCGGCGGTCCAACTCCGTGAGCTGGCTCGTGATATCAGCCAGCTCCTGTTCGTGGACGGCAGGTGTGGGTTCACCGTCCAGTGCGGTGGGAGCCTGCTCCACGACGAAGGTACGGGCTGCTGCGAGTTCGGCTTTGGCGCGGTTGAGCCGGCCACCGAGTTCCTGGATGCGCTGGCCGAGTTCGACGGCGCGATCGTCGTGGACCCCGAAGGCGACGTCGACGACCTGTCGCAGTTTGTGCTTGCGCATGTAGTCGTTCTCGAACAGGAAGTTCTTGTCCGCGACGCGTTCGTTGGGCAGGAAGGCGAGCCACATCAAGTCGCGGAAGCTGAGCGGGTCCGTGCGGGATTCGCTGTTGGTGGGCGCTTCGCGTAGCTGAACGCCTTCGAGCTTGCAGTGACTCAGGAGGAGAGAGGACAGGCTCTCCGGTGCCCCGGGCGGGTCGATGGGCCTGCTCTCGGCCCTGGAGGTGGGCCTGCTGTCGAGCGTTCCGCGGCGTACGAAGGCGATCTTCGAGGGCTCTCCGACCGACCGCTCGATCACGTGCGGCTCGCCGGAGAGCTCGACCTCCAAAAGGCATGAACGAACCCTTCGCAGCACCTCCTGGTGGCGGGGGTGCCGTTTCGCGCCGAGCCCGTAGGCGATGAATTCCAGGACCGCTGTTTTGCCGGAGCTGAATGCCCCGGCGATGACGGAGAGGTTCCGTACCCGTTGTTCGGCGGTGAAGTCGACGTCGTAGGACCGCTCCATGCCGACCAGGCGCAGACGGCGGATCCGGATGCCGGGAAGCGGCTCCATGGTGATCATCCCTCCCAGGACGTTTCCAGCAACGGGCCTGGCCCCAGGACGCTCATGAGGGCAGCCGCGGGCCCGTCGGGTCCGTCCGGCCTGAGCCACCGTGCGGTCTGCTCGCGCAGCCTTTTGTCGCTGAGTTTGCGGAGCTGCCGGACGACGATGTCTGCGGCGGTAGCAAAGGACGTCGCGTACGTGGCGGTGAACTGCCCGCCGAGGTGCTGACCGGCCTCTGTGATCGAGTAGGTGAGGGAGCCGTTGCGATTTCGGACCTGGCAGCACCCATAGGCCACCAGGAGCGCCAAGTCGTGCTGGATCCGTTCTCGCCGGCTCGTGAATCGCTGCGAAGAGGACGCGTAGGCAAGGACCTGCGGGTCGAATCCGGCCAGCCGGAGGAGGCTCGCGTCCCGGCCCTCGGAGGGAACTACGAGGAAGGGGTTCGCGGACAGGAAGTCGTAGTACCCGATGCGTTCCAGGGTGGCCCCGTTTGCGTCCTGCGCGGCAACGGCGTCAAGGAGCAGCAGCAGTTGAGCGAGACGGAAAGGTACCTCGTCCTCGGGCATCACAACCGGCCGGTCTGCTTGCACGGCATGCTCCTCATCAGTGGTCGAGCGGTACGGAGGGACGCGAAACCTCAGTCGTCGGCATGACCGCTCGCGATCTGCCGCCAGTGCGTGACCCACCCTGCCCGACGGTTGTCGACCAGCCGGTGGACCAGACCCCAGCTGTGCGTCACCTCCAGACGCAGCACCTTGGGCAGTTTGTCGTGCTCGCCGCGCACCTCGCGCCATACCCGGCCGTGCAGAGCAGCGAGGGTGCCCTCGGCCGAACACTCGTTGAACTGCATCTCCCACACCCCGTGAAGGGTGGCGTCAGCAGAGCTCAGTGCGGCAACCTCAGCCGGCACGCCCTTGTGCGCGACTTCGCGCGCCACCAGGTCGGCGTTGAAGAACTGCCGCTTCGCCGAGTCCAGTTCGACGTGGCCGGCCTCGGTCATCTGGCGCACGAACAGAGCCGAGTCGAGCGCCGCCGCCTTGTCCTCCTCCACGTCCAGCACGAGGCGTATCTGCTCCTGAGCGGGGGCGGCAGGCGCCGTGAAGGGTTCGTAATAGGCACGGCGTACCTGGTCACCTTCGGGGCTCAGCAGCTTCTTCATGAGCTTGGTCTCGTCCCACAGCTCGATGACGAGGCCATGCGCCTTCTCCTGCCGCTTCTTCCAGCCATCCCACCATTGGGCTGCCGGCCCGTCCATGCTGGAGGGGATGCACAGGATCCAGAGCGTGATGGTGTGACCGTTAGCCGCCGCGGCTTTCAGCCCGTTCGCGAGGGACTCGCGAATCTGCTGCGACTGGCTGGTTGTGGTCTTCGGCATGAAGTACTTGGACTGCCAGACCGTGATGGCGCCGCCGAGGTCACCGGCGAAAGCGTCGATTCCCCAGTCGCCCGGATTCGCGGCGATCATCCGGACGTTCGGATTGGTCGCACTGGCGAGCTGCGCGAGCATCTTCTCGAAGTCGGCCCGTGCCCCGTCCGCGCTTCCGGTCCGCAGTTCGTGCACTCCGAAATGGATGGGCGGAACACCAGCTGCCACCGGCATGGAGTTGTCCAACCTGCACCCCCGCATCCCGCAGGCAACCCGAGCGAACCGCGTTCAGCGGACTGTTCACCCTGCGCCACACACAGTAACGGCCGCCAGCGTACGTGTTACGGAATCATGCGATCAAGGTGCTTGCGGTCGGCAGTATCCCGGCAGTGGCACGGTGGATGGAGCTGGTTCGCAGAGACAGCGGCAGTCCACTCGCCCCGTTGGCGTGGGCGATGATCTCCGCAGTGATGGGCATGGCCGTGAGCGGCGCAGCGAAGTCCTGAGCCTTGCCGGTCCCAGACAGCCGAAGTCGCAGCGCGCATCGCGCTGCTGGGCGGCATCGGCGTTTCGTGTCGAGGTCGGCGGCCGCGAGCACGACCACGATGGCCTCGCAGGAAGCGGCGTCCTACGCCGCTTCCCTGAGCACGTCGAGAACACTCGGTTCGACCTGCGGCACGGGAGCCTCACTTCCTTCATCGCCGGTATCGGCACGGCTCGGGACCGGGCCCGCCGCCTTTCTCCGGTTCGGTTCTGCTGGAGGACGTCTGTCCACTGGCGTTGCCGGCCGCCGCCCGGGGCATCCCGCTGCCCGGGGCCCCACCGAGGGCCAATGGGACCGGACCAGCGTGAAGCACTCGAAAGTCCAACCGCCTTGGCGCCGGAAGGCGATCGCGTACCGTGGCGCCGACTGATACGTCAGCCCGCGACCGCGTGGTCGCCGCGGGACAGGCGGAGCATGGCCGAGCGGGTTGTGTTCGTGCATGGGGAGGAAGCGGTGGCGGAGTCCAAGAAGCCCGCGGGTAGCACGATGTGCCCGGTCCTTGACCCGGATGCGGAGCTCTCGGACGCTACCCGGAAGGTCCTGCGGCAGGCCATGGAGGACCCTCGGCGCTACGTGGGCCGCCTGACCAACCCGTTGTGGGCGGCTGTCCCCCTTCTTAAGCGCGGCGGAGCGGGAGTGGCGGCTGCCGCCATGGCGTGGTGGTGGACCGGTAGCCTTGAGATCGCGGATCCCGCCGCCGACTCCTCCACCCTCGTCAGCACGCTGGACCGGAAGCTGCAGGAGACCGTCGACCTGGCGCACACGCTGCTGTCCGTATGGCCGCTGGCCGCCGGCATCGTGGCTGTGCTCTGCGCCGGTCTGATCGCCGACCGGGCGCTCTACAACAGGCAGCTGCGCCGGCTCGCCGCCGTCCAGCAGCACCTCGTGCATCCGAAGGACCTGACCGCCGACGCCCAGGAACTCCTGGCCCGGGCTCGGCGGGCGATGACGGCCGTGCTCGACTCCAGGGTGCACCGCGAGCAGTGGCTCGACGCCCAGCGCAACGAGGCGGCCTTCCTCCGTCAGGAGTGGGCGATCGCCCAAGGCCTGCGGGACTACAGCCGCGTGACCCGCAAGGATCAAGGGGTACCGCAGGAGACGGACAACGCCGCGGTGGCCGAGCTGCTCGCCGCTCGCAGAGGTGTGCTTGCGACGAGCCTGCACGGCATCGAGCGGCGGGTGGCGGCGCTGGAGGCGTACGCCTCACAGGTCGCCGAGGCCGACGCCCGCTATGCCGAGGTACGGGCGATCGAGCGGCTGGCCGCGGGCAGCGACGAGCTCCTCGACCTGCTTGCCCGCACGGCAGCGGACGACCTGGCGGTCGCCGAGATCGACAGGCTGACCGACGAGGCCGCCGTCGTCGCCTCGACGTTCACCAAGGCGCTGGAGTCCGCCAAGCAGGCCGCCGCGGCGGCCCTCCCCCTCCAGAGCGCGGCGTAGCCCACCCATCGCCGCCTCCGAGGTCGGCTCGCTCACCCGGCCGAGGTGGGCGGCTAGAACAGGGTCAGCGGTTGAGGAGGGGTCGGCGTGGTCTGGTGTTCTCGGATCGCGTCCCGAAGCTGGGCGGCGGTCACGCGGGCGGCATCGAATGTCTCGGTCCAGCCGTTGGGCATCTGGACGGCGGTGAGGAAGATGCCGTGCCCGGCGGCGCGCAGGCGCCGCAGGATCGTCTGCTCGACGGACAGGGCGTCGTCGCCGGTGGGCACGTGGTGTTCGTAGAACAGGGCCCATCCGAGGCGGCGGTGCTGGGCGATGCGGTCGTTGCGCTGAAGAGCGCCGGCGACGCCGATCTTGACGGCGCCGTGCTGTGCGTGGGTGACGACGTAGACGCGGGCGGGCGCGGCGCGGTCGAAGCCGAAGCGGGCGCAGTATTTGCATCTGCGGCCGCTGCGGATCTTGGCCAGGGTGGGGGTCGAGGTGCGGCCGCAGGTGGTGCAGCGGCAGCGCCAGGGCGTCATGGTCGTGGTGTAGGGCTCCAGGGGCTCGAGACCGGCCTCGCGCATGGAGGCGGCGGCGCGCTCGGGGTCTTCTCGTCGTGCGGCGGCGGCGCGGAGGTCGGCGCAGCGTCGGCATCCGCTCTGGCCGGCGAGGATGGATCCGAAGGTCGGTGAGGTGATGGTGCCGCAGCCGTGGCACAGGCACCGCCAGGGGTACTTGACCCCGCGGTACGGTTCCTGGGGTTCGAATCCGTGCTCGCGCATCTCGGCGACGGCCAGGTCCTCATCGTGGCGCTGTGCCTCACCGTTGGCCCGGTCGGCGCATGGCTTGCAGCCCGGACGCCGGCTCCGGCCGGTCAGGGAACCCAGGCGCGGGGAGACGATGGCTCCGCACTTGGTGCAGCGGCTCTTCCACGGGAACGCGGTGCCGGGGTACGGCTCAAGCGGTTCCAGGCCCTCCGCCCGCATCACTGCGGCCGCGGTCTCGGCGTCGTGGCGCATCGACTCGTTGGCCTTGCGCCGGCCGCAGGGGTAGCAGCCGCCCTGCCCCTGGCGGATGGAGCCGAGCGTGGGGGTCCCGGGTTCTCCGCACGTCCGGCAGCGGACGGGCCAGGGTGTGTCCACTCCCGGGTACGGGCCGAGGGGTTCCAGGCCCGCGGCCTGCATGTCGGCCGCGGCGACGTCCGGGTCGACCGGCGCGTTCGGTGCGCACCACCGGCAGGGCCCGGTACCGGAGTTGATCCGGACGTAGGTGGGTGTGACCTCGCGTCCGCAGGCGAGGTGGCGGCACCGCCACTTCCGGTCGCTGCCGGGATAGGGCTCCAGGGGCTCCAGGCCGGCCGCCCGCATCACGGCGGCTGCGGCCTCGGGGTCGATCCGGGCCCGCCCGGAGCAGTACACGCAACCGCGCTGTCCCTTGGTGACGTTGCTCAGGCGGGGGGTGACCTCCCGCCCGCACGCCGTATGGCGGCACCGCCAGGGGGCGGCGCTTCCTGGGTAGGGCTCCAGGGGTTCCAGGCCCGCCGCCCGCATGATCTCTTCCGGCTCGCGGGGGTCCTTCCGCGGTCTGCCGGTGCGCGCCATGGGTCCAACTCCCCGCTCTTCAAGGGTGAGCGGGGTCTTGCCTCGCTGTGCGGCGCAGCATAGAGGCGGCCACTGACATCGACGCTGACCGTCGCCTTGCCGCCGGTGGGAACCGGTGCCGGGGGCCGGCCGGCTCAGTTCACGGCATCGGGTACGGCATCGGCAGGGGCGCAGGGTTCGTCGCCGGTGCCGTTCGCTCCGGTCAGGTCCTCGCAGATCTTCAGGTGCAGAGTGGTGGCGACGGCATCGAGGCGCTCCCACTGCTCGATCGTCAGGTCGGGCAGCAGTGCACCGAGGTGGTGCAGTGCGAAGGCGACGGCTGCGGGCACCGCGTGACCGAGAAGGTTGTCGATGCCGGCGCTGTGAGCATCGTGGTGGAGGTCGCGGCCGCCGGACAGCCCGTAGGCCAGGCTGTACTTGTAGGCCGCTTCCTCGGCGAGAGTGTTGTTCGCGAGGGCTCGTTCACCGTCGGCGCAGTCGACGGTGGCGAGGAGTTGGTCGATGACGGAGCCGGGAATGATCTCGCCGGAGACGGTGGTGGCGTCGTTCATGTGGGGGTAACGGCGGACCGGGGCCGGGTGGCACGCCGGGGCTCGGTGTTTCCGGTCCGGGCCGGCGCAAGAGGTTCGTGGCGGGTTCGGCGCGGTGTGAGGGCCGCGGTGAGAAGTGCTGTGGCTGGCCACAGCAAGGCGCCGGCGGCGATGAGGGTGAGGGGCGGAAGGCCGGCGTGGTGAGCGGCGAGCAGAAGGGTGGCGGTCTGCAGGGCGCCGGCGGTCGAGGCGAGGTCGCCGTGCCAGGCCGTGCGGTGGAGCGTGTGCTCGACCAGGCGGCGCACACCGCTGGCGCAGGTGACCATGGCGGGCCCACCCAGGACGCTGATGGCCAGGGCGGTCGCCCACAGGGAGAGGTCGGTGACGAGGACGGCGAGCGCCGCGCCGCCGGTGAGGAGCAGGAGGGTCATGAGGGCGGCCGTGGTGATCATCAGCTGCCCTGGATGCGGTGGCTGGGGCGGGTCGAGAAGGTAGAGGGCGGCGAGCAGAAGGCCGGCGAGCGTGCCGAGGCCGGTCGTCCAGGGCGTCGGCACGGTGGTGGTGAGCGAGAGGGCGCCGGTGATGGCGGCCGCGGTCAGGCCGGCCGTGCACACGGTGGTGCCGCGGGCGCCTGGCTCACGCTGGCGGCCGGCGGGGCCGGCGGAGGTCGTGGTGGCGACCAGCGTGGGCGGGTGCCGGGGCGCTGTCGCGGTGGGTGCGTCGGCGAAGGCGGCCAGCGCGGTGTGCAGCCGGGTGAGCCGCGTGCTGGTGTCGGCAGCGGTCGGCCGGCGGTCGGGGTCCTTGTCGAGGAGCTCCAGGACCAGCTGCTCGAGGTCGCGGGGAACACCGGGGCGCAGGGCGGACAGCGGGGCCGGCGCGTCGTGGACGTGCTGGTTGAGGACCTGCCAGCCCGTGCCGGTGAAGGGGACCGAGCCGGTGAGCAGCTCGTGGAGGAGGCAGCCGAGCGAGTAGAGGTCGCTGGGTGCGCTCAGGGTGGTGTCGCCGCGGGCCTGCTCGGGCGACATGTAGGCGGGGGTGCCGATGGCGACGCCGGTCACGGTCAGGGTGTGGTGGGTGGCCTCGGCCAGGCGCGCGATGCCGAAGTCGCACAGTTTCGCGGCGTTGCCGGCGGCCTGGTCGAGGAGGATGTTGGACGGCTTGAGATCGCGGTGGACGATGCCGCGGTGGTGGGCGGCCTCCAGGGCCTGGCTGATCTGGATCGCCCAGGTCAGGGCCTGATGGACGGGGAGCGGGCGGCCGGTGAGCGTGTTCAGCGGCCGTCCGTCGACGAGGTCCATGGCCAGGAAGAGGATCCGGCGGCCGTCGAGGTCGGCGGCGCCGTGGTCACGGACGGCGACGACGTTCGGGTGGGACAGGCGCGCGGCGACCTGTGCCTCGCGGCGGAAGGCCGCTTCCCGAACCGGGTCCCCCTCCCCCACCGGGATGATCTTGAGGGCGACGCCGTGGTTCTCGTGGAGGTCCTCGGCGCGCCACACGGTGCCCATGCCTCCGCTGCCGATCGGCTCCTTCAGCCGGTACCGGCCGGCGACCGTCGTGCCGCGCATCAAGTCCTCCAGCCCTGCGTATCCGGGCGCTGGAGCCGGCCGGCTCCAGGCGCACCGCGGGCGAGGGCGTGCCCGCGGTGCGGCGGAGCATACGAAAACGCCTTGCCCGGGCTGGGCGGAGCGATGCCGACAGCGGGACTGCGGCCCACACTCCAGTGGGTGTCTTTGCAGGTCAGCGGCATGTGAATGTCGTTGTACGGACGTGTGCGGCGGGCCGCGCCGGTGCTACCGGACGGCGATGGCCCCAGGTGCTGTCATCAGGTTCCGGGGGAATCCTTCGGATATGGACGACAGATGCGCGTGGTGTGGCGCCGGGCTACCCGGCGGGCGGCGGCGCCGATACTGCCCTCGTCCGCGTTCCTGCCGGCAGGAGGCGTACCGGGAGCGGCGGCGGGCGGCAGCTGCCCTCAGGGCACGGATCGCTCTGCTGCAGATCTCGCGCGAGATCCGGGCCCGATGCGAGGCCCTGGAACTGCTGGTGGCCGACGCGGTCGGCAACGAGCGGACCGACGCGGGGCTGCACAGCACTGCGGCCGCGGACTTCCGGCACCTGGCCAGCGAGCTGGTGCGGTGCGCGGTGATCGCGGATCGGGAGGTGGGTGCAACCTGGGAGCAGATCGGGCGCCCGCATGGTCTGAGCGCGGATGCGGCCAGGGCCCGGTACGGCCGGGCCCGGCTCCTGTGGCCTCCGCCGATGCCGGAGTGACGCCAGCCTGTGGGGAGGGGCCCGGTCAGCTGCGCCGGGAGGAGGCGAGGAGGTCGTTGGCGCCCTGGCGATCGTCGCTGCCCTGGCATCGCGTCGCATCTCCCAGGCCAACATCGTCTCGCCGGAGTGATGCATGGCCCCGCTGCAGCCGGACCGCGCGCGGTGCCCGGATACAACGACGGGCCCGGCTGCATGCCGGGCCCGTCGGTCAGTAGCGGGGACAGGATTTGAACCTGCGACCTCTGGGTTATGAGCCCAGCGAGCTACCGAGCTGCTCCACCCCGCGTCGGTGAGGCCACTCTACACAGTGATCTTCGTGGGCGGGGCGGCGCGCGTACGGCCGTCAGCTCCGAACGATGTTCTCGGCCTGGGGGCCCTTCTGCCCCTGGGTCACATCGAAGGTGACCGTGTCACCCTCCGTCAGCTCGCGGTAGCCGCTGCCGGCGATGTTGGAGTAATGGGCGAAGACGTCCGGGCCGCCGCCGTCCTGGGCGATGAAGCCGAAGCCCTTCTCCGAGTTGAACCACTTCACGGTGCCGCTGGCCATACTGCGTGTCCTTCGATCTTGCCGAGGAATCCCGGCTGGTCTGGAGTCGGAGCCCTCTGCAACCGGAGGGCACCCGGCGTCCGTTCTACCCCGCTGGCGCCGCAACTATCCGGTCTCCACGCAGTGATTGCCCGACGGAGTGCGACCTGGTCAAGCCAGGTCGCGGTCCTGGAGTGGTCACGGCACGAGGAGGGACGGGGTTACTTGCCCTTCGCGGCTTCCTTGAGCTTGGAGCCCGCCGAGACCTTCACGCTGTATCCAGCTGCGATCTCCAGCGGCTGGCCCGTCTGGGGATTGCGGGCCGTACGGGCGGCACGATGGGTGCGCTCGAAGGTCAGGAAGCCGGGGATGGTGACCTTCTCATCGCCCTTGGCGACGACGTCGCCGACGATCTCGGCGAAGGCGGCCAGTACGGCGTCGGCGTCCTTGCGGGTCACCTCGGCGCGCTCGGCGAGGGCTGCGATCAGCTCACTGCGGTTCATGCGGGGTACTCCGTGGTCCTCGGGTTGTCACGTCCGCTGCACGGACGGGACGTGTGCGGCGCCATCTTGTCAGTTGGGTCTGACAACGCTGCGCCCGGTGCTGACGGCGGGTCGCCAGCGGCACGGGCCGTCAGCAGCGGGAAACACGCGCAGCACGGCGGCCAGCACTGCCAAGGCCCGTGGCTCTCAACGCGATGCGGATCCGGCCTTCCTCACGTCACGCACGCCCATCGCCGCGTGATCCCGACGCCCGGCGTGCTGGCCACGGGCGTAGCGGCCTCTCGGGGCGCCCCTGACCTGGATATGGGCCCCGTCCGCTCCTCGCACCCACAGGGCAGGTGTGCGTTCACGGCTCGGTAGGGGTGCGCGTGAGGGAGGGGCTACACCTGCGGCGAACTGACCGAAAAACGCTGTATCAAGCCCCATCATCTCCGTTGTAGAACCTACTGCCAAAAGTGCTGTGTAGGCTTACAGCACTAACGAAGAAGGGGGCAGCACCTTGTCGTTCAACCTTCGTGCGCTGGCGAACGGCCTGCACACCGATCATCCGATCCCAGGTCTCCCGTTCGTCGACGACTCCCACATCCCGGTAGACGACGGAGAGGCAGTCGAAGCAGTCGGCCGCAACGTCGGCCAGGGAATGTGGGGCCGCTTCGACCCGGAACGCATCGCGGGCGGCTGGCGCGCCTTCACCACCGACCCGGACCGACACGGCCTCAGCTGGGCCGTGCGCTACCACCCCACGCACGGCAAGACCGTGCTTCTCGTCCCCAGCGGACACGCCGCCGATCTCCACACCGAGTGGCACGGAGGGCCCTTGCTGTTCCGGGCCGGCGGGTATTGGTGGGACGGCACCGACTGGTACCGGCCCGGCCAGATCTGGGACCCGGTGGCGGAGGAGTTCGAACGGCGCAAGGCAGCCGGGGCTGTCACCGTGACGGCCGCCGACCTACTCGCTGCCAACACCACCTTCCCCGACCGGGCGACAGTCGTGCAGGTAGCTGACTTCGACAAGGACGCGCCGGCCCCCGAGAACTGGCTCGATCACCTGGCCCTGTGGGCGCAGCTGACCACAGGCGACGGCCACGCCTTCGCCCTGGAGCACTGCGTGGTGAACGTGAGTAGCCCCGAGCTGGCGGGCGACCAGCTGATCGGCGTGCCCGACATGGCAACGCTCGGCGGGATCGGCGCCTCGACGCTGCGTGCGTACATCTCCCGCAACGAGAGCAGCGTGCCGCCCCCGCAAGCGGTCGTCGCCGGCCGAGCGATGTGGTCCCGCCCCGTCGGCCAGGACTGGGCGGAGTCGCGCCGCCGTTCCGCGGAGGGCGTCCGCGCGGCCATGTCCGCCTCCGGCGAGGAGGGCAGCCTGTCCGTGGGCGCCGAGGCCGTCCGCCAGCGATTCACCGAGGATTTCTTCCGGGCGCTGTGGGAGAACCCCGGCAGGCGCAAGCAGTGGGTGCTCCGGCACCGTAACGAGGCCGACGTCCGCGATGTCGCCGACGACCTGGCCTCCACCGTCGCGCTGAGCCTGGACCGCATCCTGCCGGCAGACCTTCTGCGCACGACGGTCCGGCACGCCATCCTCGACGACCTCGGCCAGGACCTGGCGGACCGCGACGGGGCGGAGGTGAAGGAGTACGAGATCCGCCTGACGCCGCAGGTGGCCAAGATGCTGGACTGGCTCATCCGCCACCACCCCGACACGGCGAAGTACACGATCGGCGACACGCTGAGGCAGATCGAGAGCCGCTGGGAAGTTCCGCCCCGGGTCGCCGGCGAGGGTCTGCGGGCCTCGCTCGAGATGGACGGCGAGCTGGACGAGGCACTGCTGGCGGAGTACCTGGACCGGGTCCTGCCCACGGAGGCGTCCGGTTCCTGAGCGCAGCCCGGCTGTCTCAAGAACGGGTGTCCCCGAGCGAAGTGCTGCGCTCGGGGACACCTTCGTGTCTGCGACGCCGCCCGCACCGGCGACTGGGGCCGGTTGCGCCCCGACGGCACCCTGCCCGTCTCAGGCGCCGGCCGGGGCGGAGTGGGGCGTCAGTCCGGCTTCGGTGACGGCTTGGAGATGCTCGGGGGGCAGGCTGTCCCAGCGTTTGCGGAGGTTCTTGAGCCACTGGCCGACCTTGAACTCCTCGCCGTCGACGGTGACGGTGTCGCGTTGGCGGATGTGGAGGTGGCCTTCGCGGTCGCGGAAGGCGGCGACGGCCGCCAGGCCCTGGTCGAGTTGCCTCTGCTGGCGGGCGGCCCGGCCGGTGGGCTGCGGCGGTTCGTCTTCGGCGGGTTCGATCAGGGTGATGCCCAGTTCGCGCACGAGTCGGAGCTGCTCGGGGTGGAGGGTGCTGTAGTCGGTGCTCTGGGCGCGGACCCATTCGCCGAGGGGTTCGTCGTCGTCGGTGATGAAATCGGCGGGGAGGTCGTCGAGGGTGATGCTGGCTTCGGCGTAGGTGCGGGCGGTGTAGTAGAGGCGCTGCCAGGTGATCGGCCAGGCGGGGTTCCAGTACGGGTCGATCTCGGCGAGAGCGAGGTCGGTGGGGTCGGGTTCGAGTCCGTTGTCCGCGCGGGTGCGGGCGGCGGCTCGGCGGTTGGTGAGCCAGCGGCCGAGGGCGAAGTCGCCGGCCATCTCGCCGGTGGGGGCGGCGAGGTGTCCGTGGCGGGCGGCCCAGTTGCGGGCGTGGAGGAGTCCGCGTTCGGCGGCCTGGGTCTGGAGGTTCCAGATGATGCTGAGGTGTTCGAGAGCCTTGATCTGGGCGGGCTTGAGGGTGCCGGCCGCGTACGCCTTGCGTGCCCGGTTGATCCAGCGGCCCAGTGCGAAGCCGTTCTCGTCGTCGTAGAGCCGGGGGACGTCGAGGTGCCCGTGGGTCTGGTGGTAGGCGGTGGCGGCTTCCAGGCCGCGCCGGAAGGATGCCTCGCGGGGGTGGAGGACGCGCAGCCGGAACGCCTGGGCGATGGTGTCGGCGGGGAAGGGGCGGTCGAAGACGACGTCCACGGGAACGCCCGTCTCCTCGTCCTCGTCGTCCGGGGCCGGGTGGGCGGGCTGCTGGGGGACGGCGAGCCGGTCGGCGATGCGGTCGTCGTGCGCGCGCAGGGCCTGGAGGACGCGCCAGAGCGGCCGATACAGGTTGGAGTCCATGAGGTCGTCGGCGTCTTCGCCGGGGGCGACGTAGACGGGAACGATCAAGGTGGCCTTCTTGCCCTGGCCGGGCTTTTGGCGAAGGGCGCGGCCGACGGCCTGGACCGTGTCGACGATCGACTCCTTGGGGTCGGCGAAGACGACGGTGTCGATGCTGGGGATGTTGACGCCCTCGCCGAGAAGGCGGGCGTTGGCGATCAGAGTGCGGTGGGCGGGCTCGAGGAACTCGCCGGGGCGGCCGTCGAACCGGTCGAGGAGTTCGCGGCGGTAGGCGGGGTCCTGGGTGCCGTCGAGGCCGGTCGCCCACAGCTCGCCCGGGTCGGGGCAGCTGGTTCCGGTCTCGTCGAGGGCGTAGAGGAGGGCGGCGGTCTCGCGGAGGGTGCCAGCGAAAGCATGGGCGTCGGCAACGCGGTGGTGGAAGCTCACGACGCGGCGCAGGTCGAGCTCGGCCATGGCGCGCAGGACGGCGATCTGGAGCGCGGCCTGGCGCAGTTCGGCTTCGGTGGCCTTGTCGGAGATCCCGAGCCGGGTGCGGATGGTCGTCTCGTGAACTTCCATGACGACGACGCGGTAGTCGGCCAGGAGGTCTATGTCGATGGCCTCGGCGAGCGGGAGGCGGAAGCAGGTGTCGCCGTACAGGTCGGGGTTGTCCATGGATGCGACGAGTGAGTCGTCCTCGTCGTCTCCGGGCTCGCCGGCCGACCAGATGCGGGGGGTGGCGGTGAGGTAGAGCCGCTTGTGGGCGGGGATCAGCTCGTCGTCGTGGACGGCGGCCCAGCGTTTTCCCAGGTGGCCGCTGGTGCGGTGGGCTTCGTCGATGGCGATCAGCGACCAGGGAGGGAGGGCGAAGCGGTGGTGGGCGTCCTGGACGCGGTGCAGGGAGTGGTAGGTGGCGAAGACCGTCAGGCCGGGGTTCTGGTGGACGGTGGCGGTCAGGGCGGCCGGGTCGGTGGTGAATGCGACGGCTTCGCCTGTGGTGTTGGGGCGCTTGGAGCACAGGGCGAGGATGGGGCCGGTCATGCCGGCGGTGCGCCAGTCGTCGATGGTCTGGGCGAGGAGTTCCAGGGTGGGCAGGAGCACCAGGCGGGTGCCCTGGGGAGCGACGCGGGCGGCGGTGCGGGCGGCGACGTACGTCTTGCCGGTGCCGCAGGCCATCACGATGGAGGTCCGGGCGGTGTGGCGCAGCGCGGTGTGGGCTGCGTGGACGGCCTTGGACTGGTGCGGGCGCAGCCTGATCCTGGGCGGCGGGGTGGTGATGGTCGCGGTCACGGTGGTGGCCGGTCCTCTCAGCCGGTGACGGTCGGCGGTCAGGTGATGCTGAAGCGGATGTGGTCGATGCCGGTCAGCTCGACCTGTTGGAGGGAGGTGGCGCGGGTGCCGCCGTCGGTGAAGTAGTCGTCGCGCAGGCCGTTGGCGACGATCTGGGCGAGGTCTTCTTCGGAGGCGCCGGCCTCTTTGGCTTCGAAGAGGGCGGCCGCGGTGGCGGCGTCCAGGCGGCGGGTGAGGCGGCGGTAGCGGGGGTCGTTGGTGGTGCCCTTGGGGGAGGTGAAGCCGAACTTTCCGCGGACGTCGACCTTGATGCCGCCGGTGGTGACGGCGGCCTGGAACTTCTTCGCCTTGACGATCGGCTGCCAGAGCTTTTTGACCTCGGCTTCGATGAGCGCGGCGGTCTCGGGCTTCGCAGTCTTGATCTTGTCGTCGCGGTAGCGCTCGACGGTGCGCTGGGACTTGCCGATCTTTTCGGCGACCGCGCGGGCGGCCTCGGCGCGGCTGACGCCCTTCTCCTGCTTGAGCAGGAAACGGATCCGGGCGCCCAGGGTCTTGGGGATCGGCTGGGAGTAGGCGGTCTCTGCGGCCTCTTCCAGTCGGTCTTCGATCAGTCCCACGTTCAGTCAGCTTCCTTGGGTTCAGGCCACGCGGACGAGCGAGTCGTCCTTGATCTCGTTGGCGATGTTCACTCCGTCGGCGAGCAGGTCCAGCGCCCAGTCGATGGTCTGGGAGCCCTGGTGCTTGACGGAGCCGGGGTTGACGCCGAGGCGGAACCCGCCGCGGATCGGCTGGCCGTCGGGGCCGTGGAGGAGGGGCAGCGGCGACAGGCTGTCGGTGGCGTAGACGACGCAGTCGGTGTTGACGGCGAGTGGGTAGCGGCCCGCAGTGGTGGCGAGGTTGTGCATCTTGCGGTGCATGTTGGTCCGCGCCTTCGACAGGATCATGGCGCGGATGTCGGGCCGCCACGTGACCCGCTTCAGGGCCGGCCACGGGTCGCCGAAGGCGTGGCCGATGCCCATGTTCGGGCGCTGGCGCAGCTTGCCGATGCCGGACTTGGCGGTGGCCTTGATGGCGTTCGCCAGGGTGACCAGCAGCGGGTCGCCGTCCTTGTAGCTGGCCATAGCCGCGAGGAAGGCTTCGTCGTCGAGGTCCTTGGTGACGCCGAGGTCGGCCATCACGGTCAGGTAGGCGTCGCGCAGCGTCTCGTACCAGGGCTGGAGGTAGGGGCTGTGGGTCTCACGGACCCAGGCCTCCATCGGGCGTACGTCGGCGCCGAGCTCGACGGCGTAGGCGACGGTGGGGGTGGCGTACCAGCCGGGGCCTTCGGGGCGTACGCCGCTGGGAGTGAAGGGGCTGGGCATGCGCGGGTCGGTCTCGATGTGGGACAGGTCCACGTACCAGGAGCCGGGCAGGTCGGGGTCGAAGGCGGGGTTGCGGGGGTAGTGGATGGCCGGGCCGGTGCCGACGTGGAGGCGCCGGCACGCCGCCAGGAACGCCACCTGCACGTCCAGCGCGACGACGTGGGTGCAGGCCCGCTCGGTGTCGGTGATCAGGTCGGCGGGGCGGACCCAGATGCACGCCTCCTCGTCGAGGGCTTCGCTGGCGGGCCGGGAGCCTTCCTCCGGGTAGTCGGCGGCGACGACGGGGTGCTCGTCGGGGGCTTCGCACGGAGCGGGGTCGACGACGGTGTGGAGGGTGTGGGGCACCTTCACCGAGACGTACTTGTTCTCCTTCTCGCTCCACTCGGCCTTGGTGGGCGGGCGCAGCGAGGTCATGAGTTCCTCGCCGGTGACGGCGACGGTGCCGCGGGGGGTGATGACCAGGCGGGCGTAGGTGCCGAGCATCCGGGCGAGGTCGCCCGCAGGCAGGCCGCCGGCCTGCCCCCAGACGCGGTTTTCCAGGGCGCCCCAGGGCGTGAGGAAGAACTGGACGCAGTGGCGCTTGCCGTCGACGCGCTTGAAGACCCTCGGCCAGGGCCCGAACCCCGACTTGGTGAGCTCCCACCCGGCCTTGATGAGGCCCTTGACGGCCTTGTGGTCGGCCGGCAGGCGGAGTTCTTCCTGGTCCGCGAGGTCGGCGGGCAGGCCGAAGTGTGCGACAGCGCCCTCGGTGAGGACGAGGAGCGGGTCCTGGTCGAAGCCGTTGTCGTGGACCTTGGCCGCGCCCAGGCGGATCTTCCGCTTGTCCAGCGTCCACGTGGCCAGGGCCTGGAGGGTCTTGGCCGGGCACGGCACGGTGCGGCCGTCGACGAGGTGCGCGGTCAGGGCGCCGTCGGTGACGTCGAGGACGGCCAGCGGCCCGTCGGCGTACTGCGGCGGCACCGGCTTCGCGGCCGGCTTCTTCGCCGTGCGGTTCACACGGCGAGAAGCCGGCGCGGCGCCCGGGCGGCGCGGCGCGGCCGACGGACGGGCGGTAGGTGCGGCAGCGGCAAGCGCAGTGGTCGAAGCGGCAGCCGGGGCTGCGGAGGCGGGTGTGACCGCCGCCGAGGCCGCATCGGCCTGCGGGACGGAGGCAGGCGCGGACCCCGCGGTGGGCCGGGTGCCGCAGCGGGGCATGCCCATGGCGGCCATGGCCTGGAGGTACACGTGGCGGGGCCGGCCACCGACGACACTCGACGTCGGGTGCCCGCAGCGGACGCATAGCCGGGTGACTCCCTCGGGCAGGTCGACCCAGGAGCCGGGAGTGTCGAACTCGGGTTCCGCCGTCTCCGTCTGAGCCGGGCTGGGCTCGGTGTTCTGCCAGTCGAGTTCGGGCGGATCCTCGATGTCGAAGTCGAGCTCGAGAGGGGTCTCCTCCACGGCGACCGCAGCGGGCACCGGTTCGGTTTCAGGTTCGGGTTCCAGGGTGGCGGAGTTGTCCTCCGCATCAGCGCGAGCCAGTTCGGCTGCGAAGTAGGCGAGAATCCTGGCGTAGCGCTGCCCCTTCTCGCCGCGCGGCGTGCGAGGAGGATCCGATTCCCAGGTCCACACGGTCTCGCGGCGCACGCCGGCGGCTTGGCCCATCTGCGTCACGGTCCAGCCGAACGCCTCGCGAAGCGTGGCACGCTCCGCCGGATCCGGCAGTTGTGGCACCGGGCCATCGAACCGGATTCGCTCGAGCACCGCTGCCACAGGGTCGCTGCCCCCCATCTCCACCTCCACCCTCAGAACCCAAAATCTAACGCGAATCTAACGCACCCGGCACGACGGCGCAAGCGCTCTGTTTGTGTTTCAGTATGTACTATAGTTGTTGTGCATTCAGGTTTCAATATGTAGTGTGATGGCTCGTTGGCCAGGCGGTCGGCAGCCGCGTTCGCAGCGTCGCCCCGCACGAGTCAGCCCCCTTGCCCGTCGGCAGCTCGCCCCCGTCCGACAAGACATCTGAGGAACAACAGCCATGCCCTTCCAGTCCCCCGAGCCGGGAGAGCCCGCCGCGCCGGGATCGCGGATCGTCGTGGAGGCCGGCGACATCCTGATGCGCCGCAGTCTCACCGACCACGCCCCCGCCGCCCAGGTGCACGTGATCGACGCCGCCAAGGCCTTGGAGGACTTCCGCCTCGGCCACGGCACTGCGCTGCTGGAGCGTGCTGAGGTCCTCCTCGACCTGGCGATCGCGACGTTCCAGGCGCGCACCGGCGAGCACGACGAGGCCGCCTGGCAGGCCGCCGCGGTCTACATGGTGGAGCTGTGGGCGACGCGATACAGCGCGGCCCGCCCGACCGCGTTCGACCCGGCCCCGCCCCCGCCGTCCCGGTTCACCCCGGCGCATCCGCTGCGGCTGGAGACGGTCAGCCGCGAGGCCCACGACCATATCCTCGGCGCCGGCCGGTCCCTTGAGCGCAAGACGCGCGGTGTGGACCTGATGGACGTCGTCCGCGCACAGCACGGCATCCACGAAGCCGCCCGGCTGCTCCACGACCAGCTCGACGGCCTGTCCATGCCGCTGTGGGTACTCATCGCCCGGTTCTGCGCCGAGGTACAGGCGGAGAACCTCCGCATCCTCAAGGCTCCCGCCCCCGGCACCACGGCCTGACGCCCCCCTTACGCTCGTTGCCGGGCGCGCCCGTCGCCTGGCACCAACCCTTCACCCCCGTTCAGGAGTTCCCGTGAGCACCAGCCCCTCCCCCGCCCCTTCCACCGTCGGCCGGGTCCGGGCCGGACAGTTGTGGCAGGACATGGCCCCCGACATGGTCGCCCGCGAGCGGATTCTGCGCGTGACCGACGTGAACGAGACGCACGCCGAGTGCGTGGTCGAGCGGGACAAGCAGGGCACGGCCGGCCGCAAGACGCGGCCGCTGGCCCTCAAGCGCTTCGCGACGAGCGCGTTCAAGCTGATCGAGGACGTCGTCGACGACGCCGACCAGCCGCTCTACGCACGCTTCCTGGCGGCGATGACGGCCGTACAGGGCACCAGCCCCTCGCCCATGGAGTACGCGACCGCGGCACTGCGCGTGCACCAGGAGGTCATCGCCGAGGCGGCGAAGGCCCAGGCCTGACCGGCCTCGCACAGCCCGCCTGCACGCTGCGGCCCGGCCGTCTAAAAAGGGCGCCGGGCCTGCGGCCCGTGGCCTCGGGCAGCCGCTCGTCCGATCACGGCCTCAACGAGAGATGCTGGAACGCAGAGCGACGGATTGCGGTGCACCGCGCTGCGACACACCGCCGCGTCCATCTGTGCCTGGTCCATCGCGCGGGCAGGATGTCGGCCCGTTCGCTGTGGTCGACAACGCCGGCCAGTATCGTCAACCGCCTGAACGACAAGCCCCCTGTCCTGCGCTGTGTCGTACGCAAGGGGGACCGTGACCGAGTCAGGCGTCGCTCTCGGAAGCCCATCGTTGGACGAGGCCTGGGGCTCGGCGGATGAGGAGGCAAGCATGCAGGGGCTGACGATCGAGCCTGTGTCGGAGATCCGCAGGTCTGCTGGAAACGCAACGCACACGGCGACCTTCAAGGTTGCCTTGGTGCCCAAGCCCTTCGACCGGCCGCTTCCGGTAGGAACGTCTTTCCACGTTTCGGAGGGAGGTTATAGGACCGTGGCGCCGGGAGTCGTGTACGCGACCGACGCGGACATCGAAGACGGTGACGTGACGATCATCTATGAGGTCGAGCAGATCACCGCTTGACGACTGGTCCAGCCACGTCACCAGTCGTGTGCGAGCGATCAGGGCGACGTGGGCATGAAACGCTGCGCCAGGGCCTCCGGGGTTGGCTGACGCCGGAAGGGCGCCGCCCTTTGCCCGGACCACGCCACCTCCTCGTGCTCAGGGGGCGAGAATGGCGGCCATGTCACTTGCCCTGGCCCGCTGTGCGGAAGCGGTTGCCCGTCTGCTCGATGGCTGCGGTCTGCTGGAGCCGGTCCGGCTGTGCATGAGCGACCGGGACGTGCAGGCGGAGGTGTGCGCGAGCGGGCCGGCCGCCTCGGTGAGCATGGCGCGTCTGGCAGCGGCGACGGGCAGCGAGGCGGCCGGACAGGCGGACGGCCGTGGCGACTGTGTGCTCACTGTGGACCTGGAAGGGGACGTGGTCATGGTCGCCGCCGTGGACGCACCGGCGCGCGGCGCCGTGCCGGGGGTCCGCTCGACGTCGACGCCGGCGGCGGCCGAGTTGCTGCGGACGCTGGCCTCGTGGGCGGCCGCACTGGACCAAGACCTGCTGCACGGGGCCCAGTTGTGGGTGGAGGACGACGGCCGGGACTTCACGGTCCGGCTGCTGGCGACAGCCACACGCGGTGACGACCTGGAGAGAGTCGCCGCTGCCGCCGGCGCAGGACTGCAGGGGATCCGGACACGGCGCACCGACAGCGGCCTGGACGGGCGGGGAAGCCTCCCGTGTGGCCGGCTCGTTCATCTCGCCGTCGTCTGTCTTTCCTGACGATCGCTGCACGATCGCCGGTCACTCGATCCCCGGCACGGTAAGCGGGGTCGCGCCCCGCGGCGACGAGTTGGCTCCGGTCACCGCTCGGCCTCACCAGAGGCCGGTGGTGCGGGCGGTACCGGACAGCCGTGGGCCTTGGCCGACCGCTCCGCGAACGCCTTGAGCGCGGCCCGCGCGTAGGCCAGGTCGTCCGCGGGTTGCTCGGCCGGCCGGTAGGCGCCGCCGCCCGCCGGGACGACGATGAAGAAGGCAGGCTGCCCGCCGTCGCAGGTCGTGCTGGTCCAGTACCCCGCGGTGAGCAGTTCGCCCGCCCTCGCCCCAGCGGGGGCCTTCTCGTCGCGCCGCTCGAACGCCCAGTACTTCGCGTCCTCCGCGTAGGGCCCGTATCCGGCCGTCAGTACGTAGGACGGGTGGCCCTGGGAGTCGCCCAGGTGGCACTCCTCCAGCGGCGCCGGGCCGCCCGTGGCTTCCCAGGCGCGCGCCACACATGCGGCAGGTGGTCCGGGGGGCCTCACGCCACGTGCAGGTGCCGGCCTCGGTGCGGGGGCTTTTCGTCCTTCGTGGCGGGCGGTTCCGGCACGGCCTGGAGGGGGCCTGTCTCGGCGGTGTCCTCGGGCTTGCGGTTCAGCTTCGTCCTGAGGCTGTTGAACTTGCTCTTGATGTGCGGTGCGGTCTTCACGGCGACGGCACCGAGCGCGGCGGCGGCGACGGAGGCGGCGACGCCGATCACCACGCCCTTCGTGACGCCTTCTTGACGGCCTTCTTCCCTCGCCTCAGCCCTGATCTCGTCGAGTTCGGCGTCGGCCGGGTAGAGCACGGCGTGTCCAGCGAGCACGTTGGCGGCGTCCCGCAGGAGGGCGCTGATCCCCCCGGGACTGCTCGAATCCGAGAGGCTGGTCCCAGCCGGGCGTTCCACCACGAACACGTCTCGGATGGTCCCGGTCTCTTCGTCGTAGGCCATGGGAGCACTGTAGGGGGCATCGCCTTGGCCGGGAGGGGGTATCCGGCGGTTGGCCCTTGGCCGAGGTGCTCTTCTGCCGGCTGCGCTGCCGCACCACAATCTCGGACATGCGAGAAGAGGACCTCTACACCGAGCAGTACTTCGGCGACGAGCAGCATTCCGTCGCCGATGCGCCGCAGTGGGAGCAGCAGGCGTTGCCGACGACGAGGCTGAACGTGCAGTACAGGAACCCGTTCCTGGACCCCATGACGGCGAAGGTACTGCTGGGCGACTACTTCAACGCCCGGCGTCTGCCGCCCGCGGAGGTCGTCGCGGCGGTGCGGCACCAGTCGTGGAGGGACCTGGAGTACAAGGGGGGTTCGCTCGACGTCGTTGGTGACCGGCTGTATGTCCTGTTCTTCCGGTCGATGTGCTCGAAGCTGTCGTACGTCAAGGTCGGCCGGACGAAGAAGGAGGACAAGGCGCAGGTCCAGAAGCGGATCATGGCGCATGAGAGCGAGGCCAAGATCGCCCAGGCGGTCCTGTTCGACGCGTGGATCTCCCGTCCCTGTGTGTCGGCTGTCGTATGGGAGAAGGGCGTTAAGGCGCACTTGAGTGCTGCGGCGGAGGAGGACATCATTCCGGTCGAGCAGGTGAAAGCGGAGTACTTCCGTGGTATCACCTTCGGCGCTGCTGTCCGGGTGGCCCGGATACAGGAAGACCGCAGCGGGGTTGTCTTCCTCGCATCGTGACGTCCGGTCCGGGGCGTCATCCTGCGCTGCGTGTGCGAGTGGCGCGGGCATCGTGTCGGCGGTGCTCCCGAAGGGCCTGCTTGCGCGAGGTGAAGGTCGTACGCTCTCGCCATGACCACCGAGGCACCACCGGAGCTGCGACGCAGCGAGCGAGCCGTCCTGAAGGTGCTGGAGAAGCACGACGGGAAGTCCATGAGCGTGGCGGACTTGGCCAGGGCAACTGGCTACAGCGGGCCGACCGTTACCACCGCCCGCCGCCGGCTGCGTGCTCTGGGACTCATCTCGTTCACGCCCGGCACCGGGCACACGGCTACCCGCTACACCATCCCCTCCCCCTCGCCCACCGCAGCGCCGGCGACGCTCGGCGGCTTCCATATCGGCCGCACGCTGTCCTCCGGTGTGCTGCACCTGCTCGACAGCGGCGGCGAGATGCCTCCCGTGCCCTGCGAGTTCCAGGCCGACACCGTGTGCCGTCCCGTACCCGAGACCGCCCCGCTCATGGAGCTGGCGCGCGGGCCCGTGTCCTGGGGGCAGCTGTGCCGGGCATGCCTGAAGGCGATCGGGGCGGCCCCCGGTGCCGGGGACGCCGG
Source organism: Streptomyces caelestis (assembly GCF_001279005.1). Lineage (GTDB taxonomy): Bacteria > Actinomycetota > Actinomycetes > Streptomycetales > Streptomycetaceae > Streptomyces > Streptomyces heliomycini. The sequence continues at coordinate 60,346 of NZ_LGCN01000001.1, forward strand.
GCAAAAGAGCAGCGTGGAAACCTCCTGGCAGGTCCAGGTGTGGCACGACGCCACCCGGGCGTGGCGGTCCGTGGGACGCCCCTGCACGTCGGAAGCGGCGGTCCGTGCAGAACTCGCCGACCGCCAGGCTCGGCATCCCGAACTTCTTTTCCGGCCCGTGGTGCGCACCAGCACCGAGACCGTGCTCCCCTGACGGACGGACGGGTCGCTCTAGGCACGTACGCACCGGGGCAGCGTCGTCCTTGGCCGGTCCTGAGCAGGGCGGCGGACCTGTCCCTGAGCGCCGCCGACACCGCCATCGCCAGCACCTTGGCCGGCACCGGCCAGGCCGGGCGAGATGCGCACCTCGTGCAGCGACAGCAGACCGGTCATCAGCACGGCGGCGTCGGCGGCCTCGTGTATCCGCCGCGTGCTCCAACTGCCCGCCCTAAGAAGCCCATCAGCCTCCGAGTCGGCTGACGCTTCGCTGCTGCAGCGTGCCCGCGCTCAGGCTGTGCCGCTGCGAGGACCCCGGCCGCTGACGTCGGTGAAGGCCCTGTGGAGCGGTGGGTTGTCGCGGTGGACCGCTTGCCTGCAAGGTGGGCCTGGAGGGGGCCGCGCCACTCCCAAAATGTTGCCTATTTTCATTTCAATGTGTATTGTTGTTGGTGTTGAGGGCGCCGTTCCCCTCCACCCCACACCCCCGGAGCCACACGCTGCTCCCCCATGCCCCCTTGCGGAGAACTCCCATGTCCGAAGCCGAAGCAGTTCGCTCCGTCATAGCCCGTCTCACCGCCCATGCCGACGAGACCCAGACCCGTCTCACCCACGAACTCTTCCGCCAGGCCGGCTACCTGTGGCGCTGCGGCAATCCGTCCTGCCCGGCCTACAACTACCGAGGGCTGCGCTACTGCGAGGGCTGCGGCTGGGGCAGCAACGGCAAGCCGGTCGGCGACCTCCACCCGTGCATGTACACCGAACGCCGGTGGGCCGCGCTGCGCCGCGCCCTCCTCAAGCACTACGCCGACCAGGCCCCGATGCCCGACGCCGTGGTCTTCGAGTACTGGGGCGGGCCCGGCTGGCGCGGCGCCGAAGTCACCGAGATGTATGGCGGCACGACCAAGGAGGTGACCGGCGGGTTCCGCGACCGGGACCGCTTCGAGGACATCGCCGCCGCGCTCGACTCCCTCACCAAGTGGTCGAAGCCGAGCTACGGCGAACACATCCGCGTCGTCCTGGCCTTCTAAGCGCCGCCATCCCTCAGGGCCCGGCGAGCCAGCGCCGGGCCCTGGCCGCCATGAGAGCGAGCCACACCATGTCCACTCTGCTGATCGGCTGCTGGTCCAAGGACGGCGCCACCCTCAGCATCACCGCTTCCCACCAGGTCGCCGACGGTGACCAGGCCGCCATCAACGCCCTCACGCGGCCCGCGTTCACCAACGGCGCGAACTGGGCGTGGGAGTTCGACGTCGACGACCACCGCCGCGCCGTGCAGCGCGCGTACGAGGAGAACGCCCACGACGACGACACCTGGGTCGACGACACCGCCGAGTACTTCGAGCCCGTCACCTACTGATCACCAACACGTGCGTGACCGGCTGCCGGCGTCCCGTGCCGCCGACCGGCCCTGCCTCCCACAGCACCGCCCCGAGGAGGGCTCGTACGCGCGGCATCGACATGCCTGTCACCCCTGAAGCGATGCGGAGCCGCTTCGTTCCTTGCCCTTTCCCTCCACAGGAGTTCACGTCATGAGCGACCGCCCCGGCCCGGCGCACGCCACCAGCTCGGCGCTCGCCACCGAATCGATCATCGATCGCCTCCTCGACGCCTTGGACGAGCAGCAGCTCGACGAGCTGGCCAGGCGCGTCAGCACCCGCCGCTTCGCACGGGTCGAGGCCCGGCTCCTGGCCGCGCTGCGCGCGGACAGTGCCGTGCTGCACCGCGACGGGCTCACCGACCATTCCGAGCCGGTCACCCACGTCACCTTCAGCACGCACGACAACGACTACGACCCCGTGTGCTGGGGCGATAACGCTGTCGCCCGGCACGAGTCGGGGGCGAAGACCCCGGTCGACTACGGCGGCACCGACGTCGAGCACGCGCTGCGCGACTACTCCAGCTTCACCTGTCCCATAGCGGGATCGCGGCTGGTGGTCGACCTCAACACCGGCCAGTTCACCGTCCGGGGCGCGTGGGAGCCCGCGTGAACCCGGGGCCTGCCAGCGCAGGGCGCGCCACCGAGCCCCGCCCCGCCCCTCCTCCTCTGTTTCCCCAGACCCCAAGGACTTTTCTGATGAGCGAACGACTCGAATGGGCCCACGCCTCCAGCGGGGCTGAACTGCTCTTTCCCGGCGAGGACATCGACGGGGCGGTGGTCGAGCCGGGCGAGATCGCCGTCGCCGTGTGGACCGGCAGCAACGGCATCGCCCTTCACGGCCCGCGAGAGGCAGTACGCGACCGGCTGCTCCAGCTGGCCCTCGCCGTTCACCAGGCTCCCCCGGTCCCCTTCGCCGACGCGTGCATCCCGGAGCGGACCGACCCCCGCCGCTGGCGGCCGGCCCCGCTCCCCCGCCCGCTGGCGCCCGGCCCCGCCGGACCGGCCCTGTGTGGAGGCGCCGACCGCCCGGCCGCCGCCGATCCCCGGCTGGCCACCTGCCCCGACTGCATCGAGAGGTGGAACAGCGACACCCCCCTCATCCGGCTCAGCCTGACCCACGCCGTCCCCGCACCGTCCTGATACCTCCGGCTGTCCTGCCCCGTCCACACGGCCGGACCCGCCCGACGCGGGTCCGGCTCCACATCCCGGAGGACCACAGATGATCACCCCGAGCGCCCGCACGGCCGCCGCCGAAGCGCTCCTAGACCCACTCACCTCCGAGGCGTCCCAGTGGGCCAGCGACGACACCGAGGACCAGCAGCTGCTCGACGCAGTCGACGCCGCGGCCCCCGGCGACAAGCTCGCGCTGCTGCAGAACTCCAGCCTCGTCCCCTCCCACCTGTCCAAGGCGATCGGCGAGGCCCTGACCGTTCTGGACACCGCCACCTACGCACCCCCTGCGGGCACCCGCCGGCAGGCGGACTTGGCCTTCCTCGCCCTGGCAACCGTGATGGTCCGCGTCACCGGGACGAGCGTGAAGGAGGCCCGTGCCCGGGTGGAAGCCACCACCGGCGAGGAGATCGACCCGGACGTGCCCCTCCTGGACGGCGTGCGCGTCAGCGCCCTGACCATCGAGCCGGGCACCGTCCGCCTGGACCAGCTCGGCAACGTTCTCGTCACCACCCCTGGCAACCCGCACGCTGGTGCGCCCGCCGCGCTGCTGCCGCCCGCGATCCGCGCCAGCATCACCGACATCGTCGACTACTGCTGTGCCAGCGAGGAGCGCGATTTCGCCGACCAGGACGACGAAGGCCGCGCCCGGCACATCTTCACCGCACTGCGCCTGCTCCGGTCCTACCTCGACACACCGGCCGCGTAGCCGCCGGCCCCCTGAGCGCGTTCCCGCCTTTGTCACCGAAAGGCTCCCCTGGACTGGCCCTGACCGACCACAGCGACGTCGTCTTCGGCTCGCCTGGACCTTCGCCCTCCTGAACACGCCGGTCCCGGCTGGCCCCGGCATCCTCACGGCCGCCGACTTCAGCCCACGCGAGCACCTCGGACGCACCGTCTATCTGCTCGCCCTCGGCACTCCGGGCACGCACAGGGCTGTTTATGGCAGGTTTCGCCCAACGACCCTGGCCGATCAACACGTCCTTTTCTTGGTTTTGACCGAAGCCGATTGGTCGCCGCGCTGTGTGACTAGCACACTCCATCTACGCGCAAGCGGGATGCTCTTGACAGTTTCATCACGTAGCTTGGCCGGGACGACGCTACGGCGTCAGGTTACTCGGGTTTCCGGAAACTGCAGATGCCGACATCTCACCACAACAGGAATGTGTCACGTAGAAATACTTTTCCAGTGGAACTCACGCTTCTTGTCATCACCTCTTTCTTGCAGACTCCCTCGGTCGCCACCCCTCCTTGGTGCTGGGTATCTAGTGGGTACGCCACTGCTTACTCCCTCTCGACCAACACGTCTTTACGTTGTATTCATTCTTGTAGGCATCTCTGTAGGCACGTAGACATCTCTGTAGGTATCTCTGTAGGTATCTCTGTATGGATGCCTGTTCGTCTGTAGGCATCGACTCACGTAGTCACTTCGGTCGCCCCGCAACCTCTCGCCTTCTTTGCTCTCTTGTCCGACACTGCGCCCCCCTCACGCACTACTCCTCACTCACGCACGCCGCTGTCCTCGTTCTCGCTCACGCCCTGCCGTTCGACGGTCTTGTCTTTGCCACTTAGCTACCTGGTCTGGCACATCCCCTGACTCGTCCATGACCGCCCCCCTCTCCCCGGGCGCTCTACGCCCCCTGACGCCCCCTCGACCGCACCCCGAAGCATCCCGCCCCTGGCGCTGACATCCACTCGCTGAACCCCAACACCCACGACACGCCGCGCGCCTTGCCAGAGCACCAGCACCCGTCACAACTTCCTGTTATCGTCACCCGTGTCGCGTCGTGACACGGAGTCCAGGCATCCAGTGCACGGGGCACGCCCCCAATGTCCGGTATACACAGCAGAGCGCACTTGTGATGCAGCAAATGGCAAGAACGAACACTCAGATACACCCCACTCGCGTGACACGACGCGACAGCCGTCCTGGCGTTTCCCGCAGCCACCCTCTCAGCCACCTCCGGAGGCCTTCGCGATGACTACAGCCCTTGCGAGCGCCATCGATGTCGCCAACGAGACATCGCTCCCTGCGCCGGTCGTGCTTGCCATCGCCACCCAGAAGGGTGGCGTTGGCAAGACCACCACAACGGTGAACTTGGGCGCACGCCTTGCCATGGCTGGCTACAACGTCCTGATCGTTGATCTTGAGCCCCAGGCGCAAGCTGGCACCGCGCTCGGAATCACCCTCGGCGGCCACGAAGATGAGGCGGCGAACGAGGCGGAACTGCAGCGGTCCCTCGGCTACATCTTGCAGATGGCCCTCCAGAAGTTCCCACGCCCCCACCTCAAGCAGGCGATGTTCGACCGCACCGATGACGTCCTGGGGGACTTCGAGGGCCACGGTCAGCTCTGCGTCCTCGCCTCGGAAGAGGCGTCCATGTCAGCGGCGCAGAACGCCTTCGTGACGAAGCCTTACAAGGAGATCGTCACGCTCCGGCACCTCTTGCTTCAGGAGGCACGGGGCTTCCACTTCGTCCTCATCGACACGCCGCCGGCCGTTTCCCACCTCAACGCGGTGGCCCTGGCAGCAGCCGATTACGTGGTAACTATCTGCATCCCGGAGTACCAGTCCATCAAGGGGGCCCTGGTTCTCAGTGCAGCCACGCACGCCATCGCAACGAATACCGGGGGAGTGTGCGAGCCCCAGCTCCTTGGTGCTCTTCTCAACCGCTCCAACCCCGAGTCTGCCTGGACTAATCAGGACGTCGACATCCGCAACGCGATGATCGGCGACGGGATCAACGCCGAACCAGGACGAGGCCTCTTTCCGTTCGTTACAGATGTGCGCCGGGACGTCCGCATTTCAGAGTCATACATCCACGGTCGGCCCGCCGTAACGCGGTTCCCAAATCACTCGTGTGGCAAGCAGTACACGGGTGTTGTGGAGGAGATCCTGGACCGCATCCAGATGCCGCGCCAGAAGTGGACCATCGCCGATCCGATCGTCGTCGAGGAGAACGCCGATGCCTGAGGAAGAAGCCTCCGGAGCGGAGCGGAAGCAGCCGAGAAAGAAGGCGACGAAGAAAGTGGCCGGTCTCCGGCCTCGTCCCGACCTACTCAGCAACCCCGCTCTCTCGGGTGCGGCAAGCGTGGCGGCTCGCTCAGTCCTAGGCCAGGGTGCCGGCGTTCAGCCCGTCAGGGCCGCCCAAGTGCCGCCCCCCGCATCACAGGATGCCGTTGCCGTACCAGGACCCAGCGCACCTCCCGACTCGCAGGGCGTTGTCGAGACACATCCGGCGGACACGACGCTGACGCAGGCCGACGTGGAACCGGCGGACAAGGAAGCCGAGTCCAGCACCATCACGTCTCTGTCGGTCTCCTCCTCGGAAGAGCAACCCAGGCAACCGGCACCCGTCGCAACGGCAGCACCGCACCCCGCTGAGCGGTCATCTGTTCCCGACGCCCCTGCACCTCCCGGCAGAACTACACCCGCAGACGGCGGCCAAAATGACTATCCGCCTTCTGCTCCTGAGCATGCTTCCTCTCCCCCTGATGTCTCTGGGGCAGCGCACCAACAGACCGAGCAGGTACCGCAAGACGATCGCGACGACGACGGAGCCTCTGGGAAGCAACCCGACGCTTCCGACGACGAACAGCCGAGTGATTCCGGGGAGGGATCGCTCTCCTCCCAGGCCTCTGAGTCGCGAGCAGGGGAGACACCGTCAGCAGGATCGCGTCGAAAGCGCTCGGCTCCTTCCCGCCAAGGCTCCAAGCTGGGGCCCGCGCACACGGCACTGCTCAACTCATGGCGTAGTAGCAGGGTGGACCTGAAGCTCCGCCGAGATGACTGGCAGACCCATCCCTTTCGCTTCGCAGCGGACTTGGTGACTCAGCTGAGCAAGCGGGTGGCGCAAGATTGTTCCTCCTCCGGCAAATCGCTGACGGCTGCGCAGTATGTTGACGCTGCAATGAGCCAGTATCTGCCGTCGACCATAGAGGAGCAGTTGGCACTCGCGGAGGAGTTTCTTCTCTCTCGCGAGACGGACGTCGGCACGGGGAAGCAGGCCAGCCATCGGGTCAGCCCGGAGGTGTATGCGATCGCAGCACCCCTGGCCAATGATCTTCGGGAAGCAGGGCACGCGCGCATCGCCGTTCACGTCTACTCAGGCGCTCTTGACCGCTTCCTCCGTGATCTCGAAGCAGAAGGGCCGCTCGGCAAGTAAGGGCGCGCCTACCTCACAGGTCCGCGGAGGCGCCGGCCACAGCAATGTGGTCGGCGCCTCCGCGTTTGTACACGCCCTTCGAGCAGCACGGATAGCGACCGGTTGAGCAAAGTCTCTCGTAGGCAACTCGGTAGCTACATCTGTAGGTCCGTAGGGACTGCTGTAGTCATGTCTGTAGGGATGCCTGTAGGGATGTCTGTAGGGATCTTGGCGCGTCCCTATGTTCGCATCGCTCGTCTCTCTTGAGGGCCTCGACTATGACGCGACGCGACACGCAAACAGCTCGGTAGTACCGGACAATCCGGGCGAAAGTCCAGGTGGGGCAGCGAAAACCAGGGAAGGTCGTGTCGCGTCGTGACACGAGAACAGGCCGCCATGCGCTACGGTGATCCACAGCCTTACGGACACACACTGGAGACGCCTTGTCCGCCTACGTGCAGCCAGCCGTTCTTGCGAGCACGGCCAACGTCAACCGCTCCTGGGTGACCAAGGCCGCCCAACTTGGCCTCGTAAACTCAAGCGCACTCGACGGCGAAGACGTCATTGTCGTGCGCGTGTTCGCGTTTGTGGACCAGCTTGTCTGGCCAGGCAAGAAGCGGTCCAGAAGCGAGGCTCGGGCGATGGAGCCCTGGCAGTCGCTTGCGGTCAACGCGGCGCGCGATGCTGCGCGTGACCCTGCGACCAAGATGGACTCGATCCTGTGGATCACCCCTGAAGGTGTGGAAGTCACCAACGATTTCGGCGCCCACACGGCCTTCGTCCTCGCCCATCAGCGGACCAACTTCGTCGCAGTCCCGATCGGCGAATGGATCGCTGAACTGCCGCCGAACTTGGAAACGATCTTCCACTGGCCCCGCAAGATCCTGGACACCACGATCACAGTCCAAGACACTGAGATCTCTCTGCTGGCTTTCAGCACCATTCCCCAACAGGTCACGGTGTTTGCCACGTCAAGGGCCGCCTTCGATGACACCACGTACCAAAAGGTGCGGCAGCATGCGTCATCGCAGCACCCTGGTTCGGCGCTTCGAATCATCGAGCACCAGACGAAGGGGGGCCGATCCCACTGGGCCGAGCTCTACGACCTCCCTGACGGTGGGCTCATTCGACGTCCTTTGGACGACATAAGCCTTCGCAACGAGTACGGGCCTCAACTCAAGCACTTCGGCCGGCGTCCTGACCGGGAAACAAAGTGACTTGCTGGGCATTCCAACAAGAAGCCAGCGGTCCGAGTCGGAGGAAAAGCACTGGCCTCCGCGGTGGTTCTCCCCTTGCAGCAGGCCTCTCTGAGAAACGCCCTGCAGGGGCTCATGTAGCAGGGCGGCCCGGGATCTGCGGTCCCGGGCCACTGCTGTTGTCGAGGAGGTGAGGCACAACCGACATCTCTAGCTGAATCGCGTCGCATGCCCGGCTGTTGTGCTACGGCCTAGCCCGCCGGGTGGCGATGACGGACGCCCTTGTACCTCCTCGACTGGAGCAGATCATAGCTACCCGTACGAGGGTTGGCTCAGTCATGCCTAAAGCAGGCGGAAGCCTACCCGAGAAGCCCAGTAACCCGGATCCAGCGCTATTGGTCCCAGGCGTCTTGTCAAGGTCTCTGCAGGTGACCGACCGACCGCGCCCGGCCCTGCAACTGGGTCGCGGCATGCGGCTCCGGCTGTTGGCAGCTGTCCGCGCCCTGCTGGCAGATGGCCGGCTCGTCGGCCGCAAGGACGTGGTGCGTCTCGGCACCCTCGTGCTGATGGCGAAGGCCGCCCATGGCACCTGCCGCGTCGAGACCACGGCCCGGGAGCTGGGTCGTTGGCTCGGGGTGTCGGAGTCGACGGTGGACCACGAGGTGCTGGGCGTTCTGCGGGAGGTTGATGCCGTCGCTACGCGGGTCCTGCGGGGTGACGACGGCCTGCCGACGGGCGTCGAGTATCGAGTGGAGCCTCTGTGGGAGGCCCGGAGCGACGTCGGGGCACCCTTGGCGTTGTCGAAGGCCGAGTTGGCGACGCTTCTGCGGTTCGTGGAAGCGCTGTTCGCTCCCGGGTGGGGTGAGCAGTGCGCCACGCCTCCGGGTCTGCTGGTGGGGCGACGGGGGAGGGGCGCGGCGTCGGATCGCCTGGCTCTGCTTCTGCTCGCTTTGCATGCGCGGCCGGACGGGCGGGTGCCTCTGATCGGCGGTCCGTTGGCGAAGACGGTGGCTCGTCATGGGCGGGCGGCGGTGACGCTGGCGCGGTTGCTGGGGTGCCGTGTGCCCGTCGCCGCAACGGTGCTGGGCCGCCTTGTGGCCGCGGGGGTGGTGTCAGGCGGTTCGGGTCGACTCGTGGTGCCGGCGGTGGCGGCCGCTCACGGGGCGGAGGCCCGGGTTCAGGACGCTGCTGTCCTCAAGGGTTCGGCATCACCGGATCCGGTGCCTGCCGGTGATGTGGCGGGTTGTGCGCGGTGTGCCTGTCGCGACGACGCCGGTGACGAGCTTGTGCTGGAGGGAGATGGCTGGCGGCAGCTGTCCTGGGATGATCTGGATGGGGCCGAGGAGGCTTCCGGAACTGCACCCAGAGGTCTCGACGACGCCGAGAGCGATCTTTTCGCAGGTCAGACCGTCTTTGAGTCGTTCGAGGCGAGTTGTGCTGCTGCAGACCCTCACGCCGACCACGCTGTTGTGGCTGATGTACGTGGTGAGGGTGCTGGAGGTTTTGGGTTTTCCGGCGAAGCCGCATCGGGGTACTGCCGTCAGCCGGTACGCGCACGCGAGGGTCGGAACTCCGGGGCATCGGATGGTGGTCTCCAGGGTGACGTGCCGGTCGTCGACGGCGGGGACGGCCCGCTTCGCGGGGAGAAACCCGATCTGCCGCTCGCGGAGGGGGAGTCGGAGGTGTCGGCCGCGGCGTCGACTCTCCAAGCGTGGCGGGCTGCGTCGGGTGGGCCGCCGCCGGTGTGGGCTCAGGTGCCCAAGGGGCTGGAGCGCGTGCTGGAGCCGGTGGCCATGGTGTGGGGCCAGCTGGACCGGCTGACGACGCGCCGGTACGTCACGAAAGTGGTGCGGGCCCAACTCGGCGAGATCTCGGGAGCGTGCGGCCCGGAGGTGGATGCCGAGCGGATCCTGCAGGAACGGCTCAAGCGCCGGTTGGCGCAGCAGGGCACGGTGCCCATCACCGACCCCGTGGGCTGGCTGGTCGGCCGTGCTCTGCCACGCCGGGCGATGTGCCCGGATCTCCGGTGCGACGACGGACGGCGGATGGACACCCGGGCCGACTGCACCGCCTGCCAGATGCTGATTCTGGACGGACGAGCGCTGCGGGCCCGCGCCTTCACCAAAGCGACCACGACCTTGGCCGGCGGCCGGGTAGACCGTTTTGCGTTCGAGGCGGAGCTGAACGCGTGCTGGCAGCAGGAGGCCGCCCTCGCGGCAGTCCGCCGTGAGCAGGCCGCTCGAGAGCGGCACGCCCGTGAACGGGTGTGGGCCGAGCAGCGGGCCCAGTACGCGGCCCAGGAGGCCGCACGGCAGGCGCTTGCGTGCGAGGCGTGCGGGAAGCCCAACACGGCGGGAATGTGCGGGCAGTGCCGCGATGAGCGCCGTGTCCAGGAGCTGGTCGCCGAGGCCGTCGACGTAGCGGTGGCCACCTGGGGCCTGGGCAGTGAGCTCGATCGGCTGGACGTCGTGCGCAGGACCGAGCGGGACATGCGCGGAGCGGTCGACCAGGCGGTGGCGGAGCTGCTCGCCGCGGGCGGAGGCGCCCTTCCCGAGTCGGTGGCACTCGCGGCTCGGCTGGCCGCGGAACTCCAGCTGGGTGCCCTGCGGCGGCGGGCGCTGAGTAGGTTCGCCTACCAGCCGTCGGCCCAGGCCGAGTACAAGAAGGTCCTCCGCATTGAGTTGCACCGCCTGCGGCGCAACTTCGACGCCAGCGATGACGAGATTCGCGAGGCTGCGGAAGAGGCTGCGCACACGGCCCGGTTGAACACAGCGCATGCCCTTCTGGAGGACCGGCTGCGTACGCTGCGGTCCGCCCGGCCAGCCGCGGAGGTGGATACCGAGCCGGACTGGTACGCGCAGGCGGCCGCTCAGGTCCGTGCTCTGATCCGCCCGGCGCCACCGGAACATGCCGTGTCCGTACGGCGGCCCACGACATCCGCGGCCGCGCCGACGGTCGGCAGCGGGGAGCCGGCGGGGGTGGGGGCATGAATCGTCCCGTACGCGTCCTCGCGCAGCGGCCCGCTCGGCGGCCGTCGTTGACCGAGTGGGTGGAAGGGCTGCCGGGCCTTTCGGGGCGGGCGCGCCGGCTGCTGCTGGAAGGCGACACCGAACGCCGGTACGCGGGCAGGACGTCAGCCGATTCCGGCTACCGGCTGACGATGGCCCTGGCAGTCGCGGTCTCCCAGCCCGGCCGGGAGTGGACCTTCGCGCAGTGGTGGGAGGCCCTGGTGCTGCGCCCAACCGCCGGCGGCGCCTGGGCGAGATCGCTGCGTTCACGCAAGGGCGAGCAGTACGCCGAGGGCAAGCTCGCCGGGATGCTCGACAAGGCGCGCGCGTTCGTGGGCACATCGGGCGCGATCGTGTGCCGGGCCGATGCCATGGTGGCGATCGCCCGCGTGCGGGCCGCCGTGGAAGCTGTCGTGTGGCCGGGGCCCGGCGGCGGCACCGACCTCAAGAACCTCACCGCGCGGCTGCAGCTGGCCGAACAGGCCGGCGGTCTCGAGCACGAGGTGTCAGTACGGCAGCTGGCCGAGCTGATGGGCTGCGCCCGCTCGACCGTGGAAGCCAGCAATACCCGCCTTCGCGCCGCCGGGTGGCTGTCCCTGGTCACGGTCGGCACCGGTGAGCGCAGCTCGACCTGGTCCCTGCGGATCCCACAAGAGGCCGAGGCATCCTGTGCGCGCCCGGGACACCGTCCAGCTCCGGGGGAGAGGGGGGCAGAGGGTGTCCCGGACGCGCACACGGACCGGGAGGTGAGCACCCGCGCCCTGGGCACCGTGATGGGTACGGACGCCTGCCACCACTACGCCCACGGCACGTCCGGAGCCCGGATCCTCGCCGCCCTCCACCCGCTCGACGGCCTCGACATCGCGCACCTGGCCGCGGTGATTGGCCTGCACCGCACCACGGTCCGCCGCCGCGTGGACAAGCTCGTCGAAGACGGCCTGGCCGAGGAAGCCGACGGCCTGGTCTACCTGCCCCGCCACCTGGCCGGCGACGAAGGCCTTCGCCCCGACCCCGACCAGCTTCGGCAAGTCGCTCTCGACCGCGGCACCGCGGGCCTGGGGGAGCGGCGCCGGAAACGGCACAGCGACCAGCGGCGCTACTACCGGGAATGGCTCACCGCACGCGCACAGCGCGCCGCCAAGCGTCGCCAGCCCGGCCGGGCGCGGCTGCGGCTGGTGCCCGAGGGCGTGGTCGACCAGAACACGGGAGAGCTCCGCGACCCGGCGTGGCAGGGGTGGATCGTCGACGATCCGTACCGGCCGACCTGGCCCACGCCACCCTGGCCCGGTGACGCATCGCCCGAGGCGGTGTGCGGATGACTCCGCCTCCACGACTCCGCACACGGTCCAGCACCGGCCGCTCGCCGGCGGGCGGGGGGTTCTTCCCTCTGGGCGATCATCCGGCCCGTGCACGAACTCGGACATCGGCGCCCAGCAGACGCTCGGGGAGATCAAGATGCCAGGTCAGCCGCTCAGGCCCCAGTCGCGGACGGCTTGGGCGAGTCGCGCCTTGGTCATGCCAGTGGCCTTCTGGAGCTCCTGGAGACGTTGCTGCAGCGGGATATGGGAGACGGGGCGCGAGGCCGGCGAAGTTCCGTCCCGGTCGGCATCCGCGGGCATGCCCGCCGGCGATGTCGTTGCCGTGGTGTCGGTCTGGGCGAGGGCGTGAAGAAGGGAGTGGGCACGCTGGGCAGTTGCGGCAGCGAGCCCGACAAGGGTCTGGATGTCGAACCCGCCAAGGACGGGGAGCACCGGTGTGGCCGGCTGCTCGGGAGGCGGCCACACCGGCGGAAGGACGGGGCGGGCAGCGTGTTCCCATTCCAACGCCCGCAAGCTCCACCCCACCCTCGACTACGCCGACGACCCGATCGCCGCCGCGCAGGACGCCGACCTGCTGCTGCACCTCACCGAGTGGCCCACTACCGGCACATCGACCCCGCCCGGCTCGCCTCCCGCGTCGCGAAGGCGAAGGTGATCGACGCCCGCGGCACCCTCAACGCCGACGACTGGCTCGGCGCCGGATGGATCTACCGGACCCCCGGTCGGCCCTGACGGCCCAAGGCAGACACGGCAGCGGCGGCCCGAGTCTGCCCGGGCCGCCGGCGGCGTTGGCCCGGCAGCCGCCGGGCGGGCTTGCCCCCTTCCAGCACCGTCCACAGCGGCCGGCCCTCGGCGGCCCACAGCTCCAGCCGGCCCCGGTCGATCAAATGAACGCCGTACGTCTCGCTCCGCTCCACCGCCGACAGGGTGAACCGGCCGTTGGTGACGATGAGCGCGAACCGGGCCCTGTGGACCGTTCTCGCGGTACCAGCGAGCCGCTGCAGGACCTCCACCCCGATGGCCTTGCCCTCCCAGCCGTCCCGCTTGTGCTTGCACTGAACGACCCAGATCCGTTCATCTGCATCGACACCGCGGACGTCGCAGACGTCATCGTGCGCTCCGCCGACCCGCTCGGCTTCGAAGCCGTCGCGGCGCATCAGATCCCGCACCGCGAACTCGAACTCGCGGTGATGCAGAGCGTCGATCACCTCCAGCGGCACCCTCACCCCCCGGGCCCGCCGCTCCTCCCACCGGCGGCGCTGGTCGCCGGCCAGAGCCCAGACGGCCAGCAGCATGCACACCACCTGCGGCACGACGGCATAAATCCCCCAGTGCTCGTTCAGCCAGGCTCCCAGCCAGATCCCGAACCCGACCACCGCCGCGAGGGCGACCACTGCCGCGCCGATCAGCACGCCACCACGCAGCTCCGCCCACCGTTCCGGCCCGGCAGGATCGCGGCCCGGATCCGGGGAGTGCAGCAGGAGGTCAGGGCCCGGCCCTCCGTCCGGGACCGCGGTGCGCTGGGTTAAGCCGGCGGGCGCATCGCCGTCTTCCGGACGTTCGCCGCCATGCGTTTCGTGCTCAACCATCGGTGCTCCTTCGCGAGTTCACATCACAGGCAGGCACCAACACCACCACAGGGCACCGACATCCCGTGTCGGCCTCGGCCCACCGGCCGGGCGACGCCGACCGAGAGCACCCCCCTCTTCCCGGTGGGCCTGGCGACCGTGCACGACCCCTGCCGTGACCGGAGGAACTCGAGGTGGCGAAACCGTCAGGATTCGGGACGGTGCCGGACGCCACCGCGCGAGCGGAACGTGGTCCCGGCGTCTTCGAGCAGGCGGTGCACGCCGCCGTACGAGCGGCTTGTCTCCTCGGCCTGGGGCCCGGATGCTGGCCCCGGCCTCATACTTCTTCTTCAGTTCGGCGGCGAGCTTCTCCCGGTCCGCCCCCGGGCGCGGACCGGCGGGCCAGCGTCTTCTTGGACATGAGCGAATTCCTCCCTGAAAGGGCGGGCGATGCCCCCCCGTGATCGCGTGGGGCGAAGACGTCGGCCACCGGTTCGGCGAAGGCACCCGCCCCTGGCCGTCTCGATCCTGGGCGGCGGAAGGGAGTTCGAAAGGACGGAGGAGCACAAACAGTGCCATTCCGGCCAAGGGTGGCGACCCGGAGCGGGGTTGCGTCACGATGCTCCGATGAACGAAGAACCGCTGGAGGAGTGGGCACAGCGACGCGAGGAGCGCCGGGCCGCCGCGACGGGGAAGCGACGAGCGGTGCCGCTCACCGAGGGCCCACATCGAGCGGCGCACGTCGAGCCGGACGTCCCACGGGTCATTCAGGAGTGGAACGGAACCGAGTGGGAGACGATCGGCGTCGCCGAGGACCTGGACGCCGCGAAGGCCCTGCTGTATCCCCTGCAGCCGGTGAAGGACAAGCCCGCTGAGTGGGATCGCCCTGCGCTCGGCCCCGGGAAGGGGCGGCACCGCCGTACGGCTCCGACAGAGGAAGGCCGCTGAGAGCCCGCCCTGAAGCGACGCCTCCACGGCGCTCGACGCCCGGGCGCACCCCGCCTCCTCCTCACCCAGCCACCCGCCCCCCATGAAGGAGACGCATGGCCATCGTCCCGCCTCAGATTAAGGTCGACGCCCGCAGCACCCAGACCGTGTCCATCACCGGCGACGACGTCGCCGCCCTGCTCACGGCCGACGGCCGGCGGATCGCCGAGCACGAAGGGGTGTCCGTGACGTCGGTCAACCTTGTCCCCTTCTACCTGTGCCCCGACGAATGCGAACCGGCCCCCGACCAGCCCGGTGTCCGCCTCGACCTCACCGTCGACGTCTCCGGCAGCCACCTCTCACAGCCGCATCCCGGATCACAGGCGTCCTGACCAGGAGGAAACCGTGGGCTTCACCGCGCAACACGACGGGCGCGGCCGACTGGATGCCACCCAGCCCGACCTCGGCTGCGGCTGGGCATGGGAGGCGATCCACCGCGCCCGCCCCCGCGTTGCGATGGTCTGTCCGGAGTGCGCGTACCCGATGCACGCGAAGGTTTCCCGGCACGGGCTGCGGTTCTTCGCCCACGACCCTGGCGCGCCCACCTGCGCGCTGGCCAGGGAGTCCATGGAGCACCATCTGCTGAAGCTGGAGTTGGCCACCGCCGTGCGCGCGGCCGGGTACCACGCCGAGCTTGAGGTCCGCGGGCCCGACGGTGACTGGCGAGCCGACGTTATGGCGTCCTCGCCGGACGGCAGCCTGCGGATGGCGTGGGAGGCGCAGCTGTCCCCGATCACCGTGGACGAGATCAGCGAGCGTACGGCGCGGTTCGCGAAGGACGGTGTACGGGTGTGCTGGGTCACGACGAAGCTGCGGCCCTGGGTCGGCGAAGTGCCCTCCATCCACGTCCGGCCGCCGAGCGACGACGAGCCGAACTGGACGGTCGCCGGCGGGCTGGCCCGCTTCACCGTCGATAGGTGTGAAGAGCACTTGCTGTGCCGCTCCATCGGCCATGGCGAGTGGCACGAGACGACAGCCGACCTGCGGGACTTCACCGCCTGGGCGCTGGCCGGCCGCGCCGTCCCTCACCGAATGCCGAGCTGGCTGCACACCGAGCAGCACGCCTGGACCGGCGTCTGGACCGCACGGCAGTACATCACCGCCGCCGCGGCCTACCAGCAATCCCACGACCGCGCCGTCGCCGCGTTCGAAGAACAGCAGCGGGTGCGAGAGGACGAGCAGCGCCGCCGGAAAGCGGAGTACCGAGCAAGGCGGGCCCGCCCGGCCGCCGCCCCGCCCACGCCCCCATCCGGGCCTGCGGACCGACAACCGACCGTGCCGCAGCAGGCCAGCCCTACCGCTGCGCGCCCCGAGCCGGTGTGGCAGGTCAACCTCCCCAGCCGGGAACGCGAACACCTCCACGCCGCCGCCCTGGCCGAGGCCCGCCTCCTGCTCGGCGTCAACGCCGAACTGCGCTACCGCGACGGCGGCCGCCGCTGGGCCCTGGGCACACCCCTGTACGCGGGCGACCGCCCCTACGCCGTCCTGCGACCCCGGCCCCAGTTCGTCGACTGGGACCAGCTCAGAGGACTGCTCATCTTCGTCCGCAACCTCGACGAGCTGCGCATCCTCGGCCGCACCGCACCCAACGGCACCCGCATCATCATCCTTCCCGAGCAAGAGCCCCGCACCCAGTGAGGAAGCTGCCGTCAGCTGCCGGCGGACGCTTGTGGGTGGCCCGGTGCTTTCTCACCTCCGCGCTGCCAGGCCCCCCCCGCTGGCCGGACAGTCCTCCACCACGCCGCGCGTTTCCCGCACACCCGACGGCCCTGGAGTAGCTCCACACTGGACCTCCACGCCCGGTACCGTTTGAGAGGCAGGCCCGGGTTCAATCCGAACATGGCGTATATCGACGGGAGTTCAGGTGGCCCAGGCACGGCCCAGCAAGCAGATGCGCGAGCTCGGAGTCGTGCAGCGCGGAGCCTCCGTCCTTGCCGAGCCGGCCCGCCCCTTCGATCTTCCGGCCGAGCGACGGGAGGCCGAGCAGGCCGTCGAGCAGTTGTTCTCCGCCATGCAGCGGATCGGGCAGACTCACCCGTTCGCCAAGGGAATGGGACTCGCGGCGCCTCAGATCGCGATCGGCCGGGCCGCCGCCGTGGTCCAGCCCCCCGGCGCCGGCACCCCGCCGATCGTCCTGCTCAACCCCGGCATCACCGACCACTCTGACGAGACGGATGAACAGTTCGAGGGCTGCCTCAGCTACTTCGACGTCCGTGGCCTCGTTCCCCGTCCGCTGCGGATCACTGTCGAGACCACGACCCTGGAGGGCCAGGCGGCAACCGTCGTCTACGAGCGTGGGCTCGCACGGTTGATACACCACGAGATCGACCACCTGGACGGCCTGCTCTACACCGCACGGATGCGGACCGGCGTCGCACCCATCCCCGTCGAGGAGTACCGCCAGACCGGCCGGGCATGGACCTACGAGCAGTAGAGGCCGCCGGAAAACCTGAGCGCCAGGCGGTCGGGGGCCACCGTGCCGCACGTCTCGGCCGACGATCGGAATTATCCACGCCGCTGGCGGGCCGGGGGTAACCGGGCTACAGGGCCCGGCAGATCTCGCGCGCCTGGTCCAGATCCTTCTTCACCGTGGCGTCGAAGTCGAACACCTGGGCGTGGCGGTCCTGTGATCGGCGAATGGCCTGTGCGAGCTCCTCGTACTTCGCGTCACCTGCTGCCGCCGACGCAGAAAGTGCTCCGGCTGCCGCATAGCGGTTGACGGCGACCTCGCCAGCAGGGCCGTTGGCCGTGTACTTCTCCGGGTCGAAGCCGTCGAGCGCCTCGCAGGCCGCACGCGCATCTGCGGCCGGGGTCCCGTCGACAGGAGAGTCGGAGTCGGCGTTCATCGCCCATGCAGCGCCCATCCCCGCGGCGCCGAGCACGAGCCCGGCGACGAGCGAGAGCATCACGGCTTTCATGCGGGTGCCGGGCTGCTCGTAGGAGGTCGAGCTGGGCGCGAGGGTGGAAGGTCGCTGTGGCTGCATCCGGCCAAAGGTAGCGTCACCGCTCACGGACCAGGCAGGCAGCTCCAGCGGCTTCCGGCGGCCAGACGGTTGGGCCGCCATGTCGAGGGCGACGGCCCTGACCAGCTGCTTCCCGCTACCTCGCCGCGACGCATCCGATGACAGTGCTGGAGTCGGACCCGGCTGTGGCACTGCGGGACGGCTGCGCCGGTGCGCGAACCCCGGTGCGGACCTGGCCGTCGTGTGAGGGGATGCGTTGAGGAAGTCACCGTGAGTCTGTCCGTTCGGCCACCTGACGCCACCGCACCTCGGCAGGGTTCAGGACCCGGAGGCGGGACGGCGGGGGGCGGGAACCGCGCTCAGGAGTTCCCACAGAGGAGTAGAGCCGGCGGCCCACCGGGCGAGCAGGTGGCGGTCGACGAGGTGGAGTCGCTGGGATCGGGCGAAGGTGACGGCTTTGTCCGTGAAGCGGCCGTTGGTGACCAGCACGACAACGTCACCGTTGTGGACGGGCCGGCCAGTGCCGTTGAGGACGTGCAGGTCCGGGGTCCCGACCGCGGAGCCGGCCAGTCCGGCCTTACGGTGCTTACATTGGATCACCCACAGGCGGCCAAAGGGGTCCGTGGCCTTCACATCGGCACCATTGTCGCCGGCCCCACCGACCCGAATCGCCTCGGAGCAGCCGTCACGGCGCATCAGATCCCGTACGGCTTCTTCGAACTGCCGGTGGTGCAGGGCGTCGATCTGCGGCATCGCGTAGCGCAGGCCCTGCTCACGTACCCGGTTCCAGCGGGCGGTCTCCCGGTGCCGGTGTATCCACACCCCGCCGGCCGCCGCCGCGACGAGCAGCAGCACGATCGGCACCCAGGGGTGTGCAGCCAGCCACCGCAACGCGCCGATCGCCAGGCTCCACGCCACGGCGAGCGCCAGGAGCAGCAGACCGGCCTGCTCCCAGACAGGCGTCCGCCTTCGACGGTAGGAAGCCGGGCGACGCCTCGGCGCAGACCGGCGTCGAGGGGCGGGGGACGTACGGCGCTGGCGTCGGGCGGGGGAGCGGCGAGTGCCCTGCCGGGGTCGTGGGCTCATGTGCCGGCCTGCGAGATGCCGCTCACCAGCTGCTTGATCACGTTGTAGATGCCTTGACCCAGCGGGGTCGGCGCGATCACGATGCCCAGAGCGAGGACGAAGAGCGCGGTGTTGCGTTCCTCGACACGGCTTCTGGCCTGGGTCCTGCGGCGCAACCGCATCACCACGATGACCGCGAGCAGCACCCCCACGTTGATCGTCACCATGCGAAAATCGCTCCCGCCCCGCCCTCGTCTCCTGCACTGTTCGCGGCCGTCCTGAAAGGGCCGGGAACAGTGCAGCCGATCAGGCGACCGGATCGCAGCGGGTCGGTGAACGTTGGCGGAACGTTGCCGGACGTTGTCTGGTTACCGTCCGGACGCACGTTCCCACAGGTGAACGAGGTAGAGAACCGACCGGCCGTTCCGGCCTGGCGGCCGCACTCGCTCGGGAAAAACCGGCATCGACACCGCCCACCCTCAGCCGGTCACCTGAGTGCGGCCGTCACCGGAGGGCGGCTCCGAGCGGGCCGGGGCCGGCGGCAGATGGCCATCCGCATGGGTGCCCTACGGCCCCTGTCGTGGGTCAGACGGTGAGGAGTTGGTCGGCGACGGCGTCCAGTCCCAGGGCGTGGGCACCCTTGACGAGCACGACGTCGCCTGGGAGGAGGATGGCGCGGACGGCGGCGCTGACCGTGTCGGCGGTATGCCGGTCGGGGACGGTGTGGGTGGCGGCGGTGTAGGCGTCGGCTAGGACGTCGGCGCCCTCTCCGCTGCCGACGACAAGGAGGTGGGCGAGGCCGGCCCGGGCGGCGGCGTCAGCGACGCGCCAGTGCCACTGGACGGAAGCGTCGCCGAGTTCGGCCATTTCGCCCAGGACCGCGATCCGTCGACGACCGCGTCCCACTTCGGTCAGTGCGTCGAGGGCGGCCAGGACGGACTCGGGGGAGGCGTTGAAGGCGTCGTTGATGAGGGTGACACCGTCGGTGCGGGTGGTGACGGCCATGCGTCCTCCGGTGGCCATCCGTGCCTCGGACAGGGCCGTGGCGACGGTGTCGAAGGGTACGTCAGCGGCGAGCGCGGTCGTGGCGGCGGCCAGCGCGTTGGTGACGTTGTGCCGGCCGTAGACGGTGAGTTGGACGGCCGCAGTACGGCCCTGGTGGTGGAGGGTGAAGGTCGGACGGCCTTCGTCGGTGGTGATGTCGGTGGCGCGCACGTCTGCGCCCTCGTCGGTTCCGAAGGTGAGGATCCGGCCGTCGTGTTCCCGGCGCATGGCCGCCACGAGCGGGTCGTCGGCGTTGAGGACGGCCTTGCCGGTCGCCGGGAGGGCGCGGACGATCTCGGCCTTGGCATCCGAGATGGCCTCCCGGGAGCCGAACTCCCCGACGTGCGCGGAACCGATGTTCAGGACGGTGGAGATACCGGGGCGGGCGATGTCGCACAGGGCCTGGATGTGGCCCTTGCCGCGCGCGCCCATCTCCAGCACGAGGTACCGGGTATCAGGCCGGACGGAGCTCACGGTGACGGGGAAGCCGATCTCGTTGTTGAACGAGGCACGGTTGGCGACGGTGGGGGCGTGAGCGGCCAGGACGTGGGCGAGGAGATCCTTGGTGGTGGTCTTGCCCGCCGAGCCGGTGATGCCGATGGTGACGCCGTCGTAGCGCTGGTGGACGGCGCGGGCGAGGTCGGACATGGCGGTCAGGACGTCAGGGACAAGGACGGCCGGGACGTGCACCGGGCGCTGGGCGAGCGCGGCAACGGCTCCCTGCTCGACGGCGAGAGCGGCGAAGTCGTGGCCGTCGACCAGAGCGCCGGTGAGGCAGGCGAACAGGGAGCCGGGCGAGGGACGGCGGGAGTCGAACGCGAGCGGCGCGTCGACGACAGGGGTGCCGTCGGTGGTGTCGAGTACGCCCCCGGTGGCGGCGGCGACCTCGGCGAGGGTCATGGGGATCATCGGACCGGCTCCTCGGTGTGCGACAGGACGATGCCGCGGCGGGCGTAGAAGCGGGGCAGGTCGGCCCAGGGGACGCGGTTGATGCGCAGGGCCGTCTTGTCGGCGCCGACGGCAAGGACGAGGTGGCCGCCCTTTGAGGCGGGGTGCGGGGCGAGTGTCCGGATCGTCTTGTGGACCGAGATGACGACGAGGGAACCGGCGTGAAGGGCGTCGGCGATCTGCGTCTCTTCCAGGTCGGTGTGGACGGTAGCGGTGATCGCAGACCATCGGCGGGTGACGTAGGCGGCGAAGGGCCGGTAGATCAGACCTGCCACGGTGTCATCGGCACGTACGTAGGCGCCGGCCTCGCACAGGTCAGTCACGAGCGGCATAACAGGCGGGACCTGCTCACCGAAGTAGTCCAGGGCCATGCGCAGGCAGGCGATGCCGCACGTGCGGTCGGCCCAGAACGCGTACTCGTCGGGGTCGGCAGCGCCGGACTTCTGCCACAGGGGGTCGTCACGGACCGATCTCGTCCCGGCGATGAACTCCGGGACGAGATCGGGTGATTCCCACTGCGAGTAGTAGGGGACCTGCTGAAGCGTCGATCGGTCGGACATACCCGTCAGTGTCACCCGCAGCACGTCGGGAGACTGGCTGAACGCGCTGTCGACAGGCCGGTCAACCGGACGGCAACCCGCGCGTGCGCGGTCTTCCCTGCCTCTACTTGCGTCTCTGGGCCATGAACCGGCCCGTCTCCCGCTTCGTCCGACCCGGCTTCAGAAGGATCAGCGGATCCCGCCAAAGCCGCTCTGGGCGGCACCCGTCGCCCGTAACGTGAGGCGGCATGACTGTGCTGATCATCGGCGGCAGCGGCTTCCTGGGCACCGAGCTGGTACGGCAGGCGGTATCCGCTGGCCGTCGCCCGGCCGCCACGTTCCACTCCCGCCCCGGCAGCAGCGACGGGGCGACCTGGCATCACCTCGACCTTCGTGACCCCGCCCGCCTGGAGGAGGTCCTCGACACAGTGGCTCCGACCGCAGTGATCAACGCGACGAGCGGCGGCGCGGACTGGGCGGTCACCGCCGAAGGCGGGATCCGCCTCGCCCAAGCCGCAGCCGAGCGCGGCATCCGCCTGGTGCACGTCTCCAGCGACGCGATCTTCTCCGGCACGGGCCGCGACTGGTACGACGAGTCCTGCCTTCCGGATCCGCTCACCCCGTACGGGGCCGCGAAGGCGACCGCCGAGACCGCCGTACGCCTCCTATGCCCCCACGCAGCCGTCGCCCGCACCTCACTGATCATCGGCAACGGCCGCTCCGAACACGAGCAGTTGGTGCACGCGCTGGCCGCCGGCACCCGGCAGGGCGCCTTGTACACCGACGACATCCGCTGCCCCGTCCACGTGGAGGACCTCGCCGCCGCCCTGTGGGAGATCACCGGGTCCGAGGCATCCGAGGCCGCCAGCGTATTCCACCTCGCTGGGCCGGATGCCCTGAGCCGCTACGAGCTGGGCGAGCTCATCGCACGCCGCGACGGGTTCGACCCCGCCCGGTTGCCCTCGGCGCGCCGCTCGGACACGGGACTGCACGGCGGGCTCGACGTACGACTCGACAACCGCGCCACCCAGCAGAAGCTGCGCACCCGGCTCCGCGGCGCCCGCGAGTTCCTGAGCGAGAGCAGCCCGGAGCAGACCTGACGGGCGTGCCTTCCGGCGCTGCGAAGAGGGGGCGGGCCCCTACGAGGTGGTCTTTCAGCGGCTGCGCGAGAGGACGAACGCGGGCCAGCCCTCACCATGATCGGCGATCCAGCCCGCCGGTCACGGCCGGCGAACCGGACAGGAACCACGCGGATCTGGTCGGGTCCACCCGAGCTTCAAGCCATAGGGGCTGGGATGCCGTAGCGTCCGCGCCATGGCGAGGACATTGCGGCTGGCTGTCGCGCAGAGCACTGTGCCGGAGGATCCCACCGACCGAGGCGCGCTGCGAGCAGCCGGGCGGGAGATCCGGGCCCTGATGGCTGAGGCCGCCGACGCAGGCGCGCGCCTGGTGCAGTTCCCCGAGGGAGCGATCACCTACCCCAGCAAGCACGTGATGGCGGCCGGCCCCGACGGCGAGTTGGCCCCGGCCGACTGGAGCCGTGCCGCCTGGGACGTACTGCGCGAAGAAGCCGAGTCGATCGCCGCGCTGGCGGGAAAACTACGGCTGTGGACGGCGTTCGGGTCGATCCACCCGCTCACACCGCCGAACCGGCCCCACAACAGCCTCTTCATCGTCTCCGACCGCGGCGAGCTAGTCGCGCGCTACGACAAGCGCTTCCTGTCGCACACCGAGGTCTCCTACCTGTACACCCCGGGGCGCGAGCCTGTGGTCTTCGAGGTGGACGGCATCCGCATCGGCTGCGCGCTATGCGTCGAGGCGAACTTCCCGCCACTCTTCGCCGAGTACGAACGCCTGGACGTCGACTGCGTCCTGCTCTCCGTGATGGTCGACGACGCGCCGCGGGCCCGGATCGCCCAAGCCTACGGAACTCTCTACAGCTACTGGCTCGGCTACTCCATCCCAGCCCAGTTCAGCACCACGGTGCCGTCCGGAATCGTGGCCCCCGGCGGCCGGTGGCTAGCGCAGTGCCCCGCCGACGGGCAACCTGCTGTGGCGGTCGCGGACATCAACCTCGACTCGACCGACCCGGACATCGACGTGGCCCTCCGCTACGCCCGACCCTGGCGCCGTTCGGCACAGAACGGGCTCTACGACGACCGTCGGGTAACCGGGGATCCGCGAAGCGACACCCACACCGCTTTCTGAGACCGCCGCCCTGTCCTCCAGAGCCTCTCGGCGCCGCGCCGGGCCATGCCGTCCCGCCCCTGCGATTGCCGCAGCCTCCTCACCCGAGTCCGCACCGTGGTCGGTCGGCAACTGCGAGGCGCCGGACACAGTGATGCGCTGGACGCCCGCGGCACGGCACCATCGACACCATGACCTCGCTGTTCCAGGCCGCCCCGGAATGGACGCTCACCGCCGTCCCCTACGGCAGCCCTGACGCCCGCGTCCTCGTCCAGGCCCTCCACCAGGAGCAGCTGGCCACCTACGGCACGGCCGACGACCCCGAAGCCACCGAGGACGCGGAATTCGACGCTCCCGACGGCCTGTTCCTCGTCGCCCGGCTCGGGGACGGGCCGGCACTGGCCTGCGGGGGCTGGCGCACCTTCAACACCTCGGCCGCCGAGATCAAGCGGATGTATGTGCTGCCGTCCGCTCGCGGACAGGGACTCGGGCGCCGGATCCTCGCCGCTCTGGAACAAGACGTGCTCGGCCGTGGTCCCACCGAGATCCTGCTGGAGACCGGTATGCGCAACGTTGCCGCTCTCGGCCTGTACACCGCATGCGGCTACGAGCCGGTCCGCTCGTACGTCCCCGGCCGCGACCCCGAGATCAACCGGGCACTCAGGAAGGACATCCGGCAGAAGCCGGCGTCCCACTCCCACACCGGCCTGCTCATGGAGCCCGGCTGAGGCCCAGGCTGCGGCCGTTCTCGCAAGCTCCTGTGCCTGGCTGCCTGAGTCGGCCACCGCCGGTCTGAGATCACCGATCCGATCGAAGACGAGGCTCGGTTACGCGGTAAATTCCAGGAAGTTTCTAACTTCCGGGACGCTCCGATGTACCCGCAGCTTCGTTCGGAGATCGGCCAGGGCGCTGCTGCCGCGGGCGGAGTTCACGCCGCCCATGTGCTCGACGGCGAGGTGGGCCACGGCTACGGCTTCTTCAATGGCGTCGAGTTCGAGGTGCGCTTCGGCGGCGCGGGCCTCGTAGATCGCCGCCCCTCGGGGGAAGGAGTCACCGTCGTAACTCTCTTGGAGTTCGGCCAAGCCGACGGTGGCGGCCTGTTGGAAGTGGTCCAGTGCGCGGGCGGGATGACCGAGGTTGAGCGCGGAGCTGCCCAGGAGCTGGTGGATCTCACCCAGGTTGACCCAGTACAACGACGGTAGATCCTCGGTGAGGGAGATGGCGTTGCTGTAGGCATCCATGGCTGCGTTCGCTTCCCTGTCGGAAGCACGCAGGTCGCCCGCCCGCGCGTGGGCTCGACTGGCCCGGGCGTGGAGCATCGCGAGCATCCGGGCGGATCCGGTTGCACGACCGTGAACCTTCGCGGCTTCCACGAGCGAAACTGCTTCCTGGGGTGCACCGGTTGAGTACAGCTTGATGGCCCAGAAGGAGAGGGTCGTGGCCAGGACCTCCGGATCCTGGGAAGAGAGCGCGTCTTCGGAGGCGTCCGCGAAGTGGGTCTCGGCGCGGTCGGGGTGCCCGCTGTCGTAAGCGGTCCAGCCGGCTGCCCGCTGTGCGTCGGCTGCGGCGGCGAGCAGACGCCGACCAGTCTCCTCACTGTAGGACGCGGTACGCAGCGCTCCCGTGATCATGTCGAACTCGTTGACGGCGGCGTTGTAGACGTGGCCCGAGCCGACCTTGTCGTCGAGGTGCCGTAGGGCAATCAAGCGCTGTTCGTGAAGGGCGGCCAGGCCATCACCGACTCTGCGGCCGGCACGGGCCGTGGCTGGGGCGCCGGGTGCAAGCGCGAGAGCCATGCCACCGGCGGCGGCTGTGATCATGAACCGACGACGTTCCACGGTTTCACCGGCCTTTCGTGGGGCCTTCAGCGCGGTCGGGGTCGCGCGGCGCGGTGCGAGCAGCGCATCGGGGACTGCGCGATGCAGCCAGGCCGGCCAGCCGAGTTCCACCACGTCGCGCCGGGGGCAACCCAGAAAGTCGGCAAGCGCGAATTGGGTGTTTCTGTCCGGATGGGTACCGGTCTTCCAGCGGTGGAGCTTCTGCTTGTGGGTTGCCATGCTGCCGAACCCCATGTGCTCATGGCGGGCCGCGATCCGTTTCAAGAACGCTTCGGCCTTTCCCCCGTGATGTGCGACGAGGTAGTCGAGAAGATCCCCGACCTCGCTCAACAGTGCTCCCCCTCCGCTGCTGGACCGGCCGTCCAAGTGTCCCCGGTCGAAGCCCTTCAGGGGAGACCCCGGGGGCAGGTGGATGACCGCTGGATGACCGCGAGGCCACTCGAGATGACGACAGCGATCTTCCTGCCGCTGTCTACCGGCGGTCTCCTTGAGGGCGGCCAACTGGCGCGTCCGTAGAACCCGGACGGAGCGAGGTCTCGGCCGCATGAAGCCGACTTGTCGTGAGCCTGGGATGTGCACGTCGACGAGGGGGAAGAATGGCGTCTGCACCGACTGAACGGGCCGATCTCGGACGGCCGTGCACGCGCCGGGCCGATACAGCCCCCGACCGCGGGTCTCATCGGCTGACGGTGTCATCCCTCACCCGCCCGCCCGTCGGCTGGACGGGTGCAGCGGCCGACTTCGACGCCGGCCTGCTCGCACGAACGGCGTTCGCGGTCGTCTTGGCGATCAGCTCCGGCGTCGAAGACGTGCGGATGGTGTGCAGCACCACCGCGGCTGGGGAGCCATCGCGGGTTGAGGCTCTGCAGGTGCTTCCGCAGACCCCGATCCGCCACCTCTCCGCACGGTGGGCCGACAGCTCGCCGGCTCGGGCCGAGGTCGGCGGGCTCCCGCGCCTTCAGCAGCTGATCGACTCCAGTGCGCTTCCGACGTTTCACTTGTTGGCCGCCGGGCAGACCCCACCCCCGGCGCTGTCTCCACTCGCCTGCTCGGTCCGTGTCACTCCGGCGCGCTGGGAGTGGACCCTCAGCGCTCTGCCCAGTGCCGCCGACGAAGACAGGCTGTGGGCACTCGCCAGACTGGTCGAATCCGTATTGCATTCTCTGGCTGCTGCACCGAACCTGACCGTGGCGCAGGCCGCGGAGCAGGCCGAGCCGCTGGGCTTCGAGATCCAGGTCCTGGGTGGTGCCGGCCTCGCTGACGTGACCACTGCGCTTCAGGGTTGGGGGTACGCGGTCGGGCTGCCCGTGAGGGTGCACCGCGTCGAGACCGAGCAGACGCAGGCGTCCGGGCCAGCTGGGGGATGGGTCCGGCCGACGGCGTGCAGAGCCAACCTCGTCGTCCTTGAGCAGGGCCTCGGTAGCCTCCCGCAGCCGAGGTCCGAGGACGCCCCGGGAGGTGAGGACGCGCTGGGGGCCGACCTGGGAGTGCTGCCGGACGGCCGCGCGATCGCGCAGACGAACGCGAACGAGACGCGTGAGCTCTACGACGAGATCGTCGTCCGCAACCAGTACCTACGACACGGCGTACAGCTCTGCGACGGCGACACCGTCGTCGATGTTGGGGCCAACATCGGGATGTTCGCACTGTTCGCCGCCGCGCAGGCGAGCAAGGTCACGATCCACGCTTTCGAGCCGGTCCCCGTCGTGGCCCGCGCCCTGCAGACGAACATGAGCCTGTACGGGATCAGCGGCACGGTGAGCTGCGCTGCCGCCGGAGCGAGCGCAGGCGTCCGCGCGCTCACCTTCTACCCGCAGTCGTCGCTGCAATCCGGCTTCTACGCCGACGCCGAGGGCGACCAGCACATCGTGGGGGAGTACGCGCGCCACCAAGCCGACGCACTTCCCGGACTCCCCGCCGAGCTGCGAGCGGCCGCCGCCGATGCTCTCGCGCCGACAGCCCGCGCACGTACGGCCGAGCGGCAGGAGCTCCAGGTTCCGGTGATCCGCCTGTCGGACTGGATCCGCGACAACGCTGTGCGCCGCATTGACCTCCTGAAGGTCGACGCCGAGCGCGCAGAGGAGGACGTCCTCGCCGGGCTCGACGACGAACATTGGCCCCTGATCGGTCAGGTCGTCGCCGAGGTCCACGACCGGGACGGACGGATGGACAGGCTCCGGACCCTCCTTCAACGCTGGGGCTTCGAGACGGTCGTCGAGCAGGACGCGCTGTTCGCCGGATCGGAGATCTACATGCTGTACGGTCTGCGGCCCGGTGCCTCGCGCCCCGAAGCGCCGTGGATGGAGCGCCAGATCGCGGCCGCCGAACGCTGGGCCCAGACCTCAGCCCTGCCGCTGTACGTGACCGCTCGTCCCGGCGCGATGCCCGCCGAGACGCGGATCGCCCGTCAGGCCGTCGCAGCCCGCGCCCTGACCTGGGTCGAGCCGCCACCCCTCCCGCCAGCCGACGTCGCTGCCGAGAGGCCGCGTGTGGTGCTGGCGTGGGCAGAGAGGGTGCTGCGACGGATGACCTCCGTGCATCGGCCGGTGGTCAAGGCCGTGGTCGTGGACGGTGACAACACACTGTGGGGCGGAGTGTGCGGCGAAATAGGACCCGAGAACGTGGAAACGGGCGGCCCCTACCGGCTGGTGCAGGAGGCGCTGCGCGCGCAGCTGGAGGCAGGGCGGGTGCTGTGCCTGTGCTCGCGCAACAACCCGGCCGACGTGGAAGCGGTGTTCGCCACTCACCCGGACATGCCGCTCAGCCTGCAGGACTTCACGGTGGTGCGAGCGGGCTGGTGCCCGAAGTCCGTCGCCGTCGGTGAGATCGCCGAGGAGCTCGGCTTTGCGGTGGAGTCGCTGGTCTTCGTCGACGACAGCGCGGCCGAGCGGGCCGAGGTGGCCATCGCGCACCCGGGAGTCACAGTCGTCGACCTGCCCGCCGAGGCTGAGGAGTTCACCGCCGCCCTGCGCGGTACGTGGCAGCTGGCGTTGGAGGGCACCGGGACCGCGGAGGACCGTGCGCGGACGGCCCTGATCGCAGGGGAGGCCCGGCGCCGGAGGACTGCGGCGCAGGCGGCGACGACGGCCGAGTACCTGGAGCAGCTGGACCTCCGTGTGGAGGTGTCCGAGGCGACGGACGACGAGGTGGAGCGGATCGCGCAGCTCGCGGCCCGCACCACCCAGTTCAACCTGGCGCTGCGCGTCCACACGCCGGGTACGGTCCGTCAGGTGCTCGCGTCCGCCGGGGTGGCGTTGTCGGTCCGGGTGCGCGACCGCTTCGGTGACTACGGGCTGGTCGGCTTCGCCTCGGCCGATGCCGACGGCCGGGTGCTGCGGGTGAGGGACTTCTTCGTCAGCTGCCGCGCCCTGGGTCGCAACGTCGAGTGGTGCGTCCTGCGGGAGCTGGCCGGGCGGGCCGGGCCTCTCGGCCTGGACGGCATCGCTCTCACCAGCACGCCGGGCCCGCGCAACCGGCCCGCCCTGGAGTTCGCGGACGCTGCCCGGACCCGGTTCAACCTCTCGGATGCGCTCGATCTGGTGGATGCTTCGGCGGCCGCGAGCTTGGACTGGCGGCTCCTCACTTCGCCGCAGACCGCCGCCGCGGCCCCGATCGCCAGTCAGTGCCCGCCCACCAGGGTTCCGTCGCGGGTGCGCTGGCCCGTCTCGCAGCAGGCCGCCGCGCGGGCCGCTGAGGCCTACCGGCGCCCCGGCGAGACGACGTCCACCACCCCCTACGTCGCGCCGCAGACCGAGACGGAGCGCCGGATCGCTGCGGTGTGGGAGGAGGCGCTCGAGGTCGCGCCGATCGGCGTCCACGACGACCTTTTCATGTTGGGTTGCGACTCGCTGACCGCCGCGGTGATCTGCGCGCGCCTTCGCCAACACGGAGTGGAGCTGGCGGTCCACGAGCTTCTGGCGCATCCGACCGTCCGCGGGGCGGCCCGGCAGGCGGGCGCGGAGCTGCGGCCGGCCATCGAGCTGCCGGCGGACGCGGAGGCCGGGCCGGCGTCGCTCGGGCAGCAGCGCGTCTGGGCGGCGGAGGCGATCGGCGGGCGCGGAAACGCTCAGGTCATCCCCCTGGCGTACCGGATCGCCGGCCCGCTCGATCTCGGCCGGCTCCGCTCGGCGCTGGAGGGGTTCGTCGCCCGGCACCCGGCCCTGCGCACTGTGCTGGTCGACGGCGGCGGGGCGCTGGTGCAGCGCCGGCTGACCGCCGGTGAGGGGGTCGGCATCGAGGTTCACGAGGTGTCGAGCCTGCCGGAGACCGAGCGTCCCGGCCGGGCGGATCTGCTGGCGCGCCGGTTCTTCTCGGCGAGGTTCGACATCGGCCGGGACGTGATGCTGCGCGCGGCCGTGCTGCGGTTGGGCCCGGACGACCATGTGCTGCTGCTGATGCTGCACCACAGCGCGGGCGACGGTTGGTCCGTCGACATCCTCCAGCGCGACCTGGGCGCCCTGTACGCGGACCCCAAGGCCCTGGCCGGCGTGCCGGTCGGTGCGACGTTTGCCCAGTACAGCGCCGCGGCCGTTCGGCGGCGTGAGAGCGGCGCGTTCGACCAGGGCGCGGCCGCCGTCCGCGCCGCGCTCGACCGGGCGTCCGCCCGCCCCTGGAGCACGCCCTCCGGTCTGCCCTTCGAGCCCCGCCACCTTCGCTTCGCACTGGACTCCGATCTTCTGGCTTCGTTGCGGGCGGCGGCGCGAAGCCGGTCTGTCACCCCGGTCGCGGTCCACCTCGCTGCCTGGCAGCTTCTGCTCGCGGTCGCGGCCGACACGGATGCGGTGGTGACAGGCTGCGCGGTCGCGGGCCGTAACGAGGAGGTGTTCGCCGACACGGTCGGCTTCTTCGCCAACCTCGTGCCCGTCCCTGTCCACTTCGACTGGTCCGCCACCGCAGGCGGGTTCCTCAGTACGGCAGTTGCCGCCGTGGCTGAGGCGCTGACCTACGCCGAGGTGCCCTACGGGCTGGTCGCCGACGGTGCCGGGGCGGTCTTCGACACGCTCTTCACCCTGCAGCCACCCGCCACGCACCCGCTGCGCTTCGACGGCTGCGCCATCACGGGCAGCGAACCGGCCCTGTGGCCGGTGCCGTACCCGCTGATGCTCGACGTCCAGGAACACGCCGACGGCGCCAGCGCGCTGCTGCGGTTCGACGCCCGCGCCCGTCACCCCGTGGATCCGCCGTGGCTGGCCGAGGCGTACCCGCTCGTCCTGGCCGCGCTCTGCACCCTGCCCGAACTGCCCCTGCAGCGACTGCGGGATCTCCTGCGGCCCGGTACCGCCACTGTGCACGACCTGGTCCGTGACCGATTGGCCAACCTGCGAGAGGACGGCGAACCCCGGTGACCACCACGAGCCCCCGACCCGCCACCGCCACCACCGTGTGGCAGATCGACGCCACCGACGGCCCGACCGTCGCACCGGCCGCACCGCAGCACCTCCACCTGGCCTCCCACCCCGAGGCCGCCTTCACGGCCCCGATACTCGAACTGCGGCTGACCGGACCGCTGGACGCCGACCGGCTCCGCGCGGCCGCCGAGCACACCGTGCGCGAGCACCCCGCGCTGCGCCGTCGCCTCGACGCGACCGCCGCCGACGGGGCGCAGCCGCTGGTCCGGCTCGTCCGCCTCGCCTCCGGCAGCCACACCCTCTGCCTGAGCCCGGCGCTCGGCTCGATGGACACCACCGGCCTCCTGCGCGCCGCCTCGGCCGTCGCCGCCGGCTACCGGACCAAGGCCGCGGCCGGGGCGAGCGGTCCGGACCCGCAGACCGTCGACGCCTTCCTCACCGGCCTGCTCACCGACCCAGGAGCCGCCGCCGGCCGCGAGCACTGGCAGACCCGCCGGCTGGACACGACGGCCGAGGACCTGGCCCGCGCCCTGGTAATGCGCACCGCCACGCCCGGCCCGCGCCTGCACCTTCCCGTGCCGCTGGACGATGCTGCCGGAGACCGGCTCGTCCGCCTCGCCCGGGACCTCGATGTCGACGTGGACGACGTCGTGGTGACGGCGTGGCGGCTGCTGCTGAACCGGATCGCGCCCGGCGAGGACGGGGCCCTGGGCCTGTTCACCCCCGGACCGGTGGAGCAGCTGCCGGACACGATCGGTCTGCTGGGCCGCTGCGTCCCCGTGCCGATACGCCCGCAGACCGCCGACACGCTCGCAGATACCGTCCGCGGCTGCCACCGCGAGAACGTGCTCGCCGCCCAGTTCGGCGACTTCTTCACCCACACGCAGCCGGGCGGCGAGTTCACCGTCGGATTCCGGCACGTGGATGCATCCCCGCTGGACTTCGGACCGGGCCTGGACGTCGCCGTCGAAGCGCTGCGGGCCGCGACCGACAGCATCCGCCTCGACCTGCACTCCCTGCACGTCGGCAGCCGGCTCCGCCTCACCGTGGACGCGGATCGCGCCGCCGTCACCGAGGAAAGCGCCCGCCGCCTGGCCGACTGGCTGGGCGCCCTGTGCACCGGCCTGCCGGAGCACATCGACGCCCCGGCCGAGGCCGCGGTCGCACGGATCCTGGACCCGCTCACCTCTGAGAGCCGCCTGCACGGCGCCGACCAGGCCGATTCCGGCACCGCGGCGCCCACCACGCTAGTGGAAGCGTTCGACGCCCAGGCGGCGCGCACCCCGGCCGCCTGCGCCGCCCGCGACGACGATCACGAGGTCACCTACCGAGAACTGCACGCCGCCAGCGCCGCGTTCGCCCGAACGCTGGCCGACCGGGGCGTGGCCGCCGGGGACCGGGTGGCCGTGTGCATGAGCCGCCGGGTGCCACTGCTGGCCGTGCTGCTGGCCGTCGCCCGCCGCGGCGCCGCGTTCGTGCCGATCGACCCAGCCCTCCCGGCCGGCCGGGTGACCGACCTGCTCGCCGACGCCGACCCGCGACTGCTCGTCACGGACCAGCACCGCCCCGACCTCCCGCCGGGCGGCCGCACGCCCGTCCTGCGCATCGACGCGCTACCACCCGGCACCCCGGCGGCCGGACCGGAGCCGGTCGAGGCAGGGCCGGAGACGGACGTGTACGTGATCTACACCTCCGGCTCGACCGGCCGCCCCAAGGGCGTCCCCATCACCCATGCGGCGCTGATGAACTACCTCCGCTGGGCCTCACGCCACTACGGCACCTCGGACGGCAGCGGCACCCTGGCCCACTCGTCGATCAGCGTCGACATGACCATCACCAGCCTGTTCCTGCCGCTACTGACAGGCCAGGCCGTCACCCTGCTGCCCTCCGACGAGCCCACGGACCTGGCCACAGCCCTCACCCGGACCCGCGACCTGAGCCCGCTGAAGATCACCCCCGGCGGCCTGCGCCTGCTCACCACCTTCCTGACCGGCGCCCAGATCACCGCAGCCACCCGGCACCTGGTCG
Organism: Streptomyces caelestis; assembly: GCF_001279005.1. Classification (GTDB taxonomy): domain Bacteria; phylum Actinomycetota; class Actinomycetes; order Streptomycetales; family Streptomycetaceae; genus Streptomyces; species Streptomyces heliomycini. Next base: position 93,275 of record NZ_LGCN01000001.1, read on the forward strand.
TCGGCGGCGAACAGCTGACGGCCGCCACCCTGAACCTCCTGGACGCACCCGGCCTGCTCGTCACCAACGAGTACGGACCCACCGAGGCCACCGTCGGCTGCTGCGCCCACACCCTGCGCCTGGGCGAGCACCCGGCGGCCGGCCCGGTGCCCATCGGCACACCGATCCACAACACGACGATCGAACTGCGCACGCCGGACGGCCGGCTCGCCCTCCCCGGCACCGCCGGGGAACTCGTCGTCACCGGGCCCGGTATCGCGGCCGGCTACCTGGACCGGCCCGTCGAGACCGACGCCCGCTTCACCACCGACCCGCACACCGGCACCCGCTCCTACCGGACCGGCGACCTCGCCCTCCTCGGTCCCGACGGGCAGCTGGTGATGCTCGGCCGCAGAGACGACCAGCTCAAGATCCACGGCTACCGCATCGAACCCGGCGAGATCGAAGCCGTCCTGACCGGCCACCCCGACATCACAGCGGCCGCCGTCACCACCACCGGCGGCACACCGGTGCTCGCCGCGTTCCTCGTCCCCGCCCCCGGCGCCGACCCGGCCGCCCTTCCCGAGGCTGCAGCTGCGCTCGCGGCCGACCGACTGCCGTTCTACGCCCGCCCCGACCGGTACGAGGTCCTCGACCGGCTGCCGCTGCGCGGCAACGGCAAGATCGACCGCCGGGAGCTGGCCGAACACCCCGCGCCCGCCACCGGGGAGGAGGCGCTGGACGCGGCCGACCCGCAGCTCGCCGTGGTCGCCGCGCTGTGGAGCGAGGTCCTCTCCACGCCGCCGACCAGCCCGGACGCCAACTTCTTCGCCGAAGGCGGCGACTCCATTAAGGCGGTCCTGCTGGCCGGCCGGGCGCAGCGGGCGGGCCTGGAGCTGACCGTGCACGACATCCTTCAGCGCCGGACCCTGCGCCGGATCGCGGCCGCCGCGCGCCCGGCCGGCGTGCGGGACGCGGTAGAGCCCGGGCCTGTGCCGCTGACGCCCCACCAGGCCGGGTTCCTCGCGCACGCCGCCCCCCGACCCGAGCGGTGGACTGTGCGGTGGAGCGCTAACGCTCCCGCCCCGGTCGACACCGGGCGCCTGGAGCGGGCACTCGCCGCGACCGTCGCCGGGCATGAGGCGCTGTGGACGTCGTTCACGCACACGGGCGGCCGGTGGACGGGCCGGTTGGGCGAACCCGGCCCGGTGCCCGTGCACGTCCTCGACCTGGACGGCGTCCCGGCCGCCGAGCGGGAGCAGGCCGTGGCCACAGCCCTGGAGCGCGTGGAGGACGGGTTCGACCTCGCCGGCCGGCTGGTGGGCCTGTGCCTGATCCGTGCCGCCGGACAGGGGGAGAGCGTCGTGTGGATCGTCCACCACCTGGTCGCCGACGTCGTCTCCCTGCAGAGCCTGAACCAGGAGCTCTGGCACGCCTACGCGCACCCGGCCCAGCTGGTACAGCGGCGCGGGGACGGGTACGGGGTGTGGCTGCGGGACCAGGACGGACGGCCCGCGACGCTCTTCCCCACCTGGCTAGGGTCCGGCGGGCCGACCGCGTGCCGTACCGCCGTCTCGCGGCTGGGCGCGGGCGCCCGCCGGGCCCTGGCCGATGCGCAGCAGGACGCACCGCGATGGGTTCTCGCCGTGCTGGGGGCCGGGTTGCTGGGTGCGCTCGCCGAGGTGCGCCCGGACCTGCCGCCCGCGCTGTGCGCCGAGCTCCATGGCCGTGACCGTCCCGGGCTCGACCTGGCGGCCGCGGTGGGCTGGCTCACCGACCTCCGGCCGCTGCGAGCCGAGCAGCATGTGCTGGGCGACCCGTCGGCGCTGGCCGCCGCCCTGCACCGCCGGATCGAGGAGCCCCAGGATTGGACGGGGGCGCTGCCGCCGGTGGCGCTGAACTACCTGGGCGACCTTCCGGCCGGCTGCGGCCCCGACCTTCCGGACGCCGCCGCGAACCCGCTGTTCGGCCTGGAGGCCGTGGTGTGGACCGGACCGGAGGCAGTCGAGGTCAGGTGGCGCTTCGACGAGGCGTTCATCCCGGCCCCCACCGTCCAACGCCTCGCTGACGCCTTCGCCCGCCGCGCGGCCGCCACGCTCACCATCCGCCCGCAGACCGCCACCGGGCCCGCCGGACTCTCGGCCGCCGACCTGAGCCGGATCACCGCCACGTTCGAGGGATGACGATCATGACCGACCGCACGATCGCCGCAGTCCACCCCGCCACCCCCGTGCAGCAGGGCTTCCTTCTCGGCACGCTCGCCTCCCCCGAGGACGCCCTCTTCGTCGAGCAGGCTGTTCTCCCCCTGGCCGGGCCGCTGGAGGTACCCCGTCTGGAGCGCGCACTTGCGGGGATGATCGCCAGCCACGAGATCCTGCGGACCGGCCTCGCCTGGAACCTGGCCGCCGATCCGCAGCAAGTCGTCCTCACCCGGAGCGAGAGCGCGATCGGCGTCGTGGACAGCCGCCGTCACGCCACCGGCCGCCAGCAGGCCGACCTGGAAGAACTGCTGCGCACCGAGCGGGCCGAGCCGTTCGACCTGACGCGGCCGCCGCTGCTGCGCCTGGCCGTGCAGCACCTCGACGGTGAGCGGCACCACCTGGTGTGGACCCACCACCACGGCGTGCTGGACGGCTGGTCGCACCTCGCGCTCGTCGACGAATTCCTGCAGCGATACGCCGGGGACGCCCCGGCCGAGCGGGCGCGGTTCGGCGCGTACGCGCGCTGGCTCGCCGCCCAGGACCGCGGCCGACAGCGGGCGTACTGGGCGGGGCGCCTGGCCGGATACCAGCCGCTGCCCGCGGTCGCCGAGCACTCGCTGCTCCCGGACCAGGAGCGGCACGGACAGCATCACCTCGACGTGAACGCGGCCACCTCCGGGGCCCTGGACAGCTTCGCCCGCGCGCACGGCACCACGGCGGCGGCCGTGCTGATCTCCTGCTGGGGCCTGGTCGCCGCCCGGCAGCGCGGCCGCGACGACATCGCCATCGGAGTCACCCTCTCGGGGCGCACGGCCGCCTTCCCCGGCGCCGCCGACCTGATTGGGCCCGTCGCGACGACCGTGCCGATCCGGCTGCCCGCCCCGGCAGGGGACGCCGGCCGCTGGGTGAGCGCCATCCAGGACCTGCTCGCCGAGGCGGAGGCGAACAGTGCCTGCTCCACCGCCGACCTGTACGCCTGGGCCGGGCTCGCGCCGGGCGGCGCCCTGTACGACAGCGTGGTGTCGATCGCCAACTACCCGCACACCGGCGACCGCGGCCCCCGGCCCGGCCTGGTGCTGGAGACGGCCGGGATCCGGTCCGAGGGCGGACGCACCCGCCACCCGCTCGCCCTGGTCGTCGAGACCTTCGACGGACTGCGGCTGCGCCTGGTCAACGACCGCACCCGCATCGGTGACGACGACGCCCGCACCGTGCTGCACACCCTGCACACGATGCTGCACCGGCTGGCCGACGAGGCGACGGTTCCGGTCACCGACCTGACCGCGGCCACCGGCGACCTCACCCCCTACCAGCCCCGCCGGCCCCAGACGGGCGCCCTCCCGGCGTCCGGCCGGACGGCCGACGACAGCGACCCGCTGGTGCGGGTGCTGACCGACGCGTTCGCCGATGTCCTCGGCCAGCCGGTCGGCGCCGGCGACAACTTCCTCGCAGCGGGCGGGCACTCGCTGCTGGCGCTGAGGCTCGCGGCCCGGTTACGGACCGCGCTCAGCGTCGATCTCACCCTCGGCGACCTCCTCACCAGTGGCACCCCCAGGGCGCTGGCCACCCGGGTGCGCCACCTCCTCACCGCCGAGACCACCGCGCCCGATCCGCTACCGCCGCTCACCCCCGCCCCGTCCGACGGCACCGGGGAGCCGTTCGCGCTGACCGGCATCCAGCAGGCCTACTGGACCGGGCGCAGCGCGGACTTCGACCTCGGCGGAGTCGACTCCCACCTCTACACCGAGGCCGACCTTCCCGAGGCCGACCTGGAGCGGCTGACCGCCGTGTGGCGGGCCCTGATCGACCGGCACCCGATGCTGCGCGCCGTCACCACCCCCGACGGCCGCCAGCAGATCCTCACCGACGTGGCGCCCTACCGGATCCACACCACGGATCTGCGCGCAGACGCCGACCCCGAGACGCAGCTCGCCCAGGTGCGTGAGCGCCTGTCCCATGCTCGCCGCGACACCGGCACCTGGCCGCTGTTCACCATCGAGGCGGCCCTACTGCCCGGCGGGGCCACCCGGCTGTTCCTCAGCTTCGATCTCCTCATCGGCGACGCGCTGAGCTGGCAGATCCTCTACCGCGAGGCCCGCGCCCTCTACGAGGACCCGGACGCCGAACTTCCCGTGCTCGAGCTGACCTTCGCCGACTACGTGGTTCACCTGCCCGCCCTGGCCACCGGCCCGCGCTTCGAACGCGACCGCGCCTACTGGCGGGCGAAGCTCCCGGCCCTGCCCGCACCGCCCACGCTGCCGCTCCTGCCCGAGCCTGCGGACACCGCCGAAGGGTCGCGGCCGCGGTTCTCCCGGTTGCATCTGCGCCTGCCCGCCGACGACCTCGCCGCGCTGCGCCGGGTTGCCGCCGCGCACGGCGCGACCCTGTCCGCGCTGCTGATGGCCGTCTTCGCCGAGACGCTGGGACGGTTCACCAACAGCAGCACCTTCCTGCTCAACACCACCGTCTACAACCGGCCCGACGTCCATCCGCAGATCAACCAGATCGTCGGCGACTTCACTTCCACCGTCCTGACCGGCATCGACCTGGGTGCGCCGACGTTCGGCCAGCGGCTGCGTGCGCTGCAGCGCCGGCTGTGGGCCGACCTCGACCACGCCCGCTACAGCGGAGTCGATGTCCTGCGGGACCTGCGGGAGGCCCGGGACCGGACCGCGGCGGCCGCGCCCGTCGTGTTCACCAGCACCCTCGACCTGGAGGTGCCCGGTGCCGAGCCGGCCACCCCGTTCCCCGGCACCATCGGGTTCGGGATCGGTCAGACCCCGCAGGTCCTGGTCGACTACCAGACCTACCAGGCCGCCGGCCACCTCGTGATCAACCTCGACACCGTCGAAGCCCGCATGCCCGACGGCCTGGTCCAGGCGATGCTCGACGACCACGCCGCTCAGCTGCGCACCCTGATCAACGACCCCGGCGCCGCCGAGCGCCCCCGCCTCAGCGCTTCCGCTCCGGCACCCGAGCTCGCCGAGCCGCTCGGCGGCGGCCGACTCCTGCACGAGCCGTTCATCGCGCAGGCCCGCCGGCACCCGCGGCGCACCGCGATCGTCTGCGACGGCGAGCGCACCACCTACGGCGAACTCGCCGACGCGGCCCGGCAGATCGCCGACCAGGTCACCGCCGCCGGGCCCGCCGGCGAACTCGTCGCCGTGCTGTGCCGCCCCGGCCGCGAGCAGGCCGCCGCCACGCTGGGCGTCCTGCTCGCCGGATACGCCTACGTTCCCCTGGACCCCGCCTGGCCCACCGAACGCCTCCACGACCTCCTGGCCGCCACCGGTGCCACGGTCGTCGTCACCGAGCAGGAGACCCAGGCCCGCACCCGCCTGCCCGCCGGCCTGACCGTCCTCCTCACCGACGACCCCACCCCCGCCAGCGAAACGGCGGTGGGCCGGGCGCAGCGCAGCCGAACGGCCGGGGACCTCGCGTACGTGATCTACACCTCGGGCTCCACCGGCCGGCCCAAGGGCGTCATGATCTCCCACCAGGGAGCGCTCAACACGGTTCTCGACGTCAACGAGCGCTTCGCCATCGGTGCGACGGACGCGGTGCTGGCGGTGTCCCCATCCACGTTCGACCTCGCCGTCTGGGACCTGTTCGGCACCCTCGCGGCCGGTGCCACCCTGGTGGTGCCCACCCGCGACCAGCGCCAGGACCCTGCCGCCTGGACCGCCCTGGCCCGCGCCGAGCACGTCACCGTGTGGAACTCGGTGCCGGTGCTGATGGACCTGCTCCTGGACAGCCTGCCCCCCGGCGACACGATGCTGGAGAGCCTGCGGGTGTGCCTGCTCAGCGGCGACTGGATCCCCCTGAACCTGCCCGGGCGGCTGCGCGAGCGCGCCCCGAAGTGCCGGATCGTCAGCCTCGGCGGCGCCACCGAGGGCTCGATCTGGTCGATCCTCCACGAGATCGGCGACCTCGACCCGGCCTGGTCGAGCATCCCGTACGGCACCGCGATGACCGGGCAGAGCGTCCAGGTCCTCGACGACCAGCTGCTGCCGTGTCCCGCACACGTCCCCGGACAGCTGTACATCGGCGGCCACGGCACCGCGCTGGGCTACTGGCGGGATCCGGAGCTGACCGCGGCCGCGTTCGTCTTCGACGGCCGCACCGGCCGCAGGCTCTACCGCACCGGTGACTGGGGCCGGCTGCGCCCCGACGGCACCCTGGAGTTCCTCGGCCGCCGCGACGACCAGGTCAAGATCCGCGGCTACCGCGTCGAGCTGCGCGAGGTCGAGACGGCGCTGTGTGCGGTGCCCGGCGTCGAGCAGGCCGCCGTCGTCGCCACCGGCGAGCGCACCAACCGGCGCCTGGCCGCCTTCGCCGTCACCGCCCGCCCCCTGGACGCGGTGCGCGCCGACCTCGCCCGCCGCCTGCCCGCCCACATGCTCCCGGCCGCGCTCACCATCCTGCCCGCACTGCCGCTGAGCGCCACCAGCAAGGTCGACCGCGGCGCGCTGGAACGCCTCGCCGCAGACCCCGGCCACCGGTCACCGCAGCCCGCCACCGGGACCGCCCGCCACGACACCGGCCTGGAGAAGGAGCTGCGGGCGGCGCTGGCCGCAATCGTGCCCGGACGGCCCGGCTTGGACCAGGACCTGCTCGCCCTCGGGATCACCTCCGTCGACGTGATCCGGCTGGCCAACACCGTCGAACAGCACACCGGCGGGCGCCCCGACCTGAAAGCCTTCTACGCCGCCCCGACCCTGCGCACCCTCCTCCAGCACAACTCCGCGGCCCCCGACGACTCGGTGCCGGCCGCGCCGGGCGTGTGGTCCGGCCAGCCGCAACTGACCGATCCCGCCGAGCGGGCCGCCTTCCGCGCCGCCCGGCCCGCCCACGGCCCGGCCCCCGCCTCCCGCACCCTGCCCGAACGGGCGCCCGGCCACCTGGACGTGCGGGCGCGGCGCCGCACCCCGCGCACCTTCGACCCCCACCCGGTCACCCTGGCGGCGCTCGCCGACCTGCTGGACAGCCTGCGCCGCACCCATGCCGGCGGCCGGCCCGCCTTCCTCTACCCCTCAGCCGGCGGCCTGTACGCTGTCCAGGCCCATCTCCACGTGCGGCCCGGCCGCGTCCAGGGCCTGCCCGGCGGCCTGTACGGCTACCACCCCGACGCCCATGACCTCACCCCGCACGCCCCGGACATCGACCTCGACCCCGGCATCCACCTCGGCCCGGCCAACCGACCCCTGGCGGGCACCGCGGCCTTCAGCATCTTCCTGGCGACCGACCCCGCCGACTCCGCCCCCCTGTACGGATGCGACGCCGAACCCCTCGCCCTGCTGAACGCCGGCTACATCGGCCAACTGCTGTGCCACACCGCCACCGGAGCGGGCCTCGCTCTGGCCCCGGTGCACGGCCTCGACTTCGACCGCATCCGATGGCTGCTGCCCGGCGGCGAACGCCTCGTACTGCTGCACACCCTCCTCGGAGGCATCCCCGCCCACGAGGGAGAGCACGCATGACCGCGACCACCGCCGCCGGCGAGCCCTCGGCCGTCACCGACATCGCGCCGCTCTCGCCCGGCCAGGAGCGCCTGTTCGACGCCGAGTTCGTCCTGCCCGACGGCTCCTGGCCCACTCCGGGCACGCCGACCCGGCTGCGCCCGATCGACAGCGGCGCCATCCGCATCGACGGTCCCCTGGACGTCGCCGCACTCCGGCGCGCCGTCACCGCGCTCGTGGCCCGGCAGTCCGCGCTGCGCACCACCTTCCGCCGGCGGCCCGATGGCGCGCCCGTCCAGCTCGTTACCAACCGCGCCCCGGACCCGATGAGCCTCGGGGCGCTCGACCTCGCGGCCGGGCAGCAGTTCCCCACGGCCGAGGAACTGCTGCGCCACGCTCCGGCCCGGCTGGTCGACCCCCGCCACGACCTGCTCTTCCGCGTCCACCTGCTGCGCCTGGACCAGGAGCGGCACGTCCTCCTGCTGCAGGTCCACCACGCCGTCAGCGACGGCTGGTCCATCGGCGTCCTCTACCGCGACCTGTCCGAGCTCTACAACGCCGCCCGGGCCGGGCGGGACGCGGACCTGCCCGCCATCCCCCGCAGCTTCGCCGCCCACAGCCGGCAGATGTGCGCCGAGCGCGGCGGCCCCGAGGAGCAGCGCCAGCTCGCCTACTGGCGCCGCCGACTCGCCCCGCCGCTGCCTGGCCACCGGGCCGAGCCGCAGGCCGACGGCCTGAGCCCGGTGGACGTCGAACCGGTCCTCGTGCCGGCCGACCTCGTCCGGAGCCTGCGCGAGACCGCGGCCACCAGCGCGCAGCGCGGGGGCGTGGCCGGACCGTTCCTCGCCGCCCTCGCCTTGGTCCTGCACCGCGTCGACGGCGAGCGGGACGTGCGGATCGGCATGATGATCTCCAATCGGGCCCGGCCCGGAGCCGAGCACCTGATCGGCTACTTCGTGAACACCGCCGTGATCCGACTGCACGTCGACCCGACGATGACCGCCGGGGATCTGGTGGCGCAGGCGAACACCGCCGTCACCGAGGCCATCGAGCACCAGGCCCTGCCCATCCAGGACCTCTACCAGAACCTCTGCGACACCGGCGCCCTCGGGCCGGGCCCGCTGTACCGGGTGACGCTCGCGCTCAACACGATGCGCACCACCTCGCTCACCCTGGACGGCCTGCACTGCCAGGACATCGACTTGGAGCGGGTCGGCCCACGCCGCGCGCCGACCAGCATCGAGCAGCGCTGGGTCCTGGACGAGCACGCCGGCCATCTTGCCGGAACGCTGACCTGGCGCACCGACACCGCCACCCGGCCCGCCATCGCGGCCACGCTCACCGGCCTCGACCAGGCGCTGCGCGCCGTCACCCACCCCCGCACCACCCTTGCTGACATCACCGCCACCCTGCCTACGCCCCGGCCGGAGGCCCGGTGAGCACCGCCGCGGCAGGGGAGCCGCTCTCCGAGCTGGACGCCGCCGAGCTGCTCGACGCGTATGGCCTGACGTTGCGCCGGGCACGACCGCTGCCGGGCGGTATGGAGAACGCCCACATCAAGGCGCAGACGGCCACCGGCACGGTCGTGGTGACCGTGCTGAACAAGAAGTCGCCAGCGCAGGCCGAGGAGTACGCCCGCTTCCTGCGTCATCTGGAGCTCACCGGCGCCCCGGCACCGCGGCTGCGGCCGCTGCGCGCCGGCGGCTGGGTCACCCGGCACGGCGGTCGGCCGGTCATCGTGTGCGACTTCGTCGACGGGCGCAGCCCCGCCCGGCTACCGGTCCGCCTGGTCCACGAGGCCGGGCTCCTCCTCGGGCGGGTGCACCGCACTGCGGCGGCCGGCTTCGACAGTGCGCTGCCCCCGCATCTGCGGCTGCACGACGCCGACGCCGACACCCTGGCCACGCTGCCCGATGGGGCGTTCGCCCAGTGGGCGCGCTCCACTTGGCACGCCGTCGGCCACGTCACCGAGCACGATGCCCCTCGCGTCCCGGTCCACGGCGACCTGTTCCCGGACAACATCGTCGTCCGCGGCGGCCGGGGCCTGATCTTCCTCGACTGGGAGGACGGCTCGCTGGACCTGCCCCACTTGGACGTGGGGATGGCGTTGCTCGGCCTGTGCGGCCGACGCGGATTCTCCCCGAGACGCGCCCGCCACCTGCTGAGCGGCTATCAGCAGGGCAGCGCAGCCGAGCTGAACGGCGCTCTGGTGCGCGATGCGGCCCTGTACTCGGCCGTGCTCGTCGCGCTGCGCCGCCACCGCTGGCAGCGGGAGCACCGCCGCCTGCCCGCCGGACGCTCAGCCGCCGCCATGCACCACCTCGCGAACTCCCTGTCCGACCGCTGGCCGCACCCTCAGCCGTAGGCCAGCCACCTGTGAGCCGCGCGCCCCGGCCGGGTGTGCCCCGATCCTGCAGAGAGCAGACCGCCATGCCCCGTGATCTTGTCCTGGTCGTCGTCCCGCCGAACTCCAACACCGTCATCACCGGCCGGCTGCTGACCGTCACCCGCCCCGAGGAGCACTCCGACTGGTCGGACTTCCTGTGCCTGGGCGCACTGTCCCTCGTCTCCTCGCTGGCGACGAACCCCGCCCTGGAGCCGGTCTACATCGACGGCACGATCACGCCGCTGGACGACATCCTGGAGTGCATCACCGCCCACGCCGACCGGATCCTGGCGGTCTGCCTGGGCATGCTGACCGCGAACTACGAGGCCGGCGTCCTGATCGCCCGGCACGCCAAGGACACCGACGCCCGAATCACCACCGTGGCGGGCAACGACCACTTCAGCTCCCTGCCCACGGTGTGCATGAACGCGTCCCCCAGCCTGGACTACGGCTTCGTCGGCAACGAGGTCGTGGGGCCCTTCACCGACCTGATCGGCGCCCTGCGGGCTGAGGCGCCGATCGACCCGCCGGCGTTCCCGGGTCTGGTGTACCGCGCCGACGGCCTCGTCCACACCACCCCTACGCGGGCCGAGCCGGTGTTCTCCGGCTACGACTACACCCTGGTGGACCGGGTCTTCCCCCAGACGCCGCTGTACACCAGGCAGTTCGGCCACCGGATCGCCCCGCGCATCCACGAACTGCTCGGACGAACCGTCACGGCCGGCATGCCGGTCGACATCGGCCGCGGCTGCGTGAAGTTCGCCGCCGACGACGCCTGCTCCTTCTGCTCGATCCACCCCGGGCAGCTGTGGCGCAACCAGCTCACCCCTGCCCAGGCGTGGGCCGCCATCGAGGCCGCCTGGAACGCCGGCTACGACTACCACTACCTGACCGCCGACGAACTGCCCCTGACGTTCGCCCAACTGCTGACCGGCATGGCCGCGGACACCCCCGCCTGGTGGTCCGCCCTCAGCGAGAACGAGCGGCCCCTCCTGGTCGGGTACGGCCGCGCCGACGGAATCGCCGACCCCCGCAAGACCGCGCTGCTCACCTCCCTCGGAGTGCGCCAGATCATGATCGGAATGGACGCCGGCGCCGCGACATCCCTCGCCGCGATGAACAAGCCGGTCGGCGGCCGCCGCCGCAACGTCCTCGCGGAGGCCGAGAAGCTGTACGAACTCAACTCGCAGGCGATCACGGTCGCCCGCGACCACGGCATGCTGATCCGCGCCGGCTTCGTCGTCGGCCACATCGGCATGACCCGGGCCCTGCTGACCGAGAACCTCGAGCGGATCCTGGCCCTGATCACCGAAGGCGGCAAGCACGGCGTGTTCTCGGCGATCGACGCGGAGGTGCTCTCCCCGCAGCCCGGCGCCCGCGACTACACCTACCTCACCACCCCCGACGCCGCCCGGCAGGCTGCCGCGAAGCTCGGCCTCACGGTCGCCGACGACGCCACCCTCGCTGCGGTCTCGGCCCGCTGGGCACACCAAGACGTGGTGATGCCGGAGGACGCGATGCGGGACTACACCCTCGCGCTGATGCCCGAGATCACCTTCGACGACCTCGCCCAGGCCCGTGCCACGATCCGCTCCCACGCCAAGGCGTGCGGCGTGGTCATCGGCGAATGAACCCGACCGCCCCCGCCGGGAAGGAGACGTCGTGCACCTGACCCCCGCCGAGCAGGGCCGGCTGCTGCTGTACACGGCCACCCTGCTGGCCCGCGAGCGCCACCAGCGTGGCGTGAAGCTCAACGTGCCCGAGGCGACCGCGCTCATCGCCCACGCCGCGTGCGAGGCCGCCCGGGACGGCGGCCGGCTCGAGGACGCGGTCGCCGCCGGGCGCGCGGCCCTCACCGCCGCGGACGTGCTGCCCGAGGTGCCGGGCATCCTCACCGAGATCCAGGTCGAGGCCGTCTTCCCCGACGGCTCCAAGCTCATCGTCATCACCCACCCCCTCGGGCCGCCCGCCAACCCGGCCCATGCCCCCGGCGCCGTCCTTCCCGCCGACCATCCGCCGCCCGAGCTGGCCGACATCATGCGGATCGAGGTCACCAACACCGCAGGGGTGCCGGTCACCGTCACCTCGCACTTCCACTTCTTCGAGGCCAACCGCGCCCTGGCCTTCGACCGCCGCGCCGCCTACGGCCGCCACCTCGCCCTGCCCGTCGGCACCAGCACCCGCTTCGAACCCGGCACCACCCAGCAGGTCGCGCTGACCCCGATCGGCGGCGCCCGAATCGTCATCGGCTTCGCCGGTCTGGTGGACGGCCCGCTGGACGCCCCCGGCGCCCGCGAGACCGCGCTCACCCGCGCCCACGTCGCCGGCTACCTCGACACCGGCCCCACCACCGACCAGGAAGGCGACCTGTGAGCAGCCACCTCACCTACGCGCAGCAGCACGGCCCCACCACCGGCGACCGCGTCCACCTGGCCGACACCGGCCTGACCCTGCGCGTCGAAGCCGACGCCCAACGCTCGGGCGACGAGTTCCTGACCGGCTACGCCAAGACCGGCCGCGACGGCATCCACTACCAGGCCCGCCTCACCGACCGGACCTGCGATCTGATCGTCAGCAACGTCCTGCTCGTCGACCCCGTCCTCGGCATCCGCAAGGCCTCGATCGGCATCAAGGACGGACGCATCGCCGCCGTCGGCCGCGCCGGCAACCCCGACACCCTGGAGGGCGTCGACGTCCTCGCGGGCACCGGCACCACCGTCATCCCCGGCGAAGGCCTCATCGCCACCCCCGGCATCGTCGACACCCACGTCCACCTCTGCTCCCCAGGCATCATGCGCGCCGCCCTCGCCTCCGGGGTCACCACAATCGTCTCCCAGAACTTCGGCCCGACCTGGGGCTGCGGCATCACCAGCCCCGCCGAACTGCGCCACGCCCTGCGCGCCTTCGACGCCTTCCCCGTCAACATCGCCCTGCTGGCCCGCGGCTCCTCCTCCCACCCGGACCCGCTGCTACGCGCCCTGGAGCAGGGCGGCGCCTCCGGGTTCAAAGTCCACGAGGACATGGGCGCCCACGCCCGCGCCCTGGACACCGCCCTGACCGTCGCCGACGACCACGACGTCCAGGTCGCGCTGCACAGCGACACCCTCAACGAGGCCATGTTCGTCCAGGACACCCTCGCGGTCATCGGCGGCCGCACCCTGCACGCCTTCCACGTCGAGGGCTGCGGCGGCGGCCACGCCCCGAACGTCCTGCATCTGGCCGGCCTGGCGAACATCATCGGGTCCTCCACCAACCCGAGCCTGCCCTACACCCGCGACACCGCCGCCGAGCACCTGAACATGATCGCCACCGTCCACCGGCTCGACCCGGACGACCCCGACTGCCGGCGGATGGCCCACGACCGGATCCGCACCAGCACGCTCGGCGCCGAGGACGTCCTCCATGACCTCGGGGTCATCCCCATCACCTCCTCCGACTCCCAGGCCATGGGCCGCATCGGAGAGACCGTCCGCCGCACCTTCGCCATCGCCGCCAAGATGCGCGCCCTAGACCCCGAACCGCGCGGCGACGACAACGAACGCGTCCTGCGCTACATCGCCAAGCTCACCATCAACCCGGCCATCGCCCACGGCATGGCCCACGAGGTCGGCGCGCTCACCCCCGGCCGCCTCGCGGACATCGTGCTGTGGAACCCCGCCTACTTCGGTGCCAAGCCGCAACTCGTCCTCAAGGCCGGCTACCCCGCCTGGGGCGCCACCGGCGACCCCAACGCCTCCACCGAGACGAGCCAGCCCCTCGTCCTCGGGCCGCAGGTCGGCGCGTACGGCGCGACCGCAGCCGACCTGTCTGTCGCCTTCGTCAGCCGGTCCGCGCACGACAGCGGCACCGACACCCTGCCGACCCAGCGCCGCCGGGTCGCCGTCCGCGACACCCGCACGATCGGCCTGGCCGACATGAACCGCAACGACCGACTCAGTGACGTCCGCGTCCACCCGGACACCGGACGGGTCACCCTCGACGGCAATCCCATCAACTCCCCGCCCGCCCAGGCCACCGCCCTCAGCCAGCTCTACTTCCTGTAACCCAGGCCCGAGACATCCCAGGAGCGCCCGCATGTCCCTCACCAGCCCAGCCCGCGACCTCCTCGACCGCAGCCACGCGACGATCCCCCTGCCCGCCGAAGACGCCGAGGTCCTCGCGGACCTGCGCACCCACGCAGCGCGGTTCTTCACCCAGGACGAGGAGACCAAGCTCCGGCACGGCAGCAGCGACTTCAACTTCGGCTACCGGCCCTACGGGCGCCAGTACTCCGTCAGCCCCGAACGGCCCGACATGAACAGCTCGTTCACCTACTGGGCGAACGACCCGGCCAAGGTCCCCGGGCACGAGGCCGACACCGTCGCACCGTTCCTCAAGGCCATGGCCAGGTACTGGCGGGTCGCCGCCCACGCTGCCGACCAGGTGCTGGCCGGCCTGGCGGCCCACTACGGCTACCACGACGACCTGCAATTCCGCACCTCGTCCTACCTGGAGATCAACTGGTACCTCCGCGAACCCGAGCGAGACCTCCTTCAGGACCGCCACGAGGACGGCCACCTGTTCACCCTCGCCACCTCCGACGGCCCCGGACTGGAGATCGAGACCGACGGAGAGATGAAGCAGGCGACCGTCGGAGACGGCCGCCTGCTCGTCATGCCCGGCAGCGTGCTCACCGCGATGACCGCCGGCCACATCCCGCCGCTCTACCACCAGGTCCGCAACCACCAGCTGCAGCGGCGCATCACCACACTCTTCCTGGTCAACCCCAGGCTGGACCGGAACATCGCCCCCTACGCCACGGCAGGGGGCGAAGCCGTGGACGTCGCGGCACTGGCACGGACCAGCGGCTCGATGTTCGGGCTGCCCCCGGCACCGGTCCTGGCCCCGCCCACCGTCTGAAGCGCGACAGGGCCGGCTCAGGCCAGGGCGTCCTCGAACACCGACCGGTTCGATGCGGTGAAAGCGAACTCGCGGCGGCTCCACTCGATCCGGGAGGCCAGCACTTCGGGCTCGGCGGGCGCGGTGTCGGGAGAGGCCATCAGCTCCGCCCAGAACCGGGCGTTGCGCGCCTGCCGCTCGAGGATGGCGTCGACCACCGCACCGCGTTCCGGGCCCTGGAGGCCGTAGGCGTCGGCGAGGATCTTCACCTGCTCCGCCTGCCGCTCCACCGGGACGGTGCACTTGGACGCGATGCACCACGTCCACGCGGCATAGCCGAGGTCTTCCAGGGGTGAGCCGGGCGCCGCGGTGTCGAAATCGATCCACGCGGTGGGCAGCCCATCGACGAAAACGGCATTGTTCGGGGCGGCATCGTGATGACACACCACGGGCGAGCGGCCGGCCAGCTCGCTACCACGAGTGGCGTCGTGCATGGCCCTCAGCAGCGCTCCGGCCGCCGCCACCTGACCGTCCTCCCACACCTGGAAACGCGCCGGAACCTCACCGGGGAGAAAACTCAGAATGTCCATCCCGTCGGCCTGTCCGAGATATTTCGGAGCGCCGTCGAATCCTTGCTGTTCGAAAACCTTCAGAAGGGTGGCGACGAATTCCGAGGAATCCGATACCGGCCTGCGCACGGAATCATCGACCTTAACGACGCCGTCGGTCATCCTTCCGCCGGAAAGCGGGACCGCACCACCAGGCGCATCAGTCATTTAAGCCGCTCCCATACCTAGATCCCGAATCGGCCCATGGGTCTACAAGCAGCACATATCTACGCTAGGACACCAGGGCTCGCCTTGCGACCCAAGCGATGTTATACGAGCCACGCTGCGCAACGGTCCCGGGGTGCCCAACTCGCCTTGTCGCGTGTAGAGTCCGGCATTCTCAAGATCGAATTCAATGCATCCGGCGTCGCAATTGATCAAAGCGCACCAGTGTGGCCTGCGGCGATGCTCAGAGCGGATGTGGGCGAGACGGCGTTCACGCCGTGGGCCGCGTAGCGAACGTCACCCGAACGGATGACGAGGCGTCGACGCGCGGCTGCGCCCGCGATCCGGTGGATCGCGGGCGCAGCCGCGCGGGCCTGGTTAGGCGAGCAGGTTGGAGCGGAGGGCGTCCAGGTCGGCCTCCGTGATCCCGTGGGGTGCCAGGTAGGCGGGGATGGAGCCGAACCCGGTCAGAATCGTGTCCATCGCCGAGGCCAGCAGGGCCTCGCTGACCGGGTGCGAGTAGCGGGTGACCCCCGCCTCGTCCAGGAAGGACGTCGGTCCAGCCGTCAGCTCCAGCTCGACGTTGGACCGCACATAGTCCCCGACGACCTGGTCCCACGGGGCCCCCAGTAGCGACTGGACCACGGCCACCGCGAAACCTGTGCGGTCCTTGCCCACGGCGCACTGCACGACCGCCGGCAGCGCGGTCGGCTCGGCCAGCCGCTTGACCAGCGCCGCGATCGCCGCAGCCCCGTAGGTGGCCATGAAGGGGTACAGGGCGGCCGGGTCCACGGGCCACGGCTTGCCGTCGAAGCCCGTGAAGTCGGTGAAGCCCATCGCCTTCAGGGCATCCAAATCAGGCAACGCCGGAATCGGAACCCATTCGATGTCGAGCCCGTGCGTCTGCCCGGGCCAGACGTCGCTTTCGACACCGCTGCGCAAGTCGATCACCGTGCGAACGCCCAGTTCTCTTAGGCGCCCGGCCCCAACGTCGGTCAGCCGGTTCAGAGAACCGGATCGGTAGAGAATTCCAGAACGCATAGGGGAAATGCATGCATCCCGGAAGTTGCGCACGTTCGGTACGTCCGGCAGGTGGTTCCGTGCCGTACGGAGGTGACTGGCCGACCTTGTTCCACTGTCAGGCTTTGCCATGGGAAAAGAGTAGGGCCCACGCGGCCTTTTCGTTCCTCTATTGCAGGAAAATAACTCAATTACTTGCTGTGGCTGAAAGACGTCGTCCGCGTCCCGGATGAGGGTTGGATGCGGTCGGCTGATCGGCACAGTCAGCGCCTGGTGTACGTGATCTCTGATGATTGGCCGGGCGGCTCGCTTCGGCGTGTAGTCGGCCAGCGGTTTGCCGCAGCCGGCGACGGGAACAGCCGCCACTCGCGACTCGGCCATCAGGACAATCCGACCGATGGTGTTCGAGAGGTTCGCTCTCGACACGGCTCTTCAAGACTGTCAGCTGGCTCAGTTCCAGGTGCCGCAACCCCGTCTCAGTCGGGTGCCGGGGCAGGGGCGAGGGTGATGTGCATCCACGGCACGGCGTGCTCACGGAAGGAGTGGCCCAGTGGTTCGATGCCGTTCTGGTCGGCAAGGCTGAACCCGGTGACCATGACCATGTCGGAGTCATCGGCGATGGACACGAGCTGCGATCCACAGTCGGGGCAGAAGCCTCGTCGTAGGGTCGGGTAGGTCGCATACCACTTAGGCTCACCCCCGGGGCCGGTCCAGATCAGAGAGTCCAGAGGGAAGCCCACCCACAGCACCGCGGGCCCGCCGGAGATCCGCGTCTCATGGACACATGAACACAAATGCGGATCATCTGGGACGCCGGTGACCTGGTAGGAGATCCGGCCGCACTGGCAGTGTCCCGTTCGAACCGGCGGTGGAGCATCCATTGCGGCTCTCGTGACCGGCAGGGATCGAGCGGCCACAGGGGGCGTGCCCAAGGCAGGTGATGTGTTGTTCATACGAGTCCTTGCTTCGAGATGGGCCGGGGGTCTACGAGGTGGTGAGGTCGGTGGCGTCCGGCAGTTCGGTGAGGGGCTGCCGCGCGGCACGGGGGATCCCGAGCCGCGCTCGGGCCTGGTGGACGGCGGCGAGCTGGTCGGCTGCCGGGAGTCCCCAGTCGAAGAGCTCCGAGGCTTGCTCGGGTGTGGCTAGGACCCGGATGTGGGTGCGTCCGGTGGCCGGGTCGACGGAGGGCGGGCCGAGGCGGGTGAGGGGCGCGGCGTAGCGGAGGCGGGCGTACGGCTTGTCGGGGTCGCAGAGGTGGCCGAGGAGTAGGGAGGCGCCGAACTCGGCTGCGGCTTCCTCGCGTACCTCCCGGCGCAGTGTGGCGAGAGGTTCGCCGCGGTCCGGGAGTTCGGGGGCGCCGCCCGGCAGAAGGGCCGCGCCGGTGTCCGGTTCCAGAAGCACCAGGACGCGGCCGTCGGGTCCGAGGAGCCAGCCCCAGACCTGGACCACCGAGAGCTGCTCCGGGGCGGGGCCGATGTAGAAGGGCAGGTGGTGCCGGGCGCGGGCGGTGCGAAGGGCGCCGGCCCGGTCCAGGACGGTGGGGGCGATCGGGAGGCCGTTCTCCAGCAGGGAGGGCCCGGCGGCGTTGATGCGGGCGCGCAGGGCGGACAGGGCCCGGCGGGCGTCGCCGGGGGCCATCAGGTCCGGTAGCCGGGCGGGTTCGACGAACTCGATGGACGTGATCTCTCGGTCGGGCAGCCGGATGGCGGCGATCTGCTCATTGTCCCAGGTCCCGCCGTCGTAGACGTGCAGGATCTCGCCGGGAAAGCGCATGCTGGCAGGCGCGTCGAGGCTGTCGGCGCTGACCCAGTCCACCGCGAGCCCTCGGTCGACGGTCGTAGTGACGCCGAGTTCCTCGCGCACTTCCCGCCCGGCGCCCTGCGCGGGGGGCTCGTTCTCGTCGACGCCGCCGCCCGGCAGGAGGCAGGTCGTGCGGTAGTCGACGTGCTGCACCAGGATGCGGCCGCGTTCGTCTGTGATCAGCACGGACGTTCCCACCCATAGGGCGGCCGCGGCGCGTAAGGCGCCGTACTCCTCGTCGGTCATCGTCGTGCTGGGCGGCGTGTCAGGGGAGGGCGTGACGGTCATCTCGTCTCCGATCGTGCGGGGGGACCGCGTGGACGGCGGTCGGTCAGGCGATGAGCCGGTGAGGGTCACCCGGCGCGGGGCCGGGGGTGAGCCGGGTGAAGGACTCGGTGCGGATGATCTCGTCGCGTTCTGCTTCGGGCAGGCGCGCGAGCAGGCCGGGCAGGGGCCGCTCGCGGGCGGCTTCGCTGCGGTGCGCGAGGATCGCCTCCATCTTCGCCGCGGCCCACGGGGAGACGTCGACGGTCGTGGTCACGTACGCCTCCGGCACCGCGAGGAGCGTCTTCCCGACGCTCTGCAGGAGCGGGCCGAGCCGGCCGACGCCGGATTGCGGGTGCGTGGCCGCGTACAGGGCTGCCGGCTGCCAGGGCTCGCCGGCGTGGGGATACAGGTGCGGCAGGCCGGCGGCCTCGACGGCGAGGAGGGTGATCTGGTGGGCGCGCCGGTGGTCCGGGTGCCCGGTGAGTTGGCCCAGGGCGTCGTGGCCGACGATGATGTCGGGCCGGACCTCGCGGATGTGTGTAACCAAGCGGCCGACGGCTTCGTCGAGGGGTGCGTCGACGAGGCGTACGGCGCCTTCGGGTGCCGAGGCGGGGGTGCGGGCGTCGGCGTAGCCGAGCAGGCGCGGGGCTTCGGTGCCCAAGACGTTCAGGGCGTGGGCGAGTTCGGGGGCTCGGTGGCTTGTTGGGGCCCAGGTGGCGGTGACGACGCAGGTGCGGGCGCCGGCGGCCTGGTGCTGTGCGAGCACACCGCCGGCCAGCAGACTCTCGTCGTCGGGGTGCGCGAATACCCCCATCAGCGACGGCAACGGCGGCTTGTTCATGGCGAAGAGGACTCCTCGAAGTGGGCTGACGGGGGCAGAGGGGTCAGATGATCGGCGGCCGTCCGGCGGCGGTGAGCCGGTAGACGGTGCGCCAGCTCATCGGATGCCGCCGCTGCGTACGCCGGGTAGTCCATCCTTCGCGCATGCCGCGCAGCGTCTGGTCCAGTCCGCCGCCGCGCACGGCCCGGGCCAGGGTGATCGCAGTCCAGGCACTCAGGTAGAGGGGGAGGAGCGGGGCGGGGAGGTTGCGGTGGGCGGTCCAGATCCGGTTGCGGGCGGCGAGCCGGTGGTACAGCGCGTGGCGGGCGGGTTCGGTGAGGGGGTGGTGCATGCGGATCGACGCCGCGTACCAGCCGCACCAGCCCGCCTCGTACAGCCGCCAGGCCAGGTCGAACCCCTCGTGATACAGGAAGAGTTGTGATTCCCACCCGCCTGCTGCGTCGAAGGCGGCGCGCCGGATCAGGACGACACCTTCGGTCATCGAGGCGACCTTCCCCGGCCGTCCCGGATTCGAGGCGCGCAGCCGGGGGACCCAGCGGCGCGGTGTGGTCGAATCGTCCGGGCCGGTCAGCCGGGGCTGCACCCAGGCGGCTTCTGGATGCCGCTCGGCCTCGGCGACGAGCCGGGCAAGGACATCGGGGCGGGGGAAGGTTGCGTCGTTGTCGAGGAAGTACAGCCAGTCGGCCGGATCGCCCGCGTCGCGCAGCGCGGCGGCGCCTGCGTTGCGACCGCCGGGGATGCCGATGTTCTCGGGCAGGCACACGGTGAGCGCACCGGCTGGTACGACCTCGGGCTTGCAGCCGTTGCCGACGACCACCACCCGCACGTCGACGCCGCTCTGGGCAAGGAGGGTTGCTTGCGCGGCTGCTTCCTCGGCAGGGCGATCGTTCATGGTCAGAACGACGACGTCGACGCGTGGGCGGGGCATGGGTTTCTCCGGCCGTCGGGCTGGTCAGGGCGTGGGGACGGGGATGTTGGTGAGGTGCTCGGCCTGGCGGGCGACGAGCGGGGTGAGGTGAGGGTGGACGCCCCGGGAGCACGCCTGGAGGAGCTGCCCGAGGGCGATAAGCTCCCCGGTCCGGCCTGCGTCCGTGTCCAAGACGTGGCCGAACTCGCGCCGGATCCGGGCGGCGGTCGCCGGCGCGGCCAGCGAATACGCGTGCAGCAGCCCCAGGTCGTAGCCCACGGGCAGCCGGCCCCAGTTCTCCCAGTCCAGCAGGATCAGGGGCGCGCCAGTGAGGTTCGCCCAGTGCAGATCGGCGTGCCCGGTCGTCGTCTCCCGGATCCGGATGGGGGCAATGCCGAGGAAGCGGCGAAAGTTCCGGTCGACCCAGTTCTGCCGTACCGATTCCCGGTTGGTGGGCACCGTCGCGAGCGTCCCGAGTGCGGACTTCAGCTCCGCCCACCACGAGTCGGGCAGAGCGATGTCCTGGTCGAGGACGGGAGTGCCGCTGGTGACCGGCGGGGTGGAGATGTACTCGGTGAGCTCCGCCCGGTAGGCGACGTCCTGGGAAGTCCAGTCGAGAACGCCGCGAAGCCGTGGCCGCGGCACCGACCGGGGTACGTGCGTGTCCGCGGTCGCCGTCCCCTCCCACAGCCGCCCGCCCGCCTTGCCGGCCTCGGCGGAGACGATGCGCAGCCAGCAATCCCCGGCCCTCCGCCCCAGGGTGCGGCCCTGCCACCCCCACACCTCCGGCCCCGATGCGGACACCCGGAACTGCTCCGCGGCGGCCGCGTGCGCACGACGCATCCGCTCGAGCTCGTCGCGCTCCGCCGGGGCGACGAACACTGCCTGCTGCACGGCCTGTTTCACCGTCACACCCCCTCCGCCACGGCGTCGGCCACCGGACGCTCAACGGGCCCGGGCAGCACCACGTCACGCCCCGGCCACCGGAACACCATCCGGCAGTTCACCTTGTCCAGGACGTCACCGGCAGGCAGCGCATCGTCGGACGTGCCGGCCGGGTAAACCGACAGGACAGGATCGACGTGCTCGTCGTTGGCCTCGGCGCGGATGTGCCGGTCCCAGGCATGAACCGTGGCCACCAGCCGCTCGGCGA
This sequence comes from Streptomyces caelestis, assembly GCF_001279005.1. Lineage (GTDB taxonomy): Bacteria > Actinomycetota > Actinomycetes > Streptomycetales > Streptomycetaceae > Streptomyces > Streptomyces heliomycini. The sequence continues at coordinate 114,939 of NZ_LGCN01000001.1, forward strand.
GCTCGGGCCCCTGCTCCCCGAAGGCGTACGCAAACCACTCCCACTCCTTGTCTTCCCTGCGATCGCTGTCCTTGGTCTGGACGTGAATCAGGTAGGCCAGCGAGGCCTCGCCCAGGATGGCGGGGGCGTCACGGTCCTTTGCGATGCCGGTCACCGCCTCGGCGGACTCCTGGTGGACGGCCAGCCGGCAGAAGCCCGACAAGGTGGTGGCCGCCAACAGCTGAAGGGAGCCGAAGTAGGAGTTCGCAGCCCTCATGGTCACGCCGGTCGCGACCTCGTGCCGCCGCCCGCGCAGCGCCTCCTCCAGGCCATGAGTGCCGACGGCGGGGCCGTCGTCGAAGCGCAGGGCCAGCGCTCCATCGAGCAGGGGGACGACTGGGACCGGGCGGGCCTGCTGACCCTGGTCGCGGACAAAGCTGCAGTAGGTGAAGCGGCGGGCGTGCAGCACCTTGCCGCGCCGCTCGAACTCGATCGCCCGGGTGTAGCCGCCCATCTCCAGAGGCATGACCAGGCGCCCGCCCTCGGCCAGTTGATCGCGCCACGGCGGACTGATGTCCCAGCAGTTGTAAGTGATCACGCTGCCGTCGAAGCCGCCGCGCGGTACGAGGTGGGCGGGCGCGCCGAGTGCGGCGTCGGCTTCGACGGCGGTGACGCGTCCGCTGCCGGCCTCTGTGAGGAAGGCGCGGGTGCGGCGTACGACCCACGGGTCGATGTCGACGCTCACTACGCGACCGTCGGGCCCGGCGGCGTGGGCGATCAGCTCGGCGTTGTAGCCACCGGATCCCGCCTCGAACACGATCGCACCCGCCCGAAGACGCAGGCTCTCGAGCATGTCGGCCTGGAGCCAGGCCGCGGACACCGAGCTGATGGCCGTCCCGGTCTTGTCGCGGCGGGTGGTGACGGCCCGGTCGCCGCCGTAGTACGCGGCCGCCAGGTTCACTTCCGGGGCGAAACGATGGCGCGGCACGGTCCGCAGCGCGTCGCGGACGGGCTCGGTCGGGACCCAGCCGCCGTTGATCACCGTCTGGGCCATCGCCTGCCGCAGCCGGGCGGCCTCAGCCGGCTCGCCCGGCACGGGCGGCCGATCGGCGGCGAGCGGGTAGGACACCACGGGAGGCAGGTCTGGGATGACGCCGGGCCATACGCTGTCGATCGCGAGTGCGGCCGGGACGAAGACGTCGCCGACACAGGCGAGAGAGTGCAGGTCGAAGAACTCCCAGCGGTCGAACTTGTCCGCCTCCGTGTTGGTGAGGGTTCCCGTCCACGCGGTGATGCGGACGACGGCTGTGAGCCGCGGGATGCCGTGGCTGTCGTCGACCAGCATCGTTACCACGTACGCATCCGCCGGGTCGGCGGCCAGGCCCGTCTCCTCGGCGAGCTCGCGGACCGCCGCGGCCGCGAAGCCCTCCGGGCCACAGGTCTTGCCACCAGGCAGTTCGAGCATGCCGCGGCGGGATCGGCCGAGCAGGACCCGGCCGGCGTCGTCGGTGACGACCGCGAGCGCGCCGGTCAGGGCATGGGCGGTGGTCGGCCGCTTCTCGACGGCCCTGGTGTCGGCATGGCTAGGGCCGCGCAGGACCAGGAAGGCCAGGCCGTCCGCGTCCAGCCGCTCCACCGTCTCCCAGCCGGCGGCAAGCACGGCGATCTCGTCCTCGTCCAAGGCGATGCCGCGCCGCTCCTCGGGCGTGGTCGCCGCCACCGGGGTGACGACGACGAGAGCGCCGCCGTCCCTCAGCCGCTCACCCAGCCCGTGAAGGACGCGCCCCCTGTCCTGCACGAACGGGTACATCAGGCGGAGCGTGATCAGGTCGTACCCCTCTTCATGCAGCGGGGCGGGGTCGTCGCGCTCGATGTCCAGGTGCAGCCACCGCACGCCCTCGACGTCGGCGTGCTCCTCGCGGGCCCGGGCGAGGGCGCTGTCGGTGAAGTCGCACGCGTCCACGGTGTAGCCGAGGGAGGCGAGGTAGGCGGCCAGTTCGCCGGTGCCGCAGCCCACGTCGAGCGCCCGGCCGCCGCCGTCCGGGGCGGAGGTGTGCTCGGCGAGGAGCTCCCGCTCACGCTCACCGACCTGCCGGAAGTTCTTGCCGTCGCTGAAGTGCTTCTCCCACTTGTCGCGGGTGGTGTACGTCAACGTGCTGCTCCTCGTACGTAGGCGTGGCGGTGTTCAGGGGCGTTGGGCGGCGCGGAGCCGGGCCAGCGTGCGCCGGCCGCGCTCGACGAGCTCGGGATCGTCGTGAGCTGTGCCGTAGGAGATGCCAGAGACGGAATCCAGGACGGACAGGATCGTGAGGTGAGCCTCTTCGGCCGGGGTGAAGCTGCGGCCGTAGCCGTCCATCACGGCCTGGAAGAGGTCGGGCCGGCCGTGCCAGGCGTCGCAGAGCCGTACGAAGTCCCGCACGGCCGGGCCATCTTCCGACCGCTCGAAGTCGATCACGTAGAGAGCACCGGTGGTCTCGTCCCAGCGCAGGTTGCGGAGCTGGAAGTCACCATGCGTGGGCACCGCCTCCAAGGGGGCCAGGCCGACGGCCTTCTCGGCGGTGGCGCGGACGAACTTCTCGTCCCCGGGAGCGAGGTGGGGCAGGGCGCCCGCGAGGTGGCGCTCCAGCTTCCCCAGCGGCAGACCATCGGCGGCCGACCGGGGCGGGGCGCTGTGGTGGATGGCCGCCGCGAGTTGCCCGATGCGGTGGAAGATCAGGCGCTGCTGCTCCGGCGGGTGGAGGACACCGTGCAGGGTTTGGCCACCCACCGCGGTGAGCACGACAGCCCGCAGTGTGAGGTCGGCGGCCACCAGCCGGGGTGCGGCCGCCCCGAGGCCGGCAACCCAGCTGCGAAGGGCATCCACTTCACGACGGTGGAACCGGTCGTTCTGGTGGAGCTTGACGTACCACTCGCCGCCCTCGGCGCCGCGCGCCCGCCATACGCGGCTCTCCTCCCGCGCCCAGGACACGTCCGTCCACGCGGTGATCCGGCCGACCGCCTGCGCGGCGAACGCGCGCACCGCCCGGTCCGGGACCGCGCCGCGCGCGGCGGGTCCAGGGAGGAGGACCAGCCGGTCGACGGACCGGTCGTAGGCGATCGGGTCGCCGGGCTCCTGGAAGTGCACGGCCATCCGCGCGCCGGCCCGATAGGCGTCCAACCCGGCGCGGCAGTACGCCACCATCGGCTCCGGCAGGGCGTCGAAGGAGAACCACCCCATGGCGTCACACACATGAGGCTCCATGACCTCCGGGGTGCCCTCCCACCGATCCACCACGAAGAACACCCCGATCCGGGCGCCGCCGGCAGGGGCCCGGTGGTGCACAGTGACAGCCGCCCGGACATCGGCCCGGTCGATGATGACACCGGCCTCCTCCCGGGCCTCACGCACCAGGGCGGCGGCCATGTCCTCCCACGGTCCGTCCAAATGCCCGGATACGAGATGCCAGCAGCCAGCCGCGTACACGTTGCCGGCCCGCCGGGACAGCAGCACTTGCGGGCCCTGATCTCCGTCACGGACGGCGAGTAGATGCACGTCCACCGGCACGGTGTGCCGCCCGCCGCTCACGCCTTGCCTTCCGGACGTCGGGCCAGCAGCACGGTGAACACCGCGTCCTCGACGAGGCCGCCGCGCTCGCTGTGCCGCTCCAGCAGCTCCAGGGCTTCGTCTTCGAAACGGTCGTGGCGGTCGCCGAAGAGGTCCGGGCGGGCGAAGCTTGTGCTGCGCAGGTAGCCGAGGATCTGAGCCGGCGTCCAGACACGGCGGACAGGGAATCGGCGCTCGGTGACCTGGCTGAACGTCGACGCGGCGAGGTTGTCCTCGTACCGGCGGCCCGGTCCGCCATACACGCCGGCGGTGCCCGCGCGGCGCTCCTCGCCCAGGTAAGACTGGATGAGCTGCTTGAGCGCGGCCGTCCAGTCCGCCCGGTAGGTCCACAGGCTGCCGTCCCCCATGATCGCCACCGTGGCTGCGGGAGCGGTGACACGGTCGGCCATCTTCAGGACGGCGGACCGGTCCATCCAGTGGAAGGACCGTGCGCAGGTGACCAGGTCCGCCCGGTAGTCGTCGAACGGGGGCGTGAAGGCCTCGGCCGCCACCGGGTGGAAGCCGGCTGGACGGCCTCTCAGCAGGGGTTCGAGAGCAGCGGCGGCCTGGCGGAGCATGTCCTGGTCCGGGTCGACCAGGTCCACGCGGTCGATCCGGGGAACGGCCGGGAGCAGGGCGGCAGGTACCTGACCTGTGCCGGAGCCCAGGTCGAGGAGGGCCGGCCGGTCGGCGTCCCGCATCGTGTCGGCGAGGAGCGAGACGACCTCCGGCGGGATGCCGGGACGGTGGCGGGCGTAGTCCGCCGCCGCCGATGTGAACAGCCCCTTGGGCTCGTTGGGCGGTGGGGTGGTCATGCGTGCTCCATCAGGGTCCGCAGCGCAGCGGCGTCGGCCTGCAGCTGTGCCTCGTCCTGGCGCCCGTTGTCGAGGACGTCCCAGGGCAGCGGCCCGCCCGGCGCCGGGTCGGTGTCACCGGCGTACCGAGGGCAGATGTGGCTGTGCAGATGGGGTACGACGTTCCCGAGGGTGGAGAAGTTCAGCTTCACGGGCTCGTAGAAGGCCGTCAGTGCTCTGCCGAGTGCGAGGGTGTCGCGCCAGTAGGCGGCGGCGTCGGCTTCGGACAGGTCGGTGGGCTCGGCCACGTGCGGGGCACCGCGGTGGATGAGCACGCAGTAGCCGCGCAGGCGTCCGCTTCGCCACAGGTAGGCGTTGGCCGCTTCACCGCGGCGGAGCAGGAGGCCCCAGCCGATGTCGTCCGCGGCGTAGTCGTTCGCGCACATGGGACATCCGTCCCCGGCGCGGTGGCGGAGGAAGGTCTCGGGCCAGCTGGCCGGCACGGCGGGGCTGACGGCTTGGGGATGTAGAGGGCTTGGTGGCTGGAACACCCGTAACTCCTTGTCGTGTGCGGCTGGTGTGCCGGTGGGGGGTAGGGCCTGAGCAGGTTGGCCACCCCCGCCTGGTCCGTGGGGTCCGGGGCATACAGTTCGACGGCGATCCCAGGAGGTGTGGTCATGACGCCTGCCGGGGCACGGCGGCGAGAGGAGGAAGCGTCCAGGCCAGGGCCTTCGGGCCCACGCCGGAGGTGACGTGCTGGGCCCCGGCGCTGTCGCGTAGATCGACCCGGTACTGCTCGGGCCGTCCGGCCTGCTCCCAGCGCGCGTGGAGGTTCTCAAGTTCAGCCCAGACGTCACGCGGCCCATGGACTCGGACGGTGCCGTCGCCAGGGCCGGCCACGGCCCAGGAGTCGTTCTCGGGCGCGACGATGGTCATCGTCTCGGCCTGGAAGTCCCGGACCAGACCGGGGGCGAGGTAGGCGGCGGCGAGCCAGTATCCGTACGCCTCGTCCGGTGGCGGCGTGAGCCGCGTGGACCGTGCCGTGCCGGGGGCGGCCTTGATGCGTGCGCGGTGGTCCAGGGCCTTGAGCCACCGGTAGCCGAGCAAGGGTCGATACCCGCGCGGCCGGCCCCGCAGGACCGCCTCGACCGTTCCAGCCGCGGTGCGGGTGACGAGGAGCTGTCCCGGCCAGCTCGGCGTACGGGTCACGAGCGTCGTGAGCAGCCGGCCTCCCGGCGCGAGCTGCTCCACCCACGGCACCGGGACACACGGCACGCCGATGCCGGAGTGGATCCGGTCGTATGGCGCCCGGGCCTCGTGCCCATCGAGCGCGTCACCCTCGATCACCTCCGCACCGATACCGAGACGGTCCAGGTTTTGCTGGGCGAAGGCCGCCATGTGCCCGTCCCGCTCCACGCCGGTGGCGAGTCCGGGGCCGGTGATGGCGGCGGCGAGTGCGAGGGAGACGCCGGGACCCGGCCCGAGCTCCAGATACCGCTGCCCGGAGTCGAGTTCCATGGCTTGGAGGGCTTCGATGGTGGCGGGGGTGTAGGTGGACATGGACGTCATGTGTCCGCCGGTGACCGGCCCGCGGGGGAGGGCGTTGAGGGGTTCGCCGTCGCGCTGGAGCAGGATCGACTCGTCGCCATGGATCAGGTCGAGCCATTCCAGGCGGTCGTCGGGGTGGGAGCCGTCGAGGAGGCGCCAGTCGATCGGGTCCGCGCCCGGGCCGCTGACTCGGACGTACGCATGCGGGAGCAGAACCTCGCGCGGCAGGCGAAGCAGCGCGTCACGCAGCAGCGAGTCGGTCAGGACACCCTCGGCCGCGAGCCGGTCGACCATGCCGGCCCGCCGACGGCTTGTCGCTTCGTGGAGGTCAAGAGGCATGAACGGGGCCCTTCGCGGGAGTGGAAGTAGCAGAGGGCATGTTGGTCAGGCGGCGGACCGGAGAAGGCCACGGCGGCCCAGCCGGCACGAGGCAGAAGACCGTCCCGGTGATCAGCGCGGCCTGCACGGAGGAGACGACGACGCTGGCGCCGACCACCAGCCCGGCGGCCTGCCGCAGGTTGGTCTCCAGCCAGACAGCGGTCTGCGGCGCGCAGGTTCGCCGGTCGGGAGGGAACAACTGTTAGCGGAGGGACCGCTGTGTCGTACCCGCCGCGGCCGCCGGCCCCAGCGCGACGGTGGACGGCATCCCCGCCGTCTTCGGCTCCGTGTTCACATGGCATCTCCTCCGGGCGAGCGGTCGTAACGGGCGCCTTCCGTACACGCGGGCGTGGGCACGGCCGCAGGGGCCGCCCGCAGTACGGGCGACGGCGGTGCGGGCTCGCCGCCTGTCCCCGGCGCGGAAGGCGGCTGGTCCGGCATGTGCAGCAGGGCGCGCAGCGGAGAGCAGGCGAGGACTACGAGCGGGACGACCAGCAGGAAGGTCCCGACGGTCAAGGCGGGCCGCACACCGATCCACGTCCCCAGCCCGCCGGCGAGGAGCGCGGCCGCCGGGCGGGCGCCGGACGTCAGCCAGGTGCTCACGGCCTGCATCCGCGCCTGCATCCCGGCCGTGGTGACGATCTGCCGAATGGATCTTTGGGTGGTGCCAGCGGCGCCGGCGCATGCGAGCTGCAGGAAGAGCGCCGCCCCGATCGTGATCTGCCAGGCAAGGCCGGGGGAGGCGAGCAGCAGCGGGAGCTGGGTGAGCGGGGTGATCGCGAGCGCGGTCAGCATCATCGGCCCCGGCCCGTACCGGCGGGCCAACGCCGGTGCCGTGAGCGCTCCGGCGGCCGCGCCCAGCGCGCCGAGGCCCAACACCACTCCGAAGACGGTCGCGCTCATCGCCAGTGACCTCAGGAGGTAGAGGGCCCAGAGGGTGTTGAGCAGCCCGAGGGCGAACGACGTCGTGGCGTTGACCAGGGTCAGGGTCCACAGCCGGTCATCGCCGCGCACGTACCGCAGGCCCTCGCCGATCTCGCCGCGCAGCCGGCGGATCTCCGGGCGGGTGTGGGCGGGTTCGGCGGTCTGGATGCGGGCGGTGCACACGGCGCTGATCAGGTAGGAGGCGACGTCGCCGAGCAGGGCCCGGGCTGGTCCGAGGAGCGCGGTCAGCGCGGCGCCGAGGTGGCTCCCGGCCGTCGCGGCGACCGCGAACAGCGCGCCGACCCGGCTGTTGCTCCGCTGGATCAACGACCGGTCGACGAGACTGGGCAGCAGGCTGATGGCCGCCGCGTCGTGGAGCACGCTCGCCGCCCCCTGCACCACGGCGACGATCATGAGCTGCGCGAGGGTGAGGGTGCCCAGCGCGGCCGCCACCGGCACGGTGGCGAGCACCGTCGCGCTTACCAGGTCACCGGTGATCATCTGCCGGCGCTTGGAGTGCCGGTCGGCGAGCGCGCCGGCGTGCAGGGCGAGCAGCGCAGGCGGGAGCTGTCCGAGGAACGCCAGCCACGCGACCTGGGCGGTGCTCGCGTCCAGGTGGAGCACGGCCAGCACCGGCAGCGCCATCTGCGTGATCGAGCTGCCGGTCACGCTCGCTGCCTGGCCGGTCAGGTACCGGCGGAAGTCCCGGTGCCGCCACAGCGACGTGCCGGCGGCGGAGAGGGGCTCAGTGCAGGACGGCACGAGGCACCTCCCTCGGCTCCGCCAGAAGCCCCCGCAACACGTACCTGGGCTCAGCCTGGGCCCGCCGGCCGAATCCGCTACCGGTGAGTGTGCTCACCCTGCTCACCAGCCCAGCTGCGAGTAGGAGCGGCCTTCGGCGATGGCGGTGATGGCCGTGCGGGTGTAGGAGACGATCGGGTCCGGCAGCTCGTCCTGTGGCCACCACTGCCAGGTCAGGCACTTGTCGGACTCGCGCACCTTGGGAATGCCCTCCCAGCGGCGAGCCCGGAAGACGAGCTGCATCAGGGGCAGACTGCCCGGGGCGTCGACGACGTGGACGACGTGGACGAGTTCTACGTCGGCGGGGTCGATGACCAGCCCTGCTTCCTCCCACGCCTCGCGCACCAAGCACGCGAGCGCGGGCTCCTGCTCGCACCGACCGGCCAGGTAGTGCCAGGTGTCGCCCGCGTATTTCGAGTCGGGATGCCGCAGACCGAGAAGCACTCGGCCATCGGCGTCTTCGAGGTGGAGATGGACTCCGATGCCGTTCAGTACGGTCCGGCTGCCCCCGTCCCAGACGGGCGGGGCCGCGGTGGGCTGGTTGTCCGGGGGGTTCTCGGCCGCGTGCCGGCGAATCAGGTCCCGGGTGGCGGGGCTCAGGCGCAGCCGGTCCAGTTCGTCGGGCGTGAACCAGCGCAGCAGCACGCCCTCGTGCAGCGCGAGTCGGTCGGGGTTGCCGCGCCACCGGCCGGCGAAGACCTGGACCGGGACACTGAGGCCGTCGATGCTGGTGGCGGCTTCCATGGCGTAGGGCTTCACGTCCTCGAGGCGGAGGTCGGGCACCTCTTCGGACAGCTCGCGCAGCAGGGTGCCTTGCAGGCTTTGGTCGTCGTGCGTGCGGCCGCCGCCGAGAAGGGCGAACGCTCCCGGCTCCCAGATGATGCCGGGCTTGTGGTCACGCAGATGAAGCAGGTACCGGCCGTTCCCGTCGTGGATCAGGGCGGAAGCGTTCACCGGCTCCGGCAGGCCGTCCAGGCCCGCCGCGAGGAGCTTGGCGCGCAGTGTCGGCGAGGTGACCTCAGGCTGCGGGAGCCACCGGGCGCCGGAGACCTCCTCGTCCTGCAGCGCGATCGTCGGCGGCTCCTCCCCGACGAGGTAGAAGACGTAGCGGACGTCGTAGTGGCGGTGGGCCGGTTCCCCTTTGGAGGGGCTGGCGTCGATGTCGTGGATGTCGATGTCGATCGGAGAACCGAGCAGCTGCCGGGTCAGGCACAGGGCGCCCGGTGGGATCCCGGCTTCTTCTGCCACCTCGCGCAGCGCCGCGGCGAGCAGTGTGCGGTCCTGGGGCTCGATGTGGCCGCCGGGGGCGAGCATGAGACCGCCGGTGGCCCGGTGCTGGATGTGCAGGACCCGGCCCTGCCGGTCGATGACGACGGCGCTGCACGTGACGTGCCCGGGCAGCGTCGTCCGGGCGGTTGCGTCGACGGGTCGGCCCAGCGTGGCGAGGAGCTCGGCCAGGGCGTCACGCTCGCCGGGGTGCCGGCCGAGGTATGCCTCGACGATCTTGCGGATCGCGGTGGAGCTGGGTGGCATGGACGTCGTCTCGCCTTCGATGTCGGGGGAGGGCAGGCGGGGGAAGGAAGCTCCAGTGGTTCAGCTCGCCGTTCCGTTGCCGGACGGCTTGGCGCCTCGGGGGCCGGGTGCGCCGCCAGTCGACGGCGCGATCTCGTACTGGGGGGCCTCGGCGGTGCACACGCCCCGGTACAAGCCGCACTTACGGGAGATCAGGTCCTCGTGGGCCTTGTCGCCGCCTGGTTCGACTGGCGTCCATGCGTTCCCCTCTCGTGGACGTGGCGGTGGCGTCGCCGTGCTCAACGACGCCGCACGATTTCGAGCACCTGTTCCTTTCGGACGCGTTGCGCACCCTGTAATTCAGCGGTTCTCCGAGGGTGCGCAGTGCATCGACCCTTGCCACGCAAGAGCCTGCGGCTCGGGGGAGGTTGGCCGAAACGCCGACGTTCGATCGCTGCGGCGGCCAGCTGTTAGCCCGCCCCCGTCCCTGGGGCTTCACCCTGTTCGCCCGTGGTGGACGGCAGGCCCAGGCGCAGCGTCATGACCGCGTGGTCGGTCAGTCCCACTTCACGGGCTTCCTGGTGGTAGTCGCAGGCCAGGATGCGCTCGGCGTGGGGTGTGGAGACGAAGAGGTGGTCGAAGCGGAAGCCGTTGCCGCTGCGTCCGAACCAGGAGTGGGTGACCTCGTCGGGGTGGAGGTGGCGGAAGGCGTCGGTGAGGCCAGCGGCCTGGAAGGAGTCGTAGAAGTCGTACTCCCAGTCGCCGAACACCTTGTGCGGGGGCTGGTGGCCGCGCTCGATGACGTTGAGGTCCCCGGCCACGATGACGGGCATGTCCGGGAAGGCGGCGAGCAGCCGTGGCAGGCTCTCGGTGACCGCCTCCTGGAAGGCGCGCTTGGCGACGTTGCGCTGGTCCTTCGGGCCGCGGGAGGGCACGTACAGGCCCAGCACTCCGATGTCGTAGCCGCCGACGGTAACGCGGGCCGCCGGGGCGCGATGGGGGGTGACGGTGACCGGGCTGGGGACGGTCCGGACGGCACTGGTGCGGCAGGCGATGACCGTGCGGTAGTCGGGCGTGGACGGCTGGGGGGCGATCACGGCGGCGTACCCGCGCTCGGTGAGAGCGGTGACGAGGGCGTCGCCCCCCTGGGTGGAGGACACCTCGGTGAAGACGGCGATATCGGCGCCCTCCCGGCCGGCGATCCAAGCGGCCTGGCGGCGGGAGCGGTCCGGGGAGGCGTGCTGGGCGTTGAACAGCAGCAGCCGCACGGCGTCGGTGGCCGGCTGGTGGGCGGGCTCGTCGATGGCGAGCAGGGACAGCTGCTCGGAGGCGGGGTTCATCGGCCGGCTTCCTTCTCGTCCAGGAAGACCTCGCTGTTGGCGTCCAGGTTCTGCTGGAGGCGGCCGAGGGTGGCGCGGACGAAGGCGAGCTCGTCGTCGGTCAGCGGGGTGCCGACGGCGGTCAGGTTCGCTTCGACCTGCTCGGGGCGGGTGAAGCCGACGAGGACGGCGGCATTCTCGGCTCGCTGCAGGCACACCTGGAGGGCGACGCGGGTCAGCGCGGCCGGGCTGTCGCCGAAGCGCTCGCGGAGAGGCCGTAGGCCGTCGGAGATGATCCGCAGTGCCTCGGGGGTGAACCAGGCCTTGCGCAGCCGGTGGTCGCCGGTAGCGAAGACGGGCGGGTGGTCGGGGTCGTACTTGCCGGTGAGCAGGCCTTGGGCCAACGGTTTGTTGATCAGCACGCTGGCGCCGAGGGAGGCGGCGAGGGCGAAGATGTCCGGCCGGCCGGCGGCGGGCGGCGGGGTCAGGGCGTTGAAGCGGGCCGCGAGGTAGTCGGGGCGGATCTGCTCGGCGAGGTGGGCGAACCGGGCGTACTTGTCGCCGCGCTGGTCCTTGGCGACGGTGACCCGTTCGGTGGCGTGGCGGTGGGGGCCGCGCATCCCGACGGCGGTGACCAGGCCCTGGCGCTGGAAGTCGCGCATCTGGGCGACGGCCTCCTCCAGGTAGCGGTCGTCGGGCCCGAAGTCGGCGTTGTGGAAGAAGTAGATGTCCAGACGGTCGGTGCGCAGGTTCTCCAGGCTCGTCTCGAGCTGGCGGCGCATGGCCGAGGGGAGGTAGGCGTGCCGGGCGGTGCCGCGGTGGTAGCCGACCTTGGAGGACAGCACCACGGTGTCGCGGGGGACGGTGGCGGTGAAGTCGCCGATGATCCGCTCGGAGTGCCCGTGCCCGTACACGTCGGCGGTGTCGATGAGGTTCGCGCCGAGCTCGTAGGCCCTCTCCAGGCCGCCGCGGGAGGCGGCGTCGTCGGCCGTGCCCCAGCCCATCGGCAGCCCGAGGTTGTTGTCGGCGCCGCCCACGGCCCAGGCACCGATCCCGATCGGATGAACGGACAAGCCGCGGGCGAGTGTGCGGCGCGCGGGGGAAGTCGGAGCACTCACAGAAAGTACCTCTTACCTCTCAATTAGTAGCAAACACTGATGAATCATGTGCGGGAGTGAGTATGGTGCCTCGCGTGACGACACAACCTCCCTTCACCGAACTTGACTTGAACGCGATCACTGAGCGGCGCTGGGTCGACCGCGGCGACTTCACCGACGCCGAGTTCGACCGCGCCCGCGCCTTCTACGAGGAGATGCGCGTCCACGACGACCGCCTGGAGCGGGTGCGCGCCGATGCGGCCGCGCTGATCAGCGAGTGGACCGGGCACAAGCCGCGCGATGTCGGCTCCTTCGGCACCCGGCTGAACCTGGAGAGCTCCGACCTGGACCTGGGCATCGGCTACCCGGTCGAGGACCGCGACCGCCTGCGGGAGGTCCTGGCGCCCCACACCACGTTCCTGGGCGAGCGCAAGACCCGCTTCTCCACCTCGCGGCTGGTGTTCTCCTTCACCCTGGAGAGCGTCGAGATCGATCTGAGCGCGCTGACGGTTGAGGACTACGCCGTGGCCTGCCGGATGCTCGACCAGATCGACACGACCATGACGCTGGACGAGCGCATCGCGCACACCTGGGTCAAGCACCTGCTGCGCAGCTCGGACCGCACCGACGAGTACGCGGCCTGGAAGCTGACGACGTACGCCCGCTTCTGCCCGGAGTTCAACTGGGTGCCGATCCCGGAGAAGACCGGCGCCTGAGCACGGGGCGCCGGGCGCCCCGACCGCAACGCGGTGACGGGACGCCCGGGCCCTGGCCGGACGCTCACGCACAGGACTCGCCCGCGTTGATCAGCTCCCAGCTCGTCGCCGCCGCCCACCGGCCGTGCTCCCGGGCGATAGTGGCCGCGTGCTCACCGGACAGGTGCCGGCCGACCTCCGCCACGGTGACGGCCATCCGGTCACGGAGCATCCCGGCCCGAGCCTCCAGCGCCGTCTCGATGCGCGCGGACAGGGCCGCCTCCTGCTCGGGCCGCTCGAGGTCGTACTGCTCGATGGCGTCGATCACGTCACCGAGGACGTCGTAGGCGGCGTCCTTCAGCACCACGCGCGCCTGCCGGACGGCGTGCCTGGGCGGGCCGTCGAGGACCTTCTCCAGGCTCTTAAAGGTGTAGTCGAGGGCGAAGTGGCGGTCCACCCACCGCTGCGCCCAGCCGCTGGCGACGCCGATGCGCCAGTCCCGGTAGCGGCAGGCGACCCGGCCCATGAGCGGCTCCGGCTGCCCGGTGAGCCCTTCGGCACTCGCCTGCCGGGTGTAGGCGGCGCCGATCAGGCACTCCATGCTGACGAGCATGTAGCTGATCCCGGTGTGCAGCGGCCGGCCGGTGGTGTGCGCGGCCACCCACTCCTCGTCGCGTACGCCGCGGACGATCTGGCGCGGCGCCAGGCCGGGCTGGGGGCGCAGCAGCAGATCGGTGCGCCCCTGGAAGGCGTGGGTGGCCTTCAGCTCGTCCAGGCTCATGAGCGGGTCGAAGGTGATGTACGTGTAGCGGGTGGGGACGTCGAGCGCGGACAGGGTCCGGATCGCCAGGGCGTTCTGCTCGGCGGTCGTCTCCTTGTTGAAGCGGGTCAGGATCGAGTCGACGCCCGACTCCACGCCGAACAGCATCCGCCGAAGGCCCAGGTCGACCAGGGTGCGCCACATGCGGGCCCGTTCGACATGCCACGCCTCGTCCTGGTCGGTACGCACGGTCTGGTCGATGCGGCAGCTGGACTCCCAGGCGAACCCGGCCTCGTGCAGGGTGCGCGCGAGCTCCAGGACCCGGCTGACGGCGTCGTCGCCGCCGCCGATGATCTCCTCGTCGACCAGGTAGAGGGTGCGGGAGATACCCGGGTGGCGGTCGAAGACCTGGCCCAGTTCGTCGAGGATCCACGGAAGTTGCCCGGGGGCGGCGCCCGCCCACAGCCCCTTGTGGCCACGCGGGCAGAAGGAGCAGGTGTTGGTGCAGCCGCGGCTGGTCTCGAGCTGGGCCACACCGTGGTGGGCGAAGGTGGCCGGCAGCAGGTCGAGCTCGGGCAGGATGTCGCTGGCGGTGTCGCGGGCGACGGGCTTGGCGGTGCGGCGCCGGCCGATGGCCATGCCGCCGCCGCGGGCGGCACCGGTGTAGCCGATGCCGGGTATCTCCTGGCGCGGGATGTCGCCGTGCCAGTGGGCCAGGACACCCTCGATGGTGGCCTCGCCGCCGCCGCGGGCGACGAGCAGGTCGGGGTAGCGCTCCAGCAGCAGCCGTTCGTTGCGGGCGGTGAGGCTTCCGCCGGCCACCACCAGCGGCGGTGCGGGCAGGGCGAAGGCCGCATCCAGGAGCTGGAGCATCAGGTCGTGCTGGCCGAACGTCGCCGAGATGCCGACGATGTCCGGCGCCTGGGTGGAGAGCTGCTTGAGCAGGTCCTCCAGCGTGACACCTAACTGCATGTCGGACAGGGCGACCGTGCCCACCAGCGTGGAGCGGGCCGCGCGGGCCACGTCGCTGATACCGAGAGGGAAGCGCGGCAGCGGAAAGAACTCCGGGTGGTACAGGGCCATCAGGTGCACGTCCGGCCGGGTCAGCCGGTAAACGGCGGTCTCGGTCAGCTCGGCGTGCGACAGCCAGGAGTCCGGCATGTCCAGCCGGATGTGCCCCTCGCTCCACCGCGGCCAGTGGCGGGAGACGTGCTCGGCGCCGGCCAGGTCGGCCGCGACCCACCCGCCGTTCGGGCGTTCCAGGAGCAGCAGGCGCCGGTCCAGGGTGCCGCTTACCCTCACCCGCCCCGGCGCGCCCTCCAGGTGGGCCTCCAGGCGGGCCCGCAGGTCGTTGGGTGAAGTGAGCAGGGGGGCGAGGCGGCCCGGTCGGTATCGGTCAGCGGGCGGCTGGCGGGGTGTGCGGTGGTGACGGCGAGGTCCAGCCGGTCCAGTGCCGCAGTGGTGGTGTCGGCCATGTGGAAGGGGCCTTTTGGGCAGGGCCTACCGGCCCCCGGGGTGTGCAGGCGGTCCCCGGGGGAGGGCGGGCGGTGTTCGGGAGGAGGTCAGGTGGTGGACGGCTCCGGTGCGGTGGTGTGGCCGGCGGCTTGAATCCGGCACCAGGCGGCCAGGTCGGCCGGGGTGTCCAGCAGCCGGGCAGGTTCGGCGCGGGTGAGGTCTTCACGGCTCGCGTAGCCGTAGGCGACGGCGATCGCGGTCAGCCCGGCGGCGTGGGCGTGCCGGACATCGCTGCCGGTGTCGCCGACGTACGCGCTCGCGCCCCACCGGGTGCGCAGGTCGCGGAGTTTGTCGGTCTTGCTGCCCGGTTCGTCGCGGGAGAGCAGGATCCGGGGCATCGCCTCCGGGGTGAGGGTGCGGGCGAGCAGGGTGCGGACGGTGGTGTGGTGGCTTCCGGTGACCACCGCGTACCCGGGCCCGGCGGCCAGGCCGACCAGCGAGTGGGTCAACTCGGGGATGACGCCGTGCGGTTCATCGGCGGCGGCCTGGGCGGTCAGCTCGGCGTGCCGCTTCCAGAACCGCTCGGCGATCTCGAAGTCGATCCAGCGGGTCAGCGAAGCGCTCAGCACGCCCTGGTAGATGACCGGCAGGTCGCAGGGCCCGGCCAGGTCAGGCAGCGCCCACAGCTCCATCTCCTTGCGGGCGTCCTGGTAGCAGCGCCAGGCCCGGGCGCGGGAGTCGTGCAGGACACCGTCGAAGTCGAACACCAGCATCAGCTCACCTCGCCCAGCGCCACGACCGGTACACCGCACCAGGCCAGCAGTCCGGGGCAGGGCAGCAGCCGGGCGAGGTCCTCCAGCGCGGCCCGGTCCCAGGCCGACGGCGCCTGGAGCGGGGCGAGCAGCAGCACGTCGCCTTCGCGCACGGCCTGGGCGCGGCCCTCGGCCCAGCGGGCGACGGCCTTCAGCGCCATCTGCGTCTCCTCGCCCGTCGGGCCGGGGCCGATCGGGCGGGTGGCGGTGCCGCCGAACGGCAATCGGGGCTGTACCAGAGCCCCGGGCGGATCCTGCCACCGGTGTACGACGCCAGGCACGGCCGTCTCCGGGCCTCCGACCAGGTCACTCAGGACGGGCTGCAGGGCCTCAGCGGCCTGGGACATGCCGCGCTGAAGCCGGTACGCCTCCACGGCGGTCTCGGCCGCTCGCTGCGGGTTGTAGGTGCGCGGCAGTTGCGCGCCCCGTGCCGTCCCGTAGCACAGCAGTGCTACGGCGAGCGGCGCGTACCAGGGCCTGGTGTTGGGCAGGCGGCGGGCGAGATGGTCGGCGATGGTGTCCAGGTTGCTGCCGAACGCGACGGAGAGCGCGGCCAGATCGAGCAGCGGGGTGAGCAGCTCGTTGTCGCGACGGTAGGCGTGGGCGAGGTGCCCGGTTTTGCGCAGGCGTCCGGCGCCGTCGAGGAACCACTTCTCCGCCTCGCACCGATTGTCCGGCAGCGACGGGGCCAGCGCGGACAGCAGTTGCAGCATCCGCGCGGCGCCCGTCGCCACCGCGGTGTCGTCCGTTCCGGTCAGGGCCCGGGCCACCGTCTGCAGGACCTCGGGCATGGGCCCGCCGGGTACTGGGGATTCCACCGGGAGCTGCCGGGCGCGGTCGAGGACGTAGTCCATCGCCTCCTCCAGCTTCCCGGGCGGCGGCTGGGGGCTGAGGGGAGCGGTGGTGACGAGGTCCTCGCTGACCACCAGCGCGGGCGCCACGGCGAGCGTGGCCGGGACCACGGAGCTGCGCACCAAGGTGGCCGCGGCCCGGGCGGCGTCGCCGAAGATCCCGGGCGGCACCCATCCGGCGACCGCGTGTCGAATGCCCGCAGAGGTGGCCAGCCGGACAGCGGCCCGGGCCGGGGAGCGACGCCGCACGCCCGGCCACGGGGTCAGGGCGGAGTTCTCCCGCCCGGGCACGAGCCCGTCCACCGCCGGCGCCGGCCCGGCGTCCTGCCAGCGGGCGTGCGCGTCCAGGTAGGGGGACAGGGCGTCCGGCTGAAGGCGGCGGGTGGACTGCCACCGCTCGCGCGGCAGCACGGTGACCGCGATCCCCTCCTGGCGCAGTCCCTGCACGTCGGCGGCGTCGAAGACGGGCACCAGCACCTCGCCCCCGGCCGGCCCCGGAATGTCCCGAGCGAGGGAGAGCAGGGTGCGGCCGGTCAGCGGCGGGTCGTCCACGAGCAGCACCCGCCGGTCCCGGACATCCAGGTCCTCGCCGGGCCGCACGCTCGTCACCCGCACATCCACGCCCGCAGCCTCCAGCCGGGTGGCGACCAACGGCGCCAGATACGCCCCGCCGGTGCGCACCCCCGCGACGAGAACCGGCCCGGCGTCCTGCCGGGCCCCCAGCCACACTTCGGCCAGGGCGAGGACGTCCTGCCACTCCACGCCCTGAACAGCCAGGGACGCCGGCAGACGCACGAGGGAAGCGTCCCTGGTCAGCCAGTCGGGGATGCGGTCGGACTCGGGCGCGATGAGGATGTCCTCGCCGGCCGCGAGCCGCCGGGCGGCACGGAACGTCATGTCCCGCAGCACCCGGGCCCCCAGCGTGCCGGTGTCGCAGCAGCGGATCCACAGCGCGGCAAGCGACTCGTAGCAGCGCAGCGCCTCCATCGGCTGCCCCGCCCGGGCCTCAAGGGACCGGGCGAGGTGGGCGATGGTCAGCGGCCGGATGGCTCCGCTGGTCATGCGGTGGCCTCGCGGCGGGCCATGACGTGCACCAGGCGGCCCAGCTCCCGGTACGGGCTACGGCTGGAGGCGGCCCACTCGGTCTCGAGCGCCGCCTGGTACTCCTCCTCGGTGGGCTTCCAGTCGGTGCGGTGGTCGTGGAAGATCCGCACGCCCTGCCACGGCAGGGGGGTGAGACCGTTCGCGCGGGCGAGGTCGTCCAGGTCGTCGGGGGTGTCGCCGCGTGTGGTGATGCCGAGGTTGCCGACGCTGGCTGCCTGCCCGCTCTCGATCTGCGCCCGGGCCGACGCGTAGTCGCCGGACAGTGCCTCGCGCACGCCCACGGCGAGCCGGTTCTTCGTCAGGACGCTGAGGATGCCGCCGTCGGCGACGAGCCGGGCGAGGTGGGCGACGGGGGCGACGGAGTCGGCCAGGTACATCACGACGCCGTGACAGACGACCGCGTCGAACGCGGCGTCATCGAACGGCAGGGTGTAGATGTCGCCCTCACTCAGGGTGACTCGCTCGGCGATCTCGGGAACGGCGGCGACCCGCTTGGCGGCGGCCTCGAGCATGCCGGGCGACTTCTCCACGCCGGACACGTGGTGTCCGGCGGCCGCGAGGCGCAGCACCATCTCCCCGTCGCCGCATCCGACGTCCAGGACCCGGGCGGGCCGGTCACCAAGCTCGGCCAGGACCCGGCGCGCGGTGATGTCGTGGCGCAGACGGCCGCGGCCGCCGCCGGAGTACGCGGCGTAGCCGGAACCGACGGTCGCGAAGTCCGGGGAGGTGGAGGAGGAAGCAGCGGTCATGGGGTGAACTCCTTGTTGAGGGTGGGCCAGTGTTCGACGAGGAAGCGGAACGAGGGGTAACGGCCTCCGGTGGACAAGGCCTCTCCGGCCGCTCCGGAGGGGGTGAAGGTGCCGGTGCGGAGGGCCTGGCGGATACGGACCAGGCGCGGGATCCGGGCGGCCAGCTGCGGCACCCGGGCCCGGGCGTCCGGGGCCGGCAACCATGCGGTCAGCTGGTGCGGGCGCATTTCCTCCCACACCACGACGTCCGCGATCCCGCCGCCCAGGCGTACGGCGAGGAAGTGCGGCACCGCGGTCGTCCCGGGCGACGGGCCGCGGTGGCCGAGGGTGGTGACGGCGCCGGGGTAGCCGGTGCGCAGGGCGGTGAGGTGCTCGGCGAACACGGCGCTGAGGTTGCAGGCCAGGCAGCCGCACACCGACCGGACGCCGGTGAGGTCGTCGAGGGTGAAGATCCGCTCAGCCACGTCCGCCGCCGGCGGCCGGGCCGTAGAGGCGGTAGTAGTCATCGACGATGCCCGCCTCGGCCAGGATCAGGTTGGTCGCGGCGACGTTGTGCCCGGGCCGCAGCCGCTCGTCGGCGCGGGCCAGGGCCACCGCGCCGACCGCGAGCCCGGCCAGGACCAGGTCAACGTACCTGTTGGACAGGGACTCGGCGTAGTGGAAATTGATCGGCATACCGTGCCCGAGGACGACGATCTCGGGGCCGCCGGCGAGCTGGTAGCCGGTGCCGAGCACGCCCCGGTCCGTCACCGCGGTGCTGCCGGCGCGCAGCTCGTCGAGATCGAACTCGAAGTTCCGGCTGGTGGTGCTGACCAGGAACGACCGCTCCGGCAGGAGCCGGGCCTCGCGCGCGCCGAAGCTGCGGCTGCCGACACAGCCGATAACCAGCCGCGGCTGGTGCGTACGCACCAGCTGCTTCAGCGACTTACCGGTGAGGAACCCTTCCTCGTGCGCGGCGACCAGGCGGGTGATGTCGGAGTCGAACACCGCGACCCGCATCCGCCGCATCTCCAGGACGCGGGCGACCTCGTGCCCGATCCGGCCGAAGCCGAGCACGAGCGCGGCCTGACCCTCCAGCTTCTCGTCCGGCAGCAGCCTCAAGGTGTTGCGGACGGCCGCGTCGGCTATGCCGTACGACTCGATCATGGACTTCATGTCGCTCTCGGCCACGCTGAACAGCGGCAGCGGCAGGTCGAGCCCTTCCACCTTGCGAATACCGGAGGTGGTCTGCTCCACCAGCCCAACGAAGTGGTCCGCCTGCCCGGGCAGTTCGCGAAGGACGGTGGGCAACACGTAGCCGCCGTCGTCCATCACCACGGTGCGCTTACCGGAGGCGGCGACGCGGCTGATGTGGTCCTCGATCCCTTCGCGCAGGTCCCGGTAGCGCCACACGGTGATGCCGTGCCGATGTACCAGGTGCGCGTCCACCCGGTGGGTGTGCGCGTAGGGGTACTCCTTGTCGATCACGGTCATGTGCCCCGGGTCCACACCGAGGGCGAGCAGGCTGTCGACCAGCACGAGGAAGTCCCGCATGTGGTGAATCGTCAGCAGCACACCGACGCCGGACAGCGGCTTGTCGGCCCACCGGTCGGCCAGCCGGCTCGTCAGCGGCAGCTCGGACACGGCCGCAGCGACCTCGGTGGCAGTGAACGGCAGATGGCGTACGGCCGCGAAGAACGCCTCAGCCGCGGCCGGGGTGCCCTGTTCGAACGTCGCCACGATCCGGTAGGTGTGCGCGACCGCCGCGGCCGGGTCCGCCGGAACGGCCAGCGTCAGCCGGCCGCGGCCGCCGTCGGCGAGCGAGCACTGCCACGACGCCGATGTCTCGTCCCAGTCCATGCTCTGCACGCCGGGGGTGAGAGCAAGTCGGGCGGCGAGTTCACCGGCCAGATGCCGGACCTCGTCCTGAGTGCCGATGACGTCGACCGCGTGGACGAGCGGCGGTTTCACGGATACGGGCATGGACGCCCTCCTGTCAGGGTGTGGATCACGGGATGCCCGGGACTCAACGCTCGCCGGGAAGGATGTAGGTGCGGCAGCGGCCGGTGACACGCATGCCGCTGGCGGTGAAGTCGGCCGGGTCCTGCCGCGTCACCGCGCGCACGGTCGCCACCCGCTGACTGGCGGCCAGGGCGTGCGCCTGGGCGATCAGCCGCCTGCAGACCTCCGTATCGGCGGCCCACACCTCGGCCACCAGCAGCTCACTGCCGGTGGTGTTTCGCTGGACCAGGGCCAGCAGCAGCGCCCCGGTTGGCGGGTCGAGCAACAGCGTCTCGGCGCTGAAGCGTGCGTCGTCCCGCCACCGCAACAGCGTCGACTCGGCGAACGACGACTCCAGACCGGCGAACCGGCGGCCGGCCGCAGCGACGTACGCCTCCAGCCCGGTGATGCCGACTGCGGTGACGGCACCGGGCACGTCGGCGGACGGGGTGCCGTGCAGCACCGTGATGGTGTCCAGCACTTCCCACCCGGCCTCGGTGAAGAACACGCCGGCGCCGTCACGGTCCACGGGCACGTCCGTGGTCACCAGCGGCCACTGCACCGCGCCCACCACCGTCTGCAGCAGCCTTCGACCGAGACCCGCTCGTCGCGCCGAGGGCTCCACAACCGGACCCCACAGCCGCGCCCTCGTCTCACCGGGCTCCGGGCGCCGCACGGCACACCAGCCGGTCAGGTTCTGCCCGTCGCGGGCCACCGCGAGGACGGGCGGCACGCCGGTCAGCGCGTTCGTCAGCCGTGAGCGCACCAGGGAGGCGCTGACCGGCCGGTCGTCGCTGTACCCGCTGATGCACCGCTGAGCCAGGACCGCGAGCTCTTCACACACGTCGTCATCAAGGCTCGGGAGCAGGTCGATCTGCAGACGGGAATCACTCATGCGGCGGGCCTTTCTGCGAGCCGGACGGGCGAGGCGGCGAGAGGGGGTAAGGAGGCGATCTGCCTGTGCCGCTCGCGCAGACGGTGAGCCTGTTCGGCATACGGTGGCAGGCCCGCGCCGGCCCGGCGGGGGTTGAGCTGTTCGGGATCGGTGATCGGGTGCGGCTCGAGGAGCCCGTCGGGGCGGAACCAGTGCTGGGTTCCGTAGACCTGCAGCTGCCCGGCGTTGACGAGGCAGCGGTCGTGTAGGTGGGCGAGTTGGGCGCTGGTGGCGTCACCGGCTTTCACGGCATTCTGCAGCAGGCTAAGCAGTATCCGCTGGAGCGCCGGGGTGTGGTCGCTTTGCACCGCGATGTCTACGGCGGCCTGGCAGGCGTCCGCCCCCACGGTGCTCCGGCGTGGCCATTGCCCGAGCTGTGCGACGATCCGCTTCAGCCCGGTGGTGTTGTCGTGCTGGGTCTGGGCGAGGGCCGCGAGCGCGTCCGGTGTCATGCCGAGGCGTTCGGCGCCGGGTGTGCGCCAGTGCGCCTTGGCGCGCAGCGCGCGGCTCAGCAGGTCCTCCGCGAGAGTGGGGTCGCCCGGGGCGGGCTGGTGGTGCTCGTTCACGAGCTCACCTGTGCTTCTGTGCCGGCGGGGCGGGGCCCGCGCTTTGTGACCCAGACCTCGCTCAGGAGGGAGTGGATGGTGACCGTGCGGCCCGGAGTGCGGTAGGCGGCCACGACCTTCTCCGCGAACTCCTCCCGCGCAGCGCCGGTGAGCTTCCTGCCTATGGCGGCGTGCGTTCTCGGTGGGGTCACAGGACGTTCTCCCTCGCGTGCGAGGGCGAGTCCGGCGCCCAGGGTTCGGATCTGTTCGAGCATCGCCTCGTACTCCCTGTCGTCGTCGCTGATGTCGACCCGGGAGGCGGCGAGGATGCCGTCGCCGGAGATCACGAACGAGCGGAAGTACCGGGTCAGGCGAGCGGCTTCGAGCTTGCAGCGTTGCGCGTCGGGCGACCCGTTCGTGACGACGCCCAGTTCCCAGTCATGGCCGGCGAGTTGCTGCAAGGCGGTGCAGACCTCGGGACGGTAGGGCACAAGTTCGGCGGAGCGTCGCCGGTAGTCGGCGTGCAGGAACGCGATGGAGCGCCGGAGTTTGAAGGTGCTCTTGATCTCGGCGAAGAACGTGTGGCGGGCGTCGGCGTGGCACGGCTCGGCTCTCATGAGCGCGGACGGAGGGATGCCGGTGGAAGCACAGAACTCCTCCGCCCACCTGGCGAATGCCGCCGCGTGGTCGGTAAGAGTGCCGTACAGGTCGAAGAGCGCTGCCTTGCGCATCGTGGTCACCCCCACACCGGACCGGGGCCCGACAGCGCGACCCTGGCCAGCCCCGCTGTGGGAAAGTCAGCCGCCGCCAGGGTGGTTTCGTCGAGCTCGGCGTTGATCAGCTCCCGCATCAACTGGCGGACGACCAGCCGGTGCAGAGCGTCATCGCCCAAGCGGACGACCTGGTTGGTCTGCGGAGGGTCGGTGGGGGAGTACAGGGTGCCGCGCACGCCGATGACCGGGGCTTCGCGCACGCGCAGAGCGATGAACCCGCGCTGGAGCGCCTGGTACGCGCGCCGGGCGCACGGGATGCAGACCGCGGGCGTGGCGGTCGTGATGCTGCTGGGGAAGGACACGAGCGCCTGGGTGTTCTCATCGGCGTGCAGGAGCCAGAGCGTTCCGCGTTCGTCGCGGTCCGGGTCGCCCTTGCAGACTCCGCACAATGGCCGCCCGTCCATGACCTCGCATGGCGCGCGGGGTGGTGCGCGGCCCAGTCCGGCTCGCCGGTCGGTGCCCCTTCCCATCGCCCCCAGAGCAGGCCGTCGACGTCACGGTCCTCGGGCCGTTCGTCGGCGAAGTAGACGTGCCCGTTCTCGTCGAACAGCACGGTGACGTCGCAGGCGAACTCGCCCTCGAACGGAGCGATGTACAGGGGAATGCGCCGCTTATGGGGCGGGTTTGTGGACGGTGGAGCGCTGAGGGCTTGCACGGACGTCTCCTGGTCAGGCGGCGCGGATCTGCTCGGTCTCTTTGGCGCGCTCGGCAGTGGCGATCGCGACCCGAGGTCCGCTGGCCGCGGTCATGGCCGTTACTGTTGGGCGGCAGGGCGGAGCCCTATGCGTCGGCGGCGAGGGCTGTGAGGACGGGGTGGGCTAGCAGTGGCCGGCTGAGCCGGTTGCCGTCCCGGCTCACCCATCCGGAGGCGCTGGCCACGCGTCCGGCCGGGCTGCGAACGTGGGGAGGGCGAGGCTGGTGCCTGCCTTCAGGTAGGTCGTGCCCGGCGGCCAGGCAGGCACATCGGACTCTGGTGGGAGGAAGATCCCCCACTGACCGGCGTGCGCGAAGACCCAGCCCAGAGGAGCGGTCCGCGCCCCTTCCCGCGAGGGCGCTCATTAGGAACCGGCCAAGCCCTTCGGGCATGAGCAGGACCTCCCAGTCTGGGCCCGACCCGCCGCAACTGGGCAGCCAGGGGGAGATCGCTCGGCGGGTCGGGAGCGGTACGAGTCGCGAAGGTCGCGAGGGTCATGTCACGGGTCCTTGCTGGCACGCCTTGGCCGAGAGGGCCAGGGTGCCGGAGGCGGGCGGGCGGGGGGCGAGTTCGACGGCGAGCTGCGCGCTGCTGTACCCGCGCAGGACGTTGTTCAGGACGCGGACCGGCTCGCCGTCGAGCGTGAGGTGGAAGCAGCGGGCGGCCAGGGCGCGCAGGATGGTTCGGGCTTGGAGCTCGGCGAGCGGGATGCCGGCGCACAGGTGCGGTCCGCCGCCGAAGGCGAGGTGTTGGTGGTTGCGCGGGCGCCTGATGTTGAACTCGTCGGCTTCGTCTCCCCAGTGGCGGGGGTCGCGGCCGGCGGAGCCGTACAGCAGCCACACCTGGTCGCCCGCGGCCAGGTGGACGCCGCCGATGTCGGCGTCCTTGGTCAGCAGCCGCCCGAAGCCCTGTATGGGGGCTTCGAGTCTCAGAGCCTCGTGGAAGGCGGGTGTGGCCCAGCGGACGGGGTCGCGGCGGAGGGTCTGCCACTGCTCCGGGTGCCGGGCGAGTTGGACGAGGCAGTCTGCGAGGCCGAGGACGGTGGTGTCGATGGCCGCGGCCGTGTACGCCGAAGCGAGGGGTACCGCGTCGCTCTCCTCGATCTGCCCAGCGTCGACGGCTTCGAAGATGGCCCCCATCCACGACTCAGGGGGCACGTTCTCGCGGATCAGCCTCTCGTGGAGCATCCCGACCATGCGGGACGCCAGCGGCAGCGCCTGCTGGTAGCGGTCGCCGTGCGGGCCGAACACGTCGAACGTCGCCGCGGCACCGGACAGCAGTACCTCCCGGTCCGCGTCGGGCAGGCCCATCAGCTCCATCACCGTGTCGCAGACCATGTGCCGGGCCAGCACGGCGGCGTCGAACCGACCCGGCTTCGTGTACTGGTCCACCAGGCGCTCGGCACGGTCGGTGATCCGGCGGGCCAGGGCCCTCATCGCGCGGGGAGCGAGCTGCTTGGACAGGACTCGGCGGAGCTTGGCGTCAGCGGAGCCGTCGGAGGCCGGAACCGTACCGGCAAGGATCTCCCGATTCGCGAGGGCGGTGAGGGCGATCCCGCCCTCGGAGCCGAAGACGTCCGGGGCCTTGAGGATCGCGAGGAGGTCGGCGTGCCGGGGTATGGCCCACACGCCGTACTCCTCCAGGTACACGGCAGCACCAGTGCACCGCAGGGCGCCGTACGACGGGTACGGGTCGGCCAGAACGCGGTCGTCGAACAAACGGAGAGAGCTGCTGGGCCCGATGCTGCTCTGCATGACTTCTCCCGGTCGAGGGCTGATCAGCGGTGGTCAGGTGGTCACGCGGGAACGGGAGATCACCCGGTCGAGCACGGCGAGCAGGGCGTCGCGCACGGAGCCGCGCTCACGGGCGTCGACCATGACGATGTCGTCCTAATGATCGCGCCCTTGGCGCCCTCCACGGGGTCCGGCCACATGAACCAGAACCGGTCCTGCCCCGGGGTGCCGAAGAGCATCAGCACGTCCGTGGCGACGTCCGTGGTGAAAGTGATCCGGTCGAAGTCCATGGCGACGGTCGCACTGTTCTTGTCCGGGGTGCCGGCCAGGTCGTCGACGGTGGTGCTGAGCTGACTCAAGCGCTCCTCGGTGCGCAGCGGAGTGATCTCGCTGATGGCGCCGATCAGCGTGGTCTTGCCGACGCCGAAGCCCCCGGCGACGAGGATCTTCACGTTCTGCGCGGGCGGGTCGAGGCGATCAGAGGTTTTCAAGTCCGGTCCTGATTCTGAGGAGGAAGTCGGTGTCGGGGTCGTTTCCGCCGACGAGGCCTTGGAGGATGACGAGTTCGCGGTTTTCGAGTTCGACGACGAGGGCCGCGGTGGGGGTGAGCTTGAGGCGTAGGTTGGCGGCGATATCAGCGACGGCGATGCCGGGGGACCGGTCGGCGAGACGCAGGACCGGGACGCTGGCGAGCCGGTCCGATGGTGCGGTAGGGCGGATCAGCGTCTGCATGGTGATCCGCCCGCCGTCGTCCGCGCTCGTGGCGGTCAGGTGCGGGGCCGTCCAGGTGAAGGGACGGCCCCCACGGTGCGAGGCCGGGCAGGGGCGCTCCTTGCGGCAGGCGGACCGAGCGGGTTGTTCAGTACAGTCGAGGGATCACCTGCTCGAGAATGCTCACCGCTCGGGCGACTTCAGCGGCGTTGGCGTTGCGGTACGCCCACTGCAGGTCGTCGAGGACAGCAAGCACCGAGTAGGCGTCCAAGGCACGGGCTTCGTCAGCAGAGAAGTCTCGGCCGTACCCTGCCTGGCACGCGGCCTTGAGCTGGGGATGTGAGGGCCAGGTGTCGGCGGCCAGCCACACAAAGTCCTCGACCACTATGCCGTTGCCGCAGTCCTCGAAGTCGAAGAGCCCAAGGAGCCGCGCCGCGCTGTCCCACTGCCAGTTCCTGGCCTGGAAATCTCCGTGGCGAAATCCGATCGGCAGGTAGGGGGCGAGCAGCCGCAGGACCTGGCTGGCCCGCTCGATCCCCTTTCTGTGCCGGTCGGACAGGAGATGGGAGACCTTCGGCACGTGCGAAGTCGCCGCATCCACCTTTTCATCGACATCGGCGATGGCTCGGGCGCGGGCCGCTGGATCAGGACGCTCCAGATCGTGCCAACGCCGCAGCAGACCTCCGGCGAGCGAATGCACCGTCCGCTCCTGCTCCGCTCGCAGTTTCAGCCCCAGAACCCGGGAGCCCGGCAGCGTCGACGTCATGATCACGCCCAAGCGGGGGTCCGTGTCGAGCAGCCGAGGTGCCCGGCCGGCACCCAGCGCGGCCGCGGCATGCCGGTAGGCATACACCTCACGCTGGTAGCGGAGCGCGTTCCGGCTCATTTTGACGTACACGGAGTGCGTCCGTACGTGCACACGCCACACCCGTGAGCTGGACCGCCTTGGCCATGGAGCGTCGGCGATGTAGTCGATGTCCGGCATCTTGCGCTTCACCCATAGTTCCACCTCGGGCGGCATTACCGCGTTCCGGCTCATCGGTATGCCTCCGGGCGCACGCCAGCCGGAGGATGCGGGTTGACGGCGAGACATGCGGCGCGTTCGAATTTTTGACTCCGTACCAGGTGAACGGGTCTGCACTGCATTGCGCCCCTTCATGTCGAACGAATGAGCGGAACGCCGAGGGAAACGACCCTCTCCGGTGGCGTCACGGCTATTTTCGGGCGAGTTCTCGCACTAGATTTCGAAGGCAGAGTGGGGGTTTGTGTCTGGGGCATCCACATCGGTGCGGCGCCACCGCCTGCCCAGCCCCACTCGTTGGTGAGCATCCTCGGGCCCTTTCCGTCAGGCTGCTTCGCCGGTGTTCCCGGCTTGGGTGGTGGTGAGGACGACGGGCAGTTCGCGGTAGTCGTTGCCGATGAACGACGGTTGGGGGAGCAGGCCGTTCTCGTCGGCGGCAAGCCGCAGACGGGGGAAGCGGGCGAAGAGGGCCGGCAGGGCCACGCGGGCTTCGAGCCGGGCGAGGGGAGCGCCGAGGCAGAAGTGGATGCCATGGCCGAAGGCGAGGTGCTGCCGGTCGGCGCGGTCGATGTCGAAGTGGTCGGGCTGGGGGTTGGTCATCGGGTCGCGGCCGTGCGCGCCGAAGCCGATGAGAATGAGGTCGCCCTGGCGGATCGTGACGCCCTCGCCGAGGTCGATGTCGGCGACGGAGTAGCGCAGCGGCAGGTGCATGATCGGGGGATGCTTACGCAACGTCTCCTCGGTGACGTCGTCCCAGCGTGCGGGGTCAGCGGTCGCGGCGGCGAGCTGCTCGGGGTGGGCGAGCAACTCGACGACCGCGTGATTGATCATGGAGACGGCGGTCTCCGAGCCCGCCCCGATCATGAGGATGAGGGTGCTGACGAGTTCGTCCTCGCTGAGCCGGTCGCCGTCGGCTTGGTGGGCGGCCAGCAGGAGGCTGGTCATGTCGTCGCCCGGGGTGGCGCGCTTGGCGGCGATCAGGGCGCGCATCGCGGCGAACATGTCATCGCGGATCTGGGCGGCCGTCTCGTCGGAGGCGCTCGTGTCCAGGACAGAGTCGATGACCCGCAGCATCTCGGGCCGCTGCTCGTCCGGGACACCGAAGAGGTCGCAGATCACACGGGTGGGAACCGGGTAGGAGAAGACGGCCCGCAGGTTGACGGGCTGGTCCGGCTCCACCGATTCCATGGCGTCCAGCAGGCTGGTGACGATCGCCTCCACGGCGGGGCGCATCGCCTCGATCCGGCGGGCGGTGAACGCACGGCCCACGAGGTCCTTCAGGCGCTTGTGGTCGGCGCCGTCGCTGGTGAACATGCTGATGACGTCGACCCAGGCGGCCAGCCACGGTATGGCGAAGGGCCGGTACCCGGGCCAGCTCTTGCGGGCGTCCTTGGAGACCCGCGGGTCCACCAGCAGCATCCGCGCGACGTCGCCGCGGGTGACCGACCAGGCAGTCAGGTTGCTGGGCATCGTGACGCGGACCGCGGGGCCCTGGGCGCGGAGCTGGTCGGCCTGTGCGTACAGGTGTCGTCCGGTGGTGTCGAGGGGGATCGGCGAGCTGGTCACGCATTACCTCCTGCGGATGTGGTGGCGGTGAGGACATCGGCGGGCTGCTTGCGGAAGCTGACGTTCAGCGAGACGGGACACTGGTGGAACGGGCCCGGCCGGTTCGGGACGTCGGGGTCGGTGAGGTTGAGGTCCCACAGGCGGTCCAGGATCGTCTCGATGGCGGTCTGGGCGATGACGCTGGCCTGGCCGTCGGCCGGGCAGCGGTGCGGACCGGCCGACCAGGCCAGATGAGAGCGGTTGTCGTAGCCGAGGCCGGGCGGCAGAGCGGGGTCGGTGCCGGTAGCGGCATGGCTGATGAGAACCGGCTCGCCTTCGGGGATGGGGACGCCGTGCAGCATGGTGGCGTGACGGGCAAAGTGGGCGCTGAAGTTCGCCATCGGGCTGCGGGTCCACAGCACTTTTTCCATGGCGCGCCGGACGGTGACGGTGCCGCCGGCGAGGTCGCCCGCGTAGGTGTCGTCCTCCAGGAGCAGGCGCAGGCCCGAGGCGATCCACGCCGCGGTGGGGATGGTGCCGGCTCCGACGAAGCAGAAGAGCTGGTGGACCATCTCCTCATCGGTGAGGCGGGCGGGATGGGCGAGCATCCAGGACGTGAAGTCGGCACCGGGCTGCTGCTTCCGCGTCTGGATGAGCTCGAAGAGGATGCCCGCGAAGTCCTCGGCAGCCTGCGCGGCCGAGGCGCCAGCGCTGATGATGCCCTGGCAGGCGGTGACCATCCGCCCGGCCAAATGGGTCGGGCAGCCGAGGATGTCGGCGAAGATCAGCAGCGGAAGGGTGTCGGCGAAGTCGACCATCAGGTCGGCGTGCCCGCTAGGAGCGATCCGGTCGATGAGCAAATTGGCGTGGAGCTGGGTGGTCTCGCGCAGCATGTGGACGTCGACGCGGGCCAGGCACTGCTCCAGTGCGATCCGCAGCCGCTCGTGGCGCTGGCCGTCGGCGTACAGCAGGCTCGGGCGGAAGGCCATGAGTGCCAGGATCGGGCTGTCCGGCGGGACACGGCCGTTGTTGAGCGCGGCCCAGCGGCGGCTGTCCTTGCTGTAGGTGGCCGTGTCATTGAGCAGGGTGATCGCGGCCCGATGGCTGGTGACGACCAGGGCGTACGCGTTCTCCGCGATCTCGGCCCAGGCCACCGGGCCGGCGGCCCGCAGCTCGGAGTAAGCGCCCTGCGGCCGCAGAGCGAAGGCGTCGCCGAACAGGCGAGGCGGGCGCGGGGAAGTAATCATCGGACGGGCTCCAGGCGGGGGCGGGTGAGGATGTCGGTGACCAGGGCGATCAGGCCTTCTTTCGCCGAATGGCGGAAGCGTGCGTCCAACCACACCAGCGGGCGGTCGTCGGCCATGGTCAGGGAGTCGCGGATCTCGGCGTCGCTGTAGCGGGGGGCGCTTTCCTCAGCGAAGTGGTTGACCGCGACGGTGTACGGCAGTCCGGCGGACTCCAGCAGGTCGATCGCGTCGAAGCTCTCCTCGATGCGGCGGGTGTCGACGAGGACAAGGCCGCCCAGAGCGCCGTCGAGCAGAGAGCGGACCATGCGGTGGAAGCGCGGCTGGCCCGGGGCACCGAAGAGGTAGAGCACGATGTCCTCGGCCAGCGTGACGCGCCCGAAGTCCATCGCGACGGTGGTGGTGGTCTTGTCCTTCATGCCGCCGAGGTCGTCAATAAGTTCCCCGGCCTTGGTCATCTGCTCCTCGGTGCGCATGGGGCGGATTTCCGAGACCGAACCGACCAGGGTGGTCTTGCCCACCGCGAACGGACCGAGGACGACCACCTTGACTGAGCGGGCCCCGGCCGACACATAACGGTCAGAGCTTCTGTAGTCCATCCAAAACCCTTCTCAGGAAGTCCTCATCGTGCTGCTCCGCAGCGGGAACGAACGGTGCACGGGCGACCAAGTGACCGCTGTCGACGAGACCGGAGACGATGACCTTGGTGACAGCCCCGGGCAGTTCGAGGTGGACGGCGACCTCGGACACGGCCAGGACGCCGGGAAGGCACAGGTCCATCACCCGGTACGCCTGTGCACCCAGGCCAGCCAGCGGCACATTGGGGTCGGCGATCAGCAGGGTGGCCTCGTCCAGCGTGGTGCGCGAGGGCGTGGCGCGGCCGCCCGTGGCGGTGTAGGACCGCACCATTCCACGCCGCTGACGCCCGTGCGCGGTCATACGGTGCTGCTCCGCTCGCGGGCGCCGAGCACCGGGCGCAAGCCCTGAATCATCTTCAGCGTGCCCGTGATGGCGAGCGAGGCCTCCTTGCTGAGCGCGTCGCCGCGCACGGAGACACCCACTCCGGTGCGCTCGCCCGCCGCGAACAGCAACACGGTGGCGTCCTTCAGATCGCTGACCACGTGCCGCATGACCAAGGAGCTCTTGTTCTGGTCGGGGTAACCACAGAACGCGCCGAGGTCGGCTTGCAGAGACTTGACGCCGGAGAGGGCGGCTGCCGTGCGTTCGGCGTCGTCGCGGGTCAGGTCGTCCGACTTGGCGATCACCAGTCCGTCGCTGGAGAACAGGACTGCGTTCATGACGCCCGGCTCCTCGCACAGGCGGTTCAGGGCCCAGGTCATGTCGGTGGAGTCGGCGGTGTGCTGATCGGCGGTGGTCACTGCTGCAGTCCTTCGGGTTCGGTGGCCTCGTAGCCTGTGCGGAAGGCCTGATTCAGGCTGTCGAAGCCCGCGGTCAGGGCATCGGGGTCGGCGGAATCGGTCAGCGCCTCTTGGGTGGGTCCCTGAGGCGGGGGCATCAGGTTTCGTGGTGTGCGTTTAGGCAGGCCCGAGACTGTGGTTCGCGGCGCCGGGCGCGCCGTGGCCTCCACCGGCGGATGCGCGGGAGGTTCAGGCGCTGGGGCCGCGAGCGCCGCAACGGGTGCGCTGGGCGCGACCGGGGCATGTTCGGGCTCGACCGTCTTTGGGGGCTCGCCCATCAGAGCGCTGGGGACCAGGAGCACGGCCTTGACCCCACCGCTCGCCGAGGGGGCGCCCACGTCGACGCGGAACTTGTAGTCGTAGGAGAGACGCCCGATGACCGCGAACCCGAGCTTGCGCTCGTCCTCGAGGCCCGCGGCGTCCAGCAGAACCTTGTGGGACAGCAGCCGTTCGGCGTCGGCGAGTTGGTACGGGTTCATGCCCAGGCCGGTGTCCTCCACGACGATGCGATAGCCGGCCTGGACCCGCTGGACGTAGACCGTCACCTCGTCGCTGGAGTAGGTGGTCGCGTTGATCATCAGCTCGGCGAGGGCGACAGCAATGGGCTCGACGACCCGGCCCTCTACGTACTGCTCGCCGACGTCGGGCAGGTAGGTGTAGTTCACCCGGTCGTACGGGCCGATGCGTCCGCGCGCGCTCTCGATGATCTCGCGGAAGGTGGCGTTCGCCCGCTGTGTGCCGGGCCATGAACCGGCGAGAATCCGCAGGCGCTGGACCATGTGCAGGGCTCGCGTGGCGAAGTGGTCGATCTCAATGAGGCTCTGGTGGTAGGCGCTGGCTTGCGAGTGCTTGCCCAGCTCCTCATCGATCTTCATCTGGAGCTTGGTCAGGAAGGTCTGGACTTCGTCCGCGGTTCCGCGGACGCCGGCCCGGGCCGAGCGGCCGATGCCCTCACGGGTCACGGTCACGGTCTCGCGCACCATTTCCACGACCGCCTGGTGGAACTTGTCGAACTCGGTACCGGACAACATCTCGCTGGCCAGGCCGGGGACCAAGACACCCGGGTGTCGCCGGGCCTCCACATCGAGCACGGCTGGCAAACGCTGCTCCACCAGGTGGTGGAACTCCTCGCGGACGGCCTCGTACCAGTGCCAGTTCGTGGTGAGCTGTTCCTGCAGCGCCTCCTGCTTGGCGGCCGCCTGCCGTCGGACCTCGCCCACCCTCTGGTCCGTCGCCGCCTCGGCTTTGGCAGCGCGCTCCTCCGCAGCCAGGCGGCCCCGGATTGCCTGACGCTTACCGCGGGTCTGAAGGACGAGCGCGCCGGAGACAGCGGTGAGTCCACCGCCCAGCGCTATCTCGGCCACAACGTGCGGGAAGAGATTCATGACAATCCTTCAGATGCGGGGGCATGGCGGGTGTCGAAGCCGCGGTGGTCCGGCCGGCGGGCACCGTGCGGGAGGAGGGCCGCCGGGACGGGCCTCACCGAGCGCTGCGGCCACGGGGGGAGGCCTTCGCGCTCAGGGGTGCGCACCCGTCCCGACGACCGGTCTAGGGGGAGATGCCGCCGATGACGTCCGCAACGCCCTGGACGGCTTTGCTGATGGTCGGGGCCAGCGTGGAGTCGTGCAGGTAGAACCCGAGCAGCACGGCGGCCACCGCGTGCGCGGGCCTGAGCCCTGACTTCCTGACGAGCAGCACCACGACGATGCCGAGGACGACCACGAGCGGCAGAGTGAGAAACACGCGGATCCTTCATCACGCGGCCACCATCCTCAACTGAGCACGGCTGAAGCTGAGTTGCTGGTGGAGACTGCCGGGCGAGGTGGTGGGAAACGATGTCTCGTACGGCAGTAACCAGAACCGACGGGGACAGCGCGACCATCCTGATCCGTACGCCGCGCCGCAGACCCAGGAGTCGTGCAGACACTGGGAGTGCGCGGCGCCCCAGCGGTGGATGGTGCCAGCCTCCACAGGGATGAACATGGATCCGTGGGCCGGGCAGCAGAGCGCCGGACCGACGGGCTCACCCTCGGAACGCAGCGCCTCGAGTGCGGGCATCCCCACGCGCAGTGCAGTGACAACGACGTCGACGCCCATAGCAGCTGCCGCTCGCGGCCGGGGGTTTTCCGCGAACTGGACGTGCCAGGGGAGGCGAGTGGCCAGGATCATCGGAACTCCATCAGCGGCAAAGTGGACGGTTCGACAGGCGGAATGATCGTGAATCCAGCGTGATGCGTTTCGCGTGCCACCGATACGCCAAACTGCCGCCACTTCCTCGCCACTTCACAGTCGCGGACGGTGATCGACGGGCTCAGAGGGCGAGCACAGACGGTGTGAATCGGATGATTTCTCTTCGTAGGCTCCACGGCTGCGCACGCGGGCGACCGTGTCGCCACTTGTTCGCCACTTCCAAGTCTCCTCTTGACACGGCAGCAGAACTCCGGTAATGAACTGCCCCCTCGCCCGGTCTCACCTGCCCGGCCTTCCGTCACCGTGGGCGTTGGGGGGAGAGGGGAGCGGCGGTTCATGACGCCGTCCCGGCAGGCAAGGCGGGGAGCGGGTCGACGTGGTCGCGGCTGGCGGATACGGGTCCCGTCATCAGCACCGCACGCAGGACGGCCAAGTGGCTGAAGCCCTGGGGGAAGTTCCCCAACTGGCGTCCGTTGCGCAAGTCGTACTCCTCGGCGAGCAGGCCCACGTCGCTGCGCAGCGAAAGCAGACGGTTGCGGACCGCGGCGGCCTCTTCATGGCGGCCGATCCTGTCGAGCGACTCGGCCAGCCACCCGGTGCAGATCAGGAAGTGGCCCTCGTCGCCGGCCAGGCCGTCAACACCGGCGTGCTCGCCCTCGGTCGGGTACCGCAGCACGAGCCCACCGGTGGTGCCCAGATCGTTCTGAACCGCTTTGATCGTGCCAATGACCCGCCTGTCCTCCGCCGGCAGGAACCCGCTGAGCATGGCGTGCAGGAGGGAGGCGTCAAGCGCGCTCCCCCCGTAGTACTGGGTGAAGGTGTTCCGCTCGGCGTCGTAGCCCTTCGCGCACACCTCACGGTGGATCTTCTCGCGCAGCGCCTTCCACCGCTCCAGCGGACCGGTGGCGTAGCCGAGTTCGATGAGCCGGACTGCCCGGTCTACGGCGACCCACGCCATGATCGCGGAGTGCGTGAACCGGCGGCGCGGGCCACGGATCTCCCAGATGCCCATGTCGGGCTGGTCCCAAAGCGTCTCCAGCTCAGTGACGAGATCCATGATGAAGGCAGCGATGTCGGGCGCCTCGTCCGGGCTGGAGAGCGCGATCTCGCAGAGAGCGTCGGCGACCTCACCGTACACATCGATCTGGAGCTGGCCGGCGGCGTCGTTGCCGATCCGGACCGGCGCCGAGCCCTCGTACCCGGGGAGCCAGGGCAGCACCTGCTCGGGCAGGTCAGGTTCGCCGCCGATCCCGTACATGATCTGCCGACGGCCCGGTGTGCCGGCGCACGCCCGTACCAGCCAGTCTTTCCAAGCGAGGGCTTCGGACAGGTACCCACAGTGCGCGAGGACGCTGGCGATGAACGCGCCGTCGCGGAGCCATGCATAGCGGTAGTCCCAGTTGCGGACTCCGCCGAGCTCCTCCGGCAGGGAGGCGGTCGGCGCGGCCACGATCGCCCCGGTCGGACTGTAGATGAGAGCCGCCAGGGTCAGCAGGGAGCGGACTGCCGAACCCCGGTCCGGGCCGGTGTAGGTGCAGCGCGCGACCCACTTCGTCCAGTGGTTGAGGGTGTGCTTCAGCAGGGCATCAGGGGCAGTCTGCGGCGGAGGGCTGTCGGTGCCCTCCCGCCACGACAGCGCAAACGAGATCCGCTCTCCCTCGGTGACGGTGAAGTCGGTGTGAATGTCGCCGGCCTCGGCATGGACGGGCTCGGTGGCTTCGAACCAGAGCCGCCCGTCGCCGTCCTCACCGAGATCGATGGCAAGGCGTGTGTCGTCGGCGCGTTCGAGGTGAGGGACGGTGTGTCCGTAGCCGGGCCGGACCCGTAGCAGCGAGCGCATCGTGACCTGCCCCTGTACGCCGGTCACGATGCGGACGACCTGCGGGGCCTCGTCACCTGGCACCATGAAGTCGGTGACCTTCACCGTGCCGGACTCGGTGGTCCATTCCGTTTCCAGGACCATCGTGTCACCCATATACCGGCGGACTGGGACGGGCGCGGAGACGTCGCCTGCGAGGAGGGCAGGGGCGAGCTGCCAGAAGCCGTGCTCGGGGGTGCCGAGGAGGCGGGTGAAGACCGCGGCCGAGTCGAACCGGGGCAGGCATAACCAGTCGATGCTGCCATCCAGACGGACCAG
This sequence comes from Streptomyces caelestis, assembly GCF_001279005.1. Classification (GTDB taxonomy): domain Bacteria; phylum Actinomycetota; class Actinomycetes; order Streptomycetales; family Streptomycetaceae; genus Streptomyces; species Streptomyces heliomycini. The sequence goes on from NZ_LGCN01000001.1 coordinate 150,225, forward strand.
AGCGGCTCCCCTCTGGTCGCCGAGCAGGCCGTAGTCCTCGATTAGCCCCGCATGCCCCACACGTCTGTTCGCCCCTGGCGCACAGGCGGCCACATACAGGCGGAGGCCACTGGGCTCGGTCCAGTTCACGAGGAGACCGTCGGCGAGCAGCGGTCGACACACCCGCGCCATCCGGCGCGCTTTGAGGCCATGCCGATGGGCGAGCTGCCCGATGGGCAGTGGTGTACCGGCTCGGTAGCGCCCGGAGCGGATTCCGTCACGGATCTCGCGCACGAGCTTCCTGTCCTTCGGGTGCGCCTCGTTCGGACGGAGGCGCCGAGCCGGCCCCCGGCGCGGGGCGGTGATGTCGCCGTCCGCGTCCAGCTCACGGAGCGCTGCTCGGGTGACCTTCGCCGACTGGCCCATACGGCGGGCCAGTTCCTTGACGGGTGGCAGCGCCTTGTTATGCGGGTACTGACCGACAAAGCCTCGAAGTGCGGCGCACGCCTCGTTGAAGCCCTTCTGCACGGTAGCGGTCGCCACGCGGCCACCGTCGTGGGCGCGAACGGTGCCCCTGGAGGGCACCGACTGCAACGCGTTGATGTCCTCCTTCAGCACGGCCGTCGTCTGCGCGACGACAGGGTCCGCCGGCCGACGGCGGCGCAGAGCATGGAACACAGTCACTCCGAGGGGGACGTGGGGCGGTAGGGGCGGGTGGTCACTGCCGTCTTGAGACGACAACGGGCCGGGCGTGTCTGCCGTTGACCCGGCTTGCGGCTCTCCGGGCTCTCTGGTCGGGTGCCGTGGCCGGCGTCGCGGTCCGGCCGGGAAGCCGGCACGCGCATGGAACGGTGACCTGCGCGCTGGCGGTGCATCACAAGCCCCGCCAGCGCACGGCCCCCGCCAAGAGTCAGCGGGGGAGGCCACGCGCTGATCCACAACCACGATGACGGTGATCTCTTCGCACCGGTACGCCAAACCATCGCCACTTCTTCGCCACTTGGACGGGGGAGAGCCTCAAGCAGGACACACTTTTGTCCCGCTTTGATATGGATTCTCTGGAGGGCGATCTCGTGCCGGGCGAAGCGAAGTGGCGAAGAAGTGGCGACGGTTTGGCGTACCGATGCCGTGCGCCTTCCGTCACCGTTGAGGCAGGCCGCGATCGTGGCCACGCCCCAGGGCGTCTCGAACACGAGGAGACGAGGGTGCCCTCAACAACCGCCGAGCTGATCCGTGACCGGAGCCTCGGAGAGATGGTGAGCCACAGCAACGTCGAACTCGCCGGTCTCGACGCCCCGCAGCGCGTGGCCCGCGCGGCAGTCCACGACGCGCTGGACAGCGACGCCAACGAGGCCTGGATGTACGACCTCGACGTCGTCGCCAGCGAGGTCGTCACCAATGCCCTGAAACACACCCCTGGAGTGGTCCGGATGCGCCTGGAGATCTACGAACGAGGTGTGGCCATGGGCGTGATCGACCGCGGTGCCGACTTCGACCCCCTCACGGTGGTACCGGCCACTGCAGACCCGGACGAGATGATTGAGGCCACCGGAGGCCGCGGCTTGCTCATCGTTAGTTGCCTCGCCCGCGAGCTGAAAGTGGAACCGGTAGCCGGCGGAAAGATCGTCACCGCAGTTCTCGAACGGACGGCAGGTGCGCGTTGACGGGCGCATACACCCTCACGCCGCGCCACCTCGGCAGAGGCCTGTGGGCTCATCCGCTGGGCGTCAACACCGGATCCGTCGGCCTGACAGATGAGCGTGATTCCGGCACGTCCGCCAACGAGGGGTGCCTTCTCGACGGCCTGCGCTGTGCAGTAGAGCTCGGCGCCAATCTCCTGGACACGTCAGACTCCTACGGCGCAGGCCGTGCGGAACGGATGCTCGAGCGCATCCTGCGCGAGTACCGCAACGAAGGTCTGATCGTGAGCAGCAAGGTCGGACGGATTCGCGGGTCCGCGCCGCACGCCTACGCCGACCGCAACATCCACCGGCAGTTCCAGCAGACCCGCGACAACCTGTACGTCGACGAGGTCGACATCTACACCCTCGACTCCTGGGACTTCGGCCTCCAGGACCGCTACCTGGGCGGCGCCATCGACCAGGTGCGCACACTGCAGCAACTGGGCGACATCAAGGCGATCGGCATGCGCGGCCCGTACATCCACTACGGAGCGACACCCGTGGAGCGCAGCGCCTGTGCTGAGCGCTTCCTCTACCTCTTCCGGCTCATCAAGCCGGACATCATCTGGACCCGGTTCAACGCCCTCACGTCGGTGATCTCCCTGGAAGGCGAAGACCTGTTCGGCTTCACCGCCCGCCACAATGTCGGCGTCATCCTCGCCGCGCCGCTGGCCCATGGACTACTCACCGGCAAGGCGCTTCCCAGCGCGATGCCCCGTCTCGGTCCCCTTGACGCAGCGGCGAGCACCCGCGCCCTGGCCCCGCAGGCACTCGATGCCATCGCTGCCGGCCTCCACGCATTGCGCGACCACTTCGGCGACACGCCTGGCGTTTTGACCCGGCTCGCCTTGCGGTCATGCCTGCAGAAGGCCGATCACGCCGCAACGGTCGTCGGCTTCACTCGCGAGGACCAGGTCACCGAGAACTTCCGCTGCCTCGGACCACCCCTCACGCCGGCCGAGCTCGCCCTGGTCGACGAGGTCTACGCCCAGATCCGCACAGGGATAGAGGAGTCGACCGAGCGCCAAGGCGCGCGCAGGGCCAAGGTCTGACCCCGCCGCGTGCAACAGCCCGCCAGCGCCCACCCCGCATGGAGACACGGATGACGACGACCACGGAACAGGCCCCGGACGGGACCTTTACCATCAGCAAGCGGTTCACCTTCGACGCTGCGCACCAGCTCACCAGCCTCGGGCCGGACCACATGTGCGCCCGCCTGCACGGGCACGGCTACCGCGTCGAAGCGGTCCTGTCCTGCGCAGAGGACGAACTCGTGCCACCGGGCTTCGTCGTCGACTTCAAGGACCTCGAGCCGCTCGCGCGGTACATCAAGGACACGCTCGACCACCGCAACCTGAACGAGGTACTCGGCTTCGAGCCGACCTCGGAACTGCTCGCCCGCCATCTCGCCCACTGGTTCCTCACCCACTTCACCCCCGCTGTGGCGGACCGGCTGATCCAGATCCGCGTCAGCGAGACCGAGAAGACCTGGGCCACCTACACCCTGAACCGGAGGACTGCGTGACTGCCAACCTGCAGCTGGACACGGACCACGAGTTCGAACTGATCATCGCCTACACCTTCGGCGACACCCAGCCCACCTTCCAGGGCGAAGGCCCGAGCGCCGGCACACCCGCCCTCTTCATCCGCCTGTCGCGCTGCAACCTCACCTGCCTCTGGTGCGACACCAAGGAGACCTGGGACTGGGTCAACTACGACATCAAGAAGGAGTCCCACAAGCGCACCGTCGACGACCTCGCCGCCTGGGCCTTGGGCCAGAACGTCGAACTGGTCGTGATCACCGGCGGTGAACCGCTGCTGCAGCAGAAGAAGCTCGTTCCCCTCGTCCAGCGCCTCCTCGCCGGCGGCAAGCGCATCGAGTTCGAGACCAACGGGACCATTGCCCCCCTCCCGGAACTCCTCATCGACGGCGTGCGGTTCAGCGTCTCGCCCAAGCTCGCCAACTCCGACGTCGCCGAGCACAAGCGCATCGTCCCGCAGGCGCTGCGCGCCTTCGCCGCCAGCGGCCAGGCGATCTTCAAGTTCGTCACCCGCACCGTCGGCGATCTCGACGAGATCGCCTCCTACGCCGAGCAGTTCGGGCTCGCCCCGGTCTATGTCATGCCGGAGGGCGCTACCGCGGAGGGGCTTGTGGCTACGACCCGTTTGCTGGCCGACCACGTCCCCGCCCGAGGCTGGCACTTCACCCAGCGGATGCACATTTTCGCCTTCGGTGACAAGCGCGCCCGCTGACCCGACTACCTTCCCCTTTCGGAGGACACCCGTGACCCAGCCCCTCACCCGTACCGAGACCGCGCCCGTGCAGCGCGTCTTCGAGCACAAACGCATCTGGAACCTGGACCAGGAGGCCTTCCAGACTGCCGCCACTCTGATCGCCGCCCACGAGCCCCGCCCCGACGCCGTGATTGGCATCGCCCGCGGCGGCGTCCCGCTCGCCCGGGAACTGGCGGCGCACTTCGGCGTCGAGGCTATCGAGATCACGGCCCGGCACAACACCACCGATGACCTCTTCCTGGAGGCCACGGGCCGCGTGCAGCTGCCCACCACGGCCGCCGATGCCCTCGGCCGGCTGGCGTCCGGGCAGCGGCTCCTGGTCGCCGACGACATCTGCGGCACTGGCGCCACCTTCAAGGCCGTCCTGCCTTTCCTCACCGAGCGCCTCGCCCCCGGGCAGCTGCGCAGCGCTGTGTTGTGCCGCAGCCGGGCGGCCGACTTCAGCCCCGACACCTGGGTGTGGGACACCCTCGACTGGGTCCTCTTCCCCTGGAACGAGCCGACCGACCAGCACACCGAAGACCTTGCGGTGCCCGCCGCCGTGCGGACGAAGGAGTCGCTGTGAGCACGATCGCGTTCTGCCTGCTCACCTACCGGCCCGACCACCCCTCGGGCATCGAGCGAAGCATCGCCGCCCTCGTCGAGGGCGTACGCCGGCTCGGCCACACCCCCCTCATCCTGGCGGCCGGCCCCGCCTCGCCCAGCGATGTCGCCGAGCCGGGCATGGTCCGTTTGGACTCGGTCCGCCTGCCCCGTCCCGCCCTCAACGACGACGTCCTGCGGGCCCTCGCCGACCCGCAGCCGGTCATCGAGGAAGTGCGCGGCATCCTCGCCCGCCACCAGGTGGACGCGGTGTGCTGGGCGGACACCCTGTGGGGCCTGGGCTACCTGAACCCGGTGCCGGACGGCGTCCGCTCTGCCCTCATGGTTCACAAGATCCGTCGCAGCGGCGAGGACCGCTGGCAGCAAGCCCTGGCCGCCGTCGACGTGGTGTGCCCGGCCAGCGACTACCTCGCCGCGGAAGGCGCGCAGGCCGGCCTGGACACCAGCCGCTGGGTGACCGTCCCCAACGCGCTGCTCACCGACCCCGCACCCGTCCCCGCGGACCAGCGCGAAGCGTTGCGAGCCGCCGGACCCATTCGCATCGCCTCCCGCGTGGAGCCCGCCAAGGGCTTGGCCGAGCTCCTCAAGGCTATGCCCGCCGACTGGGAGCGGCCGATCGAACTCGTCCTGGCTGAAGCCGACTTCGAGTTCTTCCCCGGCATGCAGCGCGACGTCATCGCCGCCTGCAAGGAACAGCAGGCCGCTCGGCCCGAGCTGATCCGCATCCTGCCCGCGCTCGGCTGGCGCGAGGTCCCGCAGTTCCTCGCCGGAGCCGCCGCAACTGTCATCTCCTCCACCGAACCCGAAACCTTCTGCCACACCGCCGCCGAAGCCCTTTCCGTCGGCACACCCGTGATCACCTTCGACTTCGGCAACGTGCCGGGCCTGGCGGGTCCCGCCGGCCGCGCCGTCCCCCTCGAGCACGGCGCGGACGCCCTGTGGAAGGCCCTGCGCGCCCTGCTGACCAGCCCCGACGACTACCAGGCCGCCAGCCAGGCCGCCCCCGACCGTGTCGCGGCCTTCAACCCGGCCGCAGCCGCCCGGACGCTACTGGCCGCACTGCAGATCTGACGCGATCAGTCTCCGCCTTGCCGCACGGGCGCGCCGTGCGGTCCCGTCGCTCCCTTCCCACGGACAAGAGGAGGGCCTTCATGTTCGGCCTGAAACCCGGTGACCGCGCCCTCGTGGTCAGCACCCATCTCGACGACGAGACCCTCGGCCTCGGCGGCACCATCGCCAAGCTGACCGAGCACGGCGTCGACGTCGATGTCCTTGCCGTCGCCTGCACTACCGCGCCCATGTACGGCGGCAGCTCCGACGCCGGCACCCGCCGCGCCGAGTTCGACGCCGCCTGCTCCGTCCTCGGCGTCCACCAGCACCACGTGGCCTGGGTCGACACCGACCACGCCGCCCACCCCGGAACGTACCTGCCCGAGTTGGTCGCGCTCATCGAATCCGGGCCCGGCCCGTGCCTGAACACCAGTCGGCCGCATGTCCTGTTCATCCCTACCGCCGACGCCCACCACCAGGACCACCAGGCCGTCCACACCGCCGCGCTCGCCGCGGCCCGGCCCGGTGCCGCGGACACACGGTGGATTCCGCCCCTCGTCCTCGGCTACGACGGACCCGAGGACCGGTCCTGGCGAGCCGCCGACGAACCGCGGACCGTCGTGGTGGACACCAGCACCGCCTGGCCGACCAAGGAGAAGGCACTGCGCTGCTACACCAGCCAGCTCCGTGAGGCCCCGCACCCGCGCAGCACGGCCAAGATCCGCGCGCTCGATGAAGCGGCCGGTGCCATGGTCGGAACGGAGACCGCTGAGCGGTTCCTCCCCTACCGGATGGCCTTCTGATGACCGCTCGCACCGACGTACTGGTCGTCCACCAGCCCGCGTACCTTCCGTGGCCCGGCTACTTCTCCCGCTTGCTCGACGTCGACCGGCTCATCCTGCTCGACCACGTGCAGTACACCAAGGGCGGTTGGCAGAACCGCAACTTCGTCCGCAGTCCCCGCGGTGAGCGGGTGCGCCTCACGGTGCCGGTCACGGGGCGGTTCGGGCAGCCGATCCGTAGCGCCCGCATCGCCGACGATCGCTGGCGCGCCCGCCATTGGCGCACCCTCACCGAGTGCTACCGGCACGCCCGCTACTGGCCGCAGTGGGAAGGGCCGCTGCGGGCGGTTTACGGCCGCTCCTGGACGCACCTGGCCGACCTAAACCAGGAGCTGATCCGGCTCCTCCTCGACGCGTTCGGGCTGCAGATCGAACTGGTCCGCTCCTCCGTCCTCACCCCCAGGGGGACGAAGACGGACATGCTCATCGACCTGTGCACGAACACCGGCACTCGCGTGCTGCGGGTGGGCACCGGCGCTGCCGAGTACCTCGACGTTGGCCTTCTCGCGAAGGCCAAGATCGGCGTCGAGGTCGCCACCTACAGCAGCCCCCCGTACGACCAGGGACGCGGGCCCTTCACCCCCGGTCTCTCCGCCCTGGACCTGCTGTTGCATCAAGGGCCCCAGGCCCGCGCAGTCCTCACCGACAGCGCCCACCTGCGGCCGTGGGCCCCGGAGATGGCGGTGCTCGGATGACCACCACCGACACCCGCCTCCCCACCACCGGCGGCATCGATATCGGCGAGGTCGAGGCGCTCTACCGCAAGCTCCTGGTCGCGCTCGGCCAGGACGTCGACAGCGAAGGCTTGCGCGACACCCCCGCTCGAGTCGCCCGCTTCTGGAAGGACTTCCTCCAGCACGACCCCGGCACCACCGACACCGCCTTCACACACCAGGAATCCGGCGGCCAGTACGTCGTCGTCAGCGGCATCCGGGCCTGGAGCCTGTGCCAGCATCATCTCCTCCCGTTCCGGCTGGACGTCCACATCGGCTACGTGCCGGCCGGGCGGGTTCTGGGCCTGTCGAAACTGCCGCGGATCGTCCAGACCTACGCCCACCGGCTGCAAATCCAGGAGGCGCTGACCACGCAGGTCGCTCACGAAGTCGCCGCGCTTTCGGGCAGCGGCGACGTCGGAGTGTGGTCGGTCGGTGAGCACCTGTGCATGGCCATGCGCGGCGTCCGCGACCAGGCCGCCCGCACGACGACAGCCTGTCTGCTCGGCCGGCTCGAGAGCGACGACCGACTCGCCGAACGGCTGCGCACCGCCGCCTTCCTCCCTCTGGGGGCGCGATGAGCAGGCGGATCGCGCTGGTGAACGTCGAGGGCACCAACGGGGTCGGCAAGACCCACCTCAGCCGCCAGGCCGCAGAGCGCCTCGGCCCCCGTTGCGTCCCGCTGGTCGAACTGCCCGACGCCCCGCCCGCCGGATTGCCCGGCCAGGTGATCGCCGCACTGCACCAGGACGGCGACCTCTTCCTGCGCACCGGCCACCCGCGCACCGAGACCCTGCTCCTCATGGGACTGCAGGTCCACCGCTTCGAGAGCCTGGGCCCGGTGACACCGGGACAGGTCGTCCTGGAGGACCGCGGCCCGCACTCCGTGGCCATCTACCAGGCCGCCGTGCTCGCCGAGACGGAACAGCACTCCGACGAACAGGCCCTGACGACCGCCTGGCACATCCTGTCGACGATCGAATCCTGGCGCCCGCAACCCACCGCCACGATCTTGCTGTTCGACGACCCTCGCCGCTGCCTCCAGCGATTCGAGCAACGCATCGGCCGTACCGCCACCGCCAGCGAGCGCTCCCTGATGGCCCGGGCCGACCGCCTCTACCGTCTGCTCGCCCACACCCAGCAGGGCCAGTACTACGTCCTCGACCGCCAACAGGTCGACGAGCCGCACGCCGTCGCCTTCATCACCGATGTGTGCCAGCGCGCCGCGGCCGCCGCCACGCCGAAAGGAGCCGTCCCGTGCCCGACCGGAACGTGACCGTGCTGTGGGCGCTGCGCTCATGGTGCGCCTCCCACAAGTGCCTGCCGTGCTACTTCAACTGGCCCGAGAACGCCACGCTCCAGGCCCTGCCGCGGTCCGGCGTGCTGGACCATCAGTCGCCGGACGACGTCCCCACCCAGCAGCTGTTCGCCTTTGCCCGCACCCTGGGCGACTCGCCTGTCCGCCGCGTCTTCCTCGCCGGCGGCGAGCCGCTGCTGTGGGCCCCGGCCCTGAAGCTGATCGAGATCCTCAAGACCCAGAGAATCGAGGTCGTGGTGTGCACCAGCGGCCCGGCCCTGAACAAGCCGGGCATGGCCGAGCGGCTGGTCGACCTCGGCGTAGACGCGTTCTCGGTCTCGCTGGACTCCACCGACGCCGAGTACAACGACCGCTGGCGCCCGCCGCGCAAGCCCGGCTTCGGTTGGGAGGGCGTCGTCAACGGTATCCGTACCGTCCTGACGGCACGCGGTGACCGGCCGCAACCCCGGGTCGGCATCTACAGCATGATCACTAAGCTCAACCTGGACGCCATCACCACGGTGCCCCGTCTGGCCGCCGAGCTGGGCTGCGACTACTTCGTCGCGCAGCCCGTCTCGCTGCCCGCCGACCACAATCTCCACGACGAGCTCGTGCTCACCGAGACGGACATTCCGCGCCTGCGCCGGGAGTTCGGGCAGCTCTACGCCTCCGGCCTGCCGCTGACCCTGCCTTCCGCCGACTACCCCGGCCAGTTCGTCTCGGCCGTCCAGGAGTCGACCGGTCTGGTCCGAGACTGCTTCGGCGGCAACGACCTGTTCTTCGTCGAACCCGACGGCTCGGTATGGGACTGCCCCTCCGCGCTGCGCATCGCCCAGACCCCGCCTCAGCGGCGCCGCAACATCCGGGAGACCACCGCGGCGGACGCGTTCCGCCCGGCGGGCTGCGCGGACTGCGCGCTGTTCAGCGTGGACTGCGTCAACATGTGGCCCCTCATGGGATTCGACCGTGTCGTGGACCCCGCACCCGCCGGGAGCACATCGTGAACGCCGAAGTCGATCCCGCGCTGATGCAGGCATTGGAGCAGGTTCTGGCCCGCATGCCCGACCCGGCCGGGCGCCGCGAGGCCGAAGCGCTGGAGAGCGAACTGGCGTCCGCCTTCGGCGCGCGGCACGCCGTTGTCGTGGCCTCAGGAACGTCAGCGCTGCACACCGCGATCGTAGCCTGCGGCATTGGCCCTGGCGACGAGGTCCTCATGCCTGCCACCACCGTGGTCATGCCCGTCGAGGCCGTCGCCGCGACGGGCGCCACGCCCGTCTTCGTCGACTCCGCCCCAGACGGAGGCGGCATCGACCTCAAGGACCTCTCAGCCAAGAGGACCCGCGCCACGCGGGCGATCCTCCCTGTCCACCTCGCCGGCCGCACCGACGGCATCCACGAACTGGCCGCGTACGCCCAGGCGACCGGACTACGCCTGATCGAGGACGCGTGCCAGGCGCAAGGCAGCCGCACCCGCGGCCGCGAGGCCGGCACGATCGGCCACATCGGCTGCTTCTCCCTCAAGGACGGCAAGATCATCTCCAGCGGAGAGGGTGGCTACCTCCTCACCGACGATCCGGAACTCGCCGCGCGCGCCGCCGCCTTCCGCACCCACTGGCACACCCCGGCCCCCGATGCCCCGGCCGGCAGCCGACTGGGGCTCGGCCTCCGGCTCGCCGAGCCGCTGGCCGCCATCGTCCGCCACCAGCTCGCCTCGTTCGATGACGCGCTCGCCCGCCGCAGACACCAATGCAGGATGCTGCACGAACTCGTCGACGACACGCCCGGCCTCGTCCCGAACCATGCCCCGGACGAGCAGGAGCCCAACGGCTACAGCGCCCTGTGGCACCTCACCCTCGACCGCCCGCGGGCGTTCAGCGCGCGCCTTGCCGAACACGGGGTGACCAACAGCGTCGGCACCTTCGGTCTGCGCACCGCCCCCGAGCATCCTGCATGCCGTGAGCTTGGCCAGAATCCGTGTCCGAACGCAGCCCGTGCGGTAGACCGACTCCTGGCCGTGCCCTTCACCGCTCGCATGGACGAGGAAGACCTCCACCAGATCGCGGCCACGATCCGCCGGGAGGCCGCACAGTGGACATCCTGACCCGCCTGCACTGCACCTTCGTCGTGATCGACTTCGAGGCCTTGACTCCCGCGGGGCGGCCCGCCGAGCCCACCGAGGTCGCCGCGATGGCGCTCGTCGTGCGGGACGGCAAGCTGGTGGAGGACGGCCGCTTCGAGTCGCTGATTCAGCCGCCGGACGACGTGCCGGTGACCTCCCGCGACATGAGCCACGGGATCACCGAGGCGGCGCTGCGGTCCGCCCCACCCGCGGCCGCGGTGCTCGGCGAGCTGGACGGGTTGCTGTCGACACCCCCCTACCGGCTGGTGGCGCAGCACGCTTCGACTGAGGCCGGGATCATCGCCCGACAGGGGGAGCACTGCCCCACCCTGGCCACGACGCCGCTCGTGGACACCGTGAGGATGGCCCGGAAGACCGTCCGCGGCATGTCCTCGTACGGGCTGGACGAGCTGCTGCGCTACTACGGCATCCCCAAGCCCGTGCAGCGGCACCGGGCCATGCCGGACGTGGAGGTGACAGCCGAGGTCTTCAGGCTGCTGTTGGAGGAGGGAGCGGCCGCGGGCCACTGGTCGACGCTTCTGGAACTCGACGCGGCTGCCGGTCTTCAACCGCGTCCCAAACCGTCGGTGGAAGCCACTGTCCAGGACACGCTGTTCGGGCCCGGCGGCGGGTAGCTCAGATGCTGTTAACCCCGACTGCGTCGCCGATCCGTCCGAAAAGCTCCTTGGCCTGCAGCCGGGAGTCCTCGGCGATGCTCGGCGCCTCGGCCAGTTCCTGCTCGGTGAACCAGCGGACCTCATGGACCGGCTGCCGCGACGGCGTGGTGTCGTCCACTACGGCCACGAAGACGTGGTCGACGTGCCGGTGCGGCGCGCGCGTGTGGTTGTCGGCGCCGGCCCGCATCTCGCACACGTACCACGGCGCGATGACCTGCGTGTGCGGGAAACCGGCGGGCAGCGGCAGCGCCGGCCCTGGCAGCAGCCGGGCGGTCAGGCCGGTCTCCTCGTCCACCTCACGCACCGCCGCCTCGGCGGCGCTCTCGTCACTCTCCACGTGTCCGCCGGCGGGAAGCCACTCCTCCAGACGCGGATGCCACACCAACGCGCAGCGCCACACCCCTTTCTGGCCACGGTTGAAGACAAACACGCTCGCGGTGGATTCCTTGACGACCATCAGCGCACATCCCTCGGTTCGACAGGCACTTCCCGGCCCAACGGGGCACGGCCGCCCCAGGCCCGCATCGAGCCTCCCACAGCTCCCAAGGCCACCACCGCAGATTCGCGCCACATCACCCGCGCCTTCGCCGATCCGACCCCCAGCCCTCGGGAGGACCCCCATGGAACCCGTCTGGAACGGGATGCTGACCTGCGACTACGAGCGCAGCCGCCCCGCGAGCACGCTGCTGGAGTGGGACCTTTACACCACGTCACTCATAGCCTGGCCGAGGGTGCTCCTGGAGGATCCGACCCCGTACGGGCGGCTGCGGCGGCCGGGCATCGTCGACATCGACGAGCCCGTGCACCATCGGCTCCTCGCCGCTTTGGAGAAGTTCCTGTCCGACCCCGATCGCGTTCGGGACCTGGCCGATCGCACGGCTCTCCATCGGGAACAAACCGCCCACGCACTGGACCAGGCCGAACAAGCCCTGGCCGACCGGGACCTGAAGGCCGCAGACGAAGCCATCGCACGGGGGACGGCGGCGTTCTTGAAGGTCATGTCCGCCCACATTGTCAACTGGCTGCTTCCCGAGCAACCGTGGGAGGACCTCCTGAGCCAGGTGCTGTCCAGCCGGGCCCGCGCCCGGGACTGCATCCTCGCCCTGGCCACCCCGAACCGCACCGGCCACCTGCTGCAGGCGCACCGTCTCCTCCTGGAAGCCGCCGCGAGTATCCGTGACGGACGTCCCCTTGCCCTGGCCGCGGCCGACGTCAGCGCCCGGGCCGGAACTCTGTACGGGGCGGGCTCACCGGCGGCTGCCGCCATGCCCTTGGAGGACCCCGACCGTGCCGCCGACCTGCTGCGAACCCTGTCAGCCAGTGCCGACCCCGAATCCGAGCTTGTATCCCTCACCGGCTCCCTGGACCGTTCCGCCGCCGTACGCGCGGCATGGGACACCGGCGCCCTACTGGCTGCCAGCGGCCACCCCGCCCAACTCGCCGCCGTCCGCGCCCTGAGCGCCGCCCTCGCCTGGGCCGCCGACAGCGAGGAACGCCGCAAGGAGTTGCGCCACCGCTACCTGTCGCTGGTGCGCCGCTGGTGCACTGCCAGCGAGCACGATGCCACCCGCGTCACCACACCCGACTTGCTCGCCTTGGGAGAAGGCCGATGACCCCCAACGCCTTGCTGGCCCTCGACCAGGCCCACGATGGGTCCCGCGCCGGCGGGAAGGCCGCCGCCCTGGCCCGGCTGATCCGCAAAGGCCTGCCGGTTCCCGAGGGCCTGGTGGTCCCGGTCGGAACACCGGAGAACGCCGTGCCGGCCCTCGTCGACCGCATTCTGGCCTGGGCCGAACAGCGTGCTCCGTACGGCCTGATCGCCCGATCCTCCGCCGTCGCCGAGGACGGCGCCAGCGCCTCGTTCGCCGGGATGTACACCTCCCGCTTCACGCCTGCCCGCCCGTTCCCACTGCGCACCGCGATTACCGCGGTCCAATCCTCCACACTGGAGCCGACGGCCCAGGCCTACGCGCGGCTTCATGGCGTCACGGCCGCTCCCGGGATGGCCGTGGTCATCCAGCCCGCGCTTCGTCCAACTGCCGCCGGCGTACTGGCAGCCGAGGTGCTCGCCGGCCGGTGCGTCCGCTGGCGGATCGAAGCCGTCCGTGGCCTGGCCGAGCCACTCGTCAACGGCACCCAGGCAGGCGAGGTCCACGCCGGCCTGCGTCACACCACCCATCCAGTCCAGCCCGCCGAGCAGCGGGTTATCCTCTTGCCGGCCACCCCCGACGAGCTGCGGCTTCCACCGGGGGAGTGGGCGCCGGTCGCCGGCTTCCACCGAGACGAGACGCTCGCGAAGATCAAGACGTCACAGGAAGGCGTTCTTCACCTCTACACACCGGCGTCCTGGGCGGCTGTTCCCGTACTGAGCGAAGAACGCTGCCAGGTCCTCCTGGACAGAGCGGTTGCTGCCGCGGCAGCGCTGAGCATCGAACGTATCGACGTGGAGTGGGCCTTCACCGCCGACGGCACCCTGCACCTGGTGCAAGCACGCCCGCTCACCCGCGCCCTCCACGAAGGCCGTGCAACTGGTCGGCACTGTGAGGACGGCTGGAGCGGCATCCCCGCCGTCGCGGGCACCGGAGCAGGCCCCGCTGTTCGCATCGGCGACGGCACAGCCCTGACCGGTGCCGTGCTGATCTGCGGCGCGCTCGGTCCCGAAGCTGCCGGCGCCCTGCTTGAACAGCCCGCCGCGGTCGTCTCCACCACAGGCGGGCCGCTCTCCCATACCGCGATCATCGCCCGCGAGCTCGGCATCCCCTGCGTCACCAACGTCAAGGCCGCGACAGAGATCCCGGCGGGGCACCTGATCGAGGTCAACGGCACTGAAGGCACAGTGCGTCCCGTCGCGGGCATCCCAGAGCAACGGACGGAACGCGACCGACTCGACGGAGAGGCGGTCGTGGTCCAGCACCTGCCGGCCATCGCCCCGCGCGACGGGCGTGCCGCTACGCTCCTGCTGCACTCACCGTCAGGGCAACGCCCTGTTCTCCCCACCCCCACGGCGTCGGCCGAGCACGGGACGGTGGGGGTGCTGATCGTGGACGAGGACGTCGCCACCCCGGAGCTGCCGGGCTTCCAAGTGGTTCGTCTGAAGCTCGGACGCCTGCTGTGGCCAATGGACGGCGGCGACGTGCCGGACACCATCGTGGCCGTCGATCCGAACGGCCGGATCCTCCACCGTCGAGGCCTTCATGACTGATCTCCTGGACGACACCGACGGTCTCGTCGTGGACTGGGACGGCACGGTCGTCGACAACCACCGGCGCCGTTTCGATGCGCTGCGCCAGGCGCTCGTGCCGTACGGCCTCAAGGTCGAAGAGGACTGGTACACGGCGCATGCCGGGCTGCCGGTACGCGACCTGCTGTACGCCCTGGCCGACGGACGCGAGGTTCCGGTCGAAGAGGTCGTTGGCGCCAGCCGACATCGCCTGCTGAACGGCCCCCCGCCCGAAGTGATCACGGCGACCCTGGACCTGCTCGAGCAGGCCCGTGCGCGCAGCATTCCCCGGGCCGTCGCGTCCAGCGCGGCCGCAATTCTGGTGCACACCGGGATCGAGCGCCTGGGACTGGACCGGCTTCTTCCGGTCGTGGTCACCGTCGAGTCCGTGGCGCGCGGCAAACCAGCTCCCGACGTTTACCTGGAAGCGGCGCGTCAGCTGGGGGTGGCGCCCTCGCGCTGCCTGGCGGTGGACGATGCACCCGACGGCATTGCCGCAGCTCGGTCAGCGGGCATGCGGCTGCTGACGGTGAGCGGCACCACTCTGGTTCCGGTCACGTGAGCCAACGCGAAGGATCACTGCGCACCTGGCGCGGCTCCCTGGACAGCCGAGACCGGTTCCACCGGGCGTAGCGGAAGCGTGCGGATAGTCTCCCACCGGTAGGCCCTGCCCTGGCGGCGGAGCCTCACAAGGTCCACTGACGAGACGTCGAGGCCTACCGGGGGAAGCGACCGCAGTTGCGACACCACGTCGATGACTGGCGCCGCCGACCGCTCGGCGTTGTTGTAAGCCACTCCGAGATGTGGCCGGAAGGCGCTGGTCGGCTTGCCGCCGGGTACGCCAGCTTGAGCGCCGAGCGTACAGAGCGCGGCGTGGAGACCGACGAGCGGCCTCCACGGGGTGAGGCTGAAGCGGACGGCACCACGCGAGCCGGCAAGAGGATGAGCCAGGATGCGGAACCCGCTGACGGGCAGGTGCTCCGCCAGGGAGATCAGGTGCTCAAGCTGAGGCTGAGATACCTGTTCCGCGGCGCCGATCCGGAGCATGGTGACGTGCAGACCGTCGGCGGGGACCGGGTCCATGCCGAGGCGCTCGAGCGCGCCCTGGCAGTGCTCGGCGCGCCGCAACAGGGCAGAGGCGTCGGCGAACGTCAGCATCCAGTAGTAGGCGTGCTGCTGTTCCGACCATCCCGGGCGGTCCCAATGGTTCTTCATGCGGTCGACAGCTTGGAAGGCCCGCCAGTCGTGCTCGACGATCACGCTGGAGTCGTCGAGGTCGGCGGGGGGAGCGCAGGGGAAGGCCCTGGTGTCGACGGCCAGCTCGGGCGCCACGGATCTCCTAGGTATGTCAAGGCGCGATCTGAGCGCGCGAGCCGACCACGATCATTCCGGCCTGCGGCTGTGCCCGCCACGTCCGCAGCTCCTCGGCATAGTCCCCCACATCAGGTTCGTCATGCCACCGCTCGGCGCATTGGTAGAGCTCGTTCGCGCGTTCCCAAACAGATCTGATGGGCGCTGGGCCGCCGGACCTGAGGGCTCGGCGGCCCAACGCCATGGCCTGCTCGACATCGGGAGACGGCTGCTGGAGCAGGGCCGTTGCCCGATCAAGGCCTACCAGGGCGCGGCTCCAGTTGGAGTCGGAGTGTGCGATCAGCTCGTCGATCTGTTCCGCGTGCGCCAGAACCTCGGCTGTGTCGCCGAGTGAGAGGCGTGTAGTGATGGCGTTGGCCAAGGTGCGGGCCATGGAGTAAGGCTCGAAGCTGATGCAGGATGTGAGGCCGCCCGGCAGGGCGGATTGCCGGTCGGAGAGCTCCAGAGCCTGGCCGATCGCCTGCTCGGCACCACCGCGGTCATCGAGTCGGGCGAGCGCGCGAGAGCGCCCGTTGACGAGCAGCCGGATCGCCTGCGGGTTGTCCGGTGCCAGAGCGATTCCGGCCAGGGCCGCGTCGTCGGCCTCCGCGTACCGCTTCTGGTAGTAGAGGCCCAGAGACCGGGTCCCGCTCGCCCACATCTCCATGGGGACGTCGCCGACCTCGCGTGCCAGGGACTCCGCCTCCGAGCAGTACGCGTCCACC
The DNA here is from genome assembly GCF_001279005.1 of Streptomyces caelestis. Lineage (GTDB taxonomy): Bacteria > Actinomycetota > Actinomycetes > Streptomycetales > Streptomycetaceae > Streptomyces > Streptomyces heliomycini. The sequence goes on from NZ_LGCN01000001.1 coordinate 166,777, forward strand.
AGGTCATAGGTCGCACCAGCGTTGACGGCCATGTACCCCAGCAGTCCGGCGGCCTGGGAAGCGAGGCGAAAGAGTTCCGCACGGACCCGCGGGGGCTGCTGGCCGGCCAGGACGCCGTGCAGCATTTCGCGCACGACTCGCGCTTCGCCCGCCAGCTGCTGAGGCCCCTGCGCCTCGTAGCGGTCGATGATGCCCGAGATGGATCGTCTCATCATCACCAGGACCGGGTTGTCCGCGTTGGAGCTGGTCAGCTTGTGCGTCTGGGCGACGATGGCCAGCGGATCGTCGAAGCCGAGGCTTGCCGCCGGGGCGCTGATGATGGCAGCGCTGACCCGGCGTGAGGCCAGCGCTCCCGGTTCCACGGGCTCGAAGAGCCGCTCGGCGGACATGTTGAACATGTAGCGGAGTACGAGGTAGGCGTCCCGTCGGGGCGTGCCCTTGATCGAGCCGCGGCGGCCCATCCACCGGTCGAAACTGCTGCGGGACACGTCGACGCGGGCGAGCCGGGGATCGCTCTCTTTCTCGGCGGCGCGTGCCGCGGCCTTGGCGAAGTGGATGCAGAACTTCTCGTACGAATCCCACTGGTTTTCCTGGACCAGGAGTGCGAACCGCGTGGTGCTCGTGCTGGTCAACGGGTTCCCCCCTCGGGATCGGTGCGGGTGGTCGGCTGCTGCCCCTCATGTGCAGGAGCGGGGTTCCGGTTCCAAGGCGGCTGCCCGTCCTGGAGGTAGCGCGGGACGCCCGTTCGCAGGGCGACCAGAGCCTGCTCCGCTCGGCGCCGCTGACGGTCCCGGAGCAGCGATAGCGCCTGGTCTTCGGGGAAGAATGCGCACTCCGAAAGTTCCTCGTCGTGCGGTCGCAGCGTTGCACACATGTCCCAGGGCAGTTGCCCAGCGTCGAAGACGAACGCCATGAGGTCGTCCCACGGTCCGTGGGGAGGCACCCAGTCGATGCACAGGAGGGCGAACGGCGTGACGTCGAGGCCGAGTTCCTCGCCGAGTTCCCGCCGCACGGCATCGGAGGGGGCTTCGTTGGACTCAGCCATCCCTCCGGGAAGGTCCCAGCCCGGCTTGTAGGTGGGCCTGACCAGGAGGAGCCGGCCGTCGGGATCGCGAAGCAACGCGTCAGCAGTCACCCGTTTGCGGGCCTGCTTGGCATTGCCCTCGGCGAGGTAGGCATCCCACTCGGGCGTTCCGGGAGGAGGTGGTTTCGTCATGGACGCCTACTCGTTCCGGGGCGGGCATCGAAGCTGGCGAGCAGTGCCGACCGGCGGCGGTTGACGTGGGACAACTGCTCCAGCAAGTCACGGACTTGCGGGACACCGTGAAAGGGAGCTAGGGCCCGCTTGAAGGCGTGCAGGTGTTCGGTGATCCGCGACGATCCGAGCGGCTCACAGGCGGTCAGAAGCTGCACCCCGGTGGCACAGGCCGCTTCGAGATCCCCGTTTTGAACGAGAAGTGCGGCCAGCGCGGATTGGCTGAAGGCCCGACTACGTGCGCGGTCCTCTCCACGCAGCGCCACAGCGCGCTCGGCCTCGGCGGTTGCCGCACTGAGCATCCCTAGGTCCCGCAGGGCGAGCGCTGACTCGCTGGCGAGTGCGGCCTGGTCAAAGGGGGCAACCCAATGCGGGGCCGGTGCGGTCGAGGCACCTTCCAGAGCTGCCCCCGCTGCCTCCAGAGCTCGCTGGGCGGCTACGTCGTCCCCAAGCTGGGCCTGAGCACGGCCCTCCATGGCGTGAAGGCGCGCGGTGAGCACCGGGATGGGCTTGATGTTCGCCATGCGCTCGTGCCCGCGGCGCGCTAGGCTCAGCGCTTGGTCGACGTTGCCGAGTTGCAGCGCCAAGTGGCTCGTGCTCGCCAGGACGTTTGCTCCTACAGACGGCTCGGGAGTCGCATGCGCGAGACCGAAAGCCATGGTGAAGTGTTCGGAGGCCTCTGCATTGCGCCCAAGGTCGTGAGCCATCCAGCCCGCCATCTCCGTGAGAACAGCCGCGGCTAGGAACACGTCAGCACTGTGGGGCCGCCCTTTGGGCTCGAACAGATCAACTGCGATAGAGGTCTGGAGATACTGCTGGAGAGACGAGTAGACATGCCCGGCGCCGAGTTGACGGTCCACGTGCCTGAACGACTCCACGGCCCCCAAGTACGGAAACGGGCCAGTGCTCTCGGCCGGTGTGGCTCCCGGCAGCGCGAGTAAGGGCGCTAGGGCAGCGGCCGGCATACCCTGACCGGCGGGCTCGGACGCCGCGTCATCGGATGTACCCCGGGTCTCGCCTATTGGCGATCCAAACAGTGCCACGGCCGGCTCGCCGAGCAGATGTTCCAGCACACGGCAGGTAGGAGGCCAGGGCATCCTCTTGAGGTCCCCGGCCATCCACCGGTCGAAACTGCGGGACGAGACCGTTACCGCCGCCAGCCGCGGGTCGCCGTCAATACGGGCAACGTCACGGGCGGCACGCTGGAAGTGGATGCAGAACGTGGCGAACACCGTCCAGTGGTTCTCCTCGACCAACTGCCGGAACCGCGTCGCGCGCCGCATCGCCTTCTCCTCGGATCAGTTCGTCTCGCTGAAGGTGAGCAGAGGAACGTCATACAGATGCGGGTTCCGCGGCCGGGTCACCGCAGGGGCGGTCCACTCTTCGATGACGAGCTCGCTGATGAACTGCACGGTGCCACCCAGCAGATGACTGGTTCGCCCATCGGCTGAGGCTCCCTTGAGGCCGGCGGAAACATGAATGTGAGGTGCGACCCGGCTGTTCACGGTGTCCCACGCGAGCGTGCCAGCTCCGAGAACCTCCAGGGTCTCGACCTTGATCTCGTCCCACAGCGGACGCTCCGGATGTTCGAGCGGGTCGCACGAGCCCACCAGCCGGACACTGCTGAAGCCGCCGATGAACGTCGGGATGTGGCCAGCCCGGATCCCGGTGTCACGGCAGAACGCGTCCAGCGCAGGGAAGAAGTCTTCGCCGTGATCGAAAGCGACGGCGAACCGTCGGCCAGTGGTGACTTCGGTGGCACGCATGTGGCTCCTGGATCTCCGAATCGGATCTTGTGGTGGGGAATCAGCGTCGACGGGCTTCGAAGGCGTCTCTGATCTCCGGCAGCTCCGCTCCGGAGCGTAGGAGAGCCAGAAGGAGGAGCCGGGCCTTGCGCGGCTCCAGGTCGCCGCCGTTGATGAGGCCTCGCTTGAGCAGGTCGGTCTCGGAGCCGGGGCCGAAATGGTAGGTGCTGGACAGGATGCTTCCCGCACCGGTGCGGGAAGCAAGGACGACCGGTGCACGGGCTGCCAGGTCGCCCAGCGGTTCAGCCCACGTCTTGGGGGTGTGCCCGGCCCCGAAGGCTGCGATGACCAGCCCGTCCGCCAGGCCGGCGGCGGCGTTCAGAAGAGCTGCGGAAGCGCCCAGGTTCGCCTCGATCACCTCCACAGACGCCGGACGAACCCATGGCAGTCCCACAGGCGTCTGCCGCGGCACGGCGAAGGGGAAGCGGGGCTGGTCTTCCACCACGTACCCGACGGGACCGGCTCCGGGTGAGGCGAAGGCCGAGGTGCTGGTGCTGTGAACCTTCTGCACATGGCGGGCGGCGTGCAGTTCGTCGGCGAAGGCGACGAGTACGCCGAGGCCGCGCGCGGAAGGGCTCGCCGCGGTACGCACAGCGGCCAGGAGATTGGCGGGACCGTCGGCGCCGGGCATCTCCGCCGTGCGCATGGCGCCTGTGATCACGACTGGGGCTTCCCCGGTGTACAGGAGGTCGAGGAGGAAGGCGGTCTCCTCCAACGTGTCGGTGCCCTGGGTGATGACGAAGCCGGCCGTGCCGGATTGCGCCCGCTGGTTCAGGAGATCTGCGACAGCGACGATGTCGTCAATCTCCAGCCAAGCGCCGGGGGTCTGCCGAAAGTCCTGCAACTCCAGCGTCGCTGCCTCGGCCAGGTCCGGAACAGAGGCCACGAGATCGGCCGCCCTCAGACGGGGGGCCGCCCCGCCTCCACCGCTCGGTGCCGACATGGCGATCGTGCCGCCGAGTGAAAGCACCAGGACGGTGGGGCGCAGGGCCCGGGGGGTGGAGATCACGGCGGCTGCCTTTCGGGGAAGTGGATCACGCAGTATGGGTCAGCGTCGGGGCCCTCAACGGTCCGGGGCAAGGGCCCCGAGGAACTGGAAGACATCGTCGAGTGCGCTCACACTGAGGTGCCGACTGCGTGGACGCACGATGCTCGCTGTTCCGCACTCACTCAACTCCCGGCATCGGCGAACCAGCCACGGCCACGGGATGTCCAGAAAACCAGCCAGTGTCCGCAACCGGGCTTCCGGGTCAGGGCCTGTCGCCACGCTGTGCGCGTGCGCCTCGTTGAAGGCCTCGTGATACGCCCGCAGTGCGGGGCGCTGAGTGACGGTATCCGCGGCCCAGATCGCCTCGGTGCGAACCCAGTTGGCGACGGCTGCACGCTGACTCGGTACCAGCGCGAATCCGTCGACCTCGGAGTACTCCGGATCAGCGAGAACGTCGACCTTGATTCCGTACAGCTCCATCAGGGCGATAGCCAGAATCAGCAGGATGCGTTCGTACCGGCTGCTGCGGGTCACCTCGCCCTCCGGAATGCAGAAGACCCGGACCATGGGCGTCGCCGCGTCGGTGTACTCGGCTGCCAGTGCCTTGAGATATTCGGCTTTGTGACGGAACCACAGCCACGGGGCGGCCTGCTCGCCGGTCTGTTCCCGCGTCCAGAAGACAGGGGGTGCCGTCACCCCATCGAGTCGCCGCATTATGTGCCGCGCGCAGAACACAGATCCGAGCCACTGTGCTCCGGCCGTCGTGAGATCGGGCAGCGTCACCCGGCTCGGCGCGGAACGCGGCAGCGAGAGGTAGGTGTCCAGCGCCTCCTGTTCCTCGGCGAGGGCGAGGTCGTCCGCCAGGAGCCCGTCATCGAGCTGAACCAGGGACCACAGCAGTCCGTACGTCAGATCGTCCAGCAGGTGCGCGGCCGGCAGGGCAAGCACCTCGGCGTCGGAAGACACCGTCAGCGCGCGGCGGGCGTTCGCCGCGTCGATCACGTAGAGCTGGGTGTCGTCGCCCTGCTCAGCGACGCCTACGAGCATCCCGCGGCGGGCCGGTCGTAAGAACTGATGCAGCGCTGGGTCGGAGGCTTCGATATAGACGGAGCTGTCCCGGACCGTGGCAGCCCGAATGCCGATCGCAGCGGTTGTGCCGTCGAGCACCTGCCGACCAGCAAGTTGCCACGAGTCGGCGACTTCATCGGAACTGGACAGGAACACCCTGCTGGTGGGCCAGCGCTCGGTGATCGTGGCGGCCGCACGTATGTCTCCCCGGCTGTGCGGCAAGGAACGCACCTGCATGACGGACGGCGCGGGACTGAACAAGTCGGAACAGGGGACTCCGAACAGGCGCTCCAGAATTAACGCCGCATCTGGCCAGGGCTGTCCGAACCAGCAGCCCTTCGCCCACCGGTCAAAGGTGGAACGTGAGACCGAGACGGTCGCCAGGCGCGGCGAGTCGGTCTCGTTGGCCAGCTCCCGTGCGGTCCGCTCGAAGTGGGTGCAGAAGACCACCCATCGGTCCCATCGGCGTTCTTCAAGGAGAACGCGGAACAACGTGGGGCGGGCGGACATCGCGGACCTTCCTGGGGCGAAGGCGGGGGAGCGTGCATCCGGGCTACGTGAGCTGGGTCACCACGCAACTATGCTCGCTACTCTGTGGCGTTGGCAAGCCTCACTCTGCAACCTGCATAGTTCGGGCTGCAGTCTGTTCGCCTCGTGGGTGCCGTGGCACACTTCAGCGAACGACAGCTGTCGGCCGAAGGGGAGAGGAACCGGCGTGAGCGAACCGAAGTCCGCCCCGACCGTGCTGGCCATCGTCTTGGGCCGGCGCCTGGCCGCCCTGCGCGAGGCGGCCGGCTTCACCGCTGCTCAGGCCGCCAAGCCCCTGCGGATCGCGCCGACGACGGTCACCAGGATGGAGAAGGCCGAGACCTCCCTGAAGTACGCCACCGTCAAGACGCTTCTCGAGATCTACGGCGTCCCCCAGGCCGAGATCCAGGAATTTCTCGCCCTCCTTGACCAAGCGAGTACGCCCGGCTGGTGGCAGAGTTTCCGGGAGGTACTCCCGGGCTGGTTCGGGGTGCACGTATCGCTGGAGGGGGCTGCGACCAGCCTCCGCGGCTACGAGCCTGGAGTCATCCCTGGTCTGCTGCAGACACCCGGATACGCCCGCGCCGTCATGGAGCGAGGACTCCCTCGCATGGCGCCTGACGTTCTTGCACGAAGCGTCGACCTGCGCATCAAGCGCCAGGAGATCCTCACGCGCGAGAAGCCGGCCCCACCCCAGCTGTGGGTTGTAACGGACGAGACGAGCCTACGGCGCCCCGTCGGCGATGCGGCCGTCATGCGCGAGCAGATCGAGCACCTCTTGGATGTGACCGACCTCCCGAACGTCACACTGCAGGTGTGCCCCTTTGCAGCAGGGCTCCACCCAGGCGCCTTCGGGCCTTTCACCATCTTCCGATTCGAAATCCCCGAACTTCCCGACATCGTCTGCACCGACAGCCTGAGCCGCGCCGGATACAGCGAGGACAAGGAAGAAGTCGCCCTGTTCCGTGAAGCGCTGGGCGAGATGAGTGTGTACGCATTCTCAAAGCAAGAAACCAAGAAATGCCTTGGTGATATTCGCAAGGAGCTGTACCTATGAGTCACGTCCTCCGCGCCGCCACAGAGCTTGGAGCGGCAGAGTGGGTGAAGCCTTGGAGTGGTAGCAACGCCGGAAACTGCGTGGAGGCGAAGCCCCTCGACGATGGCCGTGTGGCGCTGCGCCAGTCGACCGACCCTGACGGCCCCGCGCTGATCTACACGCGGGGAGAAATCGCGGCCTTCATTATCGGGGCAAAGGCCGGGGATGCGGATTTTCTTCTCTCTTGAGCCCCGCGTAGCTCGCAATGCCGCGTCAAAAATCCGAACGAAGGGCAAATAGAATAGCGATGACATTAAAGCCCATCGATACCAGCTGGCCCCACCCGGCCCGCATGTACGACTACTACCTCGGCGGCAAGGACAGTTACCCGGTCGACGAGGAGGCTGCCGAGAGGGTCATATCGCTCCTGCCGGCCATCAGGATCGCCGCCCGCACCAATAGGAGCTTCATGAATCGGGCTGCCCGGCTCCTCGCTGACCGTGGGGTGTATCAGTTCCTCGACATTGGAACCGGCATCCCGACCGAACCCAACCTTCACCAGGTCGTCCAAGCGGTCAACCCGCAATCACGCGTGGTATACGTCGATAACGACCCCGTCGTTCTCCGCCATGCGGAGGCACTCCTGCGGAGCACGCCCGAGGGAGCAACGAAGTACATCGAGGCGGACGTCCGCGAGCCCGAGATGATCATCGAAGGCGCCCAGGAGACCCTCAACTTCGACGAGCCTGTCGCCCTCTCGCTCGTGGCCCTCTTGCACTTCGTCTCCGACGAGTACGAGCCCTACGACCTCGTCAACGATCTTTTGGCCCCGCTCCCCTCGGGTAGTTTCCTCATGCTCTCGCACGTCACGGGCGACTTCGACCCCGCAGGGTGGGCCAAGGCCGTCGACATTTACCGGAAGAGCGGCGTCCCTGCGCAGGTGCGCTCGCGTGACGAATTCAGCAAGTTCTTCACGGGACTCGACTTGATCGACCCGGGTGTCCAGCTCGTCACCGACTGGCACCCGGATTCTGACCAGGAGTTCATCGACGAACAGGTGCCCCTCTATGTCGGTGTCGCGCAAAAGCCGTAGGAAGAAGATGTCATGCTTAGGCCGTTCTGTGCCTCTCAGGCGCAGTACGTCGCCGATCAGCTGATTTATCAGGCCACGCGATGACGGTCGGTTGCGCGGCTCTCATTGTGCTCGTGTTCCTCGAGTTCGCTGTATTCGTCTGCTCCAGCGGCCCGTCCATGTGGCTGGCCTCGGTGAACCGGACGGCCCGGTCGAGGGCCGCCCAGACCATGATCTTGGAGTGGACGAAGTGCCGGCGCGGTCCGCGGATCTCCCAGATCCCCTCGTCCGGCTCCCGCCACAGCTTCTCCACGCACCGGACGAGCCCGGTGATTAGCGGTGTTACCGCCGGCACCAGGTCCGGATAGTGCTGAGGACGCCGCCTCACCTTGGCGCGCTGCCCCTTCACGCCACTGAAGCGGTCCTGCCGCTGCGCGTTCACAGATGGCCCGTCTCTGGAGCGGAGACGGGCCCTTCTGGTTCTCATCTCCCGATCGCGGTCTCCATCGAAACGGATACCGCAGCCGTGCCGTGCAATGACCGCGATAGGAATCGAGCTGCTTTCATCGCATTCGATAGCGCATTTCTGGCGGGGGGTGTCAGCGGACTCTCCGGGGGTCCTGGCATCGGAATGCCTGAGACAACACGGGCACCGAGCTCGGGAATGCGTTCTGCCTTGCGTTCCAAGGCGTACGAGGGGAGGCCTCTGGGGGGCGACACCTTTCGAATGAGCTGGAAGTTCTGCTGCTGGTAGTAGGCGGCGAGTGCTGGGGAGCTGCAGTCCCGGCGTACGCGGCTGACGCCCTCGCGTGCAGCGCGGTCGACCGCCCATTCCGCGATGAGCGTGCCGAGCTTGCGGTGGCGTTCGGCAGGGTCGGTGACGGTGCCGTTGAGGTAGTAGGCAGTGTCGGCGGCTTCGGCCGCGGTCCAGGTCCAGGGCGCGGACGTCCGCAGGATCGTGGTGCAGCCCAGGATCCGGTTGTCATGTTCGGTGAGGACCCACATCTCGCTTTGGCGGCGTGTGCAGTTGCTGGCCAGCTCGTGGACGTGTCGTCCCCAGCTGCGCCAGTTCGGGAGCTGGTTGGCCTTCATCCAGTCGGAGCGTGCCTGGATCATCGCGGTGAGGCCGGTCTGGTCAGCTGGCGTGGCGGGGCGCATTGAAAGCATGGGGTCCGCTCCTGTGTGCTCGTCCATGAGCGGTCGGCAGTCTGGTGGTCCGGTCGGCACCTTAGACGTCTACTGCCTGGTAGGCACACCGGTCCTCTGAGCTCTGGGCCAGATCGTCATGTGTGGTCTTCCCCGTATGCGGCGGGATGCCCTGAAAGCGTTCTCTGGTAGTCCGTCACCTTGTCGATGTCAGGCTGCGGCAGGCCGTGAGCGCAGGAGCCCGTCGGTGAGGCGCTGGGCGAGGAGAGCGGACTGGAGGGCGCCGGCGGGGCCGGGTGCGGAGTGACGAGGAACTGAGATTCAAGGTGCCCGTCCTGGGACTCGATCGCCCGGTCGGCGGCTCTCGGGCTCGGACCGGCGGAAGACCATCTGCGGGATGGGAGCCGGTTTCCGGGTGCGGGGTACGCGGACGGCGGCCCGGGTTCGCAGGGGGGCCGGGCCGCCGTCGCGTCGTCCTGGACCTGTTCGTAGTGACGGCTCAGGCGTTGGATGGGCCGGGAGAGCTCGGGTCGGGCGTCTCTGCCGGCAGGGTCGGGGTCAGTCCAGATGCATCGGTACGTTGATGTACTGGGCGGCGACCCAGCCCTTCTTGCCCTTGTGGGCTCCGGACTTCACCGTGACGTAGCCCCAGGCGCCGGGCTTGCCGTTGTCGCCCTTGTTGCACTGCCAGTACACGTCGGTGCCCCTGGAGAGCTGACCGGTGGCGGTGTAGCCGGTGCCAGGGGCCGTGCGGAACTTCACTGTCGTGTACACGTCGGTGTTCAGCTTGATCTGGTGGGTGCAGGCTCCACTGCCGACCGTCGCGGCGCTGGCGGTGGAGGCGGTGGCGACGGCGCCGCCGAGGAGCAGCGCGCCGGTGGTTGCCACGGTCGCGACGCGGCGGGTGAGGGTGTTCATGTGCGGCTCTTCCTAGCCTCGCGCTTTCATGAAGCGTGCTGTCCGGCAGGTGATCAGGCAAGCAGAAAGTGCCCCTGACCAGCGAGAATAAGGATTGCTGAGGTCCTTGTTCCCGCCCCTGTCGGAGGCACTTTCCAGGTGAAGCAGCCTATCGGGTCCTATCCCCATGTCCTTGTCCGGGATGACGGCCGCGCCGTGGTCTCGCAGGCCGGTTCGGTCCTGCTGGTCGAAACGGTCCGCAAGACCGGCCTCGACCAGGCCATATCCGCAGCACTCGCTCCCTGGCGGAAGCCGCGGGCCGTCCATGACCCGGGCAAGATACTCGTGGATCTTGCGGTGGCGGTCGCGCTGGGCGGGGACTGCCTCGCCGACATCGCGATGCTGCGGGCAGAGCCGGCCGTGTTCGGGCCGGTCGCCTCCGACCCGACGGTCTCCCGTCTGGTCGACATCCTCGCCACCGCGGGCAAGGAAGCACTGACCGCGATCCGCTCCGCACGATCCGAAGTACGCCAACTCGCCTGGACGTTGGCCGGCAATCGGGCACCGAACACCGGTGGGCAGGTGATCGTGGATCTGGACGGAGTCCTGGTCGTCTCCCACTCCGACAAGCAAGATGCCGCCCCGACCTGGAAGAAGACCTACGGTCACCACCCGCTGATGGGGTTCGTCGACCACGGGCCGGGCGGAACCGGCGAACCCGTCGCCGCTCTGCTCAGGCCCGGGAACGCGGGCTCGAACACTGCCGCCGACCACATCGAGGCCACCCGCCTCGCCCTGACCCAACTGCCGAAGAAGTACCGGCGCGGGCGGCAGACCCTGATCCGCTGCGACTCCGCGGGAGGCACCCACGAGTTCGTGGCCTGGCTTGCCCGGCGCGGACGCTGGCTGTCCTACTCCGTCGGCATGGTAATCACCGGAGCCATCCACCAGCACGTCCTGAAAATCCCGGCATCCGCCTGGACCCCGGCCCTCGAGACCGGCGGCGAGGTCCGCGACGGAGCATGGGTCGCCGAACTCACCGGCGACATCCTTCAGGGCTGGCCGAAGGGCATGAGGCTGATCGTTCGCAAGGAACGGCCTCACCCCGGTGCCCAGTTGAGGATCACCGACGCGGATGGCATGCGGGTCACTTGCTTTGCCACCAACACCGCCGACCGCCCAATCGCCCAACTCGAGCTCCGTCACCGCCTGCGGGCCCGGGCCGAAGACCGAATCCGGGCCGCCCGCGCGACCGGACTGCGCAACCTGCCCCTGCACGACACCGCGCAGAACAAGATCTGGCTCGAGATCGTCCAGATCGCTCTCGACCTGCTGGCCTGGATGCCCATGCTCGCACTGACCGGCCAGGCCCGCCTCTGGGAGCCCCGCCGTCTGCGGTTCCGCCTGTTCTCCGCGGCCGGGCAACTCGTCACCACCGGCCGGCGCCGCATCCTCCGCCTCGCCCGCCACTGGCCCTGGACCGATGAGGTCACCACCGCCCTCGAACGTCTTGCACTCCTGCCCAACCCCGGCTGACCAGCAACCTTCCCGCCCCTATGAGGGAACCAGTCCAGACCGGAGCAGTGGAACCCGGCGTCCACCCGAGACGACACCCGGGCTTTCGGCCTGCCCACCACGAGCCACAGAAAGCGAAACGGTCCACCGACTACGTCGGCGGACCGTCACGAAAGATCGAGGCTAGTGTCGTCGGCCAGAATGCGCTCGCCGGGCCTGCGCAAGGCCTCACCATCACGGTGCCGGTGAGGCTGGCGGAGGCAGGCGAGGAATAGTCCGGAACGCGTCTCGTCTTGATTCAGGACTCGATCTTCGAGCCGCGTGGAAGACTTGACCAAGATCGGTTCATTCCGGGAAATCGAATTCCGGAACATCGAGGCCAGGTAGAAGGCGTTCCGGAAATCGATATTCAGGAAGAGCGATTACAGGAAGCGGAGTTTCCGACAGTTCAGGGTGGTCAGGACGCGGTGACGGAGACCGCCAGGGCCCCGATGACCATGTAGGGGCCGAAGGACACGTGCGTGCGACGGGCACGGCCGGCCGCCATCCGCACCACCTCCGAGACAGCGCCGACGACGAAGCCCGCAGCCGCTCCCCAGAACAGGACCGTCCAGCTGCTCCAGCCCAGAAGCGCCCCGATGGCCGGGGCGAACTTGGCGTCGCCGAAGCCCATGGCTCCGGCGAACACCATGGGGAGGAAGACGGCAGTGAGGACGGCAGCGCCGGCCGCCGCGCGGCCCAGGCTTCCAGGCTCGCTCGCAAGGGCGGCCGCGGTGAGCAGGACAAGCGTCCCGCCGCAGGCAGGGAGGGTGAGGACGTCGGGGAGCCGTTGCACGGCGAGGTCGATCAGTGCCAGCGCAACCCCGCACGCGGCCACCCAGTACTGGACTGCGGCGAACCATCCGCTCGCCCCACCCACGGCGATGGCGGCGAAGGCGGTCCCGGCCGCCGCCTCCGGCAGGAGCGGGCGCGGGCCGATCGCCTTCGCGCATGCCGGACAGCGCCCGGAGAGGGGCAAAACCGGCAGCCCGCGGTCGAGGACGGCGCTGCCGCAGTGCGGACAGCTGCTGCGTGCGGCCTCAGGCGCCGGCACAGACCGGGCGAAGATCACGGGGCGCGCCGCAGCGCCAGCCACGGCTCCGATGGCGGTGGTCAGGGCAACATTGAGGGCGGACAAGACAGACTCCTCGTTCGCGGCCCGGCCTCCCCGTGACGGGCCGGTGGGCTTCGACCCTATGGCCCGCGCGACCGTACCTTTCCGCCACGCCGCCGCCGTGGTTTCGGACGGGATCGGGATGGGGCGGAGCGCGTCAGGCCCCGCGTGCCCCGGCGTCAAGGGTCTCCGCCGCGCTGAGAGCCGCCAGGACCTGAGCCTGTCCCTCGGCCAGGGGCAGGGTTCCGGCGGCGACCGCCTCGGCGATCCGCGCCGCGTGCTCCAGCGCGATCGCCACGCCGGTCGGTTCCCGGTGCGCCGTGAGCAACGCGTACCCCGCGCGCAGTGCGGCCGCGAGGTTACCGCCGTGGTCTTCGGGGCCGTTCGCGGCCAGTGGCCGCAGCCACAGGTCGGTATGGGACTGCACGATCTGGGCGTAGGGGCGGTAGTCGGTGACGGTGCCGCACTGTCCGCCGGCACCGGCGGTGCTACGGCGTCCGGTCCAGTTGCTCGCCAGCCACCGGTGGCGCCGGCAGACCTCCAGCCGGTAGTCCACCGATCGGTCGCGGGCGCGGACGCGGCGTTCGATGACAACGGTCGACGGCTCGGTGCATGTGGTGATCTGGCGCAGGACCGGCACAGCGATACCCCCTCCTGGACACGGCTGAGGATCTGATCATCACCGTCGGAGGTGGAGGCCGTCGTCCACGAGTGGACGCTACTACTATGACCCAGCTCTCATCCTGGGAGCGGGGTACCGACCCCGAACAGGCTGCGCAGCGGGCACTCCAGCAGGCAGAGAAGGCCAAAGACTGGGGCTTCGCCATGCCGCCGGCCGTGCTGCTGTCGCAGCTCGTGGAAGGGGACGAGGAGAGTTTCAACCTGGCCCTGGCCGACGCGCTCGAAGCCCACCGCGACTACTACCAGGTCGCCGACCGCGCCGACGACCCGGACGCCTCGGTCAACCTCGACATCCTCGCCCTGGCCTGCCACGCCCGTCGCCGCGGCTGGGCCATCCGCGTCGAATTTCCCTACCTCCCGCAGCGCCTCCTGCAGTCCGCTGAACCCTTCTAGGGGCTGGTCGCAGCAGAACGCCCCCGCGCCGTCTCAGGCCTGCGCCGGCTTGCGGCCGCGCCCGCGCACACCACTACAGGCGGACGATGCGTCCGAGCGGGGCCCGTGGCTCGCGGCGGGAGGGGATGCGCCCGGTGAGCAGGATGAGGCGGGCGGCCCGGTGGCGTTGCCCGGCGTAGGGGGCCAGGAGTTCCAGCATCTCCGCGTCGCCGAGGCCGCGGCGGCCGGTGAGGACATAGCCGATGTGTCCGGGCAGGTGCAGATCGCCCGTGGTGAGGGCGTCGGAGCCCCGTTGGAACGTTGCAGTACCTCGGCGGCGGTCCATGGCCCGATCCCGGGCACGAGCTGGAGACGTCGCATGGCCTCCGGCAGGTCCATGTCGGCCGCTTCTTCGAGGCGCGGCGCGTAGCGGCAGGCGCGCAGGATCGCTGAGGCGCGCTTGTCGTCGACGCCCGCCTGGTGCCACTCCCATGACGGGATCATCGACCACTGCCGCGGCGTGGGCGAGACGCGCATGCCGTCGGGTGCGGGCCCGGGAGGGGCCTCGCCGTAGCGCAGCAGTAGTCGGCGTCAGGCCGTGAACGCTTCCCGGTGGAGACCTTCTGTTCCAGCACGCTGGCGACCAGGGCCTCCATGACGAGTCCGGTCCGCGTCAGGTGCAGCCCTGGGTTCCGGCGCACGGCCTGGGCGACGATCCGGTGCCGTGCCGTGAACTCGCCGGGCTCGTCCTCGGCGCCCAGCAGGGCCGGCAGTGTCTCCAGCGTGCAGTCGGCGCCAGGCCCCCACGCCTCACCGATGACCGCGCGCGATCCGGGCGACCGGCAGTCGCCGGGGCGGACGCCGGTCGGTGAGGTGCGCACGCAGCAGCGTGCTCGCGCTGCGCAGATAGTCGGTCTCGGCCGTGTAGGAGATCGCTACAGCGGTCGTGCGCTCCTCGCTCGGAGCGTCGTCCACGCGCTGGGCGGCGGCCCGGGCGGCATGACCCTGGGCGCTCAGCTCGGCGATCGCTCGATGCCAGCGGCTGCTCACCGGCCGCCCCCTTCTGTACCCGGTGTGGTGTCGCCCAGTGAGGCTACCCGCATGGTCCGATACACCACGCTCCCCGGCTCGGTCCTACCGGCCGGGGAGGTGCGAGTCAGACCAGTTCAGGCCGCCACCGGTTCGAGGGACCAGTTCAGGTCGACGTGGGTGGCACCCTCGCGGACCACGATGGGGCCGTGCTCCCTCTCCAGGCGGCGGTACTCGTTCCCGCCGGAGTTCGGGTTCTTGTACCCGGCCCACTTGCCGAGGTCGGCCTGCGACAGGGCGACGCCAGCGGCCTGGTGGGCGATGTAGATCCGCTCGGCGCGCTGCCGATGGGTGAGGTTTTTCGGCAACACCGAGAGGTCGATGTCGATTCTCAGCTCCTGAGTCTCTTCGTCTTCCTCGTCCCTCGGCGGGGTGTGCTGCTCGGCGACGGGCTTCTCGCGCTCGCGCTTCTCTTCCTGCTCCTTGTCTTCGTGCGCGTCCTCGCCACCACCTGGCCGTGACTTCTCATCCGGCTCGCTGGCGGGCGCGCCCTTGGCGGCAGACTCGACAGGCTCTCGCTCAGTTCCC
This sequence comes from Streptomyces caelestis, assembly GCF_001279005.1. GTDB lineage: Bacteria > Actinomycetota > Actinomycetes > Streptomycetales > Streptomycetaceae > Streptomyces > Streptomyces heliomycini. Next base: position 181,910 of record NZ_LGCN01000001.1, read on the forward strand.
GGCTCCGGCTCTGCCTCCGGCTCCGGAATGGCCGCCGGGCGGGGCTCCGCCGTGGGAGCTTCCGGAGTCTCCTCCGCAGCCGACGCCTGTTCGCCCTGCGAGCTGATGACCGGCGCGGACGCAGCAGTGGCCGGTGGCGTCACCGCGCTCACCAGGGGCTCTTCGATCTCCTCGACGGTGGCGGCACGCGGGGCACCGGCCGCCAGCGCGTTCACCGACGCCATCTCGGCCGGGGCGACGCGTTCCACGGTCACCTCCGCCGGGCCGGACGGTCGGGGGCGCTGGGAGCCGATCACGCGGACGTTGTCGACGGTCGCCAGCAGCTCGGACCGCCACGCCTTCCACATTTTGACCGGTGCGCCGATCGGCCAGGGCAGCCACAGCAGCAGGCTGTAGCCGCGGTCCTGGTCGGCCTTGCGGCGCTTCTGCCGGCCCATGATGACCTGCTCGATCTTGTAGAGCAGCATCTCGAGCAGGATCGCGTACACCAGCGGCGGCACCACGGCGAGGAACGCGCTGCCGGCTCCCGTTCCGGGGGCGTGGAGAAGGTTCATCGCCGCCGAGGCGGACACGAACGCGAGCAGCAGGATCCGCGTGATCGCGCTGGACCGCAGCGTCAGGGCCTCGAAGAAGCGGATGAGGGAGAGGCTGAGGGCGCCGGCGTCCAGGAGCAAGGCGAAGCCGGTCGCAGCGTCCCAGTCGCCGCCGTTGTGCGCGTGGGCATATTCGCGCTGCGCCCCGAAGGAGAGCCAGGCGGCGATGCCGGCGAGGACGAACATCATCAGGCAGCCGATGCCGAGCGCGATCACGGCGAGGCGGCGCTGCCAGGCGTGGCGGCGCTGGAGGGCGAGTTCGGCGCGCTCCTCGGCGGTGGCGTTCTGCTCGGCGGCCCTGCGGCGACTGCCCAGCAACAGGGCAGCGGTCGTCGCGGTCCCGATCCCTGCCACCGCGAGGCCGGCGGACAGCGACCACTGGAAGGTGGTCATCGGCAGCTCCCTTCCCTGGAGCGGGCCGCCGGGGTGGTGGGCTCGGCGGGCGGGACGGCGGCGTGCTGCCGGCGGCGGCTCATGTGCGCGGTCTCCTTCGTCGGACGGTCGGCCGAAGAGGCCCCTCGCTCTCTACAGGTGTGATCGAGCGGTGCGGTGTGACACCGGAGGTCGGTGAATCTCGGACGGACGGATCGTGGTCATGAGGCGGCGGACCCCAAAGTGGGCTGGATCCTCTCCCCTTTGAGGAGCGTGCGAAGCAGCCCGACGGTCTCGGGCGAGGAGTCGACGCCCTCCTCGGCGTTGATCCGGGCCAGCTGCGCGGCGGCGCGCTCCAGGCCCTCGCGGTCGCCCATCTCGTGGCAGATCGTGAAGAGGTCCCGGTAGAGCAGCTCCGACTGCGCGTCGACGAGCATGCCCTTGGTGACGGCCTGGGCCGCGGCCCGGTAGTCGCGGACGTGACGGCGGCGTTCGGCGAGCTCGTGGGCGACGTCGACGATCGCGCTGATCATCTCCTGGATGTCGGCCTCCGCCCAGGTGTACTTGGACGGGTCGACGTCCGCGAAGGGGCGGCCGCGTACGAGGGCCAGGGCATGGGCGAGGGCGATGTCGGCGTCCTGCCCGTCGTGGTGCATGCCCTGCTGGTACAGCTCCTTGAACCGGTCCCAGTCCGAGGTGACGGCGGGACCGAGCTGGTAGACACCGTCCGTGACGTCCGGGAGGTAGGCGCCGCGGGGGTCCTCGGCGGGCAGGTTGGGGTCCCGGCCCAGCCAGGAACGCAAGCGCGAGATCGCGGTGTTGCGGGTGCTGGCGGTCCTGCGCAGCCCAGGCCAGATCGCGTTGTCCAGCTCCTGGCGGCCCAGGCCCGGGTGGAGCACGAGCCAGGCGGCGATCTCCATGAGGTGGTTGCGCCGACCGCTGCTCACGCGGCCCTGCGTACCCGTCAGCGCCACCGGGCCGAGAACCTGGACCTGAGGGCCTTCGGGCTCGGCAGGCGGAGTGGCCAGCGCGGCCAGGATGGTGGACGTCGCGGCGCTCGGCCGGGGGATGATCCGCGCGGGCGGTGCCGCCGCTGTCGCCGTGGCATCGGCGAGGGTGGCTGGGGACAGCGCGGACTCCGCGTCGTCGTCTTCCCCAGGCAGCGCCGGGCCTGCCTCTCCTGCTTCCTCGGCGGCCAGGTCCTCGCCGAGCGCGGCCGCGGACAGGCCAGATCCCGCCTCGTCGTCGTCCTCCGGCTGCAGGGGAGAGTCGTCTTCCTGTTCCGCCAGCACCTCTTCGAGGACCGTTTCGAAGTCCTCGTCCGGCTCGGGCTCGCCCCAGACGTCCGCACCGAGCGCGGAAGCAGCCTCGGAGTCCTCCTCCGGCTCAGGTTCGTCGTCCCAGCCGGAGGGCTCGGCCGGCGCGTTGCCGTCGCTCTCCTTGTCGCTCTCCTCGTCGTGCGCCTCGTCGGCGGCAGGCCCGGCGACCGCGGGGGACAGAGCGCTGCCCTCGTCCTCGTCGTCCGGGCGATCACCGTCGACCGGTCCCTCGTCGGACGAGAGGTGGGAGGAGGCCGTGAAGCTCGGCAGGGCGGTCGCCAGGTTGCTGCCCTGGACGGCGACTGTGGTGCTTACCCGGGGGGCTGCAGTGGCTTCCGGCGCGAGCGCGGAGGCCTCGGCGACCGGCGCCGCGGGGCGGGGGCCGTTGGTGTCAGCCGGGCCGGTGTGCCCGGTCCACGCCGGCGGGGCGACGTCATCGGTGCGGCTGGAGGTAGCGATCAGCTGGACGAGCCGGTCGTAGGAGTCGGCGTCCAGGTGCTGGAGCTTGACCGCGAGGCCCAGGTCGGGCAGTTCGACGATGCTGCCGGGCCGGGCGGGCAGGGTCCAGGCGCCCGGCAGGTCGAGTTCGCCGCCAGCGGCGGTGACGACCGCGACCGAGGTGCGGGGCCGGGAGGTGAGGAGGTCCTCGAGTTCGGTGGCCGCCGTGCCGGTGGGCGGCGCGGTGGCGATGAGGATGCGGGGGATCCAGGTGTCGCCGCCGTCCTCGCTGAGCCGGGCGGCCCGCAGGTGGTCGTGCCCGCCGTCGGCGAGGGCCTGGCGCTGGAAGGCGTCATGCGCCTGGAGGTCGGTGGTGGCGGTGCCGAGGTCTGCGTGGTGCTCGATCTGGTCGGGGTAGAGGTGGTGCAGGTCGCTGCCGGCGCCGGCGAGGGCGATCTGCGTGTCGGGCGCCAGCCGGGAGGAGGCGAGTTCGACGGCGAGGGCGAGCATGACCGCACGCACGTCGGCCGGGCTGCCGGCCAGGCGCAGCAGGCCAATGGCCTCCAGGTTGACCAGGACCGCGTCGCCGTCCTCGGTCTCGCCCAGGCTCACCAGGGCCGGATAGGGCACCGTGACGTCGGCGGCCTCGTCCTCGTCGAGGAGAGCCGCACCGCGGGCGGGGCAAGTCCACACCGTCGGGATGCCCTCGTTCTCGGTGAACGGCGCAACGGGCGGGGTGACGGCGGCCAGGTGGAGCTCGATGCCGCGTGCGGTGATGCGCATCGCCTCGACCTCGGGCAGAGGCTGGCCGGCCTGGAGGCAGTTGGCGGCCAGGGTGCGCAGGGCGCGGTCGGCGAGCGCAATGCCGGTGATGTCGGACGCCACACGCAGCTGCTTCTCGAAGTCGGCGGTCGCACCGGAGGGCATCGGGATACGCCGCTTGGGGCGCCGACGGCGCTGCTGGCGGGCGCGACGGGTCGCGACGACCGCGAGGACGGCCGCGGCCAGGATGCTCCCCGTCGCGGCGATGGTCCGCACGCTCTGGTCACCGCTGTCGGCGGTCTCCGCGGTCTCGTCCGTCTCGGGTGTCTGGGTGGGCGTGCCGTGCTGCTCCCGCTCACGGTCAGGTGCAGGGCTCTGCACGGCCGGCTGCTCCGTCGGGGTGTCCGGCCGGGCGGTCGGCTGCCCACCGCCCTGCCTGTCCTTGTCCGCGCCCTGACCGGGGGTCTGGGCAGTCTCGCCCTCGTCTCCCTTGTCGGCGCCCTGGCCGGGCGGCTGCGTCTGCTCTGCGCCGGGCCGCTCCTCGGCCTGGTCCGGGGCGGCGGGCTGCTCGTGCGGCGGCTGCGCCTTCTCCGGAGCTGAGTCGCTCTGGTCGCTGTCGTCGGTGCTGGCCGCGGCGGGAATCTGCAGCTTCCAGCCGGGGTAGATCTCGTCGGGGTCGGCGAGGACGCGCCCGTCGTCCTGCTTCACGCCCTTGTTCGCTTCGACAATCCTCGGGTAGGCGTCGGCGTCACCGAGCTCGTCCTCGGCGATGCCGGTCAGCGTCTCACCCGCGCGGACAGTGTGGGTCTGGTCGGTGGCGGCCGTGGAGCCGGAGGTCTGCGGACGGGCTCCGTCCTGATCGGTGGAAGGCGCGGGCGAGGCGTCGGCCGGCAGGCGCAGAATCCAGCCGGGCTGCAGGACGGTGGTGTCGGGGGTGACGAGGGAGCCGTCCGCCTGGCGTACGCCTTCGTTGGCGTCTACGATCCGGTGCCACTCGATTCCGGCGCCCAGACGCTTCTCTGCGATGTCCCAGAGGGTGTCGCCGTCCTGAACGTGGTGGACGGGGCCGTCCCAGGCGGCGGAAGAAGAAGCCGCGGCCTTGGTGGCGGTGGCCGCCGCAGAGTGGGCGTCGGCGGTAACGGTGGCCGTGGCCACGGTGGCGGGGGCGGCGCTGGCAGGTGATGCCATCGCCGTGCCGGTCGGCAGCAGGACGAGGATGCCGCCGACGAGGGCGCCGGCGAGCTGCTGGGATCCGCCGAGCATGCGGATCCGGGGCGCGCGGACGTTCCGCAGCGCGGCGCCCGTTTCCAAGACGACCGAGACCACGAAGCTCAGCCAGCCGTACCAGCCGATGAGGGTGACGGCGCCCAGGAACAGCTGGCCGGAGTCGGGGCTGGTGAGCGCGGCGGTGATCTCGTCGAAGCCGGGGACGTGGTCGGGCAGGACCCCGATGCCGAGCAGAACAGCGGGCACGCCCGCCAGGAGGGCGACCAGGGCCACCAGGGCGAAGAGGGCACGTATGAGTCGGGCTGCGGTACTGCGGTTTCTCATGATCGTCACCCTCGGTAGACCAGGTTGGCGCTGCCGTGGCCGGTGACGGTGCCGCTGGCGCCGCCTAGGAAGAGGGCGCGGTACGACTCGGTCACGGTCACTTCCAGGGACCCGCCGTCCTCGCTCACGCTCACCGTGCCGCTGACACCTTCGCGGCTGAGGTAGTTCCGCGCGGCGGCGACCGCGGCGTTGCGGTCGACGGTGATGCCTCCGCCGGAGATGGCCTTGCCCGCATCGACGGCCTGGCCGCCGGCCCGCGCGGCCTCGTGCGCGACGCCCTCGGCGTGGGTGAGGGCCCGCAGTTTGCCGGCGCCGTCGTAGACGAGCGCTGCCACGAGGAACAGCGCCACGACGGTGACGAGAACGAACAGGCTCATCGACCCGCGGTCGTCGCGCAGGGCGCGACGGATCCGGCGGGTGAACGCGAAGCGGGCGGGTGTCATGCGGTGGTCCTGTCAGCCGCGCTGGCGGTAGGAGTCGATTGACGAGGTAAAGCTGCTGGTCAGAGTCTTGGAACCGGGCAGTCCAGGCAGTCCGATGTCGGAGAGGCGGACCGTGCACGTCACCGTGGCGGTGGTGGAGGCCGGCTCGCCAATCCGTGCGGAGAACCCGCCGGTGGAGATGGAGATGGACGTGGAGGTGCACTCCAGCCTTTGCTGGCTCAGGACGCTGCGCGCCATCTGTGAACCGGCGCTGCTGGCCGAGCCGCCGCTGCGTTCCAGCGAGGCGGCGCGGGCGGCGTTGCGGGCGGCGGTGTCGACGGCGTTGCTGGCGGATCCGATGCGGCCGAACGCGATGACCAGCAAGAGCACCATGATGAGGACGGGAAACAGGATGACGGCTTCCAGCGACAGCGCGCCGCGGTCGTCCCTGAGCCTTCGGGCGATGGTCACCGGGCCTCCGTGATGCGCTCGGTGGCCGCGTCCGCGTGCTGGTCGATCTTGAGCTTCAGGCCGGGGATCATCGTGTCGACGTAGCCGGTGACGCGGATCCGCACCGTCTCCCCCTTGCTGCCGCTGACGGACAGACCCGAGATGCTGCTGCCTGCCCGGGAGAGAAAGTCGCGGGCCTCGGCGGTGCCGGTGCCTGCGGACGCCCCCCGGACGCGGGCCGATTCCACTCCCAGCTGGGCGGCCGACATCGCCACATTGCGCGCGTGCCACCACAGCCCGACGTGCACGACCAGCAGGATGGCCAGGAGCACGACGGGAAAGACGATCAGCATCTCCAGGGACAAGGCTCCGCGGTCCCGCACGTCGCGTTCTGCGAGCGCGCGGGACCAGCGCCGTACGGCCCTGCGGAGGCGGGTCACTTGATCGTTGCCGCCTTCTCGCTGACCTTGGTGGCGATGATGGCGACGGCCACGCCGGCAGCGACGACGAGACCGGCGATGATCATCATGGTCTCGATCGATATGGCGCCGCGGTCGTCGCGGACGTTGCGCAGCCGGTCGATCCGGGCGCTGAAGAATGCCTTCAGGAAGGTGAAGTTCGGGTCGGTACCCATCGTGAATTTCCTTGTCTCTTAACGGAATTAGCTGGCCATGATCCGCGAGAGCGCGGGGTAGCCGATGTAGACAGTCATGATCAGGACCAGCATCGCGACGGGCATCACCATTTTTTCGGATGCCATGTTCGCCTGGGCCTTCGCGGCGGTGACCAGGGCGCCGGAGAGCGACTTGGCCTGCGCGCCGAGGGTGTCGCCGACGGCCGCGCCCTCCTCGCCGGCGATCGCGATGATGTCGGCCGGTGCTCCGAGTTCGGGGACATCGAGCTCGAGGGACAGACGCTTGAGGCCTTCCCACGGGCTGATGCCTTCGAGTTCGGCGCGCGTGATGGTGTCCCGGATCTTCGCGAAGACCCAGCCTTCCCCGACTTCGGCAGCCTTCTTCAGGGCCTGGGTCGGGGCCGCGTCCGCGGCACGTTCGAGCTGGACCAAGCGCAGGTAAGCCTTGACGGCATACCGGAAGTCCTCCTTCGCCTCCACCGCCTGCTGCTTGAGCTGGAGGTCGGGCAGGAGCCAGAAGACAACCGCGAGACCGAGACTGGCGATCGCCGGAATCGCGAATGGCAGTGGAAAGCCGGCCAAGTTCGCCAGGGTCACCACCAGGAGGGGCAGCAGCAGCCCGTAAAGGGCGAGTCCGAGCTTGCGGCCGAGGTGGGCGGCGGGGGACCGGCCCACGAGTTCCAGCTGCTGGCGGGGCAGGCGCAGGGTGCCTTCCCCGGCGGTGCGCAGCAGGAACGCACCGGCCTTCTCCATCAGCGTGTTGGGCTGGCTGTCCCGATTGCGGTCGAGGTTCTCGAGCCGGGTGGCGTCCATCCGGTTAAGGACGTCGCCGAGGTCGGGCCGTCCGGGAAGGATGCCGCGGGCGGCGATCACCAGGCCGAGGCCGGCCACGGCGCCGCCGATGACGGCATAAGGGGAGAAGATCACGGCGCCTCCTCGGCGATCGGGCCGCCGGAGCGGTCGGCAGGAGACAGGAACCGGGGCGCGGGCTCGATGATCGCCATGCGGCGCATCCAGATCTTGACCAGAACGAACGCGACGCCGACGAAGGCCAGGACGAGCTGCCCGGTGAGGGTGTTGTAGGGCTCGACATACGTCCCGGAGAACGCGGTGATGCCGAAGATCCCCAGGCAGAAGATGGTCACCCAGCGGTCGTTCGTCCGCGGCTTCTGCCTGTCGGCTTCGACTTCGCGGCGCGCGAGGACCTCGTGCTGGAGGGCATCGGCGAGCTCGCGCAGGGCCTTGCTCAGGCCGCTGCCGCGGTCCTCGACGTGCAGGATCAGCAGGGCGGCGACCTCGTCGACCATGGCGTCGTTGAGGTCGTCGGCGAAGGCCCGGTAGGCGTCCTGGGGCACCCAGCCGGACTGCTGGCGCGAGACGAGCAGCCGTACATCCTCGCGGATCGCCTTGGGGACGGTTTCCAGACTGCGCTGGATGGTGGCCTCCAGGCTCACGCCGACGGTGTGGATGTCGGACATGCGCCGCACCCACTCCTCGATCGCTTCGAGCTTGTCGATCTGCGACTTGCCGCTGCCGGAGGTGTTCAGCAGCCAGGGCAGACCGAGCACGACGGCGAGGGTGACGAGCCCGCCGGTCAGCCAGCCGGTGAACAGCCACACTCCCAGGCCCGCCAGGACGGCGCCGGCCAACCGGGCCTGGCCGCGGGCCCACCAAGAGGTGGGCGTGCGGGCGTCCTTGACGAAGAAGGCACGGATCTTGCGCTCCAGGCGACTGCGGCGGCGCACGGTGGTCGAGGGTGCCCAGCCGACGCCACCGGCCACAGCCAGGACGAGGCCGCCGACGGCGGCCAGTCCGCCGAGCGCGGCGATCAGAGAGCTCAAGGTGAGCGTCACAGCGGCACCACCGTCTCCAACGGAGCACCCCAGCTTCCCCACGGCCGCTGCAGGACGCTGCGGTCCAGCCCGGCCCGCACCAGGTCCTCCAGGCAGGCCTGGGAGATGTTGCCGTGCGGCACGGCCCGAGGCTCACGGCGGCCGTCCTGCTCGCGCGGGGCGAAGACCATCTGGTACGAGGGGCGGCCGCCCTCACCGATGCCGGTGATCTCCATGACGTGCGACACGAAGCGATGCTTGCGTCCCGGCTTGCCGTCCGGGCCGACGAGTTCGGTCTCGTCGACCAGACGTACGTAGACGACGAAGTCAACGGCCTGCGCGATGAGCCGGTAGGCCAAGGCCTCGGTCATGCCGATGCCCGCCTCCAGACACAGGGTGGCCAGACGCTCGATCGACAGCTGGGGGCTGCGGGCATGGAGCGTGGCCATCGACCCGCCTTCGCCCTCGTTCATCGCGTGCAGCATCGGGACGACTTCCTTGGAGCGGACCTCGCCGACGATCACACGCCGCAGCGACATACGCAGCAGCTGCGGGAAGAGGTCGGACAGGGTCAGCTCACCCTGGAGCTTGCCGTCCGCCCCGCGTTCGCCGTTGGACTCGCGGCCCTCGTAGGCGACAACCTCCGGGCCCTCGGGGTCCTCGTGGAGGTGGAGCTCGTACTCCGACTCCAGCGTGCCCACCCGCTCGTTGCGCGGGATCTCCCGGGCCATGGCACGCAACAGGGACGTCTTTCCTACGCCCTGGGAGCCGACCACGATGATGTTCTTGCGGCCCTTGACCGCAGCTCGCAGGAAGTGGGCGAGCGAGGCGTCGATCGTGCCCCACCGCACCAGGTCGTCCAGGCCCTGGCCGCGGGTGCGGTGGCGGCGGATGACGATGCTCGGCCGCGGCGTGACATACGCCGAGGCCGCCAGGCGGGAGCCGTCGGCCAGCCGGAGGTTCAGGTTCGGCGTGGCGGGCGTCAGCGCACGCTCGCCCTGCCCCTGCATACGCGCGAGGTGGTTGATGAGGTTGATGAGGTCCCGGTCGGTCTTCGCGATCGGGTCCCAGGTGCGCGTTGGACGGTCCGCATAGTCGACCCGGACCTTGTCGCCGTAGATGATGATGTTCTCGACGTTCGGGTCGTCCAGGAGCGGCTGGAGACGGCCGGCGCGGAACAGCTCGTCGAACACGGCCTCACGAACGGCACGCTCCTGCTGGGGCGTCAGGTCCTGGCCGCTGGCGGCGTACTTCGTCGCCCATTCCGAGACGACCTGCCTGATGATCGACTGTCCGCGCTGCCGGCGGTCCTGCTCGGTCATGGACGCATCGGCGCCTGCGGCCTCGCCGATCTTCACGCTGGCGCGAGAGCGCAGCTCGGCCAGCACCTCGTGCCCGACCGGGAGCGTGGCCGGGGCAGAGGCGTCGGCGAGGGCGGCGACGCTCTGGGGCAGGCCAGCTGGGGACACCTGTGCGGGAACCGGCCGAAGGACCGGCGCGCCCTGCGCGGAGTGCTCGCTGAGGGCCTGGGTGAAGAGGGCGGTGTAGTCGGTGGCCGGGGATTCCGGCCGGGTGTCGGTCATGATGCCCTCCCGGCGAGCGTCGGCACTGCGGCCGGCTGCAGCTGAACCCGGCGCCTGGTCACCAGCTCATTGATCGTTTGGTGGGCCGTACGGGCTGAGCGCAGCAGCGTGCGCGGCAGCTTCTTGTAAGCCCCGTGGGTGAAGACGTCGGCGCTGTCGGGATCCCACGCGAGCATGCCGACCACGGGGGCCTGGAGGTACTGCTGGACTTGGCTGCTGTTGAAGGGCCCTTCCTCGATCAGCAGGAGGCCCAGTGCATCGGAGCCCGTTCCGTGGTGCGCCAGCTCTTCCCTGAGGACCCGCATGGCCGGCGCCGCCGTCGTGATGGAGGCCTGGGTGGTGCGCACCACCATGAGCACGGCGTCGGCACGGTGGAGCAGCGGTGTCGGGTAGCGGGTCGTGGACAGCCGGGTCTCCGACTCCGTCAGGATGCGTCCGACGTCGATGATGACGTCGTGGCCGGTCTGGTCCATCACGCCGAGCAGCCGGGAGATCGGCTCCCAGGTGCGGCTGAGCGAGGCGGCCTGGGTGGGGTCGGTCAGGCCCGGCAGGAGCAGCCGCTGCCCGGTGTTATCTCGGTCCAGGCTCACGAAGTGCTGGCTGAACTCGCGGGCGAGCGTGCCCTGTCGGTCCGCGGCCGCCAAGCGGTGCAGGCCGGTGGACGCGTTGCCTTCGCCACCGAGGTAGCCGGCCCGGATCGTGCCGCCCGCCGGGTCGGCCTCCACTAGCAGGGAGGGCTTCGGCGAGGAGAGCGCGAGGGCGAGTGCGGAGCAGGTGACGCCGGCGGACTTGCCGGAGACCAGCGCGATGACCGACATCAGCCGGCCGCCTTCAGCACGACGGTGACCGCGCCTCTGGCCGCCCAGGTGGCCAGGGACGGGCTGTCCGTTCCCGCAACGGCGACGTCCACGACGACGGCCCCGTTCGCGTCGGGGGACGAAAGGCCGACGACCACCGCGTTGATGCTGTCCGGAGCCTTCTGTGTGCCCGACTTCGCCGCCTCGGCGTCGTCCTGCGGGGTGTGGACGAGCGCGACCGCGTCGCCGGTGCGCAGCCGCTGCGCAGGGAGCTGTCCGGGCTTGGCCAGGATGCCCACGGTGTCACGGCCCTTGGCGACAGGGGTGCCCTCGTGGACCGAGGCGTCGGTGACGAGGCTTCCCTTGGGCAGGTCGGCGGCCGCGGTCTTGCCGACGATGTCGCCGCTGCGGCTGACCGGCACCGGTGCGAGCGCGGCGTCGGGAGCGATCTGCGCCACGACCAGGTCACTCTTCTTGACGGTCTGGCCCGCCTTGACGTCGTGGGCCAACGCGATCACGGGAACCCGGTTCCCGGCCTCGTCGACCTGCCACACGGCGAGGAGCGCGCCGACCGCGGCCAGCGCCAGGCCGGCGCCGACGACGACCGGCCGTCGCCGGCGGCGGGGGGCGTCCTGGGATATCGGGAGCGGCCCGGGGGCTGCTGCGGGCGCCTTCTCGGCTGGCTTCTTGTTCGCGAACGTCGTCGCCATGGTTGCTGTTTTCCTCGTTAGTTGACGACCTGGAGCTCGCCGATGTTGATCGCGGTTCCGGCGGTGCGTGTCTCGTTCGGCAGCGTGCCCGTCTCACCGTTGGTGGCGGTCCAGTCGATCACCCACGTGCTCGTCGCGGTGATCTTGTAGGAGCCGCCGTCGGGCACCTTGGTGTAGGTGTGGCCGCAGTCCGGGGACTCCTGCTTCCCGTAGGACTTCTCGTACGGCGTTCCGGGCTTCGTGCAGGTCACGGACGTGCCGTCACCCATGGCCCAGGTGATGGACTTGACGCGTGCGGTCGCCGTCACCGACAGGCCGCCGGCCGACGCGGTGGTCGAGAGCGGTCCCCACGTGTTGGGCGTCTGCTCGGTCCACAGCCACACAGGCATGCCGATAAGACCCTTGGAGCCGGCCGGGGGAGCGCTGCCGATCTTGGCGCCGTCCAGGCGCATCATGCTCAGCGCGCGCTGGGCCAGCTCGGCTGCCGACGGACCGGTCTGCCCGAGCGGGTCCGTCTCGGACCAGCGGGCGAATCCGTCGGTGGGAGTGGGGCGGGCGTGGATCTGAGACATGCATGCGAAGGCGTAGATCGCGCCGGTTGTGTGGCCTTCCCAGATGGGGTCGGACTTTGGCGGCTGCGGGTCGAGCTTGCGGATGTAGCAACCGTAGGATTCGCTCCAGGTGCCGACGCCAGGGATGTAGCACTCCCAACCCGGGCTTCCCGGGCGCTCCTTCGCGCCGGTCTCGCAGGTCTTGCCGTCGCCCTTGCCGCCGCCGCCACCTCCGCCGCCGTTGTGGCCGCCACCGCCACCGCCACCGTTGCCTCCGCCGTTTCCACCGGGGACTTCCACACCGGCGCAGATCCAGGCGCTGTTGCAGGAGCCGACGTCCGTGTCACCTCCATCCGCCCAGGCCTGGGAGGGGAGGAGCAGGTAGATGATGCCGGCGAGCGCGGATATGACGGCTGCGGTCTTGCGGGTCAGCATGTGCGGTCCTGCTGCTGCGTCTCGGTGATCATCCACTTGTCGCCGACAGTCCGGGCGTTGATGGTGGTGACGAACCGGGTGAGCCGCTCCTTGGGCAGCTTCACCTCTTCGCCGGTCTTCTCCTTGACCAGCTTCCAGTTGCTCACGTCGACGCAGTCGGTGATGGTGGCCTTCTTCGGCGTCTCGTCAAGGCTGACCGCGGTGACCTCCGGGGAGAGCTTCGGTTCACCCTTGATGACGTTGCCGTTCAACTTGAGCGCGACGAGTTCGGACTCGGCCTTGCCGAGGGCCTTGTCGAAGGCGTACTTGTCCAGGCCCGTGTCGACGGGGCTGGCTTTCGCGTATGCCTTGACCTGCGCCTCCCAGTAGTTGCGGTAGACCGCCAACACCTCGGCCTTGGCCGTGGCCTGTGGGTCGGAGCTCTTGGTGGCGCTGGGGCTGGCGGAGGCCTTCGGCTTCTTCTCCTCGCCGCCGCCTCCGCAGCCAGTAGCCGTGACCGCGACGCTGAGAGCCGTGGCAGCAACCACCGCTCGGCGCAGCCAGCGAGTCGTGTCGTGAGCGGTTGAGATCGACACTGGCGTATCCCCCTTGTGAGTAGTGGTGACGGCTTGGATCGTAGGAAACGGAGGAGCTGCCTCAGGCCAGGGCGCGGCCGGAGCCGGTCGCGGCACCTGCAGCGCGTACGGCGAGGCTGGACTTCGCCGGCCACTGGGTGCCGGTCGGCAGGCAGGCGAGGTGCCGCGGCGCTGCGGGCGGGGGGCCGTTTTCGGGCACGCCGAAGGGCACGACAGGAATGGCGCCAGCCGTCTCTGCGAAGCTGACGTTCCAGGTCGTGAAGCCGACGGTGGTCTGGTTCAACGCGAAATCCCCCTCGCGGTCTGGGACTGGGCGTCTCCCACAACGCGATCAGTCCGAGCCTGATTCTGGCCAGAAAGATCAGATGCAGCCAGGTCCCGTTTTTTCCTGTAGCCGCACTTCCGGTATATGCCTCCGGCGTAGGTGGTTTGGGAACGCCTTGATCAGGGCCTCAGGGTTTGATCATGAGGGCCGGACCGGAAGCCCTAAGGGCCCTTTCGGCGGCCTCGCGGTCTGAGCCGGTGATGGCGTTAAGTCGACGTTCGACGAAGGGGGTGGAGGGGTGGTCCTTGCCGTAAACCGACTGCAGCAGCGCCAGAAGAGCCGTGCCGGTCCTGACGGCGTCGGGCGCGTGGGTGATGGTGAGCCAGGAGGCGGCGCCGTTGCGGGCCTGCCGGCGGATCTGGCGGTGCTTGGGTTCCAGGACCCGCTGCCAGGCTGCGGCGGTGTAGACCGACACCTCGGTAGCCATGGTGGGGTGCCCGGCGAGCTGGGCGCAGAAGGCGACGAGCTCGAGGGCGTGGAGCGTGTAGTTGTGCAGGGGGCCATGGCTCTCGGCGAGTTCCTCGCTGAGGATCCGCGCGAGAGTGAGGGCTTCCTCGCGCCCACCGGCGAGGAGGGTGTGGCGGAGGTTCTCGATGCGGGGCGCGAGGAACTCGGGGACGGCGGCGGGGACCGGCAGGGTGCTGGCGGCGGGCGTCATAACTCTCCCTGGTCGAGGCGGCTGCGAGCGGATGCCGCCGCCGGGGGGCCAGCGGCGGCATCCGGAATCGAGTCCAGCAACGCGTGCTGCTCGACCGCGCACGTCAACGGGCGTGGGAGTGCCCTCGGTGCCTGGGCGGCGCTCCCCCGTGCGTGCACGGCGCGCCGACGTCGGTAGTTGACCGGCCCCGGGGAGCGCAGTGCAAGCCCGCACGCCGCGCAAGCGGTTCATATTTCAATGACCGGAACGCTGGGGCCGCGCTGTTTCACCTGCCGGAATAGGCGAGGTGCGGCTGCCGGGCAGGGCTCAGAGCGTGGTCGGGCCGGTGGAGGAGCGGTCCCAGGCGATGTGTGCCGCGTGATTCATCAGCTCTAGCAGGTCCGGGGCGGTGGAGTCCTGGTCGAGGTGGCGGTACTCGGTGCTGAGGGTGATGGCGAGCCGCTCGGGGAGACCGAGGCCAGGGTAGCGGTCCTCCTTGATCAGGATGCGTGCCGCCCCGACGGCGGTCCGGCCCTGGCCGTGCATCACGTAGGCCTGGTCCGCGAGGTCGTCGAGGTAGGCCACGTAGTCCTGGAGATCGGCCGGGGTCATGAGCGGGCCGTGGCCGGGGACGATCCACTCGGGGGCGAGGTCCAGGATCCGGGCGCAGGCGGCGGAGACGTGTTCCAGCGGACCGGCCCAGTGCGAGGGGTGGTCTCCGGCGAAGACGATGTCGCCGGCGAAGACCACGCGCTGCTGGGGCAGATGGACGATGAGGTCGCCGACCGTATGGGCGGGGCCGACCTCGTGAAGCTCGACGGGCATCTGGCCGACGGTGAGGTCGTGGCGTCCGGTGAACGTCGTGGTCGGCGGCAGTACCTGTATGCCGGTGAAGTCGAAGTTGCCGAAGTGCTCCCGGAAGTACCAGCCGAGCGGTTGGCCGGGGTCGGTGTCGTGGATGAGTGCCTGAAGCTGCTGAGGCTTCGGCTCGAGGCACTGGTGCTCAAGAGCGGCGCGAGTGGCGAAGATGTCGGCGCCGGGCAGCTGCTGGAGGCCCCAGGTGTGGTCGCCATTGGCGTGGGTGACGGCGACCCGGTCCAGTAGGGCATCCGGCCCTGCGGCCGTGCGGGCTGCAGTGAGGAAGGCGTCGGTCAGGGCGGGGGTGTAGGGCGTGTCGATGACGAGGGCCTGGCCCTCGGAGACGACGAGACCGCAGTTGGCCATGCCCCAGGTCGCCTTGTTTCCCGGCTGCCAGGCGAAGACGCCGGGGGCGATCTGCTTCAGGTCAGTGGTTGCCATGGGCATGCATTGTGCGTGCCGCGGCCGCCCCAAGGAAATCCCTCCGCCAGGGCAGCCGCGGGCGCGACCTCAGTGGTGGGGTGCGAACGGCAGGAGGAAGAACCGGGCGCCCGGGCTGCCTAACGGCTGGGCGGCGCACATGGTGACCGTGCCCAGCTGAGACGGTGCGTGGCGCTCGCAGCAGCGGCTGCGGTGGTCCTCGCCGTCGCGCGGCGGCGTGTAGCCGGCGTGCCGCATCGGCCGGGCGTCGCCGTCGGGGTGGATGTACGCGAGGCTGTGGTCACGGTAGATGGGCCCCGCCACCGGGTCGTCGTTGACCTCCTTGTCGAGCAGCTGGAGATCTTCGTTCTCTGGGTGCGCGGCGACCGCCGTGCGCAGCTGGGCCGCGACCTGTGGGGCCCAGCGCGTGTCCCAGTCGACCAGGTGGTGCTCGCGCGCGTCCTCCCGTAGGAGCATCCACCGGATCAGGTTGCGCTCGGGCAGTTCCGGGGCCTTGCCCTCGACCTGCGGGAACATCCGCTTGAAGTCGTCGTTTGCCGCCAGCACGTTCCAGGCGACGTCGTTGATGTAGCAGGGCTGCCCGGAGACGCCGTTCACGGCCAGCTGCCATGCCGGGTCGACGTTCGTCCCCGCGCACGGATCCATGGGGAACGGGGGCTCGTAGCCGAGCGCGTAGACGTAGAGCACGTTCCTCTCGCGCTCATTCATCTTGAGAACCGTGGCCACGTTGTCGAGGAACTCGGTGCTCGGCTGGGGTGTGTTCCCGCGCTCGAACTCGGCGTAGGTCCTCTCCGTCACGAACAGCGCCTGCGCCACCTGCGCCTGCGACAGTCCGCGCGAGCGCCGACCCCGGCCGACGCGCTTGGGCCAGCCGAGCTCGACCGGGTCTATCTGTCCCCGCTTCCATTGCAGCAGCTGCTGCAAGGCCTCCTTCTGATTCAACTTTCAACCCTTCCCCGTGGTGCCATCCCCGTACCAGCCACGCGATATAACGGAAGTGCGCGCTCCTGAAATTCAGGGACCGGAAAATTCAGAGCCTGGTGGGCGAGATCTTGGCCGGGAAGAATCGGCCATTGGATCGCATCCGCGTTGTGGGAGACGCGAGGGTCCTCCACAACCGCGAGGGGGAGTTCGCGTTGCTGCAGCCTGTTGCCACCCCGCCCGACCGCGCCGGCAGCGTCGGTGGAGCCGTGGGACGCACCATGGCGGTGCTCAGAGCACTGATCAGCCTTGGGCCGGGTGAACATCCCCTGGCCGCGGTCGCCGAGTCCGCGGACCTTCCCGCGGCGACTGCCCACCGGTATCTGCAGGCCTTGATGCGGGAGGGCGCCGTGGAGCAGCTTGGGCCGCGCGCTGGCTACGCGCTGACTGACGCGCTGCACGGTCCCCCCTCGTCGACACCCGCCCAGCCCCTCCAGGCTGGCCCGCCCTCTCCTGCTGTGAGGGCCGAGATCGTCACACTACAGTCGCGAACCGGCCAGCTCGCTTTTGTTTACCGACCCCACCTGATCGGCACTCCGATGAGGATCTGCGCGGAACGGGCATACGGGCCACACGCTGACGAGGTCCTTACTTCGCCTCAGACCGCCTTGCGCTCTCTTGAATCTGCGCCCCTGGAGGATGACGCCGCTGGCCTGGCGATCTTCGCCTGTCTCGGCTCCGTCGGCGGTAACAAGATCGACGTCGCACAGATCCGTGAGGAAGGTCACGCCATCGGTCCGTCCCCGCTGGCGGGTCGCACGATGATCGCGGCGCCCATTTGGTACGGCTCGGCCGTCGCCGGATCCGTCGCGCTACTGGCCAAGGCGGTGCCCATGCGCCGGGCCGCCACCCGAGCCCGCTACGTGACCGCCGTCATGGACACCGCCGCGGCGATGAGTGGACACCTCACCCGTTCCGGCACTCGCCGGGCCAGTTAATTCACGACAAATACCCACGAAGCACTATAGAAAGGCGCCATTCCGTGTCCCGTTCAGTCCTGGTCACCGGCGGCAACCGCGGCATAGGCCTCGCCATCGCCCGTCACCTCGCCGAGTCCGGCGACCGCGTCGCCGTCACCTACCGTTCGGGCGAGCCCCCCGAGGGTCTGCTCGCCGTCCGCTGCGACATCACCGACACCGACCAGGTCGACGCCGCCTTCAAGGAGGTCGAGGCGCAGCACGGCCCCGTCGAGGTCCTCATCGCGAACGCCGGCATCACCAGGGACCAGCTCCTGATGCGCATGAGTGAGGACGACTTCACCTCCGTCCTCGACACCAACCTCACCGGCGCCTTCCGCGTCACCAAGCGCGCCTCCCGCGGCATGCTCCGCGCGAAGAAGGGCCGCGTCGTCTTCATCTCCTCCGCCGTCGCCCTGCGCGGCGAGAGCGGCCAGGCCAACTACGCCGCCTCCAAGGCCGGCCTCGTCGGCTTCGCCCGCTCCATGGCCCGCGAACTCGGCTCCCGCGGCATCACCTTCAACGTCGTCGCCCCCGGCCTCACCGAGACGTCCATGAGCGAGCAGTTGACCGCGGAGCAGCTCGAGAACCTCAAGACCCAGATCCCCCTCGGCCGCCTCGCCCGCCCCGAGGAGATCGCCGCGACCGTCGCCTTCCTCGCCTCCGAGCAAGCCGCCTACATCACCGGCGCCGTGGTGCCCGTCGACGGCGGCGCCGGCATGGGCCACTGACCACCGCGACCGCCCGCCACCTTGGAGCCCCATGAGCGCATGACCTGACAGCAGGCAGCCCCCCGTGGGCTGCCCTGCGGCAGCAAACCCTGGTGTGTCCAGCACCTCGGCCTGCGCGCCGCATCTCTGCCACCACCCGGCGAGTGTCCAGCCCGCCCGGTGAAGAACCCGGTCCGAAGACCGGGCAACACCGCCCCTGCCAGGGCGGATCACCTTGGTTCCCGAAGAACCCAGCCCCACTGAAGAGGGGCTCGCGCATGCCCGAAAGGAGGGCGTGCCCTGCCCATGATGCAGCATGCCCACGCGCCGGTCCACGCAGCCGCCGCTCCGCCGTGCCCTACGCGCGGAGAAAACCGAATATCCCTGAACAACCGATTCGACCTCGTCTATGAGCATGCAGACCAGGAGGTCGACACAACCGCGTCCCGACGTACCCGGCGCGGGGACTTCCTGCGCGCGGCCACCTGGGCCATTACCCATCGCCTGCACCCCAAGGCCGGCGACACCACGCTGCGCGTCGCCCGCGATCTCGCCGCCCGCCTGAACGCGGACGGGCACGTCGCCTACTGCCGCGACGCGATGTGGCGTCGCCTGGGTATCAGCCGACGCACCTTGGAGCGGCACATCGCCGTCCTGCGCGAGCTCGGCCTGCTCGTCTGGGCTGTCCACGGAACCCGGACCAACACCCGGCCTGCCGGAAGCGGCGAGTGGGCAGGCACCGCCACCATCTACGCCGCCGTCGTCCCCCGTGCCTGGGACGACGCCCTCGGCCACCGTGTCAGCGGCCACGGCTACCACGCCCGGCACATCGGGTTCACCGAATACGGACGGCAGCTGGCCATCGCCGACGCCCGTCGCCGCGCCCGCCCGACGCGATGCCGTGACACCCCTTCCTGTAAGACCAACCACCCACGTCCTACAGCTGAGATGAGAGGGAAGAAGAACAACACCAGCGCGCCCCGCGGAGCGCGGCCGCGCCCCCGCCGCCGGCACGAGATCCCGGAGCCCTACCGGGCCAGCCCAGACCAGGCCGCCCACGCCGTCTCGGTCGCCGCCTGGGTACGCCCCCGGGTGCGCTGGACCCAGGGCGAGGGCCTGCGCCGCCTCGCCTTCGCCCTGCGCCCCTGGATCGCCACCGGCCTTTCCGCAGCTGACATCGCCGCCGACCTGTCGGTCTGGCGCGTGCCCCGACGGCCGGCCTCCCCAGCCAGCTTGATCATGGCCCGCTGGAGCGAGACCGAGGGCCAGAACAAGCGCGCTGCCGACCCCGACAGCCGCGAGGACACGGCTTCCGCAGTCCCGCCCAACGCGGCCTTCCTGGCGGCCATGGCCGCGGTCCGTGCCCGCCTCACCAGGGTGTCGCCGCCCGTCGAGCCGGCTCCCGATCCGCCCGGCTTCGTCATCCGCGACAGGATCCTTGCCTCCCTCGCACAGGCAGACCGGGCCCGCCGCGCACGCACCGCCGAGCAGTGCCTCACCTTCGCCGAGTGGGAAGCCGTCTGCGACGCCAGAGAACGAGCCCCCTGGTGACCCCGCGCCGACCCTAGCCACGCACGTACGGCACGCACCAAGCCACGGCACCGATGACGAACCCGACCGCGAAGCTCTCGAACCGGAACACGACATCCTCTTCCCGTTCAGGGCGACCCCGCCGCTGTGGCGGCGGACTCAACGGACTCCTCGACGGTCTCCCCCTGAGCCTTGCCCTCAGCGTCGCGCTGGCGCGTGCGGACGACCGCCCTCACCGAACGGAACAGGGCACGCACCAGCCGCCACAGACCGACAGCTGCGCAGCCGACCGCCGCCGTGCTGGCGCTCAGGCGCGCGGACGTCTCCAGCCACCCCGGCCAGTGCAGGTAGCCCAACGTCAGCGACGTACCGATCAGGCTCAGGCTGAGCACCATCAGGACACTGCTGTGCCCGATCACCCCCCAGGTGCGCTTCAGCTCGGCGTAGGCCTCCGGATTCGCCCTCCGCCAGGAAACACGTCGACCGGTCCGCTCGTGCTCACGCATGGCTCTCTCCGCTCGTCGCATGCCGAGTTCCGTCGTCGTGAGCCCCACCCAAAACTTCCCGGGCATGGCGCAGCCCTTCTCCCAGCTCCTCCAGCTCCAGCCGCACTTCATCCAGCAGATGTTGGGGCAGCAGCCCTTCGGGCAGCGCGGGCCTGACCGGCGCGGCGGCCGCGCCGTCTTCGCGGATCGCCGACTCCACCGCTTCCTCCTGCCGCTCGACTTCGACGGCCTGGTCGACCAGGAGCGCGAGCGACTGGGCGTATCCGAGAAGAAGTTCACGGGCTTCCACGTCGTTCGCCGCCAGCGGCACCAGCCCGGCCGTGTCCCACACCAGCCGCGGCAACGCCGCCGCCGCGCGCGTCAGCTCGTAGCGCCCGCTGCGCTCGGCAAGCATGCGCAAGCGCTGCTCGTCGGCCAGCAGCCGGAAGAAGACCGCCGCGTACGCCTCCTCCGACTCGACCACGCGCACGCGATGCCGGGTGAGGCGCCGGACGGCCGCCGGCAGTCCGACGGCCGCGGCCAAACCGACCGCGCCGGCCGCGAGGAGACCGATTGTCGCCGGCAGCAGGGAGGCCGCCGGGCCCAGAGCGGCGAAGGCGACCACGGTGAACAGCGCGGTCCGACCGACCGGGAGGGGGCGGGGAAGCTCGAGGCCTCCCAGCGTCCAGATGTGCAGGGGAGCACGGCGCCCCCACACGGTCCGACACGCCCAGCGCCCCAGCCGGTGCTGCCCCGGGTCGAAGACGCCCGCCTCGCGCAGCACACCCCCCGGGTGCGGTCCGAAGACGTCCCAGCGCAGCCACCCACCCCGGGTCCGCTCCCGTATCAGCAGCAGCGCCTCCATGGCGGCCCGAACGGCGGCCGGGGCCGAGAGCCTGCCAGCCAGCTCGGCGCGCACGGCGTGGTGGAGCCGGGCGGCTTCCCGGACGGCGTGGGTCCACCGGTCTCGGTCCGCATCGAAGGGCAGCGGCTGTGCGGACGGCCTCATCGCGGGCCCGCCTCGGCCGGGCAGGATTCCAGCGCGGCGCGCAGGGCCGTCTTCTCCGCCGGCGTGACCGACAGGCGGTACTTGGTCTTCACGCGGACCTGCGCGGTCGCGTACCAGCAGTGGGCCTGGGCCCGCGGGGGCATCCACGCGGCGGCGTCCTTGGCCCCCTTGCCCGCGTTCGTCGGACCATCGGTCGCAATCAAATTATCCGGGTCGTTCGCATAATTCAGCCTTTGCTCGGCAGTCAGCTCCCGGGCCCCCGATCGCCATCCGAGCGCCAGGGGCACGATGTGGTCGATCTGCACGGCCATGGATGTGCGGGGGCCGCGCTTGAAGTTGATCGTCCGGCCCGTGTACCGGTCGTGGAGAACGCCGGAAAGCACGGTGCAGCCGTCCTCGGCCCTTGCGACGTCGTCCAGGTCGCGGGCCAGGACGTCCTGACGCGTGGGGCACGAGTTTCCCGACATCTCGACGGTGCCCTCATCGCTCCATGCCGGTCCGAAGGCGTCGCGGCTGTAGCCGGCGAGGGGGACGCGCTTTCGGACCGTCAGGTTGTTCAGCTGGGTCAGCGCCGTTCCGTCTCCAGCCGCGACTGGTCCGTGAGCGGGTGCGGCTTCAGCCGCAGGGCCGGGAGCGGGCTGTGGGCCGCAGGCGGAGGCAGCGAGCGCGCCGGCGAGCACGAGGGCGGCGGCCGAGATGCGAGGGGCCATGGGCAGAGAGTCCTGTTCGTGTCGGAGGAAACACCGTTCACCTGCTACAGGTGCGGCGCTGGCCGGCGGTGTGACACTCGGTCCGAAATTTCTGCCCGTGTGCAGCCTGGCCTCGCCGCTTCAGGGTCTGCTGACCGCTTCCAGCAGTGCCGCGGCGGCTCTGTCCTTGGCTGACTACTTGGTGGACGCGGTGAAGACGCTGGTGAGTATCTGGCCGTCGTAATCGGCTTCCGCCTTGCAGTTCACGGCTGGCTGCGGAACCAGGTGAGGAAGTCCTCGGCGTGTGCCTGGTCGAGCCGCATGGTCAGGTCACCACCGTCCAAGTCCTGGGTGATGCCGTCGGCCTGTCCGTCCGCGGTGATGGAGCCGGGCCAGCGGGCTACCAAGGAGAGCAGAGCCCCTGCCGCCGAGCCTGTGGCGGTCATCTTGAGGATGACCGCCAGCGTCTCGTCGTCTACGTCGAGTTCGATCAGACAGCCGGGGACGACGGAGCGCAGCCGGTCGAAGAGGTGCCGCTGGTCGGGAACGGCCGCGCCGAAGGCGTCGGCGTTCGCCTGGGCCCGCGCAGTGCGCTCGTAGAAGGTGCTGATCAACTTCTGTGCGCTGGCGCGCAGTCCGGGATCGGCAATCTCCGACAGCGCGCCCACGGTGCGGTCGGTCGTGCCCGGCGGGGTAAGGGGAGAGAAGCCGATCTCGCGCTGGACTCCGGCATCGTCGAGGAGGGTGAGGATGGTCAGGTTGGCGACGGGGTGGAGATTGATCGTCCACTGATCCGGCAGCGGCTTGGGCGAAGAGGTCACCAAGGTCTCCAGGTAATGGTGTACGGACGGGGTCAGGACGTTGTCGGAAGTACGGCGGGCTGGGACGGCGTAAGCGGAGCGGCATTGAGGTCCGAGTCCTCCTCCCCTGCGCACTCGACGGCGTACGCGCGGTCGGCACAGTTGCCGCACAGGCCTTCCCAGCCTTCGCCGTCGGCGCTGTAGTCGTCGCAGTCCTCCCCCGAGCAGAAGTACTCCTCGTAGGTGCCGGCCGGGATGAACCGCAGCGCCGCGGTGGAGCTGGCGAGGATGAGGACGCCGGATTCGAAGACGTGGACGTTGGCCCCGTAGTGGGGGGAGCGTCGGATGGCGTGCCAGACGTCGATGCCGTGCAGTGCGCGGTGCTCGGCGTTCTTGGGGCGTGTCCAGACGCCGTCCTCGCGGACGTGGAGGACGTATTCGGACTCGAAGTCGATCTCGGCGCGGAGGCCGGCGGCGGTAGCGATGGTGCTTCGGAACATGGTGAGTCGGTTCTCGCAGTGTTGGAGGCGGGGCTGAGGCGCTGCCGGGCGGCCGGGGCCGCCCGGCAGCCGGTCAGAGGCGGGCGACGCGGTCGCCGTCGCCGACGAGGGTGAGCATCAGCCGACGGTGGGCGTGCGGGGCGTCCCATGCGATGCCGAGCTGACGGACCAGCGGGTGGGGGTTCCAGTGGGTGACGGTGCCGGTCGCTCCGGCGGGAATGGGGTCGTGCTCGTCGGTGCACAGGACGACCTTGATGCGGTCTCCGACACTGAACTCGGGTTCCACGGATTCTTCTCCTTGTGGCTGAGGGACGGCTCGACAGACATGGGGCCCAGCGACGGATCGCGGACGAATGCATGGCGAGCGAAGGCAGGGGAGTTGGCGATGTCCGGTCCCGCCGCGGGTGACGGTCTCGTCGGGCGGGAGCCGGTGAGTGTGGTGCTCGACGTGCGCGTTCGGGACCGGGTGGTAGGCGCTTCGGTGCCCGCGCGGTCCGGGCCCGCCTGGGCTCTGGGGCCCCGGCAGGGCTCAAAGACTACCGAGACTCATAGAATTAAGCAATCTCTTGCAGGATGCGCCCCCGCAGCTGGATCGGCTGCGCCGCCGGGAGTTGCTTAACTCTATGAGTGTGCGTATGTTTGCGGTACGCCCTACTGGGCCGCATCCCGCAACATCGCTGCGAGCCGCGCAAGTTGAGCCGCGCAGCGGCAATGGAAGGACAAGATGTCTCGCACACTCTCCGTCGCGGAATACCGGACGCTGTTGCACGACGCACTGTCCGCAGCCCATGCCACGGACGCCCTCACGCTCCCCATCCCGATGATGTACACCCCGGACGCCCACCGGGCCGCCCTGTACGCGGACAGCACCGTGGTCCGCGGAGCGGTGGGGGAGGGCAAGACCTTCTGGGCCCGGGCCCTGACCGACCCCAAGCTGCGCGCGGTTGCCGCCCGGGAGTACCGCCTGCCCCGTCTGGAACGGACCGAAGCGGCCACCGGTTTCGGTGCCCGGCCGGATACCTTCCAGCCGTCATCCGGGGAACTGCGGGCTCTGACCGCGTGGGGCGTCCAGCCGACCACCCTGTGGACCACGGTCGCCCTGACGGCCCTCGGCGTGCCTGACCTTGCCACCCTGGCCACGTGGACCGAACGCGTCGACTGGCTGGTTCGCAACCCCGGGGCCACCGACCGCTCTCTGGCCGAGATCGAGGCGTCCGCGCGCACCGCCGACACCGTCCGCATCGTCCTGTTCGATTCTCTCGACCAGTTCCACCCCGACCGCACCGTAGCCGAACACCTCGCCTCCGGTGTGCTCAACCTCGCCGCCACCCTGTCCCGGCGCACCACCCGGCTGCGGGCGAAGGTCTTCATCCGCCCGGACATGCTGGACGGCGCTTTGAATGGTGTCCCGCGCGCCGACCGCGCATTTCTCACCGCGCGGGCCGCTGACCTCTCCTGGAGCAGGACTCATTACCTCCACCGATTCGACAGGGCCGACCTGTTCGGACTGCTCTTCCACGTTCTGGGCAACCACCCCAGTGCCGAGGCGGCCGCCTTCCGGGCGGCCTGGCCCACCTGGCAGCAGGACGCCGACGGCCGGTTCCTCGCTCCCGACGAACTCAGCCGGGACCGAAAGGCGCAGGAAGAGGTCTTCACCACCCTCGTCGGCAGATACATGGGCGTGAACGCCCGCAACGGCTTCACCTACAACTACCTGTCCTGCTACCTCCAGGACGCCCTGGGCACCATCACCCCGCGCCCCTTCCTCGCCGCCCTGGCTGCCGCGCTGGAGAACACCAGCCGCAGCCACTCCGGGCACGACCGTCCGCTGCACTACGACGATCTCCGTCACGGCGTGAGCTGTGGTGCGCGGGCCGAGGAACTCCACCAGGCGCTGCCGTGGGCCCGGCTGGCCCTGGAACCGCTGGCCGGGCAGCAGCTCCCGATGCGGGAGGAGGACGTCTTCGAGCTGTGGGCGAACATCGGTCTGGCTGACCGGCTCCAGGAGATGACACGACGGGCCGTGGCGGATGCCAGCCGCTCACGGACCGGACCGCGTCACCCGACCAGCTACCCGTTTCTGCTGGAGGAACTGGTCGACGCAGGCGTGCTGGACCGCCGTACCACTGGGGAACTCGACATGCCCGACGTCTACCGGACCGCACTCGGACTGGGCCGCCGTGGCGGCGTCCGGCGCGCCCCGACAGCGGCGTAACCCGCCCGGACAAACGCTTTCGCGCCCCGGCGTGACCGGCTCCCCGGCCGTGTCGCGCCGGGGCTTTGCGCAATCCGCTTCCCGGGCTGGCTACGCAGCGAGACGCCAGGCACATTCAGGTATGCGACGGAGAGCGCGGCGAGCCGATTCCACGCTGGTGCGTGGCCGGCTGGCGAGTACGGGGCGCAGGTGCCGCAGTCCAGCGTCACCCAGGCGGGGCGGCCGTCGCGAGCGGCCCGGTGAGGTCCGGCTTCATGCCGGTGTGGCCACCGCGGCCGTGGGGCCGGTGCTTGCCTCGTCGGCAACCACCGGGTCGGGCCCGATGAGAACCGCCTCGACCCCCAGCGCCGCGGAAAGGCGAGGACGTACTGCCGTCGTTCCTGCGACCCCACCGTGGAGGACAAGTCCGTCAAGGCGTGCCGAAGCTCGTAGCTCCACTTCCTGACGCATCCGCCCACGGTCGGCGGTGGCCGGGCATCGAAGTGCGGGTCATCTGCGGGATCCTCCGAGTTGTCCCGGCCGGCGGATGAAGCGGTAGGCGGTGGATCGGAACCACATGGGCTCGTCAACGGCTGGCTCCTGGCCGTCGCCAGGCGTCCGGTCCGCCTCCGCCAGCAGTCCGTTGTACAGGTACGTCCGCATCGACGAAACGGTGGTGGCTTTGCCGCGCCCGCGCGCCTTCCCGTCGAGCTCGCCGATCTGCTGCAAGGTCAGCAGGTCGTTGTCCGCCCCTTTCGGGAGCTTCAAGTCCTCGCGCAGCGGCTCGGAGGCGTCGACGATCTCGCGTGAAGCACGTGCCGCTGCTCCCAGGCGTCCCGGCCGGCGGATGAAGCGGTAGGCGGTGGATCGGAACCACATGGGCTCATCGACGGCTGGCTCCTGGCCGTCGCCAGGCGTCCGGTCCGCTTTCGCCAGCAGCTCCTGCGACTGGTAGTTCTTCAACGTACCGACGGTGGTGGCCTTGCCGCGCCCGCGCGCCTTCCCGTCGAGCTCGCCGATCTCCTGCAGGGTCAGCAGGTCGGTGTCCGCGCCGTCCGGCAGGTCCAGGTCGAGCAAGGCGCCGGCCGCCCGCTGCTTCGGCGCCGACTTCCTCCCGCTCGGCTGCTTCGCCTCAACAGGCGTCGTACGGCGCGTGCGGCGAGGTCGGCAGATGTAGGTGTAGGCGGTCTCGCGGAACCACATTGGCTCCGAGACCGTCGGCTGCAGGCCGTCGCCCGGCGTTCTGTCGGCCGGCGGGAGGACTCTCTTGGACGGGGACAGGTAGGTACGCAGGGTGGTGATCGACGTGGGAGGCCGGTTCAGGGCCTGTCCCTCAAGCTCGCCGATCTGGCGCAGAGAGAGGAGGTCACGGGGCCCGCCCTTGGGCAGATCCAGCGGGTTGTCCTTGCCTTGCCGAGACCGGAACCACGAGCCGAAGTGGTGATCGCGGACCCAGGCGTCGACATCTTCCGCGTCGTAGACATGGAGGCCGCCCTGGCCCTCGGTGAAGAGGAGGTCGGGAAACCCCTCCTCGTGAGACCACTTGGCGGACGTTGTACGGTCCACGCCGTACCGCTCCGCCATCTTGTCGAAGCTCGTATACGTGCGATCGGTGCCTGCGGGCATCATGTCGCTCCGTCCGTGGCCAGCCGGGCCGGCGAGTCATGCCGGTCCGCCCATGTGAGGCGCCGGGTTCTGCAGTGGTCGCGCGTCGCGGCTCCGTAAGCCGGATCCAGAGGCGCTGGCCGGCAAGTGCAGGGGGCGGCCTCGCAAGCGAGATTAGCCAAACTCATAGAATTCCGCAATGTGATCGGGGTTGTCCTCATCGCTACCGGGCCAGCACTTGAATCGCGGGCTCGGGTGTAGCACGACGGTCCTGCTCGCGCCGGCACCATCCAGCCCCTTCTCATCACTGTCCGAGGACGCCTTCGAAGGTGACCCGGGAGCCGGCCGCGTCGACGGCCTCCACCGTTACCGGGCCGCCGACGGCCGCGTCGGGGACGGTGAAGGAGACGGTCTGCGTGGCGGTGCGGTACGGCGCGATCGCCGCGTCACGGTACCCGTACACAGGACGGACGGTGGCGGCCAGGCGCAGGTCGTCGCCGGTCAGGATGCGCAGCGTGGTGCCCAGGCCGGGCATCGGGTCGCCGGAGCGGTTGACCACGCTGAGCTCCAGGCTCGCAGCGCGCGAGGACCCTTCGCCGCTCACCGTCACCTTGCCCACGCGCACGTTGCCGTTCCACTGCCCAACCGGCGTAACCGACTGCCTGGCCGGCGCACCCTGCTGCGGCGCCTGCGGGGCTGGGGAGGTGGCGGCCCTGCCCGGCAGGGCGCCCTCGAAGAACAGCAGCTCCGGCTCGGCCAGCCCCTCCTCGGTCGCTTCCACGGTCACCGTGACCGGCAGGCCCTGGGCCTGATCGGGAAGCACGAGCTTCAGATCCCTGTCGACGGACCCGTTGGGGCGCACCTGCTGCGGCTCGTCCGTGGAAGAGGAAGCGCCGCTGTCGGTGGCCTCCACAGCCGTGCGCCCGAGAGCTCCATAGCGGGCGGTGACCGCAGTCCGGGGCGCGGTAGCGACCTGCGCCCGCTGGTTGGCCACGGTCACCCGCGCCCTGTACGCGCTCGAGCCGGCCGGCACGCCGAGCTCGGTGTCGGCGGGCAGGCGCTCGAAGCCCCGCAGTGTCACCGTCCATGCCCCATCGCCGACCGGAAGGGCGGTCCCCGGCTTGGCGATGCCGTCCGGCAGCACCGTGGAAGGCGACGGCCTGGGCCGCGGGGCGCTGTTCGTCGGCTTGCCGTCGGCCTTGGGCCCGCTGTCGGAGCCGGCGCAGCCGGAGATCACGACCGTGCCGGCAAGGAGCACGGCCGGAAGGGCGTGGCGCAGGCGCACAGACATGGTTCCCCCTCGTCAGGTACCGGATCTCGGTTGAGAGGGATCATGCCAAAACGCGCCAGGCCGGGGCCGGGCGCGTTTGTGGGGGGTGTCCGATTCAGCCAGTCACGTGCCTGCGAGCCCCGACGAACTTCCTGACCCGGGTCGCTGTCATCGGACGGCAGGGGTGTTCCTGGGTGTTCCCATGCTGAGCGGGTCGCCTCCCGGCGGCCGCGATGGCTAGCGGGTGCAGATGATGGCGACGGCATCTCCTGAAGCCAGGACAGCGGCTGGTGAGCGGCTGTCCGAAGTGTCATCGCAGCGGGTCGTCATGCTGAGGCCGAAACCGCATGCCAGGAGGGCATCGTGAACGCGCGCCGGGATGGCATCGGCACCCAGGCGCTCATGGGGCGCCACGCCGATCTTGATGATGATCTCTCCGTTGGAGGCCCACGTCTCAACCTCCGGCACCACGGGCAGCCCCGGGTGGTCCTCAGCCTGGCGCAGGCCTGCGTTCCGCAGAGCGTTTCGTACGTCGAGGAGCGACGGGGCGGCGCTGGTGGCGATCATCGGCAACTCCAATCCTGAATGCCGACCGTATCGGCTTTCGGCGGTGTTCGGAGTCGTTCCCTCGGCGCCGGCGGGGCTGGGCGGCGACTCACAGCGTGATGGGGATGGGGACGAGGAAGTACTCGGTGTCGCCGACGCGGACCCGCAGAGGGTGTCCGGGCGGGAGGTTGAACAGCTGATGGTGCACGGTCGCCGGGGAGTTGCGCACGGACAGCGCGGGCTCCAGCGCGGTACGGACGGCGGCGCGGGAGGTGTCGGACAGGGGGTTGCGCTCGGCGATCACCGCGCACTGGTCGAGCTGGGCGTCGGTCAGGTCGGGCCCAAGGCCCTGGCGGAGGGCCTCAACGGCGACAGCCGGGGCCAGGACTGCCCGGTTGTGGTCGCGGCACACGTGGCCAGGCGTGCCGTGGGGCTGGAAGTGACGGGCGGTGCCGATGGAGGTCATGCGGGACTCCCAGGGGTGGAGGGCGGCGTCAGTCGAGGCGGATCTTGGCGGTCTCGGTGATGGTCAGGACGTGCGCGGGCAGCGTCGGGTGTCCTTCGGTCATCGCTCGGTACATGCGGTGCACTCCGTCGATCAGCAGGCGAGCCGGGCCGCTGTCGAACTCCAGGGTGGCGATGATCACCGGCTGGTCGAGGTCGGTGCCCATGGCGTGTTCGACGTCGAAGTGAGACTGGTCCGGGCCGAAGATCGGGCACCAGGACGGGCCGTTGTAGTCCGGCCTGAGCAGGCTCAAGTGGTAGGCCGCCGACCAGTCGGCCACGGAGGTCTGCTCGACGGCGCGGGGGTGCTCCTCCAGGAGGCGCATGGCCCGGTCGATGTCGAACACCCAGCCTCCGTACTTGAACATCTGGCGGGAAGGGGTGGTCACGGTTCCTCGCTGTCGGGTCGGGGATCGGGGATGGGAGAGGGCGGCTGGCGTCCACGGCAGGCCGGTCGGACGCCGCCCCGGAGTCGAGCGGGGGCGGCGAGATCCGGGTCAGCGCGAGCTGAGGGGGATGACCAGGACGCCGACCTGGGGCAGGTTCATCTCGGCCAGCAGTCGGGCGGCCTTGCCGCTGGGGCTGCTCGGGTCGCTCGGGTCCAGGCGTATGGCGCCCCTGTGGGGCCCGCGTGCGGGGTAGAGGTGCACCGTGTTCTCCGGTGAGTTGTGCTCGAAGACGCTGACGGTGGCGTAGTCGAACCCTCCGAGGTCCGGGTACCGCTCGGCGACGGCCAGAGACAGTGCGGTGACGAGTTCGGGGCTCGGCGAGGCGACCGAGAGGGGGACCTGCGGGCGGCGCGGCCGGATGCGCAGTGCAAGGGCGCGGAGCAGGACGCTGAGGACGCCGAGCGCGAAGCCGATAGCGAGAGAGGCTGGCTGGATCAAGGTGTTCCCCCTGGGGTTGCGGCCGGGCTGGTGGTGAAGCGGGAGGCCTAGGCGTCGGCCGTGGTCACGGCGGCGTGGACGAGGCGGGCGAGGCCCCGGCGACGCTGGCGCTTGGACAGCCCCTGGAGGCTTCCGGCGTTCTCGTGTCCGGCGGCGCCGGTCAGGCTGGACACGAGGGCGTGGACCAGTTCCTTGCCCTCGGCGTTGGGCGTGGCCGCCGTCAGGGCCCGGACGATGGGCCTGGTGGCCGCGAAGTACGCCTTGACGAAGCGGGGGTCCCGCTCGGCCGCGACGGCGGTCAGTACACGCATGAGGGGGAGGTAATCGCTCCAGCCGTCGAGTACGGCGTCGACGAGCCGGGTGGCGCCGGACAGCCCGTCCGAGGACCAGGAGCCGTCCTCGAAGCTGTCCAGTGCCGCGTTCGTCTCCTTGACCAGGAGCCGGGACGCTTCGAGGACGACGCCCTCAATGTCGGGGAAGTACTGGTAGAACGTCGCGGGCGACGTGCCTACCGCCTGGGCGATGTCCAGCACCTTGATGTCGCGGTAGGACTTCGTGGCAAGAAGTTCGATCGTCGCGTCCATCAGCTTCTGGCGGGTCTGGAGGCCGCGCTGGCTGGGCACGCGGCGGTCGGGGGTGCGGGTCACGACACGGGTGGGCACAGTCGTCTCCTGGGCTGGAGGAGGGGAAGGGACGTGGTCCGGGTCTGGGGCTTGCCTCCGGACCCGACGTTCAATCACATTACACATTGAAACGTAAATAGGCAACAAGCGGCGTGGGGCATCTCAGCAGTCACCGCCTTCGACTTGCGCTCGCGCGGCCCTGCCGCGTCCCTCCGACTCAGCGTGGAAGGTGTCGATCCGCCTGCCCACCCGAGTGGCGACGGCGTCCGCCAGCGCGCCGGCGTGGTCGTCTCTCAGCCCGAGGACCATGAAGATCTCTTACGCGCCGGGCGGCTCGACCTTCGCAGGGGGCGGGCCGGCTCCGCGGCCTCCGGCGGCGCCCGGGACCGGCATCGCGCAGGGAGCACCATACGCGGAACAGGGGTGCCGCGGCCGAGCCGTTCGGGGTGAAGCAACACCGCGGTCACTCCGCGGGAGAAGGGACTTGTCACGCCCCGGACTCCTCTGTCTCCCGGGCGTGGGCGGACATGCAGTGAGCGAGCGCGTGGGCGCCGGCGAACACCGCCCCTGCGCCGAGGACCAGATAGTCCGCTGCCCGTCCGCGCAGGACGAGAGCGTCACCGTGGCCGAGCAGCAGCACGGCGCAGAGGGCGAAGGCGCCTACCACGAGAGCGGCGTCCAGACCGGCCGCAGCAGCGCCCCACACCCAGCTGGGTGCTGGTGCGGTCTTGCGTTCCTCCCGCCTGCGGAGGGCGGTACAGGCCCGGTTCCAGGCGAGCCGGCGGGTTCCGACGACAAGGACAGCGAGCGGGACGACGAACAGCCACATGACGGGCTGCTCCAGCAGGACGCCGCAGCCGGCCAGCAGTGCCACCAACCCGTAGACGGTGTGTAGCGGCTGGCAGCGGCGGTGCTGGACGGTGCGGGGACGGAGTTCTTCGGACATGGCTCTCCTCGGCTGAGGGCGATGGGGATGTCGGCCTGATGCAGCAGACCGCGTGGCCTGTGGCCGGGCGGGACGGGGCCGCCCGGCCACGGGGGCTGTCAGGTGTCTGAGGTGCGCCGGGGCGCCGAGGGGCGATGCCGGGCGTGGCGCAGCCGGTCGGACCACGGAGCGTCGGCGGGTCCGACGGGGTGCTCGGGGATGGTGATCTCGTAGTGCGGGCAGCTGCCGGGCTTCACCGCCTCAAGGGCGGCGTGCTGGTGGGAGTTCGGGCACTGCTGGCGCTCATGCTCATCCCGCCAGTAGCGGACGGCCAGCGTGCGGCCGGTTCCGCCCTCGCGCGGCTGGCGCGGCTGCTGCTCCTGGTAGCGCTCGCCCGCGTCCGGGTCCACCCACCAGTTCTCGACCTGGCCGGAGTCGGAGATGCCCCGTCGCCGTTCGGCATCGCGCTTGCTGGGCTTGAGCTGGTGGACCTGGTGGGCGAGAACCCGCACTGTGGACCGCTTGTGCTGGGTCAGCAGCTCCCACAGGGCCCGCACGTGGCGGAGCATCAGTTCCTGGCAGCCCTGGCGGCCCGAGCCGCTCAGGTAGCGCTCAGGGTTGGCCGGGTCGCGATGCCGGGTCTCGGGGTCCAGAACGTCGCCGGGGCGCGCGAGAAGGGTCTCGTACGGCGAGCACGGCAGCTTCAGCAGCGACTGGTCGCACGTCAGCGCAGTGACCCATGTCCAGGGGGCGTCGTCGTGCGGAGGGTCCACCGGCTCCAGGAACTGGTCCGGCCGCACGATGCACCAGCCTTCTTCGGCCCTGGGCGACCACGGGCCCCACACATAGCCGACGATGCGGCGGCCGGTGGGCAGTGCGAGGGGAGTGTCGAGGAACAGCATGCCGCGCGAGGTCGGAAGGTGGGCGGGATCGAACGGGGTCGTCGTCTTCTCCGCCCGCCGCATCACGCGGCGCAAGGCCATCCGGCCGAGGGAATCGTCGATCTGGAAGAGACGGGCGGAGGCGGCCCGGTCGGCTTCCTGTCGGAGCTGCAACACGACGGCCGCCTCCAGGCCGTCCGGGTGCCCGTAGGGAGCAAGTCGCTCGCGCTCCCAGCGGTACTCCTCCGCCTTCGCCCGGGCCCAGTCGAGACTCTGCCTGTGGGCCTCCACGTACCGGCGCCGCCAGGTTCGGATGCGGTGCTGGTCGGGGACCTCCCAGGTCACTTCGTCCGAGCGTGCCAGACTCCGGCCCGGGTGGGCGTCACCGGGAATCAGGCCGAGTTCGCGAAAACGGCGGATCTCGGCGTCGGCGTCGTTCACGACGAAGTCCGGCGGGGTCATTCGCTGGTGCCTGTCGTCCGGATCAAGCGTCCACTCCATGCCCGCGAGCTGGGCCAGCACCGCGCGGATCGTCTGCTTGTCCGCAGTTCTCAGGAAGTCGACGACGAGCATCTGGACCGTGTTCGCGTACGCGTCGGCCACCGCGAACCGCAGCATGCGCTTGAGGAACGAGCCGCCCGGACCGTGCTGGCCGCTGGACAGCGCAAGCATCCGGTCGGCCACCTGGCGGTCTCCTGCCGCGAGGGCCAGGTGGTCGTACATCTGCCGGAAGACGGCCATCTCCTCTTCCTCGGCGAGGATGGCGTCGATGGCGCTCCGCACCCGCGCCGAGGATGACGGTGAGATCTCGGCCGGGACGGGCGGCCGTACCAACTGACCTACTGATGCGTGCAGTTCTCGGTAGAGCTCCAACTGGAGCTGGGTGAGGATCAGGAGATCGTTGGGCTTCTTCGGGGCCCGCTTGGCGGCCCGGGCCGCGATCGCCAGAAGTTCGGAGTCCGACAGCTCGGGCGTGTTCGAGTGCATGCCATCCCTACCTGGACGCGGGGGAGTTGGGGAGAAGGTCGCGGGTGCCGAGCACCAGGCGATGGAATGACAGTACACATTGAATCGGAAATAGGCAACATCGCACGGAGTGGGAGCCTCGCCCGGCCGGTACCCGGTCAGCGGGCACGTGTCCTGGCTCGGCCGTTCGGTGCGCTGGGCCGCGCGGGCGGCGAGGCGGGGCCGCCCTTACTGTGCGACGCCCGCCCCGGTCCCTTGCGTCAGGCCAGGAAGTCGGCAACCAGCTCGGCGAAGGCCTCCGGGGTGAGGACCGTGACGCCGAGTTCGGCCGCCTTGACTGCCTTCGAACTCGGCTTGCCTCCAGTTGACGGGGCAGCGACGAGGATGGATGTCTTCGTGCTTACGCTGCTGCCCGGACGGCCGCCGGCCTTCTCGATCAGGGTGTTCATCTCGGACCGTCCGTAAGCCTCCAGCGGTCCGCTCATCCTGCCGGTGACCACCACGACCTTGCCCGCCAGCGGACCTGCACCCTCCGCCGCCGACGCCTCCTGGGGCTCGGTCATGTTGACGCCCGCGGCGATCAGCTTGTCGATGACGGGTGCCAGGGCGGCGACCTGCTCGACGATGACCGGGGCCTTCTCAGGGCCGATGCCCTCGACGCCCTGCAGAGCGGTCGCGTCGGCCTGCCGGATGGCCTCCATGGTTCCGAAGTGCCGGGCGATGCGGCGGGACATGCTGCGCCCGGTGCCGAGCACGCCCAGTGCGCAGAAGACCCGGCTGAGCGGAAGGGCCTTGGCGGCCTCGATCTGCTCGGCGAGTTTGGCGGCCCGCTTGGCGCTCTTGGCCGCCTTGGTGAGCTGCTCGACGGTCAGGGTGAACAGATCGGCGACGTCGCTGACGTCGCCGGACGCGACCAGGGCCGCCACGTAGGTCTTCCCGAGGCCGTCGATGTCGAGCATCTCGCGCTGCGCGGCGTACTCGATGAGTGCCGGGAGCGCGCACGCGGTGCCCTTCGCGCACCGCCACCGCTCCTGCGCCTTGTTGATCTCACCGCCACAGTTCGGGCAAACCTCCGGCAGCGGCACCTCCAAGGCCCCCTCCGGACGCAGCTGGACCACGGCCCCCTGCACCCGCGGGATGATGTCGCCGGCCTTGTAGACCGTCACGGTGTCACCGATGTGGAGGTCGCGCCGGCGAATGTCGGCGGGGTTGTGCAGCGTGGCCCGGGTGACGGTGGAGCCGTCGATCTCCACCGGAGCGAGAATCGCGGTCGGCGCGAGGGTCCCGGTGCGCCCGGTCTCCCACACGACGTCCTCCAGCACGGTGTGCCGTTCGACCGCCGGAAGCTTGAACGCGATGGCCCAGTGAGGAAAACGGGTGCCGACCCCGACCACGGCCTGCTCCGCCGTATCGTTCATCTTGATCACCACACCGTCGATCCCGACGGGCAGGCCCGCACGCATGGCGGCGATCGCGTCAACCCGCTCCTGGGCGGCGGCCAGGTCGGCGACGACGTGGAGTCCGGCCGGGGAGTCCGCGGTCGTCTGGATACCGGCTGCGGCCACAGCGGCCAGCGTCTCGGCGTGCGTGGCTCCGGCGGGCAGGAACGATACGCCGTCCAGTTCGACTGCGCCGTAGGCCCAGAACGTCATCTGAAGCCGGTACGGACGGTCCTTAGCCCGCAGCGTCCCCGACGTGCCGTTGCGGGGGTTGGCGAAAACCTGCGCGTTGTGAGCGGCACGGACCTCGTTCGCCTTCTCGAACTGCTCCTGCGTGAAGGCGACCTCACCGCGGACCTCGACGGTGGCAGGCACGGCCAGCTGCTCGGGAAGACCGTCGATCTGGCCGATGACGTGGCTGACGTCCTCGCCGTGGCTGCCGTTCCCGCGAGTGATGAGCTGTACCAGACGGCCGTCACGATACCGAGCGGCCACGGCGGCGCCGTCGATCTTCGGCTCCACGGCGTACCCGCCCTGCGGCGCGCGCCCCAGACGGCTCTGGAGCGACGCCCCCCACTTCATCAGGTCGTCGGCGTCGAAGGCGTTGTTCAGGCTCAGGAGAGGCGTGGTGTGTGCGACGTCGCCGCCCGGTACCGCGCCGTCGGCGACCAGCTCGATAGGGGAGTCGGGGGACACTTCACCGGGATTCGCCTGCTCCCAGGCCTGCACGGAGCGCCGGAGCTGGTCGTACGAGGCGTCGTCCAGGACGCTGACGCCCTTTTCATACGCCTGAGAGGCTTCACGCAGACGCTCGATCGCAGCCTCGTACTGGGTGCGGCTGGACACGGCAAACTGCGCCTGAACGGCGGGAAGAGTCGTCATGAGGGTGATCCTCTCTTAGGGGTCTGACAATGGCCGCCGGCCCGGATGCGACGGCGGGCAGGGCAACACGGGCCACCGGAGATGGGCGGCTGACTTCGCTCCGGGGCGGCCGTTTACGCGGGACGCCCCAAGCGCGTTGAAGAGGGAAGGGAGGCAGCAGCGGAAGATAGTGGTGGATCGGGAGACCGCACGCCTAGCCGGTAGGTCGCGAAGCCTCCTCGCTCACCAGAGCGCGCCGCGTTGACGACTCAGCTTCCCTGAGCCGAGCCACCGTGCGGGCGAGCGAGGAACGCGGCACCGTGCGCAGCAGCACGGAGGCAACGCCCTTTCGGAAGGCGTAGCTGCCGGGGGAACCGGGGACTGCGCGGAGCATGCCGCTCAGAATCACCTCGGCCAGGTGGCTCGGGCACGGAGTCGTCTCGACAGAGCTGTGCACGATGTGCATCGCGGGCAACTGGGGGACGCCTGCCGCCAAGTGGCCCGCGAGACGGAATGCCTCGGGGGAAGCAGTGGCGCGGAAGCGGAGGACCAGTTCCTCGGCGGTGAGTGTCGTCGGGGAGGTGGCCCCTTCGGCCGGGAGTGCGGGAGGAACGAACGCGACTGCCGCCGGGACCTCGGCACGGCCATCGATCAGCGCGAGCCAGTTGTCCAGCCAGGGAGAAGCGGGCTCCAGGACAGGAACAGGAATGCTGTCCGCTCCCATGTCCGGCGCGTTGTCGTACGCCGTGAAGCTCAGTTCGGAGTTGGCTGCTGTGGCGGCCGGGGTATGGATGAGACCGGGCATCACGGGCAGTGCAGTGCGCTGCCACATGCGCTCCGGCAGCGGCTGTACCACCGCCACCGGCCGCACACGCGCCCAGGCGCCCAAAGTCCCGTACCAGCGTTCACCAGCCGGGCCGGGGTACCACTGCGGACCGGAGCAGTCGCTGAGCACGAGGGTAACCAGTCGGTCGCCCGCACCCTCTCGCCCGCGCACTGTGCCGTCGGCCATGAGGACGGACACCGTCACGCTCTGAAAGTGGCCGCTCTGCGCCAGGGACTGGCGCAGTTTGCGCAGCAGCGGCCGCCACATCGGCATCGTGGGACCGGCATCGAAGACAAGCCGCAGCCGGTACCCCGAAGCGCTGTTCAGGGCTGTGTCTGTGTCCGTCCCTATGGTCACGTCGTCTCCTTGGGGCCTGTGGAGGGGGCGAGGCCCGGACCACGGAGGGAAGTCGGTCCGGGCCTCGCGGCCCCGGCCGCCGAGGGGAGTGCCACGGCCAGGGCGAGCCGCGTGAGCGGCTCCTTCGGATTGGCTTGAACGAGGGCGCTCCCCGCCCTCACGACAACTACTATACATATTGAAACAGTAATACGCAACAGACTGTGCGTCGCTCCCCTGACCTGAGTCCGTCACGAGCGCCTGATCGCCGGGGTGGACCGTGGCCCCTGCGCTCTCCCGGACTCGGCCGTCGGAGAATCCCAGAAGCCACGGCGCCGCCTTCCGAACGCCGGCCCCTGCGTCCGCTTACGCCACGCCGTCCTGGGGCGTGTTCTCGGCGCGACGCAGCACGTGGGGGGCGACCAAGTCGGCTCCCACGTCGTCCCAGCGCACGGCCTGGTGGGCGTACGGGGCGGCACCTTCCGCCACACCGAAGGTGCGCCCAGAGCGCTCCGTCCCCCGCCGCATCACCACGTGCGTTCCGTCCGCGTAGTACGTGAGCGCGGGATCGAACATGGTCGCGGGGCGGGTCACGTCCGATGCCAGGGGGCGGGCACGGATCACGATGTCGGCGACCTTGTCGTCGTCTACCCCGGGGATGTTCATGCGCCGGTCGGGCTCGACCTTCCAGGACAGGCCGGGGAACAGGCGGTTCACCTGCGCGCAGACCCACTGCCACGCCTCGGCCGAGGCCTCCTCGGTGGGCTCGTTCGCAGAGGAGTGCCAGCCCTCGGCGCAGTCCGCGCCCTGTTCGCCGAGGAGGGTCATCACCTCGGAGCGGGTGATCTCGTCCGGGAGCGGGGAGCCTGCCTGCAGGCGGTGGACGTACCGGTGGAAGAGCTGGAAGGCCAGGGACTCGCCGTCCAGGTGATGGGCGTAGACGATCCTCAGAACCGTGCCGTGCCCCTCGGAGTCGGGAACCAAGGTGGCGATGGCGGGCGAGGGTGTGGTGTTGATGACCATGAGGAGGCTCCGTATCGAGCAGGGGTGAGGGTGAGCGGTGGCCGGCGGCGGGATGCGGCACGGCCGCCGGGTCGGATCAGGAGGGCGGAACGAAGTTCCACGGCCAGAACGGCGGGCGAGTCGTGGTGGGGTACAGCACCGGCCGGGCCTTCTGCTTGGACGTCGCCCGCTCGGCGCGCTCTCGTACGGCCTGCTCCAGGAGCCGAGGATGGTTCAGGGCGTCGCCGCAGGAGACGGTCACCTGCCTGCCGAGTCTCCACAGCTGGGCGTTCACGGCGCAGCAGGCGGCGTTGAGCGGGTCGAGGTCGTTGAGCCACCAGTGGTAGAGGGCGGGGTCGGTGCCGAAGAACCGCATCGTGGCGGCAGCTGACCGGGCCATGGCCCCTGTGCCCGCGGCGGGTTCGAGGAACAGGTCACCGGGCTTGCGGTCGGCGGAGAACAGCGTGTCGCCCATGAAGTTGGTGACGACGGCCGGGGTGAAGAACTCACCGGTGCTCTGCCGTTCGCTGTAGCTGCGCATGCGGGTGATGAGCAGGCCGAGGACATCGTCGGCCTCGGCGCGGGCGGTGTCGGAGCAGTACTCCAGCAGTCCTGCGCGCAGGAGGATCCGGGCGTATTCGGCCAGGCCGCGGATGGCGTTGTCGGTGGGGTGGGAGAGCCAGTCGTGGAGCGGGCGGGCGGCCTCGGTCAGGTCCGGGTCGTAGGTCCAGAACGAGTTCCAGCCGGCTCGCAACGTGTCGACGAGCTGTTCGTCGTCGAGGGGGAGCAGGAGCGGGCCGTAGTCGGGTCCGTCCGGTCGTGAGGGCGCGCAGAGGGCGAGGGCGGCCAGGGTGCCGACCGCGATGGCGCGGTCGCTGGAGCCTCCGCGGTTGGAGGTCCACCAGGCGTGCGCGGCCTCGGCGATGGCGTGGGCGTGGTCCCGCCCGCTTTCGGGCGCCATGGCGCGGCGCATACCGGCGGGCGGGATGCCGTATAGGGTCACGCCGCGCTCCCAGGCCCCTGCGCGATGAGACGGTTGAGCTCGGCGACGAACGGCGGCAGGAGGGTCCGCTTGCCGCTTCCCGGGCGCCGCGAGCCGAAGGGCCGCAGCATCCCGGGATGGCCGCTGGGCAGGAAGTCGCTGTCGATGATCCAGGTCGGGTCTCCGGGCATCCGGGACAGGCGGTAAGCGGCCTTGTTGAGCCGCGTGCTGTGCTCGAAGAGGAGAAGCTCGGCGTACCAGCCGGTGACGGCTCCGGCCTGGCGCTCTTCAAGGACCGGCACGACGCCGGTGTGTTCAAGGGCGTTGTCCTCGTCGGTGACGGTGGCGGTGAACGTCTGGGCGGTGTGCAGCGGGGCCAGGACCAGTTCTGCGGCCCGGTGAGCTTCGGGGTAGCCGATCGGGTCGGCGATCAGGCACCGTCCGGCGAGGGAGAGCGGATCGTGAGTAGCGGCGGAGGCGGGGAGCCCCAGCGAGGCGAGCTCCCGCACCAGCGCCTTGTGACCGAGGGTGGCGAGGTACCAGTGCTGCTGAGCATGGGTGTCCGGGTGCATGGTGTCCATGGGGCCCTTCCTGGGGGCGGCGGGATGCTGGCGAATGGTCCGTGCCGAGCGCGTCAGTTCGTGGGTGCGGCGTGGCAGCGAGGCCGGGCGCGGTGAAGGCCGGTGCCGGTGCCGTAGGTGAGGCCCAAGACTTCGGCCATGCACCTGCGAGTTTCGGCGCCCTGCCAATCACGTCCGGGCACGTAGAAGGCGTCCCGGGTGAGGCGGCTGGTGATCTCGGTAGTGGCCTCGTCGCGGTGACTCGAGTGCGGAGACGCGTCAGTGCTGCTCGAAGGTAGGGATGACCAGCTTCATCAGGTGTGTCCTGTGGGCGGCCAAGCCGGGGAGCGAACGCAGCAGCCGGGGCCCGCCCTCGCTCCCCGGCGGGACTCAGGCGCGCGCCGCCTCGGTCTCCACTTCTCCCTCCTCCTCGGCCTTGAGGGTTTCGAAGTAGGCGCGGGCGCTGTCGACCAACCCGGGAACGTCACACCCGAAGGACTGGGCCGCGTCCAGGAGCGCCGCGAGCATGGCAGCTTCCCGTTCAGCCCCCGCGGCAGCGACGGCGCACAGGACGTCGAGCTTCACGGGATATGCCTCGCTGCGCAGTCCCTCAGCAGCCTGGTGGAGCTCATGGGCAGTGACCCGCCCGTCCGTCAGGCAGAAGACCTGAGCGACCAGATCTCCGATCACGCGATCGGCGCTTTCCTGGTCGTTCACGACCCGCTCGTCGGGGCGGTGGAAGGCGATCTGGGCCATCGTCTCGGCCGCGAGGACGCCGAGCCGTACCCGCTCGGCGAGCTTGGGGACGGGCAACAGAGCATTGGGGGCCTGCCTGTTGTAGGCCTCCAGCGCCGCACTGGCCCATGCGGCACGGTCCGCGAGGGTGCACTCCCGCGCGGAATCCATGTTGACGCCGGCCTCCAGCGCCGCGGCGTAGCGAGCAGCCTTGCGTTCGGGGATGGAAGTGTCCACGGTTGTTCCTCGGGGTGACGGGCAGAGATGACGGTGAGAGCAGCGCGGGCGCCGCTCGATCACAACCATCACATTACACATTGGAACACGAATAAGCAACAAGCTAGGCAGGGAGACGGGCGTCTGCCCACTTCGGGTACGGGAGTGCGGGCATGCCGAAGACTGCTCTCGACCGTTCTGCCCGATTACGCCCCACAGGCAGGGCGTAGCGGTGAGTCCCAGGGTGCCGCGAGCGCCGTGCTCCGATCTGCTCCAGCGCGTTGTGCAGCCAGGCCCGTCGG
This sequence comes from Streptomyces caelestis, assembly GCF_001279005.1. Taxonomy (GTDB): domain Bacteria; phylum Actinomycetota; class Actinomycetes; order Streptomycetales; family Streptomycetaceae; genus Streptomyces; species Streptomyces heliomycini. The sequence continues at coordinate 222,515 of NZ_LGCN01000001.1, forward strand.
CTAGCACCCGCAGGTCGCTCCGAGGCGCCCAGGGCCACGATGCGCCGCTCGAACCCGTCGGCACCGCGGTCACCGGCGACAAATTTCGCGATCGACCGTGCTGGGAGCACCTGGCCGTCCGGCAGCACGATGACCGTCCGCGCCGTGCTGCGGCCGGTGTAGGTAGCGGAGAGGGCCTGGTAGATGATCCCGAGGTGCCCTCGGGGCGAGCCGGCCGTGCGTCCGTCCGACAGGGTCCGCAGCCGTGGGACGGGGTCCGCGTAGGTGACCACTCCCCGTACGCCGTGCCCCGCGGCCAGGCGCAATGCCGCCGCGACCGCGAAGCTCTCCCCGTTGCTCGCCACCGAGGGGGACAAGCACACCCGAGACATCTCAAGGGCCTCGGTATAGGGGCGCTTCTGCGCACCGGGAGTGGTCGTCGTCGCAGGTCACATTGCGCGCCATCTATGAGTCAATGCATTGATGGATTGGGAACGTCTTCGGCAGAGCTCCGATCTCGGGCTTCCAACCGTGGCTGTCTACTCCTTCGGGTAGTTCAGGTCGCCGTTGTCGTCCGCGCCGTTCTGCGAGCTGGTGACGTCGGATCGCTCGAACTCGCTGCGGTCGTGCGCGGTCACCAACTCCTCGCCGCGAGCAGAGGCGCTGGACTGGCCCCAGCTACCTGCGTGGACGCCCTACCTGCCGTTTACGGTCTCTTTTAAGTCGTTATCACCCAATCTGATGTGAGAAGCGCGCGCCCTCGTTCGCCGGTGCCGCTACGCCTGCGGCCGGAGTGAAGCGACTGCCATATGGGCTTCACGGCCTGCGGGAGGGGTGTCGACGCTATGGCGGATCACGTTCTGGGGCCGATGCGGCGGATCGTCAAATACGTACGCCGGTGGCGTACCGGACGGGTACGCTGTCGGCGTACCTTATGGAGATCTCCGCGGCATACATCTTGGAGTCGGCGATGCGGGACACCGCGAGCCCGTTCGAGTTCGACGGGCCAGTCCCTCCTGACTGCATGATCAACCGGCGGGCGGAGGCCGACACGATCAGGGCATGGACCCACGAGAGCCAACTGATGGCCCTGGTGGCTCCGCGGCGCTATGGCAAGACAAGCCTGATCCGCAAGATCGCGTCCGAGGGTGAGAAGGTCGGACTGATGGTGGTCACCGCCGACCTCTTCGAGGTTGCCAGTCTCTCCGATCTGGTGCTCCGTCTGGAGCGTGCGTGGGCCCAGCACACACCTGAGGAGCTCCGACCAACGGCAGGCAAGATCCTCAGCAGCGCTCAGGCCGGCGTGTCGATCTCTGGGGCTGGCTTCGCGCTGACCATGGCCGACAAGCCCACCACCGACCCGGAGCCGGCGCTGCACGCGCTGCTGGAACTGCCCGCCCAGCTAGCTCAGCACAGGCCTGGACGGATCTTGATCGTGCTGGACGAGTTCCAGTCCGTCGCCAGGGTCCCGGAGGCGCAGGCCCTGATCTGGCAGCACGCGTGGCAGCAGCGGCAGACAGTCTCCTACCTCTTCGCCGGCGGCGGACCAGGCATGCTGTCGACTGCGCCGGACGACAGGGAACGCCCCGTAGGGCAGATGCGGACGCTTCAGTTGGACCGGCTGCCGGCCGCAGAGCTTCGCGAAGTGATCAAGGACCGGTTCGCCGCGAGGAACCGGGACGTGTCCGATGTTGTGGACGGACTCATGGCGGCAAGCGAGCGGCATCCCCAGAGGACCATGCTGCTGGCCCACCTGCTGTGGCAAGAAGTCCCTGCGGGGGAGCGGGCCACCACCGATGATCTTGAGGCAGCAATCACCGCGGCCCTGCGACAGGTCGACGCGGAGGCCCGCGCCACGATGAGCGGGCTCACTGTGGGGCAGCGCAAGGTATTGCGGGCGGTGGCCGAGTACGGCACGCCCATGGCGGCCCGGGCCTTGCGGGCCCTGGGGCTCCCCAAGACCACGGCCCAGAAGGCGGCCCCGCACTTGGTCGCCACTGGGCTCATCGAAGACACAGACCAGGGGTGGCGCGTGATCGATCCGCTGTTGGCCCGCTGGATCCGGACGAACTACGGGACACGCGCATGAGCATGCAGCCTGACCACGAGGTGGTGTTCGAACGCGGACAGCGAGTGCGAGTCCGGGCCGCCGGAGTGCCCGAGTTCGCTACCATCCGCTTTGCCCTTCCGGGCGACGAGCCGAATTCGTGGGACCTCATCCTCGTCGACGACCAGGACCGTCGGCACGAGGTGAACCTGGCGGCCGGAGACACTCAGACCGTTCGCCCGCTGGTCAGTGATGGCCGGGCCGATTCTGCCCGGGTGCTGGCAGCCATGTGGACCCAGTGGATGTACGCGGCGGCCACGAACGCAGAGTCGAGTGCCATGGCGGCCACGCCGCTGAAGCCGTATGCGCACCAGACCACGGCCGTGTACGGCGCGATGCTGCCACAACCGCTGCTGCGCTTCCTGCTCGCCGACGAGCCGGGCACCGGCAAGACGATCATGGCCGGTCTCTACATCCGGGAGATGCAGCGGCTGGGCCTGGTCAAACGCGCCATCATCGTGTGCCCTGCGAACCTGGCCACAAAGTGGGTGGACGACTTCGAGCGGCTGCTGGGCGGCGGGCTGCGGCAGCTCACCTCGGCGACAGTCCGTGAGAACGCGCTGAACTCCAACGACCTGTGGGTGACCTCCCTGGAGCTGGCCGCGGTCAACCCCGCTGTGCAGGACGCTATCCGGCCGGACAAGGCCGGCTGGGACCTGGTGGTCTTCGACGAGGCACACCGGCTGACCCCGACTGCGGCCGGGTTCCATCAGGTTGGCCGCCTGCTGGCCAAGAACACCCCGAGGGCCCTGCTGATGACCGCGACCCCGCATCGGGGCAAGGAGTGGCTCTTCCGGCATCTTCTGCATCTGGTCGACCCGGAGATCTACCCAGACCCGGGTAGCGATCCCAACGTCGAGCTCAGCGCGCTCCGGCCGGGCCCGATCCACTTCCTGCGACGGATGAAGGAAGACCTGGTCGATTACGACGGCAAGACACGCCTGTTCAAGGGCCGTACCGCCCACAACCACAGCGTTGCCCTGTCGCAGACCGAGTACGGCTTCTACCAGGCCGCGCTGGACATGGTCGACCGGTACTTCGCGCCCTCGGCCCAGCCGCTCGCCCGCATGGTCTACGGCAAGCGGGCGGCGTCCAGTCTGTATGCGCTCGCCGAGACGCTCCGGCGGCGCCACGACCACATGGGCGCCATGAGCGAGGCCGAAGCGGCCCTCATCGCCGACCGCGAGGGCCAAGGTGACGAGGCGGAGATCGACGAGGCCAAGGTCATCCACACGAGCTCGACGTCCACGCGAGCCGAGCGGGCGGCGATCAAGAACCTCGCGGACCAGATCAACGCCACGATCGGTAACCCGGCGTGGACGCCGTCGAAGTGGAAGCGGCTGACCGAGGACTGTCTGGCCAAGCACGGCATTCTCCCCGGCAACGGCGAGCAGGCCGTGGTGTTCACGGAGTACGCGGACTCGGCCGAGTGGATCGCCCGGCGCCTCGAAGCCGAGGGGTTCACCGCCCGTCTCTACTCCGGACGACAGAGCAAGCCCGAGCGCGACGAGGTGCGCCGCGCCTTCATGCGAGGCGAGTTCCAGGTCATCGTCACCACCGACGCCGGCAACGAAGGCATCGACCTGCAGGCCGCCCACGTACTGGTCAACTACGACATCCCCTGGTCACTGGTCCGCCTCGAGCAGCGCATGGGGCGCATCCACCGCGTCGGCCAGCTCCGAGACGTTCACCTGTACAACCTGGTTGCCACCGACACACGCGAGGGCGAGACTCTCCTGCGGCTGCTGGACCACTTCGTCACCGCGGCGAACGAGCTGCGCGGGCAGATGTTCGACAGCCTGTCGGCCGTCGCCGAGATCACGGGCATCGACTACGACAAGTGGCTGTCCGACCTGTACGGCAACGACGAGATCAAGAAGCAGCAGGCGATCGATGCCGCCCGCGCAGTCAAGGCGCAAGAACTCACCCGGGCGGCCCGGCAGGTGCGCGACAACGAGCGTCGCCTGGCCAGCCAGGTCGACGCAGTCGCTGCGCTGACCCTGCTCCAGCGCGACCTGTTCGCCCGAATCAACCCCGCTATCGTCGAGGCGTATCTCGACCGGCTCGCCGCCGCCGGCGTGCTGCAATCCGCGCCTACCGCCGCCGGCACCGGATTCCGGAGACTGTCGCTGACCGGCGGGGCACGGTTCCCGGCCACGCTCGGCAGCACGAGCGAGGTCCACATCGCCACCAGCGGCGACGCGGTACGCGAGGCCGCGGAAAGCATCGACGTCGGCGACACCATCACCCTCGGGCCCGGCGAACCCGGCTTCGCCGACCTGATCGGCATGGCCGAGCACACCCTGGCCGAGGACCTGCACCAGTCCGGCGCCGCCGCCGACCCCACCAGCCTCACCCCGTACGACCTGTACGCGTACACGGCGACCATGACCGAGAGCGACGGCAAGCGCGCCAGCATCTGGGCGAGCCTGGTCAAGGTCGACGACAGCGGCAACGCCCGTCCGGTGCGGTGGGAGACCCTGGCCAACCTGGTGCCCACCGAGCACCACGGGACCGCGCCTCATCCCGCACGTGAAGGGCATGCGCTCACGACGGCCCGCGAGGTGGCCGCCGCCACGGTCACCGAGCACCGACGGGTACGGGCCGACTGGTTCGCCCAGGCGCGCCGAGACCTGACCAACCTGCCACTGAGCCTCACCGAGGACATCGACGACCGGACCAAGCGGGTGGAGCTACGGCGCCGTCTTCAGGCCCAGACCGCCCAGCGGCTCGACGAACTCGAACGGCTCGCGGACGTGCAGCTGACCGACCCGAAGCTGATCGGCCGGATCCGCGTCCTGGCCGCGGCCGACGTCACCGTCCAGGCGGAGATCGATGCCGAACTGGTCTCCATGCGGCACGTCCAGAACCTCCTTGAAGACGACGGGTGGACCGTGGAAGACGTCCACACGGAGAGCCGCGGCTACGACCTGGAGGCCCGCCGCAACAGCCAGATCCGACACGTCGAGGTCAAGGGCGTGCTGGGCAGCGCGGCCAGTGACGGCATCCGGATGACCGGCAACGAGGTCCTGATCGCCACCCAGCACCGCAAGGACTACTGGCTCTACGTCATCGACCAGTGTGCCGACGGCCGGGGCCGCTTCTTCGGCGCCTACCAGGACCCCGCCACCCTTTTCGCCAACGACATGACCGGGAACGCGGTCTTCCGCGTCCCGGGCAGCAGCCTCAAGAACGCACCGGGGAGCAACGCATGACCAGGATGATCGAACGATGGTTTCCCAGCGCGGAGGTGTCGGCCAACAGCGACAAGGGCTGGGGCTCCGGCAACAGCGAGATCTCCCTGTTCATGTGGTTCGCCAAGCGACCCACCGCCCAGGCCAAGGCCGCCACCATCTGCTCGCTGCTGCCGTGGCCCGATGACGCCGAGGAGCAGACGCGGCTGCAGAATCTGGTCCGGGAGGCGATGACAGGCCGCTACGCCGCTTGGAACGAACTGCAGGCCGAGATCGCCAAGACGAATCCCGAAGGCGCGACCACGCTCGACCCGTTCTCGGGGCGGGGCATGATCCCCCTGGAGTCCGCGCGCCTGGGCGTCCAGGCGTCGGCCGTCGACTACAGCCCGATCGCGGTCCTCGCCAGCCACCTGCTCACCTCCGCACCGTTCGAAGACTGGAGCGAGGAGCCCGAGCTTCCCTTCGGGGAAGAGCGGGACCACCTCCTGATGTCCCGTACGGACCGGCTGCTCGGCGACCTCGAATCGCTGTTCGCGGAGATCCAGACCCGGCACGCGGCCGCCATGAGCGACGTCTACCCCCGCCACAACGGTGCCCTGCCGTGGGGCTATCTGTGGTCCGTCACGATCCCCTGCCAGGAATGCCACCACCGGTTCCCGCTCATCGGCTCCTACGAGCTGATGCCGGCCCGCGGCGACAGAGGGGCCGTGTCGTTCTACATCGACGCGGACCGGGCCACCGGCACGTGGGAAGCGGTCGTGACCCCCGGAAAGCCCACCCGGACGCCCACGCTGACCAACGCCGTGGTGAACGGCAAGAAGGTAGCGGGCAAGAGCGCGATCTGCGTGTTCTGCAACCACGTCCACCCGCTCGCCGTGCACCGCCGCCTGCTGGACGAGGGACAGGGTCAGGACGCTCTGGTCCTCGCTGCGGACATCGACGTCAAGAGCCAGAAGACCTTCCGCCAGCCCACAGACGCAGAACGCGAGGCCGTCGCAGCGGCCGACCGGGCACTGGCCGCAGAGCCGGCGTTCAGCCCATTCCTGCCTGCGATCCCGGACGAAGGCATCGCACCGGGCAACAACAACATCATCGGCCCGAGCATCTACGGGGCGAAGACCTACGGCGACTTCATGGTCACCCGCCAGACCCTGTCGTACGTACGGCTCGCACGCATCATCAACGAGCTCGGCGACGAACTGACCGCCGCCGGAATGTCACGGGACTACGTGCGGGCCCTGACCGGGTATGCGACCGCAGTCGTGGTGAAGAAGCTGCGCCGCTCCACACGCGGCGCCCGGTTCCAGAGCTCAGGTGGTGCCCGTGTCGGGGATCTCTTCGTCAACGAAGGGTCGATCACCTTCTCCCACGACTTCTTCGAGGCCGGCATCGGAGACGGTCCCGGAACGTGGAAGTCCATTGCGGACAACGTTCTAACCGCCTGCCGCAACCTGTTCGCCGACCTGCGCGGCGCACCGGCCTCCGTACAGCGGGGAACCGCCACCGCCCTGCCCTTCCCGCCCCGCACCTTCACCGCGGTCGTCACCGACCCGCCGTACGACCAAATGATCGCGTACGCGGACGCCTCCGACCTCTTCTACACGTGGGCCAAGCGGTGCCTACACAACACCTGGCCGGAACTCGCCATCACGGCCGACCCGCACGGCTGCCAGGACAAGAGCCAGGAGATCATCGTCAAGCGGGTACGGGGTGAAGCCCCCGACGAGCACCGCACCCGCGAGCACTACGACACCCTCATCGCCGACGCCTTCACCCAGATGCGGCAGGTCGTCCGCGACGACGGTGTGGTCACGATCGTCTTCGGCCACGGGGAGCCCGAGGTGTGGCAGCGACTGCTGCACTCGATCGAGCGAGCCGGACTGGTGATGACCGGCTCCTGGCCGGCCAACACCGAGTCCGGTGGCCAACAGGGCAAGGCCAACATCGAGACGACCCTGACCATGGCCTGCCGCCCGGCCCCGGCAGGCCGCCCTGCCGGCCGCAAGGGCGCCGTCGAGGCGGAAATCAAAACGGAGATCAAGCAGCGCTACCCCAACTGGGAGCGATGGGGCCTGGCGCCTGCAGACATGCTGATGGCCGCCGCCGGCCCTGCCATGGAAGTTGTGGGTCGCTACAGCGAAGTCCTCGACGCCAAGGGCGAGCCCGTCGACATCTATACCTTCCTGCCGCTGGCGCGCGCCGCGGTCCAAGAGGCCATGGCGGTTGAGGTCAACCGTCAGCCGCTGGCAGCCTTCGACGCCCGCACCCGATTCGCCTTGTGGTGGATCAGGCTCTACGGCCGTCAGGTCCAGGCGAAGTCCGAGCTGCGGTGGCAGGCACTCGCGTCCTCCCTCGACCTAGCCTCGGTGCGCAACCTCGTCGCAGACGCCGACAAGGGCGTCCGCTTCATCACCTCCCGCGAATACAGCGGCAAGGTCGACGGAGATTCCGCTTCCATCGACGTCGCCTTGGCGCTCGCCGCAGCATCCGGCGAAGGACTGCAAGCGATGGGTCACGTACTGGCGGCTTCGGAGCGAGGAGTCGACGACACCTACCTGTGGTCGACCGTGCAGTTCCTCGCCGACCGGCTCCCCGACAACGACCCGGACTCCATCGCCTTCACCCGCGTCCTGCGCACCCGTCCCGGAATCGGCAGCGCCGCCGAAGCCGCCGCTGCCAGCGTCCTCGAGAGCGCCCGCCGTCAGCAGGAGCAGGACGCCCAGCTGAGGCTGCACTGATGACGAACACCGTACGAGCATCCATGACCACCAGCCCAGGAGACCAGCAGTGACGACGAGCGTGACACCGTGGTGGAAGGCACTGAAGATCCGCCAGGAGATCCTCAATGCCTCCGGCCAGATCGATGACGTGCAGATGTCACTGTTCCGGGCCGTCCACGCAACCGGTGCGGATCGGCCGCCGTACGCGGACGCCGGCTACTACGGGGACATCACCCACCCCACCGAACGCCTCATCGACCTACTCACCGAGATCGCGGTCCGTGTCGGCGGCGGCGAGGACTACCTCAAGGCTCGGGCCGTCACCCGTCTCGACCAGGGCATGGGCGGCGGCAAGTCACACGCCTGCATCGGTGCCTTCCACCTGGCCGCCGCCCCTGAGGTCCTCCTGGCCACAGAGCTCGGCGAGAGGGTCGCCGAGCGGGCACGTGCAAAGATGGGGCGACCGCTCGCCCGCGACCTCGGCCAGCCGCATGTCGTCGTTCTTCCCTGCGACAACATGACCGCAGGCGCTGGAGTGAAGGAACTCGACGGGCCGGCTGTCAGCCTTCACGAAAGGTTCTTGTGGCGGCTGTTCTCCAAGGACTACGCCCTCTACGAGCGCTATCAGCCGTTCTGGAGCGACAAGCACAAGATCGCCGAGGCAATCCGGGCCGTAAACCGGCCTGTGCTGATCATCGTCGACGAGATCCTCGACTACATCGGCAACGGCCTCGACGGCAGCAACAAGCCCGACCTCGCAGCCCAGGACATGGCCTTCCTCCGAGCCCTGCTCGACACAGTCAACGACGTACCCCACGTAGCCATGCTCGTGGTGATGATCGCTTCCGACACCGACAAGACCGCCCTGTCGGCTGCCGCCAAGGAACGCCGCGACGACCTCAACAGCCAGCTTGAACGCAACGGCCTCCCGGCCACGGTCACCGAGGTGGGAGACTTCGCCGACATCTTGCGCCGGCGACTGTTCGACACCGAACCCGCCCGCGAAGTCCTCGCCGCGACAGCCGCACTCTACGAACCGGTGCTCACCGACCGGGCCTGGGCCAAGCACGTCTGGGAGCAGATCGGTGCTGACTGGCGACGCAACTGGTCCGACGAGGTCGCTGCCTGCTATCCCTTCCACCCCATGCTGATGGCCTTGGCGAAGGACGAGTGGAGCAGGGTCACCGGGTTCCAGCGGGTCCGCTCCACGATCCGCATCTTCGCCGCCACGGTGTATGCCCTCCAGCAGCGCGGCAAGGCCGGTGAGTGGGCGCCAGCGCTCATTGGCCCAGGCGACCTCCCGCTCTCGGACAGCACTGTTCGCGAAGCACTCCTGGGCAGCGGCCTTGTCGAGGACGACCGCACGATCGCGAACTACCGCAGCCTCGCGGAGATCGAGATCGTCAACCACGACGGATCCACGGGAACCGCACGCCGACAGGATCTCAAGCGGTCTGAAGCCCCCTGGATCGAAGCCAATCCGCACGCGGCCGAGCGCGCGGCCACCTTCATCTTCCTGGCGAGCATCGTCGGAACCCTGCGCCCTGGACGCGGACGCGGCGCCAGCGCACCCGAGGTCAAAGCCGTCACCAGCGTGCCGGACATGCGCTACACGATCACGGATGCCGACAGCGTGGTCGACGAACTCGTCGACCAGGGCCGGGGCATAAGCGCCCTCGACATCGTCCGCGGACAGGGCAACAACAAGCCGGCCCGGTACTTCCTGTCCACCCGGCTCACCCACCGAATGCTCGTCACCAATATCCGGCGCACCATCACCGAAGACGAGCGTGACCAAGTCATCTCTGAGTTCGCCCAGAAACTGGCCAGCAACGGCCCGTTCCGCGAGCTCAAGTTCCTGCCCGCCGACCTTCAGCGCACCGCGACCGAGGTCATGGCCACGAGCGGCCTGGACACCGCCTACACGACCCGCCTCATCGTGCTCGACCCTGCGCAGTTCAGCCTGCGCAACGGCATGGAAAAGTCGACCCTTGAGGCGCTCACCGTCGCGATGGGACTCGGACAGGGCGCACAGCGACTCCCCGTCCAGTGGGCCAGCAGCGCGGTCTACGCGGTAGCGAACACTCAGCGCCGCAGCCTCGTACGCAGCCTGGCCGTCGAGTACCTGGCCCGGCAGAGGGCCCTGGCTGCACCCGAAGTACAGAACGACAGCGAACTCAAGACGACCGGAACCAAGGAGCTCGCCGCCGCGAAGGACCAGATGGAGAAGGCCCTCAAGCGGGCCTACCAGCACATCGTCTTCCTCGCCCAGCCCGACCCGGACGGAGAACGCTACCTCGACGAGCTCACGCACGACGACGACAACTTCACCGCCCTCAACGGCACCGCCGTCTGGAAGGCACTCGCCGCCCGGGACAAGGTCTTCGACGTAGGGGAGTTCACCCCCAGGGCCCTGCAGCACAACCTCCGCGACCAGGACTACGGCAAAACCCTCTCGGACATCCGGGCCGCGTTCTACAGCGCCCCGCGGCTGCCCTTGCTCTACGGCGGCGACCGTGACCTCCAGCAAGCGATCTACGACGCCGTCAACGAGAACCTCGTCAGCATCGTCGACGGCATGGGCACGGAAGTTGCTGTCACCGCACCCGGGCAGGTCAACCTCGCGAGCACGAGCCTGCGGCTGGCGAAACCGCAACCTCGGGCATGCCCGGCGTGCAGCGAACCAGCCCACGAGGGCCCGTGCGTGACCAACAGTGCCCCGGAAGCCCCGGATGAGGCGACCCCGAGCGGCGCAGCCAGCCCCGGTGCGTCGAACGGTCCGACTAACGACGACAGCCGAACAACAAGCGGCGGCCGTTCAGACGCCGACACCCCTCCACCCGCCAAGGACAAGCAGGCGGCGTTCTCGTTCACCAGTAACCTGCTGGCCAGCGCCGACAGCGCCGACGGGTTTGCCGCACTGTTCCGGGCGTTCTACATGGCCCTGGACGAACGACAGATCAGCTATCTGCAGGGAACGATCCAGGTCGTCCTCAACGCCTATGCCGCCGAGCAGATTCAGCAGCGCCTTCAGGAACTGGGCATCGCGGCCACCTTCAAGGAGATCTAGGCACGCGACCCGGGCCGCGCCACCCAGTAACAAGGGCTGGCCATTCCAACTGCCGTCGGCAGTCGAACGAGGTCGACTGCCGACGGCACTGGTCCTGGAAACTGCCGAGGTCCCTCCGGAGGAGGGGCATCACCTGCTATGCGGGCAGATCCGTGCCGGACTCCGTCCACCGGGTTCGAGACGGCCGTGGTGTCGGTCAAAAACCTCGAGTAACAGTCAAGAGTTTGTGGATGGGGCTTTCCGGCGCGGTGATCTCGGCGGCCGCGAGCCGGGCATCTTCGCGTACCTTCGAGGCGGTATTGGCGGACAACGGCGCGGCGGTAGCCGCCAGTGTGACAACATCAACGCATGGGCATCTTCGACGCCATCGCGCGTGGCCTCGGTAGCCTCCGCCCGCTGTCCGACGCGGAACTCGCAGACGAGCGCGAGGCGCTGCGAGAGCGTTACGTATCCGCTGGGGATGTCAACGAGGCGGACAAACTCTACGACGAGCTGCACCGCTACGACGCAGAGATGACTCGCCGTGCAAACGAGGCCTATGCCCGCGAGAACCCGAACCCACCAGAGCCCAGGCATCGCGAGCACGGGTGGTACCTGCCGAACGACGACTAGGCGGGCGTCTTCAGGCGGCGAGTAGGCGCTTCTGCACACTGATCGCCCTGGCCGAGGGCCTGCGGGAGTCGACCGAGTCGTGGGCCGACCTGCTGCGCGACTGCCGCCGACGCGGCATGCGCGACCCTCAACGGCCGGGAGACTTGGAGCTGCTGAGGCTGTTGTCGACACCCACCAGCAGTTGGCCGTCGACCACCTGGCCGTCGTCGCCCCCTGCGGGCTCGAGGTCCACCAGCCCGAACCGGTGGACTGCCGAGGGGATTATCTGCATCTGTCAAGTGCTCCTGCTGGTCACAGGCCCATATCCTGTTCAGGCACATCAGGCACGTTCCTCGCCGCCGGACGCGGGAGGGTCGGCACAATAGGGGCTACGGCCGAGGCACTCGAGCAGAGCGAGGGCGAGGTAAACGACTTCCTCAGCGACGGCAGATGGCGATCCCTGGAAACGGCCGCGCTGTCGGTGCGGCCCCCTACAGTTCCGTCATGTCCAACTATCAACGGTTGCAGCCGAATCGAAAGTTCATGCTGGTCGAGTTCCCCGCCGGCACTCACCTCGACCGTTCCCGTGCCTCCTCCGGCGGTATGCGGGGTACCGCCCGCGATGACCGGGACAACTCGCTCGTTGCCCAGGCCGAACTCTTCGACGCCGACGACCGGTACGACGAGGGCTACAAGGACGGCCTAAGGAACATCCTCGTCAACTGCGCCACCGACATTGCGGTGGAGGTCGCTCGAACCGTGACGGTCGCCGCCGTGGAGGTTGCCACCCCATACCTCAAGGAGGGGGCGCGTCGTTTCAAGGAGAAGGTGCGACGAAGGCCCAAGGACACTCTGGCCGCCGAGGTGGTGCAGGAGGCTGCCCCCGAGCGGCCGGCTGCGTCTGGTCTCCGGCCGGTGACCGCTGCCGCAAGCGGCCGCGACCAAGTGGACCTCGTCCTGCGTGCCGACCACGGTGACGCCAGCGTGCAGGCCGCTCTGGAGCGGATCAACATGCGGGCGGCCGAGACAAACGGCATCGCCGCGCACTACTCCGCTGACCTGCCCGTGGCAGACGTTGTCGGCGAGGCCGTGCGCCAGGCCCTGGCAGCAGCCGCGCCCGGCTACATCGCCGCCGCCCTCGAACGCCTCGCCTTCGACGACGAGCTTGGCCTGACCCCCGCGCAGCAGATGCGCCTGCGGGATCGCGCCGCGGAGCTCGACCCGGGCGTGGTCGAAGACCTCACCGGCGCCAACGCCCCGCTCGCGTAGGCCGGATGCTCCGGGGTCGAGAGTGGCCGCTGCGTCGGCCCCCGCAGCGCCCCACGGCACGGGGGAAAAGCGGTGCCGGGGCCGACTGCGGGCACTCTCATGCGGGGTCGGCCGACGGGGATGACGTAGGCGCGGGCGAAGTGGGTGCCGATGTGGGCTTCGTGGAGGTGTCCGGCGATGGCGCGGTCGCCTTCGACCAACTTCAGGATGAGCAACGTCCAATGGCGGCGCATCCGTTCGAGCTTCACAAGCGGGGCCGGGCAGCCGGTCGCAGAGTTTCAGCCGACGGCTCGGAGTCGTTCGAGGAGTTCGCCGACGCCGGGTGTGTGCGCGTACCGAGACAGCTCCGGTTCGAGGTCGCGCACCATGGTCACGCACCGGGGTGCGGCGATCCGGCTGGCCAGGTCCAGGGAATGGGTAGCGGTCGCTGCGGCGATCTCCGGTTCGCCGTCCCGGAGGTAGGTCTCGGCCTGGTAGGTGAGGAAGACGGATCGAGTCTTGGAGCGGGTGGCGGGCAGCAGGGCAATGCCCTCGTCCATCAGCTGGTGTGCTTGGCGCCGCTGGCCGAGATCCGCGAGGCAGCGCCCGCCGTCCGCTGCGAGATCGGCGTGTGACATCCATGAACACCAGGCGGGTGCGGGGTCGTACGACGAGGTGTCCAGGGCCTTCTCCGCGGCGGTGAGGGCGCGGCGGCACCGGCCGCCCTCGTCGAGGGCGGCGAGGGCGCGGGCCTGTCGCAGGTGCAGGAGAGATCGCGCGGCGGGGTGCCGAGTGCGGGGGATCGCGTATTCGAGGATGTCGGCCGCGGTACGCGCGTTCCGAAGCCACAGCAACTGGTACGCGAGGTCGGACAAGATGCCCGCACCGAGGTCGCGCTGGTCGGCGGCGTGGGCGTTGTGGAGGGCTGCGTGCCAGAAACGGCCGGCGGAGGCGTGGCGGCGTTCGTCGAAGTGCTGCCAGGCGATGGCCTGGGAGAGGGCGGCGGCCAGCGTATGCAGCCTTTGTTCGACGGGGCGGGTGTAGCGGCCCTCGCTGATGAGGTCGGTGACGGCGGTCAGGTGCGCGTCGAGCAGACGGTGGGTGTGCTGCCGGCGTTCGGTGGCGAGGCGGATCAGTTCGGCGCCGCTGTTCTCCAGCCAGGCGACCATCTCGGCGTCGACTTCACCGCGCGCGGTGAGGCGCGGGAACCGGCCGGGCTCGGTGATGGCCCACTGGTGGGCGAGGGCTGCCAGGGAGCCGCTGGTGTAGGCGAGGAAGGAGCGGCGGTCCAGGGAGGTCATCAGGGCCTCTCGGAGGGAGGGGACGGCGTTGTGCGGGCCCAGCGGCAGCGGGCTGTCCTGGCTCGGGAGCCAGTGGGGCCAGCCGAGATGGGCGACGGCCGCGTAGTCGATGCCGAAGACCTCGGCGATGAGGGGCTGGGATTCGTCTTCGTCGGGGGTGGCCCGGCCGGTCTCCCACTTGTAGATCCGTGACCCTCTGGTGCCTGAGCGCAGGCCACGGCGCTCGGCGGCCCGCCGGATGCGGCGGGCCAGTTCCTCCTGCGACCATCCGCGCTCGTTCCTGGCGTACGCGAGGGGGTGGCGGATTTCGTCGTCCACCCGCTCATTGCACCACCCGCTCCGCCCCCAGGGGGAGCGGTTCGTGCAGACCGGGGATAGGGCGGGGATAGGGCGCGCGTCTGGGCACGGAGTTCGGCGGGGGCTGTACTTCGTGGTGTTCCGCTCGGCGCCTGTGCGACCGGGCGGGACCACGGTGACGAACCCGTTTCCTACGGCCTTTGTCCCGCCCGCCGGGCTGCACCTGGCCGCCCGTCGGGCGAGGGCCGAACGGAGCCTTCGCCACCCTGCGGGACGTCCGCCGTCGCCAACGCCGAGGAAGGGGACTGCCATGTCGTACGACCACTGAGTCCGAGGCATTCGGGGCGGGTCCGCTGGGGCGGGCCCGCCCTCCCCGCTCTGGAAGGACCCGCGATGCCCTCTGTGACCGACCGCTACGACCCCTTGGACCCGGAGGTCCTGCGCGACCCGTATCCGGTGCTGGCCGAACTGCGGCAGCGCGAGCCCGTGTTCTGGCACGTTGGCATGGACTCGTGGGCGCTGACCCGGTACGCGGACAGCGTGCGCGTGCTGCGCGACCACGCCACGTTCGCCCGTGACCCGCGGCGCACCGGGGGCACGGTGCCCGAGCCGTCCTTGAGCGTGCAGACGCTCGACCCGCCGCAGCAGAGCCAGGTCCGCTCCCTGTTCATGACCGCGCTGCGCGCCCAGGACCTCACCGCGATCGAGGAGCGCGCCCGCCGCCTGGTGCTGGAGCGGCTCGACGTGCTGGCCGGCGGGGGTCCGTTCGACGTGGTGGCCGAGCTTGCCGTGCCGCTGTCCGTGGCCGTCGTGGCCGATCTGCTGGGTGTTGAGCCCCCGCCGTACGGGGAGTTCGCCGCCGTGTCGGACGCGATCATGCGGAGCATGGATGGCGGCCTCAACCCGGCGCTCGTGGAGCCGGGGCGGATTGCTCGTCAGCAGCTGAGCGACCTGGTCGACTCCTGGTTCGCGGCCTCGGCCCGGCCCGGCCTGCTGGCCCGGGTCCGCCAGGCGGCGGCCCCCGGCGGCGACGCGGCTGCCCGGCTGTACGTGAAGAACACCGCGCGGGTGATGTTCCAGGGCGGCTACAGCACGATGGCGGCCGCCGTCGGCAACGCCGTGCACACCCTTCTCATCCACCCGGGAGTCCTCGACCGGCTGCGGGACCGGGCGCTGCTGGCCACGGGTGTGGACGAGCTGGTGCGCTTCGACGGGCCGGTGCAGGGCACCACGCGCACGGCGGTACGGGCGTGCCGGATCGGCGGGGTCGAGATCGCCGCCGGGCAGAAGGTCGTCACCTTGTTCGCGGCGGCCAACCGTGACCCGGCCGCCTTCGCGCGGGCGGACGAGCTGGTGCTGGACCGCACCCCGAACCCGCATCTCGGGTACGGGTGGGGGCCGCATTCCTGCATCGGTACGACCGTCGCCCAGGCCGGACTGCGCGCCCTGGTCGCCGCCCTGAGCGACCACCGAGCCCACCTGGCCGCTGCCGACGACGGCGTACGGCGCCGCACGGCGACCATGCGCGCCTTCGACACGCTGCCCGCCGCCCTGCTTCATCGCTGATCCCCTCCCCCTCGCCCGGTGCCGCGAGGCGCCGCCCGCCCACCTCTTGAAGGAGTCCGTCGTGCGCATCCTCATCGGCAACCACATCGATCCCTCGATCCGCGCGCGCGGCGACATGCGCGCCTGGACGCAGCGCCTGTTCTGGTTCGCCCGCCCCGGTGACCTGCTCATCCTGTGCTGCGAGCCGGATGCGGTGTTCGTCGACTACGCCCTGGCCCACACCGGCGTGAAGCGCGAGGAGCTGACCGTGCTGACCGCCCCGGCAGGAGCGTGGGGCAACCGGCTGCTCGATCCCGCCTCGCTGACCGTGCCCGCGTTCGTGGAGCAGGTGCGGGCCGCGCTCGGCCCGGATGGGGGCGGCGCGGTGAGCGAGGTGTTCGCGCTGTGGCCGTCGGCCGCCGTGGCACGGCTCGCCAACGCCCTGGGCGTGAGCGACCGCTTCCCCGGGGCGGCCTTCTTCGAGCAGGGCGGCGGGGAGATCGGCAACAACAAAGCGAACTTCCGGGCCCTGGCGGCGGCGTCCGGGGTGCCGATCCTGCCGGGCCGCATCTGCCGCAGCCGCGCCGAAGCCATCGAGGCGACCGGCGCGCTGCTGGAGACCTCTGCGAGCGGGGCCGTCGTGGTCAAGCAGGCCCACAACGGTGCCGGAGTCGGCAACCAGCTGCTCGTGCGCGATCAGGAGATGGCGGTGGACCACGTCGGTGCCCGGCACCTGCACCACCTGGCCCCGGGCCCGGACGGCATCACCGCGTACTGGGCGAAGCGGTGGCCGTGGGCGAGCAGGGAAGACCGGTGGCCGGTCGTCATCGAGGAGTTCGCGCCCGGCGCCGATGCGGTGTACTCCGAGCATTACACGTCCGATGAGGGCACCCGGGCCACCGAGACGGGCCGCCTGCACTACGTCGGTCGCCGCCTGAGCCACCAGGTGGTACCCCTCAACGGCGTCACCGAGCCCGTGCGTACGGCACTCCTGGACGGCGGCACCCGCCTCGCCGAGGCGTACCGGTCGATGGGCTACCGTGGGCACCTGAGCGCGGACGCCCTGGTCCTGCCCGGCGGGCGGGTGGTGTTCACCGAGGTCAACGCCCAGGTCAGCGGATCGCTGCACATCTACCAGTCGATCGCCCACGGCATCGTCGAGGTCGCCGCCGCCCCGGCCCGGCAGGTGGTCGAGTACCACGTCCCGCCCACCTGGGCCGTGTCCTCCTTCACCGCGTTCCTGGCCGCGCTCGACGAGCTGGGCCTGACGTACGACCCGGCCACCCGCATGGGGGTGATCGTGTCGATGCCTGCCATCCCCCTGGCCCCCGGGGAGCCGGTGCAGTTCGTGTTCTGCATCGCCTACGACCCCGCCGAGGGCCACGCGGGCGCCTTCGGCCGGCTCGACGCGCGGTTCGCGACCGTGCCCGCCGGCACCTACGACGCCAGCCAGCACATCGGCACCGGCGCCGTGTCCTTCTCCTCCTGACCCGGGAGCCTCACCATGACCACCTCGCTCACCGCGGCCGCCGAGGCCGCCCAGCTCTCCCCCGTCTTCGACGCCGACAAGCTCGCCGCCGAACTCGCCGCCGTCACCGCCCACACGTGGAACCCGCAGCGCATCCACACCTACGGCGGGCAGGTCGGCCAAGCCGCCTCGATCGACTGGCGCGTCCTGCCCCTGCGCAGCCTCGGCGGCGACCCGGAGCGCACCGACCCGGGCGGCCCCGGCCCTCAGCCCTTCGCGGCGACCCGCTGGCTCGACCAGCTGCCCTACCTCGCTCAGATCCTTCACTCGCTCCCGGCCCCGCTGAACGCAGTGCGGCTGATGGCGCTGGGGCCCGGCGCCGTCTCCAACCCGCACAGCGACCCCAAGTACCGCCTGGACCGGGGCATCGTCCGCCTGCACATCCCCGTCATCACCGACCCGGGCGCCGTGCTCGTCCTGGGCGGCGTCGAACACTGCTGGCAGCCGGGCACCCTCTGGTACGGGGACTTCTCCCGCGAGCACCTGGTACGCAACACCAGCACCGCGGTGACCCGGGTGCACGTCGTCATCGACGCCCTGCTCACCGCGGACCTCGCGGACTGGTTCCCGGACTCCTGGCAGCAACTGCTGACCCGTGGCGAGGTCCTGTTCAACCGCACCGGCCCGGGCCCGGACCCTGCCTGGCCCGCCGGACTGCCCTACGAGGCGCTGCTGCCGTCCGGGTTCGCGGACTTCGACGCGGCCGCCCCGCTGGACGGCTCCCTCATCCCCGCCCGCATCGCCCGCGACGCCGACGGCGTCCTCACCCTGACGATCGCCGGGCCCACCTTCGCCCTCGTTCCGGCTGGCGACGCCGGAGAGTTCCGGTTCTCCGGCTGGAGCGAGCAGCGCACCCTCCAGCCGGACAACGACGGCGCCGGTCTGACCCTGCGCGTCCGCCGGGGCCGCGCGCTCGCCGACCGGCACATGACCGCAGCCCCCCGCACCCCCTGACCCGCCCCGTCCGCCGGAGAGGAACGCCCATGCCCCGCCTGAACAGTCACGACGACTTCACCCCGCTCAAGGAGGTCATCGTCGGGTCCGCCGCCAACTACGTGGGACACGACCGCGACGTCAGCTTCGAGCTGTTCCACCACGAGAACCTGAGCGGCTTCCGGTCGGACTGGGCCTATCCGCGCCTGACGAAGGCGGCGGCTGGCCACCGGGAGAGCTGGACCATCAAGGCGCGGTACGCCGAGGAGCTGCACGAGGACGTGGAGGCGCTGGCGGCCACGCTCGCCGAGCTCGGAATCGCCGTGCACCGGCCGCTGCCCCTGCCTGCCAACGCGGCCCCGATCGCGGGCCTGGGCTGGGAGGCCGCCCCCACGCCCGCGCTGAACATCCGCGACAACACGCTGATCCTCGGGGCCGAGATCATCGAGACGCCGCCCGCGATCCGCTCCCGCTACCTGGAGACCCGCCTGCTCGCCCCGGTCTTCACCAGCTACTGGGAGGACGGCGCGCGGTGGACGACGATGCCCCGCCCCACCCTCACCGACAACAGCTTCGACCTGTCGTACGCGCGCGACACCGCGACCACCCTGGGCGGGCCGACCGAGGCGATCGAGGACCCGCAGCCGAGCCCGTACGACGTCGGCGTGGAGATGATGCTGGACGGCGCGCAGGTGCTGCGGCTGGGCCGCGACCTGGTCGTCAACGTCGCGCAGGAGAACCACACCCGGGGCGCGGAGTGGCTGGAGCGGCACCTCGGCCACCAGTACCGCGTCCACCGGGTGTGGCGGATGGCGGACAACCACATCGACTCGATGGTCCTCGCCCTGAAGCCGGGGGTGTTCCTGGCCCGGCACGACGGCATCCGGGACCTGATGCCCGAACGCTTGCGCTCGTGGCGCTACATCGTGCCGCCGGAGCCGGACGCGGGCGCGTTCCCGGTCTACGACGACTACGAGGACCTCGTCCTCACCAGCCCCTACATCGACCTCAACGTCCTCTCGGTCGACGAGAGCACGGTGCTCGTCAACGAGGAGTGCACCGGCCTGGCCAAGCTGCTGGAGGCCGAGGGCTTCGGCGTGGTGCCCGTACGCCACCGGCACCGGCGCCTGTTCGGGGGCGGGTTCCACTGCTTCACCCTGGACACGCACCGCACCGGCGGCTTCGAGGACTACCTGTCGTGACCCTCCCGGGCGTGCTGCTGCTGGACGCGGCCGGCCCCGAAGCGGGCGCCCTCGCCATGGCGGCCGCCGCCCGGGGGCACCAGGTCCACGCCGCGACCACCGCCACGGCGTACGAGGGCTACGGGCCTGAGCTGAAGGACCTGCTGGCCGGGCACATCGTCACCGACTTCGCCCGGCCCGACCGGGCCCTGGCCGAGCTTGCCGCGCATGCCCGTCGCCGCGGTGTCGGCGCGGTGCTGACCGTCAACGAGTACCTGACCGAACTCGCCGCGCATCTCTGCGCCGAGCTGGGGGTGCCCGGTAACGACCCGGGCCGGGCACGGGCGGCCCGGGACAAGGCGGCCATGGCCGAGGCGTTCGCCGCGGCAGGGGTGCGCGCCCCGTACACGGTCCTTGTCCGGGACAAGGAGGGGCTGCGGGCCGCGCTGGCGGACCCGCGGGTCGGCTTCCCGTGCGTCATAAAGCCGGCTGCCGGGGCGGGCTCCGCCGGCGTCAGGGTGGTGAGCGGCCCGGCTGGTGCGGCCGAGGCCGTCGACGCCGCCCGCGCGGTGGCCGGCATGTACGCAAGCGGAGGCGACCCGCGTGTCCTGGTCCAGGCGTACGCCGCCGGGACGGAGTACAGCGTCGAGTCCTTCACCCAGGGCGGCACCACGACGCACCTCGCCGTCACCCACAAGCAGGTGACGGGCGGCGCGAACAGAGTCGAGACGGGGCACAGCCTCCCCGTCCACCTGCCCCCGGCCGTCGAGGCAGCCGTGTACAGGGAGACGGAGGCGGCCATCCGGGCGGCCGGTATCCGGCACGGCGCCTCGCACACCGAAGTCATGGTCGGCAGGGACGGGCGGTGCGTGGTCATCGAGATCGGTGCCCGCCTCGCCGCCGGGCAGATCGGGCTCCTGATCCAGCACGCCCTGGGCGTAGACGTGTGGGCGGCGCTGCTCGACGTCGCCCTCGGACGCCCGGCCGCACTCACCCCCACCGCCCGCGGTTACGCGACCGTGCGGTTCGTGACCAGCCCGCGCGCGGGACGGCTGACGTCGTTCTCTGGGCTCCCGGGGACGGGTCCGGGCGTACCGTTCGTCCGCCGGCGGGTGGCGATCGGCGGCCTTGTCCACGAGCCGGACGCCAACGGCCACCGGCTGGGGTCGTTCGTGGTCACCGGCCCGGACGCCGCCGAGGTCGAGGAGCGGGCCGACGCGCTCCTGCGGCAATTCCGCATCCACGTCGAACCGATGGACGGGCCCGGTCAGGTCAGTCCGGCGAGCACCTCGGCCATCGCGCCGTAGCTCTCGCGGACCGCGTCCGCCTTGGCCAGCCGGTGGCGCTCCAGGCGGATCGCGCCCAGGTGCCGGGCCTCGTACACCCGCGCCCGCCACACTGCGGCGGTCGAGCGGTCCAGCACTCCATAGGGCTCCCAGAACGCTTCGCGCTCGTCCGCCTTGGCCGTCGCCATGCGGATGGTCCAGTCAGCGGCGGGGTCACCGAACCATGTGCGGTCGAAGTCCAGGACGCCGGTGATCACCGGCTCGGGGGCTGCCGGGTCCATCAGGGCGTTGACGGTCCACAGGTCCCCGGTCAGCAGCCTCGGTTCGGTGACCTCGTCGAACACGGCGCTCTCGTGCGCGGCCACCGCCGCGACCTTCCGCACGTCGGCCGCGTCCAGGCCGACGCCGTCCAGGTCGGCAGCGATCTCCTCCAACGAAGCGATCACCGCTTCGCTCCAGGTGGCGTACCCCGGGCCGCTGACAGGCCCGAAGTGCGGGCCGCGCACGTCGTGCACGGAGCGGGCGATATCGCCCATCCGCCGGAAGAACGCCGGCCACGTGGTACGCGGATACGTTCCCAGGTGCTCCGGGGCCGCGATGCCGTCCAGGTGGGTCTGGATCATCCAGTCCCGGCCGATCACCTCGTGCGACCAGTCGGCGGCGAGCACCCGCGGCATCAGCGGCGCGATCACCGCCAGCCACGGCAGGCTCGCGAACTCGTTGCGCATCAGGTGGCGCTCACTCCGGAACTGACGGCTCTCCGGCGGCGCGACCCGCAGGATCACCGGCCGGACCTGGCCGGCCAGGGTGACGCGGTAGACGTTGTTGTACATCCCCGTGCCCAGCTCGACAGCGGACACAGGCGCGGCGTCGCCGCCGAAGGCCCGTCGGCAGACCTGTTCGATCTCCTCCGCCGTCAGTGACTGCTGGAACGCCTGCGAGGCACGCTCAACCGGATGGAAGTCCATGCCGCTCAGGATGCCCGCCCGGAGGCTGTTCGTCACATACACCGCGTACGACGCTACGGCCGAACCACATTCGTCCTTGGTGACGCGGCCCGGATCACCACCTGTCAAGACTTCTGACAGCAACACCGGTTTCCTGGTCCGTTCCGACTGGGATCCCAGGGTGCTCCGCGAGGCGCACCAGGTTCTCCCCACCCTGCGCGGTCGGCGGGCCGTGCTGCTGACCCTGCGGCGTCTTCACGCCCCGCCCGAAGTGGTGTCGGCCGATAGGATGGCGGCGCCCGGCCGCCGTCTCGGCGCCCGGCCCGCGTCCAGCATGGAGACCCCGCAGTGAATCAGCACCACGTCCGTGCGGCGGTGTTCTCGGCTGGTTCCTGGGGCACCGCCGTGGGCAAGATCATGGCCGACGCCGGCACCAGCGTGATCATGCACGCCCGCCGCGCCGAGATCGGCGACGCGATCAACACCACGCACCGCAACCCAGGCTACTTCCCGGACGTCGAGCTGCCCCACACGGTGAGCGCGACGACCGATCCAGCCGCCGCGCTCGCGGGCGCGGACTTCCTTGTGCTGTCCATCCCCGCGCAGTCCCTGCGCACCAGCCTGGCGGCCTGGGCCCCGCACATCGGCCCCGACACCGTGATCGTGTCGCTGATGAAGGGTATCGAGATCGGCAGCGGGCTGCGGGCGAGCCAGATCATCACCGAGGTGACCGGCATCCCCGCATACCGGGTCGCGGTGCTGTCCGGCCCGAACCTCGCGGGCGAGATCATGGGCGGCCAGCCCGCCGCCGCCACCATCGCCTGCCCCGACGAGGACGCCGCCCACCGCGTCCAGCGCGCGTGCCACACCCCCTACTTCCGGCCCTACACCTCCACCGACGTCACCGGCTGCGAGCTCGGCGGCGCGGTCAAGAACGTCATCGCCCTCGCGGTCGGCATCGCCTCCGGCATGGGCCTGGGACACAACGCGCAGGCCATGCTCATCACCCGGGGACTGGCGGAGACCACCCGGCTGGCCACCGCGATGGGCGCCCACCCGGCCACCCTCGCCGGGCTCGCCGGCCTGGGCGACCTGGTGGCGACCTGCTCCTCCCCGCTGTCGCGCAACCGCACCTTCGGCACCCACCTCGGCCACGGCTTGACGATGGCCGAGGCCACGGCCGCGACCCGGCAGACCACCGAGGGCGTCAAGAGCGCCGAGGCGATCCTCGCCCTGGCCGGCGCCCACGACGTTGAGATGCCGATCACCGAGATCGTCTCCGACCTGCTGCACGAGAAGGTCACGCTCGACCAGGCCGCGTCCGCGCTGATGCAGCGGCCCCCCAAGCCCGAGCGCTGACCCCCTGCGGCACCCCGGCCCCTGGGGCCTGCCGCTCCGGCTTCGTCCGCCGCCACGCTGGAAACCTCACCGACCGGGACGTTCGTCTCTGGCGCGCGGTCGCGGCCAGCGTCATCGCGGCGGAGATCGCGCTGCCGCCCGCGCTGCTCATCGAGCAGACGATGCCGGACGCCGTCGTCGCCGGGCGGGCGCCTCCGCCAGCTCGACCACCTCGTAGCGGCGCCGGTCGAAGCCGCCTTGCGACGTATGGACCCACGTCGGCACACCGCGGCTCCAACGCTGAGCCCAGCCCTCGGCGCTGCCGGCAGCCATGGCCTCCCACCGAGCCGGAGCGGGCCCGAGCGGTGCGCTCACCGCTCCTGCCCGGCTTCGGCCCGCGCGGCGAGACGGATCTGGGAGAGGCGTTGTTTCATCTCCCCGATCCCGCCGGCTCCGGCGAGCGGCGCCTGAAGGTCCGGCCAGGAGTGCCGGGCGAGGGCCACGTACTTGCTGCCGGCCAGCACTGTCACCTCCGCCGACTCGATGCCGCGTTCCCAGACCTGCGCCTGCACGAAGTCCGCGCTGACGCTGCCGGGGTCGCCCACGGTGATGTCGTACGGGTCGATCTGCGTGGACAGGTCGAGGAGCCCGTGGGCGGCGGAGAGGATGTACTGGCGGCCGCCGTCCTGGAGTAGGGCTTTGGCCGTCTCCCGGCAGGAGCCGTGGAAGGTGCCGACGTACATCACGCCGGCGGTCACGCGGCGGTCCTGCTTGGCCTTTCCGCAGCCGACGACGACGATCCGGAACCTGCCCGCGCCCTCGGCGCGGGCCCGCTCCCAGCCGTCCTCGGTCAGAGCACCGCCCCAGATGTCCAGCGCGTCCCGCGTTGCCTCCTGTCCACGAAGGACGTCGCGGCTCTGATCCAGGCCGACGTAGCCGATGTCGGCGAGGGACGCCAGGGTCCGCAGGTTGACGGACTTGGGCAGCAGCCCGATCGGGTCCCTGGCCCCGGCGAGGAGGGCGCGGCGCTGGGCGGGGGTGATGCGGGGTGTGAAGGCTCCGGCCGTACGCGGCCGGTCCGGGGCGCCGGGCGACGTGGCCGTGGCACTGTTGCGGGGGTGGTCGGTGGTCATCGTGTTCCTCGTGATGGGGTCGGCGCCGGCGGGGTGTCAGCCCAGCGGGCGGGCAGGGTGGTGTCGCCGTCTTCCTCGCGGCGCTGGTCTTCCAGGTCGGCGGCGCGGACGCGGCTGCGGTGCCACTGCTCGGCGGTGTGACCGCTCGGCCGGCGGCACCTTTGTCGGGGCGTGGCTTTGCATGTGGGGCAGGTCAGGGATGCCGGGCAGGTGTCGCCGATGTCCTCGCCGTCGCAGAAGCCGCAGAGCGGGGCCGTGGCCGGCAGTACGCGCCCGGCCACGTCGACGAGGAGACCGGCCGCGCGCCAGCCGCGTTCCTCGGCTCTCGTCGACGGTGGCCCGAAGCTCTGGCGGTTCACGCTCCGCCTGTCTCGGCTGCCGGGTCCGCGCGGACGAAGGACTCGCCCTCGGGCCAGATCGCGATGATCTTGTGGTGGGACAGGAACTCCTTGGCGACCGAGCCCGGCTCGGCGGTGAACAGCAGTGCGCGGCGGGCCGGGGAGAAGAACCGCGCGCAGTCGCTGATCACTCCATACGCGGCGATGAGCGCGGGGTAGTGCGATCGGTGACAGGCCATCACCACCTCTCCGGCAGTCGCGTCGAAGAGGTCGGTGGACGCCAGGACGGGATCCGTGACGACGCGGTGCCGCAGGACACGGTGTCCCTTGGCCGTCAGGTGGAAGAGGTAGGCGGTCAGGACCGCGTTCTCGGAGCGGTCGGCCTCCTCGTCGTTGTCTCGGCCGGGCTGGGGGCGGGCCGGATCGGAAGGGGCCAGGTAGGCGACGTGCGGACTGTCGGTGGTCATGGTGTGGGCGCCTCCGGAGTCGGGTGAGGCGGCGGCGCGGCGACGGCGCGGCGCAGCATCCTGAAAAGAGAGGGGCAGTTGGACGGCAGGACGGTGGTGGGGCGCATCCGCCGCGGTGCTGGGGCCGAGGGGATCCCGGCACGGGCCGCGGGTGAGAAGACCTGAACTGGCCGACGCCATCGCGGTGGGGACCTGGCCGCGATGGACGAGCGTTATCCCGGCGCACACCTGCTGGTGGGGGGCGGGATCAGCCGCGACGGTACGTGCTGATGAGGATCTTTGGAATCGGCCAGGGTCGCTCTTCCCTTCACATCGTTGGATCTTGAAGTGAGTGGGGAGGCTGGGGAGCGAAGAGCATGTGTGAGGACCCGGCGGCCGAAGGCCGCCGGGTCCTGGTGATCGGTGAGGGTCAGACGGAGAGGTCACCGGGGTGCAGGGACGTGTTCACGGTGTCCGCCGCAGCGGAGTGATGTCCGGGACGCGGCTGGTGATCGAGGGGCGGGCGGCTTCCGGGGTGGCCAGCAGGGCGACGATGGTGATCGGCTGGTCGCAGTGCGGGCAGTTGCGGGTCGCGGTGGGTTCCAACGGGTCCCGGACTCCCGGTTGTTGACGGGGTGCGGGCCGGGCGGTGGGCAGTTCGCCCACCGGTCGCGCCGGTCGCGGGCTCTCGCCGAGACGACGGGCCCGGTCGTCGTCCCGGGCCTGGCCCCGGCGCCGGTCGGCGTCCTTGCGGCAGGCGGGCGAGCAATAGACCTGCCGGACGGTTCTGGGTGCCGCGAAGGCGTCGTTGCAGACCGGGCAGGCGCGTTTCTCCAGCGCGTGTTCGCTGGAGCGGGCCTTGGTGCGGCATTCACGCGAGCAGAAGACGCGCTTGGGGCTGACGTCGGTGGTGAACTCAGTGCTGCAGACCGGGCAGGTCCGCTGGACAGGCACTCTCTGGCGGTTGGCTTCCCGGCAGGCGGGAGAGCAGTAGACCTGGCGGCTGGTGTGGTCGGTGACGGTGAAGTCCGTCTCGCAGAACGGGCAGCGTCGGGCCGTGTCCGAAGGGACCTCGGCGGTGTTGGGGATGCTGTCACGAGACACGCGCGTTCACTCCCGCCCGCAAGGCATCGGCTGTGGTCTGGTGGCTGCGAAGCCGGTAGGAGGGGCCGTCGATGCCGGCGACCGCGGCCCGGTGCAGGAGCCGGTCGAGCATCGCGGCCGCGACCGTGGCGTCCCCGAACGCCCCGGCCCAGTCGGCGATCCCGACGTTGGTCGTCAAGATCGTGGACGATTTCAGATACCTCTGGTTGATCACCTGGAACAGGGCCGAGGCCCCGTCCTCGGGCAGCGGGAGATAGCCCAGCTCGTCGATGATCAACAGCTTCGGTCCGGCAAAGAAGTTCATGCAGGTCTTCCACCGCCCTTCGAGCGCGGCCTTGTGGCACTTGGCCGCGAGTTCGGCGGCTGTGGTGAAGTAGACGCGGTTGCCGGCCTCGACCGCGGCCCGCCCGAGCGCGACGGACAGCATGGTCTTGCCGACTCCGGGCGGCCCGACGAACAGGACGTTGGAGGCGTCGTCGAGGAAGCGCAGGGTGGCCAGGTCGCGGATGAGTTTCTCGTCGACGCCCGGCTGGGCGGCGAAGTCGAAGTCGTTCAGGGTCCAGGGTTCGGGCAGACAGGCGAACCGCAGCCGGGCCGCCAGCCGTCGGGCCTCGGTGGCCTCGACCTCGATCTCCAGCAGCCGTTCCAGGGCCGCGGTCAGCGACATCCGTTCGGCGCGAGCCTGATCACAGACCCGGTTCAACGCCTCGGCGGCGTCGTTGAGTTTGAGGTAGGACAGATGGCCCCGCAGCTGCTGGAAGCGGCGTGCTTCGCTCATCTGCATCGGCGATGTACTCACTCCTTGTTCTCCTCCTTCGGTGAGGGAACACTCCGCAGCCGGTCGGCCACGGCGGCATAGTGGGACAGGTCGATCACGACCCGTTCGGCCGGATCACCCGCGGCCTGCTGTCCGCGCAGCCGCTCGGCCTCCGCGAGCGCGGCCGGCGACGGCGGGCGGCGGACCTTGTTCTTGCACGGAGCCCGGTCGGAGAAGGCGGCCAGCACCTCGCGTTCCAACGCGATCACGTGCCCGGCGTCCCGCACTGTCTGCCCGGCGCCGCGAGGCGCCCGGCGGTGGCGGGCGATGACCGCCCGGCCGGCGGTGGCGATGCTGAGATGGTCCTCACCGAGCCGGTGCAGGACCCGGACCTGGGCGCCGGGCAGGCCCGGCGGCACCGAGTACAGATTCCCGTCGAAGGACACCAGGCTCTGGGCACTGACCGTCCGCTCGACCTCCAGCTCGGCCGGGAACGGACGAACCGGGATGTCCAACAACGGTTCACAGGCGGCGAGTTCACCCACTGTCATCTTGATCCCGGCCACGACCCGGCGCCGGTCGTCCATCCGGACGGCCAGCTTGTCGATGCCGGACTGGGCCTGGATCACGCTCAGAGCATCGGGGACCGTGCGCCACCAGCGTTGCGCGGCCGAGTGGTTGGCCTTCTCCACCACGCCCTTGCGGTTGCCGCGGCGCGGCGGACAGATGTCCACCCCGACCCCGTAGTACTTCGCGACCGCCGCGAAGGACGCGGTGACCTGGCCGCTGCTCGGATAACAGACCGTCGCCATCCGGTCGAAGCGCCACCGCCTCGCGGTGCCGCCCAGCTTGCGCACCACCTGATCGAGGGCCTGGACCAGATGCGGGAAGTCCTCGGATTCCGCGAGCACCGCCCGCCACCGGCCCGAGTGCGCGAGCGCCCCGACCAACAGATGGGCGTGCTCACCCACTCCCCACCCGTCCGGCGCGTCCGGCAACTCCAGCCAGTCGAACTGGATCTCCTCACCCGGCGGATGCGCGATCACCGCGACGTTGCGGCCCGTCGCCGCGTGACACGGCTCGCAGTGCGGCCGGACCTGATACCGGCGAAGGGCACGGGTGAACGTCGAGTAGCCGCCCTCATAGCCCAGGCCGGTGACCTCGTCGAACAGCGTCGACGCCCACAGATGCGGATCATCAGCCAGCCGCTGTCGGCAGTACTCCAAGTACGGCACGAACGCGTCCGGCGACTGCCGCCGCTGCCCAGGGACCTGTTCGCCGTTCAGATAGGCACGGATCGTCTTGCGGTCACGACCCAGATGCCTAGCGATCGCCGAGATCGTCCAACCCTGCCGACGCAGAGCATGAGCGTCCACGTCTTCCTCCCGCGTGAGCATCCAGGCCCCCGAACAGGCCGAACTTCATGCGCACGCAGGCTCTCCCGTCGAACACCCACACACTCCGACACACCGAGCAAGATCACACGATGGGTGGGGAGATCAACAGAGCAGGTTTGCCCCCACCTCAGAGCACCCAGTGGTCGCTTTCAGAGAGCGTCATCAGTGCCCGGCCTGCCCAGGACTGTTTGAGGTCAGGCCGTAGCCGTCAGCTTCGATCACCCACCGCTCGACGGCAGCGGTGCCGCCCGGTCGAGCTTCGAGTACCGCTGGCTGACCTCGCGCGCCGAGTACGTGACCGGACGCCGGTCCTTCTCGTGGACCGTGACGACGATTCCGTCCGGAGACTCATCGAGCCCATCGACCCAGACGTACTGGAAGTACCCGCCGGCGGCGCTGTAGTGCATGAGGCGGTCCCCAGGGCCGACGGGGGCCTGGACTGTGCCGCCGGTGTACCGCTTGTAGGGCACGAGGACCTGCGGGACCCCTTCCGGCACGGCCAGGGCGCGATCGGTCAGCATGTCGGTCACGTGCTCCCTGATCAGCGCGTATAGGGCCCGGGGCGGCGGGTTCTCTGTCGCGAGTGCCACGAAGGCCAGTCGGAGCCCTTCGTCGTCTTGGGCAGGCGGGCATGCGCGGGTATCGGCGAGGGCGAGGACGTCTTCGGCGTACCGATGGGCGATGCGTCCGCGGTGCAGCTGTGCGGTGGCGGGGGAGTTCGCGGCGACGCACTCAGGACAGGTCAGGGGAGCGTCGGTGACGCGCGCCGGGTCGAGCTTCTCGTAGTGGTGGACGACCGCGTACCGGCCCGCGTCGCAGGCCACGTCAATCATGAATCCGGTGTGGCTGTTGAGCAGGCCCTCGTGAACGGCGCCGTCGTGGCCGATGAGGTTCTTGTGGTCCATCTCGTCTCAACCGCCCCCAGGGGCGGCGTCCTCGCCTTCGGTGGGTACGTCGGTGGTTGGCTGGACGACTTGTGGTCCGGCGGCACGGGCGCGGTGCGCGCTGTGGTCCCGCGCCCGTGCCGTCGGGCTCATTCGCCCAGGTAGAAGGTCACGCCACGGCACACGAAGCGGATCGGCCCCGTCGCGTTGATGGCCAGCTGGTACGCCTCCTCCTCGGAGACCGAGCCCGGCTCCGTCACGATCTCGTCGAACCGGGTCTGGCCCTGGAGGTAGCGGATCAGCTCGTACTTGGCCTCCGGCCCGTCGAGCGGGAACGTCGACCCGCGCGGGGGGTGGTGATCGGTCAGGCCGCGCCCGATCCATCCGGCCGAGAGCCGGACCGGCGCGGGGAAGGGAACGCGGTGCGCGAGGTGCCGGGCGACGGCCTCGTGGGCGCGCTGGTCCCACATTCCGTTCCAGACGTCGCTCGCATTCTGGGCCTCCTCGTCGTACGCGGCCAGAGCCCGGCGCATGTTGAGGTACTCGTTGCGCTCGCGGAAGTGCCGGGACGTGGCCCAGTTGCCGTCCGCGTCGAAGCCGTCGTCCATCGACTGCCCGTCGTGCTGGCGGCCGACCATCCAGTGACCGGCGGACTCCTCCACGCCGAGCCACACGCCCTCGAAGGAGCCGCGCCACGCGCGTCGCGCCTGGTGTACGACGGTCCATCCCTGGTGCTGTCCACCGGTCTTGATGCGCATGCGTGTCTCCTGGGCCTGTCTCGTCGGTAGGGGAAGACGCGGGGGTGCTCGAGCCCGGAGGCGAGCACCACCAACAAGGATCACAGTACACATGGAAAACCTAATAAGCAACATGAGTGCTGGGTTCGCCGAGCCCGGGATCCCGCCTCGGCGAGCGGAAGTCGGGAGTCAGTCCGTCAGGGCCGGGATGGGCAACTCCCCATCTCCCAGCACGGCATGTGGTCGGCCGTAGGGAGGGGTAGGCGTCGGCGAGGACGTCCTCGGCGAGCAGTGCGGGCGGGCATGAGTAGACGAGTTTCTCCTGGCCGTCGCCGGACTCCACGACGGCCAGACCCCCATGCTGGCCGGCGATCTGGTGCAGGGCGCGGCGGAGGCCGGCGGTGCTCGTGAGAAGGAGCCGGCCGGGCCCGAGGGGATCGGAGGCGAGCCGAGCCAGGGTGACGGAGCCGACCTCCGGGCCGGCGGTCCGGGCTGCGAAGTCCAGGCTCGCGTACACCTGAACGGGCGCGGGACAGTGTCGGCCGGCCGTTCGGCGGAGCACGACGAGGTGGCTGCGGTCGGCCATGCGGTCGGCGGGCGGTTCTGGGTCGAGCAGGTGGAGGGTGCGGAACGGGTTAGAGAGCTCGTCCTCGATGTTCGCGGCAGAGCGGTCGCCGGGCGCATACATGCTCACCAGGCAGGCGATGTCCGAGGCGAGCACCGACGAAGCCGGGCTCCTGAGGCCGGCCGCTTCAGCGGCGGCCGCCAGGCGCCCCTGCGTCTCTGCGCGGCTGGACCGGCTGAGCGGGGAGTACCCGAAGAGGTACCGCCAGGTGGGCACATGGCACGGCCGGGCGCTCACCAGCCACCAGTGCAGCAGCCACAGGCTGGCATCGAGCTCGAGGTAGGGGTCGGCGCCGGTCTCGTCGTGCAGGAGCCAGTGGGCGCGGTCCGTGGGCACCAGGCCCTGGCTGTTGCGGACGGCCAGTCCGAAGGCCTGGGACCAGAAGGCCATGGACGGCACCATGCTCTTGCCGACGCCGAGCACGACGGTCGCGTCGGGGCGGCGCAGGGCGGTGGGGTTTTGGAGCAGGGCGTCGTAGACCTTGCGGAGCCACCCGTAGCGCGGTGGGTAGCCGCGGTGCCGGCCGAAGGCCGGCAGGCAGTCGGACAGGGGGGCGGGGCTCAACACGGGGGTCCTTTGCTCAGTCGAGGGGGAGAGGGCTCCGGTCGGAGAGGGTGAGCCGGGCGACCAGACGTGCGAGGGAGTGCGCCCAGCTGGCTGATGCGCCGCCGATGAGGAACTCCTCGCTCCAGGCGGGCTCGTCGCCGATGAGCGGCCGGCTCGTCAGCCGGACCTCCCTCGGGCCGACTGCGGCGGGGGAGAGCTCGAGCTCGTAGGACCGGGCCTCGGTGTCGATGTGCCAGGACAGCAGACCCTCGGCGTCGGTGCATCCGCAGGCGAGCACGTACACATAGGTGCGGCTGGGCGCTGGCAGGACGGTGCGCAGCGCCTGGGCTACGGCCTGGCTCTCGCGGTGGTCGTGGGCTTGGCCCATGGTCTCTCCTTCGGGCTCGGCCCACGAGGTCGCGGGCCGGGTGGGGCGGCTAGTTGGTGGCCATGAGGGCGTCGAGCAGGCGGTCGGTCGTGCGTGTGGCGATCGCGAAGCGGATCAGATCCATGACGTCGTCGCGGTGGCGGGCCATGTCGCGCGCCCGGGCGAGGGTGTCCTCGGCGAGGTTGGGCTGTGCGAGGACATCTCCGCATCCGACGAACGCGCGGGGGCCCAGTTCCCAAACCAGGGCGTTGACGGCGGCTCCGGCGGCGGCCAGGGGATCGAGTTCGAGCATGACCCAGCCGCGCTCTGCCGGGTCCTCGCCGGCGCGGCGCAGGTCCTGCGCGGCGGAGCGGAAGAGCCCTCCTGTTCCGGCGGTCGGCTCGAGCGCCCATTCGCCGCGTCGGTGGGGTCGCCTTCCTGTGCGGCCCTCGTCGGCCAGCACGGTGGCGATCAGATTGCTGATGTCGGGCGGGGTGTGGTACTCGCCGAGGCTGCGCCGGGAGTGGTGGTGGCGCAGGCTCGTGATGACCCAGGACATGAGGTCGATCCGGGACCGCTCGGCGGGGTCGGTGTCTCCGGTGTGCTGGAGGACTCCGTGGCGCAGCGCGGCACGGGCCACGGCGCGTACGCCCGCGAGGTGGGTGTCGTGCAGGTCCTCCCTGGTCCAGTCGAACAGCGGGCGGGCGGTGGCCCACAGGTCGGGGCGAAGGCGGTAGTAGTAGTCGGCGCTGTCGGCCAGGCCGCGGACCAGGACGCGCGGGGGCTGTGCGGCGATGTACGCGGCGATTGTGTCGGCGGCCTCGGCGCCGGGGGACTTCTGGGGCCACAGAGCGAGGGCGGCGACGACCCCTGCGGGGATGTCGAGCCGGCTGCCGCCGGCGGCGTGCCAGGCCTCGGCGACTGCTTCGCCGAGGACGGAGCCGGGGCTACGGCTGACGGTGATCGGGGGGCAGTTGGTCGTACCGGCGTGCCGGGCGCAACTCGGATCGGTACAGTCCCCTTCCCTGTGGGTGATCACCTGATCGATGGCCTTGGTCACGATGGTGGCGGTGGAATCAGCGGGCATGAGGGTTCCAGGGCATGGGTGGGGTGTTGTGGTCGGGAACAGGGAGTCGGGACCGGTGCCGCGGGTGGGAAGGCGCCGTCTGCGGCACCGGGCCTGCACGTTGTGGTGATGAGTGCCGTACGAGCGGCGCAGCCGTTTCGCTCAGAGAATTCCGCGGCGGGCCAGGTCGGGTTCGCACAGGGAGCAGGTCCCGCACGGCGTGTGCTCGGTGCATCCCACCTGCGGGAGAGCGTCGGCCTTGGCGCCCTCGCGATGGACGAACTTGGGCCACTCGCGCTCGTACAGGAACTCGCCGCCCCACTCCCGGGACTGGAAGCCGGCGATACGCGAAGCGTGGTTGGTCGCGTCGGGCTGGGCGACCCACGTGGTGGTGCGGTCCGGGAGGGTGTGTTCCCACACGTACCCGTACACGGTGGTGCGGTCGGTCTTGCTCACCACGAGGAACCCGCGGGTGTAGTCGTTGTGGGCCGGCTGGAAGTCGATGTGCTGGGCGAGGCCGGGCAGCATGATCACATCTCCGGGTGAAGCGGGTTGGGGGTTGGGGCTACGGGGGACCTGCCTACGCCCGGGTCCTGCCGCCTGCGGCGTGCAGGACCGCGTAGGTCTGGGCGGAACGCACCCGGGCGCGGCGGTCAGGGAGATCAGGTGCTGTGCAGTGCGGCGGATGCGGCGGTGTACTCCGCGCACGCGGGCATGGAGTCGCGCAAATCGGGACCGCGCAGCCCGCGGCTCCCGCACGGCCGACGCCCGCACTTGAGCCGCTCGCGACCGTCAGCGAGCCGCTTCAGCACCGTGTGGGCGCAGCCTCCGCAGACGGCGGGCGGGTTGTCGAGATCGGCGCCGAGGAGCGGCGCCCCGGTCGCCGGGTGCACACCGCGGTCGAGGTACATCCGTATGGAGCCGCGGGGAGGGTAGTCGGCTTCCGGAGTGCGGATCACGGCCCTGGTCATGATGCTGGTCCCTTTCTGGCGGAATCGTTCGTGGGGCGGCGGCACCGTGGTGACGGCGCCGGGCGGCGTCCGGCTACTTGGCCTTGCGCTGGTCGACCCGGTGGGCCTGCGCAGCCGCGCGCATGACCTCGTCCCAGTCGAAGCCGAGGTCCTGGGCGTAGGCGCGCAGATCGTTGAGCAGGACGTGCAGCGCCTTCGAGAAGGTGGGGTAGGGGGCGTCTGCCATGTGTACTCGAAGGGCGGCAGCAGCGTCGCTGGCGTGCACGTATACGTCGAAGAGGTGGTCCTCGGCGGCCGAGTCATCCGTGTTGTGGATCGGCTCGACGGAGGGTGCGAGGTTCGGCATGGCGGCCAGGGGGCGTTCGTCCAGGCGCGCCTTCGCGTCGCCGTCGAGGCAGCGTTCGACGTCGGTGCGCATGTGACTGGCCAGGTGCATCAAGTCGGTGGTGATGTCCACCAGGGTCAGCCAGACATCGGCCCAGCCCCGCCGGTAGGCGAGAAGCGCGGCGTCAACCTCATGGACGACAGCAAGCATGGGAGGACTCCTGAGGAGAAGGGGGGAGGTGTGGCGCGGGCTTGAAGGTTAGCCAGCAATGCAACCAATCTACATACTGAAATGAGAATAAGCAACATCCAGGATGCTCGAGAGTACCCACGCCCCCGGATGGTGGGCCGGGGTGCTCACACGCTCACCCGGACCACCATCCGGAGTCTCAGGTGCGCGGCGCAACGGCCGCGGCACTGGGCTCCCGCTACTCGCCCGCGCCGGCAGCATCCCTGCGCGCTCGCCGCTCCTGGGGCTGTCGCCGGGGCATCGTCCCGACGAAGACCAGGAGCGCCGCCAGCGCCACCCCGACCGCAACGATCCCGCCGACGAGCTGCCGGGCTCTATCACCCACACGCTGACCAGGGCGACCGCCGCACTCGGCGCGCCCCAGCGAAGCGACCACCGGGCCCAGGGGCGCGGCGCGGGGCCCTGTCTCTCAGCAACTGGCATCAGATTCTCCTTGGTTGTGGATGCAGATCCGTACCTGCATTCGTACGCATGCTCTAGCCGGGATGAACGTTTCAGCCTGGCCTTCGGCAGTTCAGGGCCACAGCCGCTCACCGTCGAAGTAGGTACCTCGGGGCAAGCTCGTGTTGGGGAGAATGCCCGAGACGACCGGAGAGGAAAGACCGGGGACATCGACGAGTGCGGTGTACCGGTCCAGAGCCCGGGCGGCCACTCGCGTGTCGCCCCACTGCTGCTGTACCGGGTTCAGAGGACCGAGGGACACGTTCAGGTCGTCCATGATCGTGAAGCCCAAGCCCTGGTAGTAGCTTTCCAGCTCAGGGAAGCAGTTGAGGGTCAGCAGTCCGTAGCCGGCGCGCGTGAAACGGCGCACCGAGTGCCGGACAAGTTCGGCTCCGATGCCGCGCCCGCGCTGCTGGGGCAGCACGGCCACTGCCGTGATGGTCGCGATTCGTTCCGCCAGGCGGTGTGCCAGGACGGGATCGACACCGATGTGGCTGAAGAGCCAGAGCGGGACGCCTCCGATGAGGACGCCGAGGATCTCGCCTGCATCGCTTAGTGCCACGACCATCAGGTTCCGGAAGTGCGAGAGGGGTCCCTCCTGCGGCAAAGACAGGTTCGGCCGGACGTCCTCGAAGGCGTCGGGATCGCCGGGGTTCACGTCGGCGAGGAGTCGCATAACGGCGTCCGCGTCGGTGGGCGCCACGTCGCGGAGCGTGATGCCAGGCAGACGGGTACGGGCGGTGCCCATGATGGCTCCTGGGTGTATGAGACGCGGTGCGTCGCCTCTGGAATGGCGGAAGGGAAGAGCTGTGGAGGAGTTCCAGCGGCGGCCTTGGCCAGGCTGGATTGCGTTCGGGCTTGGGACCGGGCCGACCGGAGTTGAGACAACTGTCGGGCGGCCCGGTGTCCTGTGCTGAGGCGTCAGTAGATGTGGCGGCCGTCGGGCACTGTCCGGCCGATCAGGCGCCAGGGCGGACCGTCATTCAGCACGCCCATCGGGCACTGATCGGGTCGGTGCGTCGCCAGGTCGGCCTCGATAGCCGTGTACCAGTGCTGCGCGAGCGGGCACCGCGTCCCGCGTGCGCACGCGGGACGTTCCGCTGCGAACACGTGGTACACGTCCGATGTAGCGGGGAGAGAGAGACGGAACCTGGCCGAGAAGCGCTTACCCTTGGCCGACTGGCTCCGACCCCATGTCCAGAACCCGTAGACGAACTGGGTCTGGCCGTCGCGGTCGAGCCGCCAGCGCAATATAGAGCCGTCGTAACGCGGGTCGTCGGGGGACGATTCGTCAGCGCCCGCGGGCACGGCTCCGGTCATGTCGAGGACGGTCTGGCTGGTCCCGACGAACGCCTGAGGCACGGCCAGCACCCAGTGGCCAGTGGACCTTACCTGCCACCGGTACGGTCTCCGCCGCATGTACTGCGTTCCCGCCTTGCGGCGCTTTATGAGCGGCTTGTTCCGCTTCATCTGTATCAGTCCCCGGATGCGCTGAGACGGCGCGACGCCTGGAGCGGCGCTCGTCAAGTGGTTTGGCGAGGCGGGGCGTTGGCCCGACCTGAGAATGACAGTACACATTGAAATGAGGATACGCAACACCTAGGCGGTGTCGCCTCCGTCGCGCCGCGCGAGGTCCGCACCCGCTTGGAACCGGTCCCAGGCCAGCCGGCTGTCGACCGCTTCCTCGATCGCTCTCCAGACCAGCCCTTGCGCGGGGTCCTCTGGAATGTGCGGCTCCCCGCGGTTGCCCCGGACCACCGTGACCGTGTCGCCGACCGGCGGACGGGCTCGGTGAACGAGGATGCAGGTGGGCGTCCCGTGACCGGGGATGTAGGCCCCGGAGGTGTCGATGATCCAGCGCGCGTCGAAGCGGGGAAGGAACTCCGTGACGTACCGCCTGCCGAACTCCCGCTTCATGAACGAGTTCGCGGTCAGCTGCGCCACGAAGCCGTCCGGGACAGCCAGGTGCTCGAGCATCAGCGCGGTAAAGGGCAGAGCCAGTGAGTATTTGCCGGCCGCAACCTGCGGGTACGCGGCGCGGACCTGGTCGCGGACGACGGGGTCCTTCGGGGTGATGTAAGGCGGGTTGGCTACGCACGCGTGGTACGTGCCAGCGGCCAGCAGGGGCTCGGTGCGGTCCAGCAGGGAGTCGGCGGCGGTCACGTTGACGGGCCACGACGCCGGGACGCGGTCCAGGCTCACGCCGAGGACGGACGCCGAGCTGGCCAGAAGGCGGTAGGCGGTCAGCGCCACGGCGTACGCGTCGAGGTCCACGCCCGTCACCGCTGCCAGAGCACGCTCGACTGCCTGCGGCCCGTGCCCAACCGGGGCGGGCCGGCGGCCGCGGACTGGCGGAACGCGGGTCATGTGGAACGCGGCGACGGCGATGTGCCCGGTCCCGCAGGCGGGGTCGATCATCCGGACGTTGGCCGGCCCCCACTCCTCCATGGCAGGCTCCAGCGACAGACGCAGCAGGAGTCGGGCGACCCAGGGCGGCGTCTGGCACAGGGCCCGCCCCTTGCGGGCCTCCTCGGACAGCAGCTGGTAGGTGTCGCCGAGGGCGTAGCCGTCCACGCGGTGCTCGTCTTCGAGGGCGGGGTGCCGATCCCAGAACTCCTCGATGGCGGCCCAGGCGGTGGCGTTGAGCGGCTGCTCCCACAGCGGCAGTACGGCCGGATCGGCGAGCGGGGCCAGGGAGGGGTGGCAGTCGGCGAGGCTCTCCAGGGACTTGAGCAGGCCGTCCGGGCCCGCCGGGCGGTCGTCGGTCGGGGCCAGGCCGTGGTCATGAGCGTGCCGGACGAGGGCCGCAGCATGGGTCCAGAGGGTCGCCGTGCGCTGCTCGCCAGTGTCGCGCCCGACCGTGGCGGTGACCTTGTCGTAGGCGGCGGGGGGCAGGGTGCGCGTGGTCATCTCTCCTCGCAGGGGCGGTGGTCTACTGGCCGGCGGTCATCGCGGCCCACACTTTGGCGAAGCCGTCGCGGGCCTTGTCCTGCACGCCAGCCGGGGCGGTCACGTAGAAGTCCTCGACCGTGCCGTAGACCTTGGGGTCCGGGCGGACGCGAGTGCGGACGCGGTCGATGCCGACGCCGTGGGCCCTCGTGGAGTGCTCAACCGGTCGGTTGAGGGCCGTGGCGGCGTTGTGCAGGAAGGTGCCGACTTCGGCGCGGCTGCCGGTGCGGACGGTTTTCACCGACCGGTAGACGGTGCCCTTGAAGCTGCTGTCGCGGCACTCCGGCTTGGCGCAGCGGTTGCCGTGTGCGGTCTTGCACTCGGGTCGACGGCCAGCGGTGTAGGCGCGCTGCAACCGGTAGACCGCCCACGGCTCCTCGTCCAGCCGAGCGTTGAACCGACCGATCGCCTCGGTGTTCTGGTCGTCGGTGACCCGCCTGAACAGGGTGTCGTCCTTGTAGAGGGACATGTTGTCGTTCAGGGCCATCGACAGGTACTCCAGACGCAGCACGCGCGCCGCGAGGCCGGGGTACTTCCGCAGCCGCTTCAGGTGATCCGGCTGAGGTGAGCACACCCCAGAAAACGGGCATACTGGACAGTATGACTTGGCCATGTCAATCCCGAGGCGGTTCTTCACGTAGCCCTGCACGTCCTGACGAGACCAGCCGAGCCTGAGCAGCGGGTAGTCCAGGGCGAAGGTCTCGTAGCCCGCCGTCTGGTTGCGCTCGGCCTGGAACTTGTTGGCCTTGACCGCGCGCTTGTGCTCGTCGGCGTTGTAACCGAAGAGCTTGCCGACGGTCTGCCCGCCCGACCGCTTGAGCTGGAGGCGGTCGATCGGGAAGGCCTTGTGCTTCTGGCTGCATACGTGACCGCCGGCGTACTGGGGGACCGTGCCGTTCTCCTCCAGCTCGTCCATGAGCGTCCACGGGCCCTTACCGAACACCTTGCCAGGGCTCGTGGTGTCGGAGAGGACCTCGACGCCTGCCGAGTCCTGACGCCCGGCCCGCGCGACCTGCGTGTACCGGATGCCCTTACTCCGGAGCAGCGGGAGAACGTGGCTCTCGACGTCGGCGATCGTGTCGGGAAACTCGAACCCGGTCATCGCCGTCACGATCGAGAAGTCGGAGAAGTCCTCGGCGATCCCGAAGGCGGTTGGATCGTCGATGATCGCCAGGACCAGGGCCGTCGAGTCGACGCCGAGACCGAAGTTCAGCGACTTGTGCTTCGTCGCGCGGAAGGATTGCAGAGCCTCCGCGGAGGCAACCTCGGCCGGAGCCGCCCCGCCGGGCGACGTTGTGAGGCTGGCCTCGTCGAGGTCGGGATCGAACAGGGTGAGGGAAGTCATGGGCGCGTACCTGCGGAGACCAGGGCGGGTGCGGCGGGGAGGCCGCACCCACCGGGGGAGCGGGGAATCAGGGCTGGGGTTTCGAGGCGCGTGCGGCCTCGACGCCCGCCGGGGTGAGGAAAGGCCGGTGCTTCGGGCCAGTGCGGCCGTCGTCGCCGTCGGTGGGCTGCGGGGTGCCGGTGGCGTCCCGGTACTCGACGAGGGCGAGGCGGGCGAGGGCGGCGGCGGTGGGCCAGCTGACGTTCCGCAGCGCGCCGTCCTCGTCAGCGGAATCGATGGCCGCCAACTGCGATTCGTTCAGGATCGCCCGCCGCCCGGCGCCGGTGATGACGTACGGTCCGACGCCGTGCGCCTGCGCCGTCTCCGCTGGCAGCCGGTAGCCGTCGGCGTCGTTGCGGTAGACCAGGCCGTCGTCCAGGTAGGCCTGGAGCGTTGCACGGCTGCCGTGTGACGTGAGGTGCCCCTGAGGGTGAGCGCACGCGGCCCGGAGGTGCTTGGGCGCCGGCGGATAGGTCTTGACGGTCATCGCGGTCCCTCCAGCGCGAGAGTCGGCGCCGGGAGTGCGGCTGCCTGCGAATCGATCGCCACCGCCTTGGCTTTGCGTCCGCAGCCGGGGCGTGCGCACCGTTCCGTCGCCCGCGGGTTGGGCCACCGGCACCTCGGGCAGCTCCACATCAGCCCCGCCGAGACCGCCAGCGAGTAGACCACCGCTTCCTGCTCCGGGTCGGCCGCGTCCAGGAGCTGCTCCAGCACAGGGGGGTGCGGGGCGTGGTGGTTGCTGTCGTCGAAGACGACGGTGTCGTCGACGACGACGCGCAGCGGCACGGTCCCGTCCGGCCGGACGACGTGCTCGGGGTCGGCGCTGTCGGTGTGGACCGAGACCCGCACGACGCCGTCCTTGGCGTCCAGGTAGCCGAAGACGAGTACGCCAGCCACCTCGCTGCACGACGGTCCGTCGTCGTCGGCGGCGTAGAAGACCGCGCGGCGGTTGAGGGCCTCGGCTGTCACGTCGTCGGGAAAGTGGAAGTTCAGGGGTACTGTCCGCGAGCGCTGCTGCCGTCTGATCTCCTCGGGATACAGCTCGTAGCCCTGATCGGGCACCGCGTCGCCGTCGGGGCCGTAGTAGAGGTCGATGGCCTCAGCGTCGTCGGCCGGAGGCTCTTCCGGCACGTCGCCCTGGCCGCCTACGTTGTCCCAGCTGCTGCGCACGTGCGCGGCGAGCTCCGCGAGCGCGGCGCCCTTCGTGGCGTACGGCTCCGTGGTGTCCTCGTGGCGGGTCCAGATGCGCAGCATCCAGACCTGCTCGCCCGGGCGGGGCCCCAGGAGTGCGGAGGAGGCCGGGGACCGGCGGCCGGCGGCTTCGGCGACGATCTCGGCGTGAACGCGCTGGGCGAGCTCACGGTAGTGCGGCGGCAGTTCAGCCGCGGACGGTGAGTGGGCCAGGGTGCCGGCGATGCGCACCAGGCTTTCGATGTCGGAGGGGCGGAAGCGCTCAGCAAGCATGGTCATCCTCGTTGGTGCAGCGCCCGGCGGGCATGGGCGGGCCCGCCGGGCATGGAAGGGGGAGGGCTACGCGCCCAGTTCCAGGAGCGCTGTGATCAGGGCAAGGCCGCGCTCGCGCTCGGGGGAGATCCGCACGCGGCGGATGCGCTTGGGGTCGGAAGGAAGCTGGATGCCCACGGCGGTGCTGTGGGCGTCTCGGCGCAGCTCGTACTGGTCTGCTGAGAGCATCCAGGCGTCCCAGTCGTCGGCCTTGCGCCCGGCCCGCACCTGGGATTCCGCTGTGGGGGCCGTCGCTGGGCAGGAACAGGCCGGGTCGTCGCACGGGCGGCCCGCCGGGTGCTGGGCGATGACGCCGCCCGGCCGGTAGGTGGCGCTGGTGCCGTTGAGCATCGGGCACGCCTTCTCCGAATACATCAGGCACGGCGGGTGGAGTCCCGGTTCTGGCGCGTGCCCGACGCTCACGTCCATTGGACGGACCAGCACGTAGAACCACCGCCCGAGAGGGCTTTCGCAGATCTGGCACAGGCCGTTCTCGAAGGCCCGGGCTCGCTTGCCCGGGTCGAGGCCGCCGAAGACCGGCAGTCCGTTGTGCTCGAACGAGACGTACGGGACCACCAGACCCCCGTGGGTGGGGCGGTGCGCGCACGTTGCGGGGATCGCCGGGGCGCTCACTGGGAATCACCGCCGGAGAGCTCCCAGGAGGGGCGGGCGAGTTCGACGAGGAAGGTGTAGGCGGCGGCGCTGGCTTGGAGCACACGCACGACGGGGAGCTGCCGGTACCGGCTGAGGAACTCGCCGATGGTCAGTGCGGTGTGGTGCGAGTCGTCGGGGTAGGCGCCGTGTTCGAGGGGGACCAGGCGGTCGCCCTGGTGCTGCGGCCAGGTGTACGCGGCGAGGAGCATGGCCTGGTCCCAGTTGTTGGGGTTGGCGCGGACCTTGATGAGCTCGGCGCCCGGCACCAGTTCTCTGAGGGTGTCGAGGGGCGGCGTCCGGCGCGGGTGGGGGCTGCTCATACCCATGGCGGTCTCCCAGTACGAGGCGGGCGATTCGGCGGCCCGGGGCGGTGAGATGAGGCTGCGGGATTCGCCGCGCAGCTGTGCGGTGGCCTGGCGGCCGCCCTCATGGCGCCGGCGAGGACCGACGTACGGGCTGCGAGGCATAGGACGGCTGATCAACCAGACAACACCATATTACACATTGAAACCTAAATACGCAACATGATGGGGTGGGGTGCCCTTTCATTTCGTTCGGACACGGTGAACCTGGCTGACAGCAGCGCCGCGCAGAGCGCCCGGATTCCGCCCCGCTCCCACAGCTCCTGGGACTCGGGCAGCGAGGCCGGCCACCACTGCACCGACACTTCTCCGTTCGCCACGTCGACGGCGACTCCGTAACCGTCGTTCTTGCTCCAGTCGGCCATGCGTACGTGCGGTCGCAGCGTCTCAACTGCACTTTCGTAGAGGCGGATCGCCTCCTCTTTGGCGCTCCGCGCTGCCTGCCGCAGTGCATTCGCCTCTGCTGCGGACACCGGTCGGTAGACGGTGCTGGTCTCCTCGTCCTCGGCGAGGAGAACCAGTGCTCCGCCCTGCGCCGCGAGCACGCGGTCACGGCCGGCCTCGGTGATCAGCTCAAGCAGTTGTTCCGCTGAGACGGTTGTGGCGGGTCCGCTCTCGGGAACGGTGGTAGCTCGGTAGTGCCCGTGCCGCACAAGGTCTATGGCGTGTTTGACGTCCAGCATGGCGCGGGCCAGCTCGGTGGCGCCGGGCTGCCCGTTCGCGGCGTAGCGGGTCAGCCGCTGCTGGACTTGGGTCGCTTCGCGCTCGTCGGGTTCGTCGAACTGGCTACGGACCACCTCCCGTACGGCAAGATCGATCACTTGCGCCAGGTATCCGGCCCTGAAGGACCTGCGGCGGAGCAGGCGAAGTGCCTGCTGCTTGGGCGAGTTGGTGCGCACGGCGGCTGAATCCTCGGACACGAGGGGAGTCCTCCTCGATTCGCCGGTCACGAGCCGGACTGGTGGATGTACGCGGTCCACGCCTCGTACTCGGCGGCGGTGAGAACCGGGGGCGGGTCGATGGGGGCGCGCCCGAAGCACTGGTCACAGGTGTGTGCGTTCAGTTCGGCGCCGGTGGCGTCAGTGCCACGGCCCGACAAGACGGCGCCGCAGATGGGAAGGTCCGCTGAGAACGGGTGCAGGTGCAGGTCCTGGCCGTGGAGGACCGGCCGGACAAGAACGGACTCCGGTTCGGGCGCGGGGCCGAAATGCCCCGCCAGGAACCGTACGACAAGGGCGTGAGCTGCCTGGGCTCGCTCGTCCAGGGTTCGGGTGTCGGCCGGCAACAACTCGACGACCCGCAGGGATTCCTGCATCTCTGCGGTCAGGCGGTCGATGAGGGCCCAGCCCTCGGCGAGGAACTGCGGGGCGTCGCCGCGAGGGTCGTCGCTGCGCTTGCCGACCCAGATCCACGACAGGGGAACGAACGCGGCGAGCTTGCTGAGCAGCTCGTAGCAGCGGCTCACGGCCCACGTGGTGTAGGTGCCGCATGGGCTATGACGGCAAGAGCCGGCCGGGGCCTGGCAGGCGCGCAGTTCGAAGCGGAAGCCGAGCTCGGTCGCCTCGCTCCGAAGGATGCCGAGCTCAGCGACATCGCCGTTTCGCCGAGTCCGCGACCACCATGCCGGTTCGCCGTCCAGCAGTGGGCCGGGTTCGGTGCTGGACCCGAGCCCCTGCTGCTCCGATGAGCGGGCAGAGGCCAGAGTTCGGTGAGCAGAGACGACGCGGGCGCCGTCGATCACGAGGTAGTTCATCAGGATCTCTCCGGTCCGGCCGGGCGCATCAGCGCCCGGCCGTCGAGCAGGAACGCCGGGAGGGTGGGACCCGGCAACGGCTGATCAGGCGAGCGCCTTCTTGGAGGAGGTCTTGACGGGCTTCTTCGCCCCGGCCTTCATGGCCGGGCCCGTCTTCTTGGCCGCTGCTCCCGCCTTCTTCGGGGCGGCCTTCTTGACCGTTGCCTTCTTCATCACGGCGGGGGCGCCGCCGGTGAGGCTTCCCTTGGGGGCCTTCTTGACGGAGACCTCGCCCTTGGGGAGCTTCTTGGCGCCGCTGACCAGGTCCTTGAAGCCCTGCCCGGCCCGGAAGCGGGGGATGGAGGTCTTCTTGACCAGCACCCTCTCGCCGGTCTGGGGGTTGCGGGCGTAGCGGGCCGGTCGGCTGACCTTCTCGAACGAGCCGAATCCGGTGACG
Organism: Streptomyces caelestis; assembly: GCF_001279005.1. Taxonomy (GTDB): domain Bacteria; phylum Actinomycetota; class Actinomycetes; order Streptomycetales; family Streptomycetaceae; genus Streptomyces; species Streptomyces heliomycini. The sequence continues at coordinate 266,207 of NZ_LGCN01000001.1, forward strand.
GAGACGCGATCTCCGGCAACGACAGCGCGGACGATGGCGTCGAGCACGTGGTCGACAGCGTCGGCGGCCTGCTGGCGGCCGCCCATCTTGTCCGCGATCGCGTCGATGAGCTGGGCCTTGTTCATGACAGAACTCCTGTAGGTGGGCGTGCACTTCGATGCCGGACATAGGGCCGCTGACATTCAGGGCGCGGTGCCGACGAAAGGAACGGGGGCGCGTCACCCAGGACGGTCCGAGCGCCTCCGACAGCAATCACAGTACACATTGAAAAAAAAACACGCAACGCTAATCGTCATGTTGACGAAAGTCGTTCGGTCGTGCCATTCTGACGTAGCGACAGCGGGTCTGAGCGCGAGGCGAGTTGACGCCGCGCTCCCCGCCCCCGCCCTCCTCAGACCACGCACGTAGCACATGACCTCGGGAGAACACCCGTGAAAACGAAGCCCGTTGACTTCATGACCCCCACCCTGACCCCGGCGGCGCACCCGCTCAACGTTCACGCCACCGACCGCGCAGCCGGCGTCCTCCTCGGTGCTGCGTGCGGTGACGCCCTCGGCGTGCCCTACGAGTTCGCCCGCCGACTGGGCGCCGAGGAACGACCCGCCATGATCGGCGGCGGCCTGGGCCCCTATAAGCCCGGTGAATACTCCGACGACACCCAGATGCACGTGTGCATCGCCGCCGTCGCGTCCACCGGCACGGACCTCACCAGCCCGACCGCACTCGACCAGATCGCCCGCAACTTCCACCGCTGGCGCGACGGCGGCGCCACCGACATCGGGAACCAGACCAGCAGCGTGCTCCGCGCTGCGAAAACCCACAAGACGGGCACGCCCGCCCAGGCCATGACGGCGGAAGCTGACGCCTACACCGCCCGCACCCGGTTCAGCGCGGGCAACGGCTCGCTGATGCGGACCGGCGTCGTCGCCCTCGCCTACCTGGACGACGTTGACGGAATGATCAGGGCCGCGACCATGATCAGCTCCCTCACCCACAGCGACCCCGAGTGCATCGAGGCGTGCATCCTGTGGTGCTCAGGCATCCGGGTCGCTGTGCTGGAAGGAACCTTCGACGGCGTCCGTGACGGCATCGCGCTGCTTCCCGAGGACCGGCAGGAGATCTGGCACGCAAGGCTGGACGAGGCGGAGGCGAACCCGCCGCACCACTGGGACCGCAACGGGTACGTCGTCACCGCCCTCCAGGCCGCGTGGTCCGCAATCACCCGCACGCCCGTTCCCGAGCTGGCACCGGAGCGTGGATCGTTCCCCGCCCAGCACTTCCAGCTCGCCACCGAAGCGGCCGTCCGGGCGGGCAACGACACGGACACCGTAGCCGCGATCGCAGGCGCCCTCCTGGGCGCGCGCTGGGGAGTCTCGGCCATCCCCCTCGCCTGGCAGCAGGCCGTGAACGGCTGGCCCACGATGTCCGGCCCCGATCTCGTCCGCCTGGCCGTCCTGACCGCCCGCAAGGGCATGGACGACGGTGACGGCTGGCCCTCGGCCCCGCGCGTCAAGATCCCCGGCTACGCCGGAAAGGGCTACGTCGCGCGGCACCCCGCCGATCCTGGCGTCCTGCTCGGCAACCTCCCCATGACCGAGTTCGCTGGCGCACCGCCGGTCGATGCGGTCGTGTCTCTGTGCCGCGTCGGACAGGGGCCGATCTTCTCCCACGCCGACGTCGAGCACGTCCGCGTCTGGCTGGTCGACAAGGAAGGCGAGAACCCCAACCTTCACTACGCCCTCGACCAGGCGGCACGCCAGATTCTCCGCCTCCGCAAGGAGGGCAAGCGGGTCTTCGTCCACTGCGTTGCGGGCCGCTCGCGCACCCCCGCCGTGGCGGCCGCCTACAGCACGCTCCTGGGAACCGACCCCCGCACCGCCCTGACAGAAGTCTGGGCGGCCCTGGACAAGCACTGGACCCTCCTGGCGCACCCGCAGCTCCACAACGCCGTCTACGAGCTGGCAGGGCAGCCGCCGAACCCGCCGAAGCCCCGCCCTCGCCGCCGCTTCTTCCGGAAGCGCACCTGACCCGGGGCGCCATACGGCTGGGCGCGGCCTCCACCCGGAGACCGCGCCCAGCGGCGCCTTATGGGCGACGTCCCTGCCTAGGACAGAAACTGAACTGGTGACGGTCACCCCGAGCGGACGGGAACGACGCATGAGGCAGGCCGCGAAAGGACCTACCGCATCACGGCTCTTGCCGAGCCCCCGTCGTTACGCAGGACATCGCAGCCGGGTCCCCGATCGGACCTCACCTTGGCACGGCCGCATGCAGCAGCACGCGAAAGCCGAGAGCCCGCCAGTCGTCTGACTGGCGGGCTCTCGCGCTTCCGTGGCCGTCTGCCCTGCCGACCGGAATCCAGGCCGGCTCAGCGACTCGGTCACGAGCAGGTACACGCTCCACGGGACGAGGCAACGGAGGCCTCCTAGCTCCTGGGGCCGAAGCGGCCGGGCCCCCTGCGGCTGAGGACGAACCTGTAGACCGTCTCGCGGTACCAATGATCTTGGAAGACCCGAGGCTTCTTGCCGTCATCCGCAGTCCGGTCGGCAAACGGGATTTGCCCCCGGGCGTGGTAGGCGTGGACCGTCTCGCGTGCGAGGGCCTCGCCACGGGTGGCCATGCCCAGCACCTCGGCGAAGTCGTTGATGTCCAGCAGGTCCCGTGGATCCCCTTCGGGCAGTTCATGGACCAGCGCCGGCCCGGTGCCCTTGAAAGCCGCCCAGACATGCGGACGGTGCTTCTCGACCCACGCGTCGACCTCGCGCTCGTCATATGTACGCGGCTGCGTGCGCCGCGGCGCCGGGAAGGCTTGGCGAACGACCTTGCCGCCCTCGCGCTTCTCCTTGACGTTGGTCCATTGGAGGCCGGTGTACTCGGAAACGCCATACCGCGGACCGATCATCTCTGCGGTGAGCTGCGCCCGGTCGCCCTGCGCCTCGGTGGCCGGCTCCGCCGAAGCCGTCGGCTCGGCGAGCTCCCTCTGGACGGCGGCGTCCTCGTCGGTTGCCGATGATCCGGCCCACGCCTGGCCGGACAGCTCTGCGCGGCGCTGAGCCTTGGCCCAAGTCCGCTGGCGATTCTCGCGCATCCACTCATCCACCTCGGCCGCGCTGTAGCCGTGCTCGCCGGCCTCGGGGAATCCTGCAGCGCGGATCCACCCCCGGGCCGTCTGCCCGCTGACGCCGTACGTGGTTGCGATGGCATGGGCGTCCAGGTGCCCCGTGCGCGCGGTGGCTGAACGGCTGGGCAGCGCGCTGCCGGCTGCAGGGGTCTGCTCGCCGGCCGGCGGTTCCTCGGCCTTCGTCTGCCGGCGCATGCGCCGCGGACGGTTCACGAACGCGTAGGCCGTCTCGCGAAACCACATCCGCTCCGTGACCTCCGGCGTCTTCCCGTCTCCGGGCACGCGGTCAGGGCCGGGCATCTTCGGCGGCTTCTTGGACATGTAACTGCGCAGGGTGCCTTCCGGCACTGGCTCCGACCGCCCGAGAGCCTTGCCCTCCCAGGCACAGATGTCCGACAGAGTCACCAGGTCCTTCGGGCCGCCGGCGGGCAGGCCGAACGGGTTGTCCGAGTCTTGCCCTTTCGCCCAGTGGACCGGGAGGTTTTCCTTCAGCCAGGCGTCCACCTCAGCTGCTTCGCGCACCAGGGTCCGCCCAGGGCCGGCGGGCCAGCCCTCTGGGAAGCCCGGGAGCGTGGTCCAGTAGGTCACCGTGGCCTCGTTGGCCTGGTACTTCTCCGCGATGTCCTGTGTAGTCACCAGTTCATCTGCGTCGGCGGGAATCACCGTTACTCCTTGTCGGACCGGCAGTGGACCCGCAGGCCGTGGTCATGGTCCCGCGGGTGGGGACCTGGTCGGTCGAACTCGAGGTGGAGCCAGCATCATCGGTTCTAAGACGGCGCCGGCCCTCGATCGCGCAGGGGGAGGCACTAAAGTACATCCCGAGAGAACAATACGCAACGTGCCCGCGGGTGATGCCGCCGCACGCCGGCGGGGGTGTCTTCGGGGCCGGGCGTATGTCCACCCGGCCCCGAAGACACCCCCGCGGGATTTTAGTGCGCCAGCGCGAACCTCTGGCCCGCACGTTCGTTCTTCGCGCGCAGCTTCTCGTCGCGCGCTCGCTGAAGACTGCCGAAGGTCTCCCGCCCCTGTTTCTTGAGAAGGTGAGGAATCCGGTTCGCCGGGATTCCGACGAGAGGGGACTCGCTGAGGACCGACAAAAGGTCCGACTCTGTCTGGTCGGTGTATTCGGCGGCGATCAGCGCTTCCACGTCGGGGAAGACGTCCGCATGCCTTTCGGTATTCAGGTCGATAAGGTGATCCTCCTTCCCTCCGAGGCTGTAGCACCAGAGGAAGTTGTCCGGCGCGTCGTTCACGACGAGCCGCTTGAAACGGCTGATCTCCTTGGTGTAGCAGTAGAAGCGCACGCCCGGTGAGTTGCGCATGATGCGCATCCAGGTGAGAAGGTAATCGTCGGAAAAAAACTCGCCTGAATCGTGTACGCGAATCCACTTGCCGACGTACCGCTTGTGTCTCAGCTCCTCCGTCATCTGCCTCTCGAACTCCTCCGGAGTGTCCCGGCAGAGAAGGAGATTCCGAATGTGCGCTGCGCGTACATTCTTGAACCTGTACGTGCCGACCCTGGCGTAGCACAGCTGGGCGCAAACACCTGCCTGAGGGCAGACGTTGAAGTGGCTCCCGTCGGGCAATTCGATGACGAATGCGGGAAGCGTCCAGTTGAAGACGCCAATCCTCCTCAGATCGGAGTTCTGAGTGAGGAGCCATTTACGTGCGGTGCGGCCGGGCGTGCTCGTGCTCTCAGGCATTGTGATCATTCCTCGTCGGCAGAGTGACGTGGGCGGGTGAACCGCCGGGGCAGTCGAAGTGCGGGCGGACGCACGCGTGGATCCCGAGCGCGGTCACTCCGCCGTCGGCCCGCGCGAGCACGGCGAGCCCCTGAGCGATGGCCGTGCGCGCGCTGCGCTGGTGGTGGCCGCCGTACTGGGCGTCGTCACCGTGGCTGGCAATCAGGTCGACCGCCCGCGCCGCGAGACGCTCGATGTCGGGCTCTGAGACCTCTCGGAACTCAGCGATGTACAGCGGGACCATGAACAGCAGCCACGTCACCCACGGGGATGACGCCCCCGTCGCGGCGTTTCCGGGGGCGGTGACCACCCGGCCGAAGGGGCCGTGCGAGTCAGGGACGGGCTTTGGGCCCGGTTCGGCCCGCCCGGGCTCTTTGTCGGCGCCGGCGGGAGGAATGGTTGTCGTCATGGTGAGGGACCGCTCCATGCAGGGCGCCCCCGGCTGATACAGCCGGGGGCGCCAGGGAAAAGGGGGAAGCGCGGTCAGTTGCCGCGCGCGGGGCAGGCGCTGGCGTGCGCCGGGGAGGTGCGGAGGCGGGGGGATCCTCCGAGCGTGTCGCGCGCCTGGAGGAGGTAGTCGCCCAAGTCCTCCAGGGAGTTGATCTCCTCGGTGGGCACCGGCTTGCCGCACTGGGCGCACGGGGCGATGACATCGAAGGTGAGGCGGCCGCGGTCGTTGTAGGTCGCGAGAAAGTCCAGCGTCCTGTCCGCGAAGGGGATGGTGAGCGCGACCGCGGGGAAGTGCCGGCCATTCGCGACGAGCGGATGCGTGTCGTCGTTCTGGGCGCGGATGCCGACCGGGCGGTCGAAGGAGTGGAGTGAGAGGCGGTGGCGGAGCACTGCCTCCACCCAGCGCAGCTCGGCGTCCTCGCTGTGGAGGGCCGGGTCCGGGCCGACCTGGCCGGCCTGACCGGTCCGTGCGCGCTTCACTGCGGCCTGTACGGCGGCGGTCTCGACGTAGTTGAACGGCTTCCTCATGGTGCTCGGCATGGGGTCTCCGAGGTGGATTGGGCCCGTGGATTGCACGCTGGCACGTGCGTCGTGGTCACCGGGGCTTGATTCGAAGGCCGCGAACAGCGGCTCCGGTCGGCGGCAGCGCCCGCCCGACAGACATGACACTACACATTGAAACGAGAATAAGCAATATCCAGGGGGAAGGGGTGGCCGGCCAGTCGCTGCACCCATAGGGAGTCGTACACGTAGGCAGCGGCATAGCCGGCCGGCTCGAGAGGACGTGACCTACGCAGGCGCGGCGGCGAGCTGTCCGACCTTGTCGAGCAGGAGCTGAGCCCGGGCGAAGGCGGCCGTCTTGTGTCCGTACGAAGGAACGACCAGGTGCATGGTCTCGTGCGCCAGCGCGCGATCGGCCTCCTCGCGCGTGGTCACCAGCCCGAGGTTCATGGCCATCAACGGAACCTTCAACCGTGCGGACTTCGGGCCCCGATACACCTGGGCGGCATAGTGCGAGAGGTAGGGCATGCCGCTGACCGAGGCGTACGCCGCGAGGTCAGTGACGAGGTGGAACTCGCGCCCGGACACGGCCGAGAACAGCTTGGCGCGCCGACGCAGCCAGTGCACGTCGACGGGAAGGTCGCGCTCGTGTTCTGGCAGTGGGCTCCGCAGGGCAGCGTGCCGTTGTTGAGTCACCGGGTGTGCTCGATCTGCCATGGTTCTCCTCCTCTCGAGTGCGGTCCGGCGCACATGCGTCTACGTCGTCCAGGCCGGCGGTCCCGGTTTCGGGGCCGGCCGGTCATCTCTCGGCTGTCGGGCCGCGAGGACATCATGCCAACACGCCCCGCGGCCGCCCTTCGGCAGCGGCGAGGAGGCCGCTCACGCATAGCGTCCGTGCCAGGAGTCGGCGTCCAGCCGCCCGAGTGCGGTGTCCTCCTCGGGGGTGAGACGGTTGGTGAAGTCGTCCCAGCGGATCAGCTCCTCAAGCTCAGGGCCGTCGGCCGGCTCTATCCGCGCTTTCTGCCCCGAGGCCAGGTCTATCTCCACCCCGTCGGCCACGAGGTCGGCCCGTACCACCGGAAGAGATCGCCGCCGAGTCAGGCTGAGGTTGAACAGGTATCCGCTCCCGGTGTCCTGGCCGCCGACCAGAGGCCTGATCCACACGACCTGGTCGCCGTCGTCCTCGAAGCGGTGGTGGCGAGCGAGAGCGGCGCGGAAGACCTCCGTCCCGTCGGGGTCCGTCACGACCAGGCGCGCGCCGGCGTCTACCGGGTCACCGGTAGGACTGTGGTTGCCGGCGATGAGGTCCGAGAACCGCTGGCGCCACTGCTGCTGTGTTGCTGTCATCAAGTCGCTCCTGATCAGCTGTAGTAGTCGGCTTCCGTGCACAGGACATCCTCGACAGGCTTCCCGCCGAGCTGCGTGATGCCCCGAGAGGTGAGGGAGGCGAGGATGCTGCTGCGCTCCGCGGCGGTGTGGCACACGATCCGGCTGGGGGCCTCAGCCCCGAGCAGGTCGATCCCGTTGCGGAACATGATTTCGTTGCTGCTGCCGGTGAACTTGGCGATCTTCATCGGGTCCCGGGTGATCGCCCCCGCGTTGTAATGGCCGTGCGCGGGGTTGATGGCGCCGTAGTGGTCGCCGTTGTAGGCGTAGTAGTCGCTGCGCTGCATGAGCACGCTCGGGTCGTCCCAGATCAGCCGGCCGCCGCCCGGCTTGGAGGGCGTCTTCTTGACGCGCAGGAACACCGAGTTGGCGCCACCGGTCATCTTGTCGGCCTGCTCACTCATGCCGAGCCCGCCGCCGATGCCCATCACGGCCCGCTTCTCAGTGGAGGCCAGGACCCCCGTTCCGAGGAGGCTGGCGAGATCGCCGCCGTTGAGATTGTGGGTCAGTGACCGGCCCTTGAAAGCCTCCTGGACTGCGGCCTTCTTACCGGTCACGTCGAAGCGCGACCAGGTCAGCCACTTCCCTCCAGTCGAGGGCGTCGGCTCGTAGCCCGGGCTGGCCGCCAGTTCGGCACCGCTGGCGAATCCGGAGGCCTTCGCGACGGCGTCCCGGACGACCTCGACCTTCATCGGCAGCACCTTGTGGGACGCCTCCAGGTGGATCCTCTTCATGGCCGTCTGCAGGGCGTCGCTGTCGAGACCCATGAGGGACTCCATGCGCTGGTGCACGATTTCCTGAACCTGGAGATCCTGGAGACCCTGAGCCGTTTCCATGGCGGCCTTCATGCCGGGGGCACCCTCCAGCCCCTGGGCCTTGATGTTGTTGGCCAGGTACGTCCACTCGCCCTCGGCTGCGGTCATCGGCTTGTTCATCAGGTGCAGCTGTTCCAGCCGCTCCACGAGGTCCTTACCGTGGCCGGCGCCCGCGGGGGCATGGACCTCGAGCTGCCCCCGTAGCGAGTACTCCGTGGTCTTGGGATCGTTCTCCTTGTAGGGGCGGTAGACAGCCTTCCAGCCATCGCCCATGTCGATCTCGTACTCCGTGCCGTTGGCGGAGGAGCGGGTGACGCCGTCCCACGACGTCTGCCCGGTATCCGGGTTCAGGTTCGCCTTGATCCGGCTGGCCTTGCGGACCGTCGCGGCGAGCGTGCCGGGTTCCGGGTCCCCGTTGGGCACCGGTATCTGCTTGGTGACCATCTTGGTCGTGGTCACCTCGTAAGCGTCCATCCACGGCATGGGCGCCCCGCCGTTGTCGATCTTGTCCTTTACGACGTTCAGCTGGTCCATGTAGTGCTGGGCCATGGCCTTCTCGTCGTCGCTGATCGACGGATCGTTGAGGACGGCGGAAACGGCGTCGACGGCGGCCTGGTGCTTGGCGATCGACGCGTCCGACATCGGAGAGCCGGTCTTCAGCTTGTGCTGCACCGAGCTGACCGCGGTCTTGGTCAGCTCGGCCAGCTTCTTCTCCTTGTCGAGGTCGAGGCGCTCCTTGACCTCCTCCTCGACCTGGATCTCCTCCATGTGCGTGCCGGGGATGCTCAGCGCGTCGAGGAGCTTCTCTTCGGCCTCCTCGGAGATGTGCGTGAGCAGCACTTCCCGCGGCCCGTCCGGAGAGTCGTAGGCAACCAGGGTCGCTTCGGAGTTGATGAAGTCATCGCCGCCCACCAGGATCGGCGTGCCGGTGGGCTCGCCGACCGGAGGCGCTGCTGGCACCGGTGTCAGCGGAGGGTCCGTTTCCTCCTCTTCCTCCTGGACCTCCTCGATGTCCTCGGCCTGGAGCAGCACGGCCTGGTCGGCCGGCGGCTCCTCGCCGCTGCTCTGCAGCTCCTCTTCGGCCACGACACCCTCGGCCTCGGCAGACGCCTCCTCCACTTCGTCCTCAGGCGGCGGCGCGGACACGACAGGCTCGGGGGCAGATTCAGCGCCGCCCAGGAGCGCGTCGAGATCCGCTGGCGGCTCGTCGACCGGAAGTTCCGCAGGGGGAGCCGACTCGACCTCGGGGAGCTCGGGCACCTCGAACGCCTGGCCCCCCGCGGCCGCGCCCGTGAGGTCGGTCCCCTCGCCCGCAGCCGGCGCGCTGGTGATGTCCAACGGGGCGGCAGGGGCCTCGGCGAGCGCGGTGGGGCTGACCGCGTAGCTCTGGTGGCTCGACTTGGATCCGGTTCCCATCAGTTACCACCGCCGTGCTTGAGGGAGGCGCCGGAGGGGAGGCCCAGCTGCTTGACGAAGAAGTCGGAGAAGTTCTGGCGCAAGTTGTTCTTCCTCTCTACGGCGTGGTCGAGGAACGCCGTGGCGATCTGGTCGTGCGTGACCTGGGACTGCGGGATCTTCAGGGCCTTGGCTGCTCGGCTGCGCATGTGCGGCACCCACGCCACTCCGGCCTTGGCGCCCTCGTGCGCAGTGGAGTGCAGGATGGAGCGCAGCTGTGCGTCCGGCATGGACTCGAATTTCTTGATCACCGGGTGTGCGGCAGCCGGGTTGATCTTGACGCCGTTGGCGAGACCACCGCCCAGGGCCGCCTGGTAGAGCTTCTGGTGGACGGGGGTGAACCCGCCTCCGCCGCTGGGGGCGTAGTCGACCGACAGCTTGTCGGCGCCGAAGTGCTTGAAGGCCTGGCCGCGGTCGATCTGCACGAGCCCGCCGGAGGGCGTGGCCAGCCAGTTGTCCTGGTGACCGTCGTGCTCGCCGACGAGCCACGACCCGACGTGCGACCGGACGATCGCGTCGACCTGGAACTGAGTCCACTGGCTAGGGCTGGACGTGAACGGCTTGGCGTCCTTGAGTAGCGGCTGGATGGAGCCAGCCGTGCCGTCGGCCTTCTTGTGGTGGTACACCGGCACTGCCGGTACGCCGCCCAGCGACAGGACGTGAGACGCGGCGGCTTCGGTGTGCCCCAGAGCACCGCCGTGGTTGTGGTCGGCCTTGAACATCCACTGCGAGCCGTCAGGGCCAACATGGACGGTCTTGGCGTACGTGCCGCCCAGGTTCGACGCCTTGGTGCCAGAACCGAAGTTCCAGCTCGCGACCTCCTTGGCGTCGACACGGGCCGGCAGGTCCTGACTGGTCGCCTTGGCGTGCTGTACCGCCGCCATCATGGCCTGGACGTTGGCGTTGAACGACCCCGGCTTTGGAGTCTTCGTTGGCTTCGCCTTGGCGCCGGTGCTGTTCGATGGCAGTTTGCTCGCCAGGGCTTGGACCGCCTCGTCGGAGGCCAAACCGGCATCGGGCTTCGTCGCAGGCGCCGCCGCGCCCGCTGCCTTGGCGGCCTTGGCCGCCTCCTTCTTGGCGACGTCCGCGGTGACCTTGTCCTTGATGGCCTGCTGGTCGTATTTCTTGTTGAAGCTCGCGGCGATGTAGTTCTGGACCTGGGCCCGTGTGGCTTTGGCGTTGTTGTCCATGCCCAGCTCGGCCGCGACGGCGCGCAGGTCGGAGAGCTTCTGCTTCGCGGCCCACGCCTTGAAGTCGCTCGTCAGATCGCCAGAGTGGAGGTGCTTCCCCGGTCCCAGGGCCGGGTGCTCGGCGTACGGAGTGTCGCTGGCGCCTCCCTGCTGGGTGTAGGCGTACCAGCCCTTCACGTCCATCTGCATGTCCTGGACGTCGCCGGCGTTCTTCGCCCACGCGGCGATCGCCTGCGGCGCGCCCGGGTCGCCAGCCGACGGCAGGTTCAACGGCTGCCCGCCCTCGGGGGCCATCGCAATGTGAGCGGCGTAGCCGGCGTCGAGGTTCGCCAGCTGCTCCTGCCGCTTGACCGCCAGGGCCTTCAGCGACTCCACTTCGCTCTCGGGTGTGTTCGGCCGCATCAGAGCCACGAGCTGGTGGCCCCCGAGATGCATCGCCTCGGTCTCGCTCAGCTGGCCCGAGGCGAGAGCTTCCTGCACCGAGGGCTGGACCACCTTCGGGTGCATGTACGTGTGCGTGAGAACCTCATCGACCGCCAACTTGGCCTCGGCCTTGGTCTTGGCCAGGTCCTCGCCGAGCTCAGGACAGTCGGCTGAGGCCAGCTTCTGCTCGGCCGCGAGCATCGTTTGCAGGGCCTCGGCCCGCTGTTCCTGCCACTGGGGCCCGTAGGTCTTCGACGCCTCGTTCCAGGCGTCGATCGACGCGGTTACTGCCTGGGCGGAGGCCGCGACGTCGTCCGGCGTGGCCTTCCATGCGCCGCCACTGAGGGGCGGTTTGGTGCCCTCGATCTCGTGCAGGTCGGCGAGCGTCATTCCGCCGACCGTCTTGCCGGCGAGCAACTCGTTGTACCGGTTGAGCGCGGCGGCCTGGATCTTCTCCTTGGACGGGATGTCGCCCGGGTACGCGGGGTCGAGCCAGTGGACCAGGGGATGCTGGCCCTTGCCGGACAGGCCCACCAGCGCAGGGTGCTCGAAGCCCTTGGCCTCGGCGATCTCGCGCAGGTCATCCTCGTCGAGCGAGTTCAGGTACGCGAGCGTCTGCGCCTTGAGCGCCTTGGTGTGGGCCTCGATCTCTTCCTCGGAGGCGCCTGCTTCCTTCAGCTTCTCGATGGCCTCCTGAGCCTGCTCGACCTGGGTGACGAAGAGGTCGTACCGCTCCACCGGGTCGGTCGGGACTGCGTCCTCGAAGTCGATGGCGAACGGAGGGTCGGCGATCTCCTCCATGAGGTTCATCGCCATCAGGAGGTCGGCCTTGGCTTGGACTTCTTCCTCGGACATCGCCTGCGCCGGCGCCTCGGCCACTACGTCGTCCGCTTCGGACGCCGTGGTGGGGCCCACCGCGTAGGAGGCGTGGGAGGACTTGCTGCCCGTGCCCATCAGCCGTCACCCCGCGGCGGGAGCGCAGGGATGACCTCGGCGAGCAGTTCGTCCAGAACGAGGTCGGCTGCGTGTGTGAGGTCGAGCGCGCCTTCCGGGACGTCGGCCGGCTCGAGCGAGCACGCGCCGCCGGAGTGCGCGATCCAGCGCTCGATGTCCTCGCTGGTGGTGGTCTGGCCCAGGCGCTCGCGCCAGGGGTCGGCCTGCTCGTAGACGAGGGGCACCCAGCGCACGATCCGCTCGGCGGGCTGTCGGCTCTCGTCGAGGCCGAGCACGGCGACGGGATCGACGGGGAGGCCGAGGGTGGGGTGCCAAACGAGCAGGATCCACAGCCGCCAGGCCGGAGCGGCCGTCGACAGCTCCGCGGTCTCGGCGATGGTGGGGTTGGGTTCGGTCGTCACGGAGGCTCCTCCCAAAGGTCGTTTCACCTGCTACAGGTGTGGGAGGAGCCGCCGGTGTGACAGTGCGAGCGAAGAAGTTTCAGCGGCTCGGCAGGAGCGAGGCCATGTACTGGACCGTCGCGGCGAAGGCATCCTCGGTCCGGGCATGGACGTCCTCGCGGCCGTTGGGCGTCATGATCGCGCCGTGCAGGGCGTACTGGTGCGGGTTCTGGGAGATCAGCGTCAGCCGGGAGCCGAAGATCTGGACCATCTCGGCGATCCGGTTGGCCCGGGACAGGCCGGTGAGGATGACCGGCATGTCCTCGGGGAGGTTCTCGGCAAGCCAGTGCAGGCCGGGCCGCTCCCAGCTGTCCCAGTCGGCGTTGTCACGGACGGTCTGCACGTTGATGGCAATGGCGGCCGGCTGGGTGTCCTCGATCCACGAGAGGTAGCGCTGGAGATCCTCGAGCCGGAACCAGTACACGTTCGGCACGACGTTCACGCCGGCTTCGGCGAACTCCTGCGCGAGCAGGAGGGAGCGGCGCATGTTGAGCAGGTGCTCCGTCCGCGGCCAGTCGCCATAGATCGAGTAGTTGCATGACAGCACCAGGTCCCACTCCTGCTCCGCGATGCGCTCGACGAGCCTGTCGCGTCCGCGGCGAGTCCAGAAGGCTTCGACGAGCGGGTCCTCGCCGTAGCCGACCAGCACGGCCTTCTGGTGGTCCCCGAGCGCGAGGGCCTGACGGGCGGTCTGCTCGGTGAAGCGCTTGTAGAGCGTGTGGGTGTCGGGCGAGAACACGCGTCGCAGTCCGACGCCGTAGGCCGGCCAGTTCAGGCTGGCGTCGAGCTTGGTGACCGCGGAGCCGTCGGTCATGGGGATGAAGGATGGCAGGCCGTCGGGCAGCGTGCTGTCGACGCTGATGTCGTCGAACGTCAGGGTGCCGCCCACGTCGGCCATCCACCCGGCTATGTCGGTACGGCTCCCGCACCGGATCGGGCACTTGCGGGTCACGCACGCGTTCGCCGGCGCGTCCGCCTCGGCCGCCGAGCACCCGCAGAACCGGCAGTCCGAGTTCTGGCCGGTGCACAGGGGCTCGACGGTCGCCGGGCCTCCGCGGCCGTCGGGTCCGGCGTAGAAGGCGCAGCTGTTGCAGTCGCAGCCGCGGCCCGGAAGGGGCACGCCGACGGTCGGGATGGGCAGGGAGACACTGGTCATGCTGCTTCGCTTCCTTCGCTGATTGCATCGTGGTCCGTCGCGCCGTCGATGGGGGCGTCGTCGAGGTGGGTACTGAGTTCGCGCAGGGCGAGGAGCAGCGAGCCACGGTCGTACCGCGCGATCTCCTTGCCGGCCCGGACCTCGGCCAGCAGCCCCCGGATCCCGTCCAGCGCGGTGCGGATCGTGTTCGACTCCACAGCCGGTCGACGCGGGGGAGCGTCGGCGGGTATCGCATCTGCGGCCGCTGCTGGCGCCGCGGGCGCCAACGGATCGCCGGGCTGTGTGACCTCTGGCACCGTGCTTGGGCCGAGTGCCGAGGGGTCTCCAACGTCCTCGCCGTCTTCGGGTTCCTCCTGGTCCTCCGTCTGCGTGGGCACCCGGGTGAGCTTGGCCCGGCGGCCGGCGTTCGCCGTGTCTTGCCGCTCTTCGGCTTCGGCGATGATCTCTTCTGGTCCGAGGTCGGGGTCCTCCAGGCCGACGTTCACGGCGGTCGGCAGCAGGTGGAGCCGCTTGGAGGACTTCAAGGCGGCCCAGATGCCCTCTGCAGCCTGTGCCCGGCCGTTGCGGAGCTCGGCGAACCGGATCCGGGTGTTCAGACGGATCGCGGCTTCGTCCATCTCCTCGGTGAGGTCCCGGGGCAGCGCGCGGAAGGCACGTACGAGCTCGCTGGCCTTGCGTTCGTTGAGCTGCAGCCCGAGGCGGTCCAGCACCTCGCTCCAGGGGGCGGCGCAGGAACTGTCGGTGCCGCGGATCTTCTCCAGGGCAAGGAACCGCTCGGCCGGGTCGGGGATCGCGTAAACCTCCTGTGGCACGGGCTTGCCGGCCTTGAGGAGCTTGCCGACGAGGATGGCGCACCGCTGGTACAGCAACGCGGCGGCCTGCTCCCCGGGGCGGAGGGGCTCGCGGGCGAAGTTCTCGACGAAGCGCCACATGTGGCGCTCCTCCTCGGACAACGGGCCCGGGCAGACCACAGCCGGCAGGGCCTGGAAGTGCGGGTTGTCCGGTCTATTGACGGCGCCCCAGCGCATGGCGCGCAGGCGGCGCTCCCCGGTGACCAGGCGGATCGTCGGCGCCTTGCCGTCGACGACGATCTCTTCGGCCAGGACCGGCTCCAAGAGGCCGATGACGGACATGGAGGAGATCAAGTCGGCGAGTTCGGACGGCGGCAGGGAGTCGGAGGGGTTGCGGGCGTGGGTCTCGGTGAAGGGCGCGCCCTGGCCGCGCAGCGGCAGCATCTCGAATCGCCGCTGCCGCAGCTTGACGCTGCGGTGCAGGATCTCGGTGAGCCGGATCATGCTCCCGCCGTCGGGCGGGACCTCGAGCGAGGTACTGGTCATGGCGCTGCTTCCTTCAAGACCGCGGGGAGCGGCCGGTCACTTCGAGGCGAGGTAGAGGTCGGTGGGGGCGGGGCGGGCGGACGGCGTGCCACGCAGCAACGGGGTGAAGATCGGGGCGAGCGGCCCGTGCTCCTGGAGTTGCTGCAGGGTGGTGACGCCGATGTTGATGTCGCCCTTCAGCCGGCTGAGACGGACGTCCGCGCCGGCGCGCGCGTACAGGTCTTCGGTACGGGCGGCAAGGCGCTGGGCCCGCCGGTCCGGCTCCCCGGCCTTCGGGGGCGCCGCGTCGAGGACCACCAGGACGCGGGGAAAGACCGGATAGTTGTACATCCACGCTGGCCGGGTCGCGTTCGAGGTCCGGCGCGCGCGGTCCGCGCTCTGTGGAACGTACTCGTACAGTCGGCCGTACGCTTCGAGTTTCGCGGCGAGCCGCGCGGAGGTCATCGTGGCACGGTCGAACTCGACGAAGAAGCTGAGCATCGTCCGGCGGCCGCCACGCTCTACGTGTACGTAGTTGAGGACGGCGTCGCTGATGACGTGGTCGTCCTCGAATCGACGCTGACCGTCGCGGATCCGGTTGGCGACCTCAGGGGTCCAGTCCAGCGGCCCACACTCGTGCCCCAGTCGGCGAGCCCACTCGACGAAGGCGATGCCGACTTCGTTCACACCCAGCGTGTGCGCCTGGCGGGCACCGGCGACGGACTCGGGCGTCACCCGGTATGGCCGTGGGGGCAGCTCACCGGCCTCCTCCACGGACTCGGCACCGGCTTCGGTCAGAAACCACAGGAACGGCTGGCTCTGTAGCCGCCCGCGGCCACCGGGCCCCTTCGCCCGGATCCGCTCGACCAACCCTGCCTTGTGGAGCTCGCCGAGCTGCCGACGCAGGTACACGGGGCGGGCCGGTCGCTTCTCGGGCGGGGTGAGCAGCACGTGCAGTTGCTGAGTGGAGAGCACCCGGTGCTGGTACAGCAGCTCCAAAACCTCGCCGCTGATCGCGTGGAAACTGCGCGTGAGCGCTGCCGCGGCGGTCGCTTCGACAGGGGGCAGGTTCATCCGATCCTCGACTGGTTCTGGTGGGGGTTGATCGGGTGGACGTTGTCGTGGGCTTCATCGGCCGGGTCCGGCCCACCGCTGATGACGGTGCCTTCGCTGTCGTGGACGCGCGGCTTGGCCTCCCCGCCACCGGACGCAGTGCCGCCGGCCGGTCCGTCCGGCCCTTCGGGGTCGCGCGGTGCGGTCTCGTCGGATTCGGGCTCGTCGGCCGGCAGATCGGCGGCGGCGGGCTCGTCGTCGTCCGGCGGGACGGGGAGGGTGACGAGGAACCGGCGCAGCCGCGGGTCCAGTCGGCGCAGGTCGGTGAGGATGTCGCGGACTGAGCGGCGCTGGAGGTTCTCGTCGATGGCCTGCGTCAGGAGTTTCTCGTTCTGCGGCCGGTAGTAGTCGCCGTAAAGGTCCTCCACCGAGGCACCGCGGACGCGGAACGGGTCGGTCGTGCCGCCTTCGAGGGTCACGGACATCACGTAGCTGTACCGGTTGAGCTGGACGATCGTGTCGGGGGCAACCTTCTTGCCCCAGCGGCGGGTGACCAGCGTCGCCTCGTCGACGTCGGACGCGGTCGTCGACAGGATGGACAGGTTCTGCAGCAGTCCCTGCCGGGTGGTGGCGCTCAGCCGCTGCGCCATCTGCGTCATGGCGAGCAGCTTCACGTTGTACTTGCGCAGTTGCTCGGTGATCTGGGCGAGCGTGCCCTTGGAGGCGCCGTCCACGCTGGTCAGCTCGTCGATGAAGGTATAGAAGTCGCGGCGCTGGTCGGGCGGGGTGTCCCGCCGTGACAGGCCGGCCCGGAAGAAGTCGTAGATCAGCAGGGAGCTGATGATGCGGTCGACATCGCCGGTGCCGGCGGGGCAGACGAAAACGATCTTCCCGGTGTCCATGGCGTGCCGGATGTCGTACGTCGACCGGCTTGACCCGAGGAACGCCTTGATCGCGTTGCTGGACGAGAGCCGTTCGATGATGTTGGTGACGACCGGGATGGCTTCCTTGCTGTAGCCCGGGAAGACGTTCTCCCAGAAGTCCCGGATGTCCTTGGGCAGGTACGGCAAGACGCTGGTGCGCCAGACGGCATCGGTGAGGATCGTGCGGATCTGGAAGACGGTGGGGGCCAGGTCGGGCCGGCCGGCGCGGCAGACATGCCAGGAGAGGTACACCAGTGACTCGACCGCACGCGTGAGGATGGTCTTCGCACGTCCGGCGGAGTCGGACCAGTTCAGGGCCGCGGCGAAGCCGGTGACGATGTACTGGACGATGTCGGGGATCTCGGACTCGCGCCGGCGTTCCATGGACAGCGGGTTCCAGGAGCCGACCATCTTGTCGAGCTCGGGGCTCGTGAGGTCGATCTCCCAGATCCGGTCGGCCAGTTCTTTGTGGGCCAGGTAGGGGCGAGCGCGTACCCAGCCGTCACCATGAGGGTCGAGAAAGAGCACGCCGTACCCGCCGTGGGCGATCGCGATCGCCTGCACGAGCGACATCTCGGTCTTGCCGAAGCCGGACTTGCCGAGGAACAGGGCGAAGAGCAGGTACTTCAGCGGGACGCCGGCGAGGCGCTCCCCGCCGCCGGACTTGGCCACCCACCCCAGGGGCAGCAGGCCTCGCTGTCCTGTCCACGTCGGGAGCGCTGCGGGCGGCGGTGGGACGACTCCGCCCGAGCGGGCGATGTTCGGGGCCATGTTGTGCTTGGTGGGCGGCTTGAGCAGCCCGGCAATCTCCTGGGCGGTCACCCAGGAATGCCGACGCGGCATGAAGAGCCCGCTCTCGAAACGGCGGTCGAACTTGCGCCGGTGGAGCCAGTGGTCCGCCCGGAGGCGGGTGACGCCGAGGTGGAGCCCGACGGGACGCAGGTGGTTGTCGCCGGACCACGGCTCCAGGGCAGCGAGGACCTGGTCCAGCAGCATCCGGGCCCGGTACTCGTCGCGCGCGCGGGTGCGGACGAGCAACTGCATGGAGAAGACGGGCTCGGCGCCGGGGGCGAGCTTGCCCATGGCGGCCTTCATGTCCGTGACGCGGTGAGCGCGCTGCTGGTGCTGCCGTTGCCGGGCACCGCCGCCCTGGTTGCCCTTCATCTCGGTGGCAATCTCGGACAGCACCTGGGCGAGGTCGAAGCCGAACCGGTTGCCGCGCTGCTGCGGCATGCCGGGTATGGCCGGCCCGTCGGTGGGGTTGCGGCGGGCCTGGGCCAGCAGGCGCCGGCGGCGGCTGCTGACACGGTTCGGGGCGACGGGAACGAGGTCCAGGACGACGTCGGCGCTCTCGCCGAGGTCCTCGCGGACGTCGGCTACCGCGTTGGCCAGGGCCTCGAGCGGATCCGGGGTGAGCGGCACTTCGCGCAGGGCGAGGTGGTCAGGAAGGGCCAGGGCGAGCTCGGCGCGGGCGTAGTGCATCTCCTGGGTGGCCGGCTTGCCGTGGTCATCAGCTTCCGGCTTGGCGAGATCGACCGGCGGGGCGGCGGTCGGGTGTGGTGCGGTGGTCATGATCTACCTGTCTGTGGTGTCCGTCGGTGCGTCAGGAGCCGAGCCGGATCTGTGGACGTTCGCGCGCGGCACGCCCGTCGGCCTCGATAGGCCGCATCTCGACCTGGGCGTAGCCCTGGTGGCGCAGCACCGACATCGCTCGATCCGGGCCCTCGACCCTCATGGACAGCGACCCGTTGGAGCAGGTGAACCGGATGCGCAGAGCATTGGTGCGGGCCGAGGACACGAGCCAGCGCGACACGCTCTTGTGCGCGCGGGCCATCTGGTGCCCGAAGCGGACGACCTCTTCCGGCTTCGGGTCGAAGCCTGTGGTCGGCAGCACCTCCAGAGCCGTTCGCTTGGACATCGGGCCACGGGACAGGGCCCAGCGGACCGCGGCGGCTACCCCGCTGGCTGCCAGGGCGACCAGCGCAACCCACCAGGCGTTGGCCATCACCGAGTCCGCCAGGCGCTCGACGTGGCCCGGGAGGTCGTCGACGAAGCCGATTGCGCCATCGATGAGGTCGGTCGTGGTCATCGCCCACCGTCCGAGGACGAGGCGCACGGCGGCACCGCGGCGGCCGGAGCGGGCACGGGGGAAGTCGGGAGCATGGCGGCACCTCCGAAGAGCAAACGGGCCTTTCACCTGCTACAGGTGTCGGGATCCGGCTCGGTGTGACACTCCGCTCCGAATTTCTTCGCGGTATGGCGTCGGCCGGCGTCATGCCCCTGCGGGAGAGCGTGACGCCGGCCGGCAGGTCAGATCTTGACGCCGTGACTACGGAGGTAGGCCAGTGGGTCGATGTCCGATCCGTACTCCGGGCCGGTGCGTATCTCGAAGTGGAGGTGCGCACCGCTGACGTTGCCCGTTGCGCCGGAGTACCCGATCCGGTCGCCGCCCTTCACCTTCTGGCCGACGACCACCGCCAGCGAGGAGTGGTGGGCGTACTGCGAGTACATGCCGTCGCCGTGTTTGATCACTACCTGGTAGCCGTACGCGTTGTTCCAGCCGGCCGTCACCACGGTGCCCGGGCCCACCGCGCGGGTCGCAGTTCCGGTGCGCACGGGGAAGTCCACGCCGGTGTGGTAGCCGCTCGACCACATCGATCCGGAGACCCGGTACCCGGTGCCTACGTGATCGTCGGCGACAGGGGCGACCCACGTGCCTGAGGTGCCACCCGACCCCGGCTCGGTGTAGTTGGGCCGTTTCATGATCAGGATCCGGCCCTTCCAGAAGGACAGGGGCTTGATGCGGACACGGGCGCCGGTGTGCGGCGCGTCGATGACCTCGCCGCCCCCTATGTACATGGATACGTGCTCCGGGCTGGACGCGCTGCCGCCTGAGAAGATCAGGTCACCGGGGCGCAGGTCGTTCGCCGACGTCACCTTGGTGCCGATGTCGACCTGGTCGTAGGTGACTCGTGGAAGGTTCACGCCGACCTTGCTCCAGGCGTACTTGACCAGGCTGGAGCAGTCGCATCCCTTGGCTCCCTGGAACGGAGGCTTGCAGCTGCCGCCCAGGACGTATGGGGTGTTGAGCGCCTCTTTGGCTGCGGCCACAACCTTGGACAGTCCGCCGGAGACCTTGCCGTCCATCGGCGCGGACCACTTCTCCGCCCGGTCCCGGATTTCGCGGACGTACTTGCGCGTCTCCTCGTACGGCGGGATGCCGCCGTACTTCTTCACCTTGTTCCCGCCGGCGTTGTAGGCGGCGAGCATGTTGTCGATGACGTCGCCCGGCACGCTGCGGATCTCGTCGGCGAGCTTGCAGTCGTAGGCCACCATCGACGGAACTGCGTCCTCAGGGTCCAGCGGGTCCGCGCCGCCCTTGTTGTTGGCGTCGATACCTTCGGTCGCCCAGGTGGAGGGGATGAACTGGGCGATGCCCATCGCGCCGGCTCCACCGTCGGGCGGGTTCTTGCGGAAGGTGGACTCCTGGTAGAGCTGGGCGGCGATCAGCGATGGGGTGACCTCCGCACAGCCGTACCTCGCCACAGCGTCGAGGATGATGGGACGCAGCCAGTCAGGGATCTCCTTGGTGTCCGACAGACCGCCGCCGAAGCCCGCGTTCTCCAGTGCGCTGCTGGTGTTGTCCTCGCCGATTGCCGACGACAGCGCCAGTACGGCACTCAGGATCAGGCCGAATCCGAGCAGGCAGGAGAGGATCGCCGCGATCAGCACGTTCCGCAGAGTCTTGGACTTGCCCTGCTCAGACATTGGGGAGTCCGACGACGCGCCAGCTTCCGTCGGCGCCGCGGCGGAGCTTGAGCGCCACGTGCTCTTCCGACTGGCTGGCAGGGCCCTTGGCTGGCGTTTCGGTCAGCTTGTAGATCACGCGCGCGAAGGCGGAGTCTTCGCTCGGTGCGGGCGCTCCGTCCGGCAGTGACACCCGCACGACCGCTACCGCCACCTGGACCTGATGGTCCTTCCAGCTCAGCCACTGCTGCCTGGCGGCGCTGCCGCTGGTGTGAGTGCGCAGGTCCTCGGCAAGATCTCCGGCAGCGTAGGTCGTGGCCCGCCGGGACGCGTCGTCGTACGAGGTGTCCCGGCCCGGTCGGGCGTCGTGGCTGGCCCACGCGGTCACGAAGGACCGGGCCGCCTCCTCGACCGGCGTCGGCACCTGCCTCGGGCTCAAGTGCTCAGGAGACGTCGGCGGTTCCGCCGCGGGGGAGGCCTCGGCCGGGCGCGTGCCGCCGGAGGCGCTGCCGACCGCAGGGGCGGAGGAAGAGGCCGTGACCGGAGTCGAGTCGGTGGCAGGACGGTCAGCCTCATCAGGGAGGCCGAACAGGAGGGTGACACCGACAGTTGCCAGGACGGCCGCAGCGACGAACAGCGCGATCGTCGCGCGCTGGGTGCGGGCACGCGCGGCATCGGTTTGAGGCATGGGGGTCCCCCGTCAGGTGGTTCTGGTGCGGTGATCTGGGCGGCCGGGACCTGTGGAGTCCCGGCCGCAGTCCGGCTACGGCCGGGGCTTGGGCGGGCCGGGCGGCCGAGTGGCACGCCGGATGGTCCGAGGCGGAGCCGGCGGCTTGGCCGGCGTCGACTTCTTCGCAGCCGGGGCCGTCGCCGACGCAGGGGTGGGCGGGGTGGGCATCTTCGGCACCGCGGTCGGCCCGGCGGCCGGGGGCTTCACCGAGCTCGGTGTCTTCGTGCCAGCCGCCGCCGGCGCGCCGCCGGGGGTCTTCGGCGCGACGGCACCGGCCCGGGGCCCAGGAGGATTCCCTGCCTTCGGATCCGGCTGAATCTGGGCCAGACCAAGGTTGACCTGGGCCTTCGTTCCCTGCTTCGCGACGAACTTGCCGGCCGTGACGACGTTGCGCTTGTACTCGGCTCCGAAGTCCTTGGCCTCCTGGACCTTCTTGTCGACGGTCCGTGCCTTGACGGCCTTCAGCTGGTCGCGCACCTGCCCGGCACGGGCCGTTGCCGCGGCAGCGCCTCGCTTCGTCGCGGCGACTCCACGGGGAATGCCCACCGGCGCGCCCACCGTGGCCATGAAGGCGAACTTGGTCGCCTTGGCGCCGTACTTGGCGGTGGCGGCGGCCGCCTTGCCGGTGGCCATGGTGGCCCTGCCGCCCCGGGTCTGGGACATCTTGTTCGCGGCCGCCGTGGCCAGCCTCTTCTTCAAGGTCTGCTTGGCCGCCTGCTGCGCCGCGACCTTCGCGGCCGCGCTGGCGCCGCCGGTACCCACAGCCGCGGCGGCGTTGGTAGCGACCCGGGCTGCGGTCCGCAGCCGGCTGGCCTTGCGGTTCGCCTGCGGCGGGCCGACCCAGGCCTTCTTGGCGCTCCTCAGGCCCTGACCGACGGGCCTGCTCACGCGCCTGGCCTCGCCGCGGGCCTCACTCCACATCTGCTTCAGGCCGGGGGCGGTCTCGGCGTACCGGCCGGGGCTGCTGAACACGGAGCGGCGGCCGGCCCCGCCGACGCGGGCGTTGGCGAGCTTCCGGTTGAGGTTGACCGCGATGCTCTGGGCAGTCTGCTTGATGCGCTTGTGACCGGCCAGGCCGGCGATGGCGGTGACGTCGATGACGATGAACTTGACGGCCAGGACGTCGCCGGTGTCCGCGTCGATCAGGGCCAGGACGATGAGGATGAAGATCGCCAGGAAGAGAATGGCGATGATGATGCCGAGGACGGCCTTGGTGATTGCGGAGCACCAGCGCCACAGGGTGGCGCGGCCGCCGCCTGGCAGGATGCCGGCGGTCAGTGCCCAGTGGCCGCGGATGGCTTCGAAGGCCAGCCAGCCCTGCGCGGTAAGGAACGTGCCGGTGACCAGGACCATGAGGATCGCCACGATGACGGCGGCGATGGCGACAAACAGGGCGGAGAAGGCGAGGTCCGCGGAGGCCCGCTTGGCCTTAGGCTTCACGTCCCCGCACGCGGCCTCGAACTTCTTGGAGTTCTCGTTGAGCTGCCCGATGAAGTTCGTGTCGTACATCGAATCCATCACGATGGCGTCCCAGTAGTTCATCCCCAGCTGGTTGAGGTTGAACTCGGCGAGCTTGAACTGTCGGAAGGCCTTGTCGCAGGCGCCGTCGAAGGTCTGTCCGTAGACCATGAGCTGGTTGGGCTTGACGATGAACGCCTCCACCAGGGCGTCGGTGATCGGCTTCGCCACGTTGTTGGGGTCGGCACTGCCCTGGGCGCTCGCGGGATCGTCGGCCAGCACGATGCTGGCGACCTCGAGGGTGAAGTCCTTCGACTTCCCCAGCAGGCCCTCCTCGGAGAGCAGCATGGTGGAGCCCTGCGGCTGCGGCTGATCGTGCTGGCCGAGCAGCACCTGGGCCGGCGAGACGAGCACGGTGGTGGTCAGCGCGGCGACGACCAGGGAGACCCCGATCTCGGCGAAACCGCGCGAGCGCTCCTTGAAGAGGATCAGCCAGCCGCAGTAGAAGCCGGCGAACGTCAGGAACAAGCCGGGAAGCCCCAACCTGTCGATGACCTGGGACTTGAGGGTGCTGGAGATGTCCTCGACGGGTCCGACCATGACCTTGGCCAGGCCGAAGTTCAGCGCCCACTTGATCAGCCAGCAGGTGAAGCCGATGACCCACTTCGAGACGCCGAAGAACAGTTGGGCGACGATGTTCCATATCTTGAGGTCGATGTCCTTCCAACCGCCCGTGTCCGTCTTGACGGTGTAGGAGCTGATCGGGACGCCGTCCTTGTCCGTCACATTGAACGGCTGAAGGAGGCCGTCACTGCCGTCCTTAGGCTTCTGGTTCAAGTTCGGGGGGCCCGCCGCAGGAGCGGACGTGCTGGGCGACGGCGACGGATCTGCCATGGCGGCAGGGGCCAGCACCACGCTGAACAGGGCCAGCAGGACGGCGATCAGCCCCAGGCGCCGCTTGACGCGCCCTCGCTGTATGTGGCTCATGCCAGGGCTCCGTCCGCCTCGGCGAACAACTCCACGGCCTCGTCGTCTTCTTCGTCGCTCTGCCCAGGCGTTGTGGTGATGGCGGCGGCCGCGTTCTCATCGGCGGGGATCAGCACCTTGATCCCACCGATGCGCTTGCGGAGGTCTCGGTACAGGCCCTCGCCGGCCCGCAGGGCGCGCTCGGTCTCGCTGACGTTGAGCGGGCTGAGGTTCTCGGTGATGACCTTGAGCATCTCGTCGTCAGTCGGGTCGAGGTCGAGGAACTCCAGGCAGCGCGCGGCCAGCGCCTTGCCGCGGTGGCGGAAGACGAAGATGTGGGACAGCAGCGCCCGGATCTTGTCGCCGATCTCGGACTTCGGGCCGATGTCGTAGGGGTCGTGGCTGCCAGCGAAGGCGCCGGCGTTGTGCTTGCGGCCGTCGGCGATGAGCTCGAGCAGCAGGTTGGAGCCCTCGGCGGACGAGGTGAGCCACCAGCACTCGTCGAGGAAGACGCCGGCGAACTCGTTGGGGTCGGCGAACGCGATTTCGCGGCACAGCGCGGTCATCAGGTACATCAGCCGCCAGCCGAACCGCTTCTCGACCTCCAGGCTCGGGAGGCGGTGCTCGGAGAGCTCCTCCTTGGTGGGCAGGCCCAGGCGGTCGACGGCGAAGACGATGCTGTCGGCGTCGGTGATCCGTACGACCGGCAGCGTGGGGTCGAAGATGACGCGGCCGAGGTCCTTCTTGGCCAGCGACCGCAGCTTGCGGACGAGCTCGGAGGCGGCGGCACGTACCGCGGCGTCGTTCGGCTCCTCCGGGTCGGGCGTGCGGGCCCGGTTGGCGAGCGTGTCCATCAGCGCGGTCATGCTCGGCTTGGGACCGAGCCGGGTGGCCTCGATCGCCTCGGCGAGGGTGATGCCCTCGATGCTCATCGAGCCGATGTCCAGGAGTGGGGTGAGGAACGACTCGGTGTAGCGGGCGGCGCGCGGGCCGCGGAAGACGCGCAGGGGATCGAGGGAGACGCCGGCGTTCTCGTCGACGTTGATGATCTGGGTCGTGCCGGGGCACGCGTTCGCGAACCGCGACCACTCCTGCTGCGGGGTCCGGTCGATGACCAGGGCACGGCCGCGGGAGTTCCTCTGCCCGGCCCGGTGGCCGGTGGTCAGGATCGAGTACATCGCGCACTTCATCGCCACCGACTTGCCGGAGCCGAGCTCGCCGACGAACGCGGCGGACGCGGAGGCGTTGACGCGGGGGCCGTGGGAGAAGTCAACGAGCACCGGGCGTACGCCGCCGCCGTTGAGCTGGAGGCCGAAGAGGCTGCCGGAGTCGTCGCCCAGGCCGGCGCCGCAGAACGGCATCGACATCGCGAAATCGCGGGCCAGGAGGTACTGGGTGTAGTCGAGCATCGGGCCGGGCGTCTTGGTGCCGGGCAGCATGCCGTGGAAGAGCGCGACCTGGTCGCCGGTGGGCCTCACGAGCGTGTAGTCGTTGCCGCCGAAGTGGTTGGCCAGCGACGTCGCCTTCTCGTCGGCCTCCTCGGGGGTGGTCCCCCACACGCAGGTGGCGACGGTGGCACGGATCTCGACCTCGGTGGAGGAGGCGGTGAGCCGGTCGCGGTACTCGTCCAGGGCGAGGGACGCCTTGTCGAGGGAGGCCGGCACGCCGGAGGTCTCGCCGTCGTACTCACCGCGCTGGTGCGCGAGCTCGCGCTGCTGGCGCCGGGACTTCGGCTCGGCCTTCGAGCCGGACTCGACGTGCAGACGGACGGCCCAGTCCACGGGGAAGTTGAACTCGTCCAGCGCGGCCAGGTACTCGCTGCCGGGGAACCGGAAGGCTTCCGGCATCTCGGAGAGCACGCAGAACGCCTGGTAGGAGTCGCCGTGTTCGCTGGTGGCGCGCAGGTAGCGGCGCTTGAAAGGGTTGGTCGGGCCCTTGGAGGCCCGGGTGCCGCGGCCGCCCTCGTCCAGGATCACCTGGGTGTGGGCGGTCACCGTGTGGCCGCGACCGCGAAGACCGCGCGGTGCGCCGTCCTCGGGCAGGAGCGGCTCGCTCAGGCCCCGGCGGGCGCTGTGCCCGTAGATCCACAAGATCTCCGCCTCGGTGGCAGGCCGCATCTTGATGCCGGAGGGCCAGCCGGCGGCCAGGCGGGTCGCCTGCTCCAGGCGCTGGCGCTCCTCGGAGAGCGATATCGGGGCGACCGGCAGACCGAGCGTGCCCATCACCTCCGCCTGGAGGGAGGAGAGGACCGCCCGGGCGCTCTGCTTGAAGTCGAGGTGAGGCAACGGGACGGCGAGGAAGTCGACGCGGCCGGTGAGCTCGAGGTCCTGGAGCTGGTCGAGGACCTTCAGCGCCAGGTCGACGTACTCGGGGGAGGCGTCGAGGTCGACGCCGGCGGTCATGCGGGTGACGACCGACGCGGCGTCGACGCTCGGGCACAGGCTGAGCAGGAGGGCCTCGCCCCGCAGGGACTTGAAGAGGGACTCCAGTGCGTCCAGCCGCTCGCGCTTCGTGGACTTGGAGGCGTGGGTGTAGTTCTCGGTGTCGACGCGCCACACCGCCCACACGGTGGCGGCAGTGGTCCAGATCAGGTGGCCGCTGATGTGCCGGACGGGGAGACGCATGGGGTTCTTCTTTCTGTGCTGGTGGTGACGGCGGGGCGGCTGGTTACTGCTCGTCAAGGGAGGCGAGGAGGGCCTGCAGCCCGGTCTTCGGCTCTGGCCGGCTCGCTGCGGCCGCCGCTGGCACAGGTGCCGGGCGGGCTCTGCGCCTGGCCGCGGGTGCGGGCGCTGCAGCAGGCTGCGGGGCCGCCGCCGGGGCGGGTCGCTCGACGGACCGGACGCGCACCGTGCAGGTGGCGGTCGCCAGTCGAGGTCGAGCGACCCGCTGTGGCTTGCCGGCCAGGCGCCCCTGGGCCGGAGTGGAGGAGTAGATGAGCAGGCTGCGCACGGCGCGTGCCGGATCGCGGCCGTCGAGCCGCGCGTATCGCAGCACCCAGGCCAGGCCCCAGGGGATCAGCGCCATGAGGATGAAGTTCATGGCGCCGAAGTGGGCCCACAGATCCTTCGTCATGACGAGGAGCCCGAAGGTGATCACCATGGTCATGACCTGGGTGATCGTGTAGGGCCCTCCCGGGAGCCGGCCGGCTCCCGGGAGCTTGCCGATGACGAGTGGGTGCTTACGGGCTCGCGTGTACGAGTGCCCGATCAGCTCCTCCTCCGAGGCGCTCACGAGACCTGCCAGCCCTCACCCGCCATAGCGGGGGCGTCACCGGCGACGTGGAACCTGGAGGCTGCCGCGGCCCCGGTGTCGTTGATCTCGGATCCGACCTTGGTCTGCAGGACGTTGAGGTTGCTGATCCCCCAGAGCACGAGGGCGGCCAGGACGAAGGCGACGAGGGTGCCGACGAAGGAGCGGGTCTTCCACCAGGCCATCAGCACGGCGATGATCGCCATGAGGGCGGCCACGGTGAGGACCAGTGCACGGACCTGCCCCGTCTTGGTGTTGGCCCAGTCGAGGACGTCGCCGGCGAGGACAACGTGGTGGGGGTTGGCGGCTGCCAGGGTGTGCATGAACGATTCCTCTTTCTTCAGGAGTGCGACGGCGACGGCGAGTCAGATGCCGTAGCTGCGTCAGGGCTCGTGGTGGTGTGCGGCGCCGCCGACGGCGGGCTGCTCGCGCGGATGGCCGGGGCGTCGTCGACGGAGGCGACCTCCCAGCGGCCGGCGCGGGACTTGAGGGTGAGTGCGTAGCTCAGCGATGCCGGGCTGCCGGCCTGGTCGGTGGCGTCGACCTGGACCAGTTGGTGCAGCACCGTGCCGTCGGCTGGCACCTTCTGCTGGCCCGGGCCGGACGAGTCGTCCTGGACGCCGGTCACCTTCACCGCGGCGTACGGCGCAGGGGTGATCGGCTGCAGTCGGGTGCCGGGCGAGGTGTAGCGGTCGAGCTCGGTCGTACCGGTCAGGTAGGCGGTCAGGAACCCGCGCGCGGTCTCGACCGACGGGTCCGCACTGCTCGACCCGCGGTCGGTCTCGTACGCCAGGCCGCCCGGCTTGAGTGCGGCAGGCGCGGCCACCTGCGCCGGCAGCGATGTCGCCACGTAGCCGGCAGGGGCAGCGCCTTGTGCGGTTCCGCCGGCGCCGGCCGGGCCGGTGGCCTGGATGCCGACGCGGAAGTACTGGACGCCCAGCCGCGTGGACTTGCCTTTGTCGTCGTGGGCGGTGACGTCGGCGGCAACGGTGATGGACCAGTAGCCGGGCTGAACCTCGCGGGATGCGATCACGGTGGACTGCGTGGCCGTGCGGGTCCCGGGCTTGACCGCGAGCGCGACGGAGCCGGAGTAGTACGGCGCCAGGTCCCGCTCGGTTCCCTGGCCGGCCTGCAGGTAGGCGGCGACGAACAGCTCGGCGAAGCCGGCCGGCCCGACCGGCGACGCCGGCGTCGCCGTGGCGACAGGCTTGGCCGCGCCCTGGGCCGGAGCGGACGAGGAGAGGAACGCGAGCGCTCCGAGAACCGGGCCGGAGACAACGAGCACCCAGACCCCGGCGCTGACCAGGCGGGAGAGCCCGGCCATCTGGGCCGTGCTGGTCTTCCACCCGGTCTCGTCCGGCTCGTCCGCCGACGTCTCCTGAAGCTCCTCGACCTCCTCGTCCCAGACCTCCGCCTCGACGAGGTGCTTCTTGGCCGCCTTGCGCTGCCGACGCGGCCGCTTCACGAAGCCCTCCGCAGTGCCTGGACGGTCAGGACCGTCGAGATGCGCTCCTTGAGCTGGTCCGGCGTGCGCTGCAGCAGCACATCCCACGACGCCAGAGAGGCCTCCGACTCCCTGTCGAGGAAGGCGCGCATCTGCTCGTGCAGGTCACGGTCCATCGGCCGGCTCACCAGAGCAGCGGCGATCTTGGTCAGCTCGCGCGAAGCACGGGCCACACGGGCCTCATCGGCGTCGAGCAGCTGTCGGCCGGTGCCGGCCGGGGACATCGTGGTCACGTCGGTTCTCCCGGAGTCGAGAAGAGTGGGGGTGGGTGTTCAGGTGGGGCTGGACCGATCTGGCGGCCCTCTCGCCTGCTACAGGTGTTGAGGAAGCGCGCGGTGTGACAGTCGGGCTGAAATTTTTTCGGGCGATTTCCGCCGGCGCCCTTCCGACGGGCGCCGGCAGCTCTCAGGCCGCGGCGCGGTACTGCGAGAGGTCCGACTTCGCGCGCAGCGTGCGTACGGCACGGCTGGCGTGCTGCCGCAGCAGGTCTCCCTCGTGGCCCATGGACCGGGTGGTCATGTGGCGCTGGTTGGGGCGCTGCGAGGTGGACAGGTAGTACCGGGCGATGCGCTGCGCCTCGAGCTCCTTGAGCGCTCCGACCTCCACCGCCCACAGCAGCAGGTCGAGGACCTCGGTCCGTGTCTCGTGACGCGACAGGGCCGGCTCGTCGACGTCGACGAGCTCCATCTGGGCGGCCCGCATCAGCAGGTCGGCGAGCTCGACCGTGCGGTGGGGGGTGTCGGGGTCCTCGCTGGAGACGACGTGCGTGTATCGGGTGTGGTGCTCGGCTGCGGCCAGCGGGGCGACACCGGAGGCGAACTCCTGGACCTCCTCGATGTCGTCGAGACAGGCGGCCAGGGTGCGGCGGGCGAGCTGCAGGGTGTCGAGGGCGAGGTTGTTGAAGATCCGCCGCGGCCGCCGGTCGAGCGGGTAGGTGCGGACGACCTCGAAGGCGGCGCCGAACACGGCCGCGCACACGTCGTCCCACGGCAGGCCGGTACGGCGCTGGGTCTTGGCCATGAGGATCGCCTTGGGCAGCAGGACCCGGACCGTGATCCTCCACGCGAGGTGGGCATCGAAGCCGACCTCGGCGGCCCGCTCGACCAGCAGGTGCATCACGCGGTCGTGCTGGTCGAACTCGCCGCGGCGGTGGAGGTCGGAGATCTTGTCCACGACGTCCTGGGGCGTTGCTGCTCCGGCGAGCTCGGCGTGCTCCTCCGCCCAGGCGGCCACCCGGTCGGCGGCCCTCAGGTCGCGGCAGAGCACGTCCCAGTCGCGGTTCATCAGGGAGATCGTGGTGTAGCGGGTCACGGACTCGGAGGAGTCGGTTGCCGGGGTGTGCTGGGTGGTGGCCACGTCCGTGTCCGTCCTTTCGCGCCATCTGGTCTCGATGGCGCTCACACTCCCGACACCCCCCTTGACCGCGGTCTGACCGCTCTCGCGGCGTGACGAGGTCAAGGGGAAACGGGCCCTGGCACCTGAGTGGCCCAGGTGGGCAAGGGGGCCGTGGTCAAGGGGTGGGCGGAGTGGTCAAGGGGATGGACGCCCACCGGGTGAGGTGGACGGAGGTGCGCGCCCACTCCGGCTGGGGCCAGGGTGGAGTGGACGGACTTCGGCGCCGGTTCCATCCACCGGCTTGGATGGAGTCCACTGAGTGGATGGCCCGCGCCCCTCCTCGCGGGGCTTGCGCACGCCCACGCGGTGGCCACCCAGTGGGCTCGGCGCTCCTACCCATCGCCATCGCGATGGACCCCATCGCCAGCTCGGGTGGAGACCTGCGCCCCGCCATCACATCCGGACGTCGTTCCGTACCCCTCCGGTGCGCGAAGGGAGAGACACTTCCGGCTCCATTGGACCGGCCGCCCGCACCTGCCGTGCAGTGCGCCAGCCTCTGCGGTTCTGGGTTGGGAACGCCCGTGCTGTTTCCCCTTGACCTGGGCCGAGGTCAAGGGGAAACAGCAGAGGCGCAGGCCCGTGGTCAAGGGGCGGAAGGGGGGCCGGCCAAGGGGGTGGGAAGGACAGAGGAGGCATCACCAGAAGCCGCCTGCCTGAGACCCACTCCGGGTGGTGGCACATGCCGCTCCCCGCCTCCTCCACCGTGCGTCATCGATGGATGCCACCGGTGCACCGGGTTGGATGGAGCCCACTGCGTGGGTGGACAAGACCCGGTCCATCGGGTTTCGTCGACCAGATGGTGCGGGCCGATGGACGACATGCAATGGGTGGGTGGCTTTCCACCGAGTGGGCTCCATCAGACCGCGGAGCACTGGATGGAGCCCCCTCAGTACGCAGCGCCCGCGGTGGGAGTGGACCGCGAGTTGCCGGCGTGGTCCCCCGGAACGTGTGGAGGCCCGCCCCGATGCCGGGGCGGGCCTCCGTCGGTTGTCCGCCATTCACATCTCGGCGGCGTGCTTCTCACCCTTCGCCGTCAGTTCGACATCCAGCTCGTCGCTGCGGCGGGTCACGCTGACCAACTTCTCCTTCGAGAGCTTCTCGATGACCTCATCGGGGATCTGCGCCTCGCCGGTCGCGGAGGCCTTCAGCTCCACCACGAAGGCACGGCCCTCTCCGCTCGTGACGACGAGCTGGTCCCCCTGCTCCGCCCAGCCCACGGTCGCGCGGGAGTGGGCGGCCTGTGCATCCCGGAGCGCCGCAAGCAGAACCTTCTCCGCCTCGGTCAGGACGACGGGCTTCGCCGGACGGCCTCCCTTGCGGTCCCAGCGCTGCCCGAAGGCCTGTACCTGCTCCTTCACGTAGACCGGTCCGGACTTCAGGATGGCGACCGCAGGGGGAAAGTCGTCGCGCTTGGTGAGCTGTCCAGCGCGGCCCCGGGTGACGCCGAAGAGTTCGGCGATCTCGCCGACGCCGGCGAGTGCCGGGACGTCCTTCTCGGCGTTGCGGCGGTCCAGTTCGGCTTCGGTGATGGCTTCGACGCCCACAACGGGGGCGGTGACGCCGAGGTCCTTCAGGGCAGCGGAGACGGTCTTCAGGCCGGTGTCGACGGCCTGCCGGGCGGTGGAGGCCTCTACGAAGATGCGCACGGACAGGTTGCCGTTGGGAGCGGTGCCGACGGCGGGATGGGCGGTGGCAAGCCGGTCGTGCAGGTCGTCGTAGAGGTCGTCCGGAGCATCGCAGCAGCCGAGCTCGACGTAGATGCTCCATGCCTGGGTCATGATCGTCTCCAGTTCTCGGTGGGGGCGGTTGGGGGGCCCGCCCGGTTTGCCGGGCGGGCCCCGTGGTCTACGGGGTGTATCCGTGCCGCTTGAGGGCGGCGATGCAGTTCTTCAGGCTGCGTGGGTCAGACGGCGTGCCCGGCAGTGTGGTGACTCGAACGCTGCCCTTCTTCACCAGCCAATGGCCGCCCTTAGTCGGGGTGGCCTCGAAGCCCTGAGCCTTCAGCTTCTTGATGAGCTGCCGGACGTCCTTGCTGTTCATCCAACTTACCCCAAATCCCTAAACACCGTCTAGAGATACTCTGGCATAAACCCTAAACGATGTCAAGGGTTTATGAGTCTAGGGCTCGGCCCGCTCCGGGTGTCTGGGTGAGCAGGAGGGCCATGGTCAAGGGCGGGCGGAGTGGGCAAGGGGCGTCCACTGGGCGGGTGGATGGGGGTGTGGCCGCACTCCGACCAGGGGCAGGAGTGGAGGCCACTGGCAGTGGATGGAGCCCACCGAGTGGATGGACCGCGCCTCTGTCGCGGCGCTCGCGTACGTCCATGTGGTGGCCACCCAGTGGGCTCGGTGCTCCCACATCCACCCATCCACCCATCGCGATGGACGCCATCGAAGGCTCGGGCTGCCGCCATCGCCGCCGGGGCGCTCGGTGCGTGCCGGGGATGAAGCCCTGCGGCCACGATGCTCATCCGCAGGTTGGTCCCAGCAGATCGACCCACGGCTCGGCTGGAGTCGGTGCTGCGCCCCAGCCGCATCGGTTCCTGGACGTTGATCGGACGCCGGGTTTCCCCTTGACCTGGGCCGAGGTCAAGGGGAAACGGCAGGGGCCACGGCCGGTGGTCAAGGGGTGGAACGGAGGCCGGTCAAGGGGGTGGGGAGCCTGCGCAGTGCAGGTGGGCAAGGGCGGCCGGAGGGCGCCGTCAGCAGATGCTCGCTGGGGGCCGTCTCGGTGTGTGGCACGCTCCGCTTCACCTTCCACCGACACTTCGGGCGGCCTTCCGCTTTGGCCTCTCGCGACCGGGCGGAGCCCACTGTGTGGGTGGGCGGCTGGGTGTCGCCCCACTGGGGTTGGCTGGCCGGTGGACGACACCCGATGGCGCGGCCGGCACTCCATCGGGTGGGCACCAAGGTGTGCGCGGAGCCCCGGATGGAGTCCACCCTCCACTCTGTGGGTGGACTCCGGCGCCGGTTGCCCACTCCGGTCCACTGGATTGGATGGAGTACATCGAGTGGATGGGCCGGCCCCATCGCGGGGTGCTCGGGTCCATCCGCACTCAGGCCTCGCGCTGCGCCGTCCACCCACACTTCGGTCCATTGCGATGGACGCCACCGCGAGGTCGTGCTGAAGCCCCGGACCCCCATCACCCCTGCACGGTGTTCCGCCCGCCCCGGTGCTCGCCCGGGAGGAAGCCTGTCCGCACTGTCGTTCGTCCGCTGATCGGCTGGCCCGTGTCGAATCGGTTGCCGCTGGAGTCGGTGCTGCGCCCCAGCCGCATCGGTTCCTGGACGTTGATCGGACGCCGGGTTTCCCCTTGACCTGGGCCGAGGTCAAGGGGAAACGGCAGGGCAGGGCCACGGCCGGTGGTCAAGGGGTGGAACGGAGGCCGGTCAAGGGGGTGGGGCAACCTGCGCGAGGCAGGTGGTCAAGGGGGCGAGAGGGCAGAGGGGCTCTGACAGAGGGTGCCGTCGGCGGACGTCCTGGACGGATGCTCCCGCTCTCCACGATCCCTTCTGTGCTTCGGGCATTCGTCGTCTCTCGCCTTGTCCGCCGGGTCCCATCGGCGGGTGCTACCGGTGCGAGGGGATCCGGGGGCATCGAGTGGAGGCCACTGAGTGGAGACCGGGCCGGCCGGTGCATCGGGTGTCGTCCACCGGGGGGAGTGGCCGATGAGCGACACCCGATGGCGGGGGTCGGGCCTCACTCCACTCCACTGAGTGGGCTCCACCGCGCACACGGTGGAGCCCACTTAGTGCGCGGCGGCGGGCGATGGATGGCGGTTGCGCGAGTGGACCGGGAAGGATGGGGCCGACGCATCGGCCTCGGTGGCGTCCACTCATCCGGCGGCCGCGACCCTCGGCGCCACTCCACGATGGTGACTTCGAGGTGCTGCGGCACCCGGCGATGGGCGGTCAGGTTTCCCCTTGACCCGGACCGCGCGTCAAGGAGGAGCCCGGCGGGTGGGGAAGGCCGGTCAAGGGGGCCGTGGCGCTACGAGAAACCTTGGTCCGGTGCCGGGACGTCGACCATGCCCGCGGTCCCGATGTCCGGAACGGCTGACGGCGCTGCGGTGCGGTTGATGCCGAGCTCTGCTCCTTCGGCGCCTGCGGAGTGGGACGCGTTCCGGTGGAGGTGGCCCGGGGCGACCCGGGAGTGGTGAGTCTCGACGGGTGAAGTGGGCGGCTCATGATGCGGCCCGCTCCATCCGGCGGGTCCGGCATCGGACACAGAGGCCGGTGGAGCCGAGGGCCGGACGGGTGCATCCACTGCCGTCCCATCCCGCGCACACTTCGGGGTGTGCCGACGGGGGCGGACCACTTGCCCGTCCACCCTCGTGCTCCTCTCGGCAGGGCTTGCACCGGGGGGCTGGCTGGGCGCGGTTCAGCACCAGGACGGCGCAGCCGCACTCCGGGCACCGGCCCCGGGGAGCTGCGAGAGCGGACGGCTGGACGGGAACAGGAGCAGGGACAGGATGGACGATGGCGGGAGTGGGTGCCTCGGGCTGAGCCGTGGTGCGGCGCCGGTCACGGACGATCTCCTCGCACACTGAGCACCGGCGGCCGCTGCTCCACAGGACGCCGGCTTCGCAGTCGAAGATGCCGCAGCCCCAGCGGGGCAGGCCGACACCGAGGATCCACCGGCCGGGATCGCGGATCTCGTCGGTGAAGGTGCGACAGACCCGTGTCTCCAGCCGCTGCCGCAGCCGGGCGTCGTCGATGCCGGAGCGCAACTGGCGGCCGACTTCCCTGGCGATGCGCCGCTGCATGTAGACGCTGGTCTGCCGGAAGAGCCAGTGCACCGGCTCGAGGACGGCGTGGACCCGGGCGCTGACGGTCAGCCCGGGCCCGTCGTAGGAGCCGCTGGGGTTGGTCAAGGGGGTGGTCAAGGGGGTCTGGTGGTCATCCGCGCGCAGCGCGAGGCCGTCTTCGCCGGAGTCGTGTGGCAGTCGAGCACAGCGGTTTTCCACACCTTCACCTACCTGTACCTCGCCTACGGCGGGTGAGAAGAGTGCGCGCTCGTCATCAGGTCGGTCAGTCCTAGGTTCTTCCTTAGTCGCGAGTGATCCCGCACCAGCCGAGGAACCCGATCCCTCACCAGGAGCAGAGGTGGAGGAGGGCGCGACGCCCGTGGGGGACGGTTGTCCACAGGGCAGGTCCTGGGCGGCGGACGGGATGTCGTGAGCGATGAAGTGGTGGCGGCCGCGCACGCCGGCCCGCCGCTCCACGGTGATCCACCGCGTTGCTTCCAGCTCGTCGACGATCGCACCGGCTGCCGCGGTGGTGAGCGGCTGTCCGGCCCGCTGGCCGCTGTGGTGGTGGAGCGCCCCTGCGATTTCCGACTCGGTGAGCGGGATCTTCTGGGCCTGGGCGTAGGCGATGAGCGCGTACGCGCGCAGCTGGCGCGGGGTGAGGTCCTCGGCCGCGGCCACCGGGATCCACACGAATCGCTCGGTCGCGGACAGCGGCCGGGTACGGCGCACCGCCGAGGTGCCGCATCCGCCGGGCAGGGAACGGCGGGTCGAGGACAGCTCGACGACGCCGTCGGGCCCGGGGCGCATCAGCTGCGTCATGCCGCGTTCGACGGAGGCCTTCGACAGGCCGACGTACTCCGCGATGGTCGCGGTCGCCGCCGTGCAGCCCTCGGGACGTGAGGCCAACGCGGCGATCTTCACGTACGTGGTCACCGCGACGTCGGCGTAGTGCGGGTTGGTGACGAGGCGCAGGGGCACCTTGACCCGCTGGCGGCGCTGCGGGCGCGCCTGATCGCCCGCTGGCGGCGGGCTGCTCGGTACTGCTGTTGTGCGGGGCACGCTTCTCCTGGCGCACCGGCGCCGCGGGGCGGCGACTCGTGTGCGCTGGGTCTCGACGGCGTCCGGCGGGGACGCGCGGTCTGGGGTCTGGCCAGAGGCACTCGGGCGGAAGCTGAAGGAAAGGGCCCTTCAGCTGCTACGGGTGTCGAAAAAGCCGACGGTGTGACAGTCGGGCCGAGAAAATCCCTGGCAAGCCTGTGACCTGCGCGTCAAGGGGGTGTCCGGGGTGGCGGCGGGCCCCCTTGACCAGCCCCTTGACCAAGCCCGTGAAGGGACATCGGCCAGCTGTGGGGAGCGAGGCATCGGCCTTGTTGGTCAAGGGGTGCCGGCTGGAGCTGGTCAAGGGCCGGCCACTGGACCGAGCTGGGCCACGACGGATCCCGGCGGGAGCGCTGGCCGCGAGAGTGGGAACGGAGCGTGGCGTTGGCGTCACGGACGGGCGAAAAACCATCGCGATCGGGTTGCTTCGGTGGCGTCCGAGCTGACAAAGGGCATGGGTGTACTGCAAGATGGACCCCGTTCTCCCGGGTTGCCCCGGGAAACGACAAACCCCTTCGGGGGGATTGCTGCTGGAGGCAGTGATTGCCGGACCATTCGGTCTGGCCCTCGCTCAAAACTGGGCCGCTAACCCAGGACTGAGCGGTGACGGCCGGCAGAGGAGCCGCTAACTCCGAAGCCGGTGGAGAGGGGCGAGGAGCAGCCTTTGCTAGAGGCGCCCGCCCGGAAGGTCTACGACATCCTCAACTCCCCCTTCCAGGGGGCTTTCGCATCTCTGGGCCCGATCGCGCCGGACGGCGCCCATGGCAGCATCGCGCCCGGGGCGGCGGAGCCGCTCAGAAGCTGTGCGGTGCTGCTCATGGGAGAACCGCCTTCTCGGTTCACCGGGCTCATCCTCGGCGCTGTGCACCGGGGGCCCGAGGTGAGGCGTATTGGATCAAGCGAAAGTCACCCTATCCCCTGACAGCCGTCGCGCACACGCTCTCGGCGCGTTCTCCACTCGGCGTCGAAAAGTACTAACAAAAAAGGGCAGTTGGGGCAGAGGGCTACGAACTGGAGCTTCCCGTGAGGACGGTCGCTCGATCTGCCCGTACGACCGTCAACAGGTATGTATTGGGGCGTTCCTCGACGTATCCGACTCTGCGGACCTCCAGGACCGTCAGGCTGTGACCCCGGAGCAGCCGGTTCTCCTCGGCAGTCGCCGGCCGCGCGGACCAACGGCTGCTGTGCCCGCTCTCCTGTCGCGCGCCACCGGTGACGAAGGGGGCGACGGTGACGGCGTGGCCGCCACTGTCCGAGTTCAGCTCGGTCGCGGTGAACAGCGTCTGCCAGGCCCAGGGGGTCCCCGTGTGGAGCAGGACGGCCTGGCGCTCGAAGAGCCGCGCGCCGGGGGGGAGGAGGAGTGCTTCCGCGGCCTGCTGGTTGGCGACTCTGGCGCCGGCGTGAAGGTCGGTATGGCCGAGGCTCTCGCTGTCGACCGGCCAGAGATGGCCGGCGTCGGAGACCTGCACCTCCACCTGCGGGAACGACTGCAGCACCCGGGTCCGGCGGCGGGGTGCCATCTCGACCAGCCCCTCGGCCTCCAGTAGGCGCAGCGCCTGTCCCATCGTGTTCTGGGCGACGCCGTACTTCTCCGCGAGCTCCCGCTGCCCGGGCAGCGCCTCGCCGGCGGCGAACGTTCCCGCCGTGATGTCGGCGCGCAGCGCCGCCGCGGCGCGTTCGTGCGGGTGATGGGACGTCATGCCCACATCTTGCCGCACCAGCCACAGCTGCTTCGTCACGTGATCGACCGCCCTCTCCTTGACGTGATCGGCATCGCCATGCATGATCTGACTCAACTGACGCAGTCAGTTAAGTCAGATGGGGCGTGAAAACGCAAGCGGCCCCCGGGGCTGGTCCCCCCGGAGGCCGTGAACGCGCCTCATCCACCCACCAGAGCGTCACAGGAGATGAGATCGCGTGAACACCATGATGGCAGCCCACCCGCCGACTTCCCGCCCGAACCCGGGCTCGGCCGAGGCGAGCATCGCCCAGTTCGTCGCCTCGACCGGCCCGCTCGACAGCCTCGTCGCCAGCGGCTTCCTTGATCGGCAGGACGGCCACTACGTCGCACAGGAGCTGCGCACCCCGCAACTGCGCCAGGCGATGAAGTACTCGGTCTGCCTCACCGCCGAACCGGACATCGGCCACTTCTACCAGGAGGACGGAGAGCCGGACACCGACTGGCGCCGCCGCCGTGCCCAGACCGTCCGCGACCACTGCTCTGTGTGCCCGGTGCGCGCCGCGTGCGCCGAACTCGCCCTCCGTGAGGGCGACACCGTCGGCATCCGCGGCGGGCTGTCCCCCGAGAAGCTCAAGCGCCGGCTCGTCATGGAGCGCGACCGGCTCGACCAGGCCCTCGCCGAGGACCAGCACGCCGCCCAGCAGCAGCAGGCCCGCATCGCCGCGGCGCGCGAGGTTCAGCGGCTGGCCGGTCAGTACCTCGGCACCTCCGGCAAGCGCGAGAAGCGCCTGGAGAACATGGAGAACATCCGCGAGGCCACCCGGCGCCGCGACGAGCTCGTCGCCGCCCACCGCCGTTCCGCCGGCTGGACGGTCGCCGCATGAACCCCGCCGACGACGCATACGCCCTCAACCGCGCCCTGGTCAGCGCCCTCGCCCGCCGCGACGACGTCCTCTTACTCCCCGTCCTCGTACCGGCCGGCACCGACGTACCGCCCGTCAACCCGCTCACCGCGATGCTCCTGGGCCTGCTCGGTCAGGTCACCGCCGAGCGTGACGCCTTCAGGACCTGGGTCACCCAGGACCCGATCCAGCCCAGTGGCGACCCGCTGCGCGCCCGGGCCGCCGATGCGGCCAGCAACCTTGCCCGGAGGGACTCCCCGTGACACCCGACCTCGCCCCCCAGGGCGCGGACCTCGCCGAGCTCCTCGGCAGCTGGCAGTTCGTCCTCGGCACGCTCGTCCTCACCCTCGGGCCAGCGATCGCCCTGCGCCGGCGCCGCCTGGCCCTGGCCGAGCTCACCGACAACGAGCGGGCCGCGGCCGCCGACCGCCGCGGGCGCCGGTTCGAGGACCTCCTCACCGTCGTCATCGCTGCGGCTGCGGCTGCCCTGTCGGCCACCGGTCTGCGCCGGGTCGGCCACCACCAGATGGGCCTGGATGCCCCCTTCGACCTCCTGCCCTTCGTCGCGCTCGACGTCGCGGCGATGGTCTGCGGCCGCCGCGCCCGCCGCCGCGCCCACGACGGCGACGGACCGGGCCTGTCCGGAGCACTCTTCTGGACCCTGGCCGGCATCAGCGCCGTCTTCTCCGCGTCCGAAGCCGACTCCGTCCTCGGCGGCGCCGTCCGCGCGGTGTGGCCAGTCCTGGCCGCCGTGCTCTGGGAGATCGGCTCCCTTGAGGAGCGCCGCGCCGCCCGCAACAAGGGCGGACGCCCGGATCGCCGCATCGCCCTGGTGCGCCTGCTCCACCCCGTCGAGGCCTTCCGCGTCGCGCTGCTCCTCGCCGCCCGCCAGGACCTGGCTCAGGAGGAAGCCACCACCGAGGTCCGCATCTCCCGGGCCGCCTACCGCTGGTACCGGCTGCGCCGCGCCCAGGACGCGGTCAAGAGGAGCGGCTGGATGACCCACTGGGCATACCGCCTCGCCGAGATGCACGCCGACGCCCGCGCCCAGGATGCCAGCGAACGAGCGGGATGCTCCGACCCCGTCATCCTGAAGCGCGTCGTCGCCCGGCTCCAGCTCCGTGTGCGCCAGGCTGACATCGCCGGGATGAACCTGCGCAATCCCGCGGCGTTCGAGGGCATCCTCAACACCCTGATCGGCACCATCCCGACCATCCCATCCCAGGCAACTGAACCTCATCCTGCGCCCTCATCCCACCCCGCCGACGGCGAAGAGTCACAGGTCAAGGCCAGGATGACCGAGAGCGGTGGGCCCGAGGACGCCAGCGATGACGAGAACACCGTCTCGCCGCACCCGGACGTCGACGCCGAGCAGGATGAGACCACGGCTGCGGAGCGGAAGACCGACGAGGAGGTCATGGCCGCTTTCGTCGAGATCGTCCCGCGCAAGGATGACGGCACGTTCGCCTGGGGCATCAACAAGTGCGCCGAAGCCCTCGGCATTGGCAACCCGCGGGCCGAGAAGTTCCTGAAGACGCAGGCCGAGTGGCTGCCCAAGGCGCTGGCCGCCCATCCCGCGGCGCACGGCGCCGACGGCGAAGAACCGGACCACTTCGACCAGGCCCTCGCCCTCGCGAACGAGCCGCCGCAGTCGGCCGCCGGCCGCCAAGACCTCCAGCCCGACCCGGCGCCGGCTGGCCAGCAGCCGCTCCTCGACGAGCTCGTCCACCTCGACCCGACCGTGGGCGACCACTTCGAGCAGCACGACAGCGGCCTCCTCGTCCCCGCCGCCGGCAGCCGACCCTGACGCCCCGCTCCGCAGGGCGCTCAGGAGGGTTGCCCGCGAGCACGACCGTGAGGACCACACATGTCCGCCACCACCTTCGACCAGCACGTCAACGAGGCCCTCGCCCTCGTCGCACCGGCCCGCCGGCCCGTCACCGCTACCGGACCGGCCGGGTCGGCCAGCGCCCCGCAGCGCGGCCGGCCCCGCCTCGCCCTCGTGCGACGCCCCATCTCCCGAGAGGTGAGCGAGCAGTGAGCACGACCCCTTCCAATCGCGGCCGGAGAAACCGGACGCACTCCAACACCTCTCAGGGCGAACCGCCCCAGACCGCGGAGGCGGAGAGCGGAGTCCCGGACGACGAGACGCAGCTGCGTCGCCTCTTGTCCCGCATCGGTGTCCGGCCCCTCGGTCACGCCGAGCAGCCCGTCGACGAGGAGCCCGAGCCGGCCGCGGCCCGCCCCGAGCAGGAACTGACGTCCGCCGGTGCCACCCGTCGGATCTCGATGTCGCCCGGCGGCCGGCTGCCCGTGCCCGGGCAGACCATCGACCTCACGGACATCCCCGAGCAGCAGGCCCCGGCCGACGAGCCGATGCCCGCAGAGGGCCAGGACGCCACGCCTGAGCCGGCCGGGCCCGCAGAGGCGCAGCCCGCGGGTGAGCCGGTGAAGAGGGTGTGGCCACCTCGTGATCCCTGGCGT
This sequence comes from Streptomyces caelestis, assembly GCF_001279005.1. GTDB lineage: Bacteria > Actinomycetota > Actinomycetes > Streptomycetales > Streptomycetaceae > Streptomyces > Streptomyces heliomycini. The sequence goes on from NZ_LGCN01000001.1 coordinate 307,094, forward strand.
CGACACAAGGACGACGACCAGGCCGAGGGCGCGGCCGCCTCGGACGCGGACGAAGACCTCCCGGAGCCGGAGGGCGACGAGCCCGACTGGTTCCGCGTACAGAAGACCGCCGCTCTGCAGGCACCAGACCCGGACACGTACGAGGTGCATCACCACTACTACGGCACAGGCCAGGAGCCGCCGGCACGCGCAGGGGAGGGGACCGGCCCCGGCCGCAACCGCAGCTCTCTCACCGCCTGGTGGGTGTCGCTCACCCCGTTGCAGCGGTTCATCCTCCACAACGGAGCGGCCGCGACCGTCGGCGCCTGGAGCTGGGGTTTGTTCACCGCCCAGTGGAACACCGGCCTGCCCCAGTGGACGCTCGCCGTCATGCACGACGCTGCCGCCAGCAGCAACGAGCCCACCACTCCGTTCATCGTCGGCGGCGGCGTGATGCTGATCGCCGCGGTTGCCGGCGGCGCCATCACCGCCTTCGTGGAGAAGTGGCTGTACCGCCTGCCCTCGTTCTGCGCCGCCGTCCGCTTCCTCACCCACATCCCGGTCGCCTCCGCCGGCATTGCCGTCCTGCTGTTCCTGCCCTCCACCTTTGAAGGACACCCGTGACCACCCCGCTCGCCGCCGCGGCCGGAACCAGCGCCCTCGGCCCGATGTCCGCCACCGCCGTCAGCATCATCCTGATCGTCACCCTCATCTACGGCATCTGGGGCAAGGGGAAGAAGAAGCTGGCCCGAGGCCCCGCCCAGGCCATCGGCTTCTTCGCCGAGCTCGCCTTCCTGCGCGCCGACAGCTGGCCCCACGACCTCGGCATCGCCGTCCAGGACATCCCGCGCCAGGTCGCCGCGAACCCAGACCTGGGATCCATCGGCATGACTGCCGTGGTGATCATCCTGCTTGTGCTGTCCGCCTTCGCCCCCATCGTGCCGTTCACCGGTGCCCTGTGGGGAATGCTTACCGCGGCCGCCATGGCCGCCGCGCAGGGCTCCATCTGGCGGGCGGTCATCTCCGTCGCCACCGCCGCACTGTCCCTGGTGGGCGCATGACCAGGCAGCCGGACAAGACGAGCACCACCAAGCAGGAACGGCGGAAGATCAGGCTGGAGCACATCCCGTTCGTGCGCGAGGTCCCGGTCCTGGTAAGCGCCACCATGGTCGCGCTGCGCTACGTCGGCGCCTGGCTGCGCGCCGGCGACCAGGAACGCGGCGGGTTTCTCGTCCGCCTCACCGCACTCGGCCTCGCCGGCTACGTCGCCCTGCACTTCAGCGAGAAGCACCCCGGGCTCTGGTACGTCTACAGCGCCACTGGGCTGGTCGTCGTCACGACCGTCGCCGTCCGCACCGGCCTGTCAGCCGGCCGCACAGTAGCGGACCTGGAAGCCGCACATGCCCCATCCGAGGAGGAGCCGCAGGGGAGCGACAGCGTAAACGATCATGAAATGGCGGGGGAGCGAGGCCCTGAAACGACTCCTCAGGCCACTTCGGCCGAAGCCGACGCCGCCTTCGCAGTGTTCATTGAGCACAGCGTCGCCTTCGCCGTCCGCCAAGGCCGCAAGGGCGTCCACACCGACACCCTGCTCAAGCGGATCCACCAGGAGCACATGCTGGCCGACTGGACGGAGCCCATGCTCAGGCAGAAGTGCAAGTCCCTTGGCATCCCCGTCCGGACCCAGATGGGCATCCAGGGGAGGAACTACTTCGGTGTGCATGTCGAGAACCTCGAGCAGGCCCTCGGCAGGCCCCTGAGGATCCCCGCCCAGCTTGTCCCCGACCTCACCCCGAACGCCCCCGCCGCGCCCCCTGCCGAGCCTCCCGCTCCGCCCCCCGAAGTGGCCTTCCTCAAGGCTCCTGCAGAGGCCGACTGAACCATCCGCCCGGGAGCTCCCTCGGCCGCCGGCCAGAGGGGGCTCCCGGGCGTCCGCAAATGTCCTCCGGCCGGCTGCCACTCCCCTCCCCCACAGGGGCTCGACCAGCCATCTATCGGTCACATCTACGACCGCCTGACCTGCGGATCTACCCCAACGCTAGATGCATCTATCACCCCCATCTACCGTGCCCTATCAGCCTGTTCCCGTCCCGTAGAGCGCGGCCGCCCGGTACCGTCGAACCACACCCGCAAGACCAGTGGAGGGGTCCGCGATGGCATGGCGGTACGAGTGCGGCCCGTGCGGGGTCACGACAGGATGGCTGCCGAAGGATCAGGCCTCCGCCAAGCGGGACGAACATCGGAACACCGTCCACCCCGGCATGACCCCAACGGCCGAGGTGTTCGAGTCCAACGCCAAGTCGATCGCTAAGGATCCGGCCGCCCTGCGCATGTGGGCGGCCATCGCCGTCGTCTGTCTGCTCGCCTGGATCATCCAGACCATGCACTGACGCACGATCGTCCAGCCGCACTCCCAGGGCCACGGCTGCTCCAACCAACACCTCGCAGCGCGAGCTGGCCTACCCCCTCAACTCGATGTTGCTTATTAGTATTTCAATATGTACTGTGGTGGTCGCGGAGAAAGTTCCGCCTCTGTGTCACACGCCGCTCGCGCACAACACCTGTAGCAGACGAGCGCACCCACACACCTCCTGGAGCCCAACGTGCCCACGCCCCGCACCCTGATGATCGGAACCGCCCTCGCGAGTACCGCCCTCATCATCACCGGCTGCACCAACAGTCCCATCAAGCACGGCGAGGTCATCGACAAGCGCGGCTACGCCGGTTCCTGGATCCCCGAGTACGAGGACGTGTACCGCCAGGACTGCTCGACCATCCGCACCAGCTCGTTCACCACCACCGCCTTCGCGGGCCGCAGCAGCGGCTCCAGCGGCAGCAAGTCCAGCGGCGGCAAGTCCAGCTCGTCGGGCAGTACCGGCAAGAAGAACAACGACACCAACCCCGACGGCTCCGGAGGTTCGTCCGGCGGCACCCCGCCCGGCAAGCCCCTCACAAACGGGGGCACCTCCGGCACCACCCAGCCCGGATCGTCCGGCTCGACCACCGACGGCAGCAGCCAGTCCACCAAGCAGTGCCAGCGCCACCACGTCGGCCGGAAGCAGACCGGTCAGCACTGGCAGCCGGGCAAGTGGGAGCTCCAGCTCCGCGACGGCGACCGAACCGGCTGGATCACGGTCTCCGAGACCACCTACAACGACACCGATCTCCACGACCGCATCTGACCCCCCCGAGACCCAGAGGGAGATCTGTCATGCCCGGTGCACCCGAGTACACCCCCTACAGCATCTACATGCTGGAGCCGCACGCTGAGTATGCGACCGCCGAGAACGGCCACATCCCGATCGAAGCCATCGCCGAGCGCGTCTACGGCAAGCCGTACAACTCGCTGCGCGGTTGCCAGCGGGACGACGAGCACATCCCCAATGACAGCGTGAAGCTGTACGAACTCACCTCCGAGGGGGACTACGAGGAGGCGCTCGACCAGTTCGATGAGGCGAGGGTGTACTTGGGCTGGGACTCCGGTCTCGGTGAGGTCGTTTACAAGACCGGCATGACCGAGCTGGACTACTGGCTGAGCATTCGCGTCGCTGACGAGAACACGCCCGCCACTGTCGAGGCGAACCCGCCCGATACGCAAGACCTTGAGAACACCGTGTTCGAGAGCCGATTCTTCGCCGATCGCGCCTTCTCCCCGTCGCTGAACCTGATCCTCGCCGATCTCATCCGCCGCAGCGAACTCCCGCGCGGTAACTACCTGTTCCGGCACTGGTGGTGATCGAAGCGACACGAAAACCGACGCCAAAGAGCCCCGACGAGGCCCACCAGGCCCTCTTCCCTGGCGATCCGCTGCCACGCGACCAGTTACCCACCCCAACACACCCGCCCCCGACGACCTCCGATGCGGGGCCACCACCCGGTGGCCCCGCATCATCCAGTGGGAGACACCAGATGCACGCCTTCGTTCTCGGAACCATCTCGGAGCCGCCGTCACCCTGCTCGCTCTCGCCCTGAGCCGGCGCATGACCCGGAAACCGCACTGCCCCTGGTGCGCCACAGCCTCGTCCTGGCCCACCTCCCAGCATGACGCCCTGCACTGCCGCGGCTACGTACAAGAACGCCGCCCCGAGCGCCGCCGCGACATCGCACACGGACGACCGGTTCCCCAGCCCAACCCCTGGGGCCACGCGCACCTCCTCGACGAAGAACGACGCTAGCCACAGCGCAAGCCCCCGACCGAGCACACCCCTGCGCCGCGCCATCGTGACCTCGCCCGCAGCACACCCAAGGCCGCAGGCTGACCAAACCTCACTCACCCGCGACCAGTCACCCTGAAGGGGAAGCCCTATGCCCGTCGGCCACCACCCCGAACACGCCGTAAAGGCGTACTGGGATGAACGCCCGTCCATCGCCCGCCTCATCCTCGAAGCACGGTCGGCGCACTATCGCCTCACCGATGTCCTCGAACACGACCCCGACCACAACGGCGTCCCCGCCCTGCGCCGCCTCAAGCTCCTGCACGCCGGCGCGCTCGTCGACATCCTTGCCCTGCGCACCCGAGACACCGACCTCTACGAAGCCGCCCGCGACCACGGCGCCCTCCTCCGCGAGGTCGACGGCCTGGCCCTCAACGACCATCCCCACAACGGCCTCAACCACCTACGAGCCCAATACGCCCGACTCCACCACCACACCCACGGCGACGCATGCCGAGCGTCCCAAGCCACTGACGACTCTCTGCCGCCCCAACGCACGTTCCGCCGATCCGGCCCCCGGCTGGTTCGCCAAATGCTCGACACCTACGCCTGGGCCAACCTCGGCCGCACTCCCCGATTCCCCGCCGTCGACGTCGCCAGCGAACAGCGGCTACACATCATGACCCGCGGACTCCTCCTCGACTGGGCCGCCACCGCGGCCCCGACCGACAACGCCACGGCGGCGGCCGCGGCCAACGCAGGCCACGCCCTGCGGGCCTTCGACCGCCGATCCACGCTGAGCGACCCCCGCGCCCGCGCGTACCTCCTCGACGCCTTCCGCGACTTCGACGACCAGGACGAAGACGTCGACCCACACCCCCACGACTGCGCAGGGCGCTGCGCCGGCACCGGCGAAGTCCTCACCGTGCTCACCTGGGAGCACCACGGCGACGACATCTATACCGCCGTCCACCAGGAACCGATCCTCTGCTACGGCGCCCCCACCACCCATGCCCTCGACTGCGCTACCTGCGAGGGACACGGCTTCACCTACACGCCCGGCTACCGCGAACTCTGCCTCGACGGTCGCATCCCCGCCTCCGAGCCGGCCACGAGCAGCGTAGTGCCACGGGACGCGTGAGCACGCTGCACCCGAGCGGCGCAGGGCCGGCAGGCACCTCGGTGTCTGCCGGCCCTGCGCGGCCGCCAGTCGCCCGGGGCTGCACCCTTGGGACTGTGATTTCTCCCCCCCTCCCGCGAGGGGGGAGAAATCTCCCCCCTCGCGGTACTGAGAAATCTCCCTCCCCGCGCGAGGGAGATTTCTCCCCCCCTGAAAGAGCCAGCTTCGGGGGGTGATTTCTCTCCCCCTAAGAAGAACCGCCGAGAGGGGAGAGATCTCCCCCCCATGACAGACCGGTCCTGACCCTGCACACACGGCCCGACACCAGGTTGCCCTACAAGTTGCCCTACAAGTTGCTTTTCAAGTTGCTTTTCAAGTCGCCCTGCAAGTTGCCCTACAAGTTGCCCCCACACGGCACCCTCAACGGGGAAACATGCACTTCAGCGGCACAGTCAAGGGGGCCTGAGCGCGCCGACTACTTCTCTACGAGACCCCCAAGGGCACTGAGGACACTAGCGAAGAGCCACAGACGAACGACAGGAGGGAGGAAGCCGGAGGGAAGCGAGGAGCAAGCGACATGGATGGGAGAGCAGCAGAACAAGAGGAAAGAGGGCAGTGAGCAGCGGGAGCAGTTAGACGACAACAGCAAGCGAGACGAAGAACCCCAGAAGCGCAAGAGCTGAGGAGATAGAGGGCAGCCGCAGGGGACAACGACCAAACGAGAGACAGACAGAACACGAGACCGGAGACGGACAGGGGAACGGGAAACGCGAAGGACTACGAGCCACAGGAGCCAGGAGGCCGAGACGGGGTCCGAGGTTCGAGTGGGCCGGGGAGTTGAGCCGTCGTAGATCGGCGCGGAACGCAAGCGGCCCCGCCCAGCGAAACGCTGAGCGGGGCGCGTGCAAAGGAGGTGGGGGAGGGGGGCGCGTCAGGAGGGGCGGGGTCGGGCAGAGGGGCCTACCGGTCCGCGCGGATCATCCGCAGAGCGGCGACCCGTGCGCTAGAGGTGACGCGATCCGCCGCGCGGGCCCGGACCGCCCGCGCTCGCAGGAACGCGGCGGCGGCCTCGACGTCGCCGTCAGCCGCGCGGGCCAGCAGCTCGGTGAGCTTGTCGGTGGCCATGGGGTGTCCTCTCCATCTGCAAGGGATCTGTAGCGGGGTCAGGGGCCGCCCGTGTCTGTCGCCTGCACTGCCCGGAGCCCGTGGGCGTGCGGGAGCGACACGGGCGGCCTGTGGGAGCCGATTCCCGGTGGGAAGCGACCCCTATCGGCAGCTGTGTCCCGGGGGAGCGACAGCGCCGAAGTCCGGCATGGCGCGCACAGCGTCCATAGAGACCTGGAACGCGAGCCAGGTAAGGCCAAGGGCGATGCCCCCGAGCAAGGCACCCAGAACGATTCCGGTCCTGCGTCCGATCTTCCGGTTCATCAGTGCTCCCAGGTAGGCGGGTTGGTGGGGCGGGGCCGGTGGTGGGTGCGGGCGGCCCTTGGGGATAGGGCCGCCCGCACCGGGCAGGGACGAGTCAGAGAGGAATTCGGGGGGACTGCGCGTTCAGCCGCGCCATGAGGCAGTCGGGGCAGAGGTCGGACCCCTCAGTCTCGTTGCCGCACTCCTCGCCCCATCCGGGGCACGTGGATATCTCAGACCGGCTGTCGCGCATCTTGGCTGCTTCCTCTTGGGTGGTGTGGGGCCCGGCGGCCCTGGGGTGGGGGGTTGGGGCCGCCGGGCGGTCTGTGGGGGCTCAGGCGGCCTTGTAGCGGTTCAGCTTCTCGACCAGCGCGGCGCGCTGGATCATGAGCGCCTGGACCCTGCCGTCGAGCTTGCCGATCTCGGCCTCGATGGCCTCCGCGCGCTTGCCGTTGAGGAAGTTCTCGTACGCGGCCTCGCGCGTCTCGGTGTCCTTGTCGGCCTGGTAGACCTTGACCAGACCGGTCACCAGGTCCCGGACCTTCTCGAACGTCTCCTGGCTCGCGCTCTCGGCCGGGGAGTTGGTCGGGAACGCCGCCCCGAGCATCCGCTTGCGGAACTTCAGCAGCGCCGCGCCCTCTCCGTCGGTCTCGGCGGTCAGGTCCGCCGGGTTGACCAGGTGGGAGCCGACGACGTACGGCAGATCGCCGTCACCGAGCATCGGGAGGTCGGTCCGGCCGTGCCGGTCCTCCGGGCTGCCCTTGCCGAACTGGACGTTCAGCAGACCCTTGACGGCCGGGAACAGCTCCCAGTTCGGGTGGACCACGACCGAGCCGATCGGGAACACGCCGTCCTGGAAGACCTGGGACAGGTCGTAGACGGCCTCGCCGTTCTCGCCGGCCTCGACGGTGTAGGCGTAGGTGTTACCGGCCGGGGTGGTGAACGTCTGGGTGCCGGACATGAAGATCCCCTCCAACAGGGTTCAGGTGGTGTGGTTCTCGGCCGGTTCTTCGTTCCCCCGACCTCGTGATAACTACAGTACACATCGAAACGCGAATACGCAACACCGGAACGGGATCACCCCCACACGCTCAACCAAACCCAAGCCCAACTAGAAACCTCACCCCGCCACCCCACCCCCCGGC
>NZ_LGCN01000002.1 GCF_001279005.1 Streptomyces caelestis
GAAACGCCCGGTTACATTCCGAACCCGGAAGCTAAGCCTTACAGCGCCGATGGTACTGCAGGGGGGACCCTGTGGGAGAGTAGGACGCCGCCGAACAATCTTTGGAAGGACCCCTGGTCACCAGCGTTCAGCTGGGGCCAGGGGTCCTTTTTTATTTATGCTTGCAGTACCGAAGACAGGAGTCACCGATGTCCACCAACTCTCCCGACGACCGACCGGAGCGCGACCAGCGGCGACGGGACAGTGGTGACCGTCCTGAGCGCTCCGACCGGAGTGGCCAGCGCGGCGGCCCGGGGCGGGGCAATGACCGTGACCGTGGCTTCCGGCGGGACGACCGCACCGGTGGCCGGCCGGAGCGTGGTGGCTTCCGCGGACGGGACGACAACCGCGGTGGTGAGCGTGGCGGTTTCCGTCGGGACGACGATCGGGGTTACGGCCGTCGTGACGACGGGCGAAGTGACGACCGCGGTGGCTTCCGTCGCGATGACCGGGGTGGCGACCGTGGCGGCTTCCGCCGCGACGACAATCGCGGCGGTGGAGAGCGCGGTGGCTTCCGGGGGCGCGACGACCGTGGCGGTGAGCGCGGAGGTTTCCGTCGCGATGACAGTCGTGGTGGTGAGCGTGGCGGTTTCCGTCGGGACGACGATCGGGGTTACGGCCGTCGTGATGACCGGCGAGGTGACGACCGCGGTGGCTTCCGTCGCGATGACCGGGGTGCTGACCGGGGTGGCGACCGTGGCGGTTTCCGTCGCGATGACCGCCGTGATGACCGGGGTGCTGATCGCCGTGATGACCGGGGTGGCGACCGCGGTAGCTTCCGTCGTGACGACCGGGGTGGCGACCGCGGTGGTTTCCGTCGCGATGACAGTCGTGGTGGTGAGCGTGGCGGTTTCCGGCGGGACGACGATCGGGGTTACGGCCGTCGTGATGACCGGCGAGGTGACGACCGCGGTGGCTTCCGTCGCGATGACCGGGGTGCTGATCGCCGTGACGACCGGGGTGGCGACCGCGGTGGTTTCCACCGTGATGACCGCCGTGATGACCGTGGCGGCTTCCGCCGCGACGACAACCGCGGCGGTGAGCGTGGTGGCTTCCGTGGCCGCGATGACCGCCGTGATGACCGTGGCGGCTTCCGCCGCGACGACAACCGGGGCGGTGGAGAGCGCGGTGCTTTCCGGGGCCGGGACGACCGTGGCGGTGAGCGCGGTGGCTTCCGTCGGGACGACAACCGTGGCGGTGAGCGCGGTGGCTTCCGCGGCCGTGAGGACCGTGGGCGCGACGACCGTGGGCGCGGGCCGCGGCGTGACGACCGGGGTGGGCGGCCCGGTGGGTTCCGTGGGCGTGACGACCGGCACGGTGGCGGGCGGTTCCGCGAGGACAGGGACCGCGACCGGGACCGGGAGCCGATCAAGCGGCTGCCGATCCCCGAGGACGTCACGGGCGAGGAGATCGACAAGGACGTACGGCAGGAGTTGCAGAGCCTGCCCAAGACGCTCGCGGAGGACGTCGCCAAGAACCTGGTGATGGTCGCCCGGCTGATCGACGAGGACCCCGAGAGCGCGTACGGCTACTCCAGGGTGGCCCTGCGGCTGGCCTCCCGTGTCGCCGCCGTACGGGAGGCCGCCGGGTTCGCCGCGTACGCGAACCAGAAGTACGCCGAGGCGCTCGCCGAGTTCCGGGCCGCGCGGCGGATGACCGGGACCGTGGAGCTGTGGCCCCTCATGGCCGACTGCGAGCGCGGGCTCGGCCGGCCGGAGAAGGCGCTGGACATGGCCGGGGCGCCCGAGGTGCAGAAGCTGGACAAGGCCGGGCAGGTCGAGATGCGGCTCGTCGCGGCCGGCGCCCGACGTGACATGGGCCAGCTGGACGCGGCGATCGTGACGCTGCAGAGCTCCGAGCTGGCGTCCAACTCGGTCCAGCCGTGGACCGCGCGGCTGCGCTACGCCTACGCCGACGCGCTGCACGCCGCCGGCCGGAGCGGCGAGGCACGGGAGTGGTTCGCCAAGGCCGTGGAGGCCGACCGGGACGGCAGCACGGACGCCTCCGACCGGCTGGCCGAGCTGGACGGCGTGGAGTTCGTGGACGCGCTCGACGAGGGCGAGGCCGACGACACCGCGAACGCGGACGACAAGGACTGACGTCCGAGGCGCGGGACAGTGACGAAGGGGCGGGTCTCCGTGGAGACCCGCCCCTTCGTCGCATTCGTCACAGGTCGAGCGCGCGCAGGACCAGACCCGACGCCGGTTTCGGTCCGAACGACGTCGACTTGCGCGGCATCATGACGCCCTGGCGGGCCAGGTCGCGGACGACGTCCTCGTGCACCGGGTGCATCAGGACGGCCGTTGTGCCGTCGCGTTCCGCCTTCTCGACCGTGGCCGCCGTGTCGTGGATGTACGCGATGCGGGCGGGGGAGTCGGGGACACGCCAGACATGCTCCAGGAGCGTGGCGTGCAGGACCGTCGCGTCCAGGGTGCGCCAGGCCACCGGACGGTCCGCCGGGATCGTGCGGGCCAGCAGCTCCGGGTCCGGGCGGTCGACGAGATGGAAGGCGCCGTCCCCGGCGAGGAGGAAGGCGTTGCCCGCCGAGGCGGCCTCGGCGAGGGCGTTCATCGCCTCGGCCGGCGGCGCGTCCAGGCGGCGGACGCGGAACAGGCCGTCGAGCGCGGCGACGGCGTCCGCGACTGGCAGACCGTGCAGCAGCCGGTGGATGGCGCGGACGCGCAGGGGATAACGGGCCGTGTCGACGAGGAGGACCAGGCCGTGGTCCCAGGGGCCGGGGGAGGAGTGCTCCGCTCGGAGGCGCCGGTAGGTCGCCCAGCGGTGGTGGCCGTCGGCGATGAGAGCCTGGTGGCCGGAGAGTTCCCGCTGGACCGCGGCCAGGTCGACGGGGTCGGTGACGGACCACAGACGGTGGTGGAAACCGTCCTCCGTGGTGGTCGCCAGCAGGGGCCGCCGACCGGCCGTGCGTTCGACCAGGTCGGCCGTGACGGCAGCCGGACCGCCGTCCCCGTCGCCCCGGTAGGTGAGCAGCAGCGGTTCGAGATTGGCGGAGGTGGCCCGCATCAGGTCCGCGCGGTCGGCGACGACGTGCGGCATGACGTCCTCGTGCGGCAGCACCAGCCGCTCGTCGGGATCGGAGACGCGCAGCGCGCCGATGACGCCGCGCTGCACCATGCCGTCGCCGTCGCGCTGCTCGTAGACGTACAGGCAGGGCTCCGGGTCGGCGGTCAGGACCCCCTCCGCGCGCCAGCGGCGCAGTGTGTCGGCGGCCTGGGCGTTGCGCGCCTCGGGCGTGCCGGCCTCGGGCAGGATCAGCCGGACGATGTTGTACGGGTCGGCGGACTGGAGGTGGTGCAGGCCGTCGGGGCGGACGACGACGTCGTACGGCGGGGATGTCACGGCGGCCAGGCTGCCGACCCGGTCGGGGTCGTAACGAAGGCCTCGGAACGGGGTGAGTTCCAGGCCCCGGGGCGCCTTTGCCGTCGAGTGACCTGCAGTGTCCATCCCGGCATCGTACGGGGGCCGGTGGCATGGGGGATGATCGGGGGAAAGCCGTCGAACGAGGAGCGATGCGGAATGAGCCGGAGCGTCAGGACGAGGCCCGAGGGCAGTGGGCAGGCCCTGAACGAGGCGTACGACACGGCGCTGCTCGACCTCGACGGCGTGGTGTACGCGGGCGGGAGCGCGATCGTCCACGCGGTCGAGTCGCTGGCCACGGCCCGTGCGGGCGGTATGCGTCTCGCCTACGTGACCAACAACGCCCTGCGCACCCCGGACACCGTGGCCGCTCATCTGACCGAGCTGGGGATACCGGCGGAGGCCGGCGACGTCATCACCTCCGCGCAGGCGGTCGCGCGGCTGGTCGCTGAGCAGGTGCCGCGGGGCGCCCGGGTGCTGGTGATCGGCGGTGAGGGGCTGCGGGTGGCGCTGCGTGAGCGCGGACTGGCGCCGGTGGAGTCGGCGGACGACGACCCGGTGGCGGTCGTGCAGGGGTACGGCGGGCCCGAGCTGCCGTGGGGGAGGCTCGCGGAGGCGTCGTACGCCGTGGCGCGCGGGCTGCCGTGGTTCGCGTCCAACACCGACCTGACGATTCCCAGCGGCCGGGGCATCGCCCCGGGCAACGGCGCGGCGGTGGAGGTCGTACGGATCGCCACGGGCGCCGAGCCGCAGGTCGCGGGCAAGCCGCTGCCGCCGATGCACCGGGAGACGGTCCTGCGGACGGGCGCCGAGCGGCCGCTGGTGGTGGGGGACCGGCTGGACACGGACATCGAGGGCGCGTTCAACGGCGAGGTGGACTCGCTGCTGGTGCTGACCGGTGTGACGGACGGCGCGCGGTTGCTCGCCGCGCCGCCGCAGCACCGGCCGACGTACGTCGACGCCGATCTGCGCGGGATGCTCACCGGGCAGCCGGAGGTCGCCCGGGCGGGCGACGGGTTCCGGTGCGGTGGCTGGACGGCGACGGCCGGCGCCGGGGAACTGGAGCTGGAGGGCGACGGCGGCGCGCTGGACGGGCTGCGCGCGCTGTGCGCGGCGGCGTGGACGGCGGCCGGGGACGGTGCGTGCGAGCTGGACGGCGGGAAGGCGCTGGCACGGCTGGGACTATGAGGACCCCGGAGGGTCCCGGGCCCCGGGACCCTCCGGGACCCTCCGGGACCCTCCGGGGCCCGCCGTGCCGTCCGGGAAGCCGGGTCCGGGAAGCTTGATCGATTGCGAGGGTAGGCTAACCTAACTGCGTGTTGGTCGAGAGTCCCCCCGAACAGCGCGCGGAGACCGCCCCCGCGCCCCCGAACCGCCGGGCGGTACGCGTCCTCGGGCTGCTCGTCTCCGCCGTGATCCTGGTGCTCGTCGCGCTGGCGAGCATCGCGATCGGTGCGAAGGAGCTGTCCCTGGAGCAGGTCTGGCACGGCCTGTTCGAGGACTCGGGCACCTACGGCGACGTCGTCGTGGCCGACAGGCTGTCACGGACCGTCCTCGGGGTGCTCGCAGGAGCCGCGCTCGGCCTGGCGGGATCGGTCCTGCAGGCGCTCACCCGCAACCCGCTGGCCGATCCCGGACTGCTCGGCCTCAACGCGGGCGCGTCCGCCGCCGTCGTCACCGCCATCACCTTCTTCGGCGTCACCTCGCTGTCCGGATACGTGTGGTTCGCCTTCTTCGGCGCGGCGGCCGTCGGCGCGCTGGTGTGGTTCCTCGGCGGCAGCCGGGGTGCGACGCCGGTGCGGCTGGTGCTCGCCGGCACGGCCATCAGCGCGGCGCTGTACGGCTATCTCCAGGCCATCATGATCCTGGACGACGCCGCGCTCGGCAGGATGCGTTTCTGGACGGTGGGTTCGCTGGCCTCGGCGACCGACTCGACCGTCACCCAGGTGCTGCCGTTCCTGCTGGCCGGCTCCCTGCTGGCGCTGGCGCTCGCCCGGCCGCTCAACGCCATGGCCATGGGCGACGACACCGCCGAGGCCCTCGGCGCCAACCTCAACCGCACCCGGGCGCTGTCCATGCTCGCCGCGACCGTGCTGTGCGGGGCCGCGACCGCCGCCTGCGGGCCGATCGTCTTCGTCGGCCTGATGGTGCCGCACATCGTGCGCTCCTTCACCGGACCCGACCTGCGCTGGATCCTGCCGTACGCGGCGGTCCTGTCGCCCGTGCTGCTGCTCGGCGCCGATGTGATCGGCCGGATCGTGGCCCGGCCCGCCGAACTCCAGGTCGGCATCGTCACCGCGATCCTCGGCGGCCCGGTCTTCATCTTTCTCGTGCGACGGCGGAGGACGGCCCAGCTGTGAAGACCAACCGCGCGGTGCGGACTCCCGGCGGCCTCTCGGTCCGGCTGGACGTGCGCGCCCTCACCGTCGTCGTCCTGCTCCTCCTCGCGGCGCTCACCGCGAGCGTGGTGCTGATCGGCACCGGCGACTTCCCGATCCCCGCCGGAGACGTCCTGCGGACCCTCGTCGGCGAGGGCGACCCCGGCCAGGAGTTCATCGTCACCGAGCTCAGGCTGCCCCGGGTCCTGGTCGGACTGCTCGTCGGCGCCTCCCTCGGACTCGGCGGCGCGCTGTTCCAGTCCGTCTCCCGCAACCCGCTGGGCAGCCCGGACGTGCTCGGCCTCGGACAGGGGGCGACGGCCGGCGCCCTCACGGTGATCGTGCTGTTCTCCGGGAGCGCCGGCCAGGTCGCCCTCGGCGCGCTCGCCGGCGGACTGGTGACCGGTTTCGCCATCTACGCGCTCGCCTGGAAGCGGGGCGTGCACGGCTACCGCCTGGTCCTGGTCGGCATCGGTGTCTCGGCGATCGTCACGGCGGTCAACGGCTATCTGCTCACCAGGTCCGACATCGTCGACGCCGCCCGCGCGGTCGTGTGGATGACCGGATCCCTCGACGGCCGGGACTGGGACCAGGTCTGGCCGCTGCTCGCCCTGTGCGCCGTCCTCGTGCCGCTGGTCCTGGCCAACTCGCGCGGCCTGCGGATGATGGAGATGGGCGACGACGTGTCGTACGCCCTCGGCGTGCGCGTGGAGCGCGTACGGCTGCTGCTGATGCTGGCGGCCGTGCTGCTCACCGCGTCCGCGACCGCCGCCGCCGGACCGGTCGGCTTCGTCGCGCTCACCGCGCCGCAGCTCGCCCGGCGCCTGACCCGTTCGCCCGGCCCCAACCTCGCCGCGTCGCTGTGCATGGGCGCCGCCCTCCTGGTCACCGCCGACCTGGCGTCGCAGCGGGCGTTCGGCGCCGAGCAGCTGCCCGTGGGCGTGGTCACCGGCGTGCTCGGCGGTGTCTATCTGCTGTGGCTGCTGGTCACCGAGCGCAAAGCGGGCCGGATATGAGCGCCGGCACCACCGCCGGCAGCGGGACGAACCACCGAAGGAGCACCGTGAACCGACTGTCCGCCGAGAACGTCACCCTGGCCTACGACCAGCGGGTCATCGCCGAACAGCTGTCGGTGGAGATACCGGACAACTCCTTCACCGTGATCGTCGGCCCCAACGCGTGCGGCAAGTCGACGCTGCTGCGGGCGCTGTCGCGGATGCTCAAGCCGAGTGAGGGGCGGGTCCTGCTCGACGGGCAGGTCATCCAGTCGATGCCGGCCAAGAAGGTCGCCCGCACCCTCGGCCTGCTGCCCCAGTCGTCCATCGCGCCCGACGGCATCACCGTCGGCGACCTGGTGGGCCGCGGCCGGTACCCGCACCAGGGCCTGCTGCGCCAGTGGTCCGCCGAGGACGAGCGCGTCGTCCAGGAGTCGATGGCCCGCACCGGCGTCGCCGAGCTGGCGGAACGCCACGTCGACGAGCTCTCCGGCGGTCAGCGGCAGCGCGTGTGGATCGCCATGGCGCTGGCCCAGCAGACCCCGCTGCTGCTCCTCGACGAACCGACCACGTTCCTCGACATCCAGCACCAGATCGACGTGCTCGACCTGTGCGCGGAACTGCACGAGGAGCAGGGACGCACCCTCGTCGCCGTGCTGCACGACCTCAACCACGCCGCCCGGTACGCCACCCACCTCGTCGCCCTGCGCCAGGGGAAGGTCATCGCCCAGGGCGCCCCGAAGGACATCGTCACCGCCGGTCTGGTCGAGGAGGTCTTCGGACTGCGCTGCCAGGTCATCGACGATCCCGAGACGGGCACCCCGCTGGTGGTGCCGGCCGCCCGCACGGCGCGGGCGAAGGGCGCGGGGGAGAAGGTGGGGGCTACAGGAGTCTCCTGAGGCGGAACAGGTCCCGCAGACCCGCCTCGAGGCGCACCCGGCCCGAGCCCCAGGCCCTGGCGAAGTGCAGTTCGCCGCCGACCAGGGCCACCAGGTCGTCGCCCGTCATCGCGAGCCGTATCTGCGCCTTCTCGCGCGGCGGGCCGGGAAACGTGTCGTGCACCTCGATCCGGCCGCCGGTCAGCCGGCCGGCGAAGGTCACGTCCAGGTCGGTGACGTGGCAGCTGACCGAGCGGTCCATCGCCGCGGCCGCGCGGACGTCCCCCTCGGCGCCCCGCAGGCTGTCCGCAAGCTGGTCGAGTGCGGTACGGCACTCCTCGATCGTGGCCATCGCGGACGACGGTACACCGGACGTTCGCGGTAGCGTCGGGGCATGAACGACGCAGTGCCGGAGGCGGAGGGCACGGGCCCGGGCGCCGTGCAGCCGCCGCCCGAGGACGACCCCGCCGCCCCCGCGCCCCTGGGGGTGCCGCGCGCCCCCACCGGCCACCCCGAGGTCGACGCCCGCGTGGAGCGGCTGGCCGACGCCGACCACCTCACCACGGACGGCCACGTCGAGGTGTACGAGGATGTACACCGAGGGCTGCGCGACGCGCTCACCGCGCTCGACGCCCGCCCGGGGTCCACCCGTCACCCGACCACCACCCCTTGACGAGGCCCTTCGGGCCACCCGTGCCATTCGGCACACGAACACAGGAGCTGAACCGAACGTGGCAGGAGTCGCACGCCGCCGTCTCGACGCGGAGCTGGTCCGCCGTAAGCTCGCGCGCTCGCGTGAGCACGCCAGCCAGCTGATCGCCGCCGGGCGGGTCAGTGTCGGCAAGGCGGTCGCGACCAAGCCCGCCACGCAGGTGGAGACCGCCGCCGCGATCGTCGTCGCCGAGGACGCCGGCGACCCGGACTACGTCTCGCGCGGCGGCCACAAGCTGGCCGGCGCCCTGGACGCCTTCGTGCCGCGGGGGCTGGTCGTCGGGGGGCGGCGGGCGCTCGACGCCGGCGCCTCCACCGGTGGCTTCACCGACGTCCTGCTGCGGGCCGGGGCGGCGCACGTGGTCGCCGTGGACGTCGGATACGGACAACTCGCCTGGACTCTGCGGCAGGATGAACGCGTCACCGTCAAGGACCGTACGAATGTACGGGAGTTGACGCTCGAGGTCATCGATGGGGAGCCTGTGGATCTTGTCGTGGGGGATCTGTCCTTCATTCCGCTCGGACTGGTGCTGCCCGCGCTGAAGCGGTGCGTGAAACCGGACGCCGACCTGGTGATGATGGTGAAACCGCAGTTCGAGGTGGGCAAGGATCGGCTGGGCGGTGGCGGGGTCGTCCGCAGCCCGCAGCTGCGCGCCGAGGCCGTGCGCGGGGTGGCCGACCGGGCCTGGGAGCTGGGGCTCGGAGTGCAGGGCGTGACGGCGAGTCCGCTGCCCGGGCCCTCCGGGAATGTCGAATACTTCCTGTGGCTGCGGGCCGGGGCTCCGGAACCGGACCCGGCCGACGTTGACCGTGCTGTTGCGGAGGGGCCGCGTTGACACAGAACCGAGCTCGTACTGTTTTCCTGCTGGCCCACACCGGGCGGCCCGCGGCCATCCGCAGCGCCGAGCTCGTGGTCAAGGGCCTGTTGCGCTCCGGCCTCGGGGTGCGGGTCCTGGAGGACGAGGCCCGCGACCTGCCGCTCCCGGACGACGTGCAGACCGTCAAGGAGGCCACCCCGCAGTGCCTGGACGACTGCGAGCTGCTGATCGTGCTGGGCGGTGACGGCACGCTGCTGCGCGGCGCCGAGTTCGCCCGCGCCTCCGGGGTGCCCATGCTGGGCGTCAACCTCGGACGGGTCGGGTTCCTCGCCGAGGCCGAGCGGGACGACCTGGACAAGGTCGTCGACCGGGTGGTGAGCCGGGCGTACGAGGTCGAGGAGCGGATGACCGTCGACGTCGTCGTGCACCGCAACGGCGACATCGTGCACACGGACTGGGCGCTGAACGAGGCGGCCGTGCAGAAGGTGTCCGCCGAGCGGATGCTGGAGGTCGTCCTGGAGATCGACGGGCGGCCGGTCACCGGGTTCGGCTGCGACGGGATCGTGTGCGCGACCCCCACCGGGTCCACCGCGTACGCGTTCTCCGCGGGCGGGCCCGTGGTGTGGCCGGAGGTCGAGGCGCTGCTGATGGTGCCGATCTCGGCGCACGCGCTGTTCGCCAAACCGCTGGTGACCTCGCCGGACTCGGTGCTGGCGGTGGAGGTGCTGCCGCACATCCCGCCGGGGGTGCTGTGGTGCGACGGGCGGCGGACGGTGGAGTTGCCGGCGGGAGCCCGGGTGGAGGTGCGGCGGGGAGCCGTGCCGGTGCGGTTGGCCCGGTTGCACCATGCCTCGTTCACCGACCGGCTGGTCGCGAAGTTCGCGTTGCCCGTGTCGGGGTGGCGTGGGGCGCCTCATTAGCCATCCCGATGGGGTGGTTTCGCAGCGTTGGCGGGTGCGGGTTGTTCGTGGTCTGTCGCGCCCACGCGGCGGAAGCCGCATGTCGAGACAGCCCCGCGCCCCTGAGGGAGGTCTGCTCCCCCGGGTGACAAGGGGCGGGGCGGTCGCACTCCCCGGCTCGGACCTCGTAAGGTCGTGTGCGTGCTTGAGGAGATGCGGATACGGTCGCTCGGGGTCATCGATGACGCTGTCGTCGAGTTGTCGCCCGGGTTCACCGCCGTCACCGGTGAGACGGGTGCGGGCAAGACCATGGTGGTCACCAGCCTGGGCCTGCTGCTGGGGGGACGGGCGGATGCGGCCCTGGTGCGGATCGGCGCGCGGAACGCGGTGGTCGAGGGGCGGATCGCCGTCCCCGAGACCTCCGGGGCCGTCGTACGCGCCGAGGAGGCCGGGGCCGAGCTCGACGACGGGACGCTGCTGGTCAGCCGGACGGTTTCCGCCGAGGGGCGGTCACGGGCGCACCTGGGCGGGCGGAGCGTGCCCGTGGGGCTGCTCGCCGAGCTCGCCGACGACCTGGTGGCCGTGCACGGGCAGACCGACCAGCAGGGGCTGCTGAAGCTGTCCCGGCAGCGGCAGGCGCTGGACCGGTACGCCGGGTACGCGGTCGCCGCGCCGCTCGGCAGGTACGGAGAGGCGTACAAGCGGCTGCGGGCCGTCACCACGGAGCTGGAACAGATCACCACGCGCGCGCGTGAGCGGGCCCAGGAGGCCGACCTGCTGCGCTTCGGGCTGGAGGAGATCGCCGCCGTGGAGCCCCGCGCGGGCGAGGACGTGGAGCTGGCGGAGGAGGCCGAGCGGCTCGGGCACGCCGAGGCGCTGGCGTCCGCCGCGGCGGTCGCGCACGCCGCGCTGGCGGGCAATCCGGAGGACCCCGAGGGCGTGGACGCCGGGACGCTCGTCGCGGGCGCCCAGCGGGCCCTGGAGGCCGTACGGGCGCACGATCCGGCGCTGGCCGCGCTGACCGACCGGATCGGGGAGGTCGGCATCCTGCTGCGCGACGTGGCCGGGGAGCTGGCGGGGTACGCCGACGACCTGGACGCCGATCCGCTGCGGCTGGCGGCGGTGGAGGAGCGGCGGGCCGCGCTCACCGGGCTGACCCGGAAGTACGGCGAGGACATCGCGTCGGTGCTGGAGTGGGCCGAGCAGGGCGCCGCGCGGCTGACCGAACTGGACGGCGACGACGAGCGGATCGGGGAGCTGACCGCGGAGCGCGACGCGCTCCGCGCGGAGCTGGGCGTCCTGGCGCAGGAGCTGACGGACGCGCGGACGGAGGCGGCACAGCGGTTCGCGTCGGCGGTCACCGCCGAGCTGGCCTCGCTCGCGATGCCGCACGCGCGCGTGTCGTTCGACATCCGGCAGACCGAGGACCCGGAGGGCGTCGAGGTGGACGGGCGCACGGTGGCCTACGGGCCGTCGGGTGTGGACGAGGTCGAGCTGCTGCTCGCCCCGCACCCCGGAGCGCCGCCCCGGCCCATCGCCAAGGGCGCGTCGGGCGGTGAGCTGTCGCGCGTGATGCTGGCCGTGGAGGTGGTGTTCGCGGGCACGGACCCGGTGCCGACGTACCTCTTCGACGAGGTCGACGCCGGTGTCGGCGGCAAGGCGGCGGTCGAGATCGGCCGGCGGCTCGCGAAGCTGGCGAAGACGGCGCAGGTCGTGGTCGTCACGCACCTGCCCCAGGTGGCCGCGTTCGCCGACCGGCAGCTGCTGGTGGAGAAGACCCATGACGGTTCGGTCACCCGCTCCGGCGTGAAGGTGCTCGAGGGCGAGGACCGCATCCGCGAGCTCTCCCGCATGCTCGCCGGCCAGGAGAACTCCGAGACGGCACGCGCCCATGCGGAGGAGCTGCTGGCGACGGCACGGGCGGACGCGTAGCCGCACCGGAGGAGGGCGAGGTTCCGTCACTCGTGTGGGTGACTTGCGATCCGGTGCGGGCCCGGGCTCGGAAGGCCGGCGTCACCGGAACGGCCGTACATCCTGGCATTCTTGACGGAGTACGGCGAGGAACGCGCCCGATCCTTCTGTACGTTCTTCGGGACCGCACGAACCGAACCAGGAGCCCGGCCACGTGATCCCCGTGAGCAGCCACTCACCGCTGCGCACCGTGCAGGTGCTGGGCGGTGGCAACGCCGCCGGCGGCGCCCATGTGCGCTCGCTGACCGCGGGGCTCGTCGCGAGGGGCGTGCGGGTCACGGTGTGCGCCCCCCTGGAGGCGGATCACACCTACGACTTCACCGGCGTCGGCGCCGACCACGTGCACGTGCCGCGCAGCAGCGACCCGGGGTCGGTGGCCGCGCTCCGGGCCGCCTGCACGGGCGCCGACCTGGTCCACGCGCACGGGCTGCACGCCTCCTTCCGCACCGTGCTGGCCCTGAGCGGACGGCGTACCCCGCTGGTCGTGACCTGGTACGACCGGGCGTACGCCGACGGGCCGCGCGCCCACTTCCTGCGCGTGCTGGAGCGGCGGGTCGCCAAGGCGGCCACCGTGGTGCTCGGGACCACCTCCGCCCTCGTCGACCGGGCGCGCCGCACGGGCGCACGGGACGCCCGGCTGGCCGCCGTGTCCCTGCCCGGGCCCCGCACCTCCCCGGCGCCGGACGACCCCGACCGGCTGCGGCCCAAGGTCCGGGCCGAACTCGGCGCCGTCGGCCGCCCGTTGCTCATCGCCGTCGGCTCCCTCGAACGGCGCCGGGGCTACGACGTCCTGCTGGACGCCGCGCACGCGTGGCGGCGCCTCGACCCCGTGCCGCTGGTGGTGCTCGCCGGGGAGGGGCCGCTGCGCGGCGAACTCCAGCGCAGGATCGAGGACGAGGAGCTGCCGGTCCGGCTCATCGGACGGCGCGACGACATCACCGATCTGCTGGCCGCCGCCGACGTCGCGCTGCTGCCGAGCCGGTGGGAGTCGCGCTCGCCGCTCGCCCAGGAGGCCCTCCACGCGCGCGTTCCGCTCGTCGCGACCGCCGTCGGCGGCATCCCCGAACTCGTCGGCGACGCCGCCGAACTCGTCCCGTACGGCAACGCGCGGGCGTTCGCGGACGCCGTCGTGCGGCTGCTGGACGATCCCGGGCGCCGGGACCTGCTCGGGGAGCGGGGCGTGCGACAGGCCGCCACCTGGCCGACCGAGGACGAGACGGTCGCCCAGGTGCTGAGCGTGTACGACGAGTTGACCCAGCCCCGGCCGCTCTGAACCGCGGGCCTCCGGTCAGGGCACGTGCCGTCGCGCCCGCAGAGCCAGGCCCAGGGCCAAGGCCGTGTGCGGGTCGTCGAGGTCGGCGGCCAGCAACTCGCCGATGCGGGCGAGCCTGTTGTAGAGCGTCTGCCGGTTCAGGTGGAGTTCGCGGGCCGTCTCCGCCTTGCGTCCGGCGTGCGCCAGATAGCTCTCCAGGGTGGGCAGCAGAGGCGGCTTGGAGCGGCGGTCGTGGTCCAGCACCGGACCGATCGCGCGGTCCACGAAGTCCGCCAGGTCCGGATGGTCGCGCAACCGCCACAGCAGCAGGTCGATGTCCAGCCGCCGGGCGTCGTGCCAGAGGCGGTCCGGCAGCCCCTGCGCCGCCGTCGCCGTCTCCGCCGCGTGCCGCAGGCCCGTGGACGCCGCCGCCCAGCCGCCGGCCGGCCCGACCACCACGACGGGCGGCCGGCCTCCGGGCCGCGGCATCCCCGCCCGCTCCGCGCCCGCCCGCAGCGCCGCCGCCACCCGGTCCGCGACCGCCCGCCGCTCCGTCTCCGCGCGCAGCCCCAGCAGCAGCGGCACCCGCCCCTCCACCGGCCGCACACCCAGCAGGACCGGCACCCCGAGCGCGGCCAGTTCCTCGCCCACCGCGCGGGCCAGCACCGCCCAGCCGCCGCCCTGCGGGGACAGCGCGTCGCCGAACCGCATCACCACCGGCAGCAGCGGCCCGGAGCCCGGCTTGAAGCCCAGCACGCGCGCCTGCGCGGGCGCGTCCGCCGCGTCGACGCGGCCCTCGGCGAGGTCGGTGAGGAAGTCCCCGCGCCCCCGCGCCGCCAGCTCCTCCTCCTGACGCGCCTGCATCAGCACCACGGCGAGCAGACCGGCCGCCCGCTCGGCCGCCATGCGGTGCACCGGCTCCGGCGCGCTGCGCACCGGGAGCAGCACCAGGCGCGCCCGTACGCCACCGCTGCCGGGGCCGCCGCCGGGTACGTCCACGAGCGCCGAACCGGCCGGCGGATCGTCCTGGTGCCGGTCGCGCAGCCCCTCCCACACCTGGAGCGGGTCCGCGCCCTCGGGCCCCTTACCGGCCGCGTACAACAGCCGGCCGTCGGTCGTCTCCAGGAACACCGGGTTGCCGGTGAACCCGGCGAGGATCTCCAGCGCCCGGGGGACCCCGCCGCCGCCCAGCAGCGCCTCGGTGCACCGGCGGTGCACCTCCTCCGCGCGTCGCAGCAGCGCGTAGTGCCCGTTGACGATCTCGGTGTGGATCTCCTCGGTGACCGCCACGAACGGCACCTCGCGGTGCAGCTGGACCAGCGGCAGCCCCGCCGCCCGGGCCGCGTCGACGAGGGCGGCGGGCAGCCGGGCGATGCGCGGGCCGAGCTCGACGACGAGGGCCGCGATGCCCCGCTCGGCCAGCGTGCGCACGAACGCCCGCTGGTCGGCGGGGCGGGTGCCGAACCCGTACCCGGTGGTCAGCAGCAGCTCGCCGCCCTTGAGCAGCGAGGCGATGTGGGGCACCTCACCGGCGTGCACCCAGCGCACCGTGCGCCCCAGCCGGTCGGCGCCCGCCACGACCTCCGGCAGCCCACCGCGCAGTCCGGGCAGCTCCAGCGCCCGCCGCACGGTGATCCCGGCGCCCCGGGTGTCGTATCCGCTCTCCATACCCGGACGCTACCTGCGCGGATGTCACCGGTACATCCTCGGGCCGGGTTGGCGCGGCCACGGACGGGTAGGGGCGCGGCCATGGAGATCAGCGTGGTCGCCGCGGCGCGTGAGGACGACAGCCCCGTCGAGGAGCCGTTGCGGGTCGCGGCGGTCGCCGACCGGCTCGGATACGGCGAGGTGTGGCTCGGCGAGGGGCCGACCTGGGACGCGTTCGTGCTGGCCACGGCGGTCGGGCGGGCCACCGGCGGGGTCGCCCTGACCGCCGGTCCGGTGGCGGTGTCGGTCCGCGACGCCTACAGCCTCGTCCGGGGCGCCGCCTCGGCGGCCGCGGTCACCGGGCGCCCGGTGGGCGTGGCGCTGGGCACCTCCAGCAAGCGGGTCGTCGAGGGCGTGCACGGCCGGCCCCGGGTCCGTCCGGCCGCTGTGCTGGAGGAGACGGCCGCCGCCCTGCGGGCGCTGCTGCACGGGGAGCCCGGCGAGCCGGTCGTGCCCGGCAGCGGATTCCGGCGCCGGCAGCGACCGCCCGGCGGTCCGCTCACGGTGGCCGCGTTCGGGGACCGGGCGATCGCCACGGCCGCCGCGCACGCCGATCGGATGCTCCTGGACGTCGTCTCCCCGGAACAGGTCCGCGTCCTGCGCGCCAAGCTGCACGACGCGGCCGAGCGGGCCGGCCGCACCCCGCCGCGACTGGCCGCCTGGGTGCCGGCCGCCGTCGACCCCGACCCCGCCTCGCTCACTCAGGTCCTGCGCGGCGTCGCCGGCTACCTCACGGTGCCCGGCTACCGCGAGATGTTCGCGGCGGCGGGCTTCGGCGAGGCGGTCGACCTGGCCCGTGCGGGGGCCGGCGCCGACACGCTGCTGCGGGCCCTGCCGGCCGAGGCCGCGGCCACGGTCGGCCTGATCGGCGCCCCCGACGCGGTACGGGCCCGCATGGAGGCCTACGCGGCGGCCGGCCTGGACGAGATCGCCCTGGTCCCCGCCACGGCGGGCGACCCCGGCGGCGAGCGCACCCTGACGGCGCTCGCGCCGGAGCGACGGGGCCTCAGCCGCCGTACGCCCCCGAGGCCGTCAGCCGCAGGGCCGTGTCGATGAGGGGGACGTGGCTGAAGGCCTGCGGGAAGTTGCCGACCTGGCGCTTGAGGTGCGGGTCCCACTCCTCCGCCAGCAGGCCGAGGTCGTTGCGCAGGGAGAGCAGCTTCTCGAAGAGCTTCCGCGCCTCGTCCACCCTGCCGATCATCGCCAGGTCGTCCGCCATCCAGAACGAGCAGGCGAGGAACGCGCCCTCGTCGCCCGGCAGGCCGTCGACGCCCTCGTCCGTGCCCTCCGTCGGGTAGCGCAGGATGAACCCGTCGGACGTGGACAGCTCGCGCTGGATCGCCTCGATGGTGCCGATCACGCGCTTGTCGTCCGGCGGCAGGAAACCGACCTGCGGGATCAGCAGCAGGGAGGCGTCCAGCTCCTTGGAGCCGTAGGACTGGGTGAAGGTGTTGCGCTGCCTGTCGTAGCCCTTCTCGCACACGTCCCGGTGGATGTCGTCGCGCAGCTGCTTCCACTGCTCCACCGGGCCGTCGGCGTCGCCGGACTCGATCAGCTTGATGGTGCGGTCGACGGCGACCCAGGCCATCACCTTGGAGTGCACGAAGTGGCGGCGCGGGCCGCGCACCTCCCAGATGCCCTCGTCCGGCTCCTGCCAGTGCTTCTCCAGGTAGCGGATCAGCTTCAGCTGGAGCAGCGAGGCGTAGTCGTTGCGGGCCAGACCGGTCATGTGGGCCAGGTGCAGGGCCTCGGTGACCTCGCCGTACACGTCCAGCTGGAGCTGGTGCGCCGCGCCGTTGCCCACCCGGACCGGGGCGGAGTTCTCGTAGCCGGGCAGCCAGTCCAGCTCCGCCTCGCCGAGCTCGCGCTCACCGGCGATGCCGTACATGATCTGCAGGTTCTCCGGGTCGCCGGCCACCGCGCGCAGCAGCCACTCGCGCCAGGCGCGGGCCTCCTCACGGTAGCCGGTGCGCAGCAGCGAGGACAGGGTGATCGCCGCGTCCCGCAGCCAGGTGTAGCGGTAGTCCCAGTTGCGGACGCCGCCGATGTCCTCCGGCAGTGAGGTGGTGGGCGCGGCCACGATGCCGCCGGTGGGGGCGTACGTCAGCGCCTTGAGCGTGATCAGGGAGCGGATCACGGCCTCCCGGTAGGGGCCGTGGTACGTACAGTGCTCCACCCACTCGCGCCAGAACTCCTCGGTCGCCTCCAGCGACTGCTCCGGTTCCGGCAGCGGCGGCGGCTGCTTGTGCGAGGGCTCCCAGGAGACGGTGAACGCGATCCGCTCGCCCGGCGCGACGGTGAAGTCCGCGTACGTGGTCAGCGACTCGCCGTAGGTCTCCACGGAGGTGTCGAACCACACGGAGTCCGGGCCCGCGACGGCGACCGTGCGCCCCTCGTGCCGGTGCACCCAGGGGACGATCCTGCCGTAGGAGAACCGCATCCGCAGCGCGGAGCGCATGGGCACCCGGCCGGAGAGGCCCTCCACGATGCGGATCAGCTGCGGGGCGCCGTCGCGCGGGGGCATGAAGTCCGTCACCCGGACCGTGCCGCGCGGGGTGTCCCACTCCGACTCCAGGATCAGCGAGTCGCCGCGGTAGCCGCGCCGGGTCGCCGTGGGCGGCTCGGCGTCCTCGGCGTGCGCGGGACCCAGCCGCCAGAAGCCGTGCTCCTCGGTGCCCAGCAGGCCGGCGAAGATGGCATGGGAGTCGAAGCGGGGCAGGCACAGCCAGTCCACCGTGCCGTCCCGGCAGACCAGCGCGGCGGTCTGCATGTCTCCGATGAGTGCGTAGTCTTCGATGCGCCCGGCCACGTGCAACTCCAGTCGAACGGCCACGTCACCCCGCAAGGGGCTGTCGCTAGTGCGGTCAAGGGGTCTTGTAAATACGGCGTTGAGCCGTGAGGCACAACAGTCGCTCGGCCGCGGGGGCAAAGCGTCGATCTCTGCTCAACGAACTGACGAGCTCACGTTGTTCCGGAAGTCACGGGCGGGGGTGGTGCCGTTCGGCCGGCCGGGCTCGGCAGCGAGTGTCCGAGCAGGATACGACGCACGTAGATGATCTGTGTGCCGCTCGGGACAACCCGGGTCCGCCGAACGAGTGACCAAGGGGTGAGGGCCCCGTGTGCGGTGATCGTCCGTGGCGGCGCGTGCGCGGAGCGTGGCCGGGAGCCATCGCCCCGCGGCGCTGTTACGCTGGTAGCCCGTGGACCGGTGGGCCAGAAAGCCCCGGAACCGCACCCACAAGCCGCGACCACGGGAGCCCCCTCTTGGCCATGCCGCCCGCTGTTTTCCGAAACGGCTCAGCTTCGACGACCAAGCACATCTTCGTCACCGGGGGTGTCGCCTCCTCGCTCGGCAAGGGGCTCACCGCCTCCAGCCTGGGCATGCTGCTCAAGGCCCGGGGTCTGCGCGTCGTGATGCAGAAGCTCGACCCGTACCTCAACGTCGACCCGGGCACGATGAACCCCTTCCAGCACGGTGAGGTGTTCGTCACCAACGACGGCGCCGAGACCGACCTGGACATCGGCCACTACGAGCGGTTCCTCGACCGCGACCTCGACGGCTCCGCCAACGTCACCACCGGCCAGGTGTACTCGACGGTGATCGCCAAGGAGCGGCGCGGCGAGTACCTGGGCGACACCGTCCAGGTCATCCCGCACATCACCAACGAGATCAAGCACCGCATCCGCCGCATGGCGACCGACGAGGTCGACGTGGTGATCACGGAGGTCGGCGGCACGGTCGGCGACATCGAGTCGCTGCCGTTCCTGGAGACCGTCCGCCAGGTCCGGCACGAGGTCGGCCGCGACAACGTGTTCGTGGTGCACATCTCGCTCCTGCCGTACATCGGCCCCTCGGGCGAGCTGAAGACGAAGCCGACCCAGCACTCGGTCGCGGCGCTGCGCAACATCGGCATCCAGCCGGACGCGATCGTGCTGCGCTGCGACCGCGAGGTGCCGACCGCGATCAAGCGGAAGATCTCGCTGATGTGCGACGTCGACGAGGCCGCCGTGGTCGCCTGCCCCGACGCCCGCTCGATCTACGACATCCCGAAGGTCGTGCACTCCGAGGGCCTGGACGCCTACGTGGTGCGCAAGCTGGACCTGCCGTTCCGGGACGTGGACTGGACGACCTGGGACGACCTGCTCGACCGCGTCCACAACCCCGACCACGAGATCACCCTCGCCCTGGTCGGCAAGTACATCGACCTGCCCGACGCCTACCTCTCGGTCATCGAGGCGCTGCGCGCGGGCGGCTTCGCCCACAAGGCCCGCGTGAAGATCAAGTGGGTCACCTCCGACGACTGCAAGACCCCGGCCGGCGCCCAGGCGCAGCTCGGCGACGTCGACGGCATCTGCATCCCGGGCGGCTTCGGCGACCGCGGTGTGCTCGGCAAGGTCGGCGCGATCAAGTACGCCCGCGAGAACCGGATCCCGCTGCTGGGCCTGTGCCTGGGCCTGCAGTGCATCGTGATCGAGGCCGCGCGCAGTCTCGCGGACATCTCGGACGCCAACTCCACCGAGTTCGACCCGGGCACCGCCCACCCGGTGATCTCCACCATGGCCGAGCAGATGGACATCGTCGCCGGTGAGGGCGACATGGGCGGCACCATGCGGCTCGGCATGTACCCGGCGAAGCTGGCCGAGGGCTCGATCGTGCGCGAGGTGTACGACGGCAAGGAGTACGTGGAGGAGCGCCACCGGCACCGCTACGAGGTGAACAACTCCTACCGCGCGGAGCTGGAGAAGAAGGCGGGCATCGTCTTCTCCGGCACCTCCCCGGACGGCAAGCTCGTCGAGTACGTCGAGTACCCGCGCGAGGTCCACCCGTATCTGGTCGCGACCCAGGCGCACCCGGAGCTGCGCTCGCGTCCGACCCGTCCGCACCCGCTCTTCGCGGGCCTGGTGAAGGCCTCGGTCGAGCGGAAGATCTCGAAGTAACACACCCGGTTGTACGGTGGCCGGGGCGCGGACCCTCGAAGGTGCGCGCCCCGGCCACTTTTTCGCACATGTTCACGCACGGCACGCGCACGACCGCCGTACGTCGGGAAGGACAGCCATGACGATCAAGGACACCCCGGAAGAGTGGGAGATCCGCGGGACCGCGACCCCGTTCACGGGCAACAAGACCTCCGTCCGCACCGACGACGTGGTCATGCCCGACGGGAGCGTGGTCCACCGCGACTACCAGGTCCATCCGGGGTCCGTGGCCGTGCTCGCCCTCGACGACGCCGACCGGGTCCTGGTGCTGCGCCAGTACCGCCACCCCGTGCGCCACAAGCTGTGGGAGATCCCGGCCGGCCTGCTCGACGTCCCCGGCGAGAACCCGCTGCACGCCGCCCAGCGCGAGCTGTACGAGGAGGCGCACCTCAAGGCGGAGGACTGGCGGGTGCTGACCGACGTCTACACCACGCCCGGCGGCTGCGACGAGGCCGTACGGATCTTCCTGGCCCGGGGGCTGTCCGAGGCCGAGGGCGCGCGCTTCGAGGTCGAGCACGAGGAGGCCGACATGGAGCTGGCCCGGGTCCCGGCCGAGGAGTTGGTGCGTGGTGTGCTGGCCGGCGAGCTGCACAACAACTGCCTGGTGGTGGGCGTCCTCTCGTTGGTCGCCGCGCGGGCCGGTGACGGCCTGGACGCGCTGCGTCCGGCTGAGGCGCCCTGGCCGGCGCGTCCGTTCGAGGCCTGATTCCCTCCCGCGCACACGGTGATATGACCATCGGCTGATCCGATCGGGGGATGTGCCCGCCGCGCTCCACCGGGAACGTCGCAGAGCGTGAACTAGGCTCTGGAAAACGCCCGGTCCGGAGTCCCGGCGGGCTTGCGCGCGCGGTGGGACGGGAGTGAGGCCCGTGGCGGATCAGGCGGTGGACCCAGACGGTGCGCGGCTCCTTCGGGACGCCGCCGACGAGGGTCGATTCCTGGGCCGTACGAGGGAGTTGAAGGAGTTGCGCGCCGACATCGAGCGCGCGGGACTGGACACCCTCTCCGGCCGCAAGGCGCCCCGCGCGCGTGTGCTGCTCATCGCCGGCCGGCCCGGCTCCGGCCGGAGCGCCCTCGCCGGGGAACTCGTGCGCCAGGTCGCCGACCGCTACCCCGACGGCGTGCTGCGCGCCCGGCTGAGCGAACCCGACGGCACGCGCGTGCCCGTCGGGCGCGCCGCGCGGGAGCTGCTCGACGCGCTGGAGGCGCCCGCCCCCGCCGGGGCCGCCGAGGACGAGCTCGGCGAGGCGCTGCGCACCGCGCTGGCCGACCGCCGGGTGCTGCTCCTGCTGGACGACGCGGCCGACGCCGAGCAGGTCGACGCGCTGCTGCCGGACAACCCGGACTGCCTGGCCGTCGTCGTCTCCGCGGGTCCGCTGACCGGCATCGCGGACGTCCGCCCCTGCACCCTCGGCGGCCTCGACACCAAGTCCGCGGTGGAGGTGCTGTCCCGGTTCACCGGATCGGTGCGTGTCACGGTCGACCCCCGGGCCGCCGAACGGCTCGCCGAGCAGTGCCAGGGGCAGCCGGCCGCCCTGGTGCTGGCCGGGGGCTGGCTCGCCGCCCGGCCCAAGGCCGCCGTCGCCGACCTCGCCGGGCAACTGAACGCGGACCTCGGCCAGGGCACCGTCGTCGGCCGCGTCCTGAGGCTCGTGCACGCCTCGCTGCCCGCGTCGGCCGCCCGCACCCTTCGGCTGCTCAGCCTCGCCCCGGCCGGTCTGGTCGACCCGCACACCGCCGCCGCCCTCGCCGGCTGCTCGGTGGAGTCCGCCCGCGCCACCCTGGACGACTTCGTCGCGCACGGGCTGCTGCACCCGGTGGGCGGCTCGTCGTCGCCGCAGTACGAGGTGCCGTGCTGTCTGCACCCCCTGCTGAGCGCCCTCGCCCGGGACCACGAGCGGCCCGCCGAGCTCCAGCTGGCCCGCGCCCGGATGCTGGAGCGGACGGTACGACTGCTCCAGTCGTGCCGGGCCATCACCGAGACCGACAGCCTCCGGGCGCGCGAGAAGCTCCTCGAGATGCCGCGCTCCCTGCGCTTCCCCGGCCCGCGGGCCGCCGCCGACTGGTTGCGCGTACGCCGTCCCGCCCTGCTGGCCTCCGCGCGGCTCGCGGTCGCCGACGGGGAGCTGGACACCCTCGCCCGGCGCCTGATGTCCCAGCTGGTGCGGGCCATGGTGGCGCACTTCGGCACCCGGGCCGCCGCGAGCGACCTGTACGACGTCCACGGCCTGGTCCTCGACGTCGCCGAGCGCCGGAACCTGCCCCGCGAGCGGGCGGCGGCCCTGCTGAACCTCGGCGACCTCGACGCCCGCACCGGCCGCACCGCCGACGCCCTGGGGCGCTACCGGACCGCGCTGGACGCCGGACGCGAGGCGAACGACCCGTACGCGACCGGCCGCGCGATGGAATCCGTGGGCGGCGCCCATCTGGAACTGGGGGACTACGACCGGGCCGCCGACTGGTTCGGCCGCGCTCTGACCGAGCGGCTGGCCCGCGGCGAGGGCGAGGACGCCGCCCGGCTCTACGGCCGCATCGGCGCCGCCCACACCTACGCGGGCCGCTACGGCGAGGCACTGCGCAACTGGCGCGCGGCCGTCGCCGGTCACCGCAGGAACGGCGACGTGGCCGCGCAGGCGCGGGCGCTGAGCGAGCTGGCCCGGGTGCAGGAGTACGCGGGGCGGCTCGACGAGTCGCTGCGCACCTGCCAGGAGGCCGTGGAGTGGGCGGGCCGGGCCGAGGACACCCGCTTGCAGGCCGCGCTGCACCTGCGGCTCGCCGACTCCTTCCAGCACCTCGGCGACCCCGCGTCGGCCGCGCTGCACCGGGGCACCGCCGAGCGCATGCTGGCAGAGGAGGCCCTGGAGGAGGACTCCGAGCCGGAACACGGAGCTAACGCCTGCGAAATCCGTAGCTCATCCGCTGAAGAATGAAGCAATGAAAGGCTAGACAGCGGGAACACCTTCATTAAACTGGCTCTGCCGCGCAATCTTCTGCGGTCTCTCCCGGTGTGCCCCTGCGTGCCCGGGTATGCGTAGTGATATCCCCCTGCCCTCTGAGCCAAGGACCGTGATCGACGTGAAGGTCGGCATCCCCCGCGAGGTCAAGAACAACGAGTTCCGGGTGGCCATCACCCCCGCCGGCGTCCACGAACTGGTGCGCCACGGCCACCAGGTCGTCATCGAGCGCGGCGCCGGCGTGGGCTCCTCGATCCCGGACGGCGAGTACATCGCCGCAGGCGGGCAGATCCTGGACGCCGCCGACGAGGTCTGGGCCGCCGCCGACCTGCTGCTGAAGGTCAAGGAGCCCGTCGCGGAGGAGTACCACCGTCTGCGCAAGGACCAGACCCTCTTCACCTACCTGCACCTGGCCGCGTCCAAGGAGTGCACGGACGCCCTCCTGGAGTCCGGCACCACCGCGATCGCCTACGAGACCGTCGAGCTGCCCGGCCGCGCGCTGCCGCTGCTCGCCCCGATGTCCGAGGTCGCGGGCCGGCTGTCCACCCAGGTCGGCGCCTACCACCTGATGCGCGCCCACGGCGGCCGCGGTGTGCTGCCCGGCGGTGTCCCCGGTGTGCTGGCCGGCCGGGCCGTCGTCATCGGCGGCGGCGTCTCCGGCTGGAACGCCGCGCAGATCGCCATCGGCATGGGCTTCCACGTGACCCTGCTGGACAAGGACATCAACAAGCTCAAGGAGGCCGACAAGGTCTTCGGCACGAAGATACAGACCGTCGTCTCCAACGCCTTCGAGCTGGAGAAGGCCTGTCTGGAGGCCGACCTCGTGATCGGCGCGGTGCTGGTCCCGGGCGCCAAGGCGCCGAAGCTGGTCACCAACGAGCTGGTCTCGCGGATGAAGGCGGGAAGTGTCCTTGTCGACATCGCGATCGACCAGGGCGGCTGCTTCGAGGACTCCCACCCGACCACGCACGCCGAGCCGACCTTCAAGGTCCACGAGTCGGTGTTCTACTGCGTCGCCAACATGCCCGGCGCGGTGCCCAACACCTCCACCTACGCGCTCACCAACGCCACGCTGCCGTACATCGTCGAACTCGCCGACCGCGGCTGGGTGGAGGCACTGCGCCGCGACCCCGCGCTCGCCAAGGGTCTCAACACGCATGACGGCAAGGTGGTTTACAAGGAGGTCGCCGAGGCGCACGGCCTGGAGCACGTCGAGCTCGCCTCGCTGCTCGGCTGAGCCGCGGGGACGGTAAGTCGACCAAGTCGTCGACCGTCAAAGGCGATACGTCAACATGTGTCGTCAACGTCATGTACCGGGCCGGACCTTGTCCCACAAGGTCCGGCCCGATGTGTGTAGGGTCACTTCCTGATTCCGGGACGACTCGCCTCGAACGTGACCCTTCTACCGATTCGCACACCCGTGAAACCTGCCGTGCGACGGCCGTACGCCCTTGACAGAGGGATGTTTCATCGCCGACACATCGGGTCGGGTCCGGCGGATTGTGTTGCTGCGAACGGTCGACACGCCATAGAGTCGCCAATCGTCGGCATGGTGCCACGCTGACCTGTCTAGAAGTTTCCTGGTCGCCAAGGAGGTAAGACGACTTGTGAATGAGTCGACATTTACTCCCGGGGGTGGTCACCCAGGAATGCCTGCGCCGGACCAGGGGCCCACGGGATCCGCTGCTGTCGGCTCCGTGGCTGTGCGCACCTTCGCAGCCCACCGGAGTCACCGGACTTCGGTGGTGACTCAACCAGGACACCAGAGCATGGATGGCCATCACGTGAACGCCATGGCCGGCGACGGAAGTGGCGCGCCCCACAACCATTTCGCCGACTACGACGAATTGCCCGAGGGGCACTTCTACGACCCCGACGCCGAGTACGAGCCCGACCCCGAGTACGCGGCCACGCTCGCGCCCGACGCGGCGCGCCAGCGCCGTGAGCGCGTCGGCCCGACCGGGCGCCCGCTGCCGTACTTCCCGATCCCGGGTCCGCTGACCGAACACGGCCCCGCGAAGATCATCGCGATGTGCAACCAGAAGGGCGGCGTCGGCAAGACCACGTCGACCATCAACCTGGGCGCCGCGCTCGCGGAGTACGGACGCCGGGTGCTGCTCGTCGACTTCGACCCGCAGGGCGCGCTGTCGGTCGGTCTCGGCGTCAACCCGATGGAGCTCGACCTCACCGTCTACAACCTGCTCATGGAGCGGGGCATGGCGGCCGACGAGGTGCTGCTGAAGACCGCGGTCCCCAACATGGACCTGCTGCCCAGCAACATCGACCTGTCGGCTGCCGAGGTGCAGCTGGTGAGCGAGGTCGCGCGCGAGTCCACGCTGCAGCGGGCGCTGAAGCCGCTGATGGACGACTACGACTACATCGTGATCGACTGCCAGCCCTCGCTGGGCCTGCTCACGGTCAACGCGCTGACCGCCGCGCACAAGGTGATCGTGCCGCTGGAGTGCGAGTTCTTCGCGCTGCGCGGTGTGGCGCTGTTGACCGAGACGATCGAGAAGGTCCAGGAGCGGCTCAACCCCGAGCTGGAGCTCGACGGGATCCTCGCCACGATGTACGACTCGCGCACGGTGCACAGCCGTGAGGTGCTCGCGCGGGTGGTCGAGGCGTTCGACGACCACGTCTACCACACGGTCATCGGGCGCACGGTCCGCTTCCCGGAGACCACGGTCGCCGGTGAGCCGATCACCACGTACGCGTCCAACTCCGTCGGTGCCGCCGCCTACCGCCAGCTCGCCAGGGAGGTGCTCGCCCGGTGTCACGCCGAGTGAGTCTGCCGGGGGCCGACGAACTCTTCCGTACGACAGGGGGGATGGCGCTCCAGGCGTCGACCCCCAGACGCCAGGCCAACGGCGACGCCCGCGTCCCCGCACCCGCGGGGGAGGGCGACGCGGCGGCCGCCGCGGAGGACGCGCCGCAGTCGGTGCCCGCGCAGGGCGGCGAGGGCACGGAGCACGTCGCGGCGGACGCGGAGCCGGGCGGGGCCGGGGAGTCCCGCAGCCGCGACGCGGCGGGCTCCGGGCGGCGCCAGACGGCACAGGACGGCGCGGCCCAGCCCAAGCGGGGGCGGGCGGCGGCGCGGCGGCCCAGCGGCCGTGAGCGGCACGACGAGAAGATCACCGTGTACGTGTCCGCCGAGGAGTTGATGGACCTCGAGCACGCGCGTCTGGTGCTGCGCGGCGAGCACGGGCTGGCGGTGGACCGGGGCCGGATCGTCCGCGAGGCGGTCGCCGTGGTCCTCGCCGACCTGGAGAGCCGCGGGGACGCCAGCATCCTCGTACGACGCCTGCGGGGCCGGTAGCGGTAGCCTGCGGAGGTCATGACCTCGAACGACGCGCCCACTCCCGGAGCCCGGCCGCCCCGCCGCCGCACCCTGGGCCGGGGACCGGGCGCGACGCCCGAGGAGGGCGCGGGGATCCCCACGGCGCCCTCACCGGAGGTGACGCCGCGGGGCACGGCCTCGGAGCCGGGCCCGGCGGCCCGGCCGTCGCCCGGGGCGTTCGAGGGAGCGGCGCGTGCCTCCTTCTCGGACACGCCCGGGGAGCCGGACGGCGAGGCGTCCGCGGAAGTCCCTGCGGTCGTCGGGCCGGAGGCGGCGCCCGAGGACGGGGCCGCGGGGTGCGAAGGGCCGGGCCCGGTGGACGCCGCGCCGCTCGCGTCGCCCGCGGGGGCGGACGAGCCGGTGACACCGCCGAAGGGCGCGGTCGCCGGGTCCGGGGAGCCGGGTCCGAGGACCCCGGGACGCCCCTCGCCGGTTGATCCGGTGGGCGCCTCGGAGCGTGGGACCGCCGTGTCGGGGGAGACGGGTCCGGGTGCCGGCCCGGTGAGCGTGGGGCGGGCGGACGCCGCGAGCCGCCCCGGGGAGCCCTTGCCGGGGGCGCCACCGGCGCGGGAGGCGGTCGTGGGGACCGTCGCGCGTGCGTCGGCACCGGCGGCGGACGCCGGTGAGGACACGGACGGGGCGGAGCCCGCAGGCGGTGTGCCGAGGGCGGGCGCCGGCGAGGACGACGACGGGCGGTTCACGGTTCGGCTGGCGAACTTCGAGGGGCCGTTCGACCTCCTGCTCCAGTTGATCTCGAAGCGCAAGCTGGACGTCACCGAGGTGGCGCTGTCCGAGGTGACCGACGAGTTCACGGCGCACATCCGGGCCATGGGGCCCGACTGGGACCTGGACGAGACGACCGAGTTCCTGGTCGTGGCGGCCACGCTGCTCGATCTCAAGGCGGCCCGGCTGCTGCCCGCCGCCGAGGTGGAGGACGAGGCCGACCTCGCCCTCCTCGAGGCCCGGGACCTGCTGTTCGCGCGGCTGTTGCAGTACCGCGCGTACAAACGGATCGCCGAGATCTTCAGCCGGCGCCTCGACGACGAGGGCCGCCGCCACCCCCGTACCGTCGGACTCGAACCGCACCACGCCGAGCTGCTGCCCGAGGTCGTCATCGGCATCGGCCCCGAGGGGTTCGCCGGGCTCGCCGCCAAGGCGATGCAGCCCAGGCCCAAGCCGCAGGTGTACGTCGACCACATCCACGCCCCGCTGGTCAGCGTGCGGGAGCAGGCCGGGATCGTCGTCGCCCGGCTCAGGGAGCTCGGCGAGGCGGGCTTCCGGGCCCTCGTCGAGGACACGGACGACACCCTGACCGTCGTGGCCCGGTTCCTCGCCCTGCTGGAGCTGTACCGCGAGAAGGCCGTCGGCCTCGACCAGGAGACCGCGCTCGGCGAGCTGACCGTGCGCTGGACCGGTGGGGACGGGGACGCCGTGCCGGCGGTCACCGACGAGTTCGACCGGCCGCCGGAACGGCCCGAGGAGGAGAGGACGCCGTGAGCGAGGAGACGACCGACACCCCCGCCGGGCCGCACACCGTCGCGGAGCTCGACCTCAAGCCGGCCCTGGAGGCGGTCCTCATGGTCGTGGACGAGCCCGCGACCGAGGAACACCTGGCGAGGATCCTGCAGCGTCCCGGGCGCCAGGTCGCGGACGCGCTGCGCGAGCTGGCCGACGAGTACACCCTCCAGGGCCGCGGCTTCGAGCTGCGCCTCGTCGCGGGCGGCTGGCGCTTCTACACCCGCCCCGAGTACGCCGCCGCCGTCGAGGGCTTCGTCCTGGACGGTCAGCAGGCCCGGCTCACCCAGGCCGCCCTGGAGACCCTCGCGGTCGTCGCCTACCGGCAGCCGGTCAGCCGCAGCCGCGTCTCCGCCGTGCGCGGAGTCAACTGCGACGGCGTGATGCGCACCCTCCTGCAGCGCGGTCTGATCGAGGAGGCGGGCACGGAACCCGAAACAGGTGCGATCCTGTACACGACGACGAACTACTTCCTGGAGCGGATGGGCCTGCGCGGTCTGGACGAGCTCCCGGAGCTCGCGCCCTTCCTCCCGGAGGCGGAGGCGATCGAGGCCGAGACGCTGGAAGCGGTCCCGTCGTTCGATCCGGACGCCCCGGATTCCGAGGACGCAGACGACAAGACGGAACTTTGATGCGAAGCAGCAGCGGCAGGAACAGCAGCGGAAACAACGGCGGGAGCCGTGGTGGCAACAGCGGCGGCCGCGGCGGGAGCGGCGGTGGCCGCGGCGACCACCGCGGCGCCGGCAACAACCGTGACGACCGACAGGGCGGCCGTCCGAAGAAGCCGCGCCCGGAGGAGCGGCGCTACGACGTGGGCCCCGGCGCCACCCAGGAGGGCCCCAAGTCGGGCCGTGGGCCCACGGCCCGCGGAGGCGCCAAGGGCGGGCCGAGGAAGCCCCTGCAGCGAGGGCGCTCGGTCCCGGCCACGTCCCGTGAGTACGAGACGCGGGCCGAGGAGCGCAACCGGGAGCGGTACGCGGGCAAGAAGGACATCAAGCTGCCCAAGACCTTCCCCGGCGCCGAGCAGGAGGGCGAGCGGCTGCAGAAGGTGCTCGCCCGCGCGGGCTACGGCTCCCGGCGCGCCTGCGAGGAGCTGATCGAGCAGGCGCGGGTCGAGGTCAACGGCGAGATCGTGCTCGAGCAGGGCAAGCGGGTCGACCCGGAGAAGGACGAGGTGAAGGTCGACGGCCTGACCGTCGCCACGCAGTCGTACCAGTTCTTCTCGCTCAACAAGCCCGCCGGTGTCGTGTCGACCATGGAGGACCCGGAGGGCCGGCAGTGCCTCGGTGACTACGTCACCAACCGCGAGACCCGCCTCTTCCACGTCGGCCGGCTGGACACCGAGACCGAGGGCGTCATCCTGCTCACCAACCACGGCGAGCTGGCGCACCGGCTGACCCACCCCAAGTACGGCGTGAAGAAGACGTACCTGGCGGCCATCGTGGGCCCGATCCCGCGCGACCTGGGCAAGAGGCTCAAGGACGGCATCCAGCTGGAGGACGGCTACGCCCGCGCGGACCACTTCCGGGTCGTGGAGCAGACCGGCAAGAACTACCTCGTCGAGGTGACCCTGCACGAGGGCCGCAAGCACATCGTGCGCCGCATGCTCGCCGAGGCCGGTTTCCCGGTCGACAAGCTGGTGCGCACCGCCTTCGGGCCGATCACCCTGGGCGACCAGAAGTCGGGCTGGCTGCGCCGGCTGTCCAACACCGAGGTCGGGATGCTGATGCAGGAGGTCGACCTCTAGGGGCTTGTGAGCCCGGCCCGCACCCCCTTTAATAGTCGCAGTGACTATTAAAGGGGGTGCGGGTCATGGACGGCTACGACAAGTACGCCTTCGAACCGTTCGCCGTCACCGTCGACCTCGCCGTGTTCACCCTCCGCGCGGGCGCGCTGCACGTGCTGCTCGTCGAGCGCGGCCAGGAGCCGTACGCCGGACGGTGGGCGCTGCCCGGAGGATTCGTCCGGCCGGACGAGCCCGCGGAGCGCGCGGCGCGGCGCGAGCTGGGCGAGGAGACCGGGCTGACGGACGTGTCCGGGCTGCATCTGGAGCAGCTGCGGACCTACAGCGAACCCGACCGCGACCCCCGGATGCGGGTCGTCTCCGTCGCCTTCGCGGCCCTGCTGCCCGACGCGCCCGAGGCGCGCGGCGGCAGCGACGCGGCGCGGGCCCGCTGGACGCCGTACGACTCCGTGCGGGAGCTCGCCTTCGACCACGGCCGGATCCTGGCCGACGCGCGCGAACGCGTCGGCGCCAAGCTCGAGTACACCTGCCTCGCCACCGCCTTCTGCCCGCCCGAGTTCACCCTCGGGGAGCTGCGGCAGGTCTACGAGACCGTGTGGGGCACCGTCCTGGACCGGCCCAACTTCCGGCGCAAGGTGCTCGCCACCCCCGGCTTCGTCGAAGCCGTCCCCGGCGCCGCGCGCCTCACCGGCGGCCGGGGCAAACCCGCCGCGCTGTACCGCGCGGGCGCCGCCACCGCCCTCCACCCGCCGCTGCTCCGGCCGACCCCGGAAGGACGTCCCGCATGACCACGACCACCGTCACCAAGCGCGCCGCGACAGGAGCGCTCACCGGACTCGCCCTCGGGGACGCGCTGGGGTTCCCGACCGAATTCATCGGTGTACCGAAGATCCTGGACTGGTACGGGCCCTGGCGGGCGATGGAGTTGCCCACACCTGCCCGCGTGACCGACGACACCCAGATGACGCTCGCGCTCGGGCGGGGACTGCGCACGGCCATGGACCGGGGACCGCTCACCCCCGAGCGACTGGAGCGGCCGGTGCGCGAGGAGTTCGTGGAGTGGTACCGCTCGCCCGAGAACAACCGCGCACCGGGGCGGACCTGCCTCACGGCCTGCGGCCTGCTGCAAAGCGATCTCCCCTGGCAGGACGCCAGCCAGATCGGCTCCAAGGGCTGCGGCGCCAACATGCGCGTCGCGCCCATAGGCCTGGCCCCCGGCCTGACCGACGAACAGCGCGCGGGAGCCGCCCAGTTGCAGTCCGCGCTCACCCACGGGCACCCCACCGCCCTCGCCGCCTCCGACCTCACCGCCCACGCCGTACGACTGCTGGCGGAGGGCGCCGAGCCGACCGGCCTGATCGGACGCCTGCGCTCCTACGCCTACGAGAACCGCACCCGCTACCACGCGTCCTGGCTCGGCGACCTGTGGACCCGCGCCCAGGACCCCACCCCCGAACACTTCATCGCGCGCGGCTGGGACGAGTGCCTGGACATCCTCGAACGCCTCCGGCACGCCGTGCGCACCGTCTCGCCCGAGACCGACCCCTGCCTGGCCACCGGCGAGGGCTGGATCGCCGAGGAGGCCCTGGCGACCGGGCTGCTCTGCTTCCTGCTCTTCGTCGACGAACCCCTCACCGCCCTGCGCCGCGCCGCCTGCACCGCGGGCGACTCCGACTCCCTCGCCTGCCTCACGGGCGCCTTCGCCGGCGCGTACCTGGGGGCCGACGCCTGGCCCGCCGAGTGGGCGGACCGCATCGAGTACCGGGGCGAGCTGCTGGCGCTGGGAACGCTCTGGGACGCTTGAGCGGTGACCGACGCCCTGGACCTCGACCTGAGACCGGTGATCGCCGAACAGCCCGACCCGGTGCTGTTCGCCACCGTCTCCGGCGCGCACCTGTACGGCTTCCCCTCCCGCGACTCCGACGTGGACCTGCGGGGCGTGCACCTGCTGCCGGCCGCCGCTCTCGTCGGGCTGCGCGAGCCGGACGAGACCCGGTCCCGGATGTGGGTCCGGGACGGCGTCGAGATGGATCTGGTCACGCACGACCTGCGCAAGTTCGTCCGCCTGATGCTGCGGCGCAACGGCTACGTGCTGGAACAGCTGCTGTCCCCGCTGGTCGTGCACACCACCGACGCGCACCGGGAACTGGCCGCGCTCGCCCCCGGCGTCCTCACCAGCCACCACGCCCACCACTACCGGGGTTTCGCCCGGACCCAGTGGCGGCTGTTCGAGAGGACCGGCGAACTCAAGCCGCTGCTCTACACCTTCCGGGTGCTGCTCACCGGCATCCATCTGATGCGCTCCGGCGAGGTGCAGCCCCACCTGCCCACCCTCGCCGCGGAGGTCGACGCCGCCCCGGACCGCCTGCCGGAGCTGATCGCCGCCAAGGCGGAGCGCGAGCACGGGGCCGCCCCCGTCGACCACGCACGCGTGCGGGCCGACGTGGAGCGGCTGCACGGCGTGCTGGACGAGGCGCAGGCCGCGTCAGTCCTGCCCGACGCCCCCACCGCGTACGACGCCCTGCACGACCTCGTCGTACGGGTCCGCCTGGAGGGCTGAGGCGCGGCGGGCGCGGACGAGGAAGTCCTCGACCCGGCGCCGGTCCGGCTCCTCGGGCAGCGGACTGCGCGGGGCGGCCCGCGCACCCTCCTCCGTGAGCCGGATCATCCAGGACTCCACCTCGGACCAGGACACCTCGCCCCGTTTCACCGCGAGCAGCGGCTCGCGCTCCTCGCCCACGTCGATCGTGAGGGCGCCCGTGCGGAGCAGGTCGCGGGCGCTGATCAGCAGGCGGAGCAGGTGCATGGCGTGCTTCCAGCGCGGGGCGCCGTGGGCGCGGACGTCCGCCTCCAGCCTGCGGCGCTGGCCGTGGGCGTACCGGGTGAAGGTCTCGTGGACCCTGCGGGAGAGGAACGCCCCGCGCAGGGACAGCAGTTCGCGGCCGGTGGCGTCGGCGTGCTCCACCAGCGGGGAGTGCAGGCACTCCAGGATGTTGGGGTTGGCGCGCAGGGCCAGCTCGCAGAAGCGTTCCAGCTCCCAGCTGAACTGCTCCTCGGCCGGGCCCTCGACGTGCGTGGGCGGCTTCTCGAAGCGCCAGAACAGGGGAGTGGGCGCGAGGAAGACGCCCCGGCGGTCGGTGTCGCTGCCCTCGGTGGCCAGGCCGAAGGCGCGCGAGCCCATGACACAGGCGTAGATCGTGTGGTCACCGACCAGGGTCTCGGGGCGCATGCCCGGGAGCGTACGCGGTGGATCACGCCCGGCGGATCGAATTCCCCTCCACCGTGATCCGCTCCTCGGGCAGCGGCAGGGTCGCGGGGCCCCGCTCCACCGAGCCGTCGGTGATCCTGAACCGGCTGCCGTGACAGGCGCAGTTGACGGTGCCGTCCGCGACGTCGGTCACCACACAGCCCTGGTGGGGGCAGACCGCCGAGAACGCCTTGAAGTCGCCCTCCTCGGGCTGGGTGACCACGATCTTCCCGTCCCCGAGGACCGTGCCCCCGCCCACCGGGACGTCGGCGGTCGAGATCAGCTCCTGCCCGGCGGCGTCCGGTGAGGCGCCGCCCTCGCCGCCCTCGCCGCCGTCCCTGCCCTCTCCGCCGGTCCCGCCGTCCGAGCCGCAGCCCGCGGCCAGTGCCGCCGCGCCTGTCGTGAGGAGGACCGTGCGGCGCGTCGTACGAGGGGCCATGTCATCACACTCCCGGGAGTCGCGGTTCCCGCATCCTGGCACCGAAGACGACGAACAAGAAGCACATCACGGAAAAACGCCACCAAAGCCGCACATCGCCCGTCTCAGCGGGCGGGCGTCCGGCACCGCCCCCGCGCGGGCTGACTACGCTGGACGACCGAACAGCACACGCACCTCAGCAAGGAGCATCGTCGTGGCGGTACGCGCGGTCCGGGGGGCCGTCCAGTTGGAGCGGGACGAGGCCGGTCACATGGAGGAGCGGGTCGGCGCGCTGCTCACCGCGGTCCTGGAGCGCAACGGCCTGCACACCGACGACCTGATCAGCCTCTGGTTCACGGCCACGCCCGACCTGCACAGCGACTTCCCGGCCGCCGCCGCCCGCAGGCTCGGCATCGTCGACGTCCCCCTGCTCTGCGCCCAGGAACTGGACGTCGAGGGCGCCATGCCCCGCGTCGTCCGGGTTCTCGCGCACATCGAGTCCGACGTGCCCCGCGCCGACGTCGCACACGTCTACCTCGGCGCCGCGGCGGCCCTGCGCAAGGACATCGCCCAGTGAGGACCGCGCTCGTCATCGGCACCGGACTGATCGGCACGTCCGCCGCGCTCGCCCTGTCCCGGCGGGGCGTCGTCGTCCACCTCGCCGACCACGACCCGGAGCAGGCCCGTACGGCCGCCGCGCTGGGCGCCGGCACGGACGAGGCGCCCGACGGGCCGGTCGACCTGGCGATCGTCGCCGCCCCGCCCGCCCACGTGGCCGACGTGCTCGCCGACGCGATGCGGCGCGGTGCGGCACGCGGCTACATCGACGTGGCCAGCGTCAAGGGCGGACCGCGCCGCGAGCTCCGGGAGCACGGGCTCGACCTGACCCCGTACCTCGGCACCCACCCCATGTCCGGCCGCGAGCGGTCCGGCCCGCTGGCCGCCACCGGGGACCTCTTCGAGGGCCGCCCCTGGGTGCTGACCCCGACCGGGGACACCGACACCGAGGTGCTGAACCTCGCCCTGGAGCTGGTCTCGCACTGCAGGGCCGTGCCCGTCGTCATGGACGCCGACGCCCACGACCGGGCCGTGGCCCTCGTCTCCCACATGCCCCACCTGGTGTCCAGCATGGTCGCCGCACGCCTGGAGCACGCCGAGGAGGCCGCCGTACGGCTGTGCGGGCAGGGCATCCGGGACGTGACCCGGATCGCCGCCTCCGACCCCCGGATGTGGATCGACATCCTCTCCGCGAACCCGGGTCCGGTCGCCGACCTGCTCACGGACGTCGCCGCCGACCTGGAGGAGACCGTGCGCGCCCTGCGCGCGCTGCAGTCCTCCGACGAGGACGAGCGCCGCGAGGGCGGCACCGGCATCGCGGACGTGCTGCGCCGCGGCAACGCCGGCCAGGTCCGCGTCCCCGGCAAGCACGGCTCCGCGCCGCGCGTCTACGAGACCGTGACGGTGCTCATCGACGACCAGCCCGGCCAGCTGGCCCGCATCTTCGCGGACGCCGAGCGCGCCGGCGTCAACGTCGAGGACGTCCGCATCGAGCACGCCACCGGACAGCAGGCCGGTCTGGTCCAGCTCGTGGTGGAGCCCAAGGCGGCCCCGGTCCTCATCGCGGGGCTGCGGGAGCGGGGCTGGGCGATCCGGCAGTGACGGCCCGGGGCGGGGGAGGGTCCGGGGGCGTCCCTTCCCCCGAGGGGCCGGATCGTCCGCTTGTCGGAAGGGTTCCGGGGGGCCGGTAATCTGGTGCGGGGCGTGTCCGCGTCCCGCACACACCACTCCACCGCACCAGGAAGGTGTTCCCCCGTGGAAAACGGCGCCGCCCAGCCCGTGATTGTCGCCATCGACGGCCCCTCCGGCACGGGCAAGTCGAGCACGTCGAAAGCCGTGGCGGCGCAGCTCGGCCTGAGCTACCTGGACACCGGCGCCCAGTACCGGGCGATCACCTGGTGGATGGTGACCAACGGCATCGACATAGACGACCCGTCCGCGATCGCCGCCGTCGCCGGGAAGCCCGAGATCGTCTCCGGTACGGACCCCCGGAACCCGACGATCACCGTCGACGGCGTCGACGTGGCCGGACCGATCCGCGGACAGGACGTCACCGCCAAGGTCAGCGCGGTCTCCGCGGTCCCCGACGTGCGGACCCGGATCACCGAGCTGCAGCGGTCCATCGCCGCCTCCGCCGTCACCGGCATCGTCGTCGAGGGCCGTGACATCGGCACCACCGTGCTGCCCGACGCCGACCTGAAGATCTTCCTCACCGCCAGCGCGGAGGCCCGTGCCGCCCGCCGCAGCGGCGAGCTCAAGGGCGCCGACCTGCACACCACCCGCGAGGCCCTGATCAAGCGGGACG
Organism: Streptomyces caelestis; assembly: GCF_001279005.1. Lineage (GTDB taxonomy): Bacteria > Actinomycetota > Actinomycetes > Streptomycetales > Streptomycetaceae > Streptomyces > Streptomyces heliomycini. The sequence goes on from NZ_LGCN01000002.1 coordinate 35,581, forward strand.
CGGCCGACGCCGGCCGCAAGACCTCTCCGCTGGCCAAGGCCGGCGACGCGGTCGAGGTGGACACCACCGACCTCACGCTCCAGCAGGTCATCGAGTGTGTCGTCACCCTCGTCGAGGAGAAGCGGGCCGGGAAGTGACCGACGTCCCATCGGCGCGGAGCGCCGAGGTCGGCCGGCGCATCGGCGTCGGCCTGATGTACGGGCTGTTCAAGCCGCGTGTGCTGGGCGCCTGGCGGGTGCCCGCGGCCGGCCCGGTGATCTTCGCGGTGAACCACTCCCACAACGTCGACGGCCCCATGGTCATGGGCGTGGCGCCCCGGCCGACGCACTTCCTGATCAAGAAGGAGGCGTTCGTCGGCCCGCTCGACCCGTTCCTGACCGGCATCGGCCAGCTGAAGGTGGACCGGCACAGCACCGACCGCACGGCGATCTCCCGGGCGCTGGGTGTGCTGGAGCAGGGCGGAGTCCTCGGCATCTTCCCCGAGGGCACACGGGGCGAGGGCGACTTCGCCGCGCTCCGCGCGGGACTCGCGTACTTCGCCGTACGCGGCGGCGCGCCGATCGTTCCCGTGGCCGTGCTGGGAAGTTCCGAGCGGTCCGGACGGTTGATAAAGGCACTGCCCCCGCTGCGCTCCCGCGTCGACGTCGTCTTCGGCGACCCCTTCGACGCGGGCGACGGCAGCGGCAGACGCACGCGCAAGGCGCTGGACGAGGCGACCGAACGCATCCAGAAGCAGCTCACCGCGCACCTGGAAAACGCCAGGCGCCTCACCGGGCGCTAGGCGACACTGAGTAGTGGATCAGCCTCGCGCATGGGGGGCGTTCCACCGATCACCACGATGAACGCAGAGGTACGGACTTCATGAACGACCACATCCAGCCCGACGGCTCGGACGCGTACGAGGGTGCGCACGAGCACGACCACGGGGCGCTGGGCGATGCCGAGTTCGCGGAGTTCATGGAGCTCGCCGCGGAGGAGGGCTTCGACCTCGAGGACGTCGAGGGCGCCATCGAGGCGGCGGGCCACGGCCCGCTGCCCGTGCTCGCCGTCGTCGGCCGCCCCAACGTCGGCAAGTCGACCCTGGTGAACCGCATCATCGGCCGTCGTGAGGCGGTCGTCGAGGACAAGCCGGGCGTCACCCGCGACCGCGTCACCTACGAGGCCGAGTGGGCGGGCCGCCGCTTCAAGGTCGTCGACACCGGCGGCTGGGAGCAGGACGTCCTCGGCATCGACGCCTCCGTGGCCGCCCAGGCCGAGTACGCCATCGAGGCCGCCGACGCGGTCGTCTTCGTCGTGGACGCCAAGGTCGGCGCGACCGACACCGACGAGGCCGTCGTCCGGCTGCTGCGCAAGGCCGGCAAGCCGGTCGTGCTGTGCGCCAACAAGGTGGACGGCCCGAGCGGCGAGGCCGACGCGTCCTACCTGTGGTCCCTGGGCCTGGGGGAGCCGCACCCGGTCTCCGCGCTGCACGGCCGCGGCACCGGCGACATGCTGGACCAGGTCCTGGAGGCCCTTCCGGAGGCCCCGGCGCAGACCTTCGGCGCCGCCGTCGGCGGCCCCCGCCGGATCGCCCTGATCGGCAGGCCCAACGTCGGCAAGTCCTCCCTGCTGAACAAGGTCGCGGGCGAGGAGCGGGTCGTCGTCAACGAACTCGCCGGCACCACCCGTGACCCGGTCGACGAGATGATCGAACTCGGCGGCAAGACCTGGAAGTTCGTCGACACCGCGGGCATCCGCAAGCGCGTCCACCTCCAGCAGGGCGCCGACTACTACGCCTCGCTGCGCACCGCCGCCGCCGTCGAGAAGGCGGAGGTGGCCGTCGTCCTCATCGACGCCGCCGACTCCATCTCGGTGCAGGACCAGCGGATCGTCACCATGGCCGTGGAGGCGGGCCGTGCGCTCGTCCTCGCGTACAACAAGTGGGACACCCTCGACGAGGAGCGCCGCTACTACCTGGAGCGGGAGATCGAGACCGAGCTCGGCCAGGTGGCGTGGGCGCCCCGGGTGAACGTCTCGGCGCGCACCGGCCGGCACATGGAGAAGCTGGTCCCGGCCATCGAGGCGGCCCTGGAGGGCTGGGAGACCCGGGTTCCGACGGGCAGGCTGAACGCCTTCCTCGGCGAGCTGGTCGCCGCCCACCCGCACCCCGTGCGGGGCGGCAAGCAGCCGCGCATCCTGTTCGGCACCCAGGCCGGCACCAAGCCGCCGCGGTTCGTGCTGTTCGCCTCCGGCTTCATCGAGGCGGGCTACCGGCGCTTCATCGAGCGTCGGCTGCGCGAGGAGTTCGGCTTCGAGGGGACGCCGATCCACATCTCCGTGCGGGTGCGGGAGAAGCGCGGCAAGAAGAAGTAGCCGACGGCGGACACGGTGAAGGGGCGGCCCCCGCGGGGGCCGCCCCTTCACCGTGCCTCGGGTCAGGCGCCCCTGCGCGGGGCCGGCGGCAGCCCGGCCGGCACGTGGTGCATCCCGGAGGCGGGCCGGCCGACCGTGCCGACCCGCTGCCACTGCGGCCCGGCGCCCTGGCGGCCGCCGCCCGCGCCCGCGCCGTGGGCGCCGCTCACGAGGGAGGCGCCGAACGTGCTCGGGCTCTCGTCGTCGTACGAGCCCGTCCTGTGCGGGATGTTCCCGAAGGCGGTGAAGCCCAGCTCCTCCTCGCCGCTGCGGTCACCCGGCAGCGAACGGAAGGACTTGACGTACTCGGTGTAGAGGGCGTCGTAGATCGGTGTGGCCGAGAGGCCGCTCCGGGAGACCTGCGCCGGACGCACGGGTGCGGGGACCGAGGCGAGGGACTGGCGGCGGGGAACGTCGTATGCGTGCACGTATGTCCAAACGACCCCGTGCCGCAAGGGATGCGGCCCTTTCGCGGCATTCGTCGGCGGTGTTCCGGCCGGGCGCCGGCGGGCCCGGTCAGAGGCCGGCGAGGGGCAGTGCGGCGGCGACGAGCTTGCCGTTCGCCGCCGCCTTGTCCAGCGCGTCGCGCAGCAGGTCCTCGCGCGGCTGGCGGCCGATCGAGCCGACCGGGGCCGCGAACATCAGCACCCGCTGGTGCTTGTTGGCGGCCGACCGCCAGCCGTCGGTGACCTGGAGCGGCTGGTGCGCCTGCCACCAGGCCACCGGACGGCCACCGGCCGGGTTCGGCTGGAGCACGGCGTGCAGCTGCCCCGCGGCGAGCAGCACCGACCAGCCGTGCAGTGCCGGCGGCAGGGCCGACAGCTCGGTCAGGGGCATGAAGCCCTGCTCGATGAGGAGCGGCAGGAAGTCGTCGCCGGACCCGGGCGAACCGGGCCGCGCGACCGGCGCGGTCGGCTCCACGACCAGGGCCGGGTGCAGCTCCCCGGAGATCAGGACCAGTCCGCTGGTCACTCCGAGCACGGCCTGCTCGGGGGCGGCCTGCGCGGACGCCGGCTCCCCGGTGTCGCCGCCGATGGCCCGTACGGCCCCCTGGAGCTGTTCCTCGGTGACCTGGACGACCTGCGAGGGCAGGCAGCCGGCGTGGGCGAAGGCGAGGACGGCGGTCTCGTCCCCGACGAACAGGACGGTGCTGGTGCGCTCCTGCCCGGTGTCGCCCGGGGTGCGGCAGGAGGTGCAGTCGTAACTGCCCGGGGCGGACTCCCCGGCGAGCAGGCGGGCTGCTTCTTCGTCGCCGATCTCGGCGCGTACCTCGTCGCTGACGTCGAGCATGCGCGGCACGGGTGGCTCCCTCGGGATGCGGTGCGTGGCGAGGCCGGGTGGCTCCCGGCCCGTGGTCCGGGTGGGTCCCCGGCTCATGAAGAAGACAACGGGCGATCTGTGGCGGTAGTCACGCCCCGGGGCGAACGGAATCGAACCAACCGGCGCACACGGTCACGCTCGGCGCGGAATCCGCCACTCACCGTCAACCGCCGCCCGATGTACTGCCGTTGGGGAGGTGAGGTGGCTCACAGGGTGCTCCGCCGGCTGGTCGACAAATCCGGAAATCAGGGAATGAAGTGGGTGGCCTGAAATCGCCGCTACCCGAGGTAAGCGGCAACTGGCCTGGCGCGAAGGGGCGTTGGTTGATCCCGGTACCGGGGGCTCCTTACATTCCTTCGCCGTGTGCAACGAGCACCGCTCGGGTACGTCCGCCGACCGCACCACGAACGGCACCACCGCACGACCCGGAGGCGGACGGGCGAGCGCGGTCCACGCGTCCCACGGCGCGGTGGGCGGCGCTCCGCCGCGGGGACCCCGAGTCCTTCGGGAAGGACCTCCATGTCCGCATGTGCCGATAACACCCGCCCCCACCACCGCAGGACCCGTACGACGGCCCTCCTGGCCGGCGCGGCGCTGCTCGCGCCCCTCGGACTGCTCGCCGCGACCGGGAACGCCACGGCGGCGGACGACGGCGTGTGGGACCGCATCGCCCAGTGCGAGAGCGGCGGCGACTGGCACATCAACACCGGCAACGGCTACTACGGCGGACTCCAGTTCTCCGCCGCGACCTGGCGCGCCTACGGCGGCACGGCCCACGCGCCGACGGCCGACCGGGCCACCGTGTCCCAGCAGATCGCGATCGCCACGAAGGTGCAGCGCGCCCAGGGCTGGGGCGCCTGGCCGACCTGCTCGGCACGCGCGGGGGCGTCCGGGAGCGCACCCGCCGCGGACCCGGTGACCACGCGGCGGGCCCCGTCGAGGAAGGCGGAACCGTCGAAGCGGGCGGAGCCGTCGGAGCCGGCCGGGACCTCGGCGCCCTCCGGGCACACGGACCGGAGCGCCTCCCGCGGCGACCACACCGTCCGCGCGGGCGACACACTGAGCGGGATCGCCGCGCGGTACGGCACGAGCTGGCAGCGCCTGTACGAGGCCAACAGGTCCGTCATCGGCGGGGACCCCGACGTGATCGTGCCCGGGCAGCGCCTCGACGTCTGAGCCGCCCCCTCGCCCGGGACACGGCGCCCCGTCCGGCCGGACGGCCGGACGGGGCCCTACGGCCGCCGCGCGGAGGCGGACCGGCCGAGTTCGCCGGCCTCCCCGGCGAACACCACCGCGCCACGGCGCAGCACGTACACGAAGGCGGGCCGGCCGTGCAGGGCGGGCGGCAGCCGCTGCTCGGCGACCACCACGCACGCGTCGAGCGCGGCCAGCAGCGCGTACGTACGGGCCGCGACCGCCGGCGCCATGCCCTGGGCGGGCTCGTCGAGGAGCACCACGCGCGCATCCGCCCGGAAGGCCCGGCAGAGGGCCAGCATCCGCTGCTCGCCCCCGGAGAGCGTGCCGGCCCGGCGCTCCAGCAGCGGACGCAGCCACGGGTAGGCGTCGAGGGCGCGAGCGGGGTCGGGGGCGGTGAGGGCGAGGTTCTCCCGCACGGTGAGGGAACCGAACACGGCCCGCCGCTCCGGCACCAGGCACAGCCCGCGCCGGGCCCGCTCGTACGCCGGTACGCCGGTCACGTCCCGCCCGTCCCACACCACGGCCCCGCCGGACAGCGGCACGTCGCCGGCCAGCGCGCGCAGGGCGGTCGTCCGGCCGGAGCCGTTGCGGCCCAGCAGCACGGTGAGACCGGGGCCGGGCGCGACGAGGGTGACGCCGTGCAGGGCCTCCAGGGGGCCGTGCCGCACGCGCGCGCGGCGCAGGGCGATGACGGTCACGGGCCGGCCGCCTCCCCGAGGGCGTCCAGGACGTCCCCGGGCGGTCCGGAGGCGACGATCCGGCCCGCCGTCATCACGTGCACGACGTCGGCGAGGCCGGCGACCAGGTCGAGATCGTGCTCCACGACCAGGAGCGCCGTGCCGTCGGCGGCCAGCGCCCCCAGGATCCGGGCCAGCGCGGTGACCTCGGCGTCGTCGAGACCGGCGGCGGGTTCGTCGAGCAGCAGCACGCGCGGGGCGGCGGCGAGGGCCCGCGCGAGCTCCACCCGGCGCAGCGTCCCGGTGGGCAGCCCGGCGGCGGGCCGCGCCCTCATCGGCCCGTCGAGCCCGAAGAGCCGCAGCGTCCGCTCCACCGCGCCGGGATCGGGCGGCCGGCCCTGCTCGGCGCCGACGCGCACGTTCTCGGCGACGGTCAGCGTCGGGAAGACCGCCAGCTGCTGGAACGTCCGCGCGATCCCGAGCCGGGTGCGGGTGTGCGCGGGCAGCCGCGTGACGTCCCGTCCGTCGAGCGTGACCGACCCCCGTGCGGGGCGCAGGGTCCCCGCCAGACAGTGGAACAGCGTGCTCTTCCCGGCCCCGTTGGGCCCGACGACGGCGGCCACCCGCCCGGCCGGGACGTCCAGGTCCACCCCGTCCAGCGCGGTGAACCCGCCGTAACGGACCCGCAGACCGCGGGCGGCGAGCACAGGGGGGCCCGGGACCGGTGCAAAGACCCCCGTGCGCCGACGCCCCGCCGGGGGCCGGCCCCCGCCCGCACGCGCCGGCCCGGGGACGCCCCCCGCCGGGCGGCGCGCCGGACCGGACGGCTCCCGGGCCCGCGCGGGGGAAGGTCCCCCCGGCGCCCCCCGGCCCGCCGGCCCGTCACCCGAGGACCCCCCGGCCGCCGGTTCCTCCTCGTGCGGGTGGACCGGTGGCCGCTCGGCGGGGTGCCTGTCACCGGTGGTCCTCCGGTCCGCGCGGTCCTGCCGTTGCGGGGGGCCGTGGTCCGGTGAGTCCTCGGCCGTGGGTTCCGCCTCGTGGGGGTGGACCGGTGGCCGCCCGGTGGCGCGCTCGTCCCCGGTGGTTCTCCGGTCCGTGCCGACCTGCCGCGGGGGCGGGGCGTCGGCGGAGCGGTGCGGTGGCGCCGTTCGCGGGCCGCCGGTGGCCGCGGGGCGACCGGCGGCCGCCGTGCCCGGCCCGCCGGTCCGGGCGCCGGGGGCGCCACGTTCCGACGCCCCGGTCCGGGGACCGGTGCCCTGTTCGCCCGGTTCCCCGGCCCGGGTGTCCGGTCGTGGCCCGGCGCTCGTCGACGTCGCGCCCGCCGGGACCCTGGACGGCCCCGGCGGCGGCCCCGGCGGGCTCAGGCGGGCGCGGAGGCGTGCGGCCAAGGGCGTCGGCGCCGGGCGGGGCCGGACGCGGAGCCGGTCCGCCGCGTCGCGCAGGGTCTGGTGGGGACCGTCCGGGAAGCGGCCGGACAGGACCGCCAGGACGCCGACCACCGCCGCCGCCACACCCCCGCGCGCGCCCGCGTCCAGGCCGACCAGGAGGGCCGCGGCGAGGAGGGCGCCCAGGGTGCTGTCGGCGCCCAGGACCACCACCGCGGCGAACCACAGCAGACCCCGTACGGGGTCGTACGCGGCCGGGTCGAAGGCGCGCAGCCCCATGCCGAGCATGCCTCCGCCGAGCGCGGCCAGCGCGGCGCCGGAGACGAACGCGAGGAGTTTCAGCGACGGCACGCGCACGCCCGCCGCCCGCGCCCCCGCCTCGTGGTCCCGCATCGCCGCCAGGGCGCGGCCCGTGCGGCCCCGGCGCAGCGCCCGGGCCGCGAGGAGCGCGCACGCCAGGAGGACCAGTTCCAGCACGTAGTACTCCCGGTCGCCGTCGAAGCCCGCCGGGCGGTCCAGGGACAGTCCGGCCGTGGCGTACGGCTGGTCGAAGACGAAACGGCTCACCCCGACGCCCACCGCGAACGTCGCCAGCGCCAGCGCGAGCCCCCGGCGGCCGATCGCCGGCCAGCCGGTCAGCACGCCCAGCGGAGCGACCAGGACGACCGCCACCGCGAGCGCGGCCAGCTCCGGCAGCCGGGGCAGGCCGGGGAAGCGGCCGGCCGCCAGCAGCGCCGTGAAAAGGGCGCCCAGACCCGCGTACGCCGCCTGCCCGAGCGAGATCTGTCCGCCCCGGCCGGTGACGACCACCAGCGACAGCAGCACCACCCCGAGCGCCGGCACCTGTACCGCCGTGTGCAGATCGCGCCCGGCGAAGCCCAGCGGCAGCAGGAACAGCACCCCGGCCACGATCCACGCGCCCGGCGGAGCGGGCGCCCGCGCGGTGGCGGGGCGCGGGAGCGCGTCGCGCGTGCCGACCCCGGGCAGCACCAGGGCGGCGACCAGCAGCGCCACGACGAAGAGGTTGGCGCCGACCGCCTGCAGCAACGGCTCGCCCCACCCGGACGGGTGCAGCCGCGTCAGCTGACTCTGCGCCACCCCGATGCCGAGCGCGACGACCACCGCCACCACCGGACCGCGCATCCGCGCGGCGACCGCGACCGCCATCACCTCCATCACGAGCAGCGGCAGCCCGTACGGGTCGAGCCGCACGTACGGCGCCAGCAGCACGCCGGTCAGACCGGCCGTGAACGAGCCGAACGCCCAGCCCGCCGCCGCCACCCGGTCCGCGTCCACACCGACGAGCACGGCCAGCCGGCGGTCGTCCACGACGGCCCGCAGCTCCCGCCCGAACCGCGTCCGGCGGACCACCGCCCCGACCCCGACGGCCAGTACCGCCACCACCGCCAGCTGTCCCCACGGCTCCGCCGGGACCAGCACCGGCGCGTCGTCCCGCGCCCCCCGCCCCCACAGCAGCGCCGCCCCGCCCACCAGCAGCACGAACACCCCGATGGACGCCACCAGAGTCCGCGCCGGATCACCGCCCCCGACGGACAGCGGCCGGAACACGAGCCGCTCCAGCACCACCCCGATCCCCGGCGCCAGCACCAGCAGCGTCAGCGCGGCGGCCCACCACAGCGGCCAGCCCCGGTCGACCACCAGGCCGCGCAGCGCATAGGCGCACACCATCGCGATCGCGCCGTGCGCGAAGTTCAGCACCCCGGTCGCCCGGTACGTCACGATCAGGCCGATCCCGGTGAGCGCCGCCGCGGCGCCCACCGACAGACCGGCCAGCGTGAGGTCGTACGTCAGCGAGGACATCGGCGAGGTCTCAGCCGGTCTCTTCGGCGGGTTCGCAGACCGGGCAGGGCTTCAGCCCACCGCTCGCGGCCAGCCTCCCGTCCACCAAAACCGCCTCCGCCTTCCCCGCGACCAGCGGACAGTCCGCGCGGTGCCACAGCGTCCCGCCCGGCACCGTCAGCGTCTCCCCGCTGACGGCCACCGGTCCGCCGGCCGGCCGCCCCGACTCGTCGGCGTCCGCCGACCCGGCGGCGACCAGCAGGGCGTACAGCTCCTCCACGCGTGTGGCGGCGACCGCGTCCCGGCCGTGGGCGAGCAGCACCGCCCCGGCGACGATCAGCGCGGCTCCGGGAAGGCTGCAGGAGGCCAGATAGGGCAGCTGCCGTTCGGCGTAGCGCTCGCCCGAGACGCCGTACCAGCCGATGACGCACAGCACCGCGCCGGCGGCGAGCGCGGTCCAGCCCGCCCGGAGGACGAGGTGCGCGATCCGCAGTCGGACTGTCCGCATGGTTTGCACTATGCCCCCTGGAGGCCGACCCTGAAAGCACCGGGCGCGCAGGGTCCGGACCGACACCCGATTGGTGAGCCAGATGGTTCTCGGCAGTGGCATCGGGCGGGGGAACATCCGGACGGGGCGCCGCCCACGGGCGGCGGGACGGGGCACGTCGCTGACCGCGGCGCTGTTCCTGCTCCTCGCGCCGGGCCTCGCGGCGTGCGGCGGCGACGGCGGCGGTGGCTACGGCTCGTCCCCCACCCCGTCGGCGGACGGTACGACGAGCGCACCGGCCAGCGCGCCCGCGGACCCGGGGGCGGCCGAGCGGGAGATCCGGCAGAACTGGGAGAAGTTCTTCGACCCCGCCACCCCGGTGGACGAGAAGAAGAAGCTCCTGCAGAACGGCGAGATGCTGGGCCCCGTGCTCGAGGCGTTCAGCGGTGACGACCGCGCCGGACAGGTCCGGGCGAAGGTCACCGACGTCGCGTTCACCTCGCCGACCGAGGCGGACGTGACGTTCACGCTCACCCTCAGGGGCGCCACCGCCCTCCCGGACGCCTCCGGGACGTCCGTCGACGACGACGGCACCTGGAAGGTGTCGGTCAAGTCCCTGTGCGCGCTGGTGCGGCTGAGCGGCGATGAGTCGCCACCGGACATCCCGGGCTGCTGAGGCCCTCGCCGCGGCCGTGCTCCTCGCCCTGACCGCGGCCTGCGGAAGCCGGCTGCCGGAGAGCGACTTCGAGCACGACGACCGCTCGCCCGCACCCACCCGGAGCGCCCGCGAGCCGATCCGCGTCGGCATCGTCACCAGTGCCACCAGCCCGGTCGGCGGCAACGTCTTCACCGGCCCGCGCGACGGGGCGAAGGCCTGGTTCGACCGGCTCAACGCGCGCGGCGGCATCGACGGCCGGCGCGTGGAGGCGCGGCTGTGCGACGACGGCGGCAGCGGCGTCGGCAACAACGAGTGCGTGCGCAGGCTGATCGACGAGGAGAAGGTCGTCGCCCTGGTCGCCACCACCGCCCTGGACTACGCGGGCGCCCCCCGCGTCTCCCGCGCGGGCGTGCCCGACGTCGGCGGCCAGCCCATCGGCGCCGCCTACGACACCTATCCGCACCTCTACGGCGTCCACGGCAGCGAGGCGCCCAGGAACGGCACGCCCGGCTGGGACGGCAAGCTGTACGGCGGCACCGAGGTCTACCGCTACTTCAAGCGCGAGCACGGGGCCCGCACGGCCGCCGTCGTCTCCTACAACCAGGCCGCGTCCGCCGCCTACGCGCGGCTCGTCGAACGCGGCCTGAGGGCCGAGGGCTACCGGGTGGTCACCGAACAGGTCGACTTCGCGCTGCCCGACTTCCGCGCGGTGGCCGCCGACCTGAAGCAGCAGGGCGCCGACTTGGTCTTCGACGCCATCGACGGCCACGGCAACGCCCGCCTGTGCCGGGCCATGGACGACGTCGGCGCACAGGTCACCGCCAAGGTCACCAACGTGCAGAACTGGGCGTCCACCGTCGCCGAGGACTACAAGGAGGCCCCGCACTGCCGCAACGCCCTGTGGGCGACCGGCTCCAGCCGCAACTACGAGGACACCGGCCATCCGGCCGTACGCGCCTTCCGGGACGCCACCGAGGGCCTGGAGACGCACTCCCAGTGGCAGCTGGAGGGCTGGGCCGCCGCCCGCTGGTTCACCGACGCGGCGGAGTCCTGCGCCCCCACGGGCATCACGCGCGCGTGCGTCGACGCCCACGTCGGCCGCGCCCGGGGCTACACCGCGGGCGGGCTGCTGCTGCCCGTCTCGTTCCGGCCGTCGCCCGAGCCGCCGGCCACCGGCCGGGCCTGTCTGTCCGTGGCCCGTTGGCGGGACGGCGAGGGCTGGGTGTCGCAGGGCGACATGAACCGCACCTGCTTCACGGTGCCGCGACTGGCCTATGAGCCCTGACGCCCGCCCCTTCGGGCCGGCGGCCACCGGCGGGCCCGCCCGCACGGCGGACACCCCGGCACGTCCGCCGCATCCGCCCGACCGACGCGGTCAACGCGGCTCGGAGCCGGCCTGCTCGCCCTCCGGCTCGGGCTGGGGCGTCACGGCCGCGTACTCCGGATGGTGCAGGTCGAACGCCGGCGACTCCGAACGGACCCGGGGCAGCGTCGTGAAGTTGTGCCGGGGCGGCGGACACGAGGTCGCCCACTCCAGGGAACGCCCGAAGCCCCAGGGATCGTCGACCTCGACCTTCTCGCCGTACTTGGCGGTCTTCCAGACGTTGTGGAGGAACGGCAGCGTGGACATGCCGAGCAGGAAGGCGCCGATGGTGGAGACGGTGTTCAGCGCGGTGAAGCCGTCCGCCGCCAGGTAGTCGGCGTAGCGGCGCGGCATGCCCTCGGCGCCCAGCCAGTGCTGCACCAGGAACGTGGTGTGGAAGCCGACGAACAGCGTCCAGAACTGGATCTTGCCGAGCCGTTCGTCGAGCATCTTCCCGGTGAACTTGGGCCACCAGAAGTAGAACCCGGCGAAGGTCGCGAAGACGACGGTGCCGAAGACCACGTAGTGGAAGTGCGCGACGACGAAGTACGAGTCCGTCACGTGGAAGTCCAGCGGCGGCGACGCCAGCAGCACCCCGGTCAGCCCGCCGAACAGGAACGACACCAGGAACCCGGTCGCCCACAGCATCGGTGTCTCGAAGGACAGCGACCCCTTGATCATGGTGCCGGTCCAGTTGAAGAACTTCACGCCCGTCGGCACCGCGATCAGGAAGCTCATGAAGGAGAAGAACGGCAGCAGCACCGCGCCGGTGGCGAACATGTGGTGCGCCCACACCACGACCGACAGGCCCGTGATGGCCATGGTGGCGCCCACCAGCGTCAGATAGCCGAACAGCGGCTTGCGGCTGAAGACCGGAATGATCTCGGTGATGATGCCGAAGAACGGCAGCGCGATGATGTAGACCTCGGGATGGCCGAAGAACCAGAACAGGTGCTGCCACAGGATCGCCCCGCCGTGGGCGGCCTCGAAGACCTGCGCGCCGAACCGCCGGTCCGCCTCCAGCACCAGCAGCGCCGCCGCGAGCACCGGGAACGCCAGCAGGATCAGGATCGAGGTGAACAGCGTGTTCCAGGTGAACAGGGGCATCCGGAACATCGTCATCCCGGGGGCGCGCATCCCGACGATGGTGGCGATGAAGTTGACCGCGCCCAGGATGGTGCCGAAGCCGGACAGCGCGAGACCCATGATCCACAGGTCCGGGCCCAGGCCGGGGGAGTACCGCATGCTGTTCAACGGCGCGTAGGCGAACCAGCCGAAGGCCGGCGGTCCCCCGGTCACCAGCAGCGAACCGAGCACGATCAGGCCGCCGAAGAGGAACAGCCAGTACGAGAACATGTTCAGCCGCGGGAAGGCCACGTCGGGCGCGCCGATCTGCAGCGGCATCAGCTCGTTGGCGAACCCCGCGAAGCTGGGGGTCGCGAACAGCAGCAGCATGATCGTGCCGTGCAGGGTGAACATCTGGTTGAACTGCTGGTTGCCGACGAGCTGCAGGCCGGGCCGGGCCAGTTCGGCGCGCATCAGCAGCGCCATCACGCCGGCGACCAGGAAGAACACGAACGACGTGATCAGGTAGAGGTGGCCGATCTTCTTGTGGTCGGTGGTGGTCAGCCAGTCGATCACCCACCGCCCGCGCCGCGGCCCGCGCGCCGGCCGCGGCGCCGCCTGGACGGTCTGCGTCCCCATCGCTCGCCCCTTCGCTTCTCGCCCGCCGGGCCCGCCGGGAGCCCGCGCCACATGTGCCCCCGGGCCCACGCCATGATGCTCGCCCCTGCCGGTCCCCGACGGAGGACATGGCGGATCGTGTGGTGGAAACGCGTATTTTCTGTGCGCGCCGGTCCGTGTGGTCCTGGGTGGCGGCGGAAAAGGAATGGGATCCGGGAGCACTTCCCCCGAAACTCTCCGCCGGATTTAATCGCACCCGTGGTGTGACACGCGGGAATTGAGTTCGAATACCTGCGGAAGGCGTACCGAAGCGTCCGTTCGGGTGACGGTCACCGTCACGGACGTCTGTCGTGATCCTGTGACAGAAGTGTGACCGCCGGGGGATCCGGCCCGGTGTCCGGGCCTCCGGCTTCCCCGCTCCCGGGCCAGGGCATAGCGTGGCCGCATGGCACCCATTCCGACACCCTCCGCGGAACCCCACGACAGTCCGGACGCCTACGTCGGCCTCACGGCGGACCGGGCCGAGCACCTCGCGCGCGAGCGCGGCTGGTCGACGGTGCGGGCGCTGCCCCCGGGGGCGATCATCACCATGGAATACCGCACGGGCCGGCTGAACTTCGAGGTGCGAGGCGGCCTGGTGGCACGCGCCTGGAAGGGCTGACACACGGCGACGGCCCCGGTTCCCCCGCCGGGGCCGGGGCCGTGGCGTGCGCGTCCGTCAGGGGCGGGCCGCCGACGTCGTACCGCGCGGGTGGCGCTCCGCGTGCGGCGGGCGGCGGCTGCCCGCCGGGGTGACCGGGGAGCGCTCCGCGCGGGTCGTGTGCGGCCCGGGCGCCAGACGGGCGGGCGACCGGGAGGCCGGACGGCCCGCGGCGACCGGCTCGGGAGCCGTGTCCGCGCGGCCGGTGAGCGGCGTGAGCACGACGGGCCGTCCGAGCGGGCCGGCCTTCGCGGTGCCTCCCCGACGGTCCTGCCGGCGGGCGCGCAGGGCGAGGATCCGCGTCTCCGCGCGGGCGATCACCGGCTCGAACCAGGGCAGCGCCAGCAGGATCAGCAGGCCCGCGACCCAGCCCAGGACCACATCGCTCAGCCAGTGGGTCCCGATGTAGACGGTGGACAGTCCGACCCCGAGCGAGGTCACGGCCGACAGCGCGGACAGCCAGCGGCGGGCTCTCGGGGTGGAGGCCAGATAGGCCAGGATCCCCCAGGTCACCACGGCGTTGGCGGTGTGGCCGCTGGGGAATATATCGCCGCCGAGCCACATCTCGTTCGAGCCGATCTCGGTCGCGTAGTGCGGTCCGAGGCGTCCCATGCCGTACTTCGCGGCACCCACGGTGACGTTGAGCAGCAACAGGGAGACGCCGAGGGCGAGCAGCGGACGCAGGGTGTGCTGCCGCCAGGAGCGCCAGCCCAGCCAGGCCGCCACCATCACCGCCGTCGGACCGCGCTGGCCGAGGACCACGTAGTAGTCGACGAAGGCGTGGATCTCGGACCACTGCTGGTAGGGGCGGAAGAACATCACCTGCCAGTCCAGCCGGACCAGCCAGGAGGTGATCAGCACGGCCCACACGATCGCCAGATAGAAGGCCAGGGCGGCGCCGAACAGCACCACCCGGTGCCGGCTCATTCGCGGCACGCCGATGTGGGCCGGTCGTTCCGGCTCACGATCCAGCCTCGCGAACACCCGGTCCAGACGGGTGGGCTTCCGTTCGGTACGCACCCAATCGACGTTACAGCGAGTGAGTGCGGGACCCCGTCGAATCAGCCTCTTTGTGATGACGATGTGATGTGGCATTCCTCTCAGGAGGAGCTTTATCGCCGGTGAATCCGCAAACCCCGGACGGCGCGGACTTCAATTCCTTTGATCATTCCGGGGAAGGGTTTTATCGCGCTTTTGAATGAGTTCACCGGGGGCTGGTGCGGAATTTCCCCGGCGCTCATCGCCCGCCCCGGGCGGGTCAGGGCGGACCGGAGCCGTTCAGCCAGAAGGCCCCGTACACCGCCGAGGCCGCCGCGACCGCCCCCACGACCAGCGCGGACCTGGGCGTACGCAGCCGGGCCAGGGCCAGGGCGAGGGGCAGCAGCAGGGGGAAGGCGGGCAGCAGCAGCCGCGGTTTCGAGCCGAAGTAGCTCGACGCGCCCAGGGCGAGCACGGTGACGACCCCGGCGTACACCAGCAGGGGGAGCGGCTGGCGCTGCCGCACGCAGACGGCGTACAGCCACACCACGAGGCCGACGCCGACGACCAGTGCGAGACCCGCCGGGGCGGACGGGAGCGACGTGAACGTGCCGGCGACGAAGCGGGCGAAGGCGTACCCCCCGTCGAAGCCGTTCCGCCACCCGGCCTGCACGTCGAGATAGCCCAGGGGCCCGCCGCCGGTCCGGTGGCCGACCCACAGGACGTAACCGGCGGCTCCGAGGGGCGCGAGGAACGCGCCGAGCACCCGGCGCAGGCGCACGCCGGGGGCGTCCGCCGAGTGCGGAGCGCCCTTCGGAGCCCGGACGCGCCGGGCGATCACGGGAGTACCGGCGCGTTCCCCGGACCGTGCGCCGCCCTCGAGCGCCGTGCTGCGATCCCGCACGAAAGAAGCGCGGTCCCGGGAGGAGGAGCGGCCGCGCGCGAGGACGTGTCCGCGCGCGCGTGCGCGCAGGAACGGGGCGGCGCCCCCCGCCCACACCGCCGCGACCACCGCCAGCCCCACCGGACGGGTCAGCCCCGCCAGGCCCGCCAGGACGCCCGCCGTCACCCAGCGCCCCGTCAGCACGGCGTACAGCGACCACGCGGCGAGCGCGGTGAACAGGGACTCGCTGTACGCCATCGACTGAACGATCCCGACCGGCAGCACCGCCCACAGCAGCACCGCGCACACCCCGGCCCGGCGCCCGTACACGTGGTCGGCCACCGCGAAGATCCCCCAGGCCGCCGCGAGCGAGGCGACCAGGCTCACCACGAAGCCCCCGTCGGCGTACGACAGCGGGGACACCGCCGCCACCAGCCGCTCCAGCCAGGGGAGCAGCGGGAAGAACGCCAGGTCGGAGTGCACGTCACCGCTGGGCAGCCGTACCTCGTGGCCGTACCCGGACCCGGCGACCCCCGCGTACCAGAGCGAGTCCCAGCGGGCGGTCAGCAGGGTGTACGCGTCCTTGCCGCGCGCCCCGCTCCACAGGGCCAGCACGACCAGGCCCAGGGCACGCACGGCGGCGTACCCGAGGAGCGCCGGCGCGGCCCGGCGCAGTGCTCCGGGGCGGGTCGGGACGACGCGCACGTCGAGATCGTTCACGCGCCCGATTATCGACCCGGCGCGGAACCGGCCCGTCCGGCGGGCGGGCGACCCCGACGAAGGGAGTGGTGTACGCCACACCGATCTGCCGGAGCAGTGAGAGGTCCGCCACTGGACCCCGGCTCCCACTCGCGTACTCTGACGTGTCACTCGCCGTTCGCTGCGCGGGCCGGGGACCACCGCTCCTCTCCGGCCGAGTCACGGGGGAGTCCCCGACCCCGTGAGCCCGCCGATCGCGAGGGAACATCTGGGAGGTACGTACATGTCCGGGACGACCACGGCCGCCGTCGCGCTGCGCCGTCGGGCGGCCGGGGCCGGTGCCAACCGCTGGGTGGTGCTCGTCGTCCTCTGCGTCAGCCTGCTGCTGGTCGCCGTCGACGCCACCGTGCTGCACGTCGCGGTCCCCGCCGTCACCGAGGACCTCCGGCCCGGCGCGATGGAGCTGCTCTGGATCGTCGACGCCTACCCCTTGGTCTGCGCCTCGCTGCTCATCCTCTTCGGCACCCTCGGCGACCGGGTCGGCCGCAGACGCGTCCTGCTGCTCGGCTACGCCCTGTTCGGCGTCGCCTCCGGCGCGGCGGCCCTGGCGGACAACGCCCAGGTGCTGATCGTGGCGCGGGCGCTGCTCGGTGTCGGCGGCGCGATGATCATGCCGGCGACGCTGTCGATCCTGCGCCAGGTCTTCCCGGACCGGCGCGAACGGGCCCTGGCCATCGGCGTCTGGAGCGCGGTCGCCGCCGTGGGCGCGGCGGTCGGCCCGCTGCTCGGCGGCTTCCTGCTGGAGCACTTCTGGTGGGGTTCGGTGTTCCTGGTCAACATCCCGCTGATGCTGGTCAGCCTCCCGGTCGGGCGGCTCCTGCTGCCCGAGTCGAAGGGCGACGACAACGGCCCCTGGGACGTGGCCGGCGCGCTGACGGCCGCCGCCGGACTGTTCGCGGTGGTCCTCGGCGTGAAGCGGCTCGGCGGCGGCGCCTTCGGTGTGTGGACCGTGCTGCCGCTGCTCGTGGGCGCCGGACTGCTGACCGTCTTCGTGCGCCGGCAGCGGCGCCGCGCGCATCCGCTGGTCGACCTGCGGATGTTCGCCCGGCCGGCGTTCAGCACGTCGGTGGGCTGCATCGTGCTGGCGATGCTCGCCCTGGTGGGCCTGGAGCTGATCGCGGCCCAGTACCTCCAGCTCGTGCTCGGGCTCTCCCCGCTGGAGACCGGGCTGCGCCTGCTGCCGCTGACGATCGCGGCGATGGCGGCGGGTCTGGCGGGCGCGCGGATGCTGCGCCGCTTCGGCCCGCGCCGCATGGTCTGCTCCGGCTTCTGCCTGACGGCCGCCGCGGTGGTGGTCCTGACCGCGATGGGCGGACAGGACGACTGGCCGCTGCTGCTGACCGGTTTCGTGCTGCTCGGCTTCGGTCTGGAGACCACCCTGTTCGGGGCCTACGAGTCGATGCTCAGCGAGGCGCCGCCGGACCGGGCCGGCGGGGCGGCCGCGATCGGCGAGACCTCCTACCAGCTGGGCGCCGGCATGGGCATCGCGCTCCTCGGCAGCGTGATGAACGCGGCCTACGCGCCCGGCCTCACCGGCATACCCGGGGTGCCCGCGGCGGCGTCCTCGGCGGCCTCGCACTCGCTGGGGGAGGCCTACGAGGTGGCCGACCGGCTCGGCGGACCCGCCGGGGCCGCCCTGCGCCACGCGGCGCGCCACTCCTTCGTGCACGGACTGCACGTGACCCTGCTGGTGAGCGCGGGTCTGCTGCTGCTCGGTGCGGCGATGGCGCTGCGCCTGCCGCGGGCGATGCAGTGCGAGCCGCCGGCCGTGGAGGTGCCCGCGCCGCGGGAGGCCGCGGAGCGCCGGGTCTCCGAGCTGAAGGTGTGATCCGTACCCCGTCCCGGCCGGGTGGACGTGCGGGAGGCCGCGTCGTAACGTCGCCCCGAGCCGTGACCAGCAGCGCTGGTTGATGTCCCGGACCAGCCCCGGAGGGTGCCCCATGTCCGCGTCCGTGAAGCCGCCCCCCTTCGACCCCGCCGACCCCCTCGGCCTCGACGACCTGCTGGAGCCGGAGGACCTGGCCGTCCGGGACACCGTGCGCACCTGGGCCGCCGACCGCGTGCTCCCGTACGTCGCCGACTGGTACGAGAAGGGCGAGCTGCCCGGCATCCGGGAGCTGGCCCGGGAGCTCGGCGGGATCGGCGCGCTCGGCATGTCCCTGGACGGCTACGGCTGCGCGGGCGCGAGCGCCGTCCAGTACGGACTCGCCTGTCTGGAGCTGGAGGCGGCCGACTCCGGGATCCGGTCGCTGGTCTCCGTGCAGGGGTCCCTCGCGATGTACGCCGTCCACCGCTTCGGCAGCGAGGAGCAGAAGCGGCGGTGGCTGCCGCGGATGGCGTCCGGCGAGGTCATCGGCTGCTTCGGGCTCACCGAACCCGACGTCGGCTCCGACCCCGCCTCGATGCGCACGCACGCCAGGAAGGACGGCGCCGACTGGGTGCTCAACGGGCGCAAGATGTGGATCACCAACGGGTCCGTGGCCGGTGTCGCCGTGGTGTGGGCGCGGACCGACGACGGGATCCGCGGCTTCGTGGTGCCCACCGACAGCGCCGGGTTCTCGGCGCCCGAGATCAAGCACAAGTGGTCGCTGCGCGCCTCCGTCACCAGCGAGCTGGTCCTCGACGACGTACGGCTGCCCGCCGACGCCGTGCTGCCCGGGGCGACCGGCCTGAAGGGCCCGCTCAGCTGTCTGTCGCACGCCCGGTACGGGATCGTCTGGGGTGCGATGGGCGCCGCGCGGAGCTGCTTCGAGGCGGCGGTCGACTACGCGAGGACGCGGGAGCAGTTCGGGCGGCCGCTCGGCGGGTTCCAGCTGACCCAGGCCAAGCTCGCCGACATGGCGGTCGAACTGCACAAGGGGATTCTGCTCGCCCACCACCTGGGGCGGCGCATGGACGCCGGCCGCCTGCGTCCCGAGCAGGTCAGCTTCGGCAAGCTCAACAACGTCCGCGAGGCCATCGACATCTGCCGCACGGCGCGGACGGTCCTCGGCGCCAACGGGATCTCGCTCGAGTACCCGGTGATGCGGCACGCGACCAACCTGGAATCGGTGCTCACCTACGAGGGCACCGTCGAGATGCACCAGCTCGTGCTGGGCAAGGCGCTCACCGGGCTCGACGCCTTCCGGTGAGCCTCCGGGGAGGCAGGGCCGGTGCGCGGCCCTGCCTCAGCTCTGGTTGAAGAAGCCGTCCGAACGGTGCGCGGCAGGCTCGCCGCTGACGACCTCGGTGTCGGCCGGGCTGAGCAGGAACACCCGGTTGGACACCCGCTCGATGGAACCGCGCAGGCCGAAGATCAGGCCCGCGGCGAAGTCGACGACGCGCTTGGCGTCACCGGCGTCCATGGCCGTGAGGTTCATGATGACGGGAACGCCCTCGCGGAACAGCTCGCCGATGGCGCGGGCGTCCCGGAAGCCGTCCGGGGTGACCGTGCCGATCCGGCGCCCCCTCTCCTCGGCGACGTCCGCGGCCACCTTGACCCGCGGATCGGTGACCCAGGCCTCGCCGGGCTCGGTCCCGTCGGAGTAGTCGTCGTCGTAGTAACGCTCGTCTTCGTTGTCGTCGACGAGGCCAAGCCAGGCACTCGCCTTGCGTACCGATCCCATGGACGCCTCCTCTCACAGCGGTCTTTCTTGTCTTTCCGCATCCCTATGGTCGTCCATGATGCGGAGGTCGCGCCAAGTGGATAGACGCCGCGCGGGGGGTTTGTGACGGTACTGGTGCACAGCTCGTCCGTCGAGAGTCCGGGTTTCCCAAGGGTCTTGGTGTAAACGGCTGCTGACTGTGAGTGAAATATGATTCTTCCCGGCGTACGGGTGAGGACGGGTGCGTACGGGTGAACGCCCGGGTCGATACGATGCCGCCGCTCGACGTCGCACAACCGCACGGGGGAATGTCGTGTTCGGAATGGTCAGGCCGTGTCGGCACCGGCTCGGGGAGAAGCTCACCGCCCAGTGGACGGCCCACTTGTGCGGGCTGTGCCTCGCGTTGCGCGGGGACCACGGGCAGCTCGCGCGGATCGTCACCAACTACGACGGGCTCCTCATATCCGTCCTGACGGAGGCTCAGGCGGAACGCCCGGCCGCGGGGCGGCGCACCGCGGGGCCGTGCCCGCTGCGCGGCATGCGCACCGCGTCCGTCGCGCACGGGGAGGGTGCGCGGCTCGCGGCGGCCGTCTCCCTCGTCCTCGCCTCCGCCAAGGTGCGCGACCATGTCGCCGACGGCGACGGGGTGCTGGCGCGCGGACCGGTCGCGCTCGCCGCGCGCCGGGTCGCGGCGAGCTGGGACCGGGCGGGGGCGCGGAGCGGTTCGGCCGTCGGGTTCGACACCGCCGTCCTCGTCGACGCGGTGGACCGGCAGACCGGCATCGAGGCCCTCGCCGGGCCCGGCACCCCGATCCTCGCCGTCACCGAGCCGACCGAGACCGCGACGGCCGCGGCCTTCGCGCACACCGCGGTGCTGGCCGGCCGGCCGCGCAACGCCGTACCGCTCGCGGAGGCCGGACGCCTCTTCGGGCGTCTCGCGCATCTCCTGGACGCCGTGGAGGACCGGGATGCCGACGCCGCCTCGGGCGCCTGGAACCCGCTCGCCGCCACCGGGACCCCGCTCGAGGAGGCCCGCCGGCTCGCCGACGACGCGGTGCACGGCATCCGGCTCGCCCTGCGCGAGGTGGAGTTCGAGGACGGCGGTCTCGCGCACCGGCTGCTCGTCCATGAGTTGCCCAACTCCGTCCATCGTGCCTTCGGTACGGTCTCCTGTGCCCACGGAACCGGCCCTTACGCGCCGCCCGGCATTCCCGGTGGCCCGCTGCCCCCCGGGCCGCCGCGCCGCGACCGGCGCGGGCTGCTGGCCGGCTGCGCCGTGTGGCTGGGGCTCGCCTGCACCTGCCAACTGTGCTGCGGCACCTACGAGGACCCCTGGACCCGCGAGTCCAGGCAGGGGCCCTGCACCAACTGCGACTGCAGCGGGTGCGGCGACTGCTGCAACTGCTGTGAGTGCTGCAACTGCTGCGGTGAGGACGGCTGCTGCAGCGGGTGCGACTGCGGCTGCGACTGCTGACGGACCGGTTATCCGGAGGGGCGAATTCCGGACACCGTGCGGTTGTTCGACCGGTCGTGAGGCGGGTGTGACCACTGGTAACGCAGTCTCGCACCCGGACCAAATCTCCTAGACGGTTCAAAGGTCGACGTCCAAAAGGCACCCTTGCGCCGAACGGTCGGTCGGCCGAATACTCGCCCACAGCGCTTGTCAGGAGCACGGCGTGTTCGGAATCCGGGCACCCGGCTCCCTGGCTGCGCCTCACCGGGCCCACAACCCCACGAGGGCCCCCTACTTCCTTTGTGGAGGAACGAGAAGTGAGGATCAAGCGCACCACCCCCCGCAGCGGCATCTCGAGACGGACTCGGCTGATCGCCGTATCCACCGGCCTCGTGGCCGCCGCCGCGATCGCGGTCCCCAGCGCGAACGCGTCCGACACCCCCACCACCTTCAGCTCCGCCGAGCTCAAGAGCGTCAGCGGCTCGGTGCTGAAGGCCGACGTCCCGGGCACCGCCTGGGCCGTCGACAGCAAGACCAACCGGGTGCTCCTGACCGTCGACAGCACCGTCTCCCAGGCCGAGATCAACAAGATCAAGCGGCAGGCCGGGGACGAAGCCGGTGCGATCACCGTCAAGCGCACCCCGGGCAAGATCAGCAAGCTCATCCAGGGCGGCGACGCCATCTACGCGAGCAGCTGGCGCTGCTCCCTCGGCTTCAACGTCCAGGACAGCAGCGGCACCCAGTACTTCCTGACCGCCGGTCACTGCACCGACGGCGCGGGCACCTGGTACTCCAACTCCGCGCGCACCACGGCCATCGGCTCGACGGCCGGGTCCAGCTTCCCGGGCAACGACTACGGCATCGTCCGGTACACCGGGTCCGTCAGCCGGCCCGGCACCGCGAACGGCGTGGACATCACCCGCGCGGCCACCCCGAGCGTGGGCACCACCGTCATCCGTGACGGCTCCACCACCGGCACCCACAGCGGCCGGGTCACCGCCCTGAACGCCACCGTCAACTACGGCGGCGGCGACATCGTCTCCGGTCTCATCCAGACCACGGTCTGCGCCGAGCCCGGCGACTCCGGCGGCGCGCTCTACGGCAGCAACGGCACCGCGTACGGTCTGACCTCCGGCGGCAGCGGCAACTGCTCCTCCGGCGGCACGACCTTCTTCCAGCCGGTGACGGAGGCCCTGAGCGCCTACGGCGTCAGCGTCTACTAGGCCGGCCCGCCGGGACCGGCCGGCGCCACCGGTCCCCTCGCAGCCGGCAGCACGACGAGCCCCCGCACGCGACAGCCGTGCGGGGGCTCGCCCTTGTCCGGGACGTGCGGACCGACCGCGTCGAGGCCCGAGGACGTCTCCCCGCCCGACACCGTGAAGCGGTCCGCGGCGCGCCGGGCCGAGGCGGACCGCGGACGCGTCCGACACCCCGCGCCACCGGCCCCGGGACCGGTGCGGGAGCAACGTCCGCCCGCCGCGCCGCTCCTGGGGCAGGGCCATGGAGGGGCGAATTCAAGCCAAGGTCGGCTTCCGCGCATCCCGCCGCCGGTTACTCACCCGTAGCGTTTGCAGTCCGAACCGCCCTGCGTGTCCATGGCCTGTCAGGACATAGGGGGCGTGAGGTCGTTGCCGTACGCGCGTCCTGAAGTCGACCTTGTGTGCCCCCTGTCGGGTTCGGAAGAGTGGGCGCCGTTCGACCGGCGCGGACGTGGCTTCTTTCGTGTTCTGCCCCCGCAGCCGTACACCTTCCGGTCCGGAGAGGCCCCCACGACCTTCCGGACCGTCCCCCCACAGGAGGACGTGAGTTGAAGCACCGACGCATACCCGGGCGACGTGCGGTCGTGGCGGGTGCGGGCATCGCCGCGCTGGCCGCCGGCGCGGTCACCTTCCAGACTGCGAACGCCAGCGAGGTTCCGGCGGACTTCGCGCCCCGGCCCCTCTCGGTCGGAGCGGCCGGAAAGCTCGCCTCGACGCTCACCCAGGACCTGGGCGCCGACGCGGCGGGAACGTACTACGACGCGAAGAGCGAGTCCCTCGTGGTGAACGTGCTCGACGAGGCCGCGGCCGAGACCGTCGAGTCGGCCGGCGCCAGGGCGAGAGTCGTGGCGAACTCCCTCGCCGAGCTGAAGAGCGCGCGCACCACCCTCGAACAGGACGCCACCGTCCCGGGCACCGCCTGGGTGACCGACCCGACCACCAACAAGATCGTCGTCACCGCGGACCGCACGGTCTCCGAGGCCGAGTGGGCCAAGCTGGCGGAGGTCGTCGACTCGCTGGGCGCCAAGGCCGAACTGCGGCGTACCAAGGGAGAGTACAAGCCCTTCGTGGCGGGCGGCGACGCCATCACCGGAGACGGCGGACGCTGCTCGCTCGGCTTCAACGTGACCAAGGGCGGCGAGCCGCACTTCCTCACCGCCGGGCACTGCACCGAGGGGATCTCCACCTGGTCGGACTCCTCGGGCACCGTGATCGGCGAGAACGCGGCGTCCAGCTTCCCGGGTGACGACTACGGCCTGGTCAAGTACACCGCCGACGTCGCCCACCCGAGCGAGGTGAACCTCTACGACGGCTCCACGCAGGCGATCTCCGGCACCATCGAGGCCACCGTCGGCATGCGGGTCACCCGCAGCGGCTCCACGACCCAGGTGCACTCCGGCACGGTCACCGGTCTGGACGCCACCGTGAACTACGGCAACGGCGACATCGTCCACGGCCTGATCCAGACCACGGTCTGCGCCGAGCCCGGCGACAGCGGCGGCTCGCTCTTCTCGGGCGGCAGCGCGGTCGGCCTCACCTCCGGCGGCAGCGGCGACTGCACCTCGGGCGGTACGACCTTCTTCCAGCCGGTGACGGAGGCTCTCGCGGCGACCGGCGCCCGGATCGGCTGACCTCCGCCCCCCTGCGACGGCCCGTCCCTCCGCACGGAGGGGCGGGCCGGTCTCAGTTGGCCCACGGCGGCACCACGCGTGTGCCGTCGGCCAGGGTCGCCTCCAGGCCGCGGGACGTGGTGACCCAGGAGACGGCGACCTCGGTGGCCGGGTTCTCGACGGCGAGGGTCGCGCCGGGGTTGATGATCACCGTGTCGCCGGCGGTGACACGGTGAGTGGTGCCCTCGAGGGTGATCAGCAGTTCGCCGGAGAGCAGATGGAAGATCTCCTCCCGGTTGACGGTGTGCGCGGGCGCCCTGGTGCCGGCGGGAATCTCACCCCGCCAGGCGCACAGCTCCCTGCTGCCGGTCGGTGAAGATGGGGTGCCGGTGCTTCGCAGCAACCGGAACAAGGCCCGGGTGAAGGTCGCCCGCGCTCACGCGCGAGTGGCCGACGCACGCCGCGAGTTCCACCACCAGCTCTCCACGAAGCTGATCCGCGAGAACCAAGCGGTCGCCCTGGAGGACTTGGCGGTGAAAGGGCTCGCGCGCACGCGCCTGGCCAAGTCCGTCCACGGCGCCGGATGGTCGGCGTTCGTCGGGATGCTGGAGTACAAGGCCGCCCGCTATGGGCGCACCTTCGTGAAGATCGGCCGCTTCGAGCCCACCAGTCAGGTGTGCTCCGTATGCGGCGTCAAGGACGGCCCTAAGCCGCTCAGCGTCCGCGTGTGGACGTGCGGGGCGTGCGGGACCGTCCTGGACCGGGACATCAACGCGGCGGTCAACGTCGCCAAGGCCGCTGGACTGGCGGTGACAGCCTGTGGAGCGCAGGTAAGACGGGCACCCGTGCCCGCACCGCGCGGCGAAGCAGGAACCCACCCGAAGCGACCCACACCGCTGGTGTGGGAGCAGGCGGGAATCCCGGGCCTTCAGGTCCGGGAGGATGTCAACGCAGCCAATACCTGACCGGGCCGAGCGTGCGCAACGTCCTGCTCCAGGACCTCTGCCCGCTCGACCTGTCCGAGCACCTGGCGATCGGGCTGTTCGACCGGGTCGCCTTCCACGAGGTGGCCAACGCCCTCGACCCGGCCCGCGCCACGCCCACGACCTGCGCCTCCGCGTTCAGCTGACACGTGTCCACACGGGCGCGCGCGGCGGGGCCCCGTCCGGCCTGAGCCGCCGGACGGGGCCCCGGGTCACCTTCAGCGGCCGTGCCGCCCGGTCGCCGTGCGCCGTCGCGCGGAGGCGAACAGCGCCGCCGAGCCGAGCGCCAGCGCCGCGGCGCCGCCGATCATCAGGTACGGGGTGGTGCCGTCTCCGCCGGTCTCCGCGAGGTTCCGCGACGATCCCGCTGCCTTCGGCCGGTTGGCGGTGGCGCCGTCGTCGGCGGTCTCCGAGGCGGTGTCGCCGTCCGCCGCGGCCGGCTCCGCCGAGGTGTGGGGGTCGTCGTCGCCGTGCCCGTGGTTCTCGACGGTCGACCTGCCGGCGCCCGCCTCGATCTGCTCCTCGGACGGGGCGGAGGCGGCCGGGGCCGGGGCGGCGGCCTCCTTCGGGGTCCCGCCCGAGCCGGCGGCGGCCTCGCCGCTGCCCGCCTTGCCCCCACCCGCCTGGGATCCGCCGCCGAAGACGACGTCGGAGCAGGAGTAGAACGCCTCCGGGCTGTCCGACCGCTGCCAGACCGCGTACAGCAGCTGCCTGCCGGAGCGCTCGGGGAGGGTGCCGGCGAAGGTGTAGAACCCGCCCGAGGCGGCCGGGTCGGTGACGGTCGCCACCGGGTTCGCCAGGTCCAGGTCGTCCCAGGCCAGCGGCTGCGACGGGTCGTAGCCGGGCTTGGTGATGTACACCGTGAAAGTCCCCTTGTGCGGGGCGGTCACGCGGTACTCGAAGGTGTGCGAGCCGCTGCTCACGCTCGTCGCCGGCCAGTCGGCGCGGGCCAGGTCGAGCCCCTTGAACGCCTCGTTGCCGGCGCTGCACAGCTCGCCGTCGGGGATGAGCTCCCGGTGGCGTCCGCCGGCGTCGCCGATGCGGATGCCGTTCCAGTCGTACAGCGCCTGGGTGCCGCCGGCCGCGACCGCCGCCCCGCACGCCGCCGACTTCGGGCTCTCCGGGCCCTCGGCGTAGCACTGCGAGACCCGGCTGACCGGGTCGCCCATCGAACCGTGCGCGGACGCCGGCGCGGCGGACAGCCCGGTCAGGGCGAGCGGAACGAGGCCGACGGCGGTGGCGACAGCGGCCTTGCGGCGTGCGGGCATGGGGCAGCAACTCCTCGACAGCGATCACTGGATCGGGGTGGGGGGTGGTGAATCCCGTGGGGGTGGCTCAGAAACTAGCCCCCCGAACCAGCGGAATCGCCTGTCGAAGGCCGCGGAGGGAGATCCTTATGGCCGCGTTAAGGGAGTGCTCAGGCTGGGATCAGGTAGGCGCCCGCCGGATCGGGCGGGTGCCGGGACGGTCAGCCGTCGGGCCACCAGGTGCGGGCGATGTCCTCGCGGACCTCGGGTCGTCCCGCGGGGCGCTCGTCGGCCTCCTCACGGATCCGGCGGGTGTCCGTCCTCCTCGGGGGCTTCTGCACGGTGACACGGCGCATGGCTGCCTCCTTCGGGGTCCACCGGGTTCCGTGTTCTCACGGAGGCGGACCTTTCGGGGGAGAGTTCCTCATCGGTCCCGTTCTGTCTGTGGCCGCTGTCACGAATCGATTGTCAGTGGGGGGTGTCACTCTGGGGCCATGACGATCCACGGCGGTGACGGGGCGGGTACCGACGGTGTCGACTGGGACGCGGAGGCCGCCGCGTTCGACGAGGATCCGGACCATGGGCTGCGCGATCCGGAGGTGCGCGCGGCCTGGGCGGCGCGGCTGCGGGCCTGGCTGCCGGGGCGGCCCGGTGCCGTCCTCGACCTCGGCTGCGGCACCGGCAGCCTGTCCCTCCTCGCGGCCGGGCGGGGGCACCGGGTGACCGGCGTCGACCGTTTTTCGGCGATGGTGGCGCTCGCCCGGGAGAAGCTCGCCGGGCGTGACGCCGTGTTCCTCGTCGGCGACGCGACGGCGCCACCGGTCGGCGAGGAGCGCTACGACGCCGTCCTGGTCCGGCACGTGCTGTGGACGCTGCCCGAACCGGACCGGGCGCTGCGGCGCTGGCGGGACCCGCTGCGGCCCGGAGGACGGCTGGTGCTGGTCGAGGGGGTGTGGGGGACGGTGAGCCCGGTCGGCATACCCGCCGGCCGGCTCGCCGCCCTCCTGGCCCCGCTCGGCGGGCGGGTGGGCGTGGAGCGGCTGTCCCCGGACACGGCGCTGTGGGGCCGGGACGTGGACGACGAGCGGTACGCGGTGGTCGCGGTCCCGGACTGATCCGGCGCCCTCAGGCGAGCAGCGCGCCGAACCCGCCCTCGCGGGCCCGGGCGTCCAGCTCGTCGAGGGCGGCCACCGCGGCGGCCGCCGCCTCGGGATCCGTGGTGAGCAGACCGCTCGCCGCGAACTCGTCCTCGTCTAGCCGCCGTACGTCCGTGCCGTCCGCGGAGACCCATAGGTCCAGGTCGAGGTCCTCGACGACCAGCCGGCCGCCGGAGAACTCGGCCGGCCGGGTGATGTCGCAGTAGTGGCCCTTGAGGGTGCCGTCGGCGGCGCGGACCTCCTTCACCGAGTACCACCGGTCGCGCCAGTAGTGCTCCGTGAACACGTCACCGGGTTCGAAGCGGACGAAACCGAAGTCGCGCACGCCGTCACCCGCCCAGGGGGCGCGCACGGTGGCGCGGGTGCCGTCGTCGGCGAGCAGTTCGGCCGGGTAGCGGATCTTCATCCGTCCCGCCTTGACGAGCACGACCTCCACCCGCGTCGGCCCGTCAGCCGAGTGCGCGGACATACCGCACCTCCGTTCCGCAGATCTCGTACCCGAACCACTTGTTGATCGCGATCATCGGCCCGTTCCCGGTGTCGTTGCCCGTGAACGCCTCCGTGTACCCGGCCGCGCGGGCGCGATGCAGGGAGTCGTTCTTCGCGAGCTTGGCCAGGCCCCGGCCGCGGTGGGCGCGGGCGGTGCCGGTCATGGCCGTGGCGTACCGGGTGCCGCCGTCCGTGCGGGCCGCGGAGAAGGCGGCGGGGCGGCCGTCGACCAGCGCCACCGTGGTCAGCCCGGGACTGAACAGGGGGTGCCGCCAGGTCTCCTCCAGCCAGGCCTCGTAGTCCGTGAACGCGTAGTCCACGTCACTGGGCTCGTCCGCCGTCGTCTCCGCGTCCAGTGCGAACAGCGGGCGCGGGTCACCGGCGAAGTCCGAACCCGGGCGCAGTTCCACGCCCGGCGGCGGGTCCTGCAGCGGGGGGAGGGCGCCGTTCGCCAGGTCCAGGCGGAGGAAGTGGGCGGAGCGGCTCGCACGGTAGCCGTGCGCCTCGGCGAAGGCGCGGTTGCCCGGCTCGTCCAGCACCCAGGCGAACAGCCTGGTCGCCCCGTGCGCGGCCAGGTGCTCCTCGGCGGCGCGCACCAGCAGCGTCCCGGCGCCCCGGCGGGTGTGCCCGGGGTGCACGTACACGTTGACGTTGCCCTGGCCGGGCTCGGAGCTCTCGTGGGTCAGGTGCACCTGCGCCGTGCCGATCACCTCGCCGTCGGCCACGGCGACCAGGGGCCGGTAGTGGGCGTCGGGGTGCAGGTGGCCCAGGTCGTGGGCCAGGGACTCCGGGGTGACGAGGAAGAACGGCAGCGCGGCGTGCCGGACACGGGCGAAGCCCTCGAGGTCGGCGCGGGCGTCGGGAAGAAGATCGCGAACGGTGACGGTCATGGAGGCGCACGCTACGGGGGGCGGGTTCGGGGCGCCTCTCATTTTCCGCCGGGGTGCGCGACAATCGGGCCGTGACCTTGAAGATCCGGATCGATGACGGCGCGCCCCCGTACGAGCAGGTACGGGCGCAGATCTCCGAGCAGGCGCGGTCGGGAGCGCTGCCCGTGGGGTACAGACTGCCGACGGTGCGGGGGCTGGCCGAGACGCTCGGGCTCGCCGCGAACACGGTGGCCAAGGCGTACCGGGCGCTGGAGGCGGACGGGGTGATCGAGACGCGGGGGCGCAACGGGACGCTGATCGCCGCGGCGGGGGCGGCGGCGGAGCGGGAGCTGGCGTCCGCGGCGCAGGATTTCGCCGCCAGGGCGCGGCGGCTCGGCGGCTCGGAGGAGGCGGCGCTGGCTGCCGTGCGGGACGCACTGCGTGCGGCTTACGGGGCGTGAGCGCCGTCGCGGCGGGGTTTGATCTCAGTTGCGGGTCCGTTGCGGCCGGTCGCGCAGTTCCCCGCGCCCCTGAGGGGTGCGGGTGAGCGTCGGCCGTGTCGCTTGCCCCTCGTCGGTCCTCGTACCGATCCCCGGCGTCCCGGCGAACAGGGGTCGTACGGCCGTCGAAGCACCTACAGGTACAGGCCCGCGTCCGCGTCCCCGCGGGGTTCCGGGAGGGACGTGGGGGAGGTGCCCCGGCGCAGGGCGTACAGCTCGGCCAGGGTCGCGCCCTCGCGGCCGACGCCCTCCTCGGAGCCCAGCCAGTCCGCCGCCTCCGCGCGGGTCAGCCGGCCCACCTCGATCCGGGCGAGGCAGCGGCCGGGGCGGACCACGGCCGGGTGCAGGCGCTCCAGGTCCTCGTTGGTGGTGACGCCCACCAGGACGTTGCGGCCCTGGCCGAGCAGACCGTCCGTCAGGTTCAGCAGCCGGGACAGCGCCTGCCCGGCGGTGTGCTTGGCCTCGCCCCGGATCAGCTCGTCGCAGTCCTCCAGGAGCAGCAGCCGCCAGCGGCCCTTGCCCGTCGCGTCCTCCTCGCCGATCGCGATGTCCATCAGATAGCCGACGTCACCGAAGAGCCGCTCGGGGTCCAGCACGCAGTCCACCTGGCACCAGTCCCGCCAGGACCGGGCCAGCGTGCGCAGCGCGGAGGTCTTGCCGGTGCCCGGCGGGCCGTGCAGCAGGAGCAGCCGGCCCGAGATGTCCTCGGGGGTGGTCTTCATCAGGCGGTCCATCGCGTCCGCCACCGGCGCCGTGTAGTTGGGCCGGATCTCCTCCCAGGTGCCCGCCGAGATCTGCCGGGTGGTGCGGTGCGGGCCGCGCCGCGGGGAGACGTACCAGAAGCCCATGGTGACGTTCTCCGGCTGCGGTTCGGGCTCGTCCGCCGCGCCGTCGGTGGCCTCGCCCAGGATCCTCGCGGCGAGGTCGGCGCTGGTCGCGGTGACCGTGACGTCGGCCCCCCGGTTCCAGCGGGAGACCAGCAGCGTCCAGCCCTCGCCCTCGGCCAGGGTGGCGCTGCGGTCGTCGTCCCTGGCGATCCGCAGCACCCGCGCGTTCGCGGGCAGCAGGGTCGCGCCGGAGCGTACGCGGTCGATGTTGACGGCGTGCGAGTACGGCTGCTCGCCCGTCGCGAAGCGGCCGAGGAACAGCGCGTCGACGACGTCGGACGGGGAGTCGCTGTCGTCGACGTTGAGCCGGATCGGCAGTGCGTCGTGCGGTTGCGCGGACATGCCGCCATGATCGGTCACACGGGCGCCGCGCGCACCCGGTTTCCGGGTGCACGCGCACGGTCGCCACGCCTCAGTCCGTCGGCCGGCGGATCAGCCCCCGTGCCCGCCGGGTCCGGCGCACCACCGCGTACCCCTTGGTCAGCGCGCGGTCCCGGGCGAAGGCGCGCGCGACGCCCCGCCCCTCCACCAGCCGTTCGAACGCGGCGGTGTCCGTCGACCGTCGCACCGTCACGCGCCGCAGGGCGTACGGGCCCTGGGCGCGGCGGGCGAGACCGTTGCCGACGGCGAGCGCCTGGGCGTACCCCGTCTCGCGCACCGCCCGGCGCACCCGGCGGCTGGAGTAGCCGTAGGGATACGCGAACGAGGCGGGCACGCGGCCCAGCTGGTCCGAGACGATCTCCTTGCACAGGATCAGCTCGGAGCGCAGCCGGCGGTCGTCGAGCCGGTCGAGCTGCGGGTGGCTGTGGCTGTGCCCGCCGATCTCGACGCCGGCGCCGGCCAGTTCGCGCACCTGGTCCCAGCCGAGCATGGTGTCCGGGCCGCCGCCGGTGTCGTACGGGCCCCGCAGCCAGCCGGTGGAGACGAACAGGGTGGCCGGGAAGCCGTGTTCGGCGAGCACGGGCAGCGCGTGCCGGTGCACGCCCTCGTACCCGTCGTCGAACGTCACGAGGACCGGCCGGGCGGGCAGCGGGCGGCCCGAACGCCAGCGCGCGGCCAGTTCGGCCGTGGTGACGGGGGTGAGGCCCCGGTCCGCGAGCACCGCCATCTGCTCGGCGAACGCCCCCGGGGACACGGACAGGGCGCGGGTCGCCTCGCCGGGATCGTCCGCGACCGCGTGGTACATGAGGATCGGCACGCGTACGTCAGTCACGGCCGGCCTCCGCGACGACCGCCACGGAGAACGTGACCCCGCCCCGCCGGGCCCGCACGCTCCCCACCAGGTAGCCGCCGGCCGCCGTCAGCACCCCGGCCACGATCGCCCCCGCGCGCCCCGCCCCGCCCGGACGGGCCAGCAGGGCGTCGCGCAGTCCCCGCGCCACCCCGGCCGGCAGCACGCGCGTGGTGTACCGGCGTTCGGACTCGAGCCCCTTCTTCGCCCCCACGCTGCGGGCCACCAGCGCCTTGGACAGCCCCTCGGCGTAGGTCCGCGTACGGAAGTAGCGGAAGTGTTCGCGGACTTCGGGCACCCGGTGGTGGATCACCGCGCGGTCGTCGATCAGCAGGACCGCGTCGGGGCGGGCGCGGCCGAGGCGGATGCACAGTTCCGTCTCCTCGCCGCCCAGCGGGCGCTCGTCCCCGTCGCGTCCGATGCCGGTGGCGAAGCCGCCCGCCGCGTCGAAGGCCTCGCGCCGGAAGGAGGCGTTGCCGCCGAGCACGTTGCGCACCCGCACCCGCCCGCGCGGCAGGCCCCGGTAGGCGCAGCCCACCACCCAGTCGAACTCCTCGGGGAACCAGGCGGGCCGCCGGCCCGACGCCCAGGCGGGCTCGGTGCGCCCGCCGACCGCCATCACGCGCGGATCGTCGTACGCCTCGGCGAAGTGCTTCAGCCAGTCGCGCTCGGCCACCGCGTCGTCGTCGAGGAAGGCGACGACCTCCCCGCGCGAGGCGGCGATCCCGGTGTTGCGGCCGGCGGACAGGCCGCGGGGGCCCGTGTTGGCGAGCACCCGCACGTCGTCGGCCTCCTCGTACTCCTTGCCCAGGCGCTCCAGGAGATCCCGGTTGTGGTCGACGACCAGCAGGGTCTCCAGGGCCGGCCGTGACTGCGCCCGCACCGAGGCGACCGCCGCGAGGACGTCCTCCCAGCGGTCCTCGGTGTAGGCGCAGATCACGACCGAGACGCCCGGGGTGCCGGGATCGCTCAAGAGACCTTCCCCCGGACCGTGGCGAGCAGCGGCGAGGGGCGCGGACGCCGGCGCAGCGCACGCCGGTTGGAACGCTCCCCGAGGATCACTCTCAGCACGCGCAGCCCGTCGCGCACGGCCCGCAGATTGCTCGTGCCGTGGATGCGCAGGTACTCGTGGCTGGGGATCTCCTGCACCCTGAGGCCGGCCTTGACGACCCGGATGTTCATCAGGGTCTCGACCTCGAAGCCGGTGCAGTCGAGGTCGATCTCGTCCAGGCAGTGCCGCCAGAAGGCGTTGTAGCCGTAGCAGAGGTCGGTGTACCGGGCGCCGAACTTGCGGTTGACGACGGCGCACAGCACCCGGTTGCCCAGCATGCGGATGAACGTCATGTCGTCGGTGCCGCCGCCGTTGGCGAAGCGGGACCCCTTGGCGAAGTCCGCGCCGGAGACCAGCGCGGAGACGTAGCTGACGATCTCGTTGCCGTCCGCCGAGCCGTCCGCGTCGACCATCACGATGATGTCGCCGGTGCAGGCCTCGAAGCCGGAGCGCAGCGCGTCCCCCTTGCCCGTGCCGCTCTGGCCGACGACCTTGACGCCGGGCCGCAGTCCGCGGGCCACCTCGACGGTGTCGTCGGTGGAGTTGCCGTCGACCAGGACCACTTCGTGGATCCAGTCGGGAAGCGTCTTGAAGACGTACGGCAGGTTCTCCGCCTCGTTCATGGCCGGTATCACCACGCTCACCGGCGGCGCGATGGCCAGGTGGGAGGAGACGGGCCGGTACGTGCGGGCGGTCGGCGGATCCTGGTCCTCGGTCGCCGACCGCAGAACGGAACTCATGAGTCTGGTCCCTCTCGTCCGGCGGACCGCCCGCCCCTCGGGCGGCCCGGCTGTTCGTCCGGTTCGAAAGGGGGGTTCTCACCCCACGACACGACGCACGGAGCCGACGCGCACGTCAGGTGAGCTGGCAGAACTGGTCGGCCGCGAAAACGGCGGCCGGCCGCGCGGCACGGCCCGGTCACCGCCTGCGGCCACCGGGCACGGCACCCCCCTACCGCGCCCCGCGCCGGTTCGTCGCGGTCCTGAGCCCTCCCCTGGAGCCGCTTGCCGACGGACCGGTGCGAGTGAGATGTGTGACGGTATTGACGATTAAAACCGAATGGCAGGATCTGGAACGGCCGATCACGCTTTCGCCGGTTCGGCCGTTCCGTACCTCTCTTGCCCGGATGTGTGGATCCGCATGGCCGACTTTGCCCCCCGAAGTGTCGGATGCCGGGCTTCAATGTGGCGCACCCCGTAAGGGCCGTCAAGGCCCGAAAGTCCCTGCGGCCAGATTTCGTCCAGGATTGAACGGCAACAGTTTTGGCATGAACACTTCCGGTCAACACGCGTAGTTGGTACGACGGTTGCGGCAGAGATCCTGCTCAAGGGAGGTTCCATGAGACGTTCCCGAATCGTCCTCTTCCTCGGCTCGCTCCTCCTCGCCGTCACCACCGCCCTGACCGGGGCCGCGACGGCGCAGGCGTCCCCACAGGCCGCCGCGGGCGGCTATGTGGCCCTCGGCGACTCCTACGCCTCCGGTGTCGGAGCCGGCAGCTACATCTCCGGCAGCGGCGACTGCAAGCGCAGCACGAAGGCCCACCCCTACCTCTGGGCGGCCGCCAACTCCCCCTCGTCCTTCGACTTCAAGGCCTGCTCCGGCGCCCGAACGGGTGATGTCCTCTCCGGTCAGCTCGGCACGCTCTCCACCTCGACCGGCCTGGTCTCGATCAGCGTCGGCGGCAACGACGCCGGCTTCGCCGACGTCATGACGACCTGTGTGCTCCAGTCCGACAGCACCTGCCTCTCGCGGATCGCCACCGCGAAGGCGTACGTCGACTCGACGCTGCCCGGCAAGCTCGACGGCGTCTACTCGGCGATCCGCGACCGGGCCCCCAACGCCCGCGTCGTGGTGCTCGGCTACCCCCGCTTCTACGAGCTCGGCACCTCCTGCATCGGTCTCTCCGAGACCAAGCGGAAGGCGGTCAACGACGCCGCCGACCACCTCGACAACGCCATCGCCCGGCGCGCCGGCGCCCACGGCTTCACCTTCGGCGACGTACGCGCCACCTTCACCGGCCACGAGATCTGCTCCGGCAGCTCCTGGCTGCACAGCGTGGACTGGCTCAACATCGGCAACTCGTACCACCCGACGGCCGCCGGACAGTCCGGCGGCTATCTGCCGGTGCTCGACGCGGTGGCCTGACCCTCAGGACCCGTCGTCCGAACCGGAAGGAGAGGCGGAGGCCCCGTCCGGCGGGGTCTCCGTCTCGCACGTCACCGAGAACGGCACCGTCCCGGAGGCCGTCCGCACCGGCTTTCGGACCTCCACGCCGATCTCGCTCCGATACGTCCCGGTCTCCGGGTACGTCGTCACGACCACCGTGTCGTGCCGCGTACGCCCGCCCCCCTCGGGGAACGACAGCGTCCGCCAGCCCGGATCGTCCACCGAGCCGTCCTCGGCCACCCAGCGGTAGGAGACCTCGGCCGGCAACCGCCCCACCGTGAACGTCGCCGTGAACGCGGGCGCCCGCTCGTGCGCCGGCGGACAGCCTCCGGAGTACTCCGTGTGCGCGCCGGTCACCGTCACCGACACCGTCTGCGGCGGGGGAGTGGACTTTCCTTTCTCCTCCTTCTCCTCCCCGCTCGCGGTGGGGGACGGCGTCGGACCGTCCGTCCTCGGCACACCGCCGTCGTCCCCGTCGTCACCGGTCCGCGCGGGCGAACTCGCCCGGTCCCCGGCCCCCTTGGCGTCGGGCTCGCCGCTCCCGCGGTCCAGCAGCGCGTACGTCAGCCCGGCCAGCGCCAGTGCCAGGACGACCGCACCCGCCACCAGGGCGATCGCGGCACGCCGGTCGCGCCCGGGCCGGCCGGCCGTGGTGGTCGCCGCTCCCGCGACCGGCGCCGGGGAAGCGGGCGCGTACGTCTTTGGCCGTGGCGGCGCGGCCACCGTCGGGGGGTACGGCGCCGAACGCGCCGTGTCCGCGCGGGGAGCGCCCCCCGCCCCGATCAGCCGCAGGTCCTGCTGCGCCCGCTCCGCCGACAGCCGCTCGGCCGGGTCCTTCCGCAACAGCCCCTCGACGACCGGGGCGAGCGGACCGGCCCGGCGCGGGGGCGGCAACTCCTCGTCGACGATCGCCCGCAGCGTGCCGAGCGGGGTGTCCCGGCGGAAGGGCGAGTGGCCCTCGACCGCCGCGTACAGCAGCACACCGAGCGACCACAGGTCCGACCCGGGCCCGGGCGTGCGCCCCAACGCCCGCTCCGGCGCGAGGAACTCGGGCGAACCGACGACCTCCCCGGTCATGGTCAGCGCGGAGCTGCCCTCGACCATGGCGATCCCGAAGTCGGTGAGCACGACCCGCCCGTCGTTCGCGATCAGCACGTTGGCCGGCTTCACGTCCCGGTGCAGCACCCCCGCCGCGTGCGCGGCCCGCAGTGCGCAGAGCACCTCCGCGCCGATGTGCGCGGCCCGCCGCGGCGACAGCGGCCCCTCCGCGTCCAGCACCTCGGCCAGCGACAGACCGCGCACCAGCTCCATGACGATCCACGGCCGTCCGTCCTCGGCGGCCACGTCGTACACCGTCACCACATTGCGGTCGGCGATCCGCGCCGCCGCCCACGCCTCCCGCTCCAGCCGGGCGTACATCCGCTCCACGTCGGACGCCGGCAGCCCGGCCGGGGCGCGCACCTCCTTGACGGCGACCTCGCGGTGCAGCACCTCGTCGCGGGCCCGCCACACGGTGCCCATGCCGCCCTCGCCCAGCGGCGACAGCAGCCGGTACCGGCCCGCGACCACCCGTTCACCGCCCGGTTCTCCGGACACGGCGCCCCCCTTCGCAGCCGGGCGAATTCTCCCTTTCCCCATGAAAGTAGCTCAGCCGAGTGCGGATGCCGCCCCCCTGAACACCAATCCGGCCCCCAGGGCCACGACGACGAACGCCGACCCCAGGGGCGCACTCCGGCGCACGAGGACCGCCCACGGGGCCGCCGCCCAGCGGGGGCGCCGGGCCAGCAGCCCGGTCACGCCGCTGCCCGCCTTCACGACCGCGTACCCGGCCGCGGTGAGCGTCAGGGCCAGTCCGACGCCGTACGCGACGACGAGCAGCAGCCCGAACCAGGCCTGACCGAGCGCGGCGGCGCCGACCAGCACCACGACGGCGGACGGACTGGGTACCAGCCCGCCGGCGAGACCGAGCAGGATCGTGCCGCGCAGGGTGGGGGCGGTGGGGTGGGTGTGGGTGCGGCCGCCGTGGGTGTGCGTGTGTCCGTGCGGGTGCGGGTGCGGGTGCGGGTGCGGGTGACCGTGCTCGTGTTCGGGGCCGTGCTCGTGCCCGTGGTGGTGCGTGGGGTTCCGGTTGCGCAGGGCCCGGCGTACGAGGCTCGCGCCGGCCAGGGTGACGAGGACGCCGCTCGCGACGCCCAGCCAGGCGATCACCGAGGGCGCGGCGGCCGAACCGGCCGTGACCAGCAGCCCCAGGGCGACCACGCCGAGCGTGTGGGTGACCGTGACCGAGGCGGCCATGGGCAGCACGTCACGCAGCCGGGCCCGGCCTCCACGCGCCGCCGCCGTCGCGGCCATGAGGGTCTTGCCGTGACCGGGGGCGAGCGCGTGCAGCGCGCCGAGCCCGACGGCGAGCAGCAGCGCGAGCGCGGCGAAACCCGCGGTCAGGTCGCGCCGGGCGACGAGGTCGTCGAGCGCGCGGGTCCAGCGGTCGGCACCGCGCGGGAGCACGGCGGAGGCGGGCGCTTCCGCCTCCGCCTCCGCCTCCGCCAGAGCCGGGCCGCCGGGGCGGATGCGCAGGGCCGCGGCCCTGGTGTCGGCCGGGGAGGAGAGCAGCCTCTCCGGATACCGGGTCAGTTCGCCGGAGAGCGAGGCGGTCGGCACGTCCGAGGCGGTGAGCGTCGTACGGTCGCCCCGCGCGGTGATCTCCCGCCAGCCCGGCCCGGACGACGCGCCCGCCCCGCGGAAGCGGAGGTCGGCCGTTTCACCCTCGGGGAGGGGCACGGTCAGCCCGCACTCCACGCGCAGGGTGTCGAGCCCCGCCTGACCGGGCCGCACGCGCACGCGGGAGGCGCCCACGGTGAGCGGGACCGCCCGCCCGTCGACCCGGACCTCGCTGTCCCGCGCGGCGGCGGCACAGCGCTGCCGGGCCCACGCGTCCCGGCCCAGCCGTTCGATGTCCGGCCCGGCCTGGGCGGCCGGGATCTCGGCGAGGTCCTCGACGTGGTGGACGCGGAGTTCACCGGGGGCGGCCACCAGCCCGTCGTAGCGGTTGACGGTGAAGTTGCCGAGCGGGTGCGCGCTCGCCGGGCCGGCCGGGACCAGCGCGAGCGCGCAGGCGGCGAGGACGGTGGTACCGGCGGCGATGCGGCGGGGGTTCAACGTGCCGCCTCCAGTTCCTTCAGCGCGGCGCGGGCCGCACGGGCGCCGGGCGGGGAGAAGCCGGGGTTCAGCTCCAGCGCGGCGGTGAGGGAGCGGCGGGCGGCGCGGTCGTGCCCGGTGGCCTTCTCGATCACGCCCCGGTGGTAGAGGAAGGCGGCGTCGCGGTAGCCGGTGGCCGTGGCGCGGCGGGCGTACGGAAGGGCCTCCTCGTCGCGGCCGTTGACGTGCAGGGCCCAGGCGAGGGCGTCCGCGGTGTGCACGCTGTGCCGCCGGTCCCACTCCGCGCGGGCCGCGCGCAGCGCCTCACCGGCGTCCCCGTGGTCGGCGGCGGCGAGCGCGGTGTCGAGGTCGGCGTCGACCCCGCCGGCCCGGGCCAGCGCGGTCCAGGCGTCGACGAGGGCGTACTGGTCGCGCGCCTTCGCGCGGTCGCCGTCGGCGCCGCGCTCCTCGTACAGTTCGCCGAGCGCGACCAGCGGGCCGGGCAGCGGGGAGCGGACGACGACCTGCTCCAGCGTCTTCACGGCGCCCGCGCGGTCGCCGCCCGCGGCCTGTGCGCGGGCCCGGCCCTCCAGGGCGGGGAGGTAGCCGTCGTCGGCGGCGAGCGCCCGCGCGTAGTGCGTGAGAGCCGCCTCGTACTCGCCCTGGTTCCAGGCGAGTTGCCCCAGCGCGGTCGCGACGTACGCCACGTCCGCGGGCGAGGACGCGCCGTCGAGGGCCCGCCGCAGCACCTCCCGCGCGGTGCGCACGTCACCGCGCAGTTCCCGCACGTACGCGTACCGCGTGAACACGGGCACCCCCGGCCGCCTGCGGTCGGCGGTGGCGGCGGCGTCGGCGGCCTCCTCGTACCGGCCGAGTTCGACCAGCGCGTCGATGCGGGAGCACAGGGCGCGTTCGCTGTGGGGGTTCTGCTCCAGCGCCCGGTCGGCGTACGCCAGGGCGCCGGTGAAGTCGTGCCGCGCGGCGGCGAGGGCGGCCCGTCCGGCGAGGGCCCGCTCGTTGCCGGGTGCGAGCGCGAGGGAACGCTCGAGCGCCCGCTCGGCCTGCGGATAGCGCGAGGGGTCCCCCTGGGTCCGCGCCTGCTCGACGTAGGCGGTTCCGAGGGTGGCCCAGCCGCCGAAGTCCCGTGGCTGCGCCCGCAGGTGGGCCTGCAACGACCGGATTCCGGCCCCGAGGTCACCCCCGGCGAGCGCCCCGGCGGCGACCACCGGCGCGGCGCCGGCCGCCCCGGCCCGCCCCTCGTCCCGGCCGCCTTCCACCGCGACGGCCCCGGCGGTCATCGCGACGGCCAGCAGCCCGGCGCACACGGTGAGGCGCGCCCAGCGCGACCGCCGCGCGGCAGCGGAGAACCGCCGCGGCGCGCCGACCCGCTGCCCCGCGCCGCCCGCACCGGCCGGTCCGGGGTCCCGACCGTGGCCGTCGGCGCCCGCACCGGCCGGTCCGAGGTCCTCGCCCCCGCCGTCGGCGGCCGGGGCGGACGGCGCGCGGCGGCCGTCCTCGTCCTCGGGCGGGGTCCCGCACCGGCGGTGCGTCCGCCCCTCGGACACGTCCTCACCGGGGCCCGTCCGGTGCTCCGCCGCCGCTTCCCGCCCGCCGTCCGTCCGGCGGCCGTCCACCGCGCGCCGGAAGGCCGCCGGCTCGGGGCCGGCCGCCGGCACGCGCCATCGGTCCGGCTCCCGGGGCGGCGGCCCCTGGGCCCCGGGCCGGGCACGTCCCCCGTCCGGGCCGCGGCGATGCGCCGCCTCGTCCGGTGTCCTGTCGTGGCCGGGTTCCGCCGGCGAGGGCGGTTCGGCGCCGCGCCCGCCGTTCGGAGGGCTGCCGTGGGTACGCGGAGGCATGGTCCTGCTCCTCGGTCGTTGGCCGGGTGGTGCGGGGGTCGGCGGCGCGGCCCGTGCGGTGAGGACGGGCCGCGCCGGTCGGGGAGGGCCGGGGTCAGTACGCCCGGCCGCGCATCCGGCGCCACCACATCAGCGCCGCGCCGATCAGCAGCAGCCCGCCGGCCCCCGCACCGGCGGACGCGGCGATCAGGACCGTGTCGTCGGCCCCCTCCGCACCCGTCGGCCGCAGCGCGTCACCGAGCTGGCTGCGCACGTCGTCGCCGCCGTCCACGCCCTCGGCGAGCGGACCGCGCGACCCCTCCGTCGGGTTCGCCAGATACGGGAAGGCCGCCCCGAACTCCTTGTCGTTGGCGTCGACCGCGTCCCCCAGGTCGTTCTCCGCCCCGACCAGCTCCCCCTCGACGACCTGGAGCGAGGCGTCGATCACGTCGTCGGTGAGGCGGCGGCCGTTCGGGAAGCCGGCGGTGTCCCCGTCGAGGACACCGAGCCGCTTGGGCTCGGCGGCGGGCTTGATGGAGGTGTTGAGGCGCAACTGCTCCGACGGCGTCACGTGCGGCGGCTGGTTGAGCCCCTCGACGCCCTTCAGGAACACGTCGACCAGGTCGTCGCGAGGCCCGTCCGGCGCCGGGATCTTGTAGATCGCCTCGATGAGCTTCGGCAGCTCCGGCTCGGTGACGTTCTTCAGGAACCGCGCGTCGTCCCGGGGCGCGGACGCGTTGAACGCGTCCTTGTCCTTCAGCGGGTTGACGACCTCGTTCACCAGCGGGTTGCCCAGGCGCGAGACCTGTACGAAGTCACCCTGGGCGTTCTTGCGCTGCGTCGTCGACCAGATGCCGACGACCGGCTGCTCGTGCGACTCGGTGATGAGGCCGTTGGGCACCTGAAGGGCGATCGAGTTGACGTTGTAGCCCTTGAGGGTGTCGTTGCCGACCTCGGAGAGGTTCCCGCCGTACAGCAGGTCGAAGACCCGCAGGTCCAGGAAGAACGGGTCGTCGGCCTGCCCGGCGAACGTCTGCGCGCCCCCGGCGAGCTCGTGTACCGCCTGCTCGCGCAGGGTGTCGTAGTCCGGCATCGACGCCTTGCCGACGTTCGACGGCGCCACCGGCACGTCGTCGGCGACCTTGGTCCTCGACACCGCCTTCAGGTCGCGCAGCTTGATCAGTTCGAGGTCGTACGTCTGCGTGATGTTGAGGTCGGGGTCGTCGAGACTCTCGACCGGGCCCGTGTTGTACAGGAACGTCCTGTCGTTCTTCGTGTGGGTCCTGAACGAGTACCGGAAGACCAGGTCCTCCCGCGCGTCGCCGTCCCTGTCGACGCGCAGGTCGTACTGCGCGTCCTCGGCGAACGTGAAGAAGTTCGGTCCGCCGGCCGGCTCCTCGAAGGGGATCCAGTTCGCGATGATCGTCGTCGTGTCCGGCCTGTCGGGGCTGACGAACGCGTACAGGTCCGTGTTGTCGTACTGCGGGGCGCCCGAGACCAGCGGGGCCTCCCGGTGGCTGGAGGCGGAGGCCGCCTCGGGCCCCAGCGCGGTCGCGCCGACGGCCGCGAGCCCCCCGGCGGCCAGCGCGCCGCAGATCAGGGTCGCGAGACTCCCGCGCCCCGCACCGGTCCTGGAATCAGTTGTCATGCCGTCCGTCCTCCGTGCCGACTTGCCTTGACGCACCGGTCTTCGGAGCGGACGGCGGGCCGGATTGGTCGAGTGCGGGAATTCATCCGGGCCCCCTCCCGCGGGGTCCGTACGCCCGTGGCGTTTCTCGCCGCCGACCCGCGTTTTCGGTCCCGCGATCCGTACTTACCGTCCGGAGGCTCGCTCGCCGCGCATGCCTCGTGTGACCGGGCGGCCCGCCGGGGCCGGAGAGGGGGATGCGCGTTGGAGGCGGACGAGCTGCTGGTGCTGGTGGCCCAAGGTGACCAGAAGGCGTTCGAGGACCTGTACGGGCTGGTCTCCGGGCCGGTGTACGGGCTGGTGCGGCGCGTGGTGCGCGATCCCGCCCAGTCCGAGGAGGTGGCCCAGGAGGTGCTGCTCGAACTCTGGCGCTCCGCCGCGCGGTTCGACCCCGGCCGGGGCAGCGCGCTGTCCTGGGTCCTCACCCTCGCCCACCGCCGCGCCGTCGACCGGGTGCGCAGCGCCCGCGCGGCCGGCGAACGCGAGCGGCGCGAGGCCCGGCGCGGCCACGGCCCCGCCTTCGACCAGGTCGCCGAGGAGGTGGAGGCCGGACTCGAACGCGAGTGGGTGCGCCGCTGCCTGGACCGCCTCACCGCACTCCAGAGACAGTCGGTCACCCTCGCCTACTACGACGGCTATACCTACCGGGAGGTGGCCGAGCGGCTGTCGCTCCCGCTGGGCACGGTCAAGACCCGCATGCGCGACGGACTGACCCGTCTGCGCGACTGCCTGGGAGGCGCGGCATGAGCCTGTTCGACCGACTGCCGCGCCGCGGGGACCCGCACTCGCTCGCCGCCCCCTACGCCCTCGACGCCCTGGAACCCGCCGAACGCGTCCGCTTCGAGAAGCACCTGACGTCCTGTGCCCGCTGCGCCGCCGAGGTGCGGGCCCTCGCCGAGGACGCCGTCCGCCTCGCCTGGTCCACGGCCGCCCCCGCCCCGGCCGCGCTGCGGGAACGGGTCCTGGCCGCCGTCCGGACCACCCCGCAGGAACCCGCGCCCCGGGAACCGGCGCGCGCGCGTGCGTCGCGGCTCCCGCCGCACGTCTGGGGCGCCGCGCCCCCGCCGCGCCCCCGCGAGCGGCGCCGCACTCCGCTGTTCGTGCCGTTCGCGACGGCCACCGCCGCCGCGGCGCTCGTCGTCGCCGCGCTCTTCGCCGTCCAGGCGGACGGGACCCGGGAGCAGCTGGACGCCGAACGCGACCGGTCACGTGAGATCGCCCACGTTCTCGCCGCCCCGGACGCCCGTGCGAGCAGCGGCCGGGACGCGCGGGGCCGCACGATCGGAGTGATCGCTTCCGCATCGACCCGCAGCGCGGTCGTCACCCTCGGCGGATACGGCGACCCCCCGAACGGACGTGTGCGCCAGCTCTGGCTCATGGGTCCGGACGCGCGACCGCGCTCCCTGGGGCTGTTCGAGGGCGACGCGCCCCTGATCGCCTCCGGTCTGGACACCGCCGCGACGTCACTCGCCGTGACCGTCGAACCCGAGGGCGGGTCACCGCGGCCCACCTCGCAGCCCATCGTCCAACTCGCCCTGAAAACGGTCGGATTCGGAGAGTAATCGACGCGTGTTCGTCAACCCCCTTATGGGGAAGGTGAATCCTGTGACCTCGATACACGGGCGCCCGGCCGGGGCGATAGGGTTACCCTGCCCGGGCCGGGTGGACTCGTACGGGTGGGGAGTGACATGGAACAGATAACGGTGCGCAGCAGGGCCAGGGTCCCTGCGATCACGTGCGGTAGCAGCGCGACCAGTTCGCGCCTCGACCGTCATCTCTCGGTTCTCGGCGGGCCCGCGGTCCCGCAGCGGGAGACGGCCGAGGCGACGCTGCTGATGCGCGAGCTCATCGCGCGTGACACCGCGCACGACCGCGGTGCCAGGAGCGCGCGGGCCCGGGCGAGCCGCGTCTCGCTCTTCGCCCCGCTGCGTCGGCTGCGCCGCTCCCTGTTCGGCAGCCGGTAGCGCCGGCGCCCGGACGGTCCACCGCCGTCCCGGCGCGGCGCCCCGCCCCGGCCGCCCTCCCCGCGGCGGCACCCGCTCCGACACCGGCACCTCCCCGTGCCGGCGCCCCCGTTCCCACCCGGCAGTGCTCCGGGGGCGCACCGACCGGCTCCACCCTGGCAGGAACCTGACATACCGCGGGGCCTCACCCCCTCCC
Organism: Streptomyces caelestis; assembly: GCF_001279005.1. Taxonomy (GTDB): domain Bacteria; phylum Actinomycetota; class Actinomycetes; order Streptomycetales; family Streptomycetaceae; genus Streptomyces; species Streptomyces heliomycini. The sequence continues at coordinate 79,165 of NZ_LGCN01000002.1, forward strand.
GCGCCCGTACTGCCGTACCGCCAGGGGCACGAACACCACGAGCAGCACCGCGCACCACCCCAGTGACCCCGCGACGGGATGCGCCACCGGCCAGGCCGCCCCGTCGGGCACGGGCGCGTTGCCGAACAGGTCCCGCAGCGCCGTCGCCACCGCGCTGATCGGGTTCCACTCCGCGACCGTGCGCAGCCCGTCCGGCAGCCCCGCCGTCGGGATGTACGCGCTGGACAGCAGCGGCAGCAGGAAGGTCGCCCCGCCCAGCTGACCGGCCGCCTCCTCGTTCCGGGTGAGCAGGCCGAGGTACATCCCGATCCACACGCAGGCGAACCGGAACAGCAGCAACAGGGCGACGGCGCCCACGGCCGCGAGCGCGCCGCCCTCCACCCGCCAGCCCACCGCGAGCCCCACCAGCAGGAACGGCACCGTTCCGGCCGCCGTCACCAGCACGTCCGCCGCCGCCTGGCCCACCGGCACGGCCGCCCGGCTCACCGGCAGCGTGCGGAACCGGTCCGTCACCCCCCGGTGGACGTCCTGCGCCGACTGGAACATGCCGGTCATGACCCCGCCCGCCGCCGTCGCCACCAGCAGACCCGGTACCAGGAAGGACCGGTACTCCGCGCCCGGCACGGCGAGCGCGCTGCCGAAGACGTAGCCGAAGAAGAGCAGCATGCTGACGGGCATCGTCTGGGTGAGGACCAGCAGCCCCGGGTTGTTCCGCATCCGCCTCAGCTGCCGGCCGAGCATCGCGGTGCCGTCGTACGCCAACGTGCTCATGCGGCACGCTCCTTGTCGTCGAGGGGGTGGCGGGGGCCGGATCCGCCGGTCAGCCGCAGGAACACGTCGTCGAGGGTCGGCGGCCTGAGGCTCGCGTCGAGCAGCGGCACACCCGCCGCGTCCAGCGTGCGCACCAGGTGCGGGAGGGTGAGCGTCGGATCCTTGGTGACCGCGCCGACGGCGTTGCGCTCCCGGTCGAGGGACGGCTGCGCGCCCGTCAGCCGGTCGAGCACCCCGGCCGCCGCCACCAGTGCCTCCGCGTCCGCCACCACCACCTCGGCGTGCGCGCCGACCAGCGCCTTGAGCTCGGCCGGAGAGCCGGTGTGCGCGACCCGGCCCCGGTCCACCAGGGCGATGTCGTCGGCGAGCCGGTCGGCCTCCTCCAGGTACTGGGTGGTGAGCAGCACGGTGGCGCCCCCGCCGGCCAGCTCGCGGACCGCCTCCCAGATCAGATTGCGGCTGGCCGGGTCGAGCCCGGTCGTCGGCTCGTCCAGGAACAGCACCTCGGGACGGCGGATCAGGCTCGCCGCCAGGTCCAGCCGGCGCCGCATGCCGCCCGACCAGCCGGACGCCGGCCGGTCGGCCGCCTCCGTCAGTCCGAAGCGCTCCAGCAGTTCGGCGGCCCGCCCGGCCGCCCCGCCCACCCGGTGCAGCCGGGCGAACAGGCGCAGGTTCTCGCGGCCCGTGAGGTCCCCGTCGATCGAGGTGTCCTGGCCCGTGACGCCGATCCTGCGCCGTACGGCGGCGGCCTCCCGCAGGAGGTCGTGGCCCGCGATCCGCGCGGAGCCCGCGTCGGGCCGCGCCAGCGTGGTCAGCAGCCGGACGGCCGTCGTCTTGCCCGCCCCGTTGGGCCCGAGCACCCCGCACACCGTGCCCTCGGCCACCGCCAGATCCAGCCCGCGCAGGGCGTGGACCTCCCCGAAGCGCTTCTCCAGACCCTCACTAAGTACACCGTACGTAGTAGTCATGGGGCGACCATAGCGCACTACGTACGGTGTACGTAACTACGATGGTGGAAGAGGTGATGACCGATGGCGGGCCGAGCGGCCGAACCCCAAGTGATCTGGGCGCGCCCCGAGCGCACCGGCCGTGGACCCCGACCGGCGCACACGCGCGCCGACATCGCGGCGGCGGCGGTGCGGATCGCGGACGCCGAGGGTCTGGACGCGGTCTCCATGCGCCGCGTCGCCGCCGAACTGGGCTGCGGCACCATGTCGCTGTACAACTACGTCCCCCGCAAGGAGGATCTGTACGAGCTGATGGTGGACGCGGCCGGAGGCGAGCACGAGCTGTGGGAGCCCAGCGGCGACTGGCGCGCCGACATGCTCCGGGTGGCCCACCAGACCCGCGCGCTGATGCACCGCCACCCGTGGCTGCCGCGGCTGATGTCGCCGGTCCACGGCTTCAGCCCCAACTCCCTGCGCTACCTCGAACACTGCCTGGCCTGCCTGGACCCGCTCCCCGCGCCCTACGGCACCAAGCTGGAGCTGATCGCGATGCTGAACGGCATCGTGACGACCTACGTCACCAACGAGCTGGCCACCGCCGAACGCACCCGCTCGCTGCCCTGGTCGCAGGAGCGGGAGGACGCGATCCGGATCGCCTACCTGGGCGGCAGGATCGCGACCGGTGCGTACCCGCGGATGGCGGCGGCCTTCGCGGAGGACGCCGGGCCGATCGATCTGGAGGCGGTGTTCGACCGGGCGCTCGGCCGGGTGCTCGACGGCTTCGAGCCCCGCGGCTGACCCTCAGATCAGCGCGAGCTGGCCCTCCGGCCCCTCCTCGCGGGCGTCCAGCACCGAGGCGGGGCGACGTGCGGAGGGGTGCACCGGGAGCACGCCCGCCGTGTGCAGCTCGGCCGGTGTGATCGGGTCGGGGACGGCCGGGCCCGTCAACGCGGCCTGTTGCGGGCGCAGTTCGGCCAGCAGGGCGAGGACCGTGATCAGTTCCAGCAGCTCCGAGGTCCAGCTCTGGGGCCAGTGGGCCGGTCGGATCGCGGCCAGGGTGCCCGGCTCGGCCGGCTCCGTGCGGGCCGCCAACCACCGCTCCAGCACCCGGACACCGCCGGCCTCGAAGTCCCAGGCCCCGTGCGGCACCGGGGAGATGCGGCCGTCGCCGAGCAGCAGGGCCTCCTCGTCCCGGTCGTAGTCCACGGTCACCGGCCGGGAGGACAGCGGGGCGCGCACGTACGGGCGGCGCCCGCCGGGAAGCCGGGGACGCTCCCCGTCGCGCCGTGACAGCCACAGCATCCGGCGGCCCACCGCGACGCCCCGCGCCCACACGCCGGCGTCCCCGGTGAGCGGCACCGCGGGCCCGGCCGGCGTGACGTGCGCCGCCGCCATCGCCCAGGCGAGGACGTCCACCGGCGAGGCGTCCCGGCCGAGCCTGGCGGCGAGGTGTTCCGTCAGGCCCGGGGCCAGGTTCGGCTCCGCGGCGCCCGGCCGGCGGTACAGCGGGCGGACGCGGCCGGCGCGCAGCAGCGGCAGCAGGGAAGTCGCCAGCAGGGGAGGGCCGGTGAGGTCCCGGGCGGTGCCCGCCTCCACGACGAAGACCTGCCGCTCGTCCGCCACCCGCCACAGCTCCGGCCGGGCCGCGTCGATCAGCCGCTGGTCGGGGATCAGCCACTGCTCGTCGAACGGGCCGTGCAGCACCCGTACCGGCTCGGGGCACGGGCCCGACGCGCGGGCCAGCCTCTCCGTGCCGCCGCCGCGTCCCGGCAGCTGTCCGACCGCGGTGTACGGCGTCCGGGAACGGGTCGACCCGAACAGCGCCTCGCGGTCCGGCCCCTCGGCCTTCACCAGGGCGTTCCAACGGGCCTTCAGGGACGCCGCGTCGGGGGCCGCCGGCCACCCCCGGCCGAGCCGCGGCGGTGCGACGGACCACGGCATGAGGTCCGCCAGCAGCGGAGCGTCGTCGTGCGTCACGCAGGGCATCGTACGACCTGTGGGACGGCGGATCAGGTGGCGTCCAGCGTCACCGTGAAGGAGAAGCGGTCGCCCCGGTAGTGGATGACGGCCACGTCCAAGGGGCGGCCGTCGGTGTCGTAGGTGACGCCCGTGTAGTGCAGGATCGGGCTGAGCAGCGGCACTCGGAGCAGCCGTGCCGTCTCCGGGTCCGCGAGCCGCGCCTCCACCGTGTCCGTGATGCGGCTGATGTCCGCCCCGACGACGTCCCGCAGCACCTTGGTCATCGGCCACCGCACCAGGTCGTCCAGGTCGATGCGGGCGGCCAGTTCGGGGCGGACCCAGTTGCGGGCGTGGTTGGTCGGCTCGCCCGTCTTCTCGTCGCTGCGCAACCGGTGGTAGGCCGCCGCCTCGGACAGGTCCGGGAAGTACTCGGCGATCCCCGTCGGCACCGGCGCCGGACCGTGTTCCAGCAGTTCGGTCGTCATGCCGGACTGCTGGGCGACGATCGCGTCCACCGAGCCCAGCAGCCGCACCGGGGCGCCCCGCCGGGCGTCGGGCTCGATGAACGTGCCGCGCCTGCGGTGGCGGGTGATCAGCCCCTCGTCCTCCAGTTCCTTCAGCGCCTGCCGCATGGTCAGCACGCTCACCCCGTAGTGCCCGGCCAGTCGTTCCTCGGTGGGCAGGCGCAGGGGGTCCTGGGGCGAGCGGCCGAGGATCGAGGCGCGCAGCGACTGCGACACCTGATACCAGAGCGGCAACTTGCGGTTCAGGACGATCGAATCCGGAGCGAAGGAGGTCACGGGCTATCCGTACCGGTCGGGGAACGTTCAGCGCAACGGCTGGAAGTGACGCTCGAGCCCTTGCCACACCGCGTCGTAGTCCTGTTGCAGGTGTTCCGCCCGCGCCGCATGGGGGGTCAGCGACACCGGCCAGCGGGTCTCGAACATGAAGGCCAGACCGTCGTCGATCTTCTGCGGGCGCAGCTCCGCGGCGCTCGCCCGGTCGAACGTCTCCCGGTCGGGGCCGTGCGCCGACATCATGTTGTGCAGCGAGCCCCCGCCCGGCACGAAGCCCTCCGCCTTCGCGTCGTACGCGCCCTCGATCAGGCCCATGTACTCGCTCATCACGTTCCGGTGGAAGTACGGCGGCCGGAAGGTGTCCTCGCCCACCAGCCAGCGCGGCGCGAAGACCACGAAGTCCACCCCGGCCAGACCCGGGGTGTCGCTCGGAGACGTCAGCACCGTGAAGATCGACGGGTCCGGATGGTCGTACGAGATGGTGCCCATCACATTGAAGCGGCGCAGATCGTAGGCGTAGGGCACATGGTTGCCGTGCCAGGCGACGACATCCAGCGGGGAGTGGTCGTAGGTGGCCGACCACAGGTTGCCGCAGAACTTGTTCACCACCTCCACCGGCCCCTCGACGTCCTCGTACGCGGCGACGGGCGCCCGGAAGTCCCGGGCGTTGGCCAGCCCGTTGGCGCCGATCGGGCCGAGCTCGGGGAGCCGGAACGCCGCCCCGTAGTTCTCGCACACATAACCGCGGGCGGATTCCTCAAGGAGGTCCACACGGAACCGCACCCCACGAGGAATCAAAGCGATGTGTCCCGGCTCCACATGCAGCAGTCCGAACTCCGTGCGCAGCAGCAGCCCGCCGCGCTCGGGGACGATCAGCAGTTCGCCGTCGGCGTCACTGAAAACGCGGTCCATCGAGGCGGTGGCGTGGTACAGGTGCACGGCCATGCCGGTGCGCTGGGCGACGTCGCCGTTGCCGCCCAGGGTCCACAGTCCGGCCAGGAAGTCGGTGCCCCGGGCGGGCTCCGGCAGCGGGTTCCAGCGCAGCCGGTTGGGGTCGGGCACGGTCTGGGTGAAGGGCGCGGTGCGCAGCGACCCGTTGCCCGTGCGGGTGAACGCCGGGTGGGCGGCCGACGGGCGGATCCGGTACAGCCAGGAGCGGCGGTTCTCCGCGCGGGGCTCGGTGAACGCCGTACCGCTCAGCTGCTCCGCGTACAGCCCGAGCGGTGCGCGCTGCGGCGCGTTGCGGCCCTCGGGCAGGGCGCCCGGGACCGCCTCGGAGCTGTGCTCGTTGCCGAAACCGGAGAGGTGTTCCAGCCCTTCGGCGACCTTGCGCGCTCCCTCGTGCTCGAACGCGCTCGCGCGGGTGGTGCCCCCATCGCTCATGCCCGGTGCTCCCTTGCGGTCGGATTCCTATGCAACACCGTAGGATTGCGGTTTCCGCGGCGCAAGAGGGCCGGGCGATCTCCGTTCCCGCCGGGCTCCTCCTCTCGGCGGAGGACGCGGAACCCGACTTCAGGGGGATCCGTCGGGTCGCATCCGTGTTCTACGCTCCCGGGCATGTCGTGGACGCGGAGCATGATCACCGCGCTCGCGGTCTGTGTCGCACTCCTGGCCGGATCCGCGGGCTGCGCCCCGGGGGACGCCCGGGAACAGGGCGGGAAGCCCCCCTCACCGGCCGGCGAACTCCTGGACGCGCGGGACGAGGAGGGCCGCCCCTACCGGGAGGTGGACGAGACGGACGCGCCCGCCGTCGGTGTCGAGGTCGCCCCCGACGCCGACGGCGGCTGGGACGTACGGCTGACCGTGCGCAACTTCCGCTTCTCACCGGACGGCGCCGGCGGGCGCGCGGTGGCCGGCCGCGGCCTGGCGCACCTCGCACTGAACGGCCGCCGCGTCGCCCTGCTGCGCACCCCCGAGCACCACCTCCCCGGCCACTCCGTCCCGCGCGGCACGCACCACGTCACCGTCCGCCTCCACGCCGACGACGGCTCGGTGTGGGCCGTGGACGGCGAGCCCGTGGAGAGCACGGCCGACATCACGGTGTCGGACCGCTAGCCGGCCCCGGCCCGGGCGGCGGGCCGGGCGCGACGGCGCCCCCGGCACAGGCGCGCGGAACGGACGGGCGGGACCGCGGTGGAGGGCGAGGTTCACCGGGCGGGGGCGAGCGGGCATGATGAGCCCCGTGCCCCACGCGACATCGCTCCGTCGAGCGCCGGTGCAGCGGCGCAGCGCCGAACGGCTGGCCAGGATCCTCGACGCCTGCGCCGCACTCCTCGACGAGGTCGGCTACGACGAGCTCAGCACCCGTGCCGTCGCCCAGCGCGCCGACGTGCCCATCGGCTCCGTCTACCGCTTCTTCGGCAACAAGCGCCAGATGGCCGACGCGCTGGCCCAGCGCAATCTGGAACGCTTCACGGAACGGGTCGCCGAACGCCTCGGGGGCACCGGGGACCGGGGCTGGCGGCACGCCGTGGACGTCGTGCTCGACGAGTACCTCGACATGAAGCGCACCGCCCCCGGCTTCTCCCTCGTCGACTTCGGCCACCGGATACCCGTCGGCGCCCGCCGCGCCGAACCCAACCACCGCGTCGCCGGCCGCCTCACCGACCTGCTCTCCGGCCACCTCGGCCGCGAGGCCGACGACGACCTGCGGCGCACCGTCCTCGTCGCCGTCGAGACCGCCGACGCCCTCGTCCACCTGGCGTTCCGGATGGCGCCCGAGGGGGACGAGAAGGTCATCGGCGAGTTGCGGGAGATGCTGCGGGCCCATCTGGCCCGGACGCTGGACTGAGCCGCCCCCGGCGGCCCCCTCCCCTCCGTGCATACCGGTCGGTATGCTCGGCCCGTCCGCGCGTCACCGCAGTCGCCGTACCCGGGAGGCCCCGTGCCCCGCACCGCCCTTCGTATCTGCCCCTTGTGCGAGGCCACCTGCGGCCTGACGCTCACCATCGACGACGGCCGGGTCACCGGCGCCCGCGGTGACCGCGACGACGTGTTCAGCAAGGGCTTCGTCTGCCCCAAGGGGGCCGCCTTCGGAGCCGTCGACTCCGACCCCGACCGGCTGCGCACCCCGCTCGTCCGCGTCGACGGGGAACTGCGCGAGGCCACCTGGGCGGAGGCGTTCGACGCCGTGGCCGCCGGGATACGGACCGTCGTCGAGCGGCACGGACCGCACGCCGTCGGCCTCGTCCTGGGCAACCCCAACGTCCACACCGTGGCCGGCGCCCTCTACCCGCCCGTCCTCGTCGCCGGGCTCGGCACCCGCAGCCTGTTCACCGCCTCCACGGTCGACCAGATGCCCAAACACGTCTCCAGCGGACTGCTCTTCGGCGACGCGAACGCCATCCCCGTACCCGACCTCGACCGCACCGACCACCTGCTGCTGATCGGCGCCAACCCCCTGGAGTCCAACGGCAGCCTGTGCACCGCCCCCGACTTCCCCGGCCGGCTCAAGGCCCTCAAGGCCCGCGGCGGCACCCTCACCGTCATCGACCCGCGCCGCACCCGCACCGCCCGCCTCGCCGACCGGCACCTCGCCGTCCGCCCCGGCACCGACGCGCTGCTCCTCGCGGCGATGGCGCACACCCTGCTCGACGAGGGCCTCGCCGACCTCGGCGAGCGGGCGCCGCACATCCAAGGACTCGACGAACTCACCGCCGCGCTGCGGGACTTCACACCCGAAGCGGTCTCCGGCGCCTGCGACGTCGACGCGGAGACCCTCCGCACCCTCGCCCGGGAACTCGCCGCCGCCCCCACCGCCGCCGTCTACGGCCGCATCGGCAGCTGCACCGTCCCGCACGGCACCCTCGCCAGCTGGCTCGTCGACGTCCTCAACATCCTCACCGGCAACCTCGACCGGCCCGGCGGCGCCCTCTTCCCGCAGGCCGCCACCGACAAGACCCCGCGCCCCGCCGGACCCGGCCGCGGCTTCGCCCTCGGACGCTGGCACTCCCGGGTGAGCCGGCACCCCGAGGCCAAGGGCGAACTGCCGCTGTCCGCCCTCGCCGAGGAGATCGACACCCCCACCGACGAGGGCGAGCCGGTACGCGCCCTCATCGCCGTCGCCGCCAACCCGGTGCTCTCCGCCCCGGACGGCGACCGGCTCGACAGGGCGCTCGGCTCGCTCGACTTCATGGTGAGCGTCGACCCGTACCTCAACGAGACCTCACGCCACGCCGACGTCGTCCTGCCGCCGCCCCCGCCCGCGCAGAGCCCGCACCACGACTTCGCCTTCAACACCCTCGCCGTGCGCAACCAGGTCCGTTACACCCGCCCCGCCGTCCCCCTGGAGCCCGGCCGCATGGCCGAGACCGAGATCCTGGCCCGGCTCGTCCTCGCCGCGACCGGCATGCACGGCGCCGACCCCGAAGCCGTGGACGCCATGGTGATCGACCAGACCCTCGCCAAGGCGGTCCGGGAACCGCGCTCCCCGGTGCACGGCCGCGACCCGAAGGACCTCGCCTCCCTGCTCACCGGTGAGAACGGCCCCGAACGGCGCCTCGACATGATGCTGCGCCTCGGCCCCTACGGCGACGGCTTCGGCGCCGACCCGGACGGGCTCACCCTGGACAGGCTGCTCGCCCACCCGCACGGCATCGACCTCGGCCCCCTGCGCCCACGACTGCCCCAGCCGCTGAAGACCCGCAGCGGCAAGGTCGAACTGCTGCCGGACCCGATCGCCGCCGACCTCCCGCGCCTGCGCGCCGCCCTGGACGACCGCCCCGCCGGGCTCGTCCTCGTCGGCCGCCGCCACCTGCGCTCCAACAACAGCTGGATGCACAACGTGCCCGCCCTCACCGGCGGCTCCAACCGCTGCACCCTGCACCTCCACCCCGAGGACGCCGAACGCCTCGGCGTACGGGACGGACAGCCGGTGCGGATCAAGGGCGCCGGGGGAGAGGTGACCGCCCCCGCCGAGGTCACCGACGGTGTGCGCCCGGGGGTCGTGAGCCTGCCGCACGGCTGGGGCCACGACCGGCCCGGCACCCGTACGCGGCACGCCGCCGCCGACCCCGGCGCCAACGTCAACCAGCTCCTCGACGGCAGCCTCCTCGACCCGCTGTCGGGCAACGCCGTCCTCAACGGGGTCCCCGTCGAAGTGGCCCCCCTGGCCGCCGCCGTGACCAAAACGTTCGGCGCTCTGACCTGAGCAAAGCTGTGACCTGGGGTTTTGCGCTTATTGCTCGCAGGTGAACGTCTTGTTGACGCCGCTTTACGGAACCTAACGTCGACGCACCGCCGGCCCTGGTGGGATGTTCAAGGGCGAACGTTAGGTATCCACTCATGCTGACCATCCTCGGCTTCGCCATGATCGCGACCTTCCTGGTCCTGATCATGCTGAAGAAGATGTCGCCGATCGCGGCGCTCGTGCTGATCCCCGCGCTGTTCTGCGTGTTCGTCGGCAAGGGCGCCCACCTCGGCGACTACGTCATCGACGGCGTCTCCAGCCTCGCGCCCACCGCGGCGATGCTCATGTTCGCGATCGTCTACTTCGGTGTGATGATCGACGTCGGACTCTTCGACCCGATCGTCCGCGGCATCCTCCGGTTCTGCAGGGCGGACCCGATGCGGATCGTCGTCGGCACCGCGCTGCTCGCCGCGATCGTGTCGCTGGACGGCGACGGCTCCACCACCTTCATGATCACCGTCTCGGCGATGTATCCGCTGTACAAGCGCCTGAAGATGAGCCTGGTCGTGATGACCGGTGTCGCCGCCATGGCCAACGGCGTGATGAACACCCTCCCCTGGGGCGGCCCGACGGCCCGCGCGGCGACCGCGCTCAAGCTCGACGCCGGCGACATCTTCGTCCCGATGATCCCCGCCCTGCTGGTCGGCCTGGTGGGCGTCGTCGTCCTCGCGTACGTGCTCGGGCTGCGCGAGCGCAGGCGGCTGGGCGTGCTGACGCTGGACGAGGCGCTGGTCGAGGAGGAGGCCGAGGAGACGGAGACCGTGCTGGTCGGCGCGGGTTTTGCCGGCGGCCCCGGCAAGGGCGCCCGGCCCACCGGCGGCTCCGGCGCCGGCCCGGACGCCGACGCGGAGGAGGACGACGACTTCCAGGGCCTCGACCCGGACCGCCCCACCCTGCGGCCCAGGCTCTACTGGTTCAACGCGCTGCTCACGGTCGCCCTGCTCACCTCCATGATCATGGAGGTGCTGCCGATCCCGGTGCTGTTCCTGCTCGGCGCCGCCCTCGCGCTCTCCGTCAACTTCCCGCACATCCCCGACCAGAAGGCCCGCCTCGCGGCCCACGCCGACAACGTCCTCAACGTCTCCGGCATGGTCTTCGCCGCCGCCGTCTTCACCGGCGTCCTCCAGGGCACCGGCATGGTCGACCACATGGCCGAGTGGATGGTGGACGTCATCCCCGACGGCATGGGCCCGCACATGGCCCTGGTCACCGGTGTGCTGAGCCTGCCGCTGACGTACTTCATGTCCAACGACGGCTTCTACTTCGGCGTCCTGCCCGTCCTCGCCGAAGCCGGCGCCGCGCACGGCGTCTCCCCGCTGGAGATGGCCCGCGCCTCCCTCGTCGGCCAGCCGCTGCACATGTCCAGCCCGCTCGTCCCCGCGGTGTACGTCCTGGTCGGCATGGCCAGGGTCGAGTTCGGCGACCACACCCGGTTCGTGGTGAAGTGGGCGGCCACGATCTGCCTGGTGATCCTCGCGGCCGGAATCCTGTTCGGCACCATCTGATCCGGACACCCGGACCACCGTCAGGAAGGACCCGATCATGACGCCCGGTGGGAACCGCGGCTGGCTGCTCCGCCTCGTCATCGCCTTCGGCTTCGCGCAGGGGGCGGTGTCGATGGCCCGGCCCGCCGTCTCCTACCGGGCGCTGGCACTGGGCGCGGACGAGCGGGCGATCGGCGTGATCGCGGGCGTGTACGCGCTGCTGCCGCTGTTCGCCGCCGTACCGCTCGGCCGGCGCACCGACCACGGCCGCTGCGCGCCCCTGCTCCCGGTCGGCGTGGTGCTCGTCTCCGGCGGCTGCGCGCTGAGCGGCCTGGCCGGCTCACTGGGGACGATGGCCCTGTGGAGCGGGGTGATGGGCCTCGGCCACCTCTGTTTCGTCATCGGCGCGCAGTCCCTCGTCGCCCGCCAGTCCGCGCCGCACGAACAGGACCGCAACTTCGGCCACTTCACCATCGGCGCCTCGCTCGGCCAGTTGGTCGGCCCCATCGCGGCGGGCGCGCTGATCGGCGCGGACATGGCCCGGACCAGCGCGCTCGCCCTGCTGGTGGCGGGAGCGGGCGGAGCCGTCGCGCTCACCTCGCTGTGGCGCATCGAGCGGCCCGGCGCCCCGAAGCCCCGTGCGGAACAGGACGCACGGGTGCCGGTACGGGGCATCCTGCGGGCCCGGGGCGTCCCCGCGGGCATCCTCATCAGCCTGGCCGTGCTGTCCGCGACCGACATCCTCACGGCCTACCTCCCGGTGGTCGGCGAGCACCGGGGCATCGACCCGGCCGTCGTCGGCCTGCTGCTCAGCCTCCGCGCGGCGGCCACCATCGCCTGCCGGCTGGTCCTCACCCCACTGCTGCGCCTGCTCGGCCGTATGGTGCTGCTGACGGCGACCTGCCTGCTGGCGGCGCTGCTGTGCGCGGGCGTCGCGCTGCCGCTGCCGGTCTGGGCGCTGGCCCCGGTCCTGGCGGTCCTCGGCTTCTGCCTGGGCGTCGGTCAGCCGCTGTCCATGACGACGGTCGTCCAGGCCGCCCCCGCCGAGGCCCGCTCCACCGCCCTCGCCCTGCGCCTCACCGGCAACCGCCTGGGCCAGGTCGCCGCACCCGCGGCGGCCGGCCTGATCGCGGGGGCCGCGGGTGCGGCGGCCCCGTTCGTGATGCTCGGCGCCCTGCTGTTCCTGGCGTCGGGCGTCGCCCTGCGCACCCCGCCCCGGCCGGCGGAGGACCCGCCGTCCGCCCGGAAGGGCGCCGACGCCCGACCCCGACGCCGTACGGCCCGCTAGCCGGTGTCCGACGGGCACGTCCGCACGGGCGGGACGGCGCGATCACACACGCCGCCCCCGGGAAGCGGGCTGTGCGCACATGTGCCGTGCACACATGGCGGGGGGCCACAAGTTTCTGCTCGTCCTGTCCGGTGTCGCCGTTCTCGCCGTTCTCACCGTCGGGGGACGCGTCTGCGTCGTCCGGGCGGCCGCTCGGGAAGCGGCGGCAGTGGGAGCGGCGGGGACGACTGACGCGGAACACCGGTCACCCCGTCGAATCCGGACGTCCGCTTTCTCACCTGCTGGACCGGAGCGCCCCGATCCCGCCCGGCATCTTCCCCCGGCTGCTACTTTCCGTTAGCTTCCGTGACTCACGCGCCCCGTGCGGCCCGCACGGGGCGTTCCGAACGCGGAGCACCAGCGCCCTGATCCGCCCCGGGGGCACCCTCATGACACGCGCCATCTCCCTGCACGACGTGAGCAAGGCATACACGCGAGGCGTCCGCGTGGTGGACCGGCTGTCGCTGGACATCGCGCCCGGTGAGTTCCTCGTCCTGCTCGGCCCCTCCGGCTGCGGCAAGTCCACCGTGCTCCGGATGATCGCCGGACTGGAGGACATCGACGAGGGCCGGCTGTTCCTCGACGGCGAGTACGGCAACGACCTGCCCCCCTCCGACCGGGACATGGCGATGGTGTTCCAGAACTTCGCCCTGTACCCGAGCATGACCAGCCGCGACAACATAGGCTTCCCGCTGCGCATCGAGTCCCCCGGCGCCGACCCGGCCCCGCGCGTGGACGCCACCGCCCGCATGCTCGGCATCGAGGACCTCCTCGACCGCTTCCCCGCCCAGCTCTCCGGCGGTGAACGCCAACGGGTCGCCATGGGCCGGGCCATCGCCCGCCACCCCTCCGCCTTCCTGATGGACGAGCCGCTGTCCAACCTCGACGCCAAGCTCCGCAACCGGCTGCGCGCCGAGATCTCCCAGCTCACCCGGGAGCTGGGCGTCACCACCGTCTACGTCACCCACGACCAGTCCGAGGCCATGTCGCTCGGCGACCGCGTCGCCGTCCTGCGCGGCGGCGTCCTCCAGCAGGTCGGCACCCCGCGCACGGTGTACTCCCTGCCGGGCAACGTCTTCGTCGCCGCGTTCATCGGCACCCCGCGCATCAACCTGCTGCGCGGCCTGGTGCGCGCCCCGCTCGACGGGGCGATGACCATCAGCCTCGGCAAACAGTTCCTGCGGCTGCCCGAACCGCTGTCCCCGGACCACCGGTTGCTGCGGGTGCAGCAGGGCCGCGAGGTCATCGTGGGCCTGCGCCCGGAGGCCGTACGGATCGCCAAGCCGTCCGCCGCGCGGACCGGGGAGGTGGCGCTCACCGGCCTGGTGGAGCACCTGGAGTTCCAGGGCCACGAGGTCCTCGTCCACTTCGACACCGGCTCCCGCCCCGCCGTCGTCCCCGACCTCGAGGCCCCGCACCCGCGGCCCGAGCGCCCGGACCGGCGCCGCCGCCGCGAGGGCACGGCCCTGCACCGGCTGCGGGAACGGGTCGGCGCGCTGCGCGCGGGACCGGCGGCGGCGCCGCCCCGGCCCGGACCGCCGGATCCGGCGCCCGCCTCCGCCCCCGCCGGGCCCCGCGTGCCCGGCGACCTCGTCGTCCGCACCACCCCCGACATCCGCCTCCGGCACGGCATGCAGGTACCGCTCCTGGTCGACCTCGCCCATCTCTTCGTCTTCGACCGGAGCGGCGAACGGATCTGCCCGAACCCGGCGCGGCTGCCCGACCTGGAGGAGTGACACCGGCCGCGGAGACCTCTGGCGCGGGAAAACTAACACCGCTAGTTTAGAACCTCGCACGAGACTGAGCGGTCGGACACCGACACCCCGCCCCGGAGGAAGCGCGATGAAGGCACACGACGGCATGTACATCGACGGCGCCTGGCGCCCCGCCGCCGGCCCGGACGTGATCGAGGTGGTGAACCCGGCCGACGAACGGGTGATCGCCACCGTCCCCGCGGGCACCGTGGAGGACGTCGACGCCGCCGTGCGCGCCGCACGCGCCGCCCTTCCCGGCTGGGCCGCCACCCCGCCCGCCGAGCGCGCCGCCCGGCTGGCCGCGCTGCGGGACGGGCTGGTGGCCCGGCGGGACGAGATCGCCGAGACGGTGACCGCCGAACTCGGCTCGCCCCTGAAGCTCTCGCAGACCGTCCACGCGGGCGTGCCGATCGCCGTGACCGGCTCGTACGCCGAGCTGGCGGCGACGTACGCCTTCGAGGAGAGGACGGGCAACTCGACGGTGTTCCACGAGCCCGTCGGTGTGGTCGGCGCGATCACCCCCTGGAACTACCCGCTGCACCAGATCGTCGCCAAGACCGCCCCCGCCCTCGCGGCCGGCTGCACCGTCGTCGTCAAGCCGGCCGAGGACACCCCGCTGGTCGCGCGGCTGTTCGCCCGGGCCGTGCACGAGGCAGGGATCCCGGCGGGCGTGTTCAACCTCGTCACCGGCCTCGGCCCGGTGGCCGGTCAGGCCCTGGCCGAGCACCCGGGCGTCGACCTGCTCTCCTTCACCGGCTCCACCGCCGTCGGCCGCCGCATCGGCGCGATCGCGACCGGCATGGTGAAGAAGGTCGCCCTGGAACTCGGCGGCAAGTCCGCCAACGTCATCCTGCCCGGCGCCGACCTGGCCCGCGCGGTCAACGTCGGCGTCGCCAACGTCATGTCCAACTCCGGGCAGACATGCAGCGCCTGGACCCGCATGCTGGTCCACCGCGACCAGTACGACGAGGCCGTGGAACTCGCCGCGGCCGCCGCCGCGAAGTACGGCGACCGCATCGGCCCGCTCGTCAACGCCGGCCAGCGGGAACGCGTGCGCGGTTACATCGAGAAGGGCGTGGCCGAGGGGGCCCGGCTGGTCGCGGGCGGCCCCGACTCCCCGCACGAGAGGGGCTACCACGTCAGCCCCACCGTCTTCGCCGACGTCACCCCGGAGATGACCATCGCCCAGGAGGAGATCTTCGGCCCCGTCCTGTCGGTCCTGCGCTACGCGGACGAGGAGGACGCCCTGCGCATCGCCAACGGCACCGTCTACGGCCTGGCCGGCGCCGTCTGGGCCGGCGACGAGGCGGAGGCGGTGGCCTTCGCCCGCCGCATGGAGACCGGCCAGGTCGACATCAACGGCGGCCGCTTCAACCCCCTCGCGCCCTTCGGCGGTTACAAGCAGTCCGGTGTGGGCCGCGAACTCGGCGCACACGGCCTGACCGAGTACCTCCAGACCAAGTCCCTCCAGTTCTAGGGGAGTCGTCACCACCATGGCCGTACGTGCCGCTGTCCTGCCCGCCGTCGGTGCCCCGCTGGAGATCACCGGGATCGACCTGCCCGAACCCGGCCCCGGCCGGGTCCGCGTCCGGCTCGCCGCCGCCGGCGTCTGCCACTCCGACCTGTCCCTGTCCGACGGCACCATGCGCCTGCCGGTCCCGGCCGTCCTCGGCCACGAGGGCGCCGGCACGGTCGTCGCCGTCGGCGAGGGCGTCACCCATGTCGCGCCCGGCGACGGCGTGGTCCTCAACTGGGCGCCCTCCTGCGGCGCCTGCCCCGCCTGCGCGCGCGGCGAGGTCTGGCTGTGCGCGGGCGCCCTGGCCGGGGCCGCCGAGGTGCACGCCCGCCGCGCCGACGACGGCACCGACCTGTACCCGGGGCTGAACGTCGCCGCGTTCGCCGAGGAGACGGTGGTGTCCGCCTCCTGCGTGCTGCCCGCCCCGGACGGCGTCCCGCTCACCGACGCCGCGCTGCTGGGCTGCGCGGTGCTCACCGGCTACGGCGCCGTGCACCACTCCGCGAAGGTGCGCCCGGGGGAGACGGTCGCGGTGTTCGGTGTCGGGGGAGTGGGCCTCGCGGCGCTCCAGTCGGCCCGGATCGCGGGCGCGTCCACGATCGTCGCGGTCGACGTCTCCCCGCGGAAGGAGGAGCTGGCCCGGTCCGCGGGCGCCACCGACTACCTCGTCGCCTCCGACACCACGGCCCGCGAGATCCGCGCCCTCACCGGCGGGGAGGGGGTGGACGCGGCCGTGGAGTGCGTCGGCCGCGCGACCGCCATCCGCACGGCCTGGGAGTCCACCCGGCGCGGCGGACGCACCACGGTCGTCGGCATCGGCGGCAAGGACCAGCAGGTCACGTTCAACGCCCTGGAGATCTTCCACTGGGGCCGCACCCTCTCCGGCTGCGTCTACGGCGACTCCGACCCGGCCCGCGACCTCCCGGTCCTCGCCGGACACATCCGGGCCGGCCGTCTCGACCCGGGAGCCCTGGTCACCGAACACATCGCCCTGGACGGCATCCCGGCCGCCTTCGACACCATGCTGGCGGGCAAGGGCGGACGGGCCCTGGTGGTCTTCTAGGGACGTCGTCCGGATCTCGCCCGGGTCCGGACGACCGGCCCCCGGCCGGACTCGCGGGCGGTCTCCTCCCGGGCGCCCGGGGGCGCGGCCGCCCGCGCCGCCGCCCCCGACCGGGACCGGGACACCGCCACGCCGGCGAGACACAGGGCACCGCCCACCAGCGTGAGCGGGCCCGGCACCTCGCCGAGCGCCAGCCATGACATCAGCACGACCAGCGCGGGCACCGCGTACGTCGTCGCGCCCATCCGGCTCGCGGTCGTACGGGCCAGTGCGTAGGCCCAGGTGGTGAAGGCCAGGGCGGTCGGGAAGACGCCCAGATAGACCATGTCGAGCGTGGCGGAGACGGGCGCGTCGGCGGCCTCCTCCACGAGCCGCCCGGCGAACGGCAGACAGGCCACCGCCCCGACCAGGCACCCGTACGTCGTCACCTGCAGCGGGCTCGCCGCGCCCAGCGCCGGCTTCTGCGCGACCACCCCGCCCGCGTAGGCCACGGCCGCCAGCAGGCACAGCACCACCCCGAGCACCGAGGACTCGCCCCCGCCGGACATCGACAGTCCCACAGTCACCGCACCGGCGAACGACACGGCCATCCCCGCCAGCAGCCTCGGCGGCACCGAGTCCCCGAGCAGCCGGGCCCCGAGCAGCGCGATGAGGATCGGCCCGGTGTTCACCACCAGCGCCGCCGTGCCGGCGTCGACCAGCTGCTCGCCCCAGTTCAGGGCCACCATGTAGAACCCGAACCAGAGCACCCCCGATATCAGGATCCCGCGCCGGGCCGGCCGGGGCGGCAGCCCTTCCCGCCGCAGCAGACAGATCACCCCCAGCGTCAGCGCGCCGGCCAGCAGCCGTCCGAGCGCGAGCGCCCCCGGCGAGTACGCGGCCCCCGCGCTGCGGATGGACACGAAGGCGGACGCCCACAGCACGACGGTGGCACCGGCCGCGCAGGCCGCGAGCACCTCCGTGCGACGGGCGGGGTGAGGGACGGGGGTGCGCATCGTGCTCCTGAGGTCAGAAGGGTCGAGGGGTGGGATGTTCGCGGATCCCGGACGGGGCCCGGCCGTCACCGGAGGGCCCCCGCGTCGATCCCCAGCAGTCCGGACAGCGCGCGTTCGCCCGCCTCCGTCACCTTCACCGCCCGCTCGGAGCCGATGCGCACGCACCACCCCGTCTCCAGGGCGTGCCGGCACAGGGCCGCGCCGGCCACTCCGGCGAGATGGGGGCGGCGTTCCGTCCAGTCCAGGCAGGCGCGGGCCAGCGGTCGCCGTCCGCGGCGGTCCAGGCCGATGCCCGCCGCGGCGAACCAGCGCACACCCGCGTCCGTGAGCGCGAACCCGGTGTCCCGGAGCAGCAGCCCCCGCGCGGCGAAGGCGTCCGTGACGGCGATGCCGAGCCGCCCGGCGAGATGGTCGTAGCAGGTCCGCCCGCGGGCCATGGCGGACCCGGCGCCCGCCTGCCGCAGCGTGCGCGGGCGCTCGGCGGCAGCCGGGGACACCTGCGCGGCCAGGTCCTCCACCAGCTGCGCGACCCGCGCGTCGGCCAGCCGTACGTACCGGTGCCGCCCCTGCCGTTCCTCGGCCAGCAGCCCGCCCGCGACCAGTTTGCCCAGGTGCTCGCTCAGTGTGGAGGCGGCGACACCGGCGTGCCGGGCCAGCTCGCCCGCCGTCCAGGCCCGCCCGTCCAGCAGCGCCAGCAGGCACGCGGCCCGCGTCTCGTCGGCGGCCAGCGCGGCGAGCCGCGCGAGACCGGCAGCCCGGGGATCCCTGGTGGTCATGCCCTCCAGCATGCGGCACGGACACTTCGGCCCCCGCCGAAGCGTCCGCGCCCTCAAGGCGCACGGGACCGTGCCGTCGTGCGGCCACCGCCGCGCGGGCGCGACCGGCCACGAAGGCGCCGCGGACGATCGACGGCGCATCGCCGCGCTCCCGGCGGAGCGCTCAGGCGCCGGTCCGCGCCTGCTCGTACTGCAGTGCCAGCCCGTCCAGCAGCGCCGTGAGTCCCGCCTCGAAGGCCCGCTCGTCGACCTTCTCCTGCTGTTCGGCGAGCAGATGGGCCTGCCCGAGGTGCGGGTAGTCGGCGGGGTCGTAGGCGCTGGCGTCGTCCACGAAGCCGCCCGCGAAGGAGCCGAGCGCGGAGCCCATGATGAAGTACCGCATCAGCGCGCCGATGGAGGTGGCCTGCGCGGGCGGCCAGCCGGCCGCGACCATCGCGCCGTAGACCGCGTCGGCCAGCCGCAGCGCCGCCGGACGGCGGCCGGGGCCGCGGGCCAGGACCGGGACGATGTTCGGGTGGTCGCGCAGCGCGGCCCGGTAGGAGACCGCCCAGTCGTGCAGCGCGGTCCGCCAGTCCCGGCCGTCCTCGAACATCGACAGGTCGACCAGCGCGCTCACCGAGTCGGCCACCGCCTCCAGGATCTCGTCCTTGGTGCGGAAGTGGTTGTAGAGCGAGGGCCCGCTCACCCCCAGTTCCGCGGCGAGCCGGCGCGTGGAGACGGCCGCGAGGCCCTCCGCGTCCACCAGCGCACGGGCCGTACCGACGATCCGGTCGGTGCTGAGCAAGGGCTTGCGCGGTCGGGCCATGGCGCACATAGTAGGACCGCGACAGTAAACTAGCAGTGCTAATTTAAGGGTGCACGGTCTTCCGGACGTGCACGGCAAGCGGATCCCCCATGGAGTGACTCGGTATGAACCTGGAGCTCAGCGAGGAGCAGGAGGCCGTCCGCCGGCTCGCCCGGGACTTCGTGGAGCGCGAGGTCGCGCCCCACGCCACCGCCTGGGACCGCGCCGAGGAGGTCGACCGCGGCATCGTGAAGAAGCTCGGCGGGGTCGGCTTCCTGGGGCTGACGATCGACGAGGAGTACGGCGGCAGCGGCGGCGACCACCTCGCGTACTGCCTGGTCACCGAGGAACTGGGCCGCGGCGACTCGTCCGTGCGCGGCATCGTCTCCGTCTCCCTCGGCCTGGTCGCCAAGACGATCGCCGCCTGGGGGAGCGAGGAGCAGAAGCGCGCCTGGCTGCCGGGCCTCACCTCCGGGGAGCACGTCGGCTGCTTCGGCCTCACCGAGCCGGGCACCGGCTCCGACGCCGGGAACCTCACCACCCGCGCGGTGCGCGACGGCGACGAGTACGTCGTCAACGGCACCAAGATGTTCATCACCAACGGCACCTGGGCCGACGTCGTCCTGCTCTTCGCCCGCTCGACCGACGCCCCCGGCCACAAGGGCGTCTCCGCCTTCCTCGTCCCCGCCGACACCCCCGGCCTGACCCGCCGCGCCGTCCACGGCAAGCTCGGCCTGCGCGGCCAGGCCACCGCGGAACTGGTCCTCGAGGACGTGCGCGTGCCCGCCTCCGCGATGCTGGGCGAGGAGGGCAAGGGCTTCTCGGTCGCCATGTCCGCCCTCGCCAAGGGCCGGATGTCGGTCGCGGCCGGCTGCGTCGGCATAGCGCAGGCCGCCCTGGACGCGGCCGTGCGGTACGCGGGGGAGCGGGAGCAGTTCGGGAAGAGCATCGCCCGGCACCAGCTCGTCCAGGAACTGATCAGCGACATCGCCGTGGACGTCGACGCGGCCCGGCTGCTCACCTGGCGGGTGGCCGACCTGATCGACCGGGGCCGGCCCTTCGCCGTCGAGTCCTCCAAGGCCAAGCTCTTCGCCTCGGAGGCGGCGGTCCGCGCCGCCAACAACGCCCTGCAGGTCTTCGGCGGCTACGGCTACATCGACGAGTACCCGGCCGGCAAGCTCCTGCGCGACGCGCGCGTGATGACCCTCTACGAGGGCACCAGCCAGATCCAGAAGCTGGTCATCGGACGTGCGCTGACCGGGGTCTCGGCGTTCTGAGTACGCTCTGAGTACCCGAGCGGATGTGGCCGCGGCCACATCCGCCGATGCTGGTCCCCATGAGCGACACACCGGTCAAGCAGCAGAGCACGGCCGCCTTCCACGGCCAGGCCGTCGCGTCCTTCGCAGTGGCCATGGGCGCCACCGCGGTCGGCATCTTCAACCTCGACACCGACGCCTGGGTCCGCGCCTTCCTGGGCATCGCCGTCCTGTACCTCGTCACCTCCGCCTTCACCCTGGCCAAGGTCGTCCGCGACCGCCAGGAGGCCGGGCAGATCGTCAACCGGGTCGACCAGGCCCGCCTGGAGAAGCTGCTCGCCGAGCACGACCCGCTGCAGAAGCTGTGACGACGGGCACGCTAAGCGAGCGCTCACCCTTGCCGGTATGGTGGTGGCCCTGCCAGCGAATGAGGTGAGCGATGAGTACGGCGGAGGAGACGGCCGGCGCCGAGGCGCAGCCGTGGGGTGAGGTCACGCCCGACGCGGCCCGGCGGTTGCTGCTCGCCGCCGTGGAGGCGTTCGCGGAGCGCGGCTACCACGCCACGACGACCCGCGACATCGCGGGCCGCGCCGGGATGAGCCCGGCCGCGCTCTACATCCACTACAGGACCAAGGAAGAGCTGCTCCACCGCATCAGCAGGATCGGCCACGAGAAGGCCGTCGCGATCCTGCGCACGGCGGCCCGCGCCGAGGGCACCCCGACCCGGCGGCTCGCCGAGGCGGTCAGCTCCTTCGTCCGCTGGCACGCGGGGGGCCGCACCACCGCCAGGGTCGTGCAGTACGAGCTCGACTCGCTCGGTCCCGAGGCCCGCGCCGAGATCCTCGGACTGCGCCGGCAGGTCGACGCCGAGGTGCGCGGGCTCATCGAGGAGGGCGTGCGTTCGGGCGAGTTCGACGTCATCGACGTCCAGGGCACCACGCTCGCGGTGCTCTCCCTGTGCATCGACGTGGCCCGCTGGTTCAACGTCGACGGCCCCCGCACCCCCGAGGAGGTCGGCGCGCTCTACGCCGACCTCGTGCTCCGGATGGTCGGGGCCGGGGAGGCCGGCCCCGCTCAGAGGTAGTAGCGGGCCACCGACTCGGCCACGCACACCGGCTTGTCGCCGTCCTCGCGCTCCACGGTGAACGCCGTGGCCACCTGGACGCCGCCCGGCACCTCGTCGACGGAGGTGATCGTCGCGGTGGCGCGCACCCGCGAGCCGACCGGGACCGGCGCGGGGAAGCGCACCTTGTTGGTGCCGTAGTTGACGCCCATCCTCACGCCCTCGACGGAGATCAGCTGCGGGCCGAACAGCGGCAGCAGCGACAGCGTCAGGTAACCGTGCGCGATGGTCGTCCCGAACGGTCCCGCCGCGGCCTTCTCCGGGTCGACGTGGATCCACTGGTGGTCCCCGGTGGCCTCGGCGAACAGGTTGATCCGCTTCTGGTCGACCTCCAGCCAGTCGGTGTACCCCAGCTGCTCGCCCACCGCCGCCCTCAGGTCGTCGACGGACGTGAAGATCCTCGGCTCTGCCATGTCCCGGCCTCTCGCGTCACGTAGTCGCAGCGCACCGGTGTGCGCATGCCTAAGCAACTGCTTAGCATGGTGCGCCGGGCGGTCCCTGTCAACGACGGCCGTCCGCCGGACGGGTGAGTAGGGTTCGGGGGTGCCCCAGCTTCCCGAGAAGATCCACGAGCTCACGGTCGGCCGGCTCTCCGCACGCAGCGGCGCCGCCGTCTCGGCCCTGCGCTTCTACGAGTCCAAAGGTCTGATCAGCAGCCGCCGCACCGCGGGCAACCAGCGCCGCTACAGCCGTGACACCCTGCGCCGGGTCGCCTTCATCCGCGCCGCCCAGCGCGTCGGCATCCCGCTCGCCACGATCCGCGAGGCGCTCGCCGAACTGCCCGAGGGGCGCACGCCCACCCGCGACGACTGGGCGCGCCTGTCCGAGGCGTGGCGCTCCGAGCTGGACGAGCGCATCAAGCGGCTCAACCGGCTGCGCGACCACCTCACGGACTGCATCGGCTGCGGCTGCCTCTCCCTGGACAGCTGCGTCCTGTCCAACCCGGACGACGTCTTCGGCGACCGCCTGACGGGCTCCCGCCTGCTGGCGGAAACCGGCGGCACGCGCCGCGCCGACCGGCCGGGGGTCAAGCGGTGAGCCCGGCCGTGCTCCCGTGACCGCGGGCCGTCGCGCCTCCCTCGACCGGGCGCGGCCGAGAGCGGGGAGGCTCCCCGTGAGCGCCGGCAGGCGGACCGTGCCGCCCGGGCGCTCCCCGGGGGGCCGGGGGGCGCGGCACCCCCTGCGCCCCCCTGCCCCCTCGCTCCCCGCCTCTCAGGCCGACACCAGCAGCCTCGCCCTGCGGGCGTCCGCCAGGGCCCCCGCGGTGAGCACGGGGCGCGGCACCAGGATTCCGCAGTCCGCGCAGACCGGGCCCGTCGACGGCTCGTGGTCCAGGTCGAAACGCCACACGAGCCGTTCCCCCCGGCACACGGGGCAGGCCGTACCCGGCGCGCGCTCCAGCGCGGCTATCAGCCGCCGCAGCACCTCGGCCAGCGGCTCGCGCGGATGCACCCGCGGATCGTCGCACCAGGCCACGCCGAAACCGCCCCAGGTCAGCCGGTGCCAGTCGTCCACGCTGCCGGGCCTGCGCAGCCCGTCGTGCTTCTCCTTCCTGCGGCGCTCGGCGAACTCCACCTCATAGGCCAGCCAGACCGCCCGGGCCTCCTCCAGTTCGTCCAGTGCGGCCACGAGCCGCGCCGGGTCGACGGAGCGGTCCTCGGGATCGAACCCGGCCCGCGAGCACAGATGGTCCCAGGTCGCCCTGTGCCCGTAAGGAGCGAATCGCTCGAGGCACTTGCGCAGCGAGTAGCGCCGCAGCGCCGGATCGCACCGCGGATCTCGGACCTGTCTCGCCAGACTCCGGAAACCGGCCATCGTCCTGCACCTCCGTCACACCTGCACCTGTAATCCGGTCACTTCGGCGTCGTCGAACGGACGTCGCCGAATAGACGTATCGACACGCGAATCGGCTCCCTCCTCTTTTCGATGGCCCCCACCAGCCGGCCGCGGGAACTCATGGGCCGACTCCCTTGAACCCTGCTTCAGTTGTGGTCGTCCACGGGGGCGCCGGCGGTCATCCGCTCCGTGTGCTCCCCCGGGGGGAGAAAAGTCCTTCCTCGACAGTCTGAGAACTCCCGGCGGCTTCCACGGGTTCCTGAAGACCCCGTCGATATGCACGCCCGACGCAAAACGGCGGCGGGGCGCCGCCCGCCGCCGTCCCGCACCCTGCGCTCTCAGCGGTAGAGCAGGTACCCCCGCCGCGTCCTCCGGAACCCCGCCAGCTCCTCCTGCCAGCCGGCCACCACCTCGTCCGTGTCCGCGCCCGCGTCGATCATGGTGCGTACGCGCGTGGAGCCGGTGAGCTTGTCGATCCAGTCGTCCGCACGCCAGGCGAAACCGCTCCACGACCGCTTGGCGGTGATCAGCAGTCCGATCCCCGTCCGCACCGGATCGAACGCCTCCCGGTCGTGCACGTGCACCTGGACGCCCCCGACGGTCCTCCCCTGGAACTTGGAGAACGTCGGCGTGAAGTACGCCTCCCGGAAGCGGACGCCCTCCAGCCCCAGCGCGTTCGCCCCGTCCGCCCAGCGCCCGTCGATCCCCTCCGCACCCAGCAGCTCGAACGGCCGGGTGGTCCCGCGCCCCTCCGACAGGTTCGTCCCCTCGAACAGGCACGTCCCCGAGTACACCAGCGCCGTCTCCGGCGTCGGCATGTTCGGGCTCGGCGGCACCCACGGCAGCCCGGAGGCGTCGTAGAAGTCCGACCGCTTCCAGCCCGACATGGTCACGGTCTCCAGCGGCGCCGGCGTCGTCAGGAACTCCCCGTTGAACAGCAGGGCCAGCTCCGCCACCGTCATCCCGTGCGCCTGGGAGATCGGCTGCCGCCCGACGAACGTCGCGAACTCCTCGTGCAGCACCGGGCCCAGCGCGGCCCGCCCGGTCACCGGGTTCGGCCGGTCGAGGACGACGAACCGCCTGCCCGCGAGCGCGGCCGCCTCCATGCAGTCGAACAGCGTCCAGATGTACGTGTAGAACCGCGCGCCGACGTCCTGGACGTCGAAGACGACCGTGTCCACGCCGGACGCCGCGAAGACGTCGGCGAGCGCCTGACCGCTCTTCAGGTACGTGTCGTAGACGGGCAGGCCGGTCGCCGGGTCGTCGTGGCGGCCCTCCGCGCCGCCCGCCTGGGCGGTGCCCCGGAAGCCGTGCTCGGGTCCGAAGACGGCGGTCAGGTCCACCCGGTCGTCGGCGTGCATCACGTCGACGATGTGCCGTGCGTCCCGGGTGACGCCCGTCGGGTTGGTGACCACGCCCACACGCCGGCCGTCGAGCAGGGCGTAGCCGTCCGCGGCGAGCCGTTCGAACCCGGTGCGCAGCCGTCGGCCGCCTCCGTGCGCCGGTCCCGAAGCGGCGGCGGCCGGTGCGGCGGAGGCCGCGGCCGCGGCCGCGGTGGTGGCGAGCAGGCTCCGTCTGGACAGCTTCATGCGGTGACCTCCGTGATCGCGGCGGGTGTCATGCGCACGCACGCTAGCGCGCCCGACCGCCCCGGGGAACGAACCGGACCGGACCCGCGCGGAACACCCCTTCCACCGCGCATACCGACCGGTTAGTCTGACGCCGGTAGCCGCTGGGAGCCGCGTCGAAGGAGACCGATGGTGCAAGCCGGGCAGGGTGCGAAGGTGGTCGTCACGGGAGCCGGGGGCGGCATCGGGGCGGCGCTGGCCCGCCGCTTCGCCGACCGGGGGGCGCGGGTCGTCGTCAACGACCTGGACGCCGACCGCGCGAAGGCCGTCGCCGAGGAGATCGGCGGCCTGGCCGTTGCGGGCGACGCCTCCTCGATCGTCGCCGAGGCCCGTGACGCGCTCGGCGGCACGGTCGACGTGTACTGCGCCAACGCGGGCGTCGGCCGCGGCGGCGGGGAGCCGGGAGAGCCGCTCGACGAGCAGGGCTGGGCACTCTCCTGGGACGTCAACGTCATGGCGCACGTCCGCGCGGCGCACGCGCTGCTCCCGGACTGGCTGGAGCGCGGCAGCGGACGCTTCGTCTCCACCGTCTCCGCCGCCGGACTGCTCACCATGATCGGCACCGCCCCCTACAGCGTCACCAAGCACGGCGCCTACGCCTTCGCCGAGTGGCTGTCGCTGACGTACCGCCACCGCGGGGTGAAGGTCCACGCGATCTGCCCGCAGGGCGTGCGCACCGACATGCTCGACGCCAGCGGCAGCGCGGGCGAGCTGGTCCTCAAGCCGACCGCGATCGAACCGGAGGACGTGGCCGACGCCCTCTTCCGCGGCATCGAGGAGGACCGCTTCCTGATCCTCCCGCACCCGGAGGTCGCCGAGTACTACCGGGCCCGCGCCGCCGACCCCGACCGCTGGATCTCCGGCATGAACCGCATCCAGCAGCACTGGGAGGCCACCCGGTGACCGCCTCCGGCCACGCCGAACCCGGGCCGGCCCTCCTCACCGACGTCCGGCGCGCCACCGTGGAGCTTGCCGGCTCCCTGGTGCACGCCCCGCGCCGCGCGGTGTCCGAGACCCCCGACCGCGACTTCCCCGCCCACTTCGCCGGCCGCCCGGCCCACCGCGAGGCCGACGAACTCGGCGGGACGGACCCGAGGGCCGGCTGTGCGCCGTCGGCCGCGAGAAGGACATGACCAGCGCGTTCGCCGGGGCCCGGGGGTGTCCCCCGGAGAACGCGGCAAGGCGGGACCGCGCGAGGCCGAGGACGTGCTCCACACGCGCCCGGCGGTGCGCGAGGCGGCCGTCGTGGGCGCGCCCGGCGGACACCGCGGGGAGACCGTCAAGGCCTTCGTCGGCCCGCGCCCCGGCGCCGGGACGGACCCGGCCTCGCTCGCCGCGTACGGCAAGGAGAGACTGGCCGCCTGCACGTGGCCGTGCCAGGCGGAGATCCTGCCGGAGCCGCCGAGGACGGCCAGTGGGAGGATCCTCCGGCGGGAACCGCGTTCCCCGGCCCACGAGAACGAGCAGTGACAAGGAAAGGCGGGTGGCGGCAGTGCCCAGGACGATGGACGGTGACGGAGCTCCTGTACCGCAGCGGCTCCTGGCCGCCGCCACCCGGCTCTTCGCCGAGCGCGGCTACGACCGCACCTCGGTACAGGAGATCGTCGAGGCGGCCGGCGTCACCAAGGGGGCGCTCTACCACTACTTCGGCTCCAAGGACGACCTGCTGCACGAGGTGTACGCGCGCGTGCTGCGCCTCCAGCAGGAACGCCTGGACCGCTTCGCGGACGCCGACGAGCCGGTCGAGAAGCGGCTGCGCGGTGCGGCGGCCGACGTCGTCGTCACCACGATCGAGAACCTCGACGACGCGTCGATCTTCTTCCGGTCCATGCACCACCTCGGCCCGGAGAAGAACAAGCAGGTGCGCGCGGAGCGCCGCCGCTACCACGAACGCTTCCGCGCGCTGATCGAGGAGGGCCAGCGGGAGGGCGTCTTCTCGACGGCGACCCCGGCCGACCTGGTGGTCGACTACCACTTCGGCTCCGTGCACCACCTGTCGACCTGGTACCGCCCCGAGGGCCCGCTCAGCCCGCAGGAGGTCGCCGACCACCTGGCGGACCTGCTGCTGCGGGCCCTGCGCCCCTGAGCCGGCCCGTCCCCCCACGGCCCGTGGCCCGTCGGCGCCGGCGGGCCACGGGCCGCTGCGGGCTCACAGGTACTTCTTCAGCTCCCGGCGCGCCAGCGACCGCTGGTGCACCTCGTCCGGGCCGTCGGCGATCATCAGCGTGCGGGCGCCGGCGTACAGCTCGGCCAGCGGGAAGTCCTGGCTGACCCCGCCCGCGCCGTACAGCTGGATCGCGCGGTCGAGGATGGAGACGACCGTGCGCGGGGTGGCGATCTTGATGGCCTGGATCTCCGTGTGGGCGCCCCGGTTGCCGACGGTGTCCATCATCCAGGCCGTCTTCAGCACCAGCAGCCGCAGCTGCTCGACCGCCACGCGCGCGTCGGCGATCCAGTTCTGCACCACGCCCTGCTGCGCCAGCGCCTTGCCGAAGGCGTCACGCGACACCGCCCGCCGGCACATCAGCTCGACGGCCCGCTCGGCCATGCCGATCAGCCGCATGCAGTGGTGGATCCGGCCCGGACCGAGCCGGGCCTGCGCGATGGCGAAACCGCCGCCCTCCTCGCCGATCAGGTTCGACACCGGCACGCGCGCGTGGTCGAAGACCACCTCGGCGTGCCCGCCGTGGTAGTGGTCCTCGTAGCCGAACACCTGCATGGCGCGCTCGATCGTGACGCCCGGGGTGTCGCGCGGGACCAGCACCATGGACTGCTGACGGCGGATGTCCGCCCCGTCCGGGTCGGTCTTGCCCATCACGATGAAGACGGCGCAGTCCGGGTGCATCGCCCCGGAGATGTACCACTTGCGGCCGGTGATGACGTACTCGTCGCCGTCCCGCTCGATGCGGGTGGTGATGTTGGTGGCGTCGGAGGAGGCCACCTCCGGCTCGGTCATCGCGAACGCCGAGCGGATCTCACCGGCCAGCAGCGGCTGGAGCCACTGCTTCTTCTGCGCCTCGTCGCCGAACTGCGCCAGCACCTCCATGTTCCCGGTGTCGGGCGCCGCGCAGTTGGTGACGGTCGGCGCGATCTGCGGGGACCGGCCCATGATCTCGGCGAGCGGCGCGTACTGGAGGTTCGTCAGACCGGCGCCGTACTCGGAGTCGGGCAGGAACAGGTTCCACAGCCCCTGCCGGCGGGCCTCGGCCTTCAGCTCCTCCACCACGGGGACGTTCCGCCACGGCGAGTCCAACCCGGCACGCTGCTCGTGGGCGACCGCTTCGGCCGGGTAAACGTACTCGTCCATGAAGGCGAGCAGCTTGGCGCGCAGCTCCTCGGTGCGCGCGTCGAACGCGAAGTCCATGGTTCGTCAGCCTTCCTGAAGGGTGGTCAGACCGTGCCGGATGAAGACCGGGACCAGATCGCCGATGCGGTCGAAGCCGCGGCCCACCGTCCGGCCCAGCGTGTAGCGGTAGTGGATGCCCTCCAGGATCACGGCGAGCTTGAACCAGGCGAACGCCGTGTACCAGGACACCGCGGAGACGTCGCGCCCCGACCGCGCGGCGTACCGCTCGATCAGCTCGGCGGGCGTGGGGTGCCCGGGCGCCTCGGCGGTCGTGGAGACGGGGGAGTCCGGCGTGCCCAGCGGCATGCTGTACATCACCAGCAGCCCCAGGTCCGTCAGCGGATCGCCGAGCGTGGACATCTCCCAGTCGAGGACGGCCTTGATCGCGTCGTCCTCCCCGATCAGCACGTTGTCGAGGCGGTAGTCGCCGTGCACCACGGCGGGCGCGGGGGAGACGGGCAGTTCGCGCCCGAGTGCCGCCTGCAGCTCGTCGATGCCGGCCAGCTCCCGGTTGCGGGAGGCGTCCAGCTGCTTGCCCCAGCGCCGCAGCTGCCGGTCCAGGAACCCCTCGGGCCGGCCGAAGTCGGCGAGACCCACCTCGCCGGGCTCCACCGCGTGCAGCTCGACCAGCGTGTCCACCAGGTTCAGCACCGCGTCCCGGGTGCGCCCGGCGCCGAGCGGGGCGAGCTGGCCGGCCGTCCGGTACGGGGTGCCCTCGACGAAGTCCATGACGTAGAACGGCGCCCCGAGCACCTCCTCGTCCTCGCACAGCAGTACGGTGCGCGGCACCGGCACGGCGGTCGGGTGCAGCGCGCTGATCACCCGGTGCTCGCGCTTCATGTCGTGCGCGGTGGCCAGGACGTGGCCGAGCGGGGGACGCCGTACGACCCACCGGGAGCTGTCGTCGGAGACCGCGTACGTGAGGTTCGACCTGCCGCCCTCGATCAGCCGGCCGGTGAGCGTGCCGTTCACCAGGCCGGGCCGCTCCCGTTCGAGCAGGCCGCGCAGCCGGTCGAGATCGAGTCCGGGCGGGTGGTCGGTGCTCATCGTCGCTCCTACGGGCAGGAAACAGTACCCGCCTTATGATGCCGACCGGTCGGTATGCCGTCCAGAGCGGCGGCCGAACGTGATCGGGGCCACGAGGGGCGCGCCTCGTCCGGCCGCCACGCCAATGGCGTATATCGAGCCACTCGGCTTGCACGGCGCGCACGGACACCGGAGGGTCGGACCCATGAAGGCGATCAGCTACGCACGGTACGGCGGCCCCGAAGTACTCGGCCTCGGGGAGGTCGACGACCCCAGGGTCGGCCCCGACTCGGTCCTGGTGAAGGTGCGGGCGGCGGCCGTCAACCCGGTCGACTGGAAGTGCCGGGAGGGTTATCTCGACCCGGTCCTCCAGCCGGTGTTCCCCGTCGTCCCCGGCTGGGACGTCTCGGGCGTGGTCGTCCGGCCGGGCCCCGCCGCACCGGAGTTCGCCGTCGGCGACGAGGTCATCGGCTACGTGCGCCAGGACGTCCTCTCGCACGGCACCTTCGCCGAGTACGTGGCCGCCCCGGTGCGCGCCCTCGCGCGCAAGCCGCGCGCCCTGTCCTTCGAGGAGGCGGCCGGCCTCCCGCTCGCGGGGCTCACCGCGTACCAGGTGCTGCACCGCGTCCTCGAGGTCAAGCGGGGCGAGACCGTCCTGGTGCACGCCGCGGCCGGCGGCGTCGGATCCATCGCCGTCCAGCTCGCCGCCCACCTCGGCGCCCGGGTCATCGGCACGGCGAGCGAGCGCAACCACGACTTCGTGCGCGGGCTGGGCGGGGAGCCGGTGAGCTACGGCGAGGGCCTGGCCGAACGGGTCCGGGGGCTGGCGCCCGAGGGCGTGGACGCGGTGTTCGACACGGTGGGCGGCGACGCCCTCAGGGCCTCCGCGAACCTGCTGGCCCCCGAGGGCCGCCTGGCCTCGATCACCGACCCCGAGGTGGTGGACTACGGCGGCCGCTACTGGTTCGTCCGCCCCGACCCCCAGGACCTCCAGCACCTCTCCGACCTGGCGGACCAGGGCACGGTCACCGTCCACGTCTCGGAAACCCTCCCCCTGGAGCGAGCGGCGGACGCCCACCGCCTGAGCCAGGAGGGGCGTACCCGCGGCAAGATCGTGGTGACGGTGAACGAATAGCCCCGCCCGGCATTCACAGCCCGTCCGGCGTCTGAGGACGAGGCCCGCAGGGCCGAAGGGGGGCCGGGGGCGCAGCCCCCGGGGACGGGAAGGGACGGGGCGGCGGGGGCGAAAAACCCACCGCACGCCCCCGCATCACCCCGACCCGACGAGCACTGCCCCGCACCCGGCCATGGCCACCGTGCAGATCACCGCCACCGCCGCGTACGGCGGCACGAGCGCCGCGGGTTCACTCACCGCCGCCAGCCCTCGGATCCGCCGGTGGGCGATCCACAGAAACCCCAGCCAGCAGGCACAGCACAGCGCGCACGCCACCGCCCCGGCCCCCGGCACCCCACCCGCCAGCGCCGTCTTCACGGCCAGCACCGCCGCGACCGTGGCCGACAGCGTCGTACGCCGCCACGCGAGCCGGGTCCGCTCGGGCTGCAGCCCCGGATCCCGCTCCGCGGCGGTCCGAGCCGCCGCCCCGCTCACCCGTCCCACCCGAAGAACACCGCGGCGACCATCGCCACGGCCACCACCGCCACCACGAGACCCAGCAGCGCCGGGAACCGCGACACCGGCAGGTCCTCCCCGCGCCGCATCGCCCGCTCGCACCGCACCCAGTGGTTGACCGCCCGCAACGCGCACAGCGCCCCCGCGGCCAGCAGCGCCAGTGCCAGCCCGACCCGCCACGCCCAGCGCAGGTCCGGCAGGAACTGGTCCACGGCGAACCCGCCCCCGATCAACGCGAGCGCGGTGCGCAACCACGCGAGGAACGTCCGCTCGTTCGCCAGCGAGAACCGGTAGTCGGGCGTGTCGCCCTCCCGCCGTACCTCGCCGGGCGCGAACCACAACCGGACGTTCCGCACAATGTCGATCACGCGGGCGACCCTACCGGGGCCGCCCCCGCGCCGGACCGACGGCCGGGGACGGAGCCCTGCTCAGTCCCCGCCCCGGCGCGACGGGTCCGACCGCTCGGCCCGCCCCGACCGCTGCGCCGTGAGCCGCTCGTACGCCGCCAGCCCGTCCGGGGTCCACTCCCACTCCCCGAGCCGCCGCTCCAGCTCCGCCTCCGGCAGGAAGTCCCCCCAGGCCACCTCCTCCGCCTGCGGCCGTACGGGCCGGTCGCACCGCACCTCGTACACCGCCGACCACCAGCTGTGGCCGGCCCCGTCGTCGTACAGGAACGTGAAGAGGCGCTCGGGGCGAGGCAGTCCGCGCACGCCCAGTTCCTCCTCGGCCTCGCGCAGCGCGGCCTCGTCGTAGCTCTCGCCCGCGCCGACGACCCCGCCGACGAACATGTCGTACAGGGAGGGGAAGACCTGTTTGGTGGTGGTACGGCGGTGCACGAAGACCCGCCCCTCGGCGTCCCGGGCGAGGACGAAGACGCAGCGGTGGCGCAGACCCCGCGCGTAGGCCTCCCCGCGCGGGGACCGCCCGACCACCCGGTCGTTCTCGTCGACGATGTCGATGATCTCCTCGGTGCTCATACGGCCATCCAAGCAGCGGCCGGCCCCTGCCCGGCCGCTCGCCCCACCCGGGCGGCCTTTCAGCCCGGACGTCACCGGCAGGCCTCCTGTGGCCGCAGTTGACGCGAGTAACGCAGGGGACGCCCTTGACGCGATCCGTTGGCGGGCGGTTTGCTGTGCGTGACCGGTCCGTGGCGTTCGGCAGCCGACCACTGCCGTACCGACCACCCGCCGCGAGCCGGTGACCACACGAAGAACGCGTGAGGAAGTCCCGCGGTGCCTCCACCCCCGCCTCCCCTCGGCCGTGCCCGCAGACGGACGGCACAGGCCTTCGACGAGGCCCTCGACGACGCCGAACTCGTCGCCGCGCGGACCGCGCTGGCCCAGGGCCGATGGCAGAACACCCGCTCGCTGCTGGTCCGCACGGGGGAGGACTGGGACCGCCGGGGCCACCGCGTCACGGTGCTCGCCCGGGAGTCGTACTGCGTCCCCTGGGCCCGCGAGTGGCTGCTCGCCGAACCCGACTCCGGTGACGCGTCCGTGCTGCTCGCCCTGGCCCAGGTGCGGCGCGCGCTGCAGGGCAGGGAGAAACCGGTTCGTGCCCGCGAGGCCTGCCGCCGGGCGGCGGAGCTCGCGCCCGCCGACCCCACCCCCTGGCTCGGACTGCTCCTGCTGGAGTGCGTCCAGGGGGCCGAGGGGGACGTGGTCCGGCTCTTCGAGCAGATCCGCACCCGGTACGCGGACCACCACCACGCCCACCACCTGCTGGTCGCCTGGCTCGCCGAGCGCCGCGTGGAGGCGGGCCCGGACCCGCTGCACGAGGTGTACGACTTCGCCAACTGGGCCGCCGAACAGGCCCCCGCCGACTCGCCGCTGGCGATGCTGCCGGTCATCGCGCACGCCGAGCGCTACCGCGCCCTGGCCGCCGCCGGACACGAACCCGCCGACCCGGTCGCCTCCGGCCACTGGGTCGGCCGTCGCGCCCGGCAGGTGATGAAGGCCGCCTTCGACTGGTGGCTGGAGTGGGAGCACGAAGGCCACCCGCGCCGCCTGGTCGACCTCAACTTCCTCGCCCACGCCAAGGTCTGCGAGGGCCGGGGCGCCGAGGCGGCCGCCCTCTTCCACCGCATCGGCGACCACGCCACGCCCGCCCCCTGGTCGTACCCCGGCCGTGACGCCCTGACCGCCTTCCGCACCGCCCGCGCCGCAGCCCTGGGCACGGCCTGACCCCGGCCCCCCACCCGCCGCAACCACCACCGACCCAAGGACGGTCTCGAGATGACGACGGACAGTTCGAGCACGCGCACGAGCAGAGCGACAGCCGACGGCATCAGCACCTTCAAGGGGCAGGAACGCGCCCTGCGCGCCGACCGCCTCGGCACGGGGGGCCTGCTGCTCTCCGTCCTCGCCGCGACCGCCCCCCTCATGGTGGTCGCGGGTGTCATGCCCACCACATTCGCGGTGATGGGCATCGTCGGCCAGCCGCTGCTCTTCGTGGCCCTCGGCGTCGTCCTGGTCCTCTTCAGCCTCGGCTACGCCGAGATGAGCCGGCACGTCCACAACGCCGGCGCCTTCTACGCCTACATCTCCCGCGGACTCGGCGGCACCGCCGGAGCGGGCGCCGCGCTCGTCGCGCTCGTCGCCTACAACTCCCTCCAGGTCGGCATCTACGGCATCTTCGGCTTCGAGGTCTCCGGCCTCCTCGCCACCTACGCCGACCTCGAGGTCGCCTGGTGGATACCGGCGCTGGTGGCCGTGCTCGCCGTCGGCGCGCTGGGCTGGCTGAAGATCGACGTCAACGCGCGCCTGCTCGGCGTGCTGCTGGTCATCGAGGTGCTGCTGGTCGTCGTCTTCGACATCGCCGCCGTCGCCGACCCCGGGAAGGAGGGCCTGTCGCTGCACGCCTTCGACCCGGACACGCTCACCGGCGCCGGCGTCGGCACCGCCCTGTGCTTCTGCATCGCCGCCTTCCTCGGCTTCGAACAGGCTCCCGTCTACGCCGAGGAGACCAGCAGGCCGCACGAGGTCGTGCCGCGCGTGATGTTCCTCGCGGTCACCGGCGTCGCCGTCTTCTTCGCCCTCAGCAGCTGGGCGCTCACCGTCGCCACCGGCCCCTCCGGGATCGTCGGCGCCTCCCGGGAGCAGAGCGCGGGACTGCTGTTCTTCCTCACCGAGGACCGGCTCGGCTCCACCTTCACCGACGTCCTGCACGTCCTCTTCGTGACCGGCATGTTCGCGGCCATGCTCAGCTTCCACAACGTCGTCGCCCGGTACGCCTTCGCCATGGGCCGCGAGGGCCTGCTCCCCGCCGCCTTCGGCCGCACCACCGGCGCCAGCGGCGCCCCCGGCACCGGCTCCCTGCTCCAGACCGTCGTCGCCGCCGTGCTCGTCCTCGCCTTCGCGCTCACCGACGACAAGCCGACCGGCGACCCGACCGCGCCGGTCCTGCACCTGTTCACCTGGGGCGGCAACGTCGGCGCGCTCGGCGTGATCGTGCTGATGGCCATCGCCTCCCTGTCCGTCGTCGTCTTCTTCGTCCGGCGCGGCGCCGCGGGCGCGCAGAGCCGGCGGCTGGTCACCTCCGCGCTGGCGGGGATCGCCCTGGCCGTCATCGCGGGCTACACGGTCAAGGACTTCGACGTCCTGGTCGGCGCCGGCCCCGGCTCCGCGCTGAGCTGGATCCTGCCCGGCATCATCGGGCTCGCCCTGGTCGCCGGCCTGGTCCAGGGCGCCGTCCTGCGCGCCCGCGCCCCCGAGAAGCACGCCCGCATCGGGCTCGGCAACGAGGCGTTCCGGCTGGAGAAGGAGGCCGAGCGCACCTCGTAGGGCGCCGTCGCGCCCCCGGACGCGCAAGGGCCCCGGCACCTCGACGAGGTGCCGGGGCCCTTGGCCGGCGTGCGCCGGAAGGCGCGGCCGTACGCCTAGATGATCAGTGACAGCAGCAGCACCAGACCGCCGGCGACCACCGAGATGATCGTCTCCATGATCGACCAGGTCTTGATCGTCTGTCCGACGTTCAGCCCGAAGTACTCCTTCACCAGCCAGAACCCGGCGTCGTTGACGTGGCTGAAGAACAGCGAACCGGCGCCGATCGCCAGCACCAGCAGGGCCGCGTGCGTGGTCGACATGTCGGCCGCCAGCGGCGCCACCAGACCGGCCGCCGAGACGGTCGCCACCGTCGCCGAACCGGTCGCCAGCCGGATCGCCACCGCGATCAGCCAGGCCAGCAGCAGCGCCGGGATCGACCAGTCCTCGGAGATCTCCAGGATCATCCGGCCCACACCGGTGTCGATCAGGGTCTGCTTGAAACCGCCGCCCGCGCCGACGATCAGCAGGATGCCCGCGATCGGCACGAGCCCCTTCTCGACCAGCTGCGAGATCCGCTCCCGGCTGAACCCGGCGGGCACGCCCAGGGTGAAGATGCCGACCAGCACGGCCGCGAGCAGCGCGATCAGCGGGGAGCCGATCACGTCGAACACGCGCTGCACCTGGTGCTCGGGGTCGTCGATGACGATGTCGACCAGCGCCTTGGCCAGCATCAGCACGACCGGCAGCAGGATCGTGGCCAGCGTCGCGCCGAAGCCGGGACGCTTCTCCAGGTCCTCGGAGGGCCGCTGCGGGATCATCCGCTCCGGGGCGGGGACGTCGACCCAGCGGGCGGCGTACTTCGAGAACAGCGGACCGGCGATGACGACCGTCGGTATCGCGACGAGCACGCCCAGCGCCAGCGTCACCCCGAGGTTGGCGCCGACCGCGTCGATCGCGATCAGCGGACCGGGGTGCGGTGGGACCAGACCGTGCATCACGGACAGACCGGCGAGCGCCGGGATGCCGATGCGCATCAGGGAGTAGTTGCCGCGCTTGGCGACCATCAGCACCACCGGGATCAGCAGCACCACGCCGACCTCGAAGAACAGCGGCAGACCGATCACCGAGGCGATCAGCACCATCGCCCATGGCATGGTGCGGCCGCTCGCCTTCGCGAGGATGGTGTCGACGATCTGGTCGGCGCCGCCGGAGTCGGCGAGCAGCTTGCCCAGGATCGCGCCGAGGGCGATCAGCACGCCCACGCCGGCGACGGTGGAGCCGAGTCCGGCACTGAAGCTGGTGATCACCTTGTCGAGCGGCGCGCCGGC
The DNA here is from genome assembly GCF_001279005.1 of Streptomyces caelestis. GTDB lineage: Bacteria > Actinomycetota > Actinomycetes > Streptomycetales > Streptomycetaceae > Streptomyces > Streptomyces heliomycini. The sequence continues at coordinate 115,463 of NZ_LGCN01000002.1, forward strand.
GAACGCGCCGAGCGCCAGCGAGCCGATGGTCAGCGACAGGAAGGCGTGCAGCTTGAACTTGGTGATGAGCAGGACGATGACGGCGATGCCCAGCAGCACGGCGATGCCCAGCTGGGCGTGGCCGGCCGAGGTGATCGGCTCGGGTGCGTCCGCTGCCAGCATCTCAACGCTGAGTCTGGTCACGGTGGTTCCTTGTGTGTGCAGGGGGGAGTCGGGGAGGAACCGGGGAGGTGGGGGGCGCCCCGGGAACTGGGGTCCGGTCAGGGACCTACGGGGTGGGCTCGGGGAGGGCGTTCAGGGCGGTGGCCGCCCGTTCGCTGATCTCCTCGGGGCTGCCCGTCACGTCCACGGCGACTCCGGCCTCGTCCGGCTCCAGCGGCTGGAGCGTGGCGAACTGGGAGTCGAGCAGCGCCGTGGGCATGAAGTGGCCCTGCCGGTGCGACATCCGGTCCTCGACGAGCGCGCGGTCACCGGTGAGGTGCACGAAGACCACGCCGGGCGCGGCGGCCCGCAGCCGGTCGCGGTACGACCGCTTCAGCGCGGAGCAGCTGACCACCCCGCCGAGACCGGCCCGGCCGTGGGCCCAGTCGCCGATGGCGTCGAGCCAGGGCCACCGGTCGTCGTCGGTGAGCGGGGTGCCGGCCGACATCTTGGCGATGTTGGCCGGCGGGTGGAAATCGTCGCCCTCGGCGTACGGGACGCCGAACCGGGCCGCGAGCAGGGGACCGATGGTGGTCTTCCCGGTGCCCGCGACGCCCATGACCACGACGACATGGGGGGTGTTCATCGCTGCCTCGCTGTCTGATGTCTTCGTCGACACGTGATGTCGACGCAACTGAAGCTCATTAGGTACGACGAATTCAAGAGTCTGTGACATATAAGTCTGACTTTTTGTTCCCGTGATCCGCCCCGTACTCTGAGTGCATGAGCACCACGGGCCGGGGGCTGCACGGCCGCGTACTGGACACCCTCGGCCCCGAGATCACCGCGGGGGAGTACCCGCCCGGCAGCGTCCTGCGCACCGACGAACTCGCGCACCGTTTCGACGTGTCGCGCTCCGTGATGCGTGAGGTCGTCCGCGTCCTGGAGTCCATGCACCTGGTCGAGTCCCGGCGCCGCGTGGGCGTGACGGTCCTGCCGGCCCACGAGTGGAACGTGTACGACCCCCAGGTCATCCGCTGGCGCCTGGCCGGCGCGGACCGCCCCCGCCAGCTGCGCTCCCTCACGGTGCTGCGCTCGGCGATCGAGCCGGTCGCGGCGGGCCTGGCCGCCCGCAACGCCACCCCCGAGCAGTGCGCCGAACTGACCGAGTGCGCCCTCGGCATGGTCGCCAACTCCAGCGGTCACCGGCTGGAGGGGTACCTCTTCCACGACGTGGCGTTCCACCGCGTGATCCTGACCGCCTCCGGCAACGAGATGTTCGCCCGCCTCGGCGACGTCGTGGCCGAGGTGCTGTCCGGCCGCACCCACCACGAGGTGATGTTCGAGGACCCCGACCCCGCCGCCGTCACCCTGCACGTCCAGCTCGCGGAGGCGGTCCGCGAACGCGACGCCGCCCGCGCGGAGAAGCTGACCCGCGAGATCACCGAGGGCGCCCTCCAGGAACTGGACATCCTGGCGCCCTGACCGCGCCGCCGCCGGGCACCGGTCAGGCGTCGAAACGCTCGCGTGCCCGCTCGATGTGACCGAGGTGCTCGTGGGTCCAGCCGCACATCGCGTCGACCGTGGTGCGCAGGCCCCGGCCCGGCCCGGTGAGGGTGTACTCGACCCGCGGCGGCACGGTGGGGTGCACCTTCCGCTCGACCAGGCCGTTGCGCTCCAGCATGCGCAGGTTCTGGGTGAGCATCTTGTGGCTGACGCCCTCGACCTCGTCGCGCACCTCGCTGAAGCGCAGGGTGCGCTCGCCGAGCGCCTCGATGATCAGGAGCGCCCACTTGTTGGCGACGTCCGAGAAGATCTCCCGCGCCAGGGAGTCCGCGCGCCTGAGGTCGGCGTCCCCGGGCAGGCCCTTGAGCGGATGCTTGGTCACCATCAGGTTCCTCAGTCACCGAAAAGTGCGTTCTTCCAGGCCGGAACTGACTCTCCTACAGTTTCCGAGTCACCACAAGAGAGTGAACGGAAGGGCAAGTTCCATGGCTGCCAGTGAGGTCTTCGCCTTCGGCGTGCCGGCCGAGAGCGACTTCGGCTACGCACAGGCGATCAGGTCCGGCGAGCTGATCCACGTCTCCGGACAGCTCGCGTTCGACGAGGCGGGCGAGTTCCTCCACGCGGGCGACTTCGCCGCCCAGCTCGAGCGGACCCACGCCAACATGGACAGGGTCCTGGGCCACTACGGCGCCACCCGGAACCAGATCGTCTCGCAGACCCTGTACGCGGTGGACCTGCGGCACAACGCCGTCGCGGCGGCGGAGGGCAACCTCGCGTACTTCGGCGACCACCGCCCGGCCGCCACGGTCGTGGGCGTCACCGAACTGACCCTGCCCGGCCAGGTCGTCGAGATCGCTTTCGTCATCGACACGAAGCTGCCCGCCTGAGGCCCGTTCCCCGCACGCCCCACCGCCTCGCGGACCGTCCGCCGGGCCGCGTCGTCCTCACACCCGGTCACCCGCACCGCCGACGCGCACAGGGCGATGGAGAGGAGGCGACCGGCGAAGCGCCGGTGGACGTCGACGACACCGCGTCCCGATCCCGGCGCCGGGACGGCCGACTCGCCCCCGGCCTCAGCTCAGGAAGTCCCCGTCGACGTACACCCAGGCTCCGTCGACCCGCTCGAACCGGCTGCGCTCGTGCAGCGAGCCGCCCCGGTAGGAAGCCCGGAACGTCACCGTCCCGTCGGTGTGGAAGGCGGACCCGCCGTCGGTGTCCAGGATCTCCAGCCCGGTCCAGCGCGTCCCGGGATCGAGGTCGATCCGCTCCGGTCGCGTCCGCGGATGCCAGGTCCGCAGCAGGTAGGCCCCGTCCCGCCGCACGAACGCGCAGTACCGCGACCGCATCAGCCGCTCGGCGGTGGGCGCGGCGGCGGTCCCGGAGTGAAAGCGCCCGCAGCAGTCCTCGTACGCCTCGGGGAGCCCGCAGGGACAGGGACGTATGGTCATGGTCGGCCTCCGCGACAACGCCCGAGGGCCGCGACCTCGTGGTCGCGGCCCTCGCGCTTCTTGTGTCCGAGGGGGGACTTGAACCCCCACGCCCGATAAAGGGCACTAGCACCTCAAGCTAGCGCGTCTGCCATTCCGCCACCCGGACAAGGTGTCTGTCGCGCGGGTTTCCCCCCGCGGCGACGTCGTAAACATTACCAGGTGTTCCGGGCGGTCGATCACCCCCGCCCGGCCGCGTCGTCGTGGGAACGGCGGACGACGGGCCGGGCCGGGTCTTGGGGCACGCCCGCGGGGGAGGGAGGATGAGGACGACCCACCAGCGCGAACACCAGCAGCGGGAGGAAGCACGTGAGCGAGACGGACACGGCCAGGAGCGTCACCGGTGAGGACGAGGTCGTGGACCTCTGCCGCGAGCTGATCCGGATCGACACCAGCAACTACGGCGACCACTCGGGCCCCGGCGAGCGCAAGGCGGCCGAGTACGTCGCCGAGAAGCTCGCCGAGGTGGGCCTGGAACCGGAGATCTTCGAGTCGCACCCCGGACGCGCCTCCACGGTGGCCCGGATCGAGGGCGAGGACCCGTCCCGGCCCGCGCTGCTCATCCACGGCCACACGGACGTCGTACCGGCCAACGCCGTCGACTGGACCCACCACCCCTTCTCCGGCGAGATCGCCGACGGATGCGTGTGGGGGCGCGGGGCCGTCGACATGAAGGACATGGACGCGATGACCCTCGCGGTCGTCCGCGACCGGCTGCGCAGCGGACGCAAGCCCCCGCGCGACGTCGTCCTCGCCTTCCTCGCCGACGAGGAGGCCGGCGGCACGTACGGCGCCCGCCACCTGGTCGACAACCACCCGCACCTCTTCGAGGGCGTCACCGAGGCGATCAGCGAGGTGGGCGGCTTCTCGTTCACCGTCAGCGAGCAGCGCCGCCTGTATCTGATCCAGACGGCCGAGAAGGGCATGCACTGGATGAAGCTGACCGTGGCCGGCACCGCCGGGCACGGGTCGATGATCCACCGCGACAACGCCATCACCGAGCTGTCGGAGGCCGTCGCGCGCCTCGGCCGGCACACCTTCCCGGTCCGCGTCACGAAGACGACCCGGGCCTTCCTCGACGAACTGGGCGACGCCCTCGGGACCGAGCTCGACCCGGAGGACATGGAGGGGACCCTCGCGAAGCTCGGCGGCATCGCCAAGCTCATCGGCGCGACGCTGAGCAACACCGCCAATCCCACCCAGCTGGGCGCGGGCTACAAGGTCAACGTCATCCCGGGCGAGGCGACCGCGCACGTGGACGGCCGTTTCCTGCCCGGACACGAGGAGGAGTTCCTCGCCGACCTCGACCGGATCCTCGGTCCGAAGGTGCGGCGCGAGGACGTCCACTCCGACAAGGCCGTCGAGACCACGTTCGACGGAGCCCTCGTGGACGCGATGCAGTCCGCGCTGGTGGCCGAGGACCCGGCCGCGAAGGCCATCCCGTACATGCTCTCCGGCGGCACGGACGCCAAGTCCTTCGACGACCTCGGTATCCGGGGCTTCGGCTTCGCGCCGCTGAAGCTGCCCCCGGAGCTGGACTTCGCCGGCATGTTCCACGGGGTCGACGAGCGGGTGCCGGTGGACGGTCTGAAGTTCGGCGTGCGGGTGCTCGACCGCTTCCTCGACGCGAGCTGAGACGGTTACCCGATGACCTCAATAATCGCCCAGACGTGCGGAGTTGACTGAAAAGAGTGAATGCGACGATAAGCTCGTAGCCTCATTACTCCGTCCTCGTTAGCCGTGATGTGATCCGCGACTTTGGATCGCTTTGCCAACAAGGAGGAATAATGCTCAAGAAGATCGTCGCCGTCGCGGCTGCCACCGGTGGTCTGGTTCTCGCGGGCGCGGGCATGGCCGCCGCCGACTCCGGTGCCCAGGGTGCCGCCGTGCACTCCCCGGGTGTCCTTTCCGGCAACGTCGTGCAGGCCCCGATCCACGTCCCCGTGAACGTCTGCGGCAACACGATCTCCGTGATCGGGCTGCTGAACCCCGCCTTCGGCAACGTCTGCATCAACAAGTGACGTCGTGCCTCGCCCTCTAGGGAACGCCCGCTGAGGGCTTGAGCCCGTCGGCCCCGGAGCGCGCGCCATGTGCTCCGGGGCCGACGGGTCTCACCGAACGTCGGAACACCGGGAATCCTGCGGAACGCCGATTCCCGGCACCAGGTCGAAGGCAGGGATTTCAGCAATGCGACAGGTCACCCGCAAGGGCCTGATGACGATGGCGGCGGCCACGGGCGTCCTCGCCGCCGCGGGCGGGGTCGCCCACGCCGACTCCGGCGCGGCGGGCCATGCCGCCGGCTCGCCCGGTGTGGGCTCCGGGAACACGGTGCAGGCGCCGGTGGACGTGCCGGTGAACGTCTGCGGCAACACGGTCAATGTCGTCGGTGTCCTCAACCCGTCCGTGGGGAACTCCTGCGCCAACCAGGGTGGCTCCTCCTCGGGCGGCCACGGCGGCTCCGGCGGCCACGGCGGCGCGCACGCCGACGGCCACGCCGCCGGCTCGCCCGGCGTGCTCTCCGGGAACACGGTGCAGGTGCCGGTGCACGCGCCGGTCAACGTCTGCGGCAACACGGTCAATGTCGTCGGTGTCCTCAACCCGTCCGTGGGGAACTCCTGCGCCAACCAGGGCGGGGCCCCCTCGCCGGGGGGCCACGGCGGCTCGCACGCCGACGGACACACCGGCTCGCCCGGCGTGGGCTCCGGCAACCACATCCAGGTCCCGATCCACGTCCCGGTGAACGTCTGCGGCAACAGCGTCGACATCCTCGGCGCCGGCAACGCCACCGAGGGCGGCGGCTGCGCGAACGGCGGCTCGGACCGCGACACCCCGGGACAGCCCGGCGAACCGGGCGGCCCCGGCAGCCCCGGGCGCCCCGGCGACGGGCCGGGCACCCCGGACCGCCCGTCGGCCGACGACCCGCGGGGCGTCCACTCCCTCACCCGGCCCCGGCACGACGCACAGCTCGCGCAGACCGGCAGCGAGCTGCCGATGGGCCTCGTCCTGCCCGTCGGCGCGGGCGCGCTGCTCGCCGGCGCGGTCCTCTACCGCAAGGCGCGGACCGCCGCGTGACGCCGGACACACGGAGCGGACCCCGCGATCGCGGGGTCCGCTCCGTGTGTGATTCCGGTCGGGTGTCGAGGATCACCAGGTGGCGCGCACCTGGCGGATGATCCGCCTCCGCAGCCGCACCCTGCGACTGCCGTCACGCATCAGCGTCAGGCGGTACAACTCCCAGTGACCGTACTCCGCATGGTCCGTCAGTAGACGTGCCGTCTCGTTGCGGGAGACCCCGCGCGGTACGTGCACGTCGACAAATTCGTATTCCGGCATCGCATCTATTGTGCGGTCCGGGCCCCGGTACGGATAGCGTCTGCACTATGTCTGATGCTGCGCAGCCCACCGCTGCCGAGGTACGCGCCGCCGCCGAGGCGGTGAAGACCGCGCTCGACCGCCACCTGGCCGCGGTCGAACGCCGGTCGGGGGAGGACGACCCGGCCGTCTACGAGGCGTTCAACCAGCTGGCCGCGGCCGCGGAGGCGTACGACGAACTGCTCTACGACCGCTACGACGAGGTCACCCCCTTCGAGATCCCCGGCGCGGAGGACACGCCGCCGTACACCGGCCCCGATGAGCCGGCCGCGCTCAGTGTGCTGATCCGCCGCGACTACGCCGTCGTGGAACCCCAGCGGCTGCGCGCGCACGCCCAGCGGATCGAGGCGGCGGACGACGAGAGCGCGGAGGTGTCAGGCACCGTCCACGGCGCGCTCGGCCTGCTGTTCGGCGAGTTCGAGCCGGACGAGATCGCCTCCCGGCACAAGGAGTTCGGGCTGGAGGAGGGCGACTCCACGCTCTGGGTGACGGCATCGGACGACCCGGCGGAACCCGGCGAGTGGCTGGAGGCGCCGTTCGAGCAGGTGGACCCGCAGCGGGTGGTGTGCCGCTTCGACGTCAGCGCGGTCTTCGACGACGAGGAGGACCTCGACGACGAGGACGAGCTCGACCCGAGCCTGGACGAGGACGAGGACCTGGAACCCCTCGACACGGACCGCTGACCGCACCCGCCCCGCACGGCGGCGGCACCCCCGGTGCCGCCGCCCGCGCACCTACGGGCCCGGCTCAGCCCTCCGTCACCGGGACCTGCGGGGCCAGCAGCACCGGCAACCGGGTGGTCCGCGGCTTCGCCGGCACCTCGGCCACGGCACGCGGCAGCGCCTGCTCCGCACCGTGCACCACGGACAGATGCCGGTCGGCCCGGCTGAACGCCGTGTACACCCACGGCCGGCTCAGCGCCTGCACGGCGTCACCGGGCAGCACCACGACCACCGCGGGCCACCGGCAGCCCACCGCCTGGTGCGCGGTCAGCGCCCACCCGTGCCGCAGGGACGGTTCCACCCGCTCCCTGGGTACGACGACCTCCTCGCCGCCGCACTCCAGATGCAGCCCCTCGCCGTCGGCCCGCACCACGCGGCCCGGCAGCGTACGTCCCGGAACGGGGGAGTAGGCGACCCGGTCACCCGGATCGAACCCGCCGAAGCGCCCCGGCCCTGGATTCAGCCGTTCCTTCAGCGCGGCGTTCAGTACCCGCGTGCCCACCGCACCCCCGTGCCCCGGGGTGATCACCTGGGTCTCCTCGGCCGGCACCCCGATGGCACGTGGCACCGAGTCCACCACCAGCTGCACGGTCCGGTGCACGGCCTCTCCGGCGTCCCGCACCGGCACGATCACGACCTCCTTGCCGGGCGCCGCCACCGGGTTCAGCTCGCCGACTCCGACCCCCGAGACCAGCTCGCCCAGCGGGCCGGGATCCGGCCGCCGCGAGGCGACCTGCGGGCAGACCCGCGCCGCCAGCAGATCCGCGAACACCCGCCCGGGCCCCGCCGACCACAGCACTCCCGGATCCCCGGCCAGCACCAGCCGCGCCCCGTCCGGCAGCGACTCCGTCACCAGCGCGGCGGTCTCGACGTCCAGCTGCGGGGCGTCGAGCACCACCAGCAGATCCACGTCCAGCGCCCCGTCGGCGTCCCGCCCGGGCCCCTCGGCACCGGACAGCAGCCCCGCGACGGTGGCGACCCCGGTCCCCTCGACCAGGCCCGCGAACCGGGCGCGCCCGACCGGACCGTGGGCGGCGGCCCAGACCCGCAGCCCCAGACCCCGCGCGGCGCGCACCAGGGCCGCCGGCTCGGCCAGCGAGGCCTCCCCACCGGTGTGCAGCACCAGCCCGTGCCCGGCGACCGCCCGGATCAGCCCACCCGCGGAGCCCTCCGCCGAGACGGCCGCACGCTCCCACTCCTCGCCCGCACCGTCCTGCGCGGTCACGGAGTCGACCAGGCGGGCCAGTCCGTCGGCCAGACTCTCCTCGGCCAGCGCACACCGCTCCAGCCCCACCAGCACCCGCACCGGCGGCTCCCCGTCCTCCTCGGCGCCGCCGGCGTCGCCGACGGCGTCCTGGAAGACGAGCACGTCCCCCTCCGCGATGGCGTTCTGCACGGCCTCCTCGGCCTCGGGCACTTTCTGCCGCCCCAGCGCGGCGACCAGCGCGGCCATGTCCAGCACGGTGTGCCCGGCCAGCGCGGCCTGCTCCAGCAGCCACACGGTGACCGCCCGCCCCCGCCGCTCGTCGTCCGGCCCGGCCCCGAGCAACGCCCGGGCGAACCCGTCCGCCTGCTCGGGCCGCACCCCGGGGACCCGCAGCAGCTGCCAGGGATCGGCGCGCAGCACGTCGGCGCCCCCGTCCCCGAGCACACCGGCGGCCTGTACGGCGATCCCCTCCGGCGCGCCCCCCTGGACCAGCACCCCCCGCAGGTCCTCGACGGCGCCGGCGGCGGGAGCCACCGGCCCCGGCGCCGCGGCCGGAACCCGGCGCACGGGCTCGGGAGCGGGCCGCCGCGGCGCGGGCGCGGCCTCCGCGAACACGGCGACGGCCGGCTTCTCCCCGCTCTCCACGGCCCGCACGGCGGCCAGCAGATCCGCGGCCGTGCCGCTCAGCTTGCCCCCGGCCTCGATCGGCCCCTGCCGCTCCGCCTTCCGCCGCTCGATCCGCTCCCGCTCCAGGCGCTGCGCGGCCAGCTCGGCCTCGGCCTCGGACACCTGCGCGGCCTCGGACACCTCCGTGCCCTCGGCAGACGTCCCCGGCTCCTCGGCGTCCTCCGCGGTCTCGGGCGGCTCCGTGCTCACAGCGTGCTCCAGTCGTGATCGGGATAGCGGTGCACGGGCGCCGACACGTCGTCGAGAGCCCGGCAGATCTCGTCAGGAAGACTAAGGGCCTCCACTGACAACGCCGCCGTGAGCTGCTGCGCGGTGCGCGCGCCGACGACGGGGGCGGCCACACCGGGCCGGTCACGGACCCAGGCGAGGGCCACCTGCAGCGCGGTCACGGCGAGCCCGTCCGCCGCCGTGGTCACGGCGTCCACGATGCGGCTCGCCGTGTCGTCGAGATACGGCGCGACGAACGGGGCGAGGTGCTGCGAGGCGCCCCGGGAATCCACCGGGGCGGCGTCGTTGCGGTACTTGCCGGTGAGCACGCCCCGGCCGAGCGGCGAGGACGGCAACAGCCCGATCCCCAGGTCGAGGGCGGCGGGAAGGACCTCGCGCTCGACGCCCCGCTGGAGCAGCGAGTACTCCATCTGGGTGCTCGCCAGCCGGGTCCGCGTCCCCGGCGCGGCGAGCTGCCAGGTCGCCGCCTTGGCCAGCTGCCAGCCGCAGAAGTCGGAGACCCCGGCGTAGCGCACGCGCCCGCTGCCGACGGCGGTGTCGAGCGCGGCGAGCGTCTCGTCCAGCGGGGTGGCGGGGTCGTAGGCGTGGACGTGCCACACGTCGACGTAGTCGGTACCGAGGCGGGCGAGCGAGGCGTCCAGGGCGGAGAGCAGATGGCCGCGCGAGCCGTCGACCCGGCGGTCCGGGTCGGCCACGCTCCCGGCCTTCGTCGAGATGACGAGGTCCCGGCGGGGCACGAGTCCGTCCATCAGCCTGCCGAGCAGGTACTCGGACTCTCCGTCGCCGTACACGTCGGCGGTGTCGACGAGGGTCCCGCCGGCTTCCCAGAAGGTCTTCAAGAGGTCCGCGGCGTCGTGCTCGTCGGTGTCCCGACCCCAGGTCAGAGTCCCGAGCCCGATCCGGGACACACGCAGGCCGGTACGGCCGAGATGCCTCTGCTCCATGAACGCCGAGATTACTGGCCGGAGCCTTGGGCGTGGGGACCTGTGGACAAGGGATTTCCGGTCGGTCCGACGCCGGCGCGGGCCGACCTCTCCACGTGCCCCGGCGTCGTACGGGGTGCCCCGTGCCGGTGCCGACCGGCTGGTGTCAGCGCGGCCCGGCGCTTGTGGGGGGCGTCGCGCCCACCCGTGCCGCTCTGCGGCACGACTGCCCGCGGCTGACGCGGCATGCGGCTGCCCGCAGAGGGCGCGGCATGCGACTGCCCGCGAGAGCGGCGGGAACGACTGCGGGTGGGCGCGTACGGCGCGCAGGGGGCGGGGCGGGGGTGGCCGCCCGCAGCGGCCGGCGCGTCCGCACCCCGCGCCCCTTCCAGCGGGCGTGATCCGCGCCGGTCCGAGGACGGACACCCCCGACCCGGCCCCGACCCACCCACCGACCACGGGCGCCACCCCAGCCCCCACCGGACCGAACCCCGCGCCGCGGGCATCCCACAGGACCGCCGGAGGTATAAGGTCTCCGCACAAGCGACGTTACTCATCGGTAAGGGGAGAGCCGCCATGCAGCTAGGGATCAACCTCGGCTACTGGGGTGCCGGAATGGACGCGGACAACCTCGTCGTGGCCCAGGAGGCGGACCGCCTCGGATACGCCGTCTGCTGGGCCGCGGAGGCCTACGGCTCCGACGCCGCCACCGTCCTCACCTGGGTCGCCGCCCAGACCCGCCGCATCGACGTCGGCTCGGCCATCTTCCAGATCCCCGCCCGCCAGCCCGCGATGACGGCGATGACGGCGGCCACCCTGGACTCCCTCTCCCAGGGCCGCTTCCGCCTCGGCCTCGGCGTTTCCGGCCCTCAGGTCTCCGAGGGCTGGTACGGGGTCAAGTTCGACAAGCCCCTCGCCCGCACCCGCGAGTACGTCGAGATCGTCCGCAAGGCCATGACCCGCGAGCGCCTCTCCTACGAGGGCGAGCACTGGACGCTCCCCCTCCCCGGCGGCCCCGGCAAGCCCATCAAGCTCACCGTGCACCCCCAGCGCGAGCACATCCCCCTCTACATCGCCGCCATCGGCCCGAAGAACCTCGAACAGACCGGCGAGATCGCCGACGGCGCCCTGCTGATCTTCCCCTCCGCCGACCACCTCGAGGACACCGCCGTCCGGCACCTCCGCGCCGGCCGCGAGAAGGCCGGCAAGACCCTCGACGGCTTCGACGTCTGCCCCACCGTCCCCCTCGCCGTGGGCGACGACAAGGACCTCACCACCCTCGCCGACACCTTCCGCCCCTACACCGCGCTGTACGTCGGCGGCATGGGCAGCCGCAAGCAGAACTTCTACAACCAGCTCGCCCGGCGCATGGGCTACGAGCGCGAGGCGGCCGAGATCCAGGACAAGTACCTCACCGGCGACAAGCAGGGCGCGGCAGCGGCCGTCCCGCACGACCTGATCGACAGGACGACCCTCCTCGGCTCGGTCGACCGCATCGCCGACCGGATGAAGGCCTACGCCGCCGCCGGAGTCACCACCCTCACCCTCGCCCCGGCCGGCTTCACGCTCGACGAGCGCCTCGCCTCGCTCCGCGCCGGCACCGAGGCCCTGGAACGCGCGGGCCTCGCGTAGGTCTCACGGCCGTGGTGGGGGCTCGGGGGTCCACCCCGCCACGGCCGTCACCCTCCACAACGCCCGCCGGTCCGCCCGGTCACGCTCCCGCGCCCCCGTACTCCTTTCGGCGGAGTCGCCCGGCGCACCTGTTGCCACCCTCCGCCCCGCGCACTTGACTCGTTCTTCGCGGAACCGCGGACCTGCGGAGAGGTGGCCCACCATGCTTTCGGCCAAGAGTCTGTTCCAGGAGATCCTCGACAACGACGAGTCCTTCGCCCTGTTCTGTTCCATCGCCGCGAGCGGCGAGTCGCAGGGCGGCTGGGAGAACGCCCGTATCGCCGCGCTGGTCCCCGAGACCCAGCGCGAACTCGCCCCCAAGATCACCAGGCACGGCGCCGACGAGGACAAGCACGGCCGCATCTTCAACGCCCTGATGAGGAAGCGCGGCCTGAAGCCCGTCCCGGTCCCCCCGGAGACCGACTACACCATGCTCCTGGAGCGCAACGGCATCGGCCTGGCCCACGGCCGGCTGAAGCGCGACGAGCCGCTCACCGTCCAGGACGTCGTCACCTACCTCGCCCACAGCAGGGTCACCGAGCAGCGCGCCTCCGAGCAGATGGAACTGCTCCGCAAGCACTTCGCCGACCACCCCGACCTCGGCCGCGCGGTCAGGATGATCTCCGACGACGAGGACAACCACCTCGCCTACTGCCACGAGGAACTGCTGCGCTTCGCGTACGCCGGACACGGCCGCGCCATCCAGCGCACGCTGCGCGCGTGCGCGCTCGCGGAGATCCGCGTCTACCGGGACGTCAGCCTGGCGGTGATGGCCCACATGGGCCGCATCCTCGGCTGGCCCGGGCCCAAGGCGGCGGTCCTCGCGGCGGGCATCCACGCGGTGTACGCGTACGAACGCCTGGGCGGCTGGCGCCGCATGGTCTCCCTGAGGACGCCCGACCGCCGCGACGCGCTCGGCGGCCCGGCGAACCCGGAACCGGAGTTCGCGTGACCGCACCCGGAACCGGAGTTCACGTGGCCGCACCCGGACGCCGGACCGGGCCCCTCACATCCACCCCCGCCGCTTGAACAGGCGGAACAACAGCACCTCCAGCACGCCCATCACCAGGATCACCACCGGATACGACCACTCCCAGCGTAGCTCCGGCATGTGCTCGAAGTTCATCCCGTAGATCCCCGCGAGCATCGTGGGGATCGCGGCCATGGCCGCCCACGCGGAGATCTTCCGCATGTCGTCGTTCTGCCGCACGCTGATCTGCGCCAGATGAGCCGAGAGGACGTCCGAGACCAGCCGGTCCAGTCCCTCCACGGACTCGTTCACCCGGGTGAGGTGGTCGTGCACGTCGCGGAAGAAGGGCCGCGCCCTGTCCTCCACGAACGGCGCCCCCGTCCCGTACGTGCCCACCCCCGCCAGCCGCGCCATCGGCATCGCCAGCGGCCCGGTCGCCCGCCGGAACTCCAGGATCTGCCGCTTGAAGGTGTAGATCCTGGAGGCGGTGTGCCGTGAACCCCCGCTGTCGGGGGTGAAGACCTCCGCCTCCAGTTCCTCCAGGTCGGTCTGCAGCTCGGTCGCCACGACCAGGTAGTGGTCGACGACGGCGTCGGCGATCGCGTACAGCACCGACGTGGGCCCCTCGCCCAGCAGCTCCGGTTCCCGCTCCAGCCGCTTGCGCACGGCTCCCAGCGGAGTCCCCTCCCCGTGCCGGACGGTCACCACGAACGCGTCCCCGAGGAAGATCATGACCTCACCGGACGAGACGGTGTCGCTCCGCGGCTCGTACACGATCGGTTTCAGCACCACGAAGAGCGAGTCGTCGTACACCTCCAGCTTGGGCCGCTGATGGGCCTTGAGGGCGTCCTCGACCGCCAGCGGATGCAGACTGAACTCCTGCGCGACCAGGTCGAACTCGTCCGCCGTCGGCTCGTGCAGCCCGATCCAGACGAACCCCCCGGCCGACCGGGCCTCGTCCAGCGCGTCGGAGAAGTCGTGGGGCCCCTCCGACCGTCGCCCCTCCCGATAGATGGCACAGTCGACGATCACGAAACGCCTTCTCCCTTCCCACGACGAACACACCACACACGCGTGCGCCTACCCTGGGCCGCATGCCCACATTGCTCCTGGTCCGGCACGGACGTTCCACCGCCAACACCGAGGGACTGCTCGCCGGCTGGACGCCCGGCGTCGCCCTCGACGACCGCGGCGCCGCCCAGGCCGCCGCACTGCCCGGACGGCTCGCCGAGCTGCCGCTGGCCGAGATCGTCACCAGCCCGCTGCAGCGCTGCCGGGAGACCCTCCGGCCGCTGCTGGAGGCGCGTCCCGGCCTCACCCCGCACACCGACGACCGCATCGGCGAGTGCCACTACGGCGACTGGTCGGGCCGCAAGCTCACCGAGCTCAAGGACGAGCCCCTGATGGACGTGGTGCAGGCGCACCCGTCGGCGGCGGCCTTCCCCGGCGGGGAGTCCATGCGCGCGATGCAGACGCGCGCCGCCGAAGCGGTGCGCGAGTGGAACGCGCGGGTGGAGCGCGACCACGGCGCCGACGCCGTGTACCTCATGTGCTCGCACGGCGACATCATCAAGTCTCTCGTCGCGGACGCACTCGGACTTCATCTCGACCTCTTCCAGCGGATTTCCGTTGAACCGTGTTCCATCACCGCGATCCGTTACACACGGTTGCGCCCCTTTCTCGTCCGCCTCGGCGACACCGGCGACTTCGCGTCCCTGGCACCGTGCGAGGAGCCGCCGGCCGACGACGCCACGGTCGGGGGCGGCGCGGGCGCACCGTGATCGCCGGGCGCAGTAGGGTGAAGCGGTCGCCGCAGTGCGTCCCCGTTTCGACCAGCCGCCCGTTTCCCCCACGCCCACCACGACTCTCAATGGAGACAGGACGTGTCCCGTCAGGTGTTCCTCTACGACCAACCGGAACGTTTCGTGGCCGGTACGGTCGGGCTGCCAGGGCGCCGTACGTTCTTCCTCCAGGCCTCCGCCGGCTCCCGGGTGACCAGCGTGGCCCTGGAGAAGACCCAGGTCGCGGCGCTCGCCGAACGGATGGACGAACTGCTCGACGAGGTCGTGCGCCGCAGCGGCGGCAGCGCCGCGGTGCCCGCGATGACGCCGGCCGAGATCACCGACAGCGCCCCGCTGGACACCCCCGTGGAGGAGGAGTTCCGCGTCGGCACCATGGCGCTCGCCTGGGACGGCGAGGAGCAGCGCATGATCGTCGAGGCGCAGGCGCTCGTCGAACTGGACGCCGAGTCCGAGGAGGACCTCGCCGAGGCCGAGGAGCGGCTGCTCCAGGACGAGGAGAACGGGCCCCCGATGCTCCGCGTCCGGCTCACCGGCGCGCAGGCCCGGGCCTTCGCCAAGCGCGCCCTCGACGTCGTCAACGCCGGGCGGCCGCCGTGCCCGCTGTGCAGCCTCCCGCTCGACCCGGAAGGACACGTATGTCCGCGCCAGAACGGATACCGCCGCGGGGCGTGACGGCCGCCGACCCGGCCGTCACGGTGCTGCTCGCCGAGGGCGAGCTGACCGTGCGCGGACGCATCCGCGAGGCCTCGAACGCGGCGCTGTACTGCACCGTGACGCACGAGGGCCGGGAAGCCGCGTGCGTCTACAAGCCGGTCGCCGGGGAGCGGCCCCTGTGGGACTTCCCCGACGGCACGCTCGCCGGGCGCGAGGTCGCCGCCCACGCGGTCTCCGAGGCGACCGGCTGGGGCCTGGTCCCGCCCACCGTGCTCCGCGACGGCCCTTACGGCGAGGGCATGTGCCAGCTGTGGATCGAGACGGCGCCCGGCGCGGAGCTCCTCGCCCTGGTCGACGGCGAGGAACCGGAGCCGGGCTGGAAGGCGATCGGCTTCGCCGAGGCCGGCGAGGGCCGCACCGCGCTGCTCGTGCACGCCGACGACGAGCGGCTGCGCCGGCTCGCGGTCCTCGACGCGGTGATCAACAACGCCGACCGCAAGGGCGGGCACCTGCTGCCCACCGCGGAGGGCCTGCTGTACGGCATCGACCACGGGGTCACCTTCAACGCCGAGAACAAGCTCCGCACCCTGCTGTGGGGCTGGGCGGGCGAGCCCCTGACCGCGGAGGCGCTGGACGTCCTCGGGGGCCTCAGAACGGCCCTCACCGGCACCGGCGCCCTCACCGCCGCCCTGACCCCCCTCCTCACCCGCGCGGAGATCGATGCCACCCGCGCACGCGTGGAGACCCTCCTCACCACCGGCACCCACCCGCAGCCGGCCGGCGACTGGCCGGCCATCCCCTGGCCCCCGGTCTGAACGGGACGACGGTCTGTCCGGACGCAACGGCGGCCCCTCCGGAACGGGACGACCACCCGCCCGGGACAAGACCGGCAGCACGCCGGGCGGCGCGGCGCAAGAGCGCCTTCCCGGTCATCCGGCCTGCTCCCGTTCGTTTTCCGAACCGCGGTCCGGTTAGGCTCATGGCATGCATGCCTGGCCCGCTTCCGAGGTCCCCGCCCTGCCCGGTCAGGGCCGCGACCTGAGGATCCACGACACCGCGACCGGGGGCCTGGTCACCTCCGACCCCGGTCCCGTCGCCCGCATCTACGTCTGCGGCATCACCCCCTACGACGCCACCCACATCGGACACGCGGCGACCTACAACGCGTTCGACCTCGTGCAGCGCGTGTGGCTCGACACCAAGCGGCAGGTTCACTACGTCCAGAACGTCACGGACGTCGACGACCCGCTGCTGGAGCGGGCCGAACGGGACGGCGTCGACTGGACCGCGCTCGCCGAGCGCGAGACCGCGCTGTTCCGCGAGGACATGACGGCCCTGCGGATGCTGCCCCCGCGGCAGTACATAGGCGCCGTGGAGGCGATACCCGGCATCGTCCCGCTCGTCGAACGACTGCGCGAGCTCGGCGCGACGTACGAGATCGAGGGCGACATCTACTTCTCCGTCGAGTCCGACCCGCACTTCGGCCAGGTCTCGAACCTCGACGCCGCCGCCATGCGGCTGCTGTCCGCCGAACGCGGCGGCGACCCGGACCGTCCGGGCAAGAAGAACCCCGTCGACCCGATGCTCTGGATGGCCGCCCGCGAGGGCGAGCCGAGCTGGGACGGCGGCTCGCTCGGCCGGGGCCGCCCCGGCTGGCACATCGAGTGCGTGGCCATCGCCCTCGACCACCTCGGCATGGGCTTCGACGTCCAGGGCGGCGGATCCGACCTGGTCTTCCCGCACCACGAGATGGGCGCCTCGCACGCCCAGGTGCTCACCGGCGAGTTCCCCATGGCCAAGGCGTACGTCCACGCCGGCATGGTCGCCCTGCACGGCGAGAAGATGTCCAAGTCCAAGGGCAACCTGGTCTTCGTGTCCCGGCTGCGGCGCGACGGGGTGGACCCGGCGGCGATCCGGCTGGCGCTGCTCGCCCACCACTACCGCGCCGACTGGGAGTGGACCGACCAGGTCCTCCAGGACGCCGTGACCCGCCTCGACCACTGGCGTGCCGCGGTCTCCCGCCCCGACGGCCCGCCCGCCGAGGCACTGGTCGAGGAGATCCGCGAGGCCCTGGCCAACGATCTGGACGCTCCGGCCGCGCTGGCCGCCGTCGACCGCTGGACCGTGCTCCAGGAGGAGAGCGGCGGCACGGACACCGGCGCGCCCGGTGTCGTCTCCCGCGCGGTGGACGCGCTGCTCGGCGTGGCGCTGTAACCGGACACGACGACGAAGGGGCGCCCCGTGGTGAACGGGGCGCCCCTTCGTTCAGTCCTCCGACGACTCGTCGCCGCCGGAGCCCGGGTCCTGGTCCGGATCGAAGTCCGTCCCCGGCTTCGGCGGCTTCGGCGGGCGGGTGCGCCCGCCCGGGCCCTCCCGCCGGTACGACGTACCGTCCGAGCCGTCGGCCGTGGCGTGTCCGCCGGGCGGGCCCGACGCCCCGTCACGGCGCCGCAGATAGCGCTCGAACTCGCGGGCGATCGCCTCGCCCGACGCCTCCGGCAGCTCGGCGGTGTCCCGGGCCTCCTCCAGCGTCTGGACGTACTCGGCCACCTCGCTGTCCTCCGCGGCCAGTTGGTCCACGCCCACCTGCCAGGCGCGCGCGTCCTCGGGCAGCTCGCCCAGCGGGATCCGCACGTCGATCAGGTCCTCCAGGCGGTTGAGGAGGGCCAGGGTGGCCTTCGGGTTGGGCGGCTGCGAGACGTAGTGCGGGACCGCCGCCCACAGCGACACCGCGGGCACGCCCGCGTGCGCGCACGCCTCCTGGAGGATGCCGACGATGCCCGTGGGGCCCTCGTACTTGGTCTCCTCCAGGTCCATGCGGCGGGCCAGGTCCGGGTCGGACGTGGTCCCGCTGACCGGGACCGGCCGGGTGTGCGGGGTGTCACCGAGCAGCGCGCCCAGCACGACCACCAGCTCCACGCCGAGTTCGTGCGCGAAGCCGAGGATCTCGTTGCAGAACGAACGCCACCGCATGGACGGTTCGATGCCGCGGACCAGCACCAGGTCGCGCGGCTTCTCGCCGCCGACCCGGACCACCGACAACCGCGTGGTCGGCCAGGTGACCTTGCGGACCCCGCCGTCCATGAACACCGTGGGGCGGTTCACCTGGAAGTCGTAGTAGTCCTCGGCGTCCAGCGCCGCGAACACCTCGCCCTTCCACTCCCGGTCCAGGTGCGCGACCGCGGTGGAGGCGGCGTCACCGGCATCGTTCCAGCCCTCGAACGCGGCCACCATGACCGGGTCGACCAGCTCGGGAACCCCCTCGAGCTCGATCACCCAGCGCCTCCTTCCGACGTGCCCTCGCGTACGCCCCAACCTTACGGCGTGCCCGGAGGAGCGCCCGCAGTCCCCTTCACAAGGGGAGTGCCCCATCACTGCCCCGCCGTACCCCCGGAAACACCACTCACAGCGTGGACCGCAGCCACTGCTCCACGCTCGCGATGTGCACCGTCGACCAGGACCGCGCCGCCTCCGCGTCCCGGTCCCGCAGGGCGGCGAGGATGGCCCGGTGCTCGTGCAGGGTGCGGCCGACCGCGTCCTTCTGGGTGAGCCCGCGCCAGATCCGGGCCCGCGTGGTGGGGCCGGACAGGCCGTCGAGCAGGGAGCACAGCACGGAGTTGCCGGAGCCGCGCACGATGCCCCGGTGGAACTCCAGGTCGGCGGCGACCAGGTCCTCCACCGACGGCTCGTCGCCGAGCCTGTCCAACTGCTCTGCCAGAGCGTCCAGTTGCTCCTCGCCGATCCGGGTGGCCGCGAGGGCCGTCGCGGCCGGCTCCAGGATGCGGCGTACGGCGAGGAACTCCAGGACCGTGTCGTCGCGGTGGAAGTCGACGACGAAGCTCAGCGCCTCCAGCAGGAGTTGCGGGTCGAGACTGGTGACGTAGGTGCCGTCGCCCTGCCGCACGTCCAGGATGCGGATCAGCGACAGGGCGCGCACCGCCTCGCGCAGCGAGTTGCGGGACAGCCCCAGCTCGGCCGCGAGCTCGCTCTCCTTGGGCAGCCGGGCGCCGGGACGCAGCGCGCCCGAGACGATCATTCCCTTGATCTTCTCGATCGCCTCGTCGGTCACTGCCATACCGCGCCTCCCTGCGGACCAGACCTCCGATGTATCCAGCCCATTATGTACGGGTCAGGGGCGGCTCCGTCGGCGCGGAGCCGCCCCTGACCCGGATGCCGGCTCCCGTGCGGGGGAGCCGGGGGAGCACCGGTCACTTCTTGTCGAGCAGCTCCTGGACGTTCGCGCGGACCTCGTCCGTGGCCAGGCCCCGGATCGTCAGGGTGGTGCGGCGGCGCAGCACGTCGTCCGCGGTCTCGGCCCACTCGTGGTCGCGGGCCCAGACGACCTGCGCCCAGATCTCCGGGGCGTCCGGGTGGACGCGCCGGGCGAGCGCCGGGTCGTCGTTGG
This sequence comes from Streptomyces caelestis, assembly GCF_001279005.1. GTDB lineage: Bacteria > Actinomycetota > Actinomycetes > Streptomycetales > Streptomycetaceae > Streptomyces > Streptomyces heliomycini. The sequence goes on from NZ_LGCN01000002.1 coordinate 135,238, forward strand.
CCAGGCGAGCGATGTCGAAGGCCAGCGAACCGTAGTGGGTGGCCAGGTGCCGGGCGGTGTCCGCGGCCATGCGCGGGCCGGGCGCCGGGCTGTCGACCAGCAGCCGGTGGGCCACCGCGCGGGGGTTGGCCACGCCCGGCAGCGGCAGCTTCTTCGGCAGCGAGGCGATCGGCTCGAAGTCCTCGCCCAGCGGGTGGCCGGGCAGCTCCTGGAGCTTGCGCATCACCGTACGGCCGATGTGGCGGAAGGTGGTCCACTTGCCGCCCGCGACGGACAGCATCCCGCCCCGGCCCTCGGTGACGACCGTCTCCCGCTTGGCCTTGGCCGTGTCCCCGGGACCGCCGGGCAGCACCCGCAGTCCCGCGAAGGCGTAGGTGATCAGGTCCCGGTCGAGCTGCTGGTCGCGGATGGAGAACGCGGCCTCGTCGAGTATCTGCGCGGTGTCCTTCTCGGTGACCGCGACGTCCGCCGGGTCGCCCTCGAACTCCTCGTCGGTGGTGCCGAGCAGCAGCATGTCCTCCCAGGGGAGGGCGAAGGTGATCCGGTACTTGTCGATCGGCGTGGCCAGCGCGGCCTTCCACGGGGAGGTCCGCTTCAGGACCAGGTGCGCGCCCTTCGACAGGCGGATGGACGGCGCGGCCTTCGGGTCCTCCATGCGGCGCAGGTGGTCGACCCACGGGCCGGTCGCGTTCAGCACCAGGCGGGCGTCGACGCCGAACTCGTCGCCCGTCAGACGGTCGCGCAGCTCGGCGCCGGTGACCCGGCCCCGGGTGAAGCGCAGCCCCGTCACCTCGGCGTGGTTGAGGACGACCGCGCCGGACTCGGCCGCCGCGCGGACCGTCATCAGCGCCATGCGCGCGTCGTTCATCTGGTCGTCGCCGTACACGGCCACGGCCCTGAGGTTGTCGGTGCGCAGCTCCGGCACGTCCTGCGCGGCCTTGGCCGGCGAGAGCAGGTGCCCGACGCCGTCGCCGAAGGCGGACAGCGCCGAGTACGCGAAGACACCGGCGCCGAGCTTCGCCGCGCCGTGCGGCCCGCCCTTGTACACGGGGAGGTAGAACGTGAGCGGGTTCGCCAGGTGGGGGGCCACCTGGCGGGAGACCGCACGGCGCTCGAAGTGGTTCTCCGCCACCAGCTTCACCGCACCGGTCTGCAGGTAGCGCAGACCGCCGTGGAGCAGCTTGGAGGAGGCGGAGGAGGTGGCGCCGGCGAAGTCGCCGGCGTCCACCAGAGCCACCCTGAGGCCGGACTGCGCGGCGTGCCAGGCGGTGGAGATGCCCAGGATGCCGCCGCCGATCACGAGGAGGTCGTACGACGCCTTGGAGAGCTGCTCCCGGGTCTCGGCGCGGCTCGGGTTCGAGCCGGACGCCGGGTGCGTCCCCAGGGCAGGCACGGACTGCAGGGTGGACTGGCTGGTCATGGCGGTTCTTACTCCTCGTCCTCGAGCCAGCCCATGGTCCGCTCGACGGCCTTGAGCCAGCTCTTGTACTCACGGTCGCGGGTCTCCGCGTCCATGCGGGGGGTCCACTCGGCGGCCCGCCGCCAGTTGGCGCGCAGGTCGTCGGTGCTGTTCCAGAAGCCGACGGCGAGGCCGGCGGCGTAGGCGGCGCCGAGGCAGGTGGTCTCGGCGACCATCGGACGCACCACGGGGGCGTCCAGGAAGTCCGAGAGCGTCTGCATCAGCAGGTTGTTGGAGGTCATGCCGCCGTCGACCTTGAGGGCGGCCAGCTCCACGCCGGAGTCCTTCGTCATGGCGTCCGCGATCTCCCGCGTCTGCCAGGCGGTGGCCTCCAGCACGGCGCGCGCGAGGTGCGCCTTGGTGACGTACCGGGTGAGGCCGGCGATCACACCGCGGGCGTCGGAGCGCCAGTACGGGGCGAACAGGCCGGAGAAGGCCGGCACGAAGTAGGCGCCGCCGTTGTCCTCGACGGAGAGCGCGAGGGTCTCGATCTCGGCGGCGGTGGAGATCAGGCCCATCTGGTCGCGCATCCACTGCACCAGCGAGCCGGTGACGGCGATCGAGCCCTCCAGGGCGTAGACCGGCTTCTGGTCGCCGATCTGGTAGCCGACCGTGGTCAGCAGGCCGCTGTAGGAGTTGATGATCTTGTCGCCGGTGTTCATCACCATGAAGGTGCCGGTGCCGTACGTCGACTTGGTCTCGCCCTCGGCGAAGCAGGTCTGGCCGAACAGGGCCGCCTGCTGGTCGCCCAGCGCGGAGGCGACCGGGATGCCGCCGAGCAGCTCGCCCAGTCTGCCGCCCTTGATCTCGCCGTAGACCTCGGCCGAGGAGCGGATCTCGGGCAGCATCGCGGCGGGGACGCCGATGGACTCGGCGATCCTCTCGTCCCACTGCATGGTGTGCAGGTTCATCAGCATGGTGCGGGACGCGTTGGTGACGTCGGTGACGTGGCGGCCGCCGTCCGTGCCGCCGGTCAGGTTCCAGATGACCCATGTGTCCATGGTGCCGAAGAGGATGTCGCCCGCCTCGGCGCGCTCCTTGAGGCCGTCGACGTTGTCGAGCAGCCAGCGGGCCTTGGGACCGGCGAAGTAGGAGGCCAGGGGGAGACCGGTCTCGCGGCGGAAGCGGTCCTGACCGACGTTGCGGCCGAGCTCGCGGCAGAGGGCGTCGGTGCGGGTGTCCTGCCAGACGATGGCGTTGTGGACCGGCTCACCGGTGTTCCTGTCCCACAGCACGGTGGTCTCGCGCTGGTTGGTGATGCCGATGGCCTTGATGTCGTCGCGGGTGATGCCGGCCTTCTCGACGGCTCCGGCGACGACCTCCTGGACGTTGGTCCAGATCTCGGTGGCGTCGTGCTCGACCCAGCCCGGCTTGGGGAAGATCTGCTCGTGCTCCTTCTGGTCGACGGAGACGATGCGCCCGTCGCGGTCGAAGACGATGCAGCGGGAGGAGGTGGTGCCCTGGTCGATGGCGGCGATGAACGGGCCGGCGGTGTGGGCGTCGGTCACTGTGTGCTCCTGGGAGTTCCTTGGTTACGGGGCGGTACGTACAGCGCTGTCACATGATGCGGGGCCTACGCGAAGGCGACGTTGTAGAGACCGGCCGCGAGGGCGCCGCCGATCAGTGGACCGACCACCGGGACCCAGGCGTAGGACCAGTCGGAGCCGCCCTTGTTGGGCAGCGGCAGCAGGGCGTGCACGATGCGCGGACCGAGGTCGCGGGCCGGGTTGATGGCGTACCCGGTCGGGCCGCCCAGCGACAGGCCGATGGAGACGACGACGAGCGCCGTGATCAGACCGCCCAGCACCCCCAGGCCGTTGCCCGCGTCGTTCAGGCCCTGGGTGAGGATGGCCAGCAGCAGCACGAAGGTGCCGACGATCTCCGTGGCGAGGTTCTGCACCGTGTGCCGGATCTCCGGACCGGTGGAGAAGACGCCGAGCACCGGGCCCGCGCCCTTCTCCTGCGCCTCGACCGCCTTGGCGGCGGTGGCCTGCGCGCCCGGACCGCCGACGATCTCCTTGTCGGTGAGGTGGGCCAGGAACTGGCCGTAGTAGGCCACCCAGACCAGAGTCGCGCCGATCATCGCGCCGAGGAACTCTCCGGCGAAGTAGACCGGGACGTTGCCCCACTCGCCGTCCTTGAGGGCGAGCGCCACGGTGACGGCCGGGTTGAGGTGGGCGCCGGAGAGCGGTCCGGCGATGTACACCGCCGTCATCACGGCGAAGCCCCACCCGAAGGCGATGGCGAGCCAGCCGGCGTTACGGGCCTTGGAGGCCTTCAGCGTCACGGCGGCGCAGACACCGCCGCCGAGCAGGATGAGTATGGCGGTACCGATGGTCTCGCCGATGAAGATGTCGGAGCTGGACACCCGCGACTCCTTTGTCCTTCGTCCAGGGAAGCCGACCCCCGGGTCCCACCGGGGATTGGCGCCCTCAGGGGATGAGAGCGATGCCGGCCCTTGGCGTTGTCACACTCTAACTCGTATTGCCGGTAGGTGTTCGACAATGCCGACCGATGGACGGGAGTCTTTCCCGACACCCCGTGGGCGTCAAGAGTTCGGTTGTCGAAAACGCGATCGTTATGGAGCGTCCCGAGTTGTCGATCTTCGCGGCGGTTGCTTCCGCTCGCGCCCGGTATGCCCGCCCCGGGCATGACGGCGACCGGGACGCCGTGCGGCGCCCCGGTCACCTCCGTGTTCCGCTCAGAACCGCCCGGCGCCCAGGTCCCGCGAGACCGCGCGGGCGCAGTCCCGTACCGCCGCGATCAGCTCGGGCCGCAGCTCGCCGTCCCGGCGCAGCCGCTCCACCGCCCCCGTGATGCCCACCGCGCCCACCGGCATGCGCCGCCGGTCGTGGATGGGGGCGGCGACGGCGGCGACGCCCTCCCAGGTCTCCTCCACGTCCGCCGCGTAGCCGCGCGCGCGGGTGAGGTCGAGGATGTGCTCGAAGCCGTCCGGGTCGCACACCGTCCGGTCGGTGAAGGCCTTGCGCTCGGACTCCAGGGCCTCGCTGTGGGCCACCGGGTCGTAGGCCGACAGCACCTTGCCCAGGGCCGTGGAGTGCAGCGGCTGCATGGCCCCTATCTCCAGCACCTGCCGGCTGTCGTCCGGCCGGAAGACGTGGTGCACGATCAGCACGCCCTGCTGGTGCAGCACGCCGAGGTAGACGCTCTCGCCGCTGGAGCGGGCCAGGTCGTCCGTCCACACCAGGGCGCGTGCCCGCAGTTCGTGCACGTCGAGGTAGGTGGTGCCCAGGCGCAGCAGCTCGGCGCCCAGCTGATAGCGCCCGGAGGCGTCGTCCTGCTCGACGAACCCCTCCTGCTGGAGCGTGCGCAGGATGCCGTGGGCGGTGCCCTTGGCGAGGCCCAGTGACGAGGCGATGTCCGACAGGCCGAGTCGCCGCTCGCCACCCGCGAGCAGCCGCAGCATCGCCGCCGCCCGTTCGAGCGACTGGATGTTCCGTGCCATCGCCGTACTGCCTCCGTCCCCTTCGGCCGTCCACCCGCGACGTGCCGCTGCCGCTGTTCGGCAATGCCGAACACTACCGGTCGATGTCGACCTCTCGCTAATGATCGGTCGTGATCGGTTCCGCCACTCGTACTCCGTACGTCGGCTCTCGGCCATCATCGTCCGCCCCGTGGACGCCCTGAACATCGGAGAACGGTCCCGGATACCCTGGCGAGGTGCGCCCAGCCGGGGACGCTCCGTGAGGGGATCCCGGGCAGCCGCAAAGCCGACAGCCGTCGCACCCAGAGGGAGCCCCTTTCATGGCCTCGTTGCCGCAGACCCCTTCCGCCGACAGCCGGACCCGTGTGTCCGCCCTCCGCGAGGCGCTCGCCACCCGGGTGGTGGTCGCCGACGGAGCCATGGGCACCATGCTCCAGGCCCAGGACCCCACGCTCGAGGACTTCCAGAACCTCGAGGGCTGCAACGAGATCCTGAACCTGACGCGCCCGGACATCGTCCGTTCGGTCCACTCCGAGTACTTCGACGCCGGAGTCGACTGCGTGGAGACGAACACCTTCGGCGCCAACCTCACCGCCCTCGGCGAGTACGACATCCCGGAGCGCGTCGCCGAGCTGTCCGAGGCGGGCGCCCGCATCGCCCGCGAGACCGCGGACGAGTACGCCGCGCGGGACGGCCGCACCCGCTGGGTGCTCGGCTCGATGGGCCCCGGCACCAAGCTGCCCACCCTCGGCCACACCACCTTCTCCGCCATCCGGGACGCCTACCAGCGGAACGCCGAGGGCCTGCTCGCGGGCGGCGCGGACGCGCTGCTGGTGGAGACGACCCAGGACCTGCTGCAGACCAAGGCCTCCGTGATCGCCGCCCGCCGCGCGATGGGGACCGCCGGGTTCGAGGTCCCGCTGATCGTGTCGGTCACGGTCGAGACCACCGGCACCATGCTGCTCGGTTCCGAGATCGGCGCCGCGCTCACCGCCCTGGAACCGCTGGGCATCGACCTGATCGGCCTGAACTGCGCCACCGGCCCGGCCGAGATGAGCGAGCACCTGCGCCACCTGGCCCGCCACTCCCGCGTCCGGCTGTCCTGCATGCCCAACGCCGGCCTGCCGGAGCTCACCAAGGACGGCGCCCGCTACCCGCTCTCCCCCGGAGAGCTGGCGGACGCCCAGGAGAACTTCGTACGCGACTACGGCCTGTCCCTGGTGGGCGGCTGCTGCGGCACCACGCCCGAGCACCTGCGCCGGCTCGTGGAGCGCGTGCGCGACCTCGCCCCGGCCGAGCGCGACCCGCGCCCGGAGCCCGGCGCGGCCTCCCTCTACCAGAGCGTCCCGTTCCGCCAGGACACCGCCTACCTGGCGATCGGCGAGCGGACGAACGCCAACGGATCGAAGAAGTTCCGCGAGGCGATGCTCGAGGGCCGCTGGGACAACTGCGTGGAGATGGCCCGCGAGCAGATCCGCGAGGGCGCGCACATGCTGGACCTGTGCGTGGACTACGTGGGCCGCGACGGCGTCGCCGACATGGAGGAACTGGCCGGACGCTTCGCCACCGCCTCCACCCTGCCCGTCGTCCTCGACTCCACCGAGGTCGACGTCATCCGGGCCGGGCTGGAGAAGCTCGGCGGCCGCGCGGTGATCAACTCGGTGAACTACGAGGACGGCGACGGGCCCGAGTCGCGGTTCGCCAAGGTCACGCGGCTGGCGCAGGAGCACGGCGCCGCGCTGATCGCGCTCACCATCGACGAGGAGGGCCAGGCCCGCACCGCCGAGAAGAAGGTCGAGATCGCCGAACGGCTGATCGACGACCTGACCGGCAACTGGGGCATCCGCGAGGAGGACATCCTCGTCGACTGTCTGACCTTCACCATCTGCACCGGCCAGGAGGAGTCCCGCAAGGACGGCCTGGCCACCATCGAGGGCATCCGCCTGCTGAAGGAGCGCCACCCGCGGGTGCAGACCACCCTCGGCCTGTCGAACATCTCCTTCGGCCTCAACCCGGCCGCCCGCATCCTGCTGAACTCGGTCTTCCTCGACGAGTGCGTCAAGGCCGGACTGGATTCGGCGATCGTCCACGCGTCGAAGATCCTGCCCATCGCCCGCTTCAGCGAGGAAGAGGTCCAAACGGCGCTGGACCTGATCCACGACCGGCGCCGTGAGGGCTACGACCCGTTGCAGAAGCTGATGGCCTTGTTCGAGGGGGCGACGGCGAAGTCGCTGAAGGCCGGCAAGGCCGAGGAGCTGGCGGCCCTTCCCCTGGAGGAGCGCCTCAAGCGGCGGATCATCGACGGAGAGAAGAACGGCCTCGAACAGGACCTGGACGAGGCCCTGACGACCCGCAAGGCCCTCGACATCGTCAACGACACCCTCCTGGACGGCATGAAGGTGGTCGGTGAGCTGTTCGGCTCCGGCCAGATGCAGCTGCCGTTCGTGCTCCAGTCCGCCGAGGTGATGAAGACCGCCGTCGCGCACCTCGAGCCGCACATGGAGAAAGTCGCAGACGGTGAGGACGCCGTGGGCAAGGGCACGATCGTGCTGGCCACCGTGCGCGGCGACGTGCACGACATCGGCAAGAACCTGGTCGACATCATCCTGTCGAACAACGGCTACAACGTCGTCAACCTGGGCATCAAGCAGCCGGTCTCCGCGATCCTGGACGCAGCCGACGAGCACAAGGCCGACGTCATCGGCATGTCCGGGCTGCTGGTGAAGTCCACGGTGATCATGAAGGAGAACCTGGAGGAGCTCAACCAGCGCGGTCTGGCCGCCGACTATCCGGTGATCCTCGGCGGCGCCGCCCTCACCCGCGCCTACGTCGAGCAGGACCTGCACGAGATCTACCAGGGCGAGGTCCGCTACGCCCGCGACGCCTTCGAGGGCCTGCGCCTGATGGACGCCCTCATCGGCATCAAGCGCGGAGTGCCCGGCGCACAGCTGCCCGAACTGAGGCAGCGCCGGGTCCGCGCGGCCACCGTGGAGATCGAGGAGCGTCCCGAGGAGGGGCACGTCCGCTCCGACGTCGCCACCGACAATCCGGTCCCCGCCCCGCCCTTCTGGGGCACACGCGTGATCAAGGGCATCCAGCTCAAGGAGTACGCGAGCTGGCTCGACGAGGGCGCCCTCTTCAAGGGCCAGTGGGGCCTGAAGCAGGCCCGCACCGGCGACGGGCCGACCTACGAGGAGCTGGCCGAGACCGAGGGCCGGCCCAGGCTGCGCGGACTGCTCGACCGGCTCCAGACGGAGAACCTGCTGGAGGCGGCCGTGGTCTACGGCTACTTCCCGTGCGTCTCCAAGGACGACGACCTGATCATCCTGGACGAGCAGGGCAACGAGCGCACCCGCTTCACCTTCCCGCGCCAGCGCCGCGGCCGCCGTCTGTGCCTGGCCGACTTCTTCCGCCCGGAGGAGTCCGGCGAGACCGACGTGGTCGGCCTCCAGGTGGTCACCGTCGGATCGAGGATCGGCGAGGAGACCGCCCGGATGTTCGAGGCCGACGCCTACCGCGACTACCTGGAGCTGCACGGGCTCTCCGTGCAGCTGGCGGAGGCCCTCGCCGAGTACTGGCACGCGCGCGTGCGCTCCGAGCTCGGCTTCGCGGGCGAGGACCCCGCCGCGATGGAGGACATGTTCGCCCTGAAGTACCGGGGCGCCCGCTTCTCCCTCGGCTACGGCGCCTGCCCCGACCTGGAGGACCGCGCCAAGATCGCCGCACTGCTCGAACCCGAGCGCATCGGCGTGCGGCTCTCCGAGGAGTTCCAGCTGCACCCCGAGCAGTCCACGGACGCCATCGTCATCCACCACCCGGAGGCCAAGTACTTCAACGCCCGCTGAGGCGCCACCGGGCACACCGGGCGTTCGCGTCCCGCACGACGTACACTGGTCGGTCCACCGCAGGCCGGTTCCCCCCGTGGGAACCGGCCTGGTCGTCCCTGTGAAGGAGGTACGTGGATGACCAGTACGGTCCCCGCGCTCGGAACCCAGACGGCCGAGGGCTCGGCCCTTCAGGCCGTGTTCCTCGACATGGACGGCACCCTGGTGGACACCGAGGGTTTCTGGTGGGACGTCGAGAAGGAGGTCTTCGCCTCCCTCGGCCACACCCTCGACGAGTCCTGGCGCCATGTCGTGGTCGGCGGCCCCATGACCCGCAGCGCGGGATTCCTCATCGAGGCCACCGGTGCCGACATCGACCTCCCGGAGCTGACGGTGCTGCTCAACGACGGCTTCGAGGACCGCATCGACCAGGCCCTGCCGCTGATGCCGGGCGCCGCGCGACTGCTCGCCGAGCTGTCCGAGTACGAGATGCCCACCGCGCTGGTCTCCGCTTCCCACCGGCGCATCATCGACCGGGTGCTGAACACGCTGGGCCACCGGCACTTCGCGCTGTCGATCGCCGGCGACGAGGTGCCGCGCACCAAGCCGCACCCCGACCCGTATCTCGCGGCCGCCGCCGGCCTCGGCGTGGACCCCGTACGGTGCGCTGTCGTCGAGGACACCGCGACCGGTGTCGCCGCCGCCGAGGCGGCGGGCTGCCAGGTCGTCGCGGTGCCCTCGGTGGGTCCGATCGCCCCGGCCGCCCGGCGGACGGTCGTCCCCTCCCTGGAAGTCGTGGACCTGACATTCCTGCATGGTGTGATGACGGAAATGCGCTAGGCGTTCACCCAGCGCAGCGGCGTTACCGCCGGAATTCCCGCCGCCCGGCTTCGAGGGCTCCCGGGCGCGCGCCCGGGAGAATTCGGCCCGCTGGGCGATGGCTGAATTCCGGTACCGGCGAGCCCGTTTCAGCATGTGAGGTTCGCCACATGGAGGGGGGTCGACAGCGATGTCCGCCTGTGCCTTCCGCACCATTTCGGAGGTCGTCGACGCGCCCTTGTGTCCTGATTCATGAGAAGGTGCACCAATCCTTCCCCGGGCGCCTTTACCGGTGCGTTCACACCTGGTTCCACTGCGTGATGTGCCCTCAACTCCGGCGGCCGCGAACCCTCCTGCGGGCGCGGACTAATGTCATCGCGAGAACCTCGCCCCCATCCCCGTGATCCGCTGCAACAACCCCGCATGCCGGATACACGGAGTCGACAGTCCTGGAGAAACTCGAGCATGAACCGCAAGACTTTGGTGCTGGCGGCCGCGATGGGCCTGCTCGCGCCGGTGCTCGCCGCCTGCGGCGACACCGAGGGCGGGAGCGGAGACGGCGAAGCGATCGTCGTGGGCACCACGGACCGGTTCACCGCATCCAAGGAGGACGGTCCCGCGCCCCTCGACCCGGCCTGGGCCTACGACGTCGGTACCTGGAACATCCTGCGGCAGACCGTGCAGACCCTGATGGTCCAGCCCCGGGGCGACGGCGAGCCGGTGCCCGAGGCCGCCGAGTCGTGCGGATTCACCGACGCCGGCAACGAGCGCTACAGCTGCACCCTGCGGGACGGACTGAAGTTCTCCAACGGCGACGCGATCACCGCGGAGGACGTGAAGTTCTCCATCGAGCGCGCCATCTCCATCGAGGGCGACAGCGGTGTGTTCGCGCTGCTGTCCACCGTCGACACCGTCGAGACGCAGGGCGACCGCGAGGTGATCTTCCACCTCAAGAGCGCCGACGCCACCTTCCCGTACAAGCTGTCCACCCCGGTCGCGGGCATCGTCAACCCGGACAACTACGACAAGGGCAAGCTGCGCGAGGGCTTCGAGATCGACGGCTCCGGTCCGTACACCTTCGAGGGCAAGGTCGAGGACAGCACGCTGGTCAGCGCCACCTTCACCAAGAACCCCTCCTACAAGGGCGCACTGAAGGTGAACAACGACAAGGTCGAGATGGTCTCCTACGACAGCGCCGACGCCATGGGCGAGGCGCTGAAGAAGGGCGACATCGACATGGCGACCCGCACCATGTCGCCCGAGCAGATCCAGGAGCTCAGCAACAACACCGACGACGAGATCGAGGTGGTCGAGTCGCCCGGTCTGGAGATCCGGTACCTGGCGTTCAACACCGAAGCCGCCACCGTGAAGGACAAGGCCGTCCGCCAGGCGATGGCCCAGGTCATCAACCGCGGCGAGCTGGTCGGCAACGTCTACGGCTCCCAGGCCGAGCCGCTGTTCTCGCTGGTCCCCGCCGGCGTCACCGGTCACACCAACGCGTTCTTCAACACGTACGGCGACCCGAGCGTGGCCGAGGCCCGCGAGCTGCTGGAGGACGCCGGCGTCACCACCCCGGTGAAGCTGACGCTGCACTACACGCACGACCACTACGGTCCCGCCGCCAAGTCGGAGTTCGAGCAGCTGAGCAAGCAGCTCAACGACAGCGGTCTGTTCGAGACCGACATCAAGAGCGAGACCTGGAACAAGTTCAAGACCGCTGCCCAGAACGAGAAGTACGACGTCTACGGCATGGGCTGGTTCCCCGACTACCCGGACGCCGACGCCTTCACCGCCCCCTTCCTCGGCGAGGACAACTTCCTCAGCTCGCCCTACGCCAACCCCAAGATCATCAAGGAGCTGATCCCCGAGTCGCGCCGCCAGGCCGACCGGCTGTCCGCCTCCGACAGCCTCACGGAGATCCAGAACATCGTCGCCGAGGACGTCCCGCTGCTCCCGCTGTGGCAGGGCAAGCAGTACGTCGCCGCCCGCGACGGCGTCACCGGCACCGCCTACGCGCTCAACTCCTCCTCGTCCCTCCAGCTGTGGGAGCTCGCGCGCGGCGTCACCGAGTGACGAAACCGCACGAACCCGGACCGGTAGCACGATCCGGGCAGCAAGAACGACAAGGCGCAGCACGTGAATGCGCGTCACCCGTGGCCAGTCCCGCCCCTCGCGGCGGGACTGGCCACGGGCCTGTCGACCGGCTGCGGCACCGAGAGCGGTGACACCGGGGCCAACGGCTCCGGCGTCGTGGTGGGGATGTCCGACGACGTCCTGTCCACCGACCCCGCCTCCGGCCACGACCCCGGCTCCCGGCCGCTGTTCAACGGCGTCTTCCAGCCGCTGCTCAGCTTCCCCGAGGGAGCCGGCCGGCCACCGACCAGGAACCGAAGGCGACCGCCGGACGGCTCGACGCCGGCGGACTCCTCGACGCGACGTCGAGTCCGTCCCCTTCGCCCCGTACGAGAAGGACATCGCGGCCGGCACGTACGGCGTCCACGTCAAGGGCTGGGTGCCCGACCACCCGGACGCCGACGACTTCACCGGGCCCTTCCTCGGCGAGGGCAACGTGCCGGACGACGACTACGACGCCGACACGATCACCGAATCGCTCCTCCCGCGCACGGCCGCCCGGAGCGACCGCTCCGCCACCGACGAGGACTTCGGCCGGATCCAGGACCCCGTCGCCGAGGACGTCCCCGCCCTCCCGGTCCGGCAGGCCGAGCAGTACGCGGTCGTCCAGGACGGCGTGTACGGCCTGGAGCGCTGCCTCGACCGTGTTCCGGTTCCGGGAGACCGGCAGGAGCTGACGCCGTACCGGCGACTGCCGCGCTACTGCGCGCCGGGGCGCACCAGCCCGCTCTCGTAGGCGTACACCGCCGCCTGCACCCGGTCGCGCAGCCCCAGCTTGGTCAGGACATGGCCGACGTGCGTCTTGACGGTGGTCTCGCTGACGAACAGATCCGCGGCGATCTCCGCGTTGGACAGCCCGCGCGACACCAGCTTCAGCACCTCGACCTCACGCTCGGTCAGCGTGTGCAGCGTGTCCGGCACCGGCTCGTCACCGGACGGCAGGTGCGTGGCGTACTTGTCCAGCAGCCGGCGCGTGATGCTCGGCGCGAGCATCGCCTCCCCGGCGGCCACCACACGGATCGCCTGCACCAGCTCGCCTGCCGGGGCGTCCTTCAGCAGGAAGCCGCTGGCCCCCGCCCTCAGGGCCTCCACCACGTACTCGTCGAGATCGAACGTCGTCAGCACCAGCACCTTCGCCGGCCCGTCCCGCTCGGGCCCGGTGATCTGCCGGGTCGCCTCCACCCCGTCCATCCGCGGCATGCGGATGTCCATCAGCACCACATCGGGCTGCAGCGCCCGCACCTGGTCCAGGGCCTGGAGGCCGTCTCCGGCCTCGCCGACGACCGCGATGTCCTGCTCGGCCTCCAGAATCATCCGGAACCCGGTACGCAGCAGCGGCTGGTCGTCGACCAGTAGGACGCGGATGGCCACCTGAGTCTCCTTCGCTAGTCCGGCCCCATTCTGCCCTGTTGGGCCCCGCCGGACTCGGGCGCCCTCACCGGCAGGGGGTACGGCGGGGGAGTGCCGCCGAACTCCGGACAGTGCGCCCGGTGGTCGCACCAGCCGCACAGCTTCGTGGGCCGCGGACGCCAGACACCCGTCTCGGTCGCCAGCCGGATCGCGTCCCACAGCGCGAGCAGCTTGCGCTCCACCCGCTCCAGATCCGCGCGCACGGGGTCGTAGGTCAGCACGTCACCACTGCCGAGGTACACCAACTGGAGCCGGCGCGGGATCACCTTCTTCAGCCGCCACACCACCAGGGCGTAGAACTTCATCTGGAACAGCGCGCCCTCGGCGTACTCCGGCCGGGGCGCCTTGCCCGTCTTGTAGTCGACGATCCGCACCTCGCCGGTCGGCGCGACGTCCACCCGGTCGATGATGCCGCGCAGCCTCAGTCCGGAGTCCAGCTCCGCCTCGACGAACAGCTCCCGCTCGGCGGGCTCCAGCCGGCTCGGATCCTCCAGCGAGAACCACCGCTCGACCAGCCGCTCCGCCTCCGCCAGCCAGCGCGCCAGCCGCTCGCCCTCCGGATCGTCGGCGAACAGCTCCACGACCTCCGGCCGGGTCTCGCGCAGCAGCTCCCACTGGCCCGGGACCAGCGACTTCGCCCGGGGCGCGGTGCGGTCGGCGGCCGGGACGTCGAAGAGGCGCTCCAGCACCGCGTGCACCAGCGTGCCCCTGGTCGCCGCCTCGCTCGGCTTCTCCGGCAGCCGGTCGATGACCCGGAACCGGTACAGCAGCGGGCACTGCATGAAGTCGCTCGCGCGCGAAGGGGACAGCGAAGCCGGCGGTACGGCGGCCGTGTCCGCTCGTACGCCCACGGTGCCCGGGCCGCTGTCGGCCCGCTCCTCGCCCTCGGTGCTGGTCTCCATGCCACAGACCTTACGGCCCGCCACCGACAGAGCGTGCACCGCCGACGGAGCGGAGGGACCGGGGCGGGCGCCGCCGCCCGCGGCGGCCGGCGCGTCCACGCCCCGCACCCCTGCGGCGGGCCGCTCGCCCGCCGGTCCGAGGGCGGACCCCCGACCGGTCGTGGGCGCCGCGCGTGACGGCGGGGAGGGAAGGGGAGGGAGAGGAAGAGACAGGGTGCCGGGGCGGAACACGCGCCGCAGGCCGCATACCATCGACACGAGACCCTCCCGCCCGGCAGGCGCGGGAGACGCAGCGAACGAGGGGACACCGGTGGACGCAAGCGGCGGGCGCGGACAGCCGCGACCCGGCAACGACGAGTCGCCCGACCACACGGGCCCTCAGCCCCCGACCACCCCCGAGCCCGGCCGCCCCACCGACGGTCCCGCGGACGAGCCCGCCTCCGACAGCACCCGCACCGGCTCCCGGGCGCCGGCCGCCGGGCCCGACGAGCCCCCCGCGTCCGCGGGCGGGCCGGACGGCGTACACGGCGGGGGACGACCGCCCGCCCGCTCCGGCGCCGGCCGGCCGGCGACGCCGCAGCGGCCGCAGGAGCAGCGCGGCGGGCTGCTGATGGGGCGCCCGTTCGGAGTGCCCGTGTACGTGGCGCCCAGCTGGTTCCTCGTCGCCATCCTCATCACCTGGGTGTTCGGCGGACAGATCGACCGGGTGCTGCCCGAGCTCGGCGCCGCCAGCTACCTCGTCTCCCTGTTCTTCGCGGTCGCCTTCTACGCCTCCGTACTCGTCCACGAGCTCGCCCACACCCTCGCCGCCCTCCGCTTCAAACTCCCGGTGCGCCGCATCCAGCTCCAGTTCTTCGGCGGCGTCTCCGAGATCGAGAAGGAGGCCGAGACCCCCGGCCGCGAATTCGTGCTGGCCTTCGTCGGCCCCCTGCTCTCCCTCGTCCTGTCCGGCCTCTTCTACCTCGCGCTGCTGGCCGTCGACCCCAGCAGCGTCCCCGGCGTCCTGCTGGCCGGCCTGATGATCTCCAACCTCATCGTGGCCGTCTTCAACCTCCTGCCCGGCCTCCCCCTGGACGGCGGCCGCATGCTCCGCGCCGTGGTCTGGGCGATCAGCGGCAAACCCATGACCGGCACCGTCGCCGCCGCCTGGGTCGGCCGCGCCCTCGCCGTCGTCGTCCTGATCGGCCTCCCGCTGCTCACCCAGTCCGGCGCCCTCGGCTCCGAGGCCGTGGACAACGTGGGCATGGACACCGTCCTGGACGCCCTGCTCGCCGCCATCCTCGCCGCGATCATCTGGACCGGCGCCGGCAACAGCCTGCGCATGGCCCGGCTGCGCGAACACCTCCCCGAGCTGCGCGCCCGCAACCTCACCCGCCGCGCGGTGCCCGTCGAGACCGACACGCCCCTCTCCGAGGCCCTGCGCCGCGCCAACACCGCCGGCGCCCGCGCCCTGGTCGTCGTCGACCCCGACGGCGTCCCCCTCTCCCTGGTCCGCGAGGCCGCCATCGTCGGCGTACCCGAGCACCGCCGCCCCTGGGTACCGGTCGGCACCCTCGCCCAGGACCTCACCGACGGCATGCACGTCTCCGCCGAGCTCGCCGGCGAGGACCTCCTGGACGCGCTGCGCGCCACCCCGGCCACCGAGTACCTGGTGGTCGAGGACACCGGCGAGATCTACGGCGTCCTGTCCGCGGCCGACGTCGAGCGCGCCTTCGTGAAGGCGATGGCGCGGCCCAGCTGAGCCCCCCGCCCGCACCGGCGGTGGTCGGCGCCCCCTCCCGGGACGGGTAGGCTGTTCACATGTCCGAACCGACCGGTGCCGCCCGCAGGCGCGGGCCCTTCAAGGTCGGGGACCAGGTTCAGCTGACCGACCCCAAGGGCCGCCACTACACGTTCACGCTCGAGGCCGGGAAGAACTTCCACACCCACAAGGGTTCCTTCCCCCACGACGAGCTGATCGGCGCTCCCGAGGGCAGCGTTGTCCGCACCACCGGGAACGTCGCCTATCTCGCGCTGCGCCCCCTGCTCCCCGACTACGTCCTGTCCATGCCCCGCGGGGCGGCCGTCGTCTACCCGAAGGACGCGGGGCAGATCCTCGCCTTCGCCGACATCTTCCCCGGCGCGCGCGTCGTCGAGGCCGGAGTCGGCTCCGGCTCGCTCAGCAGCTTCCTGCTGCGCGCCATCGGCGACCAGGGCATGCTGCACTCCTACGAGCGCCGCGAGGACTTCGCCGACATCGCCCGGCAGAACGTCGAGCGTTACTTCGGCGGCCCGCACCCCGCCTGGCAGCTCACCGTCGGCGACCTCCAGGACAACCTGTCCGACGCCGACGTCGACCGTGTCATCCTCGACATGCTCGCCCCCTGGGAGTGCCTGGAGGCCGTCTCCAAGGCACTCGTCCCCGGCGGCATCCTGTGCTGCTACGTCGCCACCACCACCCAGCTCGCCCGGACGGTCGAGTCCATCCGCGAGATCGGCTGCTTCAACGAGCCGACCTCCTGGGAGACGATGATCCGCAACTGGCACATCGAGGGCCTGGCCGTCCGCCCGGACCACCGGATGATCGGCCACACCGGCTTCCTGCTCACCGCCCGCCGCCTCGCCGACGGCGTCGAGCCGCCCATGCGCCGCCGCCGCCCCGCCAAGGGAGCCTACGGCGAGGACTACGCGGGCCCCAACGCCGACGGAGGCGCCGCCCGCTGAGGCGCCCCGCCACCCCGCAACGGACAAGCGCCGTGGCGTAGTTCCCGGCGATCGCCGGGAACTACGCCACGGCGCTTCCACGTTGATCCGACGACCCGACCGACGGCACGGGGGCGCGGAGCCCCTCCAGGTTCCCCCGCACCGGAACCGCACACCCCCGCCGTTTCCCCCGTCCTGTGACGTGTGGCACGATGCTGGCCACCCCCACCGGCACAGCCCTCACAGGAGACACTCCTCGTGCAGCCTTCCGCCGTCCCGGAGCTCGCCCACACGCACACCCGGCCCATCCACTGGGTCGCCACCGCCACGGCCCTCGCCGGTGTGGTGGCCCTCTCCTCGGTCCTGGGCCCCGACGCCGCCACCGCGGCCCCGACCCCCGGACCGCACACGAAGAGCGCCCCGGCGCACATCGCCCCGCCCGACCCCGCGGCCGCCGAGTTCCCCCTCGACTGCGGCCGGGTGAAGGCCGTGGTGAAGAAGAAGGCGTCCGGCGACCTCGACGGCGACGGACACCCGGAGACGGTGGCCGTGGTCCACTGCGACGCCCCGATGGGCACCCCGCCCGACGGCGTGTACGTCCTCACCCCGGCCGCAGACGGCACCGAACCACGCGTGGTGGCCACCCTCGTCGACCCCGGGGACCGCACCAACGTCGACGACTTCGCCGTACGTGACGGCGAGGTCACCGCCGCACTCCTCGGCTACTCCTCCGCCGACGTGCCCAGTTGCTGCCCCGATGTGCGCGAGAGCGTGAAATGGCGGTGGGAGAACGGCGCGTTCGTGCGGTCCGCCCCGTCCGGCGCCAGGAGCGTGTGACCCGCGCGCGGGCGTACGGCGGAGCGCGCGCACCCACGTGTGAGAAATCGGACGGACGTGACGCGCCGTGCCGAGCCGGTCACCCGGCGTCCGGGCCGTACACCTCGACGCCGTCCGAAACCCGCCGGACGTGGATGCACTCGCCCGGACACTCCTTCGCCGAGTCGACCACGTCCGTGAGCAGCGGCAGCGGCACGGGCGTGGTCGCCCCCTCGTCCTGCAGCAACTCGTCCTGCGGGCTCTTCACATAGGCCAGACCGTCGATGTCCAGCTCGAACACCTCGGGCGCGTACTGGGCGCAGATGCCGTCGCCGGTACACAGGTCCTGGTCGATCCAGACCTCCAGGGCCTCGCCACCGACTCCGGCCTCCTGCTGCACGCTCATGTCTCCTGCCGTTTCCTGCGTCGAACCGAACGGGAATCCGGCCAGCTCTGACGGGTGTTGAACACTTCGACCCTACCTCCGCCTGGGTTCCAATCATCTTCGGTGGGTATTCCCCTGGCGTGAGGGAGAGCGCAAGGGTGAAGATCGGACACACCCCGACCGTCTTTGTGATCTAGGGGTTTCAATCGACACCCGCCCAGGTAGGGTCTGGAAGCGTCCAGCTCCCCTTGGAGGAGGTGAGGACCGTGGCAGCCCACGACGACGACATGAACCGCGGCATCCGCCCAGGACGCGGGTCCGACGACCCGGCCGGGCAGATTGCCTATCTCGAGCAGGAGATCGCCGTCCTGCGACGCAAGCTCGCCGACTCTCCGCGACACACGAGGATTCTCGAAGAGCGGATCGTCGAGCTGCAGACCAACCTGGCCGGCGTGTCCGCCCAGAACGAACGACTCGCCGGCACGCTCCGCGAGGCCCGAGACCAGATCGTGGCCCTCAAGGAGGAGGTCGACCGGCTCGCACAGCCCCCGGCCGGCTTCGGGGTCTTCCTCATGGCGAACGAGGACGGCACGGCCGACATCTTCACCGGCGGCCGCAAGCTGCGGGTGAACGTCAGCCCGAGCGTCGAGCTCGACGAGCTCCGGCGCGGCCAGGAAGTGATGCTCAACGAAGCGCTCAACGTGGTCGAGGCCATGGAGTTCGAGCGCGTCGGCGACATCGTCACCCTCAAGGAGATCCTCGAGGACGGCGAGCGGGCCCTGGTGCTCGGGCACACCGACGAGGAACGGGTGGTGCGGCTCGCCGAGCCGCTGCTGGACGTCACCATCCGCCCCGGCGACGCCCTGCTCATGGAGCCCCGCTCCGGATACGTCTACGAGGTCGTCCCCAAGAGCGAGGTCGAGGAACTCGTCCTCGAGGAAGTCCCCGACATCGGCTACGAGCAGATCGGCGGCCTCGGCGGCCAGATCGAGGCCATCCGCGACGCGGTCGAGCTGCCCTATCTCTACCCGGACCTGTTCAAGGAGCACGAACTGCGACCGCCCAAGGGCGTGCTGCTCTACGGGCCCCCCGGATGCGGCAAGACGCTCATCGCCAAGGCCGTCGCCAACTCGCTGGCCAAGAAGGTCGCCGAGGTCACCGGCCAGGCCGCCGGCAAGAGCTTCTTCCTCAACATCAAGGGCCCCGAGCTGCTGAACAAGTACGTCGGCGAGACCGAGCGGCAGATCCGCCTGGTCTTCCAGCGGGCCCGGGAGAAGGCCAGCGAGGGCACCCCCGTCATCGTCTTCTTCGACGAGATGGAATCCCTCTTCCGCACCCGTGGCTCCGGCGTCAGCTCGGACGTGGAGAACACCATCGTCCCGCAGCTGCTCGCCGAGATCGACGGCGTGGAAGGCCTGCAGAACGTGGTCGTGATCGGCGCCTCCAACCGCGAGGACATGATCGACCCGGCCATCCTGCGTCCCGGCCGGCTGGACGTGAAGATCAAGATCGAGCGTCCGGACGCCGAGGCGGCCAAGGACATCTTCGGCAAGTACCTCACGGAACGCCTCCCGCTGCACGGCGACGACCTCGGCGAGCACGGCGGCGACAAGTCCATGACGGTCCAGAGCATGATCCAGACCGCGGTGGAACAGATGTACGCCGAATCCGAGGAGAACCGCTTCCTGGAAGTCACCTACGCCAACGGCGACAAGGAAGTCCTCTACTTCAAGGACTTCAATTCCGGCGCCATGATCGAGAACATCGTGGGCCGCGCCAAGAAGATGGCGATCAAGGACTTCCTCGAGAAGAACCAGAAGGGCCTCCGCGTCTCCCACCTGCTCCAGGCCTGCGTGGACGAGTTCAAGGAGAACGAGGACCTGCCCAACACCACCAACCCGGACGACTGGGCCCGCATCTCCGGAAAGAAGGGCGAGCGGATCGTCTACATCCGCACCCTCATCACCGGAAAGCAGGGCGCGGACACCGGACGCTCCATCGACACGGTGGCGAACACCGGTCAGTACCTGTAAAAGCCAGGGCGGCTGCGGGTGCCCTCGACGGGTACCCGCAGCCGACCGCTTTTCGGGCCACGGCTGGAGCACAGCAATGACGCAAATGATCTCCCCACCAGCACAAAGGCGTTCTAGGCTCTTCCGTACCGCCGAATCGCGCAGTGCGGGGACGGGCACCGCACACGCACCGGAGCGCCGGCGGTACAGCAGCGCCCCCGACCGGGGACGCCGCCGGGCAAGGAGGGCCGCATGACCGTACGGCGAGTAATGGGCATCGAGACGGAGTACGGCATCTCCGTCCCCGGCCACCCCAACGCCAATGCCATGCTCACCTCGTCCCAGATCGTGAACGCCTACGCGGCGGCGATGCACCGGGCCCGCCGGGCCCGCTGGGACTTCGAGGAGGAGAACCCGCTGCGGGACGCGCGAGGCTTCGACCTCGCCCGCGAGGTCGCCGACGCCAGCCAGCTCACCGACGAGGACATCGGCCTGGCCAACGTCATCCTCACCAACGGCGCACGGCTCTACGTGGACCACGCCCATCCGGAGTACAGCGCCCCCGAGGTCACCAACCCGCGCGACGCCGTCCTCTGGGACAAGGCGGGCGAGCGGATCATGGCCGAGGCGGCGGAACGCGCCGGCCAGCTCCCCGGCGCCCAGCCGATCCACCTGTACAAGAACAACACCGACAACAAGGGCGCTTCCTACGGCACGCACGAGAACTACCTGATGAAGCGGGAGACCCCCTTCTCGGACATCGTGCGCCACCTGACCCCGTTCTTCGTCTCCCGCCAGGTCTTCACCGGCGCCGGCCGCGTCGGCATCGGCCAGGACGGCCACGAGCACGGCTTCCAGCTCAGTCAGCGGGCGGACTACTTCGAGGTCGAGGTGGGCCTGGAGACGACCCTGAAGCGCCCGATCATCAACACCCGGGACGAGCCGCACGCCGACGCGGAGAAATACCGCCGGCTGCACGTGATCATCGGCGACGCGAACCTCTCCGAGATCTCGACGTACCTGAAACTGGGTACGACGGCGCTGGTCCTGTCCATGATCGAGGACGGGTTCATCGCGGTGGACCTGGCGGTGGACCAGCCGGTACGCACCCTCCACCAGGTCTCGCACGATCCGACCCTGAAGCGGCTCGTCACGCTGCGCAGCGGGCGGACCCTGACCGCCGTGCAGCTCCAGATGGAGTACTACGAGCTGGCTCGCAAGTACGTCGAGGAGCGGTTCGGGGCGGACGCCGACGAGCAGACCAAGGATGTGCTGGCCCGCTGGGAGGACACGCTCACCCGGCTGGAGAACGACCCGATGAGCCTGGCCGGCGAGCTGGACTGGGTCGCCAAGCGGGAGCTCATGGAGGGCTACCGGCGCAGGGACGGCCTGGACTGGGACGCCGCCCGGCTGCACCTGGTGGACCTGCAGTACGCCGACGTGCGCCCCGAGAAGGGCCTCTACAACCGTCTGGTGGCCCGGGGACGGATGAAGCGGCTGCTGGACGAGGGAGAGGTCGAGCGGGCCCGTACGAAGCCTCCGGAGGACACCCGGGCGTACTTCCGCGGGCGCTGTCTGGAGCAGTACGCGGACGACGTCGCGGCGGCCTCCTGGGACTCGGTGATCTTCGATCTGCCGGGCCGGGACTCGTTGCAGAGGGTCCCAACCCTGGAACCGCTTCGCGGAACGCGTAATCACGTCAAGGAGCTCCTGGACCGCTGCCGTACGGCGGAAGACCTGGTCAGGGTGCTGTCGGGAAACTGAGCGGGTACCGGGGTACCCGGGAAGGGCCGGCCGGACAGGGTGGAAAACGCCGGGTCCGGGAATCATCGAGGTGGTCCCCGTAGGTTGGAGCAACCACGGGGGCGTTGTCGGACCCGGCGAGTAGGGTCTGATCTTGACCGAGCAAGTGTGTGGGGCGAACCGAGCGGGGTGAGGGTGATGGCGACCAAGGACACCGGCGGCGGACAGCAGAAGGCCACCCGGTCCACGGAGGAGGTCGAGGAGCAGGCGGCGGAAGCGCAGGCTTCGGAGGACCTCAAGGAGCGTCAGGAAAAGCTGAGCGAGGACGTGGACGACGTTCTGGACGAGATCGACGATGTCTTGGAGGCTAATGCCGAGGACTTCGTGCGTTCCTTCGTTCAGAAGGGCGGAGAGTGACTCTTCCTTTGATTCGAAGGCCGCGACGGAGGAGTTGGGGTTGTCCGCCGGAAGCGTGAAGCGCTGCTCGCGGTGCAGGCAGTCCAAGCCGCGAGCAGCCTTCGCGAGTGACAAGGCGATGAAAGACGGTCTTCAGGCGTACTGCCGGGAGTGCTCTGCGGCGTACTGCCGGCAGCGTCAGGATGCCTGTGGCAGGAAGCCCCGCCCAAGGGCTGCCGCACCGGAAGGGCATGAGTACTGTCGGCGCTGCGAGAAGATCAAGCCGCACTCCGAGTGGGATCGCAACAGGACGGCTTCCGACGGTCTGTCGAAAGCCTGTAAGGCGTGCCGGGCCATCGAAGGGCGGGCCCGGCACCTGAAGCGTCACTACGGCCTCGCCGAAGCCGGGCGGGACGCGATGGTCGACTCTCGAATGGGCCTTTGCGTGATCTGTTCGAAGGCGCCGGCCGTACACGTGGATCACTGCCACAAGACGGGTAAGGTCCGTGGCGTACTGTGCTTCAACTGCAATTCGGCCATCGGCAAGTTGGGAGACGATCCTGACGCTGTTCGTCGGGCTGCCGCCTACTTGGAGGGAACTTCGTGGAAGCCAACACTCGTAGCACCGGGCGTCTACCGGCTGCCTTCCTGACGCCGGGGTCCTCCTCCTTCATGGACTTCCTCTCCGAGCACCAGCCGGAGCTGCTGCCGGGCAAGAGGTCGTTGCCGCCCGTGAAGGGCGTGATCGAGGCCCCGCACGGGACGACGATCGTGGCCGTCACGTTCCCGGGCGGCGTGGTGCTCGCCGGTGACCGGCGGGCCACCATGGGGAACGTCATCGCGCAGCGGGACATCGAGAAGGTGTTCCCGGCCGATGAGTACTCGGCGGTGGGGATCGCCGGTACGGCGGGGCTGGCCGTGGAGATGGTGAAGCTGTTCCAGCTGGAGCTGGAGCACTTCGAGAAGGTCGAGGGCGCGCAGCTGTCGCTGGAGGGCAAGGCGAACCGGCTGTCGACGATGATCCGTTCGAATTTGGGCATGGCCATGCAAGGGCTGGCCGTGGTTCCGCTGTTCGCCGGGTACGACGTGGACCGGGAGAAGGGGCGGATCTTCTCCTACGACGTCACGGGCGGGCGTTCGGAGGAGCACGGGTACGCCGCGACCGGTTCCGGGTCGATCTTCGCGCGCGGTGCGATGAAGAAGCTGTTCCGGGACGACCTGAGTGAGGCCGAGGCCACCACGCTGGTGGTGCAGGCGCTGTACGACGCGGCAGACGACGACTCGGCGACCGGTGGTCCCGATGTCGCCCGCCGGATCTATCCGATCGTCACCGTGATCACCGACGACGGCTTCCGCCGGCTCACCGAGGACGAGGCGTCCGTCATCGCCCGGTCGGTGCTGGAGCGGCGGCTGGAGCAGCCGGACGGGCCGCGGGCCTCGCTGCTGTAGGCGCGGGGCGGGTTGTTCGGTTGTTTGGTGGTCCAGTGACTTCGACAGAAAGGGACGGATAACCGGTGTCGACGCCGTTCTATGTCTCACCCCAGCAGGCGATGGCGGACCGGGCGGAGTACGCCCGCAAGGGCATCGCCCGTGGCCGCAGCCTTGTCGTGCTGCAGTACGCCGACGGGATCGTGTTCGTCGGTGAGAACCCGTCCCGTGCGCTGCACAAGTTCAGCGAGATCTACGACCGGATCGGGTTCGCCGCGGCCGGTAAGTACAACGAGTACGAGAATCTGCGGATCGGGGGCGTACGGTACGCCGATCTGCGGGGTTACACCTACGACCGGGACGACGTGACGGCCCGGGGCCTGGCGAACGTGTACGCGCAGACGCTGGGGACGATCTTCTCGAGCGTGGGGGAGAAGCCGTACGAGGTGGAACTGGTGGTGGCCGAGGTCGGGGAGACCGCGGAGGGCGACCAGATCTACCGGCTGCCGCACGACGGGTCCATCGTGGACGAGCACGGCTCGGTGGCGGTGGGGGGCAACGCGGAGCAGATCAGCGGGTACCTGGATCAGCGGCACCGGGACGGGATGACGCTGGCGGAGGCGCTGAAGCTGGCGGTGCAGTCGTTGTCCCGCGACACCAACGGCAGTGAGCGGGAGATTCCCGCGGAGCGGCTGGAGGTGGCGGTGCTGGATCGTACGCGTCCGCAGAAGCGGAAGTTCAAGCGGATCGGGGGGCGTCAGTTGTCCCGTCTGCTGGAAGCCGGTGGCGCGGAGACGGCCTCCGAGGCGGAGGCGGACTCCGGCGGAGACGTCGAGTAGCGCGGCTGGCTGTGCCTGCGGCGCATCGTGCGGTCAGGTGAGGGCTCGGGTAGCGCCTGATGCCGGTGGGTGGGGTGGGGCCGCGTCGGGGGTGTCCGTCCTCGGACCGGCGCGGATCACGTCTGCGGGAAGGGGTGCGGGGTGCGGACGCGCCGGCCACTGCGGGCGGCCACCCCCGCCCCGTCCCCTCCGCGCCGTACGCGGCCACCCCCGCCCCGTCCCCTTCCCGCCGTACCCGGCCACCTGCCGTCTTCCCCGCCTTCCGCGGGCATTCCACGCCGCCGTTCCCGCCAGCAGTCGCATGCCGCGTCAGCCGTTCCCGCGGGCAGTCGCATGCCGCGTCAGTCGCGGGCAGTCGTGCCTCCCCCAGTGCCTTAAGGGTCTGGGAGGTGCCCCCAGGGCGGCACGGGTGGGCGATGGGGGTACCCTCCCGCTCATGGGGGTCCCCCGCTCGAGCGAAGCCGAGAGTGGGGGAGGCACCCCCATAAGCGCCGGGTTGCGCGAACACCCTCTGGCCCACACTCGCGCGGGGCGCTCCGCAAGCGCCAGGGTGCGCGGCCCCCCCGGTGAGCACCGAGGCGACGGCACCCCGTGAGTACCGGGCCGCGCGAATCCCCCGGCCGGCTGCAAGCCGTCAGCGCGGGGAACGCGCCGGGGCCGTGGAGCCCCGTACCACCAGCTCGACCGGGATGTCGCCCGCCGAGGGCACGCGTCCCTCCAGGACCGCCAGCAGCGCCTGCATCCCCCGCTCCCCGAACAGCTCCGCGTCCAGCCGGACGGTCGTCAGCTCCGGATCGATCGCCGTCGCCAGCGCCAGGTCGTCCACTCCGGTGACGGACAGCTCCTCCGGGACCCGTAGCCCCAGCCGCCGCGCCGTCTTGTAGGCGCCGGCCGCCAGCTGGTCGTCGTCGCAGATCACGGCGGTCGGACGAGGTGCCGGCGCCCCGGAGAGCGCGGCCTCCGCCGAGGCCTCCGCGCCCTTGATCGAGATGGGCGCCCGCACGGTGCGCAACGAGGTGCCCGGAACCTCCCGCAGCCGTGCCGCCAGTTCCCGCGCGCGTACCTCGAAGGTCCAGGACGCCACGTCCGCCGCCAGGTGGAGGAAGTGCCGGTGGCCCAGGCCGAGCAGGTGGTCCGTGACCTGGCGGACGCCGTCGGCGATGTCGAGGTTGACCGTGGCCGCGCCCACACTGCCCTCGGGGTCGCTGTCCAGCATCACCAGCGGCAGCTGGTCGCCGCGGATCGCGGTGAGGGCCTCCGCGGCCATGGAGGAGGCGATGACGCCGTCCAGGGCGGCCTGCGCGGACGCGAAGGGGTCGCGGGCGGGGCCGATGCCCTCGGGGGAGGGGTAGAGGACCACGCCGAAGCCGTGCCGGGAGGCCACCCGGGCGGCCCCGGTGTAGACGCCGGCGAAGAATTCCGTGGTGAGGGCGGGGACGACCAGGAGGACCGTGCGGGTGCGGCCCAGGCGGAGGTTGCGGGCGGCCAGGTTGGGGCGGTAGCCCAGGGTGCGCGCGGCCTCGCGGACGCGTTCCGCCGTGGCCTCGGACACCCGGCCGCGCCACTTGTCGCCGAGGACCAGGGAGACCGCGGCCTGTGAGACGCCGGCGGCCCGGGCGACGTCCCGGCTGGTGGGGCGGGTGCCGGCTCGGGGCATCGTCGGGCGGCTCCTTCGTCTGGACTGGTGAACAGCGGCCATGGTACGTATGGAGCTCTTCGTTATACGTAAAACTTCCAGTGGAGGGGCCGGGATGGCCACGGGATACCTGGAGATCCTCCGGGCGCGGCACGCCGCCCGGCTGCTCGTGGGCACGCTCGTGGGACGGCTGCCCAACGCGGCCGCCCCCATCGCGATCGTGCTGTTCGTGCGCGCGGAGGGCGGTACGTACAGCCTGGCCGGCGCCCTGGCGGCGGTGTACGGCGTCGCCAACGCCGTGGGGCAGCCGGTGCTGGGGCGGCTGGTGGATCTGCGCGGGCAGCCGCGGGTGCAGTTGCCGGCCGCCGTGCTGTCGGCGCTGGCGATGGCGTTGTTCGCCTTCGCGGGGACCGGGTCGCTCGCGGTGGCCTACGGCGCGGTGGCCGCGGCGGGGCTCTTCACCCCGCCCCTGGAGGGCGGGCTGCGCGCCCTGTGGTCGTCCGTGCTGCCCGAGGAGGGTCATGTCCACCGGGCCTACGCCATGGACGCGGTGGCCCAGGAGGTCATGTTCACCGTCGGGCCGCTGCTGGTGACGGTGTGCACCTCGTTGTGGTCGGCGCAGGCCGCGCTGCTCGTGCTGAACGTCATCGGTGTGCTGGGGGCCCTCTCCGTGGTCGTCTCGCCGCCCTCGCGTGCCTGGCGGTCGGCGCCGCGCGAGGCGCACTGGCTGGGCGCGCTGCGCTCGCCGGGGCTGCTCGCGCTGCTGGGCGCCTTCCTGACCGTGGGGATGGCGCTGGGGTCCATTACCGTGGCGGCCGCGACGTACGCGGACGGGCACGGCGGGGAGCATGTGTACGGCTGGCTGATGGCGGGGATCGGGCTGGGCGCCCTGATCGGCGGGGCGGTGTACGGCGCGCGGCAGTGGAGCGGTGAGCCCGCGCGGCGACTGCGTGTGCTGGTGGCCCTTCTGGCGGTGTGTTATCTGCCGCTGATGCTGATGCCGGATGCTGTGGCCATGACGTTGCTCACCGTGGTCGCCGGTCTCTTCCTCGCCCCGGCCATCGCCTGCGCCTTCGTGCTGGTCGACCGGCACGCGCCGCGCGGCACGGTCACGGAGGCGTTCTCCTGGCTGGTGACCACCTTCACCGTCGGCGCGTCGGTCGGAACGGGCCTCACCGGCCCGGTGGTCGAGGCGGGCGGGGCGCTGTGGGGATTCGCCGTGCCGGGGGCCGCGGGCGGCGTGTCGCTGCTGGTTTTGATCGCCACGGGACGGGTAATGGCGGTTCCCGCCGGAAGGGCGGTGGTCGCGGCTCGTTCGGAAAATGATCCAAATCGTGCCGTCGAACCTCGTTTCAGGTCGGGTGATCGGGCGTAATGTTCCCTCATGGACCGCCGCATTTTCGGGCTGGAGAACGAGTACGGCGTCACGTGCACGTTCAGGGGACAGCGCCGCCTGTCGCCTGACGAGGTGGCGCGGTACCTCTTCCGCCGTGTCGTGTCATGGGGCCGCAGCAGCAATGTCTTTCTGCGGAACGGCGCCCGCCTCTATCTCGACGTGGGATCACATCCGGAATACGCAACGCCGGAATGTGACAACGTGACCGAGCTGGTCACCCACGACAAGGCCGGCGAGCGCATTCTCGAAGGGCTCCTGGTGGACGCCGAACGACGCCTGCACGAGGAGGGAATCGCGGGCGACGTCTACCTCTTCAAGAACAACACCGACTCCGCCGGCAACTCCTACGGCTGCCACGAGAATTATCTGGTGGCCCGGCACGGGGAGTTCTCCCGGCTGGCGGACATCCTCATCCCGTTCCTGGTCACCCGCCAGCTGCTCTGCGGGGCCGGCAAGGTGCTGCAGACGCCGCGCGGGGCGGTGTACTGCGTCAGCCAGCGCGCCGAGCACATCTGGGAGGGCGTCTCCTCGGCGACGACCCGTTCGAGGCCCATCATCAACACGCGCGACGAGCCGCACGCGGACGCCGAGCGCTACCGCCGGCTGCACGTCATCGTGGGCGACTCGAACATGTCCGAGACGACCATGCTGCTCAAGGTCGGCGCCACCGACCTGGTGCTGCGCATGATCGAGGCGGGCACCGTGATGCGCGACCTCACCCTGGAGAACCCGATCCGGGCGATCCGCGAGGTCAGCCACGACATCACGGGGCGGCGCAAGGTGCGCCTGGCCAGCGGCCGGGAGGCCTCCGCGCTGGAGGTGCAGCGCGAGTACTACGAGAAGGCGCTGGACTTCTGCGAGCGCCGGGGCATCCGCACCGGCACCATCGAGCAGGTGCTGGAGCTGTGGGGCCGTACGCTGGACTCGATCGAGTCCGAGGACCTCGACCGCATCGGGACCGAGATCGACTGGGTCATGAAGTACAAGCTCCTCGAGCGGTACCGGGCCAAGCACAACATGACGATGTCGCACCCGAGGGTCGCGCAGATAGACCTCGCCTACCACGACATCCACCGTCGGCGGGGCCTGTACTACCTGCTGGAGAAAAAGGGGCAAGCGGCCCGGATCTGCAACGATTTGAAGATCTTCGAGGGCAAGTCCGTTCCGCCGCAGACGACTCGGGCCCGGCTGCGGGGCGACTTCATCCGGCGGGCCCAGGAACAGCGCCGCGACTTCACCGTCGACTGGGTGCACCTCAAGCTCAACGACCAGGCCCAGCGCACGGTGTTGTGCAAGGACCCGTTCCGCTCGGTGGACGAACGGGTGGAGAAGCTGATCGCCGGAATGTGAGTGGCACGTTCCACCGGGGGATCCCAAAATTCCCGGAACGTCACACGGGCGCCGTACGTTACACCGTGCGGCGCCCTTCTCACGCCGTAGAGTTGCGCGGACGCCATCCACAAGATCGATGATTACGAGGCCCCCACCGTGCGCCGACGCTCACTTCTCATTGCCGTTCCCGCTGGACTGGCCACCCTCGCCGCGTGCGGCGACGACAAGTCCGACTCGGGCAAGGCCAGCGACAGCGCGTCGCCCTCGGCGCCCCGGACGTCCGCGGCGCCCCCGCCGAAGATCGTCGACGGGCCGTTGCCGGCGATCACGGCGGGCACGGAGTTCGGTGAGAAGCCCACGGTCGCCAAGGGCAGCGGGGACCCCTCCAAGGACCTCGCGGTCAAGACGGTCATCGCGGGCGGCGGCAAGACGGTGGCGGAGAACGACTTCATCGTCGCCCACTACCTGGGCCAGGTGTGGAGTACCGCGAAGGTGTTCGACAACTCCTACGACCGCAAGAGCCCGCTGGCCATCCAGCTCGCCCAGGGCGCCATCATCGACGGCTGGCGGTACGCGCTGACCGGCAAGAAGACCGGCAGCCGCGTCCAGATGGCCGTCCCGCCCACGTGGGGGTACGGCGAGCAGGGCAACGAGCAGGCGGGGATCAAGGGCACCGACACGCTGGTGTTCGTGGTCGACGTGCAGGACGCGTTCAACGCCAAGAGCTCCGCCAAGGGCACCGAGGTGGCCCAGGACGACAAGGCCCTGCCCGAGGTCGGCACCAACACCGACGGCAAGGCCCCCGCCATCGAGGTGCCGGACGCGGACGCCCCGAAGAAGCTCGTGTCGAGCTACGTCATCGAGGGCGACGGCGAGGAGGTCGGCGCCGAGAACAGCGTCCTGGTGCAGTACAAGGGGGTGCTGTGGGACGGCGGCAAGGAGTTCGACTCCACGTACGGCCGGGGCCAGCTGACGTCGTTCTCGCTGCAGCAGGTCGTCAAGGGCTGGGCGCAGGGGCTGACCGGCAAGAAGGTCGGCAGCCGGGTCCTCATCGTCATCCCGCCGGAGCTGGGCTACGGGGACAATCCGCCGGAGGGCAGCGGCATCAAGAAGGACTCGACCCTGGTCTTCTCGGTGGACATCCTCGCGAAGCTGTGACGCCGTGAGGATGTAAGACTGTGCGTGTTCGCCTTTCCGCAGACAAGCAGGAGCGTTAGACGTGAGCATCGACAAGCCCGAGATCGACTTCCCGGGCGGCGAGCCCCCGGCGGACCTCGAGATCAAGGACATCTGGGAGGGCGACGGCGAGGTGGCGCAGGCGGGCCAGACCGTCACCGTGCACTACGTCGGCGTGGCCTTCAGCACGGGCGAGGAGTTCGACGCCAGCTGGAACCGCGGCACCCCCTTCCGCTTCCCGCTGGGCGGCGGCCGGGTCATCAAGGGCTGGGACCAGGGCGTGCAGGGCATGAAGGTCGGCGGCCGCCGTCAGCTGACCATCCCCGCCCACCTCGCCTACGGCAACCAGAGCCCCACCCCGGCGATCAAGCCCGGTGAGACCCTGATCTTCGTGGTCGACCTGCTCGGCGTCTGATCCGACCGGAGCCGATCATCCGGGGCCCATGCCTGTCCGGGCGTGGGCCCTCGGCTTTTACCGCGCCACCTCGGGGCGGTACGGTCGTCGGTCGTAAGCACCATAGGGAGGCGAAGCGGGTCGATGGCCATTGCCAAGGCCGAGCGGCTGATGAATCTGGCGCTGTGTCTGCTCGGGACGCGGCGGCCACTCAGCAAGCGTGAGCTGCGCGAGTCCATCGAGGCGTACCTCGAAGCGGGCTCGGACGACTCCTTCAACCGTATGTTCGAGCGCGACAAGGACGATCTGCGCGAGCTCGGACTGGTGATCGAGACCGTGGAGAACCTCGACGGCGAGGTCGGTTACCTCGCCCGCCGCGACAGCAACCGGCTGCCGCCCATCACCCTCGACGCCGAGGAGGCCGCCGCCCTCGGGCTCGCCGCCAAGGTGTGGCAGCAGGCCCGGCTCGCCGGAGCGGCCAGCGGCGCCCTGCAGAAGCTGCGCGCGGCCGGCCTCCCCGAGGACGTCGACCCGTACGGAGCCCATGGCGCGCTGGAGCCGCGCATCCCGGTGCACGAGGCGGCGTTCGAGCCGCTGATGCTGGCCTGTCGCGACCGTCGGCCGGTCGTCTTCGACTACCGCAAGGCCAACGCCGCCCAGCCCGGGCAGCGGCACGTCGAACCGTGGGCGCTGGAGTGCTGGCGCGGCCACTGGTACCTGGCCGGCTGGGACCGCGACCGGGGCGCCGAGCGGGTCTTCCGGCTCTCCCGGATCACCGGGAAGGTGCGCTCGCGCGGCGGCCGGTTCACGGTCCCGGTGCCGGACGTCGTCACCGTGCGGGAGACCGTGGCGAGCTGGGCGGGGGAGACCGCCGACCGCTCGGCGCGGATCCGGCTGCGCTCCGACGCCGGTTACCCCCTTCGGGCGAAGGCCACGGTGGTGCGGGAACTCGGTGACGGCTGGGACGAGTTGGAGATTCCGTACGGGCACGGCCTGGACGCCTGGCTGGTGGAGTTCGGACCGGACGTGGTGGTCCTGGAACCCGCCGAGCTGCGGGCCGACGTGGTGGACCGGCTGCGTGCCGTGGCCAAGGGCTGAGGGGGAGCGGACAAGAACGTGGCAGGCAAACCGGTCAGGCCCGTGAACGCCATCGACCAGACCCGGCGGATGCTGTCCCTGGTGACGTATCTGCGGGAGCGCCCCGGCGCCCGGATCGAGGACGTGGCGCGCGCCTTCGGAATCACCGAGGACGAGCTGGTCTCCGACCTCGACGTGCTGCCGATGTGCGGCACCAGCTTCCGCGGCGGCGATCTGCTGGACATCGACACCGACGGCGAGCGCATCTGGTGGCACAACCCGGCCGCCCTCGGCGCGGAGGCGGCCGAGCCGCTGCGGCTCGCCGCCGACGAGGCCACCGCGCTGCTGGTCGCCGCCCGCGCCGTGGCCACGCTGCCCGGACTGCGCGAGGGCGACCGGCAGGCGCTGCTGCGGGCCACCGCGAAGGTGGAGACCGCGGCCGGCGAGGCGGCCGGCGCCAGTTCCCGGCTGTCGGTGACCTTCGAGTCCGAGGGCGGCGTCTTCGCGGACGTCGACCGGGCCATCGCCGAGCGCCGCAGACTGTGGATCCGCTACTACTCGCCCGCGCGCGACGAGGTCACCGAGCGGGAGATCGACCCCATCCGGCTGGTCAGCGTCGGGCACACGTACGTCGAGGCCTGGTGCCGGCGCTCCGAGGCGCGCCGCACTTTCCGGCTCGACCGGGTCGCCGAGATCCGCATCCTCGACGAGCCGTCCGCGCCGCCCGAGGTCGAGCTGCGGGACCTGTCGGAGGCGCTGGTGCAGCCCGCGGCCGAGGACCCCGAGGTGGTGGTCGAGGTCGGACCGGGCGGTCGCTGGGTCGCCGAGTACTACCCGCACGACAGCGCGGACGAGCTTCCCGACGGCGGGCTGCGCATCACCCTGCGCACGCCCGACCCGGCCTCGCTCAGACGGCTGGCGCTGCGGCTCGGCCGCGACGGCCGCATCGTCGAGCCGACCGGGCTGGCCGACAGCGCCCGGCGGGCGGCCCGCGAGGCGCTGGCGGCGTACGACGGGGTCGAGGCGGCCGGACGGACAGAGCCGCACGGACAGGACGACAGGCAGGAGCGAGGGCTTTGAGCGAGTCGGCGACGTCCGGTGCGCGGACCATGACGGCGGCGTCCGCGTTCGCGGGGATGAGGAGCGTGGCCCCGGTGATGTTCCGGGCGGGCTGCCCGGACTGCCGGGAGCGCTTCGAGCTCGCCGCGAGCGCGCTGCGCCTGGCCATCGGCGCCAGCAGCCGCACCACCTTCTACTCCTTCACCTGCCCCGAGTGCGGGGCGGCCGTCCGCAAGCCGGCGGGGGAGCGGATCGTGGAGCTGCTGACCGGCGGCGGGGTCCGGACGCTGCGGCTGCACTCGACCGTCTAGGCTCGCCCTCATGTTCTGGCCGATGTTCGCGGTTGCCGTGGGGTTCCTGGGTCTGCTGGTGCTGGGGGTGCTCGCCGTCCGGGTCTTCGTCGAGGCGGAACGGCTCGGCAGGCAGGTCACGGACTCGGCCCGCCGCATCGGCCGCGCCGCGGAGGAGCTGGAGCAGGCGGCGGCCGCCGCGACCCGCTCCGCCGGATCCCTCTGACCGCCCCGGCCCCGCGGTATCTCCGGGCGTCCCGCCGCCCGGCCCGGCGCCGGTGGGCCGTCCCGCCCCGGAGGCAGTCGTGGCTCCCAATGCCTCCAGGGTCCCGGGAGGCACCTCCCGCTCCGAGAGGGCCTCACACGTGCGGGCGAGCGGGATCCGCCCCGGCTCGGCGCCCCCGACCGCCGAAGCGCCGTGACCCGGCGTGGCGCCGACGGCTGCACGCCGGTCCCCCTGGGTGGGCGGCTGGAGCCACGCGGTCCCTCGCGCTCCCGGTGCCGCGAGGGCGTGGCGCCTCCGCGGCACCGGGTGATCCGTGTCGCAGTCGATGGGCGGCAGCCGGACGGGGCCCGGACGTGCGGGTTCGAGGCGCGGAACGAGGGGGTGGTGCCGGTCGCCTCCGGTCCGCCCTGTCACCCCGCGGGTTCCGGCGGGTACGCTGCTGATCGCGGCCCGGAGAACGAGGCCCGGGCCGCGGACGGGAGTACGCACGGGGATTGCCGGACGTTTACCCCTGAGCGTTACGATCGCTGCCAGTACCGTCGTTCGGACGCCTGTCCGACCGGTCGGACAGCCACCCACCCAACCGCCTCGGTGAGAAGGTAAAGACTTATGGGACGGCTCGGACCCACCGAGATCATTCTGATCCTCGTCGTCATCATCCTGCTGTTCGGCGCGAAGAAGCTTCCGGACATGGCGCGGTCGCTCGGCAAGTCCGCGCGCATCCTCAAGAGCGAGGCCAAGGCGATGAAGGACGAGAACAAGTCCTCCGCCCCTGCCGACCCGCCGACCCCCGGCGAGCAGCCCCCGGCGCAGCGCACCATCCAGGCGGCCCCCGGTGACGTGACCAGCTCCCGCCCGGTCACCGAGCCGACGGACACGACCAAGCGCTGACGCAGGGCCGGTGATCTCCGGCCCGCCGCACGAGATGGGAACGTGGGTTGCTCAAGTCTGCCCGCAAACAGGAGAGGGATCCAGAGGGGCGCATGCCCCTCGTGGAACACCTGCGTGAGCTGCGCAACCGGCTCGCCAAGGCGGTACTCGCGATCGTCGTGGTGATGATCGTGGCCGCGTTCTACAGCGAGCAGCTCATGCAGTTCCTCGCGGAGCCGGTGCCGAAATGCGAGGACCTGGCGAACAGCGACGGCGGCAACTGCGCCATCGTCTCCTTCAACACTCTGACGTCGCCGTTCACCACGACGATCAAGGTGAGCCTCATGGCCGGCCTGATCGTCTCCAGCCCGGTGTGGCTCTACCAGCTCTGGGCCTTCATCGCCCCCGGGCTGCACAAGCACGAGAAGAAGTACACCTATTACTTCGTCTCGGCCGCGGTTCCGTTGTTCGTCGGCGGCGCCTACCTGTCGTACGTCATCCTCCCCGTCAGCATCAAGGTGCTGCTCAGCCTCACGCCCGGGGGATCGGCCAACATCCTCTCGCTCGACGAGGTCCTCGACTTCACCATCAGAATGGTGCTGGTCTTCGGCCTGGCCTTCGAGCTTCCCCTGCTGCTCGTCATGCTGAACCTGGTCGGCATCGTCTCCGGCCGTCGCATGATCGGCTGGTGGCGCGGTGTCGTCATGGGCGTCTTCATCTTCGGCGCGGTCGCCACGCCCACCACCGACCCGGTGGGGATGATCGCGCTCTCCGGACCGATCATCGTCCTCTACTTCGTCGCTGTGGCGATCTCGCTGCTCAACGACAAACGGCGCGCCCGTAAGGAGGCCGAGGGCCCCGCCGACGACGAGGCGTCCGAGCTGGACCTCACCCCCGAGTCCATCGACTCCGCGGAGCCCGTGGCCGCCCTGCCCGAGCAGACGGGCAAGGACCGGGTCAACGGTTATGACGACGTGACCTGAGGACCGCCCCGCAGCTCATAGGGTCATCCCCGTGACCAGCGAGATCGCCCTCTTCGTCAACCCCACCGCGGGCCGCGGCCGGGGCGCCCGCGCGGCGCGCCCGGCCGCTTCCGCGTTGCGGGACGCCGGCTTCTCGGTGCGCACCGTGCTCGGCGACGATCCCCAGGACGCCCTGGCCCGGGCGCGCGCCGCCGTCGAGGAGGGCGCCGGCGCCCTGATCGCCGTCGGCGGCGACGGCATGGCGAACCTCGCCCTGCAGGCCGTCGTCGGCACCGGCACCCCCTTCGGCCTGGTCGCCGCCGGAACCGGCAACGACTTCGCCCGCGCACTCGGCATGCCCCTGCGGGAACCGGCCGCGGCCGGCCGGATGATCGCCGACGCCCTCAAGTGCGGCCGGGTCCGCGACATCGACCTCGGCCGGGTCGGCGACCGCTGGTTCGGCGCCGTGCTCGCCTCCGGCTTCGACTCCCGGGTCAACGACCGCGGCAACCGGATGCGGCTGCCCCTCGGGCGCCTGAAGTACGACGTCGCGATGGTCGCGGAGCTGGCCGCCTTCCGGCCGCTGCCCTACCGGATCACCCTCGACGGCGGCGAGGTCCGTGAGGTCGAGGCGACGCTGGTGGCCGTCGGGAACGGGCCGTCGTACGGCGGCGGCATGCGGATATGCCCCGGCGCGGACCTCACCGACGGGCTGTTCGACATCACGGTGGTCGGCGAGTGCAGCCGGGCCACGCTGCTGCGGGTGTTCCCGGGGGTGTACCGGGGAACGCACGTCGACCACCCCGCGATCACCGTGCTGCGGGCGGCGAGCGTGGAGCTGGTCGCCGAGGGGGTCACCGGCTACGCGGACGGGGAGCCGGTGGGCCCGCTGCCGCTGACCGCGCGGTGCGTGCCGGGCGCCCTGCGGGTCGTCGGTCCCTGAACCGGGCGGCCCCGCTGCCCGCCGGGACGGTTACGGATAATGATCGTCCTGTTGTCGGTGCGGCCCGGTACGCTCGAAAGCACGATGACAGAGGATCTCTCACCGGCCGAGCGGTACGCGGCAGCACGCAGGCGCGCTGCCGAGCAGGCCACCGCGCTCGCCTCCTTCCGCGAGATGTACGACTTCGGCCTCGACCCCTTCCAGATCGAGGCCTGCCAGGCGCTCGAGGCGGGGAAGGGCGTGCTGGTGGCCGCGCCCACCGGCTCCGGCAAGACGATCGTGGGCGAGTTCGCCGTCCACCTCGCCCTCCAGCAGGGCAGGAAGTGCTTCTACACGACGCCCATCAAGGCGCTGTCGAACCAGAAGTACGCCGACCTGTGCCGCCGCTACGGCGCGGACAGGGTGGGCCTGCTCACCGGCGACAACAGCGTGAACTCCGACGCACCGGTGGTCGTGATGACCACCGAGGTGCTGCGGAACATGCTGTACGCCGGGTCGCAGACCCTGCTCGGTCTCGGCCACGTGGTGATGGACGAGGTGCACTACCTCTCCGACCGCTTCCGCGGCGCCGTCTGGGAGGAAGTGATCATCCACCTCCCCGAGTCGGTGACCCTGGTGTCCCTGTCGGCGACGGTGTCGAACGCGGAGGAGTTCGGCGACTGGCTGGACACCGTCCGCGGCGACACCCAGGTGATCGTCTCCGAGCACCGGCCCGTGCCGCTGTTCCAGCACGTGCTCGCAGGGCGCCGGATCTACGACCTGTTCGAGGAGGGTGAAGGGCAGAAGAAGGCCGTCAACCCGGAC
Organism: Streptomyces caelestis; assembly: GCF_001279005.1. Taxonomy (GTDB): domain Bacteria; phylum Actinomycetota; class Actinomycetes; order Streptomycetales; family Streptomycetaceae; genus Streptomyces; species Streptomyces heliomycini. Next base: position 171,696 of record NZ_LGCN01000002.1, read on the forward strand.
CTCACGCGCATGGCACGCCTGGAAGCGAGCCGTCCCTCCTGGGGCGACCGCCGACGGGGACGCAACGGCATGCGCGAGGCGGACCGGGAGCGGGAGCGCAGACAGCGCTCGCGCGTGTGGACGCCGAGCCGGCCGGAGGTCATCGAGCGGCTCGACTCCGAGGGCCTGTTGCCCGCCATCACCTTCATCTTCAGCCGCGCCGCCTGCGAGGCCGCCGTCCAGCAGTGCCTGCACGCCGGGCTCCGGCTCAACGACGAGGAGGCGCGGGCGAAGGTCCGCGCCCTGGTCGAGGAGCGCACCTCCTCCATCCCGGCCGAGGACCTGCACGTCCTGGGCTACTACGAGTGGCTGGAAGGCCTGGAGCGCGGCATCGCCGCCCATCACGCGGGCATGCTGCCGACGTTCAAGGAGGTCGTCGAGGAGCTGTTCGTGCGCGGTCTGGTCAAGGCCGTGTTCGCGACCGAGACCCTCGCGCTCGGCATCAACATGCCCGCCCGCTCGGTGGTCCTGGAGAAGCTCGTCAAGTGGAACGGCGAGCAGCACGCCGACATCACCCCCGGCGAGTACACCCAGCTGACCGGCCGGGCCGGCCGGCGCGGCATCGACGTCGAGGGCCACGCGGTCGTGCTGTGGCAGCGCGGCATGAACCCCGAGCACCTCGCGGGACTGGCCGGCACGCGCACGTACCCGCTGCGCTCCAGCTTCAAGCCGTCGTACAACATGGCGGTCAACCTGGTCGAGCAGTTCGGCCGGCACCGCTCGCGCGAACTGCTCGAGACGTCCTTCGCGCAGTTCCAGGCGGACAAGTCGGTCGTGGGCATCTCCCGGCAGGTGCAGCGCAACGAGGAGGGACTCGAGGGCTACAAGGCCTCCATGACCTGCCACCTCGGTGACTTCGAGGAGTACGCGCGGCTGCGCCGCGAGCTGAAGGACCGGGAGAACGAGCTGGCCCGGCAGGGCGCGGTGCAGCGCCGCGCGGAGGCCGCCGTCGCGCTGGAGAAGCTCAAACCCGGTGACATCATCCACGTGCCCACCGGCAAGTACGCGGGACTGGCGCTGGTCCTCGACCCCGGCCTGTCCGCGGGGCGGTCCAACGGCCACCGCGGCTTCGACCACCACGACGGTCCGCGCCCGCTGGTGCTGACCGCCGAGCGACAGGTCAAGCGGCTGGCGTCGATCGACTTCCCGGTGCCGGTCGAGGCGCTGGAGCGGATGCGGATCCCGAAGTCCTTCAACCCGCGCTCCCCGCAGTCCCGCCGGGACCTCGCCTCCGCGCTGCGCACCAAGGCCGGGCACATCGCGCCGGAGCGGCACCGCAAGCAGCGCTCCCAGGCGGCCGACGACCGGGAGATCGCGCGGCTGCGCAAGGCGCTGCGGGCGCACCCGTGCCACGGCTGCCAGGACCGGGAGGACCACGCCCGCTGGGCCGAGCGCTACCACCGGTTGCTGCGGGACACCTCGCAGCTGGAGCGCCGCATCGAGGGCCGGACGAACACCATCGCCCGCACCTTCGACCGGATCGTCGCGCTGCTGACCGAGATGGACTACCTGCGCGGCGACGAGGTCACCGAGCACGGCAAGCGGCTGGCCCGGCTGTACGGCGAACTCGACCTGCTGGCCAGCGAATGCCTGCGCGAAGGCGTCTGGGAGGGGCTCACCCCCGCCGAACTCGCCGCGTGCGTGTCGGCGTTGGTGTACGAGGCCCGGGTCTCCGACGACGCGATGGCGCCCAAGCTGCCCTCGGGCGGGGCGAAGGCGGCGCTCGGCGAGATGGTCCGCATCTGGGGGCGGCTGGACGCCCTGGAGGAGGACTTCCGGATCAGCCAGACGGAGGGCGTGGGCCAGCGCGAGCCCGACCTCGGCTTCGCCTGGGCCGCCTACATGTGGGCGTCGGGCAAGGGTTTGGACGAGGTGCTGCGCGAGGCGGAGATGCCGGCCGGCGACTTCGTGCGCTGGTGCAAGCAGGTCATCGACGTACTGGGGCAGATATCGGCCGCCGCGCCGTCCGCCGAGGGCTCGACGGTCGCCAAGAACGCCCGCAGGGCGGTCGACGGACTGCTGCGCGGCGTGGTCGCCTACTCGTCCGTGGGCTGAACCGCCCGGCCCGTCACCCCCGAGGAGCCCGGTGCGCCCCGTGCGCGCCGGGCTCCCGCCTTCCGTACGCCCTCACCGAGGGGCGTCACCGCCCGGGTCCGCGGGCAGGAGCATGAGGCCCGGGGCCTTCCTCACCCGTGACGGTGAGTGGTTTTCGTACGTCCGTTCGCGCTGACTCAACGTGTTCCAACAATCGCACGGTGTGTAAACGACCTGAGCGTACTCCTGTCCCGGGAGCCGTTTCCGGCGCTTGCCGAATATGACATGGCGATGATCCTGCCGGACTAAGCTCGCCCGCAGCGCACCGGGTTGAGATGAATTCGTGCGCTTGTTCCCCTATGTGCACGTTTTCCGACCGTCAGCCGATTCGTTTCCGAGGGCTCACATGGCGAGTGTCCGACGTCCCTGCACACGCGTGCTGTTGCTGCCGGCCATAGTGATGGCCGCGGCGACCGGAGCCGCCGTCGCCCTGGTGGCGGAGCCCGCCCGGATCGCCGTCGGCGTGTGCGGCGCCCTCGCGACCCTGCTGGTGACCGCCGCCGCGGCCGAGGCGGTGCGCCGCGGCCGTGCACTGCGGGAGGCGCAGGCCGAGTACGACCGTCACCGGGCGTATCTGGAGTCCCGGATCGCCGCCCACGACACGGAGACGGACCACTTCATCCACCAGGTCGCCCCCGCGGCCCTGGACCACCTGCACAGCGGCAACGACCCCGACGAGGTGCTCCGCGCCCTGCCCCGGCTCAACCCGGCCTGGCGCGATCTGCCGGAGTACCAGATCCGGATGCTGCGGACGATGCTCAAGATCATCGACGACGAGGAGAACCTGCGCGACTCCGCCCAGCGCTCCTTCGTCAGCATCGCCCGCCGCGTCCAGGCGATCGTCCACCAGCAGGCCAAGGAACTCCGCGAGATGGAGGAGGACCACGGCCGCAACCCCGAGGTCTTCGACGACCTGCTGCGCATCGACCACGGCACCGCGCTGATCGGCCGCCTCGCCGACTCCATCTCCGTCCTCGGCGGCGGCCGTCCCGGACGCCAGTGGCCCGAGCCCGTCGCGCTCTACAGCGTGCTGCGCGGCGCCATGTCCCGCATCCTCGAGTACCGCCGCATCGACCTGAGGTCGATCGCCAAGGTCAACATCAAGGGCATCCACGTCGAGCCGGTCATCCACGCCGCCGCCGAACTCCTCGACAACGCCACCCGCTACTCGCCGCCGACCTCCAAGGTGAGCGTCACCGCCACCGAGGTGCAGACCGGCGTCGCCATCGAGATCGAGGACGCCGGCGTCAGCCTCGACGAGCAGGCCCGCGCCCGCATCGAAGGCATCCTCGAACAGGCCCGGAAGGGCACCGACCTCCAGGAGATCGGGGAGAACCCACGCCTCGGCCTCGCCGTCGTCGGTCGGCTCTGCACCGCCTTCGACATGCAGGTCTCACTGCGCGCCTCCGCCTACGGCGGCGTCCGCGCCGTCCTCGTCGTGCCCAGCGAGATGATCACCGACGAGCCCGGCGTGGGCCTCGCCCACGGCATCGGGGCGACCTCCGTGCCCCGTCCGGTCGACGCCCTGCCGGGCCCGGAGCGCACCCCCAAGAGGCGCCGCCCCACCAGCCCCCGCGTCCCCGCCGCCGTCTCCCTCGAGGACGACGTCCCGGAGGTCACCGAGTGGGCCGCGAGCGGGCTGCCGCAGCGCCGCAGCCGGGTGAAGACCCCGCTGGCCCAGCAGTACGCCGAGCAGGCGGCCGCCGAACGGGCCGAGCGGGAGGCCAGGGAGCGGGGCGAGGAGTACCACGACATCTGGGCCCGGCCCGAGCCCGAGGAGAAGAAGCGGGACGACCGTGAACCCGGCCTGTGGGTCGACGCCTTCTGGGAGGGCCTGAAGAAGGACCTCGACCCGGGCGTCCACCCCACCGACTTCACCCGGAACCCGACCGCCTACCTGCATCTCATCAACGAACCGGCCCGCACCGAGGCCGATGACGAGGGGGACCTCAAGTGATCCAGCAGCGAGCCAACTTCGACTGGATGCTCAAGGAGCTCGCCGACGGCGTACCCGGCGTCGAGATGATCGTGGTGCTCTCCGCCGACGGCCTGCGCATCGCCCGCTACGGCGGCGAGCCGGACGCCGCCGACCGGGTGGCCGCCGCCTGTGCGGGCGTACAGAGCCTCGCCGGGGCCGTCGCCCAGGAACTCCCGCACGGCGACGGCGAGATGAAGATGGTGCTCATCGAGATCGACCAGGGCTACTTCTACCTGATGGCGGCCGGCGCCAACGCCTATCTCGCGGTGCTCTCCGACATGACCTGCGAACCCGGCCGCATGGGCGGCATGATGCGCGACCTCGTCGTCCGCATCGGCGCCCACCTGACCAGTCCGCCCCGACGGAACGGGCAGACCGTATGACTCCTCCGCAACGCCAGAGGCGCTTCCCCCGGAACGTCCCCCCTCCGCAACCGGCCGGACCGGCCGGGAACAAGGGCGGGGGCGGCAACCCGGAGCGGCTGTACGTCGTCGCCGGACCGGACGGCGAACGTGCGGACATCGATCTCGTCACGCTGATCGTGGCCGGCTCCCCCGACCCCCCGCCCTCCGCCACCCCCGAGCAGGCGGCGCTGCTCCGGCTCTGTGCCGCCCCCCTGTCCGTGGCCGAACTGTCGGCCTATCTCAACCTGCCGTTCAGCGTGGTGACCGTGCTGCTCACCGAGATGCTGGCGGCGGAACTGGTCCAGGCGCGCTTCCCGGTCGTCCGCAAGGCGCTGCCCGACCGTTCCCTTCTCGAAGCGGTGATGCATGGACTTCAAAGGCTCTGAGACCGTCCCCGGCCCCCGCGCCGAGGACCGGTTGCCGCACACGGCACAGGCCGCGGTGAAGATCGTGATCGTGGGCGGGTTCGGGGTCGGCAAGACGACCATGGTCGGCTCGGTCAGCGAGATCAAACCGCTGACCACCGAGGAGACCATGACACAGGCCGGCATCGGGGTCGACGACGACTTCGGTTCCGCCTCCAAGACGGCCACCACGGTCGCCATGGACTTCGGCCGCATCAAGATCACGGACCAGCTGGTGCTCTACCTGTTCGGCACCCCCGGCCAGGAGCGCTTCTGGTTCCTGTGGAACGGGCTGTTCGAGGGGGCGCTCGGCGCGGTCGTGCTGGTCGACACCCGCCGCCTCGAAGTCAGCTTCGACGTCATGGGGCGACTGGAGGAGCGCGGTGTGCCGTTCGTCGTCGCGGTCAACTCCTTCCCGGACGCCCCCCGCTACCCCGTCGCGGACCTGCGGTCCGCCCTCGATCTGTCCGAGCGGATCCCGATCATGGACTGCGATGTGCGGCGCCGCGCCTCCAGCCGCGACGTGCTGATGACCCTGATGCGGTTCCTGCACTCGCTCGCCATGACCGGCTCGCTCACCTGACCCCCGGGACCCCTCCCGCCCCCCGTATTCCCCTTCGGAGCGACCACAGTGACGCCTGAACCCACCTCCCTGACGGGAGACTCCCCGACCGGAGCGGACGCCCCCCGGCCCGGCCCGCCCCCCGGCTGTCCCGCGCACGGCCCGGGCCCCGGCGGACTGAGCCGGCTGCACGAGTCGCCGGACCTGAAGAAGCTGTACGAGGAACTGCGGGCCGAGCACGGCCCGGTGGCGCCCGCGCTGCTCCACGACGACGTGCCGGTGTGGGTGGTCCTCGGTCACGCCGAGAACCAGCAACTGGTGCGCAGCCCCGCGCAGTACTGCAAGGACAGCCGGATCTGGTCCGCGCTCGCGGAAGGCCTGGTCAAACCCGACCACCCGCTGATGCCGCACATCGCCTGGCAGCCGATGTGCGCCCACGCCGAGGGCGACGAGCACCGGCGGCTGCGCGGCGCCATCGACGCCGCAGTGGCGGCCACCGACTTCCGCGGCCTGCGCCGGCACGTCAACCGCAGCGTCCAGCGCGTCGTCAACCGGTTCTGCGAGGCGGGCGAGGCCGACCTGGTCGGCCAGTACGCCGAACACCTGCCGATGGCCGTGATGTGCCACGTCCTCGGCATGCCCGACGAGTACGGCGACCGGATCGTCGAGGCCGCCCGCGACATGATCAGGGGCACCGAGACCGCGATCGCCAGCAACGCCTACGTCATGGAGGCCCTGGGACGCCTCACGGCCCGCAGCCGGGCCGAGCCGCTGGACGACTTCGCCGGCCACCTCGTCAGGCACCCGGCGGGACTGACCGACGAGGAGGTCGCCCAGCACCTGAGGGTGGTGCTCATCGCCGCCTACGAGGCCACCGCCAACCTCCTCGCCAACGTGCTGCGCCAGGTGCTGATCGACCCGCGCTTCCGCTCCCAGCTCAACGGCGGTCAGATGACCGTGCCCCAGGCGGTGGAGCAACTGCTCTGGGACGAGCCGCCGTTCAGCACGATCTTCGCCTACTTCGCCAAGCAGGACACGGAGCTCGGCGGCCGGCGCATCCGCAAGGGCGACGGATTGCTGTTCGCGCCCGCGCCGGCCAACGTCGACCCCCGGGTGCGTCCCGACCCGACCGCCGACATGCAGGGCAACCGCTCGCACCTCGCCTTCGGCGGCGGCACGCACGAGTGCCCCGGTCAGGACATCGGCCGCGTGGTCGCCGAAGTCGGCGTCGACGCGCTGCTCATGCGACTGCCCGACGTGGAACTCGGCGTCGGCGAGGAGGAGCTGTCCTTCACCGAGTCCATCGCCTCGCGGCATCTCGTGGAACTGCCCGTTCACTTCACGCCCCGGCCGCAGCAGGACGTGCTGCAGCGGCCCAGCCACGAGAACGACGCGCCCCCGCAGCGCGACTGGCGGATCGGCGCGACCCGGGCGGCGGCCTCCGCGCCCTCCGCGCCGGCCGAGCCGGACGTCGAGCCGCCCGCGCCGCGGCCCGTGCCACCGCAGCCGCAGCCGCAGCCGCAGCCGCAGCCGACGCCGGCGCCGCGGGGCGCCTGGCAGCGTTTCCTGCACTGGTGGCGTGGTTACTGACCGGCCGCCCACTCCTCGTACGAGGACCATGCCGCGAGCGTCCGGCCGCTGGTGAACCGGTGCTCCACACCCGTCACCGGATCGGTGAACTCCAGCTTCCGCGCGAGTAGTTGCAGCGGACGCCGGAAGTCACCGGCCGGGACGGGGGCGGTCACCTCGGGATACAGCGGATCGCCGAGGATCGGCACGCCCAGGGCGTTCATGTGCACCCGCAGCTGGTGGGTCTGCCCGGTGCCGGGCACCAGCCGGTACCGGCCGAGGCCGTCGGCCCGGTGGGCGGTGAGCTCGACGCGGGTCAGGGCGTTCGGCTCGCCCTCGACCTCTTCGGCGGTCAGCACCCCGCGCTCCTTCACGATCCGGCTGCGTACGGTCCGGGGCAGGTCGAGCGCCGGGTCGTACGGGGCGACGGCCTCGTACTCCTTGCGCACGAGACGGTCGCGGAACAGCGTCTGGTAGGCCCCGCGCTCTTCGGGGCGGACCGTGAACAGCACCAGGCCCGCGGTGAGCCGGTCGAGACGGTGCGCGGCGCCGAGCTCCGGGACGCCCAGCTCGCGGCGGAGCCGGGCGAGCGCGGTCTGGGTGACGTGACTGCCGCGCGGGGTGGTGGCCAGGAAGTGGGGCTTGTCGACGACGACGATGTGCTCGTCCCGGTGGACGACCTCCAGCGGGAACGGCACCGGCGCCTCGGCGGGCGGCTCCCGGTGGAACCACACGAACATGCCGGGCGCGTACGGTGCGTCCGCCGGTACGGCCCGTCCGTCCGCCCCGACGACCAGCCCCGCCGCGAACATCCCGTCCACGACACCGGGGCCGGCCGAGAGCCGCTGCACCAGGTGCTCCCGCACCGTGGCCCACCGGGTGCCGGCGGGCAGCCGCACCCGCACCGGGTCCACGCCGTCGCGCTGCGGCAGGGGAGAGGGGGGAGTCGGCCGTCTGCGTCTCACACCGGGCAAGCGTACGGGGCCGCTCAGCCGTGGTCCCCGGTCGCCCGTCTCAGCTCCGCCTCGATCTCGTGGAGCGGTCTGCCCTCGGCCCGGGCGTACTCGGCCACCGCGAGCCGGACGTCACGGGCCAGATCGCGCCAGGCCCGCCAGGCGGTCTCCCAGGTGCTGGTCTGGCGTCCGCTCCATTTGGCCCGGGCGGGCGGGCCGTACGCGTCCCGCAGCTGCCGGACCCGGGTGTGCGCCTCGTCCGCCGCGCGCTGCTTGGCCACGAGCTCGTCGAAGGTGTGTGCCACGCGCCCGGATCCTGCGGCAGCGGCCCCGTTCCGGTGTGCTCGCCACGCCGCCGTGCCGGGGACGACCCCCCGTCCGGCGGATGCGCGCGGGATCGTCTCGGTGCCTTGTGGGGTGCCGTGCGGTGGTCCGGTCGGGGCCCACGGGCCGGCGTTTGCGGGGTGCGCGGCGTTGGCGCGGGCCGGGGGTGGGTCGCGCAGCCCGGCGCTCGCGGGGCGCCTCCACCCCTCTCGGCTCCTCCACCCCTCTCGGCTTCGCTCGAGCGGGGGCCCATGAGCGGGGGACCCCCATAGGCGGGAGGTGCCCCCACCGCCCACCTGTGCCGCCTTGAGGCACGACTGCCCGCGGGAGCGGAGGTCCGTGGGAGGGGCGACCCCCCCGTCCGGCGGGGGCCCGCGGGAGCGGAGAGGCGGCCTTGCCCCGTCTGTCGCAGGTGCTGTGGCGCGTTCGTCAGGCGGAGATCCCCGTGTTCTCCTGTTCGGCCTCTACGCGGGCGTTCCAGTCGCGCTTGGAGGCCTGCCAGCCGTCCTCGTCGTGGCCGAGCCGCCAGTAGCCGGAGATCGACAGGTCCTCGCGCGGAACGCCGCGCTCCACGCGCAGCAGACGGCGCAGCTCCTTCACGCAGTGGGCCTCGCCGTGGACGAAGGCGTGCACCCGGCCCTCCGGGAAGTCGAGGGTGCGGACGGCCTCCACCAGGGCCTCGCCGACGGGCCGGCCACCGCGGTGCAGCCAGCGGACCTCCGCATCGGAGTCGATCTTCTGCTCTTCCTCGGGGCCGGAGACCTCCACGAAGGCGAACACCCTGGCGCCGTGCGGCAGCGCCTCCAGCGAGCGGGCGATCGCGGGCAGCGCGCTCTCGTCACCGGCGAGCAGATGCCAGTCGGCGTCCGGGTCGGGCGCGTAGGCGCCGCCGGGACCGATGAACCGGACGACCTCGCCCGGCCGGACGTTCGCCGCCCAGGGGCCGGCCAGGCCCTCGTCGCCGTGGACCACGAAGTCCAGGGTCAGCTCACGGTGCTCGGGGTCCCAGTGGCGCACCGTGTACGTCCGGGTCACCGGCCACTGCTCGCGCGGGAACTCCTCGCGGACACGCTGGAGGTCGAAGGGCTCCGGATACGTCGCCCCCGCGGCCGGGAACAGCAGCTTGACGTAGTGATCGGTGCAGGTGTCCGCCGAGAAGCCGGAGAGCCCCTCACCGCCGAGCACCACGCGCTGCATGTGCGGGGTCAGCCGCTCGGTGCGGACGACCTCGGCGGTGTGCGGCGCGCGCGGGGCGCGTACCGGTCGCTCTGCCATGAGGAGCCTCCCAGCTGTCACAGTTAGGGTTGCCTAAGTTAGCACCTCGATCAAGGTCGACGCCTCGTCGGCGGAGTCTCCGTCAGGTTCGGCCGGGTGTGCGGTTTCACGCCGAGAGGGTCGTCAGCAGGCGCTGCAGCGAGCCGCCCAGGCCCCACCGGGCGGCCAGGGACTCCGCCCCGGCGGGGTCGCGCGGTCCGCGCGGCAGCGCCGTGTCGACGTCCGGGAGCGGAACGTCGTCCGCGACCCGGACGACCCGGGGAGCGACCGCGAGGTACGGTCGCGCCTCGTCCAGACGCTTGCGCTGCGACGGCGTGAGCCTGGCCTGCCGGTCGTCCACGGCCGCCAGGATCCCGGCCAGGTCGCCGAACTCGGCCAGCAGCTTGGCCGCCGTCTTCTCCCCGATGCCGGGCACGCCCGGCAGGCCGTCGCTCGGATCACCGCGCAGCAGCGCCAGATCCGCGTACCCCTTGCCGTCCACCCCATACTTCCCGCGCAGCACGGCCTCGTCGGTGACCTGGAGCGTGCCGACGCCCTTCAGCGGATACAGCACGCGCACCCCGCGCGCGTCGTCCACCAGCTGGTAGAGATCGCGGTCGCCGGTGACGATGTCCACCGGCCCGCCGGCGCGGGCGGTGAACGTGCCGATCACGTCGTCCGCCTCGTACCCGGCGACCCCCACCCGCGCGACGCCCACCGCGTCGAGCACGCTCTCGATCACCGGTACCTGCGGGGACAGCGTGTCCGGCACCTCCTCCGCGTCCGGACCCGCCGCACGCTCCTCGGCGACGCGGTGCGCCTTGTAGGAGGGGATCAGCTCCACCCGCCACTTCGGGCGCCAGTCGGCGTCCATGCAGGCCACCAGGTGGTCGGGGCGGTGGTCCTTGACCAGGCGGTCGATGAAGTCGAGCAGCCCGCGCACGGCGTTCACCGGAGTGCCGTCCGGGGCCCTGACGGACTCGGGGACGCCGAAGTAGGCGCGGAAGTACAGGGAAGCGGTGTCGAGGAGCATCAGTCGTCCGGTCACGCCCCGCATCATGCCGCACCCCACCGACAGCGTCCCGCGAAAGCACGCGCACGCGTCATGCGCGACGAGTTGCGTCCTGCGCCACCTGTGTGAGGCGTCACACGTACACGTTTGCCTTGTGCAAAACCGGGGAGGCGCGGCCCCGGAGCGATGCCGGTTACAGATTCAACTGTCGTGGGCCGCGTGAGCCGTCCGCCGGACATCGCTCCTGCCATTTGCCGTCGAGACAAGAGGTACGCGTGTCATCCAGGCTTGAGGCCGAGCATCTGTTCAAGGTGTTCGGCAGACGACCGGACCAGGCGGTCGAACGACTGCGCCAGAAGAAGACCGACCGGGAGGAGCTGCGCGCCGACGGCGCCACCGCCGCCGTCATCGACGCCTCGTTCACGGTGGAGCCGGGCGAGATCTTCGTGGTCATGGGCCTGTCGGGCTCCGGCAAGTCCACCCTGCTGCGGATGCTGAACGGCCTGCTGGAGCCCACCGCCGGACACGTGCGCTTCGACGGCCAGGACCTGACCGCGCTGCCCGACCGGGAGCTGCGCAAGGTCCGCTCCAGGAAGATCAGCATGGTCTTCCAGCACTTCGCGCTGTTCCCGCACCGCAGCGTCCGTGACAACGCCGCCTACGGTCTTGAAGTGCAGGGCGTGCCCCGCGCCGAGCGCGAACGCCGCGCCGACGAGGCGCTCGCCCTGTGCGGCCTGGCCGGCTGGGAGAAGTCGTGGCCCGACGAGCTGTCGGGCGGCATGCAGCAGCGCGTGGGTCTCGCCCGCGCACTCGCCACCGACGCCGACCTGCTGCTGATGGACGAGTCCTTCAGCGCCCTCGACCCGCTGATCCGCCGCGACATGCAGGACCAGCTGATCGAACTGCAGAAGACCCTGAAGAAGACGATCGTCTTCATCACCCACGACCTCAACGAGGCCATGCGTCTGGGCGACCGGATCGCGGTGATGCGCGACGGCCGCATCGTGCAGATCGGCACCGCGCAGGACATCCTGATCCGCCCCGCCAACGACTACGTCGCCTCCTTCACCCAGGACGTCGACCGCTCCCGCGTGCTCACCGCCGGCGCCGTGATGGAGCGCGAGGTCCGCGGCGACGAGGCCGACTGCGGCTGCGAGACCGCGACGCCCGAGACGCCGTTCACCGACCTGTGCGCGATCAGCGCCCGCGTGCCGCACCCCGTGGCGGTGCTGGACGAGGGGGACGCGCTCGTCGGGATCGTGCCCCGGCAGCGCCTCGTCGGCTTCCTCGGCGACGAGGAGTCCGATCCCGGCGTCTGCGACGCCCCGCGGGACAAGGGCGGCGAGAAGGTGATGGCCCGTGCCTAGGATCCCGCTCGGCGACTGGGTCAACAGCGCCGTCGACTGGCTGCTCGCCAACGTCAGCTGGCTGTTCGACTTCTTCAAGGCCGTCTTCACCGGCGCCTACGACGGTGTCAACGCCGTCCTCCAGGCCCCCGAACCGCTGATCCTCTGCGGCATCTTCGCGGTCATCGCCTTCTGGCTGCGCGGCACCTTCGCCGGCGTCCTCACCTTCTTCGGCTTCGCCTTCCTCGACTCCATGGAGTTGTGGGAGGACTCGATGGTGACGCTGTCGCTGGTCATCGTCGCCACGATGATCGCGCTGGTCATATCGGTGCCGGTGGGCATCTGGGCGGCCCGCTCGGACCGGGTCAGCGCCGTCGTCCGGCCGGTCCTGGACTTCATGCAGACGCTGCCCGCGATGATCTACCTCATCCCGGCGATCCTGTTCTTCGGGACCGGCTCCGCCCCGGGCATCGTCGCCACCCTGATCTTCGCGCTCGCCCCGGGCGTGCGCATGACCGAGCTGGGCATCCGCCAGGTCGACAAGGAACTGGTCGAGGCCGCCGAGGCGTTCGGCACCACCCCCCGCAACACCCTGCTGCGCGTGCAGCTGCCGCTGGCGCTGCCCACGGTGATGGCGGGTGTCAACCAGGTCATCATGCTGGGCCTGTCCATGGCCGCGATCGCCGGCATGGTCGGCACCGGCGGACTCGGCGGCGCGGTCATCGAGGCCATCGGACAGCTCAACATCGGCCTCGGCGCCGAGTCCGGCATCGCCATCGTCATCCTGGCGATCTACCTGGACCGCATGACCAGCGCCCTGGGCACCCAGGTCTCCCCGCTCGGCCGCCGCGCCGCCGCCAAGGCGCGCGCCGCGCAGGGGCTGAGGATCTGGTCCTACCGTCCCCGCCCGCAGGTCGCCGTGATCGGCGTCGTCGTCCTCGCCCTGGTCGCGGGCGGCATGGGGATCTTCGGCGGCTCCGGCGGCTCCGCCGCCACCACCACCACCGCCGGCGGCGAGAAGGTCGGCGACGGCAAGAAGGTCACCATCGGCTACATCCCCTGGGACGAGGGCGTCGCCTCCACCTTCCTGTGGAAGGAGATCCTGGAACGGCGCGGCTTCGAGGTCGAGGCCAAGCAGTTCGAGGCCGGCCCGCTCTACACCGCCCTCGCGCAGGGCGACGTCGACTTCCAGACGGACTCCTGGCTGCCCACCACCCACGAGGCGTACTGGAAGAAGTACGGCGGGAAGCTCGACGACCTCGGCTCCTGGTACGGCGAGACGTCGCTGGAGCTGACCGTCCCGGCGTACATGGAGGACGTCGACAGCCTGGAGGACCTCAAGGGCAAGGCGTCCGCCTTCGGCGGGGAGATCACCGGCATCGAGTCCAGCGCCGGCATGATGGGCCTGCTGAAGAGCAAGGTCCTCAAGGAGTACGGCCTGGACAAGGAGTACAAGGTCGTCGACAGCTCCACGCCGGCCATGCTGGCCGAGCTCAAGCGGGCCTACAGCAAGAAGGAACCGGTCGTCGTCACCCTCTGGTCGCCGCACTGGGCGTACAGCGACTACGACCTGAAGAAGCTGAAGGACCCCAAGGGCAGCTGGGGCAAGGGCGACGGCGTGCACACGGTGTCGCGCAAGGGCTTCGCCGACGACAACCCGCTCGTCGGGAAGTGGCTGAAGGACTTCTCGATGACCGAGAAGGAACTCACCGGCCTGGAGGCCGAGATCAACAAGGCCGGCAAGGGCAGGCAGCAGGACGCCGTCCGCGCCTGGCTGAAGGACAACCCGGACGTCGTCGACAAGCTGGCCCCGGCGGGGTCCGGCCCGGGCGACACCCCCGCCGAGGCGAAGCGGACGCTGGACGTGGCCTGGTTCCCCTGGGAGGAGGACGTCGCCGTCACCTACCTGTGGAAGAACGTCCTCGAGCGGCGCGGGTACAGGATGAACCTCAAGCAGATGGACGTCGGCCCGGTCTACACCGGCCTCGCCTCCGGGGACCTCGACCTCAACTTCGACGCCTGGCTGCCGTACGCGCAGAAGAACTACTGGGACAAGAGCAAGGACAAGCTCACCGACCTGGGCACCTGGTACGAGCCCACCTCGCTGGAGATCGCGGTCCCCTCGTACGTCAAGGACGTCAGGTCCCTGGAGGACCTCAAGGGCAAGGCCGACCTCTTCGACGGGCGGATCATCGGCATCGAGCCGGGCACCGGTGAGATGCAGCTGCTCAAGAACGAGGTGCTGCCCGGCTACGGCCTGGAGGACGAGTACGAGGTCGTCGACGGCTCCACGCCGGCGATGCTGGCCGAGCTCAAGCGCGCCTACGCCAAGAAGGAGCCCATCGCGGTCACGCTCTGGTCGCCGCACTGGGCGTACAGCGACTACGAGCTGACGAAGCTGAAGGACCCGAAGAAGGCCTTCGGCGAGGGCAACACGATCCGCACCATCGCCAGCGAGAAGTTCCCGGAGCAGTACCCGCGGCTCACCGAGTGGATCAAGGGCTTCCGGATGAGCGAGGACGAGCTCGGCACCCTGGAGGCCGAGATCAAGGACCGCGGCCAGGGTCACGTGGAGGAGGCCGTGGCCGCCTGGCTGGAGGAGCACCCGGACATGGTGGAGCGGATGACCCCGCGGTAACCGCCGCACCGGCCGCCCCGAGGGGCGGGCCCGGACCCGCACCTGACGGCGCGGCCGGGCCCGCCCCTCGGGCGTGTCCGGAGCCGGGCGGGAACACGGTAGGAATCCGGACAACCACGCAGCGCGATGTCCTCCCCGAACCTCCCCGTGACCTTCCGCCGGGCGGGGGTGACAATGGCGGGAACACCCCTTAATCGCACGCGGGAGGAACCGAGGGGCCCGCAGGACGACTGGCGTGAACCGGCGGGTCGATTCCGGTCGCGTGTGACGGCGACGTGACAGGCGCCTGAAACGGTTTGCCGAACATGCGTAGGGTGCAGACAACCCACGACGAGGAGTGCGCCGGACGGGCGGCGTCACGGGGTGCGGGACGATCTGCGGAGGAGGGAGCCGGAGCGATGGGCGATCACAAGGAACAGCCCTTGCGGGTGGGCGCGGCCGTGCGGCGGCGACGCCGCGCACTGGACCTCACCCTCGCCGTCGTGGCCGAGCGCAGCGGCCTGTCGGTCCCGTTCCTCAGCCAGATCGAGAACGAGCGGGCGCGCCCGAGCCAGAGCTCCCTGGAGAAGGTCGCCGACGCGCTGCGCACCACCGCCGTGGAGCTCCTCGCCGCCGCCGACCCCGCGTGCAGCGTGGACGTCGTCCGCGCCGAGGGCGCCGAGCCGTGGGCGGAACCGCACGTGCGCTCCCTGGTGCGCGGGCACCACCAGATGCACGCCTCCGAGTTCACCGGCGACCATGACGCCGGCCGTGAACTCCAGTTCCGCAACGACCAGTTGATGTACGTGGCCGACGGCGCCGTGGAGATCGAGGCGGAGGGCCGCGCGTACCGGCTCGGCCGCGGCGACACCCTGTACCTCACCGGAGGCGTCCGGCACCGCTGGCGGGCCACGGTCCCGGAGACGCGGCTGCTGGTCGTCGCCGTCGCCGAGCACATCGAGGCGCTGCGGGACAAGCCGCGCCGATGAGTCCCGTCAGGGTCGTCTCCCTCGTCCCGTCGCTGACGGAGGCCGTGGCGCTCTCCGCCCCCGGCTCCCTGGCCGGCGTCACCGACTGGTGCACGCACCCGGCCGGACTGGACGTCGTACGCGTCGGAGGCACGAAGAACCCGAAGACCGACCGGATCGTCGCCCTCGCCCCCGATCTGGTGATCGCCAACGAGGAGGAGAACCGCGAGCCCGACCTGGCGGCCCTGCGCGCGGCGGGCCTCGACGTACTGGTGACCGAGGTCCGGACGCTGTCCCAGGCCTTCGGCGAGCTGGACCGGGTGCTCACGGCGTGCGGGGTGACCGCCCGCCCCCGCTGGCTCGACGAGGCCGAGGCGGCCTGGGCGGCGCCGCCGGCGCCCGCGGAGCGCCGGACGGCGGTCGTGCCCGTGTGGCGGCGCCCCTGGACGGTGCTGGGCCGGGACACCTTCGCGGGCGACCTGCTCTCCCGCCTCGGCGTCGACCACCTGTACGCGAGCCACCCCGAGCGCTATCCGCGGATCCCGCTCGACGCGCTGCGCGCGGCCGGTCCGGACCTCGTCGTGCTTCCCGACGAGCCCTACCGCTTCACCGCCGACGACGGCCCGGAGGCATTCCCCGGCCTGCCCTGCGCGCTCGTCGACGGCCGGTACCTCACGTGGTACGGTCCGTCGCTGGCCGGGGCGCCCACGGTGCTGGGGCGGGCCCTGCGAGCGGCGTTCCGCTGAACGGGCCGGGCGCCGGCCGGCGGCGCGTACAGGGCGAGCGCCGTCACGTCGTGGACGACCACCACGTCGTCGCGAAGCGCGTCCCCCGCCACCGGGGAGCACCCTTCCCTCGCGGCATAAGCTGGGGTTATGGGCAGAACGGATGACCACGACCATCCCGGGCACCGCTCTGCGAGCCCGGGGGCCCTGGCCCACCGGGTGCCGGACCTCGGGGCGCTGGAGCTGCTGCTGGCGGTGGCGCGGCTGGGGAGCCTGGGCGGGGCGGCGCGGGAGGTGGGCATCACCCAGCCCGCCGCCAGCAGCCGGATCCGGTCGATGGAACGGCAGCTCGGCGTGGCCCTGGTCGACCGGTCGCCGCGCGGGTCGCGGCTGACGGACGCGGGGGCGCTGGTCACCGACTGGGCGCGGCGGATCGTGGAGGCCGCGGAGGCCTTCGACGCGGGCGCGCAGGCGCTGCGGGACCGCAGGGACTCGCGGCTGCGGGTGGCGGCGAGCATGACGATCGCCGAGTACCTGCTGCCGGGGTGGCTGCTGGCGTTGCGCGCGGACCGGCCGGACACGGCGGTGTCGCTGCTGGCCGGGAACTCCGCGGCGGTGGCGGAGCGGCTGCTGTCGGGGGAGGCGGACGTGGGGTTCGTGGAGGGACTGACGGTGCCGGCGGGGCTGGATTCCGCGGTGATCGCCCATGACCGGCTGATCGTGGTCGTGGCGCCGTCGCACGCGTGGGCCCGCCGGCGGCGGCCGATCGGGGCGGAGGAGCTGGCGGGTACGCCGCTGATCCTGCGGGAGAAGGGGTCGGGGACGCGGCAGGTTCTGGACGCGGCGCTCGGAGGGCTGGCCCGGCCGTTGATCGAGCTCTCCTCCACGACCGCCGTCAAGGCGGCCGCTGTCGGTGGCGCCGGACCGGCGGTGCTGAGCGAGCTCGCGGTGGGGGAGGAACTGGCGATGCGGCGGCTGGTGCGGATTCCCGTGGACGGGATCGCCCTGGCCCGGGATCTGCGGGCGGTGTGGCCGACGGGGCACCGGCCGACGGGGCCGGCGCGGGACTTGTTGTCGCTGACGCGGGGGTGAGCCCGGTGGGGGCCGGGCGGGGGTGGGTCGCGCAACCCGGCGTTCGCGGGGGTACTGTCGCGCCCACCCGTGCCGCTGGGTGCGCCTCCCAGGCCTTTGAGGCACGGGGGGAGGCACGACTGCCCGCGGATACGGCGACGACTGCTCGCGGAGACCGAGGCGACCGTCCGAGGTGGGCGGTCATGCGGCCTCGATCAGGGCTTGCACGACGCGTGGGCCGGTGCCCGTTTCCGGGTGCCACTGGACGCCCAGGGCCCACGGGGACGTCGTGCGTTCGATCGCCTCCACCGTGCCGTCCTCCGCGTACGCCGAGGGGATCGGACCGGTGCCCGGGCGGTCCACCGACTGGTGGGGTGGGCGGAGACGAAGGTCTGCTCCGGGACGATGCCGGCGTGGAGCGTGCCGGGGACCGGCTTGACCGGGTGGTGGCCGAAGACGCCCGGAGTCCTCGCGTGGCCGTCGATGTGCTGGACGAGGGTGCCGCCCAGGGCGACGTTCAGCAGGTGCATGTCCCGGCAGATGCCCGGCGGCGGGACCCGGCGGTGCAGGGCCGCTTTGATCAGGGCGAGCTCCCAGGCGTCCCTGGCCCGGGCGGGCGGCCCGGTGCGCGCGTCGGGCTCGGCGCCGTGGCGGACGGGCTCCACGTCCGGGCCGCCCACGATCACCGGGCCGTCGAGGCGGGCGACGGCGTCCGCCGCCCGCTCCGGCGCGTCCGGCGAAAGCATCGCGGCCGGTCCGCCCGCCCGCTGCACCGGTCGCGGACAGCCGGCCGGCGGCAGCGCGGCGCCCAGCCGCCACACTCCCCAGCGCACACCGGACTCCGCGTACGTGCTGATGCCGATGAGCGGCCTGGCCGACACGCCGGGCACCTCCCTTTCGTCCTCAGTCCCGCGACAACTCCGCCTCGGCCGCCGCCAGCGCCGCGAACTCCTCCTCCGGCGCCTTCGCCACCAGATGCCTGCGGCTGTACAGACCGAAGTACGCCACCGCCACGATGTACACGGCCAGCGCGATGAACGCCGCCGTCACGTCCACCAGGAACGTCGCCACCAGCGCCGCGCACGCCAGCACCAGGGCGACCGAGGAGGTCAGCACGCCGCCCGGCGTCCGGTACGGCCGCGGCAGCTCCGGCTCCCGGCGGCGCAGCACGATGTGCGAGAGGGACATCAGCGCGTACGAGATCGTCGCGCCGAAGACGGCGATGTTCAGCAGGCGGGCGCCGTCGCCCACCCCGGCGGCCAGCGCGAAGCCGATCACCCCCGGCACCAGCAGACCGAGGTACGGCGCCCGGCGGCCGCTGGTGAGGGAGAGGAACCTGGGCAGGTAGCCCGCGCGGGACAGCGCGAACAACTGGCGCGAACCGGCGTAGATCAGCGAGAAGAACGACGCGACCAGTCCCGCGAGGCCCGCGTAGTTCACGATCCGGCTCAGCGCCGTCGCCTCGCCGTCCGGTTGGAGCGCCTCCACCAGCGGGTTGCCCGCGTCCTGGACCGCGGCCGAGCCGCGCGCCCCGGCCGCCGCGAAGAAGGTCACCACGGCCAGCACCACCAGGATGCCCATGGACCAGCGGATCGCCCTCGGCAGCGTACGGGCCGGTTCCCTGGTCTCCTCGGCGGCCAGCGGCACGCCCTCCACGCCCAGGAAGAACCACATGCCGAACGGGAACGCCGCCCAGATGCCCAGCAGCCCCATCGGCAGCCAGGAGTTCGCGCCGAACGCCGAGGGATCCACCGGGATGTCGTCCAGCGAGGACGCGTCGAACCCGGGCAGCGCCCCCAGCGCGAACACCACCAGCGCCGCCACCGCGATGCCCGTCACGACGAAGCCGAAGCGCAGCGCCTCGCCCACGCCCCACAGGTGGATGCCGGTGAAGACGACGAAACAGGCCAGATACACCGGCCAGCCGGACTCCAGGCCGAACAGGCCCAGCGACTCGACGTAGTCGCCGATGAAGAGGGAGATCGCGGCGGGCGCGAGCACGTACTCGATGAGGATCGCGGTCCCGGTGAGGAACCCGCCCCACGGTCCCAGCGCCCTGCGGGCGAAGCCGTAGCCGCCGCCGGCCGTGGGCAGGATCGACGACAGCTCGGCCAGGGCGAGGACCATGCAGGCGTACATGGCGCCCATCAGCACCATGGCGATCGCCAGACCGCCGAAACCGCCCTCGGCCAGGCCGAAGTTCCAGCCCGAGTAGTCGCCGGACACGACGTAGGCGACGCCGAGGCCGGTCAGCAGCAGCCAGCCGGCGCTGCCGCGGCGCAGCCTCCTGCGTTCGAGGTAGTCGTCCGCCTCACCGGCGGGTTCACGGGGCGCGGGTGGAAGGCTCACGAGGCGACTCCCCAGGGCGACGACGAGGGCAATGGAGCAGTGCCAGACCTTTGTGGGCCCCTACCTTCGTGGCGCGGACGCCGCGAGCGCAAGCCCCGTGCGTCGGACCGCGGTGAACCCGGTTGCGTCACGCCCTCACGCCAGGAACCCCCGCAGCAGCGCCGCCGTCCCCGCGCAGTGCTCGCGCATCGTCTCCCGCGCCCCGTCCGCGTCCCCCTCCAGCACCGCCTCCACCAGGGCCGCGTGCTGCCGCTGCGAGTGCTCCAGGTTGCGCACCAGCAGCGGGATGCAGTCCAGCAGGTCGTTCACCGTCGCCCGTACCGCCGCGTACCGCGCGGTCAGCGTCGGCGAGCCGCACAGCTCCGCCAGGGTGAGGTGGAACAGCGTGTCCAGGCGCCGGTAGTCCGTCAGCGGCGCCTCCCGCGTGCCGGACAGCGCCCCGCGCAGCCGCGCCGCCTGCCCGTCCGTCAGCCCGTGCGCCGCGCACAGTCCCGCCGCCCCCACCTCCAGCACCTCCCGGAAGCGCAGCACGTCCTCGATGTCGACCTCGGCGATCCGCCGCCGCAGCTCCTCCTCGCCGGTGTCCGTCGGGCGGGGCAGCACGAACGTTCCGCCGTACCTGCCGCGCCGCGACTCCACCAGGCCCTGGTCCTGGAGCACCTTCAGCACCTCGCGCAGCGTCACCCGGCTGATCCCCAGCCGCTCCGCCAGCTCCCGCTCGGCCGGCAGCCGCTCCCCGGCCGTCACCAGGCCCAGCCGCACCACCTGGAGGATCTGTTCCAGCGCCTCCTCGAAGCCGTTGCCCGCGCGGACCCGCCGCAGCACCGGCGCCAGGCGGTCCCCGACCGCGCCGACCGCTTCCCGTGGCATCCGGCCGTGCCCCCTTCCCAAGCAATGGTTTCCGGCAATACCTTATGGCTCCCGGCGTGACCGAAGAAGCCCGAGGAGGCCCTCCCGTGGCAGACCGCACACCCCCGCTCTCCGTCGAGGAACTGCACGCCCTCGTCGCCGGCGGTGAGATCGACACCGTCGTCCTGGCCTTCCCCGACATGCAGGGGCGGCTCCAGGGCAAGCGGTTCGCCGCGCGCTTCTTCCTCGACGAGGTGATCCGGCACGGCGCCGAGGGCTGCGACTACCTGCTCGCCGTCGACGCCGACATGAACACCGTCGACGGCTACGCCATGTCCTCCTGGGAGACCGGCTACGGCGACTTCGCCATGTACCCCGACCTCGACACCCTGCGCCGGGTGCCGTGGAACGAGGGCACCGCCCTGGTCGTCGCCGACCTCGCCTGGGCCGACGGCTCCCCGGTCGTCGTCGCCCCCCGGCAGATACTGCGCCGCCAGCTGGACCGCCTCGCCGCGCTCGGCCACACCGTCCGGGTCGGCACCGAGCTGGAGTTCATCGTCTTCCGGGACACCTACGAGCAGGCCTGGGACGGCGGCTACCGCGGGCTCACCCCCGCCAACCGGTACAACGTCGACTACTCGGTGCTCGGCACCGGCCGCGTCGAGCCCCTGCTGCGCCGCATCCGCAACGAGATGGCCGGCGCCGGACTCACCGTCGAGTCCGCCAAGGGCGAGTGCAACCCCGGCCAGCACGAGATCGCCTTCCGCTACGACGAGGCCCTGGTCACCTGCGACCAGCACGCGATCTACAAGACCGGCGCCAAGGAGATCGCCGCCCAGGAGGGCGTCTCGATCACCTTCATGGCCAAGTACAACGAGCGCGAGGGGAACTCCTGTCACATCCACCTCTCCCTCGCCGGTCCCGGCGGCGACAGCGTCATGCCGTACTCCGCCGAGGAGCCGGACGCCATGTCCGAGGTGATGCGCCACTTCCTCGCCGGGCAGCTCGTCGCGCTGCGCGAGTTCTCCCTGCTCTACGCCCCGCACATCAACTCGTACAAGCGGTTCCAGCCCGGCTCCTTCGCCCCGACCGCCGTCGCCTGGGGGCACGACAACCGCACCTGCGCCCTGCGCGTGGTCGGCCACGGCCGCTCCCTGCGCTTCGAGAACCGGCTGCCCGGCGGCGACGTCAACCCGCACCTCGCCGTGGCCGGCATGGTCGCCGCGGGACTGCACGGCATCGAGCAGAAGCTCCAGCTGCCCGAGCCCTGCCCCGGCAACGCCTACACCGCCGGCTTCGAGCACGTCCCCACCACCCTGCGCGAGGCCGCCGAGCTGTGGGAGAACAGCGCGATCGCCAAGGCGGCCTTCGGCGACGACGTCGTCGCGCACTACCGCAACATGGCGCGCGTCGAGACCGACGCCTTCGACGCCGCGGTCACCGACTGGGAGCTGCGCCGCTCCTTCGAACGCATGTGAGGCCCTCCTTGTCCGACCAGCGCCCCGAGCTCCAGGTACGCAACCCCGCGACCGAGGAGGTCATCGCCACCGTTCCGGCCGCGACCCCCGCCGACGTCGACACGGCCGTCGCGGACGCCGCACGCGCGCAGACCGCCTGGAGCGCCCTCGCGCCCGGCGACCGGGCCCGGCTGCTGCGCCGGTTCGCCGCCGCGGTCGACGAGCACGTCGAGGAACTGGCCCGCCTGGAGGTCCGCGAGGCCGGCCACACCCTCGGCAACGCCCGCTGGGAGGCGGGCAACGTCCGCGACCTGCTCGACTACGCGGCCGGGGGAGTGGAACGCCTCACCGGCCACCAGATCCCGGTCCCCGGCGGGGTGGACGTCACCTTCCTCGAACCCCTCGGCGTCGTCGGCGTCATCGCCCCCTGGAACTTCCCGATGCCGATCGCGGCCTGGGGCGCCGCCCCCGCCCTCGCCGCCGGCAACGCGGTGCTCCTCAAACCCGCCGAGACCACCCCCCTCACCGCCCTGCGCCTGGCCGGACTGGCCCTGGAGGCGGGCCTGCCCGAGGGCCTGTTCCAGGTGCTCCCCGGACACGGCCCGGTCACCGGGAACGCCCTCGTCGAACACCCCGGCGTCGCCAAGATCGTGTTCACCGGGTCGACGGCCGTGGGCAGACGGGTGTGGGCCAGGGGCGCGGACCGCCTCAAGCGCGTCACCCTCGAACTCGGCGGCAAGAGCCCCAACATCGTCTTCGCCGACGCCGACCTGGAGGCCGCCGCCGCGGCCGCCCCCATGTCCTTCCTCGACAACGCGGGACAGGACTGCTGCGCCCGTACCCGCATCCTGGTCGAGCGCCGCGCGCACGACCGGTTCCTGGAGCTGCTCGCCCCCGCGATCGAGGCGGTCCGGGTGGGCGACCCGGCCGACGGGACCGTGGACATGGGCCCGCTGATCTCCGCCGCCCAGCTCGCCCGCGTCCGCTCCTACGGCACCGACGCCCTCGACGGCATCCGCGGCAAGGCCCCCGAGGGCCCCGGCTACTGGTTCCCGCCCACCGTCCTCACCGGCGTCGACCCGCACGCACGCGTGGCCGTCGAGGAGGTCTTCGGACCCGTCGCCGTCGTCCTCCCCTTCGACGACGAGGCCGACGCCGTCCGCCTGGCCAACGCCACCGACTACGGCCTCTCGGGCTCCCTGTGGACCCGGGACGTCGGCCGCGCCCTGCGCGTCTGCCGGGCGGTGCGCGCGGGCAACCTGTCCGTCAACTCCCACTCCAGCGTCCGCTACTGGACGCCCTTCGGCGGGTTCAAGCAGTCCGGCGTCGGGCGCGAGCTCGGCCCGGACGCGCTGGCCGCCTTCACCGAAACCAAGAACGTCTTCCTCAGCACGGAGGCCTGAGCGCACATGAGCGAAGAGAACATCTGCCGCCGACTGGTCGGCCGCACCGCCGTCGTCACCGGAGCCGGCAGCGGCATCGGCCTCGCGACCGCCCGCCGGCTCGCCTCCGAGGGCGCGCACGTCGTCTGCGGCGACGTGGACGAGGCACGCGGCAAGGCCGCCGCCGAGGAGACCGGCGGCACCTTCGTCAAGGTCGACGTCACCGACCCCGAACAGGTCGAGGCCCTCTTCGAGGCCGCGTACGACACCTACGGCAGCGTCGACGTCGCGTTCAACAACGCCGGCATCTCCCCGCCCGACGACGACTCCATCCTGGAGACCGGCCTCGACGCCTGGAAGCGCGTCCAGGAGGTCAACCTCACCTCCGTCTACCTGTGCTGCAAGGCCGCCCTCCCCCACATGCGGCGCCAGGGCAAGGGATCGATCATCAACACCGCGTCCTTCGTGGCCCGGATGGGGGCGGCCACCAGCCAGATCTCGTACACCGCCTCCAAGGGCGGCGTCCTCGCCATGTCCCGCGAACTCGGCGTGCAGTTCGCCCGCGAGGGGATCCGCGTCAACGCCCTGTGCCCCGGACCGGTCAACACCCCGCTCCTCCAGGAGCTGTTCGCCAAGGACCCCGAGCGCGCCGCCCGCCGCCTGGTGCACATCCCGCTCGGCCGGTTCGCCGAGGCCGAGGAGATCGCCGCCGCCGTCGCCTTCCTGGCCAGCGACGACTCCTCCTTCGTCAACGCCACCGACTTCCTGGTGGACGGCGGGATCTCGGGGGCGTACGTCACACCGCTCTAGCGTTCGCCCTACAGTGCCCGGATGAGCATGACGCCCCCGCCCGGCTGGTACCGCGACCCGCACGCCCCGCACCTGGAACGCTGGTGGGACGGCACGTCCTGGACCGGGCACCGGCGCACGCCCGGGGCCCCCGCCGTGCCGCCGGCCCCGTCCGCCGACGGGACCGGCCGCGCGAGGGCGATCGCCCTCACCACCGCCGGCGCCGTGCTGGTCGCGGCGGTCGTCACCGGCGCGGTGCTCCTCGGCGGGGACGGCCGCGAACCGGGGACGCGCACCGCTGCGACGTCCACCACGTCCGCCCCCGAACCCCCGCCACCGTCCGCGTCCGAGCCGTCCGCCGGGGACCCGGACGTGGTCGAGGACCAGCTCAACGGGATCACCTTCCCGCTCCTCGACGGCTGGGTCCGCCCCGAGAACGTGGCCCAGGACGACGTCGTCATGACCACCGACGGCACCTACGACTGCCCCGGCGACGGCAGCGTCTGCCGGCACGGCCTCGTCATCTCCCGCACGGTCACCGAGAACGACGAGACCTCGCCCGAGGCGCTCGCCGAGGAGGACATCTCCGAAGCGGCCGACGCGGCCTTCGACGAGGACGCCCTGGGCCGGCGCCCCTACGGCGGCCTGGAGTCCCACGAGGTCGTCAAGGCCGGTCCGGTCGCGGTGGCGGGCCGCGCCGGCTACTTCGTGCGCTGGCGCGTCACCACCGCCGAGGGGCCCGGCGGCTACGTGCAGTCGCTGGTGTTCCCCTCCAGCGTCGGCACCGGGGCCCCGGTCCTCGTCCGCTACGTCTTCGACGCCGGACAGGACGGTCCGCCCCCGGCCGACATGGACCGCATCACCGAGGGCATCCGCCCGGTCACCGACCCGGCCTCCGGCGGCGGCGTCGGCAGCAGCATCGGCCCGGCGGACTGAGCCGTCACAGGAACGTGCGGCCCTCGCCCCGGTACGTCGGCACGGCCGCCGTCACCGCGTCGCCCTCCAGCAGGTGCAGCGCGTCGAACCGTTCGCACAGCTCGCCCGCCTTGGCGTGCCGGAACCACACCGTGTCGCCGATCAGCAGATCGTCGGCGGGCGAGCCCAGCAGCGGCGTCTGCACCTCGCCGGCCCCCTCCTGGGGGTCGTACCGCAGCCCCTCGGGCAGATACGGCGCCGGCAGCCGGTCCGCGCCGGGCGCGCCCGACGCCGGATAGCCCCCGCCCAGCACCGTCACCACGCCGACACCGGGCCGCCGCACGACGGGCAGGGCGAACAGGGCCGCCGGACGCCCGCTGAACGACGTGTAGTCGTCGAACAGGCGCGGCACGTACAGCCCCGAACCGGCCGCGATCTCGGTGACCGCGTCCTCCGCGGCGGTGTGCTGCACACTGCCCGTACCGCCGCCGTTGACGTACTCCAGATCCGGTACGACCGCCCGCACCGCCCGCACCACCGCGGCCCGCCGCTCGGCGAGTTCACGGCGCGCGGCACTCTGCATCAGCCGCACCGCGCGCGACCGCAGCGGCCGTCCGGCCACCGCGTCGCCGACACCGGCCACATGGCCCTCGTACGCCATGATCCCCACGATCCGGAACCCGGGCCGCCGGGCCACCGCGCGCGCGAACTCGGCCACCTGGGCGGGGGAGCGCAGCGGGGAACGCCGGGCGCCGATCCGCACCCGCCCGCCCAGCAGCCGCAGGGACGTGTCCAACTCCAGGCAGACGCGCACCACTTCACCACCGCCCGCGCGCGAGGCGTCGATCAGGTCCAGCTGCGCCGGATCGTCGACCATGACCGTGACGGCGGCGGCGAGCTCGGGATCGCCGGCGAGCTCGGCGTAGCGGGCGCGGTCGGCGGAGGGGTAGGCCAGCAGGACGTCGTCGAAACCGGAGCGGGCCAGCCACAGGGACTCGGCGAGGGTGAACGACATGACGCCCGCGAAACCGTCCCGGGCGAGGACCCGTTCGAGCAGCGCACGGCAGCGTACGGACTTGCTCGCGACCCGGACCGGCTTCCCGCCCGCCCTGCGGACCAGATCGTCCGCGTTGGCGTCGAAGGCCTCCAGGTCCACGAGCGCGAAGGGGGCGTCGAGGTGGGCGGTGGCCCGGTCGTAACGGGCCCGGTCGGCGGCGCGCGCAGTCATGAGCGCAGCCTGCCAGACGGGATTACCGCACGGTAGGGGATGTTCCGGGCAGATGCCGCGGCCCTGCGGACTGGCTCCCGTTCGACGCGGACCACGCCGTAGAGTGACGCGCACGCACGGCGGAACGGGGCCGGCCGGACGGCCGGGCCGGGATGACGCGCCGTCCGTGCGGGTATCTGTGCCCGGGACGAGTCCGTGCCGGGCGGGCACGACGAAACGGGGGGTGCATGAGCACGGAAGCGCGCCGCGCCTCCCACCCCC
>NZ_LGCN01000003.1 GCF_001279005.1 Streptomyces caelestis
CCACACCTCGCGCAGCCCGGCGAAGGCCGCCGGGTCCTCCTCGGCGACCAGCCGGAACAGCCCGACCGTCAGCCACAACCCGGTGACGGACCCCTCGGCCAGGACCCGGGTCAGCGCGGCGGCGTCCAGCAGGCCGGGCGGGGCCACCACCAGGGTGCCGCCGGACAGCAGCGGCGCCCACAGCTCGTACGTCGTCGCGTCGAAGGCGAGCGGCGAGTGCAGCAGGACCCGGCGGTGGGCGCCGCCGGTGAAGCGGTCGTCCGCGGCAAGCTCGGTGACATTGCGGTGGGTGACGGCGACGCCCTTCGGCACGCCCGTCGAGCCCGAGGTGAACATGACGTAGGCGAGCTGGTCGGGGTGGACGGTGACCTCGGGGGCCGTGCCGGCGTACGAGCCGGCCGGGTCGGTCACCGACAGGGCGCGGGCGCCGTCGGGGAGTTCGAGGCCGCTCGGGTCGCGGTCGGTGAGGAACACCTCCGCGCCTGACATGCGCACGATGAGGTCGATGCGGTCCTTCGGGTAGCGGGTGTCCAGCGGCACGTACACGGCGCCGGCCTTGACGACGGCAAGGATCGCGACGACCGCCTCCGGTGAGCGCTCCTGGAAGAGCGCCACGCGGGAGCCCGGCCGCACCCCCTCGGCGATCAGCCGGTGGGCGAGCCGGTTCGCGCGCCGGTCCAGCTCGGCGTACGTCAGCCGCTGTGCTCCGTGTGTGAGGGCGACGGCGTCGGGGGTGCGGGCGGCCTGCCCGGCGAACAGCTCCGGCAGCGCGGCGGCCGGCCGGACCCGCCGGGTGCCGTGCCAGGTGTCGAGCAGCCGCGCCCGCTCGTCGTCGGCCAGGACGTCGAGGGCTCCGATCGGTGTGTCGGGGGTGTCGGCGGCGGCCCGGAGCAGCCGTACCAGGCGTGCGGTGACGGCGGAGACGGTCGCCGGGTCGTACAGGTCGGTGGCGTACTCGACGGTGATGCCGAGCCCGGCCGGGCCGCCGTCGGGGGCGCGGTGCTCGTGGAAGGTGAAGGTGAGGTCGAACTTGGCGATGTCGAGGGTGGTGAACTCCGCATCGGCGTGCAGGCCGGGCAGCCGGGGCACCGGGTCGGCCGCGTCGGTGACCGACAGCATGACCTGGAAGAGGGGGTGCCGGGCGGCCGACCGCTCCGGGTTGAGTGCCTCCACCAACCGGTCGAACGGCACGTCCTGGTGCGACCAGGCCGCGAGGTCGGTCGTCCGCACCCGGTCGAGGAGTTCACGGAAGGTCGGGTCGCCGCTGACGTCGGTGCGCAGCACGAGGGTGTTGACGAAGAACCCGACCAGGTCCTCCAGCGCCTCCTCGCCCCGGCCCGCGACCGGGGAACCGATCGGGATGTCGCCGCCGGCGCCGGAACGCGCCAGCAGGGCCGCCGTGGCCGCCTGCGCGACCATGAACAGGGTGGTGCCGCTCTCCCGTGCCAGCCGGGTGAGCGAGGCGTGCAGTCCGGCGGGGCAGCGCACGGTCAGCGAGGCGCCCCGGTACGAGGCGGTGGCGGGCCGGGCCCGGTCGGCGGGCAGCGTCACCTCCTCCGGCAGTCCCTCCAGCGCCTGCCGCCAGTGGTCGAGCTGCCGCTCCTCGTCCGCCGCGAGCAGCGCCTGCTGCCACAGCGCGTAGTCGGCGTACTGCACCGGCAACGGCTCCCAGCCGGGTGCCGCGCCCTCGACCCGGGCCGTGTAGGCGGCGGCCAGGTCCCGCATCAGCGGCGTGGTGGACCAGCCGTCGGAGGCGATGTGGTGGGTGACGAGGAGCAGCACGTGCTCGTCGTCCTCGACTCGCAACAGGTCGGCCCGCAAAGGCAGTTCGCGTGCCAGGTCGAAGGTGGTGGCGGACAGGTCGCGCAGCACCGTCGGCAGCGCCTCCCGGGTCGCCGGGATGAGCGCCAGTGCGGGCCGGGCCTCCTCGGCGGGCAGGACCCGCTGGTACGGGGTGCCCTGCTCGGCCGGGAAGACGGTCCGCAGCGCCTCGTGCCGGGCCACCACGTCGCTCAGGGCGAGGTGCAGCGCGTCGGCGTCGAGGGCGCCGGTGAGCCGTACGGCGAGCGGGATGTTGTAGGTGGCGGAGGGGCCCTCCATCTGGTCCAGGAACCACAGCCGCCGCTGGGCGGCGGACAGCGGCACCCGCTCCGGCCGCTCCCCCGCCACCAGCGCCGGGCGCCGGTCCGCGTCCGCGCCCTCGGCGATGAACACCGCGAGCCGGGCCACGGTGGGCTGCCGGAACAGGTCGCGCACCGACACCCGGGCGCCCAGGGTGCGCCGGACGCGGCTGACCAGGCGGGTGGCGAGCAGGGAGTGTCCGCCGAGCCGGAAGAAGTCGTCGTCGATGGAGACCGCGGGCAGTCCCAGCGCGTCCGCGAACAGTCCGCACAGCACCTCTTCGACGGGCGTACGGCCCTGTCGGCCCCCGGGCCCCGTGCCGAGCCTGGGTTCGGGCAGGGCGCGCCGGTCGAGCTTGCCGTTGGCCGTCAGCGGCAGCAGGTCCAGCTCCACGAAGGCGGCCGGGACCATGTACTCGGGCAGCGCGGCGCCGGCGTGCCGGCGGAGGGCGTCGGTGTCGACGCGGCCGTCCCCGGCGGCCACGACGTAGGCGATGAGGCGTTTGTCGCCGGGGCGGTCCTCGCGGACGACCACCGCGGCCTGCGCCACCGACGGGTGGACGACCAACGCCGACTCGATCTCACCCGGCTCGAT
>NZ_LGCN01000004.1 GCF_001279005.1 Streptomyces caelestis
CGGTTGTGGTTCCTCAACCGGCTCGAAGACGCGGGCGCCACGTACAACATGCCGCTGGCGCTGCGACTGCGCGGCCCGCTCGACCCGGCTCGTCTGAGGGCGGCGCTCACCGACCTGGTGGCCCGCCACGAGAGCCTGCGCACCATCTTCCCCGAGGCGGACGGAGAGCCCTGGCAGGAGGTGCTCCCCCTTCAGGACGCCCTGCCCGCGCTGCCCGTCGTGGCGGCGGGCGTCCCCGGTCAGTTGGAGTCGCTGCGCGCGGAGTTCCTGCACCGGGGCTTCGATCTCGCCAGGCAACCACCGCTGCGCGCCCAGGTGTTCGTCACGGCGCCCGACGAACACCTGCTGGTTGTCGTCGTGCACCACATCGCGTGCGACGGGTGGTCGATGGCACCGCTCGCCCGCGATCTGCTGAACGCCTACGAGACGCAGTCACCGGGTCCCCGTACGCCCGGCGGCGACGCCGGGCCGCTACCCGTGCAGTACGCCGACTACACGCTGTGGCAGCACAGGCTGCTGGGTGATCCGGACGATCCGGAAAGCCTGGCCGGGCGGCAGCTGGAGTACTGGAAGGAGGCGCTGCGCGGTCTCCCGGAACAGCTGGCGCTGCCCTTCGACCGGCCCCGGCCGCCCCGCTCCTCCTACGCGGGCAGTTCGGTGGTGATGCGGGTCGACGCGGAGGAGCACCGCTCACTGCAGCGGCTGGCCCGCGAATCGGGCGCGACGGTGTTCATGGCCTTCCAGTCCCTCGTCTCGGTGCTTTTGACCCGTCTCGGCGCCGGGACGGACATCCCGATCGGCACCCCGGTGGCCGGGCGGTCCGACGAGGCGCTGGAGGACCTGATCGGCTTCTTCGTCAACACACTGGTGCTGCGCACCGACACGTCCGGCGATCCCGGCTTCACCACACTGCTGAAGCGCGTGCGGGACCGCGACATCGAGGCCCTGAGTCACCAGGACCTGCCGTTCGAGATGCTGGTCGAGCACCTGCGTCCGGCACGATCGCTGGCACGTCATCCCTTCTTCCAGGTGCTCCTGGTGTCCCAGAACAACGAACGCGTTCCGTTCCGGCTGCCGGATCTCGACGTCGAGGAGTGCCCCGTCGCCCTCGACGTGGCCAAGTTCGACCTCTCCTACAGCCTGGACGAGAAGGTGGCCCCCGACGGTGCGGCCGACGGTGTCGAGATCACCGTGGAGTACTCGACCGACCTGTTCGACGCGAGTACGGTCCAGCGCCTCAACGGCTGTCTGCTGCGGCTGCTGCGCGCGGCGGTCCGCTCGCCGCACACGCCCGTCAGCCAACTGCCCCTGCTCTCTGCCGAGGAGCGCCGTTGGCTGCTCGTGGACTGCAACGCCACGGATTACGAGGTCCCCGGGCTCTCCCTTCCCGAGCTGGTCGAGGCCCAGGTGGCTCGGTCGCCGGAGGCGGTGGCCGTCGTGCACGAGCAGCAGAGCCTGACCTACGCCGAGCTCAACGCCAGGGCGAACCGGTTCGCGCGGGCCCTCATCAGCCGGGGTGCGGGCCCTGAACAGGCGGTCGCGCTGTTCGCGCCGCGCTCCGTCGAGCTGGTGGTGGCCCTGCTGGCCGTCGTCAAGACCGGTGCCGCGTACCTTCCCGTGGACACCGCGCTTCCGGCCGACCGGATCGCGTACATGGTGCAGGACGCCGCCCCCGTCTGCGTGGTGACCACGAAGGCGCTGAGCGAGCACGTGCCGGCCGGCACCGAGCTGGTGATCCTGGACTCGGAGGACGTGGCCCGGGAGGCCGCGGCCCAGCGGGACTCCGACGTCCTGGACGGTGAGCGCACCGCCCCGCTGCTTCCGACGCACCCCGTGTACGTGATCTACACGTCCGGTTCGACCGGCCGCCCCAAGGGGGTGGTCCTGCCCGCCCAAGCGCTGGTCAACCTCATGGCCTGGCACCATCGGGCGTTGGGCGGCGGGCCGGGAACCGTCACGGCGCAGTTCGCATCGCTGAGCTTCGACGCCGCCGCCCAGGAGATCTTCTCGGCGTTCACCATGGGCAAGACGCTGGCGGTTCCCCTCGATGACACCCGCAAGGACACCGAGGAATTCGTCCGCTGGCTCGATCGCCATCGCGTCAACGAACTCTTCGCCCCCACACCGGTCGTCGACGGAGTGGCCGAGGCGGCCGACCGGCTGGGGCTGGCTCTGCCCCATCTGGTGGACATCGCCCAGGCGGGCGAGGCCCTGACGCTCCACTCCGCGCTCGGCGGCTTCTGCGCGCCCGGTTCCGGTCGCAGGCTGCACAACTACTACGGTCCCACCGAGACCCATGTCGTCACGGCGTGGACCGTCCCCGACGCCGCGTTCGGCTCCCCGGTGCCGCCACCCATCGGAGCACCCATCTGGAACACCCGCGCCTACGTGCTGGACGAGGGCCTGCGTCCAGTCCCGGTGGGAGTACCGGGTGAGCTGTACCTCGCCGGTGAGCAGGTGGCGCGGGGGTATGTGAACCGTCCGGGTCCGACGGCTCAGCGGTTCGTCGCCGACCCCTTCGGACCGCCCGGGACCCGCATGTACCGCACCGGGGAC
>NZ_LGCN01000005.1 GCF_001279005.1 Streptomyces caelestis
ATCGAGCCGGGTGAGATCGAGTCGGCGTTGGTCGTCCACCCGTCGGTGGCGCAGGCCGCGGTGGTCGTCCGCGAGGACCGCCCCGGCGACAAACGCCTCGTCGCCTACGTCGTCGGGGAGGCCGATGCCGACACCCTGCACGCGCACTGCGCGGAGCGCCTCGCCGAGTACCTGGTGCCCTCCGCCTTCGTCGTCCTTCCCGAGCTGCCGCTGACCGCCAACGGCAAGCTCGACCGGCGCGCCCTGCCCGCACCCCAGGCCGGCGGCGCCACGGGCCGGGCCCCGCGCACGCCCGCCGAGGAGGTGCTGTGCGGACTGTTCGCCGACATCCTCGGCGTGCCCGCGGTCTCCGTCGACGACGACTTCTTCCGCCTCGGCGGCCACTCCCTGCTCGCCACCCGGCTGGTCGGCCGCGTGCGCAGCGCCCTCGCGACCGAACTGTCCCTGCGGGACTTCTTCCAGTGCCCGACCGTCGCCCGCCTGGCCGAGCACATCGCCGGCGGCGCCGGCACGGCCCCGCGTCCCCGGCTCGCCGTCGCCCCGCGCTCGGACGAGCACCTGCCGCTGTCCGCCGCCCAGCGGCGGCTGTGGTTCCTGGACCAGATGGAGGGCCCCTCCGCCACCTACAACATCCCGCTCGCCGTCACCCTCACCGGCGCCGTCGACCCCGAGTTGCTGCGGCAGGCCCTCGGCGACGTGCTCGCCCGCCACGAGGTACTGCGCACCAGCTACCCCGTGCACGACGGCGAGCCCCGGCAGTACATCGTTCCTCCGGACGAGGTGACCGTCCCGCTGACCACTGCCGACGTCACCGAGGACGAGCTGCCCGACCGGATCGGCGAGGAGGCCGCGCACCTCTTCGACCTCGCGGCCGAACTTCCCTTGCACGCAGCTCTGTTGCGACTTGCCCCGGAGCGGAGCGTGTTGGTCCTGGTCGTGCACCACATCGCCTCCGACGGCTGGTCCACCACCCCGTTGATGCGGGACCTGACCGCCGCCTGCAACGCCCGCGCCGAGGGCACGGCACCGAGCTGGGAGCCGCTGCCGGTCCAGTACGCCGACTACGCGTTGTGGCAGCGGGACCTGCTCGCCGAGCAGGAGGAGACGCAGCTCGACCACTGGCGCACGGCACTCGCCGGACTGCCCGCCGAGTCGACCCTGCCCCCCGACCGGGCACGCCCCGCCGTCGCCTCCTACCGGGGCAGCACGCACACCGTGCACTGCCCGAGCGGGACCCACCAGGCACTCACCGCGCTCGCCGGGGAGTCCGGCGCCACCCTTTTCATGGTGGTCCAGGCCGCCACGGTCGCCCTGCTCTCCCGCTCCGGCGCCGGCACCGACGTCCCGGTCGGCTCCCTGGTCGCGGGCCGCACCGACGAGGCCCTGGAGGACCTGGTCGGCTTCTTCGTCAACACGCTGGTCCTGCGCACCGACGCGGGCGGCGACCCCACCTTCCGCGACCTCCTGGACCGGGTACGGGAGACCGACCTGGCCGCCTGGACGCACCAGGACCTGCCGTTCGACCGACTGGTGGAAGCCCTCAACCCGGAGCGGTCCGCCGCCCGGCACCCCCTCTTCCAGGTCATGCTCACCCTGGCCGAGGCCGCCGAACCCGCCCCCGCGCTGCCCGGCGTCCGCGCCGAGACCGGCCGGCCCGGCATGGGCACCGCCAAGTTCGACCTCACCGTCAACTTCTACGAACACCGCGACCGGGCGGGCCGCCCGAGCGGCCTCGACATCGTCCTGGAGTACGCCACCGACCTGTACGACCCCGCGACGATCGAGACGGCCGCCGACCGGCTGACCCGGGTCCTGGACGCCGTGATCACCGACCCCGACGTCCGCGTGGCCGACATCGAGCTGCTCACCCGTGACCAGCGCCGCGCCCTGCTCACCGACTACAACGACACCGCCGTACGGCTGCCGGAGGGCGTCCTGCACGAGCTGTTCGCCGCGCAGGCCGCCCGCACCCCCGACGCGCCGGCGCTGGTGTGCGGGGAGCACGAGCTGTCGTACCGCGCACTCGACCGCGCCTCCGACGCCTTCGCCCGCCGCCTGGCCGGGCTCGGTGTCGTCCCCGGCACCGCCGTGGGCCTCTTCCTCGACCGGTCACCGGAGTACGTGGTCGCCGTCCTCGGCGTCCTCAAGGCGGGCGGCGCCTACGTACCGCTGGACGCCCGTCAGCCCCGGGAGCGCCTGGCGTTCATCCTGGCCGACACCGGCGCCACCCTCCTCGTCACCGACCGGGACGCCCCGGCCGAGGGCCTGACCCCGCTGCCCCCGCCGGACGTCCCGGCCCTGCTGGCGGAGGCCCCCGCCGAGCCCTTCCGAGCCCTCGTCCATCCGGATCAGTTGGCGTACGTGATGTACACCTCCGGGTCGAGCGGGACGCCGAAGGGCGTGGCCAACACGCACCGCAATGTGGTGGAGCTGGCGCTGGACCCGTGGTGGGGTGCGGGGGAGCGGCACCGGCGGGTGCTGGCGTACTCGCCGCCGGCGTTCGACTCCTCCACGTACGAGCTGTGGGTGCCCCTC
>NZ_LGCN01000006.1 GCF_001279005.1 Streptomyces caelestis
GTGGGATCGCCGGCCCCGGCCTGCTGTGCTCGGCCGACTACTGGGTGCGCCACGTCCGCGCCACCGTGCGGTTCGCCGATGGTGTGCGGGCGCTGGCCGACGTCGGCGCCGACGCGTTCCTGGAACTGGGCCCCGACGGCGTCCTGACCGGGATGGCCGCGCGGGTGCTCGACGGCACCGCCGACACCGTGTCCGCCGCCGCCCTGCGCAAGGACCGCGCCGAGGAACGCGCCCTGCTCACCGCGCTGTCCCGGCTCCACGTCGCCGGCGTCCACGTCGACTGGGCCCGCTGCTTCGACGGGACCGGTGCGCGCCGCACCGACCTGCCCACCTACCCCTGGCAGCACGAGCGGTACTGGCCCGTCCTGATGGCCGCCGCCGGCGACGTGTCGGCCGCCGGACTCGTCTCCGCCGAACACCCCCTGCTGGGCGCCGCGGTGTCCCTGGCCGGCCTCGACGGGGTCCTGTTCACCGGACGGCTCTCCGCGCAGACCCACCCCTGGCTGATGGACCACACGGTGGGCGGCGTGGTCGCCTTCCCCGCCACCGGCTTCCTGGAACTCGCCGTCCGCGCCGGCGACCAGGTGGGCTGCGACCGCATCGACGAACTCACCCTCGCCAAGCCCCTCATCCTCACCGAGAACGCCGCCGCCGTCGTCCAGGTGTGGGTCGGCGCCCCGGACGAGACCGGCGCCCGCAAGGTCACCGTCTACTCGCAGACCATGGACGACCCGGAGCAGCGCTGGACCGAGCACGCCAACGGCGTCCTCACCACCGGCGAACGCACCACCGCCTTCGACGCGAGCGTCTGGCCCCCGCGCGGCGCCGTCGCCGCCGACCTCGAGGGCTTCTACGAACGCACCGAGTACGGCCCCGTCTTCCAGGGACTGCGCGCCGTCTGGCGGCGCGGCGACGAGGCGTTCGTCGAGGTCGCCCTGCCGAGCCAGGTCGACGACGCCGAGTACTACGGCATGCACCCGGCGCTGCTCGACGCCGCCGTGCAGTCCGTCGGCTTCGTCGGCCTCGGCGACGGCAAGAAGCTGCTGCCGTTCTCCTGGTCCGGGGTGTCCCTGCACGCGGGCGGCGCCTCCGTGGTCCGCGTCCGGATCGCCCGTGTCGGCGAGGACTCCGTCTCCATCGCCGCGGTCGACGTCGAGGGCGCGCCCGTGCTCTCCGCCGAGTCGCTGATCCTGCGCGTCCCCTCCGCCATCCAGGCCCCCGCGCTGCGCAGCAGCGAACAGGACGGCCTGCTCCGCCTCCAGTGGACCCCCGCCCCCGACACCGGCGCCGACACGGACGTCCACTGCGCCGTCCTCGGCGCCGCCACGGGACTGCCGGGCGCCCCCCTCACCACCCTCGCCGACAGCCTTGCCGCCTCCCCGCGGCCCGAACTGGTCCTGGCGCCGCTGGACGGCGGCGGCGAACTGCCCGCCGCCGCCCACACCCTCACCGCCCGCGCCCTCGATCTGGTGCGCGAGTGGCTGGAGCTGAACCCGTCCGGACCGTCCCGACTGGTGTTCGTCACGCGCGGCGCCGTCGCCGCCGACACCGGCGAGCGGGTGCGCGACCTCGCCGCTGCCGCCGCCTGGGGCCTGGTCCGCAGCGCCGAGGCCGAGAACCCGGGCCGCTTCGCCCTGCTCGACCTCGACGCGGACACCACGGGCGCCGCCCGCACGCTGCTGGGACGGCTGCCCGACCTGCTGGCCGGGGGCGACACCCAGTTCGTCGTCCGCGGCGACACCGTGCGCATCGCCCGGCTGGCCCGGCTGACCAGCGGCGCGAGCCTGCTCCCGGTCGCCGGACTGCCCTGGCGGCTCGACAGCGACGACCGCGGCACCCTCGACGCCCTCACCCTCGCCCCCTCCCCGGAGGCGCTCCAGGCGCCGGAGGGCCGTCAGGTGCGCCTCGAGGTGCGGGCGGCCGGGCTGAACTTCCGCGACGTGATGAACGCGCTCGGCATGTACCCGGGTGAGGCCGGACTCCTCGGCTCGGAGGCGGTCGGTGTCGTCACCGCCACCGGCCCCGAGGTCACCGGACTGCGGGCCGGTGACCGGGTCATGGGCATGGTGCCCGGCGGTCTGGCCGACACCGTGCTCATCGACGAGCGCTACCTCGTCCACGTCCCCGACGGGTGGACGGACGAGCAGGCGGCGTCGGTGCCGCTGGTGTTCCTGACGGCCCTGTACGCCTTCCGTGATCTGGCGGGTCTGCGGGCGGGGGAGTCGGTGCTGGTGCACGCCGGTG
>NZ_LGCN01000007.1 GCF_001279005.1 Streptomyces caelestis
CTCCGCACCCAGATGCCGGGCCAGCTGCACCGCCGCCATGCCCACACCACCCGCACCGGCGTGCACCAGCACCGACTCCCCCGCCCGCAGACCCGCCAGGTCGGTCAGGCCGTAGTAGGCGGTGAGGAACACCAGCGGCATCGACGCCGCCTGCTCGTCCGTCCACCCGTCGGGGACGCGGACCAGGAAGCGCTCGTCGATCAGCACGTCGGTGCCCAGGCCGCCGGGCACCATGCCCATCACCCGGTCGCCCGGCGCGAAGCCGGTCGCCTCGGGCCCGGTGGCGGTGACGACACCGACCGCCTCGGCTCCGAGCAGTCCCGCTTCACCGGGGTACATGCCGAGCGCGTTGAGCACGTCGCGGAAGTTCAGCCCGGCCGCCCG
The DNA here is from genome assembly GCF_001279005.1 of Streptomyces caelestis. Lineage (GTDB taxonomy): Bacteria > Actinomycetota > Actinomycetes > Streptomycetales > Streptomycetaceae > Streptomyces > Streptomyces heliomycini. The sequence goes on from NZ_LGCN01000007.1 coordinate 385, forward strand.
CACCGCGAGGCGCACCTGACGGCCCTCCGGCGCCTGGAGCACCTCCGGGCACGGAACGAGCGTGAGGGCGTCCAGATCGCCCTTGCCGGTGCTGTCCAGTCGCCAGGGGCCGTGGGCCGGGGGCAGCAGTCCGGCGCCGGTGACCGCCCGGTCCAGGCGTCCCACCAGGACGTCCCCGCCCCGTACGACGAACTGGGCGTCGCCGCCCGCCAGGAGCTCCGGCAGCAGCGGCAGCACGGTCTCGACGCGGCTGTCCGCGTCGAGGTCGACGAGGGCGAAGCGAGTGGGGTTCTCGGAGTGCGCGGCGCGCAGCAGACCCCAGACGGCCGCGGCCGCCAGGTCCTCGACCCGGTCGCCGTGCCCGGAGCGCATCGCGCCCCGGGTGACGAACACCAGCCGGGCCGTCTCGAAGCGGTCCTGCCGCAGCCACTCCTGCACCAGGTCGAGGGCGTACGCGAGAAGCGTGTGCGTGGCCCGCGGTACGTCGTCGCCGTGGCCGTCGCCGGACACGGGGACGCACACCAGGGTCTCGGCGCCGGTGAGACCGTCCAGGGCGGCCGCGGCGGCATGGGTGCCGAGGGCGGGCAGGGTGGCGTGGCGGACCGAAGGGTCGGCGGCGGTCTCGGGGGCGACGGTCCACTCCAGGCGGAGCAGCGAGTCCAGCTCGGTGCGGCGGGCGGCGGGCGCCTGCGCCCCGGCGGGGACGCGCAGCACCAGCGACTCGGCCGACAGGACGGGAGCGCCCTCGACGTCGACCGCGGCGATGGAGACGGAGTCCTCGCCCGTGCGGGCGACCCGGAAACGGACCACGGAGGCGCCGCCCGCGTGCAGCGACACCCCTCCCCACAGGAACGGCAGCAGCTTGTGCTCGTCGTCCAGGCCGGCGAAACCGACGGACTGCACGGCCGCGTCCAGCAGCGCCGGGTGCATGCCGTAGTAACCGGCGTCGTCCGCCTCCGCCGGGAGCGCGGCCTCGACGAACGCCTCGTCACCGCGCTTCCACACGGCGCGGATGGTGCGGAAGACGGGGCCGTACTCGGTGCGGTCGTAGAAGCCCTCCAGGTCGGCGGCGACCGCGTTCCGCGGGGGCCAGACACTCGCGTCGAAGTCGACGGTCCGCGCGTCCGTGCCGAGCACGCCGGCCGCGTGCTCCGTCCAGGCCGCCTCCGGCGCGTCGGCGGACCGCGAGTACAGGCTCACCTTGCGGGCACCGGTCTCGTCGGGCGCCCCGACCCACACCTGGACGACGACGGCACCGTCCTCGGGCAGCAGCAGCGGCGTGGCGAGGGTGAACTCCTCGACACACTCGCAGCCGACCTCGTCGCCGGCGCGCACGGCCAGTTCGAGGAAGCCGGTGGCCGGGAAGAGGACCATGCCGCCGCCGACGGTGTGGTCCGCGAGCCAGGGGTGCGTGGTGAGCGACAGGCGCCCGGTGAACAGCACGCCCTCGGAGGCGGCGAGCGCCGTGGCGGCTCCCAGCAGCGGGTGCTCGGCGGGGCGGAGCCCGGCGCCCGTGACATCACCGGTGTGGGCCGCCGGGCGGGGCCAGTACCACTCGTGGTGGAAGGCGTAGGTGGGCAGCGCCACCCGGCGCGCCCCGGTCCCCTCGAAGCACGGTGTCCAGTCGACGTCGACGCCGGCGGTGTGGAGCCGGGCCAGCGCGGTGAGCAGCGCGCCCTCCTCGGCACGGTCCTTGCGCAGCACCGGCACCGACACGACGTCCTGACCGCCGTCCAGCACCCG
>NZ_LGCN01000008.1 GCF_001279005.1 Streptomyces caelestis
TGCTCCGAGACGGCCGACCTCACCAGACCCCACACAGCGGCACCCGCCAGGTCACCGCCCTCCACGGCACCGCGCGTCACGAACACCAGCCGCGACTCCGCACACCGCTCGTCCGCCAGCCACGACCGCACCAGCTCCAAAGCCCACACGGCCGCACCATGCACGGAGTCGACCACCCCGACCGAGGCTTCCGGCACGGTGGCCAGCACCGTCGCCGGAACCTCGCCCCGAACCAGCTCCTCGAGTTCGGCTACCCCCGAGACTGTGACGGGGGACGCCTCTGCGGCCCGCGTAGCCCGCGCCGGCACCCAGTCCACCTGGTAGAGGGAGTCATGGATCGCGGCGCTCAGCCGTCCGGCCTCCAGTGGCCGGACGACCAGGGATTCCACCGAGGCGACGGGCGCGCCTGCCGGGTCGGCCAGCTCCAGGGCCATCGTTCCGTCGGCGTCCCGGGTCAGCCGGACCCGCAGCGCGGAGGCGCCGGAGGCGTGCAGGGTCACTCCGGTCCAGGAGAACGGCACTCCGCCGCGGCCGTCGTCGTCGAGCGCGAAGGCGTGCAGGGCGGCGTCGGACAGGGCCGGGTGGAGACCGAAGGCGCTGCCGTCCATTGCTTCGTCGAGGGCAACCTCGGCGAACAGCTCGGCGCCTCGGCGCCATGCGGCACGAAGGCCGCGGAACGCGGGACCGTAGGCGAACCCGGCGTCGGCCAAGCGCTCGTAGCAGTCCGTCACATCGACCGCGTGAGCGTCCTTCGGGGGCCACACGGACGCGTCGAAGTCGGACCGCACCTCGTTCACGGAAGCCGCGGGAGCCAGGATTCCGGTGGCGTGGACGGTCCACGGGGCCTGGACGTCGTCCTCACCCCGCGCGTGTATGCCCAGGGTGCACCGGCCGTCGGTGTCGGGCGTGCCGATCCGCACTTGGATGCGGGTGCCGCCGTGGTCGGGCAGCACCAGTGGCGCGGAGAGGGTCAGTTCCTCCACCGTGTCGCAGCCGACCTCGTCGGCCGCGCGAATCGCCAGCTCCAGCAGCGCCGTACCCGGCACAAGCACCGAGCCCTGCACCGCGTGGTCGGCCAGCCACGGGTGGGACTGCACCGACAGCCGACCCGTGAACACCGTCCCGTCCGAGCCCTCGGTTCCGGCCAGTTCGACGGCTGCGCCCAGCAGCGGGTGCTCGGCCGCCCCGAGTCCGGCGAACCGCACGTCCCCGGCCCGGGTCAGCGCACCGGCGGGCCAGTAGCGCTGCCGCTGGAAGGCGTAGGTCGGCAGGTCGACGGTCCGCGCGCCGGTGCCGGCGAAGTACGCGGTCCAGTCCACCCGGGCCCCGGCCACGTGCAGCCGGGCGAGCGCGGTCAGCGCCGCCGACTCCTCGCCGCGGTCCTTGCGCAGGAGCGGGATCAGGTGAGCCTCGTCGCCGGCGCTCTCACGCGCCATGCCGCTGAGCACACCGTCCGGCCCCAGCTCCACGAACCGGGTGACACCCTCCTCCGCCAGGACACGGATCCCGTCGTCGAAGCGCACAGCCTCACGGACATGGGTCACCCAGTAGGCGGGGGTGCTGAGTTCTCCGGCTGCGGCGAGACCGCCCGACACGTTGGAGACCAGGGGCAGACTGGGCTCGCTGAACGTCAGTTCCTCGGCGACCGTGCGGAAGTCGTCCAGCATCGGCTCCATCAGCGGCGAGTGGAAGGCGTGCGACACCCGCAGCCGGGACGTACGACGCCCCAGTCCGCGGAACACCTCCGCCACCGCCTCGACCGCGGCCTCGGCGCCCGAGATCACCACGGAGGACGGGCCGTTGACCGCCGCGAGCGACACCTCGCCGGTCAAATGCGGCAGCACCTCCGCCTCCGCCGCCTGGACGGCGACCATGGCGCCACCGGCCGGCAGCGCCTGCATCAACCGGCCACGAGCAGCCACCAGCGCGCAGGCGTCCGCGAGGGAGACGACGCCCGCGATGTGCGCGGCGGCTATTTCGCCGATCGAGTGCCCGGCGACGTAGTCGGGCCGTACGCCCCAGGCGTCGAGGAGGCGGTACAGCGCCACCTCGACCGCGAACAGTCCGGCCTGGGCGTAGGCGGTCCGGTTCAGCGCCTCCGCGTCCTCACCCCACACCACCTCACGC
>NZ_LGCN01000009.1 GCF_001279005.1 Streptomyces caelestis
ACCACCAGATGACGGGCCACCACACGACCCAGACCACCCGTACCGCCCGTCACCAACACCGTGCCCCCGGCCACCTCCCAGCCGGAAACCTCCGCACCATCCGCACCAGACGTGGAGGACACCCGCGCCAGACGAGGCACCAGCACCTCACCACCACGCACCGCGACCTCCGCCTCGGCCCCACCCACCGCCAGAGCGGCACCCAACAGCTCGGCCGACAGCACCGCACCCGGCTCGACATCCAGCAGACCGAACCGCCCCGGATGCTCCAGCTGTGCGGATCGCACCAGACCCTTGACCGGAGCGTCCGTCAGGTCGTCGGCGCCTTCGGACCCACCGACGACGAAGACCAGACGGGACGCGGCGAACCTCTCGTCCGCCAGCCACGACCGCACGAGGTCCAGGGCCCGGGCGGCCACCTGGTGCGCCGACTCGACGACGTCCGGCAGCGAGCTCGTCATGGCGACCAGCACAGTGCCGGGTATGTCGTTCGCAGCCAGTGCCTCGAGGTCGGGAGCGGTGGCGGTGACCGGAGCATCCGCGTCGGTGGTGATCGAAGCGAGGATCTCGTGGCCGAGGAGTGCGACCGATTCAGGGGAAAGGGCGCCGGTCACGGCACGGGCCGGCACCCAGTCCACGTGGTAGAGGGACTTCGTGCTGTTCTCGAACCCGCCGTCGGCGACCGAGGCGGACCGTACGACGAGGGACTCCACCGAGGCGACGGGAGCGCCGGCCGGGTCGGCCAACTCCACGGCGAGGCAGTCGTCACCGGTCCTGGTCAGCCGGACCCGCAGGGCCGAGGCGCCGGACGCGTGCAGGCGCACGCCCTCCCAGGAGAAGGGCACCCCGCCGAGCGCGGTGTCGTCGTCGCCACCGAAGGCGAAGGAGGCGTGCAGGGCCGCGTCGAAGAGGGCGGGGTGCAGTCCGAACGTGCCGCCGTCGACGTCGTCGTTCAGCGCCACCTCGGCGAAGACCTCGTCATCCCGGCGCCAGGCGGCCCGCAGGCCCTGGAAGACCGGGCCGTAGCGGAGGCCTGCCTCGGCCAGCAGCTCGTAGCAGTCGGTGACGTCGACCGGGCGTGCGTCCTTCGGTGGCCAGACGGACGTGTCGAAGCCGGTACGCGCGGCGGTCGCGCCCTCGGCCAGTGTGCCTTGCGCGTGCAGGGTCCAGGGGCCGTGGTCGTCGTCCCCGTCGGGCCGCGAGTGAATGGCGACGTTACGGCGCCTCGCCTCATCCGCTTCACCGACGGTGACCTGGATACGGGTGCCGCCCTGGGCCGGCAGGACGAGCGGGGCCGGCAGGGTCAGTTCCTCGACCGTGTCGCAGCCGACCTCGTCGGCCGCGCGGATGGCCAGCTCCAGCAGTGCCGTTCCCGGCACGAGCACCGATCCCCGCACCACGTGGTCGGCCAGCCACGGCTGTGACTGGAGCGACAGCCGGCCGGTGAGCACCATCCCGTCGGTGCCGGCCAGTTCGACGGCCGCGCCCAGCAGCGGGTGCCGCGGGGTGCCGAGGCCCGCCAGGCGGATGTCACCGGTGCCGGTGGCGGATCCCACGGGCCAGAAGTACTCGTGCTGGAAGGCGTACGTCGGCAGGTCCACCGGGCGCCCGCCCGTCCCGTCGAGCACGGCGGCCCAGTCGGCGTGACCGCCGCGGACGTACAGCTCGGCCAACGCCCTTAGGGCGGTGGTGATTTCCTCCCGGTCCTTGCGCAGCACAGGTACGAGGAGTGCGTCGTCGCCGGCGCTTTCGCGGGCCATGCCGCTGAGCACACCGTCCGGCCCCAGCTCCACGAACCGTGTGGCACCCTCCTCCGCCAGGACACGGATCCCGTCGTCGAAGCGCACGGCCTCACGGACATGGGTCACCCAGTAAGCGGGGGTGGTGAGTTCACCGGACGCGGCGATGCGTCCGGTCACGTTGGAGACGACGGGCAGCAGCGGCTCGGCGTAGGACAGTGCCTCGGCGACCGTGCGGAACTCCTCCAGCATCGGCTC
>NZ_LGCN01000010.1 GCF_001279005.1 Streptomyces caelestis
AACGCCGCTGCGCTACAAGGCCGTCGTCGTCGACGGCGCGGGACGCACCGCGAGCGACACCGCCGCCACCACCGCCGGACAACCCCCCGCCCCCGAGAAACCGAGCGCGGTGGACCGCCCCTACGCCGTGGTGCACTACCGGCGGACGGACGGCGACTACGACGGCTGGCGGCTCAAGTCGTCCGCCGGAACCGCGGACTTCACCGGCCGTGACGCCTACGGAGCCTTCGCCTGGGTGGAACTGGACGACGCTGCCGGCGACGTGACCTACACCGTCGAGAAGGACGGTGCCGCGGACGGCCCGCGGCGCACCCTCGAGACGGCGGAGACCGGCGAGGTCTGGATCGAGCAGGGGAAGGACGGGCAGGCGGTGACCGCACCCGAGGGCGCCTATCCGCCGCAGGACCAGATGAAGGCCGTCCTGCACTACCACCGCGCCGACGGCGACTACGACGGCTGGGGCCTGCACACCTGGACCGGCGCGGCCAACCCGACCGACTGGTCCAAGCCGCTGCGGCCGGTCGGCAGGGACAGTTTCGGCGTGACCTTCGAAGTGCCCCTCGCCGACGGCGCCACGTCCCTCAGCTACATCGTCCACAAGGGCGACGAGAAGGACATCGCCAGCGACCGGTCCCTGGACTTCGCCACCCACGGGAAGGACGTCTGGCTCCTCGGCGGCACCGCCGGCTATCTGCTGCCGACCGTGGGCTCCGCCCCCGACCTCGACCTCGGCGCCTCGAAGGCCCAGTGGATCGACGCGGACACGGTGGTGTGGAACGTCAAGGCCACCGACGCCACCAGCCAGCAGCTCGTGTACGCCCCCAAGGGCGACATCACCGTCAAGGACGGCGCCCTCTCCCACGAGGGGCACTGGCTGCGTCTGGTGCCGACGACCCTCAGCGACGCCCAGAAGGCGAAGTTCCGGCACCTGAAGGACGGCACCGCCTGGTCCGTCGACCCGCGTGACCGGGACCGGGTGCGGGAGGCGCTGCGCGGCCAGCTCGTCGCCACCCAGCGGGCCGCCAACGGCGCGCTGCTCGCGGCGACGGGCGTCCAGATCCCCGGCGTGCTGGACGACCTCTACGGCGCGGCGCGCGAGGCCCGCCTCGGGCCCGTCTTCGACCACCGGGGCAGGCCCACCCTGTCCGTCTGGGCCCCCACGGCGAAGAGCGTGTCCCTCGATCTGGACGGCCGGCGCGTAGCGATGCGCCGGGACGGCGACACGGGCGTCTGGTCGGTGACCGGATCCCGCGCCTGGAAGGGCAAGCCGTACCGGTACGCCGTCACGGTGTGGGCCCCGACGGCCCGCAGGATCGTCACCAACAAGGTCACCGACCCGTACTCCGTGGCCCTGACGGCCGACTCCGCACGCAGTCTCGTCGTCGATCTGAAGGACAGGGCCCTGGCGCCCGCGGGATGGTCCGGGCTGGACAAACCTCCGGCCGTCCCGCTCAAGGACGCGCAGATCCAGGAACTGCACATACGCGACCACTCCGTGGAGGACTCGACCGTCCCGGCGACGGAGCGGGGCACGTACACCGCCTTCACCGAGAAGAACTCGGCGGGCAGCAGGCATCTCCGTGCGCTGGCCGAGGCGGGTACCTCGTATGTGCACCTGCTCCCGGCCTTCGACTTCACGACCGTTCCGGAGAAGACCGCCGACCAGGCGACCGTCGACTGCGACCTCGCCTCCTACCCGGCCGACTCCGGCCGGCAGCAGGAGTGCGTGGCGAAGGCCGCCGCCAAGGACGCCTACAACTGGGGCTACGACCCCTACCACTTCACCGTCCCCGAGGGCTCCTACGCCAGTGACCCGGACGGCACCGAGCGCACGGTCGAGTTC
>NZ_LGCN01000012.1 GCF_001279005.1 Streptomyces caelestis
GTCGGGCACGCTGTTGGGTGTCTGAGGGCACGGCCGTATGGCTGCCTTCAGTGCCGGCCCCAGTGCACTCGGGATGTGGTCCCGGGGTGATGGGTGGCTGGTCGTTGTTTGAGAACTGCACAGTGGACGCGAGCATCTGTGGCCAAGTTTTTAAGGGCGCACGGTGGATGCCTTGGCACCAGGAACCGATGAAGGACGTGGGAGGCCACGATAGGCCCCGGGGAGTCGTCAACCAGGCTTTGATCCGGGGGTGTCCGAATGGGGAAACCCGGCAGTCGTCATGGGCTGTCACCCTTGCCTGAACACATAGGGCAAGTGGAGGGAACGCGGGGAAGTGAAACATCTCAGTACCCGCAGGAAGAGAAAACAACCGTGATTCCGGGAGTAGTGGCGAGCGAAACCGGATGAGGCCAAACCGTATGCGTGTGAGACCCGGCAGGGGTTGCGCATGCGGGGTTGTGGGATCTCTCTT
>NZ_LGCN01000013.1 GCF_001279005.1 Streptomyces caelestis
GACGAGTCAGAAACCGTTGATGTAGGCGAAGGACATGCGAAAGGTCCGGCGTAGAGGGTAAGACCCCCGTAGTCGAAACGTCAGCGGCTCGTTGGAGAGACACCCAAGTAGCACGGGGCCCGAGAAATCCCGTGTGAATCTGGCGGGACCACCCGCTAAGCCTAAATATTCCCTGGTGACCGATAGCGGATAGTACCGTGAGGGAATGGTGAAAAGTACCGCGGGAGCGGAGTGAAATAGTACCTGAAACCGTGTGCCTACAAGCCGTGGGAGCGTCGCGCAAGGACTTGTCCTTGCGTCGTGACTGCGTGCCTTTTGAAGAATGAGCCTGCGAGTTTGCGGTGTGTTGCGAGGTTAACCCGGGTGGGGAAGCCGTAGCGAAAGCGAGTCCGAACAGGGCGTTTTTAGTAGCACGCTCAAGACCCGAAGCGGAGTGATCTAGCCATGGGCAGGTTGAAGCGGAGGTAAGACTTCGTGGAGGACCGAACCCACCAGGGTTGAAAACCTGGGGGATGACCTGTGGTTAGGGGTGAAAGGCCAATCAAACTCCGTGATAGCTGGTTCTCCCCGAAATGCATTTAGGTGCAGCGTCGTGTGTTTCTTGCCGGAGGTAGAGCACTGGATAGGCGATGGGCCCTACCGGGTTACTGACCTTAGCCAAACTCCGAATGCCGGTAAGTGAGAGCGCGGCAGTGAGACTGTGGGGGATAAGCTCCATGGTCGAGAGGGAAACAGCCCAGAGCATCGACTAAGGCCCCTAAGCGTACGCTAAGTGGGAAAGGATGTGGAGTCGCAGAGACAACCAGGAGGTTGGCTTAGAAGCAGCCACCCTTGAAAGAGTGCGTAATAGCTCACTGGTCTAGTGATTCCGCGCCGACAATGTAGCGGGGCTCAAGCGTACCGCCGAAGTCGTGTCATTGCAGCAACAAGCCCCAACGGGTGCTGTGATGGGTAGGGGAGCGTCGTGTGCCGGGTGAAGCAGCGCCGGAAGGCAGTTGTGGACGGTTCACGAGTGAGAATGCAGGCATGAGTAGCGATTCACACGTGAGAAACGTGTGCGCCGATTGACTAAGGGTTCCTGGGTCAAGCTGATCTGCCCAGGGTAAGTCGGGACCTAAGGCGAGGCCGACAGGCGTAGTCGATGGATAACCGGTTGATATTCCGGTACCCGCTGTGAAGCGTCAAACATCGA
>NZ_LGCN01000014.1 GCF_001279005.1 Streptomyces caelestis
CTGAGACCTGATGCCGAGCCGATTGTGGTGAAGTGGATGATCCTATGCTGTCGAGAAAAGCCTCTAGCGAGTTTCATGGCGGCCCGTACCCTAAACCGACTCAGGTGGTCAGGTAGAGAATACCGAGGCGTTCGGGTGAACTATGGTTAAGGAACTCGGCAAAATGCCCCCGTAACTTCGGGAGAAGGGGGGCCATGTCCGGTGATGAGCTTCGCGCTCTGAGCTGGGGGTGGCCGCAGAGACCAGCGAGAAGCGACTGTTTACTAAAAACACAGGTCCGTGCGAAGCCGTAAGGCGATGTATACGGACTGACGCCTGCCCGGTGCTGGAACGTTAAGGGGACCGGTTAGTCACTCTTCGGGGTGGCGAAGCTGAGAACTTAAGCGCCAGTAAACGGCGGTGGTAACTATAACCATCCTAAGGTAGCGAAATTCCTTGTCGGGTAAGTTCCGACCTGCACGAATGGCGTAACGACTTCTCGACTGTCTCAACCATAGGCCCGGTGAAATTGCACTACGAGTAAAGATGCTCGTTTCGCGCAGCAGGACGGAAAGACCCCGGGACCTTTACTACAGTTTGATATTGGTGTTCGGTTCGGCTTGTGTAGGATAGCTGGGAGACTGTGAAAGCCATACGCCAGTATGGTGGGAGTCGTCGTTGAAATACCAGTCTGGTCGTGCTGGATGTCTAACCTGGGTCCGTGATCCGGATCAGGGACAGTGTCTGATGGGTAGTTTAACTGGGGCGGTTGCCTCCTAAAGAGTAACGGAGGCGCCCAAAGGTTCCCTCAGCCTGGTTGGCAATCAGGTGTTGAGTGTAAGTGCACAAGGGAGCTTGACTGTGAGACCGACGGGTCGAGCAGGGACGAAAGTCGGGACTAGTGATCCGGCGGTGGCTTGTGGAAGCGCCGTCGCTCAACGGATAAAAGGTACCCCGGGGATAACAGGCTGATCTTCCCCAAGAGTCCATATCGACGGGATGGTTTGGCACCTCGATGTCGGCTCGTCGCATCCTGGGGCTGGAGTCGGTCCCAAGGGTTGGGCTGTTCGCCCATTAAAGCGGTACGCGAGCTGGGTTTAGAACGTCGTGAGACAGTTCGGTCCCTATCCGCTGTGCGCGTAGGAGTCTTGAGAAGGGCTGTCCCTAGTACGAGAGGACCGGGACGGACGAACCTCTGGTGTGCCAGTTGTCCTGCCAAGGGCATGGCTGGTTGGCTACGTTCGGGAGGGATAACCGCTGAAAGCATCTAAGCGGGAAGCCTGCTTCGAGATGAGGACTCCCACCTCCTAGAGAGGGTAAGGCTCCCAGTAGACGACTGGGTTGATAGGCCGGATATGGAAGCACGGTAACGTGTGGAGTTGACCGGTACTAATAGGCCGAGGGCTTGTCCTCAGTTGCTCGCGTCCACTGTGTT
>NZ_LGCN01000015.1 GCF_001279005.1 Streptomyces caelestis
CTGCATCAGCCGGGCACGCGCCGCGACCAGGGTGCAGGCGTCGTCCAGGGACAGCACCCCCGCCACATGCGCGGCCGCGATCTCCCCGACCGAGTGACCGACGACGTAGTCGGGCCGCACTCCCCACGACTCGACCAGCCGGTACAACGCCACCTCGACCGCGAACAGCGCGGGCTGGGTGTAGCCGGTGGTGTCCAGGAGTCCCGCCTCCGGCGTGCCCGCCTCGGCGAACAGCACCTCCCGCAGCGGGCGGTCCAACTCGTCCTCGAAGTGGTTCAGTACGGCGTCCAGCGCCTGCGCGAACACCGGGAACCGGGCATACAGCTCACGCCCCATGCCCGCCCGCTGCGCGCCCTGCCCCGAGAACAGCACCGCCAGCGACCGCTCCACCGCACGGCCACGCGCCACCTCCACCGGCTGTTCGCCGTCCACCGCGGCGAGGAGCACCGCCCGGTGCTCGAACACCGACCGCCCGGAGGCCAGCGAGTAGCCCACGTCCAGGACGGACCCGGCGTCGAAGGACGTCACCCGGTCGATCTGTCCCGGCAGGGCGTCCTCGGACCGCGCCGAGACCGGCCACGGCACCAGGACCGGCGAGACGGACGGCTCGGTGGCCGGCTCCGGGTCCTGCGCGGCCGGTTCGGGCTGTTCGAGGATGACGTGGGCGTTGGTGCCGCTGAGGCCGAAGGACGACACACCGGCACGCCACGGCCGGTCCGTGTCCGGCCACGCGGTCGGCTCGGTGAGGAGCCGGACCGCGCCGGCCTCCCAGTCGACGTGCGTGGAGGGACGGTCGACATGGAGGGTCCGGGGCAGGACGCCGTGGCGCAGGGCGAGCACCATCTTGATGACGCCGGCGACACCGGCGGCGGCCTGGGTGTGGCCGATGTTCGACTTGATGGAGCCGAGCAGCAGCGGACGCTCCGGATCGCGGTCGCGGCCGTAGGTGGCCAGCAGCGCCTGTGCCTCGATCGGGTCGCCGAGGGTCGTGCCGGTGCCGTGCGCCTCGACGGCGTCCACGTCGGCGGGCGTGAGCCCGGCGCTCGCCAGGGCCTGGCGGATGACCCGCTGCTGGGAGGGACCGTTGGGGGCGGTCAGGCCGTTGGAGGCGCCGTCCTGGTTGATGGCCGAGCCGCGGACCACCGCGAGCACCTCGTGCCCGTTGCGGCGGGCGTCGGAGAGGCGTTCCAGGACGAGCATGCCGACGCCCTCGGACCAGCCGGTGCCGTCGGCGGCGTCCGCGAACGCCTTGCACAGGCCGTCGCCGGCCAGGCCGCCCTGCCGGGTGAAGCCGGAGAAGTTCATCGGGGTCGACAGCACGGTGACGCCGCCCGCGAGGGCGAGGGAGCTCTCCCCGCTGCGCAGGGACTGGGCGGCGAGGTGCAGGGCGACCAGGGAGGAGGAGCAGGCGGTGTCGACGGTGAGCGCCGGGCCCTCCAGGCCGAGGGCGTAGGAGACCCGGCCGGAGATGACGCTGGTGGCGAGGCCGGTGCTGGCGTGGCCCTCGACGTCCTCGCGGGAGGTCATCACCAGGGTCGCGTAGTCCTGTCCGGTGGTGCCCACGAAGATGCCGGTGGCGCTGCCGCGCAGGCTCTGCGGGTCGATGCCGGCGCGTTCGAACGCCTCCCAGGAGGTCTCCAGGAGGAGCCGCTGCTGCGGGTCCATGGCGAGGGCCTCGCGCGGGGAGATCCCGAAAGCCGGCGTCGAAGCCGCCCACGTCGTGCAGGAAGCCGCCGCGGCGGGTGGCGCTGACGCCCCGGTTGTCGTGGCCTCCGCCGAACAGGGTGTCCAGGTCCCAGCCGCGGTCGGTCGGGAAGGCGGTGATGCGGTCCTCGCCGTCGGCGAGCATGCGCCACAGTTCGTCGGGGGTGGTGATGCCGCCGGGCATGCGGCAGGCCATGCCGACGATGACCACCGGGTCGTCGGCGACGTCGGCGGCCACCAGGGGGGTGTCCAGGTCGCCGTGTTCGTCCAGGAGTTCGGCGACCAGGTGCTCGGCGAGGCCGTGCGGGGTCGGGTAGTCGAAGACGAGGGTGGCGGTCAGCCGCAGGCCGGTGGCGGTGGTGAGGCGGTTGCGCAGTTCGACGGCGGTGAGCGAGTCGAAGCCGAGTTCGCGGAACTCGCGGCCTGGTTCGATGGCCTTGGGCGAGGAGTGGCCGAGCACGGCGGCGGCCTCGAGCCGCACCAGTTCGACGAGGTGGCGGACGCGCTCCTCCTCGGGGAGGGCCAGCAGGCGGCGCGTCAGTTCGGCGGCGGTGCTCGCGCCGCCGACGGCGGTGGCGGCGGCGCGCCGGCTGCCGCGCACCAGGTTGCGCAGCAGCGGGGGCACCTCGCCCGGGACGCGCAGGTCGCCGCCGGTGGAGCCGACGGGGACCACGAGGGGTTCGGCGGAGCCGGTGGCGGTGTCGAAGAGGGCGAGGCCGCGCTCGACGGGGATCGGGGCGGCTCCGGAGGCGGCGATGCGCTGCATGTCGGCGTCGGAGAGGGTGCCGGTCATGCCGGCGCTCTGCGCCCAGGCGCCCCAGGCCAGGGAGAGGGCGGGCAGGCCGGCTGCGGAGCGCTGCTGGGCGAGGGCGTCCAGGAAGACGTTGGCCGCCGCGTAGTTGCCCTGGCCGGCGCTGCCCATCACGCCG
>NZ_LGCN01000016.1 GCF_001279005.1 Streptomyces caelestis
GTCCCGGGTCAGCTCATGGAGGTGCCAGGCGGCGTCGACCTTGGGCCGCAGCACGTCCGAGATCCGCTCCGCCGACAGCGACGTCACCACACCGTCGTCGAGGACGCCGGCCGCGTGGACGACGGCGGTCAGCGGGTGCGCCGTGTCGATCCCGGCGAGCAGTGTCTCGGCCGCCTCGCGGTCGGCCATGTCGCAGGCGGTGATGTCGACGACCGCTCCGGCGGCGGTGAGTTCGTCCCGCAGCTCGACGGCGCCCTCGGCGTCGATGCCCCGGCGGGACACCAGGAGGAGGCGGCGCGCGCCCCGCGCGGTCACCAGGTGGCGGGCCAGTTCCCGGCCCAGGCCTCCCGTGCCGCCGGTGATGAGGACGGTGCCCTCGGGGTTCCAGCGCGGCGGCATCGTCAGCACGATCTTGCCGATGTGCTTGGCCCGGCTCATGAAGCGGAAC
>NZ_LGCN01000017.1 GCF_001279005.1 Streptomyces caelestis
GTGGCTTACGGCGTGCGGCGGGGGCCGGGGGCGGGCCGTGGCCGGTAGCCGTGGCGGGCCCGGGTGCGAGGAGCGCCGTGCTCGCGGGTGCGGCGGGTTTCCCGGGCGTGTCCGGGCCCTCGGGCCTCGCTCTCCGGGACGTCTTTCGTACGTCCTCCCGGGGTGCCGCGGTGGTCTCCGCGGAGCCCGGTCAGGACGCCGGAGTCGACGCCCCGCGGCCCGCGAAGCCGGTCCAGGGGGCCGGCTCCGTCCCCTCGCTCTCCTCCTCGTACCAGCCCGTGCCCCCGGATCCGGGAGTGGAGCCGGTCCGTGAGGCCGGGCGCGTCGAGGAGCCAGGCGTGGTCGGGGTCGCCCGGGTCGGGATCGAGGAGGAGGACGGTGGCCCGGGGCGAGCGGCAGTCCGCACAGGCCTACATGCCGCAGCCCCAGTGGGATATGGGCAGCACTCCCTCGGGCCAGGGCCGGCCGGGGTCCTCGCGGCCGCTCTCGTGGTGGGCGAGGTGCTGGGTCACGGCGGCGGGTTCACCGGAGGGTGCGCTGTCCAGCAGGGGCGGCAGTCCGTACTCGGGGCCGAATCCGCCGTCCGCTACGCGCAGCTGGAGCTCGTCGAGCAGCGGGGGCAGGGCGGAGCCCGGCGTGGCCTCGGCACGTGCCGGGGCGGCCGCGTCGATGGGGCCGGGGAGGGAAGGCCGACCCCATGGACGGGTGTTGCGGACCTTGTCCGCCACCTGTGTCGGCAACTGCTCGTGCTCGGTCATGGGTTCATGATGCGGGGCGCCACTGACATGCGCGCGGGCCTGTGGACAACCTCCGGGCTGTGGACGACTCCCGGCCCGTGGCGTGGCCGACGGCTGCGCCTTCCGGCCGGTCAGCGCTGTGTGAACGGCTGGTCGGTGCGCACGATCTCCCGGCCCAGCGGGAACAGCGAGACCGGGATCAGCTTGAAGTTGGCGATGCCGAGCGGGATTCCGATGACCGTCACGCACAGGGCGATGCCGGTGAGGATGTGGCCGAGCGCCAGCCACCAGCCCGCGAGAAGCAGCCACAGCACGTTGACGAGGAAGGAAGGGGCTCCCGCGTCCCGGCGTTCGACCGTCGTGTACCCGAAGGGCCACAGGGCGTAGACGCCGATGCGGAACGCGGCGACGCCGAAGGGGATGCCGATGACCGTGATGCAGAGCAGCGCGCCCGCGAGCAGGTAGCCGAGGAACAGCCAGAAGCCGCTGAAGACGAGCCATATGAGATTCAGGATGGTCTTCACTGGTGGTGACCTGCCATCTTCTCGAGCCGGGCGATGCGTTCCGCCATCGGCGGGTGGGTGGAGAACATTTTCGAGAGCCCCTGGCCCGGACGGAACGGGTTGGCGATCATCATGTGGCTGGCCGTCTCGATGCGGGGCTCGGGGGGCAGGGGGAGCTGTTTGGTGCCGTGTTCCAGTTTGCGCAGGGCGCCGGCGAGGGCGAGCGGATCGCCGGTGAGCTGGGCGCCGGAGGAGTCGGCCTCGTACTCCCGGGAGCGGCTGATGGCCAGCTGGATGAGGGACGCGGCGAGCGGCCCGAGGATCATGATCAGCAGCATGCCGAGGAGACCGGGGCCGTCGTCGTCGTCCGAGCGGCCGATCGGGATCAGCCAGGCGAAGTTGACCAGGAACATGATCACGGAGGCGAGGGCGCCGGCGACCGAGGAGATCAGGATGTCGCGGTTGTAGACGTGGCTGAGCTCGTGGCCGATGACACCGCGCAGCTCCCGCTCGTCGAGCAGGCGCAGGATGCCTTCGGTGCAGCACACGGCGGCGTTGCGCGGGTTGCGGCCGGTGGCGAAGGCGTTGGGGGCCTCGGTCGGGGAGATGTACAGGCGCGGCATGGGCTGGCGGGCCTGGGTGGAGAGCTCGCGGACCATGCGGTACAGCCCCGGGGCCTCGAACTCGCTCACCGGGCGGGCGCGCATCGCGCGCAGGGCCAGTTTGTCGCTGTTCCAGTACGCGTACGCGTTGGTGCCCAGCGCGATCAGGACGGCGACGACGAGCCCCGTGCGGCCGAAGAAGCCGCCGATCACGATGATGAGTGCGGACAGTCCCCCGAGGAGGACCGCTGTCCTGAGCCCGTTGTGCCGGCGGTGCACGGTACGCCCTCCAAATCGTGCGACAGGGGGACCCTCGCTTGCTGATCTTCCTTCTGACCTGCGCTGTCCACCGGTCCGGTGGTGTCACGTCCAGTGGACCCTCCCGTACCCGTCAACGCGAGGCGAAGGGCACTAGTTCCCTTGTGCGCGCGGTGGCGCGTGTCAACCGTCCGGGTGACGACCCGTCCCGGGCGTTCCTGGACCGCGCGCGTGGGGGTCGGGTGCCTCCACGCGCGTGCCGGGCGGGGCCCGGTGGTCAGAAGAGCCCGGTGCCGGTGAAGCGCAGGACCAGCTGGGGGGCGCCGGACAGGGCGACGCCGAGGACGCCGGTCAGGGCGAGGGCGGCGGTGAGGGGGGCGGGGAGCCGGTGCCTCACCGGTTCGCCCTCGGGGGCGCGGAACAGCAGGGCCGTCCACCGGAGGTAGTAGACCAGCGCGATGACGACGTTGACGGCCATGACGACGGCGAGCCAGCCCAGTCCGGCGTCGACGGCCGCGGAGAAGACGGTGACCTTGGCGAAGAGGCCGATGACGCCCGGCGGGAGCCCGGCGAGGCAGAGCAGGAAGAAGCCCAGGAGGAGCGCGGTGAGAGGGCTGGAGGCGTAGAGGCCGCGGTAGTCGGCGACGCGGTTGAGCCGGTGCGCGCGGCCGACGAGGGCGGCCACGGCGAACGCGCCCAGGTTCACGGCGCCGTACATGAGGGCGTAGGCGACGGTGGAGCCGATCGACCTCTCGGCGTCGTCGGAGTACGCGGCGGCGGCGATCGGCACCAGGAGGTAGCCGGCCTGGCCGACGGACGACCAGGCGAGGAGGCGTACCGCGCTGTGCGCGCGCGTGGCCTGCTGTCGCAGGGCCCCCACGTTGCCGACGGTCATGGTGAGGGCGGCCAGCGCGGCGAGGGCCGGGCCCCAGACGTCGGCGTACGACGGGAGGGCGACGACGGTGACGAGGACGATCCCGGAGAAGCCGACGGCCTTGCCGATGACCGACAGGTAGGCGGCGACGGGCAGGGGGGCGCCCACGTAGGTGTCGGGGACCCAGAAGTGGAAGGGGACGGCGGCGGTCTTGAAGGCGAAGCCGACGAGGGTCAGGACGACGCCGGTCTGCGTGAGGGTGTGGAGCTGTCCGTCGACGTGCTGGACGCGTTCGGCGACCAGGGTGAGGTGGAGGGTCCCGGTGGCGGCGTAGACGAAGCTGATGCCCAGCAGGCTGACCGCGGTGGCGGTGACGGAGGACAGGAAGAACTTCAGGGCCGCTTCGGAGGACTTCCGGTCCCCGTGCCGCAGGCCGACCAGGGCGAAGGCGGGCAGGGAGGCGACCTCCAGGGCGACGACGAGGGTCGCGAGGTCGCGGGAGGCGGGCAGGAGGGCGGCGCCGGCCGCGGAGGAGAGGAACAGGAACCAGTACTCGCCCTCGGGGAGCCGCTTGCCCTCGTCCTTCAGGACGGTGACCGACAGGAGGGCGGCCAGGAGGGCGCCGCCGAGGACCAGGAACTGGATGACGAGGGTGAAGCGGTCCGCGGTGTAGCTGCACGCGCCTGCGTCGCCGGCCAGGCAGAAGGTGCTGCGGTCGGCGTCGAGGAGGGGCAGCAGCATGAGCGTGGCGGCGGCGAGTCCGGCCACCGGGAGCAGGCCGAGGAGCGGCTTCCTGGCCTCGCTCACGAAGAGGTCGGCGACGAGGACGACGAGTCCGACGACCGCCGCGATGGTGGGCGGCGCGATGGCCAGCCAGTCGACGGACTGGACGAGGGAGCTCATCGGGTGCCTCCTGCGAGGAGCTG
The DNA here is from genome assembly GCF_001279005.1 of Streptomyces caelestis. Lineage (GTDB taxonomy): Bacteria > Actinomycetota > Actinomycetes > Streptomycetales > Streptomycetaceae > Streptomyces > Streptomyces heliomycini. The sequence goes on from NZ_LGCN01000017.1 coordinate 3,901, forward strand.
CTGCACGGCCGGGTCGGTCAGTCCGAGAAGGATCTTGGGCCAGAGCCCGGCGACGACGGTGAGGACGACGAGCGGGGTCCAGGCCGCGAACTCGTGGGAGCGCACGTCGGTGAGGCGCGGGGTGTCCTGGGGTGCGGCGCCCATGCAGACCCTGCGGACCACGATCAGCAGGTAGGCGGCCGTCAGCAGGGTGCCGAACGCGCCGATGGCCATGAAGGTGAGGAAGGCGGGGCGGCTGAGGCCTTCGGCGGGGTCGAAGGCGCCGAACAGGGCGAGCATCTCGCCCCAGAATCCGGCGAGGCCGGGCAGGCCGAGGGAGGCGACGGCGGCGAAGGCGAGCAGGCCGCCGAGGCGCGGGGCCCTGCCGTAGAGGGCGGCGCCGGTCTCCTTCGCGAGGGCGTCGAGGTCGGTGCTGCCGGTGCGGTCCTTGAGGGCGCCGACCAGGAAGAACAGCAGGCCGGTGATGAGGCCGTGGGCGACGTTGGCGAACAGGGCTCCGTTGACGCCGGTCGGGGTCATGGTCGCGATGCCGAGGAGGACGAAGCCCATGTGGCCCACGGAGGAGTAGGCGATGAGGCGTTTGAGGTCGCCCTTCGCGCCCCGCTTGGCGAGGGCCAGGCAGGCGAGGGATCCGTAGATGACGCCGACGACGGCGAACGCGGCGAGGTACGGCGCGAAGGTGCGGAAGCCGTCCGGCGCGGCGGGCAGCAGGATGCGGACGAACCCGTACGTGCCCATCTTCAGCAGGACGCCGGCCAGCAGGACGGAGCCGACGGTCGGGGCGGCGGTGTGGGCGTCGGGCAGCCAGCTGTGCAGCGGCCACATCGGGGTCTTGACCGCGAGCCCGATCCCGATCGCCAGTACGGCGATGACCTGCACGGACGCGGTCAGCGACCGGCCGTTGTCAGTGGCGAGTGCCACCATGTCGAACGTGCCCGCCTCGATTCCGATCAGGAGCAGGCCGAGCAGCATGACCACGGAGCCGAGCAGCGTGTAGAGGATGAACTTCCAGGCGGCCTCGGCCCGGCCCTCGCCGCCCCAGCGGGCGATGAGGAAGTACATCGGGACGAGGACCGTCTCGAAGGCGAGGAAGAACAGGATCAGGTCGAGGACGGCGAAGGTCGCGAGGGTGCCGGACTCGAGGACGAGCAGCAGGGCGACGAAGGCCTTCGGGGACGGTCCCGTGGGCGGCTTGACGTACGAGTGGAGCGCGCAGAGGAAGGCCAGCAGCGCGGTCAGGACCAGGAGGGGGAGGGAGATGCCGTCGGTGCCGAGGTGGATGCGCACGTCCAGTGCGGGGATCCAGCTGATGTCGGTCGTGGCCTGCATCTTCGACGGCTGGTCGTGGTCGAAGCCGAGCGCGAGGACGATCGCCGCGACGAGGATCGCGCCGGTGACGGTCACGCCGTGGCGGAGCACCGCCTGGTCGGGTGACTTCCCCTTCAGTCCGGGCGGGGCCGGCAGGAGGGCGGCGGCGGCGCCGAGGAGCGGGCCGACGACGATGAACGCCAGGAGGAACCGCATCACGGACTCGTTGATATCGATCACGCCTGCTCACGCTCCCGTGGCGACGAGGACGGCGGCGACCGCGAGGACGACGGTGCCGGCGAGCAGCACGCTCACATAGGTCTGCAGATTGCCGGTCTGGGCCCGTCGCACGGCGGCGCCGAGCCAGCGGGGCAGTGTGCCCGCGCCGCGTACGTAGGTGTCGACGACCTCGCGGTCGAGGAACCGCACGAGGCTCGCGCCGGCCCGGACCGGGCGGACGAAGAGCGCCGTGTACAGGGCGTCCAGGTGGAAGCCGGCGGCCGCGGGGCGGTGCAGCGGGCCGAGCAGCAGCCGCCCGGGGTCCGACGGGTCGGGTGCGTACGCGATGTCCCCGTAGGCCGGTTCGTGGGTGGCGATGGCCTCCGCCTCGACCAGTCCGGCGTCGCCCTCGGGGTGGGCGGCGACGGCTCCGAGGGGGACACGGGCCGCCGCGTGCGCGGTGGTGTGCCGCCAGGTGGCGTAGGTGATGATGCCGCCGACCAGGGCCACGCCCGTGCCGAGCACGGAGGTGGTGGGTGTCGGGGTCAGGTCGTGGCCGTCGAACCAGTCGGGCAGCACGCGGAAGGCGAGGCCGCCGAGCGCGAGGGACGGGACGGCGAGCACCCACAGCACCGTGGTCATCGTCAGCGGCTGCCTGCCGTGGTCGGGTGCTTCGGCGCCGTACCCGCGGAAGGCCAGCAGCCACAGGCGCATCGCGTACGCGGCGGTCAGCAGGGCGGTGACGAGGCCGGCGAGGAGGACGATCCAGCCCGCCGCGGCGGGCGCGTGTCCGGTGTGGCCGGTGACGACGTGCTCGGCGGCCCCGAGGACGGCCTCCTTGGAGAAGAAGCCGCTGAACGGCGGGATCGCGGCGAGCGCGAGGAGCGCCACGGTCATCGTCCAGTAGGCGTCGGGGACCCGGTCCCGCAGGTGGCCCATGCGGGACATGGTGGCCAGCGAGTTGGTGCCGGCGGCGTGGATGATCACGCCGGCCGCGAGGAACAGCAGTGCCTTGAAGGCGCCGTGGGACAGGAGGTGGAAGACGGCGGCCCCGCGGTCGGCGACGGCGAGGGCGCCGGTCATGTAGCCGAGCTGACCGATCGTCGAGTAGGCGAGGACGCGTTTGATGTCGTCCTGGGCGAGCGCGGCGAGCGCCGAGCCCGTCATGGTCACGGCGGCCATGACGGCGAGGACGGTCATCGCGGCCTGCGAGGCCTCGAAGAGCGGGAGGAGACGGGCGATGAAGTAGACACCGGCGGCGACCATGGTCGCGGCGTGGATCAGCGCGGAGACGGGGGTGGGGCCCGCCATCGCGTCGGGGAGCCAGGTGTGCAGCGGGAATTGCGCGGACTTGCCGGCCACGCCCGCCAGGAGCAGCAGGGCGATGAGCGTGGGGTGTTCGATGCCGCCGTTCGCGACGGCGGCGAGGATCCGGGTGACGCGGAAGGACCCGGCGTCGGTGGCCAGGGCGAACAGGCCGATGAGGAAGGGGACGTCGCCGAGCTTGGTGACCAGGAAGGCCTTGAGGGAGGCGGCGCGGGCCTCGGGGGTCTCCCAGTAGTGGCCGACGAGGAAGTAGGAGCAGATGCCCATGACTTCCCAGCCGACCAGCAGCACCATCAGGTCGCCGGAGTAGACGACCAGGAGCATCGCGGAGGTGAACAGGGAGACGAGGGCGGCGTAGGAGGGGTAGCGCGGGTCGTCGCGCAGATAGCCCGTCGAGTAGATCTGCACGCAGGCGGCGACGACGGTGACCAGGACGGCGGTCAGCGCGGCGAATCCGTCGATGTACAGGGCGAGTTCGATCGGGACCGAGCCGGTGGGGGTGAGCTCGGTCGCGGTGTCGACGGCCTGGCCCCCGCCCTGGCGCCAGGCGACCGTGGCGGCCAGGGCGAGGGAGGCGAGCGTCGGCAGGACGGCGAGCGGGCGGACGAGGCCGGGGACCGTGCGGCCCAGGAGCAGCCCGGCGAGCGCGCCGAGGAACGGAAGGAGGGGAACAAGGACGGCGAGGGTGGTCGTGGTCACGCGGTGGCCTCGGCCTTCTCGCCGGCCGTCCGGGGTACGGGGGTCTCGCGGCCGGTGGCGTCGCTGTCGGGGCCGTCGGGCTCGTGGCCCTCGGCGGTGTCGCGGAGCTTGTCGATGTCCGAGGTGCCGCGGTTGCGGTACACGGCGAGGACGATCGCCAGGCCGATGCCGATCTCGGCGGCGGCGATGGCGATGGTGAACAGGGTGAGGGCCTGGCCGGAGTGCAGGGTCTCCTCGGCGGTCCGGCTGAGCCAGACGTCGAAGGCGACCAGGTTCAGGTTGACGGCGTTGAGCATCAGCTCGACCGACATCAGGACCAGGATCGCGTTGCGGCGGGCGAGGACGCCGTACAGGCCGGTGCAGAAGAGGAGGGCGGACAGGACGGCGGGATAGGCGAGGTGCATCAGCGGGCCCCTTCCGTGTCGCGCCGGGCGTCCGTCGCGCCGGACGCGGCGTCGGCCTTCGCCTTGCGGGACAGGACGATCGCGCCGACGAGGGCGGCGAGGAGGAGGACGGAGAGTGCCTCGAAGGGGAGGACCCAGTGCTGGAAGAGGCTCGCGCCGGTCACCTCGGTGGAGCCGGCGGGGGCGCCGTCCAGGTCGATCCAGGTGGTCCGGAAGGCGTCCACGACCACCCACACCAGGGCGGCCGCGGCGGCGACGGCCACGGCCAGGGCGACCCGGCGGTTGCCGGAGTCGGCGTCCGGTGAGCGGCCGATGGGGGCCCGGGTGAGCATCAGCCCGAACAGGAGGAGGACGACGACGGAACCGACGTAGACGAGGACCTGCACCCAGGCGATGAACTCCGCGGTGAGCAGGAGGTACTCGACGGCGAGGCCGCCGAGGGCCACCACCAGCCACAGCGCGGCGTGCACCAGCTGCCGGGTGGTGACGGTGATGACGGCGGCCCCGAAGGTGACCAGGCCGACGAGGAGGAAGGCGATCTCCACCCCGGTCGGGGAGAGGAAGCCGCGGGACTCGGCCGCCAGGTTCACGGTGCCGGCCGCGAGGCCGCCGAGGGTCGCTGCGGGGGTCATTCCCGGCCCTCCTGCCGCGGCTGGTCCGCCTGTTGCTTCGACTCGCCCGCCGGTCGTGCGGGCGACTCGGCGGCACGGGCCTGTTCGTCGGCGTGCGGCTCCGTGCCGGCCGATGGCGCCGAAGGCGGGGCCGTCGCCTCCGCGGCCTGGGCGGCGAGCTTGTCGGCGGTCTTGCGGGCGGCGGCGAGTTCCTTCGGCTCCTCGGCGCCGGGGTCGAGGGCGGGCGGGGCCGGGACGGTCCACATCCATGCGCGGAGCTTGTCGCGCTCGTGGGTGAGGTCGCGGATGTCGGTCTCGGCGTACTCGAACTCCGGGGACCAGAAGAGGGCGTCGAAGGGACAGACCTCGATGCAGATGCCGCAGTACATGCACAGGGAGAAGTCGATGGCGAAGCGGTCGAGGACGTTGCGGCTGCGTTCGCGGCCGCCGGGGGCCGCCGCCGGGACCGTCTCCTTGTGGGAGTCGATGTAGATGCACCAGTCCGGGCACTCGCGGGCGCACAGCATGCAGACCGTGCAGTTCTCCTCGAACAGGCCGATCACTCCGCGGGTGCGGGGCGGGAGGTCGGGCTGGGTGTCCGGGTACGGGGCGGTGACGGACTTCCTCGTCATCGTCCGCAGGGTGACGGCCAGGCCCTTGGCCAGGCCGGAGCCGGGGATCGGGGCCACTAGAGGAACACCACCTTGACGACGCCGGTGAGGGCGATCTGAGCGAGGGACAGGGGGACGAGGAGGGTCCAGGAGAACTTCTGGAGCTGGTCCTCGCGCATGCGGGGGTAGGTGACGCGGAGCCAGATGACGACGAAGGCGAGGACCGCGGTCTTCAGCAGGGTCCAGACCCAGCCGAGCCCGTCGGCGCCCCAGGGGCCGTGCCAGCCGCCCAGGAAGAGGACGGTGGTCAGGCCGCACAGGACGACGATCCCGGCGTACTCGGCGAGGAGGAAGAGGGCGAAGCGCAGGCCGGTGTACTCGGTGTACGCGCCGAAGATGATCTCCGAGTCGGCGACCGGCATGTCGAAGGGCGGGCGCTGGAGTTCGGCGAGGCCGGCGACGAAGAAGACGAGCGCGCCGGTGATCTGCCAGGGCAGCCACCACCACTCGAACGCGTCGAGGATGCCGACGAGGGAGACGGTGCCGGCCGCCATCGCCACCGAGGCGGCGGTGAGCAGCATCGGGAGTTCGTAGGAGAGGAGCTGGGCGGCGGTGCGCAGGCCGCCGAGGAGGGAGAACTTGTTGGCGGAGGCCCAGCCGGCCATGAGCGAGCCGAGGACGCCGACCCCCATGACGGCGAGGACGAAGAACACGCCCGCGTCGATCACCTGGCCGACCGCGCCCTCGCCCGGTCCGATCGGAAGGGCGAGCAGGACGAGGAGGTACGGCAGGAGGGCGACGGCGGGGGCGAGCTGGAAGACGCGCCGGTCCGCGCCGGCCGGGACCACGTCCTCCTTCTGCGCGAACTTCACGCCGTCGGCGATGAGCTGGGCCCAGCCGTGGAAGCCGCCGGCGTACATCGGGCCGAGGCGGCCCTGCATGTGGGCCATCACCTTGTGCTCGGCCTGGCCCACGATCAGGGGGAAGGTGAGGAAGACGAGGAACACGACCAGGAGTCGCAGGGCGACGTCGAGCACGTCGTTCACCGCGCGCCTCCTGAGGGGTCTTCGGGGGTGGGGTTCCCGGGGTCGCCTTCGGTCTCCGGGCGGGGCTCGGGGGCCGCGTCGGCATCGGCGTCGGGAGCCGCTTCGGCCTCGCGTGCCGGACCGGGGCCGGCCTCGGTGCCGGCCTCGGGCTCCGCCTCCGCCTCGGGTCGGGTGAAGGCCGGGCGGGCGTGGTGCCAGGGGGCGTCCGGGCTGCGGGGAGCGGCGGGAGGCCTTCGGTCCCGGCTGTCCTCGGTGGGCACGGGGGCGGACGCGTCGCCCGCTGCCGCGGGTTCGCCGGACGCTTCCGGAGCCCTCGATGCGGCGCGCCGGCTCGCGGACCCCTCGGACGCGGTGCGCGCCCGGCGGGGGCCGTCGGCCGCGGGAGTACCGGAACGCTGCGACGCCGACCCCTCGCTCGCGCTCCGCGCACGTCGTGCGGGGGCGGCGGTCGGCTCGGGGGACGCCTCCGCGGCCTGGCTCGCGGAACCCTCCGCCGCCGTGCGGGTGCGGCGGGGCGGGGCCGTGGGCCGGTCGGGGGCCTCCGGGGCGGCCGACTGGCTCGCCGAGCCCTCCGCCGCCGTGCGGGTGCGGCGCGGGCGGTCTCCTGCCGCTCCTGCCGCTCCTGCCGCTCGTGTCGCGCCTGCCGCCGTCCGGCCCGCGCCCCGGGCCGGGCGGGCCGGGGCCGGGGGGAGCCGGCCCTTGAGAGGGCCCCATTCGTTCGGGTCGGGGACGCCGGGGGGAAGCATCTGGCGGCGCTTGGGGCCGCCGTGCGCCGCGCCCGCCGCGGGCTCCCCGGGTTCCTTGGCGCCGGGCCAGGCCTTGGCGACCCGGGCCGCGAGGACGAAGTCCTTGCGCAGGGGGTGGCCCTCGAAGTCGTCCGGCAGGAGGAGGTGGTCCAGGCCCGGGTGGCCCGTGAAGTCGACGCCGAACATCTCGTGCGTCTCGCGTTCGTGCCAGGCCGCGCCCGCGTAGACGTCCACCGCGGAGGGCAGCACCGGGGCCTCGTGCGGCACCGTGGTGCGCAGCAGCAGGCGCCGTACCGGGGCCAGGGCGGCGACGTGCGCCGTGACGCGGAACCCGGCGCCGGGTTCGTCGACCGCGCTCAGCCAGTCGAAGAAGGTGCAGCCGACCCGGTCGCGCGCGGCCTCCAGCGCGGTGATCCAGGAGGCGGGCGGTACGTCGACGGTCAGGACGCCGTACGACTCCTCCGCCGTGGCCCCCGGCCCGAACAGCTCCTCGGCGCCGGCGGGGAGCCAGCCGGCCGCGGTCATCGGCCCTCCCCCTCACCGGACGGCGCCGGCGGCCGGACCGGCCCGCTCCGCAGCGCCGCCGCGGACGGCCGCGCGCCGCCGCCGGATCCGTACCGCTCCCCCAGCGACTCCCGTGCGATCTTCTCCTGGAGCTTCAGGATCCCCTGGAGCAGCGCCTCGGGCCGGGGCGGGCAGCCGGGGACGTAGACGTCGACCGGGATGATCTGGTCCACGCCCTTGGTGACGGAGTAGGAGTCCCAGTACGGGCCGCCGCAGTTGCTGCACGCGCCGAAGGAGATGACGTACTTGGGCTCGGGCATCTGCTCGTACAGGCGCTTCACCGCGGGCGCCATCTTGTCCGTGACCGTGCCGGAGACGACCATCAGGTCGGCCTGGCGCGGTCCGGGCGCGAAGGGGATGACGCCGAGGCGGATGAAGTCGTGGCGGGCCATCGACGCGGCGATGAACTCGATCGCGCAGCAGGCGAGGCCGAAGTTGAAGACCCACAGCGAGTAGCGGCGGCCCCAGTTGAGGACCACCTTCATCGGCTCGGGGGCGAGCCGGGCGAGCGCGCCGAGCCGCTTCGGTTCCGGGAGCAGGACGGGCTCGGGGGCGGCGGGGTTCACGTCCATGTCAGGACGCCCTTCTTGTATGCGTACAGCAGTCCCACGGCGAGGAAGCCGAGGAAGACGAACATCTCCACGAGGGTGGTCGCGCCGTAGCCGTCGGCGGCGAAGACGGTCGCCCAGGGGAAGAGGAAGATCGAGTCGACGGCGAAGATCACGTAGAGGAAGGCGTAGACGTAGTAGCGGACCTGGGTGTGGGCCCAGCCCTCGCCGACGGGGTCGACTCCGCACTCGTACGTCAGGAGCTTCTCGGGCGTGGGGACCACCGGCCGCAGCAGGCGTCCCGCCCCGAAGGCGACGGCGACGAACAGCAGGCCGACGACGGCGAGCAGTCCGACGACCGAGTAGGACTGGAAGTAGTCCGCCGCGACGACGGTCGTTTCCCGCACGTCCGCCCCTCACTCCCTTGATCGGCGCCCTGACCCGTGTCTGTGCCGTGCCCGTGATCCGTACCGGTGAACGTCACGGTTCGGCGATCCGTACGCACGGGAGTCTAGGCCCTCATAAATGCACCGTAAGCAGCCCGTCATCGCTCGGCATGCGGGGGTGGGGTTTTCCTCAGTGCGTCCTGGCGGTCCGCCTCATGGCGCGGGCCCCCGGTTCCGGGCACGCTGGGCCCATGACCGAACCTTTCCCGAGTCCGGGCACGCCCGTGACGGCAGTCGCGGAACCGGCCGACCGCGGCGACCGCCCGCCACCGGCCCGCTTCGCGTACGACGTGCACACCTGGAAGGAGGTCGCCCACCTCCTGGCGAACCTGCCGGCGTCGCTGGCCGGCTTCGTCTACACGGTGACCATGCTGTCCACCGGCGCCGGGCTGACCGTGACGGTGATCGGGTTCCCGCTGCTCGCGCTCGGGCTGATGGGCTCCCGGCTGCTGGGCAGGATGGAGCGGGCGCGGGCGAGGAAGCTGCTCGGGGTGCGGGTGGAGGAGCCGAGCCGGCTGCCGTGGGGCGGCGGCACCGGAGGGTTCTGGCAGTCGCTGTGGATGGCGCTGCGGGACCCGGTGGGCTGGCGCACGGTGCTGTACGCGCTGATACGGCTGCCGTGGGGCGTCCTCACCTTCACCGTCACGCTGACCGGTCTGTTCGTGCTGTGGCCGGTGCTGCCGTTCGTCGTGCGGGGCCTGGCCAACGCCGACCGGGCGATGGTGCGCGGTCTGCTGTCGCCCTCCGACGAACTGGAGCGGCGCATCGCCGAGCTGGAGTCCGACCGGGGCGTGGTGGTCGACACGGCGGCGGCGGACCTGCGGCGCATCGAGCGCGATCTGCACGACGGGGCGCAGGCCCGGCTGGTCAATCTGGCGATGGGTCTGGGCCTGGCCAAGGAGAAGCTGCTGGAGGATCCCGACGCCGCGGCCTCGATGGTCGAGGAGGCGCACGGCGAGGTGAAGCTGGCGTTGCAGGAGCTGCGGGACCTGGCCCGCGGCATCCATCCGGCGGTGCTGACCGACCGGGGCCTGGACGCCGCGCTGTCCTCGGTCGCCTCGCGGTGCACGGTGCCGGTGCGGGTGACGGTCGACCTCGACGAGCGGCCGGCCGCCGCCATCGAGGGCATCGCCTACTTCACCGTCTCGGAGCTGCTGCAGAACATCAGCAAGCACAGCCGGGCCCGGTCGGCCTCGGTGGAGGTGTGGCGGTCGGAGGGCCGGCTGCTCGTCCAGGTGTGGGACGACGGGCGCGGGGGCGCGAGCCTGGACGGCGGGACGGGCATGCGGGGGCTCGCCGACCGGATGGGCGCGGTGGACGGGCTGTTCGTCGTGGACTCGCCGGAGGGCGGTCCGACGACGGTGACGGCGGAGCTGCCGTGGCGCGACCGTTCCGGCGCCCTGGCCGGGGACACGGGCAGGGCCGGGAGGACGGCCGAGAAGGCGTCCGTCCGCGGCCGGGGGTAGGGAAAACCCCCGCCCGGGACTGCGACGGCCTCCATGGTCCGCCGGCCTGCGGCCAAGGAGTCTGGAGGTACGACAGCACAGCCGCCGGACGAGGAGAAGGACGAAGCCGATGGCCACGGACTACGGACAGGGCTACGGGCTCCCCACGGAGCCCGGACACCCCGGGCACGCCGAGGGACGGCGGCACCGGCTGCCGGCCGCGCTGCGGGCGCCGGTCGAGGGACGCGCCTGGCGCGAGCTGGGATACGTGCTGCTGAGCCTGCCGATCAGCATCCTGCTGTTCACCTACGCGGTCACGATGGTGTCGCTGGGGGCGGGCCTGCTGGTGACGTTCCTCGGTGTCCCGGTGCTGGCGGCGGCGCTCGCCGGCTGCCGCGGGTTCGGGGCGGTGGAGCGGGCGCGGGCGCGGGGGCTGCTGGGTCTGGAGGTGGCCGAGCCGGAGCCGCTGCGGATGCGGCGGCAGGGGTTCATGGCGTGGATCGGGGCCGTGCTCAAGAGCGGCGCCTCCTGGCGGGCCCTGCTGTACGCGGTGCTGCGGCTGCCGTGGGCGGTGCTCTCCTTCGTCGTCGGCGTGACCGTCTGGACGGTGGGCTGGTCACTGCTGACGTATCCGCTGTGGTCCTGGGTCCTCCCGATGCACGCCGGGCAGGACGGCATACAGCTGTACGGCGACGAGCACCGCCAGATCTATCTGGACAACCCGTTCGAGATCGCGGTGACCGCGGGGGTGGGTCTGCTGTTCACCCTCGCCACGCCGTGGATCGTGCGGGCGCTGACGATGGTGGACCGGGTGATGGTGCACGGGCTGCTGGGACCGTCGCGGCTGGTCACGCGGGTGGTGGAGCTGGAGTCGGACCGCGGGGTCGTGGTGGACACGGCGGCGGCGGACCTGCGGCGCATCGAGCGCGATCTGCACGACGGGGCGCAGGCCCGGCTGGTGGCCCTGGCCATGGATCTGGGGCTGGCGAAGGAGAAGCTGCGGGAGGATCCGCGGGTCGCGGCGCGGATGGTGGACGAGGCGCACGGCGAGGTGAAGACGGCGCTGCAGGAGCTGCGGGACCTGGCCCGCGGCATCCATCCGGCGGTGCTGACCGACCGGGGTCTGGACGCCGCGCTGTCCTCGGTCGCCTCGCGGTGCACGGTGCCGGTGCAGGTGGAGGTGGACCTGGCGGAGCGGCCCGCGCCGGCCATCGAGGGCATCGCCTACTTCACCGTCTCGGAGCTGCTGCAGAACGTCGGCAAGCACGCGCGGGCGACCTGGGCGGCCGTGGAGGTGTGGCGGACGGAGAACCGGCTGATGCTCCAGGTCGTGGACGACGGCGTGGGCGGCGCCGAGGTGTCCGAGGGTTCCGGACTGGCCGGGCTGGCGGAGCGGCTGGACGCGGTGGACGGGATCCTGGTGGTGGACTCGCCGGCGGGCGGTCCGACGCGGGTGACCGCCGAACTGCCGTGGCGGGAGGAGCGGGCGCGGTGAGGACGGGCTGAGACCGGCGGGCCGGCTTTTCGCCGGCGGAACCGGAGGGCGGGTGCGGGCCACGGGCCCGCACCCGCCCTCCGTCGACGGCCCCCGATCGTGCGGCCCCGCCGCATCCCCTGCCGGATGCTGGAATGCTGGACCCGACGACCGGGCCCGCCACAGGGGTGGGCGCGGATCAGGGGCATGGGGGCAGAGGGACGTGGAGGACAGGGTGCGGGTGGTCATCGCCGAGGATTCGGTGCTGCTGCGGGAGGGCCTGACCCGGCTGCTGACCGACCGTGGGCACGAGGTCGTGGCCGGTGTCGGTGACGGTGAGGCGTTGATCAAGACCATCACCGAGCTGGACGGGGAGAACCTGCTCCCGGACGTCGTGGTGGCCGACGTGCGGATGCCGCCGACGCACACGGACGAGGGGGTGCGGGCCGCGGTGCAGCTGCGCAGGACGCATCCGGGCGTCGGGGTGCTGGTGCTGTCGCAGTACGTGGAGGAGCGCTACGCCACGGAGCTGCTCGCGGGTTCCAGCCGTGGCGTCGGTTACCTGCTCAAGGACCGGGTGGCCGAGGTCCGCGAGTTCGTGGACGCGGTGGTGCGCGTGGCCCGGGGCGGCACGGCCCTGGATCCCGAGGTGGTCGCGCAGCTGCTGGGGCGCAGCCGTAAGCAGGACGTGCTCGCGGGGCTCACCCCGCGTGAGCGGGAGGTCCTGGGGCTGATGGCGGAGGGCCGGACGAACTCGGCGATCGCCAGGCAGCTGGTGGTCAGCGACGGCGCCGTGGAGAAGCACGTCAGCAACATCTTCCTGAAGCTGGGGCTGTCCCCGAGCGACGGCGATCACCGGCGGGTGCTGGCCGTCCTCACCTATCTCAACTCCTGAGCGGGGACGGCTCGACGTCGTGTCCATCATGCGAATGACCCGAGGAAGGCGGCCCTTACGGACGTAGGGTTTATGCGGGGAAGGCCTGCGGGAAGGCCGTCCCGGACAGCCGCCCTCGAGGAGGTCCAGTTCAGTGACCAGTCAGGTCAGCAGCACAGCGGAGCAGGCCGACGGAGCAGTCGTAGGGGAACAGCGCACAGCGGCGGGGGCGAAGGACGTCCGCCGGCTCGACCGAGTGATCATCAGGTTCGCGGGGGACTCGGGTGACGGTATGCAGCTCACCGGTGACCGTTTCACCTCGGAGACCGCGTCGTTCGGCAACGACCTCTCCACGCTGCCGAACTTCCCGGCCGAGATCCGCGCGCCCGCCGGCACCCTGCCCGGCGTGTCGTCCTTCCAGCTCCACTTCGCCGACCACGACATCCTCACCCCCGGCGACGCGCCGAACGTGCTGGTGGCGATGAACCCGGCGGCGCTGAAGGCCAACCTCGGGGATCTGCCGCGCGGGGCGGAAATCATCGTCAACACGGACGAGTTCACCAAGCGGGCGATGCAGAAGGTCGGCTACGACAGCAGTCCGCTGGAGGACGGCTCGCTGGACGGCTACAGCCTGCATCCGGTGCCGCTGACCACGCTGACCGTGGAGGCGCTGGGGGAGTTCGACCTCACCCGCAAGGAGGCCGAGCGCAGCAAGAACATGTTCGCCCTCGGGCTGCTGAGCTGGATGTACCACCGGCCCACCGAGGGCACGGAGAGATTCCTGCGGTCGAAGTTCGCCAAGAAGCCCGAGATCGCCGCCGCCAACATCGCGGCCTACCGGGCGGGGTGGAACTTCGGCGAGACGACGGAGGACTTCGCGGTCTCCTACGAGGTGGCCCCGGCGGCGAAGGCGTTCCCGCCCGGCGTCTACCGCAACATCTCCGGGAACCTGGCCCTGTCCTACGGCCTGATCGCCGCGTCCCGCCAGGCGGACCTGCCGCTCTACCTCGGCTCCTACCCGATCACCCCGGCCTCGGACATCCTGCACGAGCTGAGCCGGCACAAGAACTTCGGCGTGCGGACCTTCCAGGCGGAGGACGAGATCGCCGGCATCGGCGCGGCGCTGGGGGCGGCCTTCGGCGGTTCGCTCGCGGTCACCACCACGTCCGGGCCGGGTGTGGCGCTGAAGTCCGAGACGATCGGGCTCGCCGTCTCGCTGGAGCTGCCGCTGCTGATCGTGGACATCCAGCGCGGCGGCCCCTCCACCGGTCTGCCGACCAAGACCGAGCAGGCGGACCTGCTGCAGGCGATGTACGGCCGCAACGGCGAGGCGCCGGTCCCGGTGGTCGCGCCCCGCACTCCGGCCGACTGCTTCGACGCCGCGCTGGAGGCGGCCCGTATCGCCCTCGCCTACCGCACGCCGGTGTTCCTGCTCTCGGACGGCTACCTCGCCAACGGCAGCGAGCCCTGGCGCGTCCCTGACCTCCAGGAGCTGCCGGACCTGACCGTGCGGTTCGCGCAGGGGCCGAACCACGCGCTGGACGACGGCACCGAGGTGTTCTGGCCGTACAAGCGGGACCCGCGGACCCTGGCCCGCCCCTGGGCGATCCCCGGCACCCCGGGTCTGGAGCACCGCATCGGCGGCATCGAGAAGCAGGACGGCACGGGCAACATCTCCTACGACCCCGCCAACCACGACTTCATGGTCCGCACCCGGCAGGCGAAGATCGACGGCATCGACGTCCCCGACGTCGAGGTCGACGACCCGGACGGGGCGAGGACCCTGGTGCTGGGCTGGGGGTCGACGTACGGGCCGATCACGGCCGCCGTGCGCCGTATCCGCAAGGAGGGCGGCCGGATCGCGCAGGCCCACCTGCGCCACCTCAACCCCTTCCCGCGCAACCTCGGCACGGTCCTCGAAAGGTACGGCAAGGTGGTGGTCCCGGAGATGAACCTGGGGCAGCTCGCCACCCTCATCCGGGCGAAGTACCTGGTGGACGCCCGCTCCCACAACCAGGTCAACGGCATGCCGTTCAAGGCGGAGCAGCTCGCCGCGGCGCTGAAGGAGGCCATCGATGACTGACGCCAACGCCCTTCTCCAGCTGGTGCCCAAGGCCGAGGGCCGGCAGTCGATGAAGGACTTCAAGTCCGATCAGGAAGTGCGCTGGTGCCCCGGTTGCGGCGACTACGCCGTCCTCGCCGCCGTGCAGGGCTTCATGCCCCAGCTCGGCCTGGCGAAGGAGAACATCGTCTTCGTCTCCGGCATCGGCTGCTCCTCCCGCTTCCCGTACTACCTGAACACCTACGGGATGCACTCCATCCACGGCCGCGCCCCCGCCATCGCCACCGGTCTGGCCACCTCCCGCCGCGACCTGTCCGTCTGGGTCGTCACCGGCGACGGCGACGCGCTGTCGATCGGCGGCAACCACCTCATCCACGCCCTGCGCCGCAACGTCAACCTCAAGATCCTGCTGTTCAACAACCGGATCTACGGCCTGACCAAGGGGCAGTACTCCCCCACCTCCGAGGTCGGCAAGATCACCAAGTCGACGCCGATGGGGTCGCTGGACGCGCCGTTCAACCCGGTGTCGCTGGCGATCGGCGCGGAGGCGTCCTTCGTGGCCCGCACCGTGGACTCCGACCGCAAGCACCTCACCGAGGTGCTGCGCCAGGCCGCCGACCATCCCGGCACCGCCCTGGTGGAGATCTACCAGAACTGCAACATCTTCAACGACGGCGCCTTCGAGGTGCTCAAGGACCGGCAGCAGGCCGAGGAGGCGGTGATCCGCCTGGAGCACGGGCAGCCGATCCGCTTCGGCGCCGACGGCTCCAAGGGCGTCGTCCGGGACCCGGCCACCGGTGATCTGAGGGTCGTCGCGGTGACGGCGGAGAACGAGGCCGACGTCCTGGTCCACGACGCCCACGCCGCGTCCCCGACCACGGCCTTCGCGCTGTCCCGGCTCGCGGACCCGAACACCCTGCACAACACCCCGATCGGGGTGTTCCGCTCCGTCGGCCGGCCCGTCTACGACACCCTCATGGCCGACCAGCTCGACACCGCCGTCGAGCAGCGGGGCAAGGGCGACCTCGCCGCGCTGCTCGCCGGCGGGGACACCTGGACCGTCGTCGGCTGAGTCCCGCCGGCGGTCGCGACGAGGCCCGGGCGCCCTACGGCGTCCGGGCCTCGTCGTACGCCTGCCGGGCGGCGAGGACGTCGGCCATGCGCCGGTCGGTCCACCGGGCCAGCTCGCGCACCTGCTCGGCCGCCTCGCGGCCCAGGCCGGTCAGGGAGTAGTCGACGCGGGGCGGGATGACCGGCTTGGCGTCGCGGTGGACCAGGCCGTCGCGCTCCAGGGTCTGGAGGGTCTGGGTGAGCATCTTCTCGCTGACCCTGCCGATCGCCCGGCGCAGTTCGCTGAAGCGGTACGGGCGCTCCAGCAGCCGGATCAGCACCAGGACGCCCCAGCGGCTGGTCACGTGCTCCAGGACCAGCCGGTGCGGGCACATCGCCTCGGCTTCGCTCCGCCGACCCTCATCACTTACCGCCATGCCAGTACCTTACTCCAAAGTGGGTACTTTCTATTAGTTAGTGCAACTCCTAGGGTGGGTGGCACACCCGCGCACACCCCCTACAGGAGTTCCGCATCATGAGCATCGTCGTCACCGGCGCCACCGGACACCTCGGCCGTCACGTCGTGGAACAGCTGCTGGAGAAGGTTCCGGCCGAGCAGATCACCGCCGTCGTCCGCAGCGCCGAGAAGGCGGCCGGCCTCGCCGGGCGCGGGGTGCGGATCGCGGTCGCCGACTACAACGCCCCCGAGACCTTCGACGGCCTGTTCGCGGCCGGCGACAAGGTCCTGCTGATCTCCGGCAACGAGTTCGACAAGGGCCGGGTGGGCCAGCACCGGACCGTCATCGACGCCGCGAAGGCCGCGGGGGTCGCCCTGCTCGCGTACACCAGCGCCCCCGGCACCCTGACCGCCGCGCTCGCCGACGACCACCGCGGCACCGAGGAGGCGCTGCTGGGCTCGGGCGTGCCGTACGTGCTGCTGCGCAACGGCTGGTACCACGAGAACTACACCGAGAACCTCGCCCCGGTGCTGGAGCACTCCGCGGTCGTCGCCGCCGCCGGCGAGGGCCGGATCTCCTCCGCCTCGCGGGCCGACTACGCGGCCGCCGCGGTCGCCGTGCTGACCGGCGAGGGACACGAGAACACCGTGTACGAGCTGGGCGGCGACGAGGCGTGGAGCTTCGCCGAGTACGCGGCCGAGCTGAGCCGGCAGACCGGTGAGGAGATCGTCTACAGCCCGGTCACGACCGAGGCGCTCGCCGGCATCCTGGCCGGCGCCGGGGTGCCCGGGCCGATGGCCGCCGTGCTGGCGGGCGTGGACGCCTCGATCGAGAAGGGGGAGCTGGTCGTCGACAGCGGCGACCTGTCCCGGCTGGCCGGCCGCCCGACCACCCCGCTCGCCGAGGCCGTCGCCGCCGCGCTCAAGGGCTGACCCGGAGGGCCGCCGAACCCGCCACCCCCGCCCGTCATGACCGTATGCCGGTACGGACATGACACGCGGGGGTGTCCGGCGTTACCGTCGTCCGGCGAGCACCGCGCGCGCGTGCGCGGGCGTCGCGGGAGAACAGGGCACGCGTCGGACACGAAGGAGGGTCCCGTGACCGGGAAGCCGGCCGCAGAGCGGCGCACAGGACTGCTGAACGGCTTCGCCGCGTACGGGATGTGGGGGCTCGTCCCGCTGTTCTGGCCCCTGCTCAAGCCCGCCGGGGCGGTGGAGATCCTGGCCCACCGGATGGTCTGGTCGCTGTTCTTCGTGGCCGCCGCCCTGCTCTTCATACGCCGCTGGGCCTGGCTCGGCGAGCTGCTGCGGCAGCCGCGCAGACTGGCGCTGATCACGGTCGCCGCGGCGGTCATCACCGTCAACTGGGGCCTCTACATCTGGTCCGTGAACTCCGGGCACGTCGTCGAGGCCTCCCTCGGCTACTTCATCAACCCGCTGGTCACGATCGCGATGGGCGTGCTGCTGCTGAAGGAACGCCTGCGGCCCGTCCAGTGGGCGGCGGTCGGGGTGGGCGCCGCGGCGGTGCTCGTCCTCACCCTCGGTTACGGCCGGCCGCCGTGGATCTCGCTCTGCCTCGCCTTCTCCTTCGCCACGTACGGGCTGGTGAAGAAGAAGGTCAACCTCGGCGGCGTCGAGTCGCTGGCCGCCGAGACCGCGGTCCAGTTCCTGCCCGCGCTCGGCTATCTGCTGTGGCTGGGCGCCCGGGGCGATTCCACGTTCGCCGCCGAGGGGCCGGGGCACACCGCGCTGCTCGTCTCGACCGGGATCGTCACGGCGCTCCCCCTGGTCTGCTTCGGCGCCGCCGCGATCCGCGTGCCGCTGTCCACGCTGGGACTGCTGCAGTACCTGGCGCCGGTCTTCCAGTTCCTGCTCGGGGTCGTCTACTTCAAGGAGGCCATGCCGCCCGAGCGGTGGGCCGGTTTCGCACTGGTGTGGCTGGCGCTCGCCCTCCTCACCTGGGACGCGCTGCGCACCGCCCGCCGGGCCGCCCGCGCGCTCGCCGGGGGGACCGGCGCGGCCGGGACCGGCGTGCCGGCCGGGACGGTGGGCGCGGCTCCGGCCCCGGACACCGGGAGCGTGCCCGCCGCGGCCGAGGCGGACCGGGTGGAGGCCAGGCCGTAGCGCCGGGCGTTGTCGGAGCGGGGCCCTATAACTGGTGGCATGACGCAGACACCGACACCGGCCACTCCCGTGCACTGGAAGATCGTCATCGACGCGGCCGACCCGCACGCGCAGGCCGACTTCTGGGCCGCCGCCCTCCGGTACGTGGTCGAGGACAACAGCGCGCTCATCGGGAGACTGCTGGGCGCGGGCGCCGTCCCGGCCGAGCTGACCGTCGAGTCCCACGGCCGCCGGGCGTGGCGCGACCTGGCGGCGGTACGGCACCCCGACGACCCGTACGAGGAGGAGAGCGGCACCGGCCGTGGACGGCGGCTGCTGTTCCAGCGCGTACCGGAGGAGAAGACGGTCAAGAACCGGCTCCACCTCGACCTGCATCCCGGCGCGGGGCGCCGTGAGGAGGAGCTCGCCCGGCTGGAAGGGCTCGGCGCGCACGTGCTGCGGCGGGTGGAGGAGCCCTCCGGGGGATGGCTCGTACTGACGGACCCGGAGGGCAACGAGTTCTGCCTGCATTAGGGGCTTCGCCCGGTCCTCCCCGGCGGCAAGGGCTCCTCAGGACCGCCGGGCGCGGGCGCGTCCGGTCAGCCGGCCCATGCGGGCGCGGGCGGACTCCAGTTCCTCGATCTCGCCGGCGGCGGGCCCGTCCTCGGCGGTGAGCTCGGTCCACAGGGCGATCAGCTCGTGCCCGAGCTCCAGTCCGAGCAGCGGGTCGCGCACCGCGCGCCATGCGGTCGCCGCGCTGCGGACGTTGCCGTAGGCGGCCTCCGCGTCCCCCGCGCGGCGGCAGATCCCGGCGAGGTCGAGGGAGATCCGGAAGGCGCGCAGCGGCTCACCGGCCAGGTAGGCGATGTACGCGGCGAGTTCGCGCAGCCGCAGCACCTCCGGGTGCTCCGGCCCCAGGGTCCCCGAGGCCTCCGCGACGGTCTCCTCGGCCAGCCCGGCCGCCTCGTCGATCCTGCCCGTCCGGACGGCGTCGTTGATCCGGGCCACGGGTCCGGCGAGGTGGCTCTCGCCGGCGACGGGGGGTTCGTCACCGAGCACCGCCTCCGCCACGGCGTCGAACCCGCGGGGCGGGGTGGGCCCGGGATCGGGGTCGGGGTCGGGCAGGGGCTCGGGGGCCGGTGCGGCCTCGGGCGCCCGGAGCCGGCCGGGAAGCGGCCGCGCGTCCATGGCCGGGGGCGGGCCGAACTCGCCCGTCGGGGGCGCGACCGTGCCGGGCGGCGCGGCCTTCGCCGACCCGGGGACGGCCCGCGGTTCGAACGTCGGCACGACGTCCCGGGGAGCCTCCGGCGCGGGCACGGGGCGCAGCTCGAAGGTGGGGGTGGCGTCCCGTACGGGAGCCGGTCCGGACGTCCCTTCCGGCGTCGGCTCGGACGCGGGGCGCGAAAGGCTCACCGGCCGGTCCGCGCCGGACTCCGGCGCCGTCAGGACGGGCTGGGCCGTGAAGTGGCTGGAGCCGTCCGGGTCGACCCGGAGCGGGACGACGCAGCCGAGGCGTTCGTCGTGCACGGTGGCGAGGACGGCGTGACCGGAGGCGATGGCGATGCGGTGGAGGCGGTTCAGCACCGCCTGCTGAATCTCCTCGCCGGGTCCGGCGATCACCGTCACCCCGCCGACCGACGCCCCGCCCGCGCCGCCCACGGGGACACGGACGTCGATCGGTGCCGCCGCAAGGTTCGCCGCATGCGCGGCCTGCTGCTGTTCCCGCTTCTTCTCGCGGCTGAGTCGAGACATCGTTCCCTCATTCGGGTCGTACACCTGCCGTCGAGTGTGTCCGCTCGCCCGCGTTTCTCACGTCACCGCGTTGTCACAGGCTCGTCCCAACGGCCGTCCGCGGCGGTTCCCCGTCCGCCGGGCGGCATGAAGACCGAGGTGACGAGCAGGATGGGGACATGGAACAGGGACCGGAGATCTGGATCCGAGGGCCGGTGGCGGTACCGGAGACGGCCCCGCCGGAGCCCGCCCACGCGCGGGCGACGGCCCGCCGCTTCTGCTGGGTCGGCCTGCACGGCGGCGCGGGCGTCTCCACGCTCGCCGCGGTCTACGGCGGTCATGACGGCGGACGTGCCTGGCCCGGCCCCGCCGGTCCGCCGTCGGTGCTGCTCGTCGCCCGGACCCACGCGGCCGGCCTGGACGCCGTGCTGCCGGTGGTGGACGCGGCCCGGCGCGGCGGGGCGCCGCGGGGAGTCGGCCTGGAGGCCGTGGTCCTGGTGGCGGACGCGCCGGGACGGTTGCCGCGTCCCCTCGCCCACCGGATCCGGCTCGTCGAGTCGGTGGTCGACGTGTACCGCGTGCCCTGGGTGGACGCGTGGCGCCTGGGCGACCTGTCCGGCCGGCCGCCCCGCGGGGCGGAGCCGCTGGCCCGCCTGACGGGCGCGGTGCGCTGAGTTCGGGGGCCCGGGCGCCGGCCGGCCGGGGACACGGCTTCCGTGCGTCCGTCCCGGTCGAGGGGATCGCGTCCGCCGTGCGCGGGCGGCGACTGCGGGCCGTGGACGTGGTCGCCCGGGTGCTGGCGCGGATCGAACGGGCCGATCCGGTGCTGTGCGCGTTCCTCGAGGTGTGGGGCGAGGAGGCGCTGCGGCGGGCGGACGAGGTGGACACGCGGGTCGTCGCCGGTGACCGTCCGCCCCTGGCCGGGGTGCCGGTCGCGGTCAAGGGGCGGCACGGGCTGCGCGCGGCGGAGCCGCTGCTCGCGGCCGGCGCCGTCGCCGTGGGCGCGACGTCGGTGCCCGGTCCGGGAACGCCCTGGCAGACCTGGGGGCTCGGGGCGCACGGCCGTACCGTCAACCCGTGGCGGGCGGACCGCACGCCGGGCGGGTCCTCGGCCGGGGCGGCCGTGGCGGTGGCGGCCGGGCTGGTGCCCCTGGCGACGGGCGGCGACGGCGCGGGCTCGGTGCGGATCCCGGCGGCGTGGTGCGGGGTCGTCGGGCTGAAGGTCACGGGTGGCCGGTTCCCCTCGGCCGACCGCACGGGCCTCGCCGCGCCCGGTGTCCTCACCCGCACGGCCGCGGACGCGGCGGCCTGGTGGCGGACGGTGTCGGGGCGGCCCACGGCCGCCCGGGCCTGTCCGCCCCTCCCCGTCCCCGCCGTCTGGTCCCCCGACCTCGGCTTCGCCGGTCCCGACGCGGAGCCCGTCGCCCTGGCCCGGGCGGCGGCCGGCCGGCTGGCCGACGCCGGGCTCGTACGGCTCGTACGGCCCTCGTCGTCGCCGGAGCTCCTCGATCCCGCGCCCGCCTGGCTCACCCTGCGCACCCCCGGCGCCGACCCCGCCGGCGCCCACCGCGTCCGGGCGGAGAACGACCGGCGCCTGGACGCCCTCTTCGCCCGTGCCGACCTGCTGCTCACCCCCACGGCGCCCACCGCGCCGCACGGCCACGACGGCCCCGGCGAGGTCTACTCGACCGCGCTCACCTGGGCGTTCAACGTCAGCGGGCACCCCGCGCTGAGCCTCCCGGCCGGATTCGGCGCCGACGGCTGCCCGGCGGGGCTCCAGCTGGTCGCGCCGCACGGGCGGGAGGACCTGCTGCTCGCGGTGGCGGCGGAGGCGGAACGACGCGGGGTCGCCACCTCCGGCTGACCTCCGCTCCTCACCAGCCGAGCTGTGCCTCGCCCAGCACCTCGCCGCCGATGTGCGCGGCGAGCTTCCGGGCGCGGGGCGGGTCGCCGAACTTGGTCACGTGGACGAAGACGGTGTGTTCCTCGGTCCAGTGGCCGTACTGGGCCTCGTCGCCGTGGAACACGACGTGGACCCCGTCGTACTTCGGGTGCCCGTCCGAGTCCGCCTCCGGGTCGTCCGGCCGGCAGCCGTGCCACTCGACGGAGGCCATGCCCTCGCCCAGCGCGGCCAGGATCCCGTCCTCGACGCGCTCCCGCCCGACCTCCTCCGAGAAGGTCAGCGGCAGGTGTCCGGCCGGCGCCGCATCGTCCAGTGCCGTCACGTCGAGGTCGAACCAGAGGTGGTCGCCCGTCGTCGGACCGGTCCGGGTGCCGGCGTAGTCGAAGGGCGGTCCGGGAGCGATCGCGGCGATCCGCCGCACGTCGCGGACCGTGGGCAGTTCGGCGAACAGCCACACCTTGTCCTCGACCTGCTCCAGCAGCGCGCACAGCCGCCCGGCCCGCCGGTACGCCTCGGCCGCGTCGGTGGTCCGGAAAACGGGGTACGCCCGTGAGGTGCCCATGGGCGGAACCGTCACACGCGCCGGTCCGCCCGTGCCACCCCGTTTCTCCTACGCGGTGATGTCCTTCGCCGTGAACCGCGCCCAGGCCGCCGAGCCGAACACGGCCGCGTAGAGGGCCTGCAGGCCGAGGTTCTTCGTCAGGTCGTCCCAGTAGACCGGTTCGCGCATCAGGTCGGCGAAGGACAGCCAGTGGTGGGAGAAGAGGTAGGGGTGCAGGGCGTGCAGCTGGGGGATCTGGTCGAGGATCTGCACCGTGATCAGCAGTCCGACCGTGGTGGCCATCGCCGCGATGCCGCTGTCGGTCAGCGTGGAGACGAACAGGCCGAGCGCCGCCACCCCGATCAGTGACACGGCGACGACCAGGGCGATCAGCAGGGCTCTGGCCAGCCCCTCGGAGAAGCTGATCCGGGTGCCCGAGATGGTGGTGAGGTCGCCCAGCGGAAACAGCAGCGCGCCGGTGACCAGCGCCGACACGGCCACCACGAGGGTGGCGACCAGACAGAAGGCCATGACCGCCGCGTACTTGGTGAGCAGCAGGCGGCTGCGGCCCGCGGGGGCGACCAGGAGGTAGCGCAGGGTGCCGGCGTTCGCCTCGCCGGCGACGGCGTCGCCCGCGACCACCCCGACCGCCATGGGCAGGAAGAACGGCAGCGTGGCGGCGAGCGCGGTGAAGACCAGGAACAGGCCGTTGTTGATGATCTGGGAGAGGAACGCCGGTCCTCCCCCGCCGCCGCCGGCCGACGTACCGTCACCGGTCTCGATCCGTACGGCGACGCCGACCAGGACCGGTACGGCGGCCAGCACCCCGAGCAGGGCGAGGGTGCGCCGGCGCCGGAAGGTGGTGATCAGCTCGCTGCGCAGCAGACCGAGGGTCCACAGCGGGCTCGCCCCGCGCACCGCTTCAGCCCGCGACATCGAAGCCCTCCCCGGTCAGTGCCACGAACGCGTCCTCCAGCGAGGCCCGTTCGACCCCGAAGCCGCGCACCCGGACGCCGGCGGCGACCAGTGCGGCGTTCACCTCGGCGAGGTCGCGCGCGGGGGCCTCGCCGGTCACCCGCTCCCCGGCCACGACGACATCGGCGATCCCCTGCTCCTCGAGCACCCTGGCCGCGTCCGCCGGGTCCGGTGTGGTCACCACCAGCCGGCCCCGGGCGCCCGCGGCCAGTTCGGAGACCGGGCCCTGGGCGATCAGCCGGCCCCGGGCCATCACGGCGGCGTGCGTGCACACCTGCTCGATCTCGTCGAGCAGGTGGGAGGAGAGGAAGACGGTGGTGCCGTCCGAGGCCAACTCGCGCACCAGCGTGCGGATCTCCCGCATGCCCTGGGGGTCGAGGCCGTTGGTCGGCTCGTCCAGGACGAGCAGCCGGCGCGGCTGGAGCAGGGCGGACGCCAGGCCCAGGCGCTGCTTCATGCCGAGGGAGTACGCCTTCGCCTTCTTGCCGGCCGCGGCCGTGAGGCCCACCCGGTCCAGGGCGGCGGCGACGCGGGCGCGCCGGGTGCGCGGATCGGCGGTCGGGTCGGCGGCGTCGTAGCGCAGGAGGTTGTCGCGGCCGGAGAGGAAGCCGTACAGGGCCGGGCCCTCGATGAGGGCGCCGACGCGGGGCAGCACGGCGCGCGCGGAGCGCGGCATGGGGCGCCCCAGGACGTGCGCCGTGCCGGAGGTCGGTTCGATCAGGCCCATCAGCATGCGGATGGTGGTGGTCTTGCCGGAGCCGTTGGGGCCGAGGAAGCCGAAGACGCTGCCCTCCGGGACGGTCAGCTGCAGACCGTCGACGGCGAGCTGCCCGCCGCGGTAGCGCTTGGTGAGCGCGCGGGTGACGATGACTCCGTCACCCGTGGCCTCCCCGTCGCGCCGCTCCGGTTCCGTGGCGGACGCCTCGCCCATCGGCTCCCTCGTTCCCTGTCGTGTCGTGAGGTCCCGGGGCCTCACTTCCCCGCGTCGGCCGCCTTCACGAGCGCGTCCTTGGTGACGGCGCCCACGTAGACCTTGCCGTCCTCGGTGATCAGGGCGTTCACCAGGCGGGTGCCGAACACCGTGCCGGTGCCGAACTCGCCCTCGACCCGGTCGCCGAGCGAGCCGAGGAAGCCTTCGAGGTCGCCGCCGGCCTCGCCGGTGGGCAGGCCGCCCGCCTCGCCGTCGTCGAAGACGGCGACGGTGTTCCAGCCCTCGCCGAGCATCTTCAGCCCGTCGAGCCCCTTGGCCAGGTCCGCCTCGGACTTCGGGGCCTTCCCCGGCTTCCCGGAGTGCTCCCGGCCCTTGTCCAGGTCGCCGTCCTCGGTCACCTCGGCGCCCTTGGGCGGGGTGAACTCGAAGGTCGACGCGGCCGGACGGTCGAAGCTCACCTTGGTGAAGCCGACGTCCACGACGGCCGCGCCGCCGCTCGACGGGGTGAGGGTGAACTTCAGCGGCATGCCCGTCTCGTGGTCCACCGCGATGCTGATCGCGCCGACCGTGGAGCCGGACTGCCTGGGCTTGACGACCAGTTTGTACGCGTCCCGGCCGGCCACCTGGGCGGTGCCGTCGACGGTCACGGACGTGGTGTCGTCGACCGACTTCAGCGCCTCCTCGGCGAAGTCCTTCGGGGTGGCCGGGGGCCGCTGCTCCCGGTCCTCGCCGGAGGCGTCGACCGTGCCGTGGTAGACCTCGTTGGACGCGCTGTCGTAGCCCCAGACGTCCTTGCCGTCGTGGATCAGGCTGTACTCGGCGGCGTTCTCCAGGAGCGACACCTTCTGCCGGTCCGGGCCGTCGGCCGCGACCCGCAGCGTGTGCGTGCCGGACGCCAGTTCGGCGAGCTTGGCGGACGGGTCGGCCGAGGAGCCGTCGTCACCGCCCTGCGCCCTCGCGCCGGACATGAGGCCGCTCTCCAGGCCGCCGAGGTCCGGCAGTCCGAGGTCGGTGGTGATCCTCACGGTGCCGGACAGCCGCTCGACGTCCGACTGCGCGATCTTCTCGATGAGCTGCGCGGCGGTGATCTCCGGCAGGTCGGGGTCGCCGGAGTCGGCGAGCGCGGGGACGAGGCCGATGGTCGCGGCCGCCACCCCCATCACGGTGACCGGGACGGCGTACCGCGCGGCCCTGCGCCGTCGCGTGCGCGGCTCGTCGGCCTCCCCCGCGGTCGTCGTGTTCTCGGATTCGTACGGTGCCATGTGTGCCCTGCCTTCGTGGTCGGCGGCGGCTTCCGTCTCGTGTCCTCGCACCAGTCTCACCCTGAGCCGCCCTTCTCACCCGAACCGGTGAGAAGTGGTGTTGTCCGTCGTGTTCCATCCGACCAAATCCGGCAGGCGGATTCGTCAGTCCCCGGACGCAACTCCACGTACTGCTGGGGTATGACACGGAGGGCGGTTCCCTCCCCCGTCCCGTAGGGGGTGCGGGGGAGTTCGGGCCGGGTCAGCCCGCGCGGTGCACCACCGCGTCGCACAGCTGCACGAGCGCCGCCTTCGCCTCGCACTCCCGCAGCGGGGCCAGCGCCGCGCGCGCCTCCTCGGCGTACCGCACGGTGTCCCGGCGGGCCTGCTCCAGCGCGGGGTGGGCGCGCAGCAGCCGCAGCGCCTCGGCGTGCCGGGTGTCGTCGGTGAGGTCGGAGTCGAGCAGTTCGCACAGGGCGACGTCGTCGGCGAGACCCAGCCGGGCCGCCCGTTCGCGCAGCCGCAGCACGGGCAGGGTGGCGATGCCCTCGCGCAGGTCGGTGCCGGGGGTCTTGCCGGACTCGTGGGAGTCGGAGGCGATGTCCAGGACGTCGTCGGCGAGCTGGAAGGCGACGCCGAGCCGCTCGCCGTACTGGGTCAGCACGTCCACGACCGTCTCCTCGGCGCCGGACATCATGGCGCCGAACCGGCAGGCGACGGCGACCAGCGAGCCGGTCTTGCCGCCGAGTACGTCGAGGTAGTGGTCGACCGGGTCGCGGCCGTCCTGCGGCCCCGCGGTCTCCAGGATCTGCCCGGTGACCAGCCGCTCGAACGCCTCGGCCTGCACCCGTACGGCCTCCGGCCCGAGGTCGGCCAGGATGTGCGAGGCCCGCGCGAAGAGGAAGTCGCCGGTGAGGACCGCGACGGAGTTGCCCCAGCGGGTGTTCGCGCTGTCGACCCCGCGCCGCACCTCGGCCTCGTCCATCACGTCGTCGTGGTACAGCGTGGCCAGATGGGTGAGCTCCACCACCACGGCCGAGGGCACGACACCGGGCGCGTAGGGGTCGCCGAACTGGGCGGCGAGCATCACGAGCAGCGGGCGGAACCGCTTGCCGCCGGCCCGCACCAGGTGCTGGGCGGCCCCGGTGATGAAGGGGACCTCACTCTTGGTGGCCTCGATCAGCCCTTCCTCGACAGCCGTCATTCCGGCCTGGACATCGGCTTCCAGAGCCTGGTCCCGCACGCTCAGCCCGAACGGCCCGACGACGGTCACGAGGGGTCTCCTGTCTGCTGGTGTCCACTGGCGATCACACGGAATGTCGATAGGTCGCTGCCCTCACTCAAGTCAGCGTATCCGGTCATGTTTCGATCACCGCCAGCGCCCGGCGTTAGGAGCGGGGCGACACGGGGGCAGGAACGGAGCACTTTTGATCATTCGATAACAACGGACATTCTCCGACTTTCCCGGACGCGGCAATCCACTCCTCGGACCGGCTCCCGACCTGCCCGTCGGGCCACATCTCGCCATGCACACCATCCTGCCCGCCCCGGCGTCCGATTTGCCGCAAATGATGAACTGATTCCCCTTGGCGAAAAATGCGCTCACAGGTGACCCCCAGTGAAGTGGGTCACGCGCGGCCCGGCACCCCCGCCACGTCCCGCCACCGGCCACCCCCCTTCCCCGGACGCGGAGTTGACTCTTGACACCCGTAAAGGATCAAGCGCCACAAAACGCCCATTACAAGATCAAAGGGGGTCTTGTGTGAGGTCCGCGCTTGTTCCCGACATGCGCTCTCGCATACGTTCCGGGCCTGCCGGGTGGACGCCTAATCCTGCCGCCGCCCGCATCAACCGACGACGACCACTCAGGACGGCAGGAGCGGGGGACCCAGGTAAGCCGCCGGGCCGGACACGCGCCGGAACG
Source organism: Streptomyces caelestis (assembly GCF_001279005.1). GTDB lineage: Bacteria > Actinomycetota > Actinomycetes > Streptomycetales > Streptomycetaceae > Streptomyces > Streptomyces heliomycini. Next base: position 31,140 of record NZ_LGCN01000017.1, read on the forward strand.
GCTAGGGGTGAAGCCATGCCCGCAGGGGCACGGCCGGGCACTCTCCCGCCCGAACCCGACAGCTCACCTCGCAGGCGTAGGAGAGGAACCCAGACATGCCTGCTTTCGGTCAGCACCGCCGCCGCCTCGCCCGCTCCCTCGCCGTCGCCGGCACCGGCGTCGCCGTGGCCGCCCTGCCACTGTTCGGCGCGACCGGCGCCTTCGCCGCCACCACCGAGCCGACGACGACCGCCGCCTCCGTGACGGCGTACCCGGACAACCTCGACGGCTGGATCCGCGAGTCGCTGGACGTCATGGCGCAGAACGGCATCCCGGGCAGCTACGAGAGCATCCACCGCAACATCATGCGCGAGTCCTCCGGCAACCCGTACGCCATCAACAACTGGGACTCCAACGCCGCCGCCGGCACGCCGTCGAAGGGCCTGCTGCAGATCATCGACCCGACCTTCGCGGCCTACCACGTGCCCGGCACCGTCTTCGACCCGTACGACCCGGTCGCGAACATCACGGCGGCCTGCAACTACGCGGCCGACCGCTACGGCTCCATCGACAACGTCTTCGGCGCGTACTGAGCCACCCGCTGACGGGCGAGCGTCACCACCCCGCCGAACAGTCGCTCGAGGACGACGGCCACGCCGTCGTCCTCGTTCGACGTGGTGACCTCGTCCGCCACCGCCTTCAGTTCGGGATGCGCGTTCGCCATGGCGACGCCGTGGGCCGCCCAGTCGAACATGGGGACGTCGTTGGGCATGTCGCCGAAGGCGATCGTCCGCTCCGGGCCCAGGCCCAGGTGCTCGGCGGCCAGCGCCAGCCCGGTCGCCTTGGTCACCCCGCACGGCTGGAGCTCCACGGTGCCCGGCCCCGACATGGTGACCGTGGCCAGTGAGCCGACCACCGACCGGGCCGCCGCCGCCAAGGCGTCGTCGGACAGGTCCGGGTGGCGCAGCAGCACCTTGCTGATCGGCCGGTCCCACAGCTGCCCGCGCCGCTCGACCCGCACCGCCGGCAGGGTCGGGTGCGGCATCAGGTAACCGGGCTCGATCAGCGTCAGCCCGTCGACCCCGTCCTGGTCGACCGCGGCGTACACCTCCCCCACCTCGGCCTCGATCTTGCCGAGCGCGGTCTCCGCCAGCTCCCGGTCCAGGGTCACGGACCACAGCATCCGGTCCGCGCCGGCGTCGTACACCTGGGCGCCCTGTCCGCACACCGCGAGCCCCGTGCAGCCGAGGACGTCCAGGAGCGGCCGCACCCTGGGGGCCGGGCGCCCCGTCACCACGAGGTGCCGCGCGCCGGCCCGCTCGACCCGCGCGAGCGCGGCGAGGGACCGGTCGGAGATGGTGTCGTCGCCGTGCAGCAGCGTCCCGTCCAGGTCGGTGGCGATGAGTGAGTACGCGGTGGGTGCGGCCATGATCAGAGAATACGGACAACCCGGCGGTCCGATTCACCCTGCCCGTTTGCGTTCGCTTTCGGTGCGGTTCCCTTCTCTCGCACTTCCCTCGACGCCGGGTAAGGACCGGTTCAGGACCCTTTCCCCGTTTGGCGAGAACATGCTCCGCTATCTACCGTCCGCCCGGTCCCGGGCGGTACCTTCCAGGAGTCCAGGGGGGACTTGATCGGGGGGTCGGGTGAGCAGTGGACGCGTGCGCGTGCTGAGGCCCGAGGAGCTCGGCGAGGGGGAACGGGAGCGCTGGCGGGAACTGCGCGCCGCGGCGGACGCACCGCGCAACCCGTTCATGGAACCGGAGTTCAGCATCGCCGTGGCCCGGGTGCGGCCGCGGGCCCGGGTCGCCGTGCTGTACGAGGGCGGACAGCCGGCGGGCTTCCTGCCGTACGAGCGGGGTGCGCTGGGACGGGGCCGGGCGATCGGGCTCGGGGTGTCGGACCGCCAGGGCGCGGTCCTGGCTCCCGGTGCCGCCCTGGAGACGGGTGAACTGCTGCGGGCCTGCTCGGTGTCGAGCCTCGCCTTCGACAACCTGGAGGCGGGCCAGGGGCTGTTCGTGCCGTACGCGGCCGAGGAGCACGCCACGTATGTCATCGACGTGGAGAAGGGCTACGAGACGTACGAGTCGGCGCTGCGCACCCGGTCGCCGAAGTTCCTGAGGACCACGCTGGCCAAGGAGCGCAGGCTGGGCCGCCGGTCCGGGCCCGTGCGGTTCGTCTTCGACGAACGCGACCCGGCCGCGCTGCGCACGCTGATGGAGTGGAAGTCGGCGCAGTACCGCAGGACCGGGCGGCGCGACCGGTTCGCGCAGGAGTGGATCGCCCGGCTCGTGGGCCGGCTCGCCGAGACCCGGACCGGCCAGTGCACGGGCACGCTGTCGGTCCTGTACGCCGGGGGCCGCCCCGTCGCCGCGCACTTCGGGCTGCGTTCGGCATCCGTCCTGGCCTGCTGGTTCCCGGCGTACGCCCCGGAGTTCGCGACGTACTCGCCGGGGCTCGTGCTGCATCTGCGGATGGCCGAGGCGGCCGCGGCCGAGGGCATCGGGATGCTCGACATGGGGCGCGGTCCGGCCGCGTACAAGGACTCGCTGAAGACCGGTGAACTCGCCGTCTACGAAGGGGCGGCGACCCGTCCGGGCGTGGGCGCCGCGCTGCACCGGCTGAGCCGCGAACCCGTGCGCCGCGCGCACGGCTTCGTCCGCGCCCGTCCGCGCCTGGCGGCGCTGGCGGCACGGACCCTGAAGGGCGCGGCACGACTGCGCCGGCCGTGAGGAGGGGGAGGGCGGGTGTCCCGGAGAACGCGTACGCAGGAGGAGATACGGCGGTTCCTGGCCATCGGCGCGGTGCAGGTCGCCGAACTGGACCTGGACGGTGACGAGTCCGCCCCGAGACCCGGCCCGGGCAGCCCCCCGGTGACCCACGGCGAGGTGTTCCTGCTGGTCAGACGGGCGGGTCGCCCGGTGGGGACCGTGCGGGCACGGGTGCCGGAGGGCGCGGATCCGCGGGCTGTGCTGACGGAGGCGGCATCCGGGGCGGCGGGGGTGGCCGTGGCGGCGGAGGGCGGCGGGGAGCCGCCGTACGCCTCGGTCGTCGTGGCCACCCGGGAGCGGGCCGGGCAGCTCGCCCGGGCGCTGGACTCGCTGCTCGCGCAGGAGCATCCGCGGTTCGAGGTCGTCGTCGTCGACAACGCGCCGGTGACCGAGGGGACCCGCGAACTGGTGGAGCGCGAGTACGGCGAGCGGGTGCGGTACGTGTGCGAGCCGGCGCCCGGACTCGCCGTCGCGCACAACAGGGGGCTGGCGGCGGCCCGGGGCGAGGTGATCGCGTTCACCGACGACGACGTGGTCGCCGATGCCCGCTGGCTCACCGAGCTGACCGCGCCGTTCGCCGCCGATCCCCGGCTCGGCTGCGCCACCGGCCTGATCCTGCCCGCCCGGCTGCGCACCCCGGCCCAGGTCCTGCTGGAGAGCCACGGCGGCTTCGCGAAGGGCTTCACGCCGACGACGTACGACCCCGGCGACCCGCCCCGCGACGATCCGCTGTTCCCCTTCACCGCGGGCCGCTTCGGCTCCGGCGCGAACATGGCCTTCCGCACGGAGGTGCTGCGTGCCGTCGGCGGCTTCGACCCGGCCACCGGCGCCGGGACACCCGCCCGGGGCGGCGACGACCTGTACGGGTTCGTCCGCGTCCTCGCCCAGGGGCACCGGCTGCACTACACGCCGTACGCGCTGGTGTGGCACCACCACCGGGAGACCTGGGCCGACCTGGAGGCCCAGGCGTACGGGTACGGCGCCGGGCTCACCGCCTGCCTCACCGCGCTCCTGGTCGACCGGCCCGCGCTGCTGCCGGCGTTCCTCGCCCGGCTGCCGCGCGGCCTCGCGCACGCCCGCGCGCTGACCGAGGCGCGCGACACGGACGGCGGCGGCGTGCCGGGCGGGCACGCCACCCGCACCCACCCCTGGCCACGCCGTCTGTCGCGGCTGCAGCGCAGGGGGATGCTGTACGGGCCGCTCGGCCATCTGCGGGCGCGGCGGGCGCTGAGAGGCGCCGCGGGGAGGAGGGCGGGATGAACCCGGCCGTACCCGTCCTCCTCTACCACGCCGTGATGGACGATCCGCCGGGCTGGATCGCCGAGTTCACCGTCACGCCCAAGGAGTTCGCGGCCCACCTCGACGCCGTCGCGGACAGCGGCCGCACGCCCGTCACCATCAGCGCCCTCGCCGACCACCTCACCGGACGGGCCCCCCTGCCGCCCCGGCCGGTGCTGCTCACCTTCGACGACGGCTTCGCCGACCTGCCCGGCCCCACCGCCGCCGTCCTGGCCGAGCGCGCGCTGCCCGCGACCGCGTACCTCACCACCGGCGCCATCGCCCCGGGCGGCCGCAGCCTGCTGCCGCCCGCCCCGATGATGAGCCTGGACCGGGCGGTGGAGCTGGAACGCTCCGGCATGGAGATCGGCAGCCACACGGTCACCCACGCCCAGCTCGACACCCTGACCGCCGGGCGGCTGCGCGCCGAACTCCTGGACTCCAGGGCCGTGCTGGAGGACGCCCTCGGCCATCCCGTCCCCCACCTCGCCTATCCGCACGGCTACAACAGCCCCCGGGTGCGCGCCATGACCGCCCGCGTCGGCTACGAGACGGCGACCGCCGTGCGGCACGCGCTCAGCTCGGGGCGGGACGAGCGCTACCGCATCGCCCGCCTGATCGTCCGCCGCGGTCACACCGTCGCCGACGTCGAGGCGTGGCTGGCGGGTGACGGCGCGCGGATCGCCCCGTACCGGGACGGGCCGAGGACCGTCGGCTGGCGGTGGTACCGCCGGGCCCGCACCCTCCTGCGCGGCCGTCCCGCCTTCGCCGGTTGACGGGGACCGGGAGGTGGGAGGACGGGCCGGGGCGTGCGGGAGGCGCCGGGCAGCCGTCACTCCTCTCGCTTCCGCCCCTTCCGCCATTTCCGTCGCTTCGTGGTGGGTTCGACGTTTTTGACGTGAAAAACAGAGGTGATTCCTATACTCGTCGCGGGGGAGGGGGTCTCGGCGTGCGACACCATGTGCCCGTACCGACCACGGAGAGCGGCGCGCTGCCCGGCCCCGGGCCGGCCACCGGCCCGAAGGAGCCGGGAGGGAACTCCGGCGGCGGCCGCGGACCCCGGCCGTTCCCGAGCGGTCCGCCCGCCGCCGGGCTGCTGACGCTGCCGCTCGCCGCCGGACTGTGGTTCCACGCCCTCCCCCGCATCGGCTTCCGGGAGATGGGCGACTACGGGCTGCTGGACCGCCTTCCGGCCACCTACTACCTGTCGCTGCTGGTCCTCACCGCCGGCTTCGTCATCGGCCTGCGGCGCGCGAACACCGCGCCCTGGTGGCCGGCCGCGCACTGCGCCGCACTGCTGTGCGCGCTCAAGGCCCCACCGGCGGTGCTGTACGACGCCGTGCGCTACCCGTGGGCCTCCAAGCACGACGCCGTCGTCGACACCCTGCTCGCCAACGGCGAACTGCGTCCGGGCGCGGCGCTGTCGGGCAACATGTCCGCGTACGACCAGTGGCCGGGCCTCTTCACGCTGAACGCCGGTCTGGTGCGCGCCGTCGGCGTGGAGAGCGCCGCCGCGTACGCCAACTGGGCGCCGATCGTCCTCGGCCTGCTGCTGCTGCCGGTGCTCGTCCTGATCTACCGCACCTTCTGCCGGGACTGGCGGCTGGTGTGGACCGCCGTGTGGATCTTCCAGCTCGCCAACTGGGTGGGCCAGGACTACTTCGCCCCCCAGGGGCTCGCGTACCTGCTGCACCTGACGGTCATCGCGATGGTGCTGCGGCACTTCGTGCGCCCCGGGTCCGCCGGGCGGCTGCGCGACCGCACCGCCCTCGACCCGGCCGCCGCCGACGTGCCGCCGCCCACGGGGACCCGGCAGCGCGCGGTCTGCGTGGTGGTCCTCGCCCCGCTGATCGCCGCCGTCAACGCCACGCACCAGCTCACCCCGGTGATGCTCTGCGTCTGCCTGTTCGCGCTCACCCTCACGCGCCGCTACCGCAATCACGGGCTGCTGGCCGTCGCCGTGCTGCTGATGCTCGCCTGGGACCTGACCATGGGGCGTCCGCTGTTCGTCGAGACGCTGTCCACCCTCGAGGAGTCGCTCGGCGAGCTGACGCGGAACTCCCGCGCGGGCTACGCGGGGCAGCTCACCGGGCCCGGCCCCGAACTCGCCGGGACCGCCAACGTGCTGATGGTGCTCGCGGTCGCCGCGCTCGCCGGGACCGCCCTCGTGCTGCGGCGCCGGCTGGTCCGCAGCGCGCTGCCGCTGCTGCTGGTCTCCGCCGCCCCGGTTCCGCTCTTCGCCGTCAACGACTACGGCGGCGAGATGCTCTTCCGCGTCTATCTGTTCGGCCTGCCGGGTGCGGCGTTCTTCGCCGCCGCCGCGCTCGTGCCCGCCGCGGGCACGCACCCCGGCCGGGCGAAGGCGCCGCGGCGCAAGGCCGCGGCCGTCGCCCTGCCGGCCGTCCTGCTGGTGCTGACGGCCGGCTTCCTGCCGTCGTACTACGGCAAGGAGACGATGTACTACACACCGCCCGAGGAGACCGCGCTGGTCACCCGGGTCCTCGACAACGCCCCCGACGGCTCGCTGATCCTCTCCACCAGCGGTTCCTTCCCGCAGGCGCTGCACCGGTACGACCGCCTCGAGCACTGGTTCTTCGCCGAGCAGGAGCTGCCCGAGAACGAGAGGATGCTGGAGGACCCGGCCCGTTACCTCGCCGACGGGATCCCGCCGGGCACCAGGACGTACGTCGTCCTCACCCGCACCCAGGACGTCTACACCGCCGGCGAGGGCCTGCTGCCCGCCGGCGGATTCGAGACGCTGCGCACCAAGCTCTCCGCCTCCCCGCTCTTCCGGACCGTCGAGAACCATTCCTACGGCGTCGTCCTGGAGTACCGTCCGACCGCCCGAGGATCGACCACGAGGTGATCGAAGTGACGTTGAAGGCCACCCGGTTCCGTCAGGTCAGCCCATGAGCGGCACCGACTCCTCGAACCCCGCCGGCTCCGCGAGCGCCTCTGGAACCGGTGCGTCCCGTGGCCGCGGAGGCATCCGGGGGCACGGGACGTACCTCAGAGTCCTCATCGGCGCCTCGGGCTGGCTCGCGCTGGCCGCCACCACCGTGTCCGGCCCCTCACCGCTGCGCTGGATCCCGGTGCTGCTCTTCACGCTGTTCGGTCCGGGCTGGGCGGCGCTGTATCCGCGGCCGGGCGGGCCGGCCACCGGCGCCCTGCTGGAGGCCGTCGCGCTCGCCGCGCCGGTCAGCCTCTCGCTCGGTGTGCTCACCGCCACCTCGCTGTTCCTGGTCGAGGGCTTCTCGACGACCTCCTTCCTGGTCCCGCTCGCCGTCTTCACCACGGTCGTCGCGGCCCTGCCGGGGCTGCCGCCGCCCGCCGCCCGGCGCGGCGCGGTGGAACGCGTCGGGCGCGGGCCCGCGGACGGCGGTGGCACGTGACGGGGCCGCACCGGCCGCGCGAGCGGTCCGGGTGGCGCGCGCCGGGGGACCCGGGGCGCGCGAGGCACGGCTGTACGGCGGTCGTCCTGCTGGTGGTCGCCGCGCTGCTGACCGGGCTCGGGTTCTGGGCCGGCCGTCCCGACGACGCGGACCCCTCCGGTCGGGGCCTGCCCGGCGACGCGGCCTCCGGCCCGCTGCCCACCGGCCCCTGCGCCCCCACCGACACGCTGGTCCCGCCCTGCGGCGCCTGGTGGGGGGCGTACGTGCCGTACGCGGCGAACGGCTCGCTCAAGGACGCCGTGCTCGGTTTCGAGAAGAGGATCGGCCGCAGGCTCGACCTCGTCTACAACTACCACGACATGTCGGGCACCGAGCTCGACGGGCAGTTGCTCACCCCCGACGAGCAGGAGCTCGGCAGGGACCGGCTGCTCATGCTGGCCTGGGAGTCCACCGTCTGGACCGAGCCGCACCACGAGAACTGGACGGAGACCCAGCTCGGCTGGGGGAACATCGCCTCGGGGAAGTACGACGAGGAGATCGTCGACCCGCAGATCCGGCGCCTCAAGGCCTACGGCAAACGCGTCTTCCTCTCCTTCGACCAGGAGACCGACGCCCGCGTCGAGGAGGGCGCCGGCACCCCGGCGGAGTTCGTCGCGGCGTACCGCCACCTCCACGACCGGTTCCGCGAACTGGGGGCCGACAACGTCGTGTGGGTGTGGACCGTCTCCGGCCACCTCGGCAGCGGGAAGGAGATGAAGGCCCTCTACCCCGGGGACGAGTACGTCGACTGGATCGCGATGGACCAGTACAACTACTACGGCTGCCACGGCACCACCGACTGGAAGGACTTCCTGCGCAGCCAGCGGCCCGGTTACGCGTGGCTGCGCGCGAACGTCACCGACGCCAGACCGATGATGCTCGCGGAGTTCGCCACCGCGCCCGACGCCGACGACCCGGGGCGCCAGCGCGACTGGTACACCGGGATCCCCGGCGCCGTGAAGGAACTCCCGGAGGTGAGGGCCCTGGTGCACTGGAACCGGCCGGCCTCCGAGAGGCCCGAGTGCGATCTGACCGTCAACGACGGTCCGGGGCTCGAGGGGTACCGGGAGGCGGGGAGGGACGGGTACTTCCAGCAGCCCGTGCCGCCCCGTTGAGCGGTGTACGGCCCCGGGCCGCTCAGTGGCCGGGCGGGCCGTTCCGTCCGCCGCGGCGCACGAGCCGGGCCCAGCGCGTGCCGTGCTCGGGGGCGGCGGTGGCCCGCTCCACGGGCCCGCCGGGCTTCTCGCGCAGCGCCGCACGCAGCCCGAACACCGAGACGACCGCGACCGGCGTCATGCCGATCAGCACGGCCCATCCGGCCCCCGCGATCCCCGCCGGGGTGAACAGCACGGCCGCGCTGCCCAGCACCAGCGCGCACATCGCGCCCTGGAGCGCGGCGAGCGCACCGGTGCGCCCCTGCACCCGCAGCACCCCGATGTACAGCTCCACGACCACGCGGGGCAGCGCGCCGAGCGCGAGCAGCCGCAGCACGGTCGAGCCGTGCTCGGCGTAGTCCGCGTCGAACGGCGTGAGGATCCGGGGCGCGAGGACGACCAGCACCGCGACCACCGGCACCAGCAGCAGCGTCATCCTGCGCAGCGCCCCCCGCACCCCGTCGGCGAGCCGGCGGGGGTCGTGCGAGGCGTGGGCGGTGAGCGACGAGGCCATGTTGACGGCCATGAACTCCATCGTGCCGCCGACGGTGTACGCCACGTAGAAGTAGCCGTTCTCCGCCGCGCCGAAGCGGACCGCGACCATCACCGGCAGCAGATTGATCATGGCGAGGCTGAACAGCGCGCCGAGCGAGTCGCCGGCCAGGAAGCGGCCCATGGCCCGCAGGCCGGGCGGTTCCACCTCGTGGTCGGCGGCGGCCTGGCGCGGGACGAGCCGGCGGAAGACCAGCCAGCCCAGCGGCAGGGTGGAGAACGCGATGGCCGCGGCCCAGGACACGAAGACGCCCAGCACGGGCAGCGCGCTCGCGAGGACCGCCAGCAGGACCAGCTTGCCGACGGAGAACACCGCGTTCCCGGCCGGCACCCACTCGGCCTTGCGCAGTCCCGTGAGCACGCCGTCCTGGAGGGTGAGCAGCGCCCACGCCACGCACGCCGCGACGAACAGCGCCCCGGTCAGTGGTGTCCCGAGGGGCGCGTAGGAGGGACCCCACCGGTCGAGCGTGAGCAGGAAGACGCCCGCGGCCAGGGTGACGACCACCGAGCTCGCCAGGTACACGCCCCACACCAGGTGTCCGGTCCCGCGGCCGGCGCGCGGTACGAAGCGGACCACGGCGCCGATCATCGTGGTCGCGGTGATGCCGGCGAGCAGCCGCATCGCGGCGATCGCGGCGGAGCCCCGGCCGACGGCGTCCTCGGAGTAGCAGCGGGCGGCCACGAGCCAGAAGCCCAGTCCGAGGACGGCGGACACGCCCGTGCTGAGCATCAGGAAGTAGGCGTTCTTGAACAGGGAGTCGGAGCCCGGCGCGTCCCCGGCGGGCCGGGGCCCGCCGTCGGCGCGCACCGCGGCGGACCCGTGCGTCCGGGTGCCGGTCACGGCCCGGCTCCGGCCCCGCCGGCCGGCGTCCCCGGCCGCGTCGGCCGCTTCGGCGGTTCGGCCGGCCGCGCCCCTGACCGCTCCAGCACCTCAACGGCCTCCCCCGCCCGCAGCGGGTCCACCGGCAGCGCGTGCCGCGCGAACCAGCGGGCCGCCCCGGGCGCGGGCGACGGGTCGGTGAACTCCTCCCCCGCGTAGTCGTCGAGGGGAGGGTCGTAGAGGTAGCCGACGACGATCCCGCGCCGGGCCAGTGCCGCCATCGCCGCGTCCCGGTCCGCCACCAGCAGCGGTACCCGGAACAACGGCTGCACCCGGCTGCCCTCCCCCGGCCGGGCCCACCGGGTCGACAGCAGCAGCTCGGTGCCGTCCCGGCAGGATCGGAGCACCTCGTCCAGCCGTTCGAGCCCGCGCCCGACGCGCCGCAGCCGCAGCGGGCCGGGCTCCCCGCGGTAGGCGTGCAGGTCGACGCGGACCCAGGGGTCGTACGCGGCCAGGTCCGGGGCCGCGCCGGCGGCCCGGGCCAGCGCCTCGGGACGCAGCGGCATCCTGATCCCGTCGCGCTCCGTCAGTCCCAGCAGCCCCAACGTGGCCCGGGCGGCCCGCCGCAGCCCCAGCCCGCGTACGGCGGCCTCCGCGTACGGCCGTAAGGCGTAGGCGAGTTCGGACGCCGAACGGGACGGGGCGAGCAGCTCGTCGCAGGTGGCCCGCACCGCCTCGGCCAGGCCCGGATCGGCGAGCGAGAGGAAGCCGCCCGCCTGGGCGTCGGCGTGTTTGGAGAGGCTGAAGACGGAGGCCTCGCCCCAGGCCCCGACCGGCCGCCCGCCGACCTCGCTGCCGATCGCGTGCGCCGCGTCCTCCAGCAGCGGGATGCCCAGCGCGTCGCAACGGGCCCGCAGCCGCGGCGCCGGATCCGGGTTGCCGTACAGGTTCGTGGTCAGGACGGCGGACAGCGAGCCCCACGTCTCCTCGGGCACGGCGTCGACGTCGACGGTCCCGTCGAACGGGTTCAACGGCGCCTGCACCGGCCGCAGTCCCGCCGCCAGCACCACGAAGAAGACGACGTCGTCGTTGACCGGCGACATCAGCACCCGGCCGCCCGGCGGGCACCAGTGGCGCAGCGCCACGAACAGCCCGAACCTGCACGACGGCACGTACACGCATTCCCGGCCGAGCCGGCCGCGCATGGTCTCCTCCAGCCGTTCCGGCTGCGATCCCGAGCGCGCCGAGCGCGGGCCGGCCTCCCCCCTGACCATCCGCCCCCCCGTGTGCCGTCGGAACGCCCCCTCCCCGAGGCCTTCCGGCACCCGCCCAGAGTCGCCCCGTTCGCACCGTTCCGTCAAGATTGCCTCCCCTCCTGTGGACAACTCCCGGTACGGAAGGGGAAGCGGGGCGCCACCACGTCGGCTCTGCCCAAGACCGCCGTCGCACCCGTAACGTGTGGCACGGCCACGGACACGTGGAGCACCTGCGCACACGAAAGCGAGGCAGCACCCGATGCCCCCCTTCGATGTCCCCGAGGGCGATCCCTTCGGCCCGCACAACCTGCCGTACGGCGTGTTCTCGCCCTCCGGTTCGTCGGAGCGGGCCGTGGGCGTCCGGCTCGGCGACCACGTCCTCGACGCCGGCGCGGCGGCGCACGCCCTGGGCTCCCCCTACGCCTCCCTGCTCGCCCGCCCGACCCTCGACCCGCTGCTGGCGGCGGGCCGTACGGCCTGGTCGGACGTGCGGCGGGCGCTCACCGCGTGGGTGACCGTCCCGGCGCACCGGGAGACCGTCGAGCCCCTGTTCCACCCGCTGTCCGAGGTGACCCTGCACCTCCCCTTCGAGGTCGCGGACTACGTCGACTTCTACGCCTCCGAGAACCACGCCCGGAACGTCGGCCGGATCTTCCGTCCCGACGCCGCCGATTCCCTGACCCCCAACTGGAAGCACCTGCCGATCGGTTACCACGGCCGCTCCGGCACGGTCGTGGTGTCCGGCACCGACGTCGTGCGCCCCTTTGGCCAGCGCAAGGCGCCCGACGCCGCAGCCCCGGTCTTCGGGCCCTCCGTCCGGCTGGACATCGAGGCCGAGGTCGGCTTCGTCGTCGGCGTGCCGTCCGAGCCGGGCCGGCCGGTGCCGCTCGGCGGCTTCCGCGACCACGTCTTCGGCCTCTGCCTCCTCAACGACTGGTCCGCCCGCGACGTCCAGGCCTGGGAGTACGTGCCCCTCGGCCCGTTCCTCGGCAAGTCCTTCGCCACCTCGGTGTCGGCCTGGATCACCCCGCTGGACGCCCTGGAGGAGGCCCGCGTCGCACCGCCGGAGCGCACCCACGAGCTGCTGCCCTACCTGGACGACGCGGCCGAGGAACCCGGCGGCTACGACCTGCGGATCACCGTCACGGTCAACGGCCACGTCGTCTCCGAGCCCCCCTTCTCCACCATGTACTGGACGGCCGCCCAGCAGCTCGCCCACATGACCGTCAACGGCGCCTGTCTGCGCACCGGCGACCTGTACGGCTCCGGCACGGTGAGCGGCCCCGCCGAGCGGGAACGCGGGTCGCTGCTCGAACTGACCTGGAACGGCCGCGACGCCCTCGAACTCCCCGACGGCAAGCGGACGTTCCTGGAGGACGGCGACGTGGTGACGCTGTCGGCCTGGGCGCCGGGTCCGGACGGCGTCCGCGTGGGCCTCGGCGAGGTCACGGGCCGGGTGGTCCCCGCGGTCTGACCCGTCCGGCCCTCGCCGATCTTCGACGACCCCTGACTCGCACCGCCCTTCGCCGTCATACTTGGCGTCGGGCGGTGTGTGCGTTCGCGCCGCGCTCCCCCGCACTTCCCGCACGCCCCAGCACGACCCGAAGCCGCCCTCTTCCGACAGGATCCGGAGCCCGTGGCATGACCGTCTGCCTGCTCCTGCTGAGCGTTGTCGCCGTGACGGCCGCCGTGCCCGTCCCCCGGGCGCTGACCCGGTCGAAGTGGCCGGAACGGGAACCGGTGGTCGCCCTGTGGGTGTGGCAGTGCCTGGTCGCCACCGTCCTGCTGTGCTGCGTCACGGCCCTCGCCCTGGGCGCCGCCGCCGTCTTCGGCACCGTCCGCGCCCAGCTCTTCGCCCCGGCCCCGCCCGCGGTCACCGCGGCGTACGACCTGTCCGCCGCCTCGCCCTGGACCATCGCCCTCACCCTGCTGCTCGCCTGCGGGGCGGCCTGGACGACGGCCATGCTCGGGCGCGAACTGGTCGAGGCCCGTCGTCGGCGCGCCCGCTCCCGGGCGCACCTGCGGGAACGCGCCCCCGACCTGCCCGCCGGTCTCCCGGCGGCCCGCGGTCCGCTCCTGGTGCTGGAGGAGGAGTACCCGGACGCCTGGTGGATGCCGGGCAGCCCGCCCCAGCTGATCGTCACCACCGGCGCCCTGCAGCGGCTCACCGACCACCAGCTCGACGCCGTCCTCACCCACGAGCGGGGGCACGCCCGCGCCCGTCACGACTGGCTGCTGCACCTCTCCACCGCGCTGGCCACCGGTTTCCCCCGGATCCCGCTGTTCGCGCACTTCTGCGACCAGACCCACCGCCTGGTGGAACTGTCCGCCGACGACACGGCCTCCCGCCGCTGCGGCCATCTGACCACCGCGCTGGCGCTGATCGAGCTCAACCAGCACCGCGGCGTGCTGTCCTGCGCCTCCAGCCGCCGCCTGCTCGGCGAACGCGTCGACCGCCTCCTGGAGCCCCCGCCCCGCCTCGACCGCCGCCACCGCGCCCTGACGACGGCCGCGGCGACCCTGGTCCCCCTCGTCCCCCTGGTGATCACCTTCGCCCCGGGCCTGACGGCCCTGCCGTAACCGTCATGCCGCGGTCGGCCGGGCGCTGGAGGTCCGCAGCCCGGCGTTCGCGGGGTGCCTCCCAGGCCCTAAGGACTGGGATCGGAATGAGGGCTTCTTCGCTCGGGAACGACGGGCTGTCAGTTCATGTCGGTACCTGCCAGACAGGGGGGTGGGTCCGGCCGAGACACGTGGTGGAAGCGAGCCGTGGCCGGCCGAGGACGCTCTGTGGGAGCGGATCGAGCCGCTGCTGCCGGTGGTCGAGCGGCGTTTCCGGTATCCGGGACGTCGGCGGATCGACGACCGTCGGGTGCTGTGCGGGACCCTGTTCGTGCTGTGCACCGGCATCCCGTGGCGGCACCTGCCGCAGGAGCTCGGCTTCGGATCGGGGATGACCTGCTGGCGGCGGCTGCGGGACGGGAACGAGGCCGGGGTGTGGCAGCGCCTGCACGAGCTGCTGCTCGGCGAGCTGCGGGCGGCCGGATGCTGGACTTCTCCAAGGCCGCCATCGACTCTTCGCACGTGCGCGCGATGAAGGGCGGACCAGCCACCGGGCGCTCCGAGATCACCCCGGTCATCGCCCGACGCGGCGCCGAACACGGCTCCTGTCTCGGAGTCCACCGCTGGGTCGTAGAGGGCGCCATCGCGCTGCTGCACCGGTTCCGGCGCCTGCGCATCCGCTGGGAGATCCGCGACGACGTCCACCAAGCCTTCATCACCCTCGGCTGCGCCATCATCTGCTGGCGACGGCTGAAGACCTCGGTCAGCCCTTAGTGCCGGGCGTCGTTGTCGCTGCCGAAGTCGGGTGCGTCGGTGGACAGCAGGTGTTCGGCGCCGCCTTCGAGGGCCTTGGCCGTCTCGGTGGAGCGGGGGAGCATGGTCTTCTCGTAGGTGCGGATCGCGTCGGCGACGGTGGTGGCGTTCGCGAGAGCGAGGGCGATTTCGCTGGCGTCGAGCATGGCGAGGTTGACGCCGACGCCGAGCGGGGGCATGAGGTGGGCGGCATCTCCGAGCAGGGTCACCGTCGGGTTGTGTTCCCACGTGTGCGGGACCGGAAGGGCGAAGATCGGACGGTCGACGTAGGGGCCGTCGTTCTCGGTGATCATCCGGCGTATGCGGGGCGACCAGTGAGCGTACTCGCCCAGGAGCAGGGAGCGGATGCCGTCGGTGTCCTCGGCTGTCAGGCCGCTCGTGCTGATCCAGTCGACCGGGACGCGTTGGATGATGTAGACGCGGATGTGGTTTCCGCTGTTGCGCTGGGCGAACAGGCCGCGCTCGCCGTCGGCTGCGTGGGCGCTGCCCTGGCCGACCAGCTCGGCCAGGTCCGGGTGCCGGTTCTCGACGTCTGAGAACCATGCTTCCAGGAAGCTCACCCCGGTGTATTCGGGGACGGCGGGGGACACCGCCGGGCGGACGCGGGAGGAGGCGCCGTCGGCGCCGATGACCAGATCGGTCTGGACGGTCGTGCCGTCGGTGAAGTGCAATTGCCGCGGACCGTCGTCGGGTCCACTGATCGTGTCGATGGCGCGGCCCCAGCGCACGGTTCCCGGTTGCAGGGAGTCGAGTAGCAGGTTGCGCAGCTGGCCACGGTCGATTTCCGGCTTGAAGAGTTCGTCGGGCGCCGGGACTTCATGGGACGTGATCGTGCCGGTCGGGTCCATCTGGCGCATTTCCTGCCCTTCGGGGCGGGCGAGCTTGAAGAACTCGTCGAGCAGACCGGCTTCGCGCAGGGCGATCTGGCCGTTGTCGGCGTGCAGGTCGAGGGTGCCGCCCTGGTTGCGGGCGTCGGGGCCCCGGTCGCGGTCGTAGACGGTGACCGCCATGCCGTGCTGCTGGAGGATGCGGGCGCAGGTCAGTCCGCCGGGGCCGGCGCCGATGACGCTGATGCGTGCCCGGGCGGGTTCTGGGGAGTTCATGGTTGTCCCTTTCAGTCGGCGAAGAGAGGCGAGCAGGCCGGGCGTTGTCGACCTCAGCACCAACACCGGATGTGCCCCGCGGAGGGCCTCTCAGGTGAACAGGTCGGCGCGGTGCAGACGATGACCAGGCCGACGAGGATGTGCCGCTCAGGTGCTCGCGCATGTCCATAAAATCAGAGCAAGTAGAAAAGTGCAACGACTCTACTTAGCGACTAACTCGACTATCGAGTACGCTGTAGTCATGACCGTGCCCTCTGTCAGCCGCCGCGACCGCAAGAAGGCGGCCACCCGGCAGGCGATCGCCGACGCCGCACTGCGACTCTTCCTGGAGCGCGGCTACGATCAGGTGAGCATCCGTGACATCGCCGACGCCGCCGACGTGTCGACCGCTACGGTGTTCAAGCACTTCAGCGGCAAGGAAGCACTGGTATTCGACCAGGACGAAGACCGGGAGTCACAGCTGATCGCCGCGGTGCGGCAGCGCCGCTCCGATCAGAGCATCCTCGATGCCCTTCGACAGCACGTCCTGGACACCTGGCCGTCGATCGAGGCACACCCCCAGGCGGCCGAGTTCACCAACCTGGTGAACTCAACGCCGGTGCTGCGCGCCTACTCCGAACGCATGTGGACCCGGTACACCGACAGCCTCAGCGCAGTCATCGCCGACGAGTTCGGCGTGGGGCACGACAACCTCGCATGTGTGGCTCTTGCCCGATTCGTACTCGAGATCCCGGTGCTCGCTCGCGGTCGGCAGGACCGTCGGGCCGCCATCGAGGCAATCTTCGACATCCTCACCCACGGCTGGGAGCCGCCGGGCAAGCCGCCCGCGCCGTAGCGCCTGGACCATTCCCTGGGCCCGTCCTCGACCAGCCTCGGCTTGCCCCACTACACCTATCGGTCGCACTCACCCTCTGCCTGGCAAACGAGACCTGACACCCCGTCATTCCAAGACGGCAAGCACCTCCTTCTGATCCCCGTCCCAAGGCACTGGGGGGAGGCACGACTGCCCGTAGCTGCGTGACAGCCGCCTACGTCCAGTCGGGCTCCTCCTCGGGCCAGTCGTCCGAGCCCCCGGAGTCCTCGGACCCGGACCCGGACCCGGACCCGGCACCGGCACCGGCACCGGCACCGGCACCGGCACCGGCACCGGCACCGGCACCGGCACCACCGTCCCCCGGCGCCGTCAACCCGGCCAGCACGGCCACCACGCCCTCCCCGTACGTCGCCAGCTTCTTCTCCCCCACCCCGCTGATCCCGCCGAGCTCGGCCACCGACGTGGGCCACACCGTGGCGATCTCCCGCAGGGTGGCGTCGTGGAAGATGACGTACGCCGGGACGCCCTGCTCGCGGGCCTGCTCGGCGCGCCAGGCGCGCAGCGCCTCGAACGCGGGCTGAAGCTCCTCGGGCAGCTCGGCCGCGGCGGCCTTGGCCTTGCGCTCGCCCCGGCCGCTCGTGCCCCGGGCCGCCGTCGGCTTCTTCGGCTCCTTGCGCAGCGGCACCTCCCGCTCCCGCCGCAGCACCGATCCGCTGGCCTCGGTCAGCACCAGCGTGCCGTACTCCCCCTCGACCGCGAGCAGTCCCTGGGCCAGCAACTGGCGTACCACGCCCCGCCATTCCGCCTCGGTCAGCTCCTCGCCGATGCCGAACACGGAGAGCTGGTCGTGGTCGAACTGGATGACCTTGGCCGTGCGCCGCCCCAGCAGGATGTCGACGATCTGCACCGCGCCGAACTTCTGTCCTCGCTCCCGCTGCAGCCGCACCACCGTGGACAGCACCTTCTGCGCCGCGACGGTCCCGTCCCAGGTCTCCGGCGGGGCGAGGCAGGTGTCGCAGTTGCCGCAGCCCGTCAGGTCCGGGTCCTGGCCGAAGTAGGCGAGGAGCCGGCCGCGCCGGCACCGGACGGTCTCGCACAGGCCGAGCATCGCGTCCAGGTGCTGGTTCGCCCGCCGCCGGAACGCCTCGTCGCCCTCGCCGGACTGGATCAGCTTGCGCTGCTGTATGACGTCGTTGAGCCCGTAGGCCATCCAGGCCGTGGACGGCAGTCCGTCACGCCCCGCGCGGCCCGTCTCCTGGTAGTAGCCCTCGACGGACTTGGGCAGGTCGAGGTGGGCGACGAACCGGACGTCCGGCTTGTCGATGCCCATGCCGAAGGCGATGGTCGCCACCACGACCAGGCCCTCCTCCCGCAGGAACCGCGCCTGGTGCGCGGCGCGCGTCCCCGCGTCGAGGCCCGCGTGGTACGGCACCGCCTCGATGCCGTTGCGGCTGAGGAACTCGGCGGTCTTCTCCACCGAGTTGCGCGACAGGCAGTAGACGATGCCCGCGTCCCCGGCGTGCTCCTCGCGCAGGAAGCCCAGCAGTTGCTTCCTGGGGTCCGCCTTGGGCACGATCCGGTACTGGATGTTGGGCCGGTCGAAGCTCGCCACGAAGTGCCGGGCGTCCGGCATGCCGAGCCGCTCGGTGATCTCCCGGTGCGTGGCGTGCGTGGCCGTCGCCGTGAGCGCGATGCGGGGCACGTCCGGCCACCGCTCGCCGAGCAGCGACAGCATGAGGTAGTCCGGCCGGAAGTCGTGCCCCCACTGGGACACGCAGTGCGCCTCGTCGATCGCGAAGACGGAGATCTTGCCGCGCGAGAGCAGGTCCTGGGCGCTGTCCAGCCGCAGCCGCTCCGGCGCGAGGTACAGCAGGTCCAGCTCGCCGGCGAGGAACTCCGCCTCGACGACGCGCCGCTCGTCGAAGTCCTGCGTGGAGTTCATGAACCCGGCCCGCACGCCCAGCGCCCGCAGCGCGTCCACCTGGTCCTGCATCAGCGCGATGAGCGGGGAGACGACGACTCCCGTACCCGGCCTGACCAGGGCCGGAATCTGGTAGCAGAGCGACTTTCCACCACCGGTCGGCATGAGCACGACGGCGTCGCCGCCCGTGATCACGTGCTCGACGACCGCTTCCTGCTCGCCGCGGAAGGCGTCGTACCCGAACACCCGGTGCAGCGCGGCCAGCGCCTCGCTCTCCCTCACTGTCATCCCGCCACTACCGCCCGTCACCCTGCCCTCGTGAGCCGTCCCTCGACCACTGCCTCCACGATAGGGGTCCGCACCGACAGCCCCGGGGTTGTCCACAGACTCACCCGTACGACGGCGGCGGCCCGGCTCCCCGAAGGGTGCCGGGCCGCCGTCGGCGTGCCGGTGGGCGCCGCGTCAGCGCACGAAGACTCCCGCGTCCCCCGCCAGCTCCAGGAAGTACTGGGGTGCGACGCCCAGGACCACCGTGACGGCCACGCCGACCCCGATCGCCGTCATCGTCAGCGGTGACGGCACCGCGACGGTCGGGCCCTCGGGGCGCGGCTCGCTGAAGAACATCAGGACGATCACGCGGATGTAGAAGAACGCCGCGATGGCCGACGAGATCACACCGACCACGACCAGCGGGGCCGCTCCGCCCTCCGCCGCCGCCTTGAACACGGCGAACTTGCCCGCGAAGCCCGAGGTCAGCGGGATGCCCGCGAAGGCCAGCAGGAACACCGCGAACACCGCCGCCACCAGCGGGGAGCGACGGCCGAGGCCCGCCCACTTCGACAGGTGCGTCGCCTCGCCGCCGGCGTCCCGGACCAGTGTGACCACCGCGAACGCGCCGATCGTCACGAACGAGTACGCCGCCAGGTAGAAGAGGACGGACGAGATGCCCGACGGCGTGGTCGCGATGACGCCCGCGAGGATGAAGCCCGCGTGCGCGATCGACGAGTACGCCAGCAGCCGCTTGATGTCGGTCTGGGTGATCGCCACGATCGCGCCGGCCAGCATGGTGACGATGGCGACGGCCCACATGACCGGCCGCCAGTCCCAGCGCAGGCCCGGCAGCACGACGTACAGGATCCGCAGCAGCGCGCCGAACGCCGCCACCTTGGTCGCCGCCGCCATGAAACCGGTCACCGGCGTCGGGGCGCCCTGGTAGACGTCGGGCGTCCACATGTGGAAGGGGACGGCGCCGACCTTGAACAGCAGGCCCATGACCAGCAGCGCGGCGCCGACCAGCAGCAGCGCGTCGTTGCCCATGGTGTCGGCGAGCGCCGGGTCGACGTCCTGGACCGTGCCGTCGACGACCTGCGCGATCGTGGAGTACGACATCGAACCCGAGTAGCCGTACAGCAGCGCGATGCCGAACAGCGTGAACGCGGAGGCGAATGCGCCGAGCAGGAAGTACTTGACCGCCGCCTCCTGCGACATCAGCCGCTTGCGGCGGGCCAGCGCGCACAGCAGGTACAGCGGGAGCGAGAGGACCTCCAGCGCCACGAACAGCGTCAGCAGGTCGTTGGCCGCCGGGAAGACCAGCATGCCGGCGACCGCGAAGAGCAGCAGCGGGAACACCTCGGTGGTGGTGAACCCGGCCCTGACCGCCTTCTTCTCGCTGTCGCTGCCCGGTACGGACGCGGCCTGCGCGACGAAGGAGTCCACCCGGTTGCCGTGCGCCTCCGGGTCGAGCCGGCGCTCGGCGAAGGTGAACAGGCCGACCAGCGCCGTCAGCAGGATCGTGCCCTGCAGGAACAGGGCCGGTCCGTCGACGGCGACGGCGCCCATCGCCGCGATGCCCGCCTTGGTCGTGCCGTAGCCGTCCGCGGCGAGCGCCACGACCGCGGCGAAGGCGGCGGCCAGCGCGACCACGGCGACGAACATCTGCGCGTAGTAGCGCGACTTGCGCGGTACGAACGCCTCGACCAGCACCCCGAGGACCGCCGCTCCGACGATGATCAGGGTGGGCGCGAGCTGCCCGTATTCGATCTTCGGCGCGTCGATCTTCGAGATCGGGTCGGCCGCCGTTGTCCACAGGCTGTGGACGGCTGTTGCGCTCACTTGGCCGCCTCCACCTCGGGCTGAGGATCCTTCTTCTGTACGTCGGACATGGTGTGCTCCACCGCCGGGTTCACGACGTCCGTGACGGGCTTCGGGTAGACGCCCAGGAAGACCAGCAGCACGACCAGCGGCGCCACCACCGCGATCTCCCGCACCCGCAGGTCGGGCATCGCGGAGACCTCGGGCTTCACCGGACCGGTCATCGTCCGCTGGTACAGGACGAGGGTGTAGAGCGCGGCGAGGACGATGCCGAAGGTGGCGATGACGCCGATCACCGGGTAGCGGGTGAACGTGCCGACCAGGACCAGGAACTCACTGACGAAGGGCGCGAGCCCCGGCAGCGAGAGGGTCGCGAGTCCGCCGATCAGGAAGGTGCCGGCGAGCACCGGGGCGACCTTCTGCACCCCGCCGAAGTCGGCGATGAGCCGGGAGCCGCGCCGCGAGATCAGGAATCCGGCGATCAGCATCAGCACGGCGGTCGAGATGCCGTGGTTGACCATGTAGAGCGTCGCCCCGGACTGACCCTGGCTGGTCATCGCGAAGATGCCCATGACGATGAAGCCGAAGTGCGAGATCGACGCGTACGCGATCAGCCGCTTGATGTCGCGCTGGCCGACCGCGAGCAGCGCGCCGTAGATGATGCTGATGACCGCCAGCACGAGGATGGCGGGCGTCGCCCACGTGCTGGCCTCGGGGAACAGCCCGAGGCAGAAGCGGAGCATCGCGAAGGTGCCCACCTTGTCGACGACCGCCGTGATCAGCACGGCCACCGGGGCGGTGGACTCCTGCATGGCGTTGGGCAGCCAGGTGTGCAGCGGCCACAGCGGCGCCTTCACCGCGAAGGCGAAGAAGAAGCCGAGGAACAGCCAGCGCTCGGTGTTCGTCGCCATGTCCAGCGAGCCGTCGGCCCGCGCCTCGGCGATCTCGGTGAGCGAGAAGTTCCCGGCGACCACGTACAGCCCGATCACCGCGGCCAGCATGATCAGACCGCCGGCCAGGTTGTAGAGCAGGAACTTCACCGCCGCGTACGACCGTTGCGTCGCCGCCTTCTCCTCGCCGTGCTCGTGGGCACGGTCCCCGAAGCCGCCGATGAGGAAGTACATCGGGATCAGCATGGCTTCGAAGAAGATGTAGAAGAGGAAGACGTCGGTGGCCTCGAAGGAGAGGATCACCATCGCCTCGACGGCCAGGATCAGGGCGAAGAAGCCCTGCGTCGGCCGCCACCGCTTGCTCCCGGTCTCCAGGGGGTCCGCGTCGTTCCAGCCGGCCAGCACGATGAACGGGATCAGCAGGGCGGTCAGCGCGATCAGCGCCACCGCGATGCCGTCCACGCCCAGCTCGTACCGGACCCCGAAGTCCGCGATCCAGGCGTGGGACTCCGTGAGCTGGTAGCGGTCGCCGTCCGGGTCGAACCGCACCAGGACGGCGATCGCCGAGGCGAGTGTGGCGAGCGAGAACAGCAGGGCCAGCCACTTGGCCGCCGTGCGCTTCGCGGCCGGTACGGCGGCCGTGGCGATCGCCCCGATGGCCGGGAGCACCGCCGTCGCTGTCAGCAGAGGAAAGGACATCGGTATCAGACCGCCCTCATCAGCAGGGTCGCGGCGACCAGGACCGCCGCGCCGCCGAACATGGAGACCGCGTAGGACCGCGCGAAGCCGTTCTGCAGCTTGCGCATCCGTCCGGACAGGCCGCCCAAGGAGGCCGCCGTGCCGTTGACGACCCCGTCGACCAGGGTGTGGTCGACGTACACCAGCGAGCGGGTGAGGTGCTCACCGCCGCGGACCAGGACCACGTGGTTGAAGTCGTCCTGGAGCAGGTCGCGCCGGGCGGCCCGGGTGAGCAGCGACCCGCGCGGGGCGACGGCCGGCACCGGACGGCGCCCGTACTGGGCCCAGGCGATCGCCACGCCGACGACCATCACCGCGACCGTGGCGGCCGTCACGGTCGCGGCGCCGATCGGCGCGTGACCGTGGTCGTGCCCGGTGACGGGCTCCAGCCAGTGCATGAAGCGGTCGCCGATGCTGAAGAAGGCGCCGCCCGCGACCGACCCGACGGCCAGCACGATCATCGGGATCGTCATGATCTTCGGGGACTCGTGCGGGTGCGGCGGGGTGTAGGCGCCGCGGGTCTCGGCGGCGGGCTCCACGTCCGGCTCCGCCGGGGACGGCGTCGGCGCGTTGCGCCACCGCTCCTCGCCGAAGAACGTCATCAGCATCACGCGCGTCATGTAGTACGCGGTGATGGCCGCGCCCAGCAGGGCGCAGGCGCCGAGGATCCAGCCCTCGGCGCCGCCCTTGGCGAACGCCGACTCGATGATCTTGTCCTTGGAGAAGAAGCCGGACAGGCCCGGGAAGCCGATGATCGCGAGGTAGCCGAGGCCGAAGGTGACGAACGTGACCGGCATGTACTTCCTGAGGCCGCCGTAACGGCGCATGTCGACCTCGTCGTTCATGCCGTGCATCACCGAGCCGGCGCCGAGGAACAGCCCGGCCTTGAAGAAGCCGTGCGTCACCAGGTGCATGATCGCGAAGACGTAGCCGATGGGGCCGAGGCCGGCGGCGAGCACCATGTAGCCGATCTGCGACATGGTCGAGCCGGCCAGCGCCTTCTTGATGTCGTCCTTCGCGCAACCGACGATCGCACCGAACAGCAGCGTGACCGCGCCGACGACGGTGACGACCAGCTGTGCGTCCGGGGCGCCGTTGAAGACGGCCGCGGACCGGACGATCAGGTACACGCCCGCCGTCACCATGGTCGCCGCGTGGATCAGGGCCGAGACGGGCGTCGGGCCCTCCATCGCGTCCCCGAGCCAGGACTGCAGCGGCACCTGGGCGGACTTGCCGCAGGCGGCGAGCAGCAGCATCAGCGCGATCGCGGTGAGCTTGCCCTCACCGGCCTGCCCGGCGAGACCGGGCTCCTCCAGGGTGCCGAGCACCGGCCCGAAGGCGAAGGTGCCGAACCACAGGAACATCAGCATGATCGCGATGGACAGGCCCATGTCGCCGACGCGGTTGACCAGGAAGGCCTTCTTCGCCGCCGTCGCCGCGCCGGGCTTGTGCTGCCAGAAGCCGATCAGCAGGTAGGAGGCGAGACCGACGCCCTCCCAGCCGACGTACAGCAACAGGTAGTTGTCGGCGAGGACGAGGATCAGCATCGCCGCGAGGAACAGGTTCAGGTAGCCGAAGAAGCGGCGGCGCCGCTCGTCGTGCTCCATGTACCCGACGGAGTACAGGTGGATCAGCGAGCCGACGCCGGTGATCAGCAGGACGAACGTCATCGACAGCTGGTCGAGCCGGAAGGCGACGTCGGCCTGGAAGCCCTCCACCGGGATCCAGCTGAACAGGTGCTGCGTGACGGTGCGTTCCTCGGCGCCCTTGCCCAGCAGGTCGGTGAACAGCACCAGGCCGAGCGCGAAGGAGACGGCCGCGAGCAGCGTGCCGACCCAGTGGCCGACGGCGTCCAGCCGGCGTCCGCCGCACAGCAGGACCACCGCTCCGAGCAGGGGCGCCGCCACCAGCAGCGCAATCAGGTTCTCCACGATTCAGCAGCCCCTCACAGCTTCATCAGGCTGGCGTCGTCGACCGAGGCCGAGTGGCGGGAACGGAACAGGGACACGATGATCGCCAGCCCGACCACGACCTCCGCGGCGGCGACGACCATCGTGAAGAAGGCGATGATCTGGCCGTCGAGGTTGCCGTGCATCCGGGAGAAGGCGACGAACGCGAGGTTGCAGGCGTTGAGCATGAGCTCGACGCACATGAAGACGACGATCGCGTTGCGCCTGATCAGTACGCCCGTGGCGCCGATCGTGAACAGCAGCGCGGCCAGGTACAGGTAGTTGACCGGATTCACTTCGACGCCTCCTCGGCCCGCTTGAAGGTCGGCGCGTCGATCGCGGTGCGCTCCAGGCGCTCCTGGGACCGCTGCTCCATCGCCCGCAGGTCGTTGATCGCCTCCTGCGACACGTCACGCATCTGGCCGCGCTCCCGCAGCGTCTTGCTGACGGTGAGCTCCGACGGGGTGCCGTCGGGCAGCAGGCCCGCGATGTCCACGGCGTTGTGCCGGGCGTACACCCCCGGCGCCGGCAGCGGCGGCAGCTGCCGGCCCTCGCGCACGCGCTGTTCGGCCAGCTCCCGCTGCGTCCTGGCGCGCTCGGTGCGCTCCCGGTGGGTGAGCACCATGGCGCCGACGGCGGCCGTGATGAGCAGGGCGCCGGTGATCTCGAAGGCGAAGACGTACCTGGTGAAGAGGAGGGCCGCGAGGCCCTCCACGTTGCCGCCCGCGTTGGCCTCGCCGATGCCGTTGAACTCGCTGAGCGAGGCGTTCCCGATCCCGCCGATCAGCAGGACGCCGAAGCCGAGACCGCACAGCAGGGCCAGCCAGCGCTGCCCCTTGATGGTCTCCTTCAGGGAGTCCGCCGCGGTGACGCCCACGAGCATCACCACGAACAGGAAGAGCATCATGATCGCGCCGGTGTAGACGACGATCTGGACGACGCCCAGGAAGTAGGCGCCGTTGGCCAGGTAGAACACCGCCAGGACGATCATGGTGCCGGCGAGGCAGAGCGCGCTGTGCACGGCCCGCCGCATGAAGACGGTGCACAGGGCGCCGATCACGGCGACCGTGCCGAGGACCCAGAACTGGAAGGCCTCTCCGGTGGAGGTGGAGTAGGCGGCGAGCTGCCCGGTCATCGCTTGATCACCTCCTCCGACGCCGGCTCCTGAGGCCCGAAGGTCGAGGCGGCCTCCTGCACGACCTCGCCCTCGGAGTGGACGGCCTGCCGCTCCGTGCCGGGCGCGGCCTCGGTGACCAGGCCCCGGTAGTAGTCCTGCTCGTCGGTGCCCGGGTACATGGCGTGCGGGGAGTCGACCATGCCCTCCTCCAGACCGGCGAGCAGCTGCTCCTTGGTGTAGATGAGGTTGGCGCGGCTGGAGTCCGCCAGCTCGAACTCGTTGGTCATCGTCAGCGCGCGCGTGGGGCACGCCTCGATGCACAGCCCGCACAGGATGCAGCGGGCGTAGTTGATCTGGTAGACGCGGCCGTACCGCTCGCCGGGCGAGTAGCGCTCCTCCTCGGTGTTGTCCGCGCCCTCGACGTAGATCGCGTCGGCGGGACAGGCCCAGGCGCACAGCTCGCAGCCGACGCACTTCTCCAGACCGTCCGGATGGCGGTTGAGCTGGTGCCGTCCGTGGAAACGCGGAGCGGTGGTCTTCTGCTGCTCCGGGTACTGCTCGGTCAGCCGCTTCTTGAACATGGCCTTGAAGGTCACGCCGAAGCCGGCCACGGGGTTCAGGAAACCGGGCTCGGTCCCCTTGGGCTCCTCAGCCATCGGACGCCTCCTTTCCATCCGTGGATCCGTCACTCTGAGTATCGGGGGCACCACTGACGATCAGCTCCCGCTCCCGGCGCGGACGGCGTCGCGGCACCGGCGGCACCTCCTGTCCCGGCAGCGGCGGTACGGGGAATCCGCCCGCCGTGGGGTCGAAGGCGGGCGGGCCCTCGGCGGGCCGGCCGGTCTCCTTCCCCTTGCCGCGGAACAGGTCCGCGACGAAGGACAGCAGCAGGAGGGCGAGGACGGCACCGCCGATGTAGAGGGCGATGTCGGTGAAGTCGTAGTTCTCGTTGCGCAGCGCCCGCACGGTGGCGACGAGCATCAGCCACACCAGGGAGACCGGGATGAGGACCTTCCAGCCGAGCTTCATCAGCTGGTCGTAGCGGACCCGCGGGAGCGTGCCGCGCAGCCACACGAAGCCGAACAGCAGCGAGAGGAGCTTGCCGGTGAACCAGAGCATCGGCCACCAGCCGTGGTTCGCGCCCTCCCAGAACGTGCTGATCGGCCACGGGGCCCGCCAGCCGCCCAGGAAGAGGGTCACGGCGACGGCCGAGACGGTCACCATGTTGATGTACTCGGCGAGCATGAACATCGCGAACTTGATCGACGAGTACTCGGTGTTGAAGCCGCCGACCAGGTCGCCCTCGGACTCCGGCATGTCGAAGGGGGCGCGGTTGGTCTCGCCGACCATCGTCACGATGTAGATGAGGAAGGAGACCGGCAGCAGCAGGATGTACCAGCGGTCGGTCTGCGCCTCGACGATCGTCGACGTCGACATCGACCCCGAGTACAGGAACACGGAGGCGAACGCCGCGCCCATGGCGATCTCGTACGAGATCATCTGCGCGCAGGAGCGCAGGCCGCCGAGGAGCGGGTAGGTGGAGCCGGAGCTCCAGCCCGCCAGGACGATGCCGTAGATGCCGACCGAGGCGACCGCGAGGATGTACAGCATCGCGATCGGCAGGTCGGTCAGCTGCATGGTGGTGCGCTGGCCGAAGATCGAGATCTCGTTGCCGGCCGGTCCGAAGGGGATCACCGCGAACGCCATGAAGGCGGGGATCGCCGCGACGATCGGCGCGAGGACGTAGACGGCCTTGTCCGCGCGTTTGACGACGACGTCTTCCTTGAGCATCAGCTTCACGCCGTCGGCGAGCGACTGGAGCATGCCCCAGGGGCCGTGCCGGTTGGGGCCGATGCGCAGCTGCATCCAGGCGACGACCTTGCGCTCCATGACGATGGAGAGCAGCACGGTCACCATCAGGAAGGCGAAGCAGAAGACCGCCTTGAGGGCGATCAGCCACCAGGGATCGCGGCCGAACATCGAGAGGTCTTCAGCGGCGAGGTACGGGCTCATGCCTCCACCTCCTCGGTGGCCTCGTCGGCGGGGGCCGCCGGGCCGATACGGACGAGTGAGCCGGGCAGTGCCCCGGTGCCGGAGGCGACGCCGCCGCCGACGGAGTTCAGCGGGAGCCACACCACGCGGTCGGGCATCTCGGTGACGGCCAGGGGCAGTGCGACCGTCCCCTCGGTGCCGGTCACCGCGAGCAGGTCGCCGTCCTTGACGCCGGCCTCGGCGGCCGTGGCGGCCGACAGGCGGGCGCGGGCGGCGTGCCGGGTGCCGGCGAGCGCCTCGTCGCCCCGTTGCAGGACGCCCTCGTCGAGCAGCAGCCGGTGCCCGGCGAGCACGGCCTCCCCGGCGGCCGGCCGGGGCAGCGCGCCCGCGGTCTCCAGCGGGTCGGTGGCCCGGGGTCCGTCCCAGGCGCCGAGCCGGTCGAGCTCCGCGCGGATCGTGCGCAGGTCCGGCAGCCCCAGGTGGACGTCCATGGCGTCGGCCAGCATCTGCAGCACGCGCGCGTCGGTGGGCGCGAGCCGCCGGGTCATCTGGTCGGGTTTGAGCGCCGCCTCGAACAGGCGGACCCTGCCCTCCCAGTCGAGGAAGGTGCCGGCCTTCTCGGCGACCGCGGCGACCGGCAGGACCACGTCGGCGAGCGCGGTGACCTCACTGGGCCGCAGCTCCAGCGACACCACGAACCCGGCCTCGGCGAGTGCGGCACGCGCGCGTGCCGGATCGGGCAGGTCGGCGACCTCCACGCCCGCGACCAGCAGCGCCTGGAGCTCACCGCGTGCCGCCGCCTCGACGATCTGTCCGGTGTCGCGGCCGTAGCGGTGGGGCAGCTCGGCCAGCCCCCAGAGGGCGGCGACCTCCGCGCGTGCGCGCGGGTCGGTCGACGGACGGCCGCCGGGCAGCAGCGCCGGCAGCGCGCCCGCCTCCACGGCGCCGCGCTCCCCGGCCCGGCGCGGGATCCACACCAGCCGGGCGCCGGTCGCGGCGGCGAACCGGACGGCCGCGGTCAGGCCGCCCCGTACGGCGGCCAGCCGCTCGCCGACGACGATGACCGCGCCCTCGCCCCGCAGCGCCTCGGCGGCCCTGGCCCCGTCGCCCTCCAGGCCGACGCCGCTCGACAGGGCGTCCAGCCACTCGGTCTCGGTCCCGGGGGCCGCCGGCAACAGTGTGCCGCCGGCCTTCTCGAGCCCGCGCGTGGCGTGCGTGGCCAGGGCGAAGGTCTTCTGCCCGTGCTTGCGCCAGGCCTTGCGCAGCCGCAGGAAGACGCTGGGCGCCTCCTCCTCGGACTCGAAGCCGACCAGCAGGACCGCGGGCGCCTTCTCCAGGGAGGAGTACGTGACGCCCTCCCCGTCGAGGTCACGGCCGCGTCCCGCGACCCGCGCGGCGAGGAAGTCGGCCTCCTCGGCGCTGTGCACGCGCGCGCGGAAGTCGATGTCGTTGGTGGCGAGCGCCACCCGCGCGAACTTGCTGTACGCGTAGGCGTCCTCGACGGTGAGCCGGCCGCCGGTCAGGACACCGGTGCGCCCGCGCGAGGCCAGCAGGCCCTGCGCCGCGATCCGCAGCGCGTCCGGCCAGGACGCCGGCTCCAGCTCGCCCTCCGGGTTGCGCACCAGCGGGGTTTCGAGGCGGCCCGGCAGCTGCGCGTACCGGAACGCGAAGCGTCCCTTGTCGCAGATCCACTCCTCGTTGACCTCGGGGTCGTGGGCGGCGAGCCGCCGCATGACCTTGCCGCGCCGGTGGTCGGTGCGGGTGGCGCAGCCGCCGGAGCAGTGCTCGCACACCGACGGCGACGAGATCAGGTCGAAGGGGCGGGAGCGGAACCGGTACGCCGCCGAGGTGAGCGCGCCGACCGGGCAGATCTGGATGGTGTTGCCGGAGAAGTACGACTCGAAGGGGTCGCCCTCGCCGGTGCCGACCTGCTGGAGCGCGCCCCGCTCGATCAGCTCGATCATCGGGTCGCCCGCGACCTGGTTGGAGAACCGGGTGCAGCGGGCGCACAGCACGCACCGCTCGCGGTCGAGCAGCACCTGGGTGGAGATCGGGACGGGCTTCTCGTAGGTGCGCTTCTTGCCCTCGAAGCGGGACTCGGCGTTGCCGTGCGACATCGCCTGGTTCTGCAGCGGGCACTCGCCGCCCTTGTCGCAGACCGGGCAGTCCAGCGGGTGGTTGATGAGCAGCAGCTCCATCACGCCCTTCTGGGCCTTCTCCGCGACCGGCGAGGAGAGCTGCGTCTTCACCACCATCCCGTCGGTGCAGGTGATGGTGCAGGACGCCATGGGCTTGCGCTGGCCCTCGACCTCGACGATGCACTGGCGGCAGGCGCCCACCGGGTCGAGGAGCGGGTGGTCGCAGAACCGGGGGATCTCGATGCCGAGCTGCTCGGCGGCCCGGATGACCAGGGTGCCCTTGGGCACGCTGATCCCGGCGCCGTCGATGGTCAGCGTCACGAGCTCCTCGGGCGGGACCGCCGCCTCTCCGCCTCCGGAGGAGCGCTCGCCCGCGGCGGAGCCGCTTGTGGACTGCTGAACCGTCATGCGTTCACCTCCGTACGGTGGTCGGCCCAGGCCGTGGACCTGGCCGGGTCGAAGGGGCAGCCCCGGCCCGTGATGTGCTGCTCGTACTCCTCGCGGAAGTACGTGAGCGAGGAGAAGATCGGCGAGGCGGCGCCGTCGCCGAGGGCGCAGAAGGACTTGCCGTTGATGTTGTCGGCGATGTCGTTCAGCTTGTCGAGGTCGGCCATCCGTCCCTTGCCGGCCTCGATGTCCCGCATCAGCTGGACCAGCCAGTACGTCCCCTCGCGGCAGGGCGTGCACTTGCCGCAGGACTCGTGGGCGTAGAACTCGGTCCAGCGGGTGACGGCGCGGACGACGCAGGTCGTCTCGTCGAAGCACTGCAGAGCCTTCGTGCCGAGCATGGAACCGGCGGCGCCCACTCCCTCGTAGTCGAGGGGGACGTCGAGGTGCTCGTCGGTGAACATCGGCGTGGAGGAGCCGCCCGGCGTCCAGAACTTCAGCCGGTGCCCCGGGCGCATCCCGCCGCTCATCTCCAGCAGCTGGCGCAGCGTGATGCCGAGGGGCGCCTCGTACTGTCCGGGGCTCGCGACGTGGCCGC
Source organism: Streptomyces caelestis (assembly GCF_001279005.1). Classification (GTDB taxonomy): domain Bacteria; phylum Actinomycetota; class Actinomycetes; order Streptomycetales; family Streptomycetaceae; genus Streptomyces; species Streptomyces heliomycini. The sequence goes on from NZ_LGCN01000017.1 coordinate 61,491, forward strand.
TGAGGGAGTAGAGCGTGAAGCCGGGGGACTTCTCGCTGCCCATCGAGCGGAACCACTCCTTGCCCCGGTTCATGATGGCGGGAACCGACGCGATCGACTCGACGTTGTTCACCACGGTGGGGCAGGCGTACAGGCCCGCGACGGCGGGGAAGGGGGGACGGAGCCTCGGCTGGCCCCGGCGGCCTTCGAGCGAGTCGAGCAGTGCGGTCTCCTCACCGCAGATGTACGCGCCCGCGCCCGCGTGCACGGTGAGTTCGAGGTCGAGTCCGCTGCCCAGGATGTTCTCGCCGAGGAGGCCGGCCGCGTAGGCCTCGCGCACGGCCTCGTGCAGCCGCCGCAGCACGGGGACGACCTCGCCCCGCAGATAGATGAAGGCGTGGGACGACCTGATGGCGTAGCAGGCGATGACGATGCCCTCGATGAGGCTGTGCGGGTTCGCGAAGAGGAGCGGGATGTCCTTGCACGTCCCGGGCTCCGACTCGTCGGCGTTGACCACCAGGTAGTGGGGTTTTCCGTCCCCCTGGGGGATGAACTGCCACTTCATCCCCGTCGGGAAGCCGGCGCCGCCGCGCCCGCGCAGACCGGACTCCTTGACGTACGCGATGACGTCGTCCGGCGACATGGCGAGCGCCTTGCGCAGCCCCTCGTACCCCTCGTGCCTCCGGTAGACGTCCAGCGTCCAGGACGCGTCCTCGTCCCAGAAGGCCGACAGCACGGGTGCGAGCAGCTTCTGTGGGCTCATGTCCTTGAGTTCGGCTGCCAAGGTCATCACTCCCCCTCCTCGGCGACGGGTCCCGACGGGTGGGACCGGTCGGAGGCCGATGTGTCCTGCGGCGCGTCGTGCGAGCTGAGGTGCTCGGTGGGCGACGGCTCGTGCGGCGGGGCGCCCCGGGGCGCCTCGCCGCGCGGGTGCACCACGCGCGCGGGGGCGGCCTCCCCCTTGGCCAGCTTCAGCCCGATCAGCGAGGCGGGTCCCGCGCTGCCGGTGGCCTCGACGGCTCCCTCGCGCGTGTCGGGGAAGCCGGCCAGGATGCGGGCGGTCTCCTTGAAGGTGCACAGGGGCGCCCCGCGGGTGGGCGCGACCGGGCGGCCGGAGCGCAGGTCGTCGACCATGCGCTTGGCGCTCTCGGGGGTCTGGTTGTCGAAGAACTCCCAGTTCACCATCACCACGGGGGCGAAGTCGCAGGCCGCGTTGCACTCGATGTGCTCCAGGGTGACCTTGCCGTCGTCGGTGGTCTGGCCGTTGCCGACGCCCAGGTGTTCCTGGAGCTCCTCGAAGATCGCGTCCCCGCCCATGACGGCGCACAGGGTGTTGGTGCACACCCCGACCTGGTAGTCGCCGCTCGGCCGGCGCCGGTACATGGTGTAGAAGGTGGCGACCGCGGTCACCTCGGCCGTGGTCAGGTCCAGCATCTCCGCGCAGAACCGCATCCCGGTGCGCGTGACGTGGCCCTCCTCCGACTGCACGAGGTGCAGCAGCGGCAGGAGGGCGGACCGGGAGTCCGGGTAGCGGGCGATGACCTCGCGCGCGTCGGCCTCCAGCCGGGCCCGGACGTCGTCCGGGTAGGCGGGCGCGGGCAGTTCGGGCATGCCCAGGCTGACGCCCCGCTCGGAAGAAGAGGTGGTCACCGGTCGACGCCTCCCATCACGGGGTCGATGGACGCGACGGCGACGATGACGTCGGCGACCTGGCCGCCTTCGCACATCGCCGCCATGGCCTGCAGGTTGGTGAAGGACGGGTCGCGGAAGTGGACCCGGTGGGGGCGGGTGCCGCCGTCGGAGACGACGTGCGCCCCGAGCTCGCCCTTGGGCGACTCGACCGCCGCGTACGCCTGTCCCGGCGGGACCCGGAATCCCTCGGTGACCAGCTTGAAGTGGTGGATCAGGGCCTCCATGGAGGTGCCCATGATCTTCTTGATGTGGTCGAGGGAGTTGCCCAGTCCGTCCGGTCCCAGGGCGAGCTGGGCGGGCCAGGCGATCTTCTTGTCGGCGACCATGACCGGTCCCGGCTGGAGCCGGTCCAGGCACTGCTCGACGATGCGCAGCGACTGGCGCATCTCCTCCAGCCGGATCAGGAAGCGGCCGTAGGAGTCGCAGGTGTCGGCGGTCGGGACCTCGAAGTCGTAGGTCTCGTACCCGCAGTACGGCTGCGCCTTGCGCAGGTCGTGCGGCAGGCCCGTGGAGCGCAGGATCGGGCCGGTGGCGCCGAGGGCCATGCAGCCGGCCAGGTCCAGGTAGCCGACGTCCTGCATGCGGGCCTTGAAGATGGGGTTCCCGGTGGCGAGCTTGTCGTACTCCGGGAGGTTCTTCCTCATCGTCTTCACGAACTCGCGGATCCGGTCCACCGCGCCGGGCGGCAGGTCCTGGGCGAGTCCGCCGGGGCGGATGTACGCGTGGTTCATCCGGAGCCCGGTGATGAGCTCGTAGAGGTCGAGGATGAGTTCACGGTCACGGAATCCGTAGATCATGATCGTGGTGGCGCCGAGCTCCATGCCGCCGGTGGCGATGCACACCAGGTGGGAGGAGAGCCGGTTCAGCTCCATCAGGAGCACCCGGATGACGGTGGCCCGGTCCGGGATCTGGTCCTCGATGCCGAGGAGCTTCTCCACCGCGAGGCAGTACGCCGTCTCGTTGAAGAACGACGTCAGGTAGTCCATGCGCGTCACGAACGTGGTGCCCTGGGTCCACGTCCGGTACTCGAGGTTCTTCTCGATGCCGGTGTGGAGGTAGCCGATGCCGCAGCGGGCCTCGGTGACCGTCTCTCCGTCGATCTCCAGGATCAGCCGGAGCACCCCGTGGGTGGAGGGGTGCTGCGGACCCATGTTGACGACGATCCGCTCGTCGTCGGTGCGGGCCGCGGTCTCGACGACCTCGTCCCAGTCGCCGCCGGTGACGGTGTAGACGGTTCCTTCGGTGGTCTCGCGCGCCGAGGCGGCGGATGCGTGCGACGTGCTCATGAGTACGACCTCCGCTGGTCCGGAGCCGGGATCTGGGCGCCCTTGTACTCGACGGGGATGCCGCCGAGGGGATAGTCCTTGCGCTGCGGATGGCCCTGCCAGTCGTCCGGCATCATGATCCGCGTGAGGGCCGGGTGACCGTCGAAGACGATGCCGAAGAAGTCGTACGTCTCGCGCTCGTGCCAGTCGTTCGTCGGATAGACGGAGAACAGCGACGGGATGTGCGGGTCGCTGTCGGGGGCGCTGACCTCGAGGCGGATCAGCCGGTTGTGGGTGATCGAGCGCAGGTGGTAGACGGCGTGCAGCTCGCGGCCCTTGTCGTTCGGGTAGTGCACGCCGCTGACGCCGGTGCACAGCTCGAAGCGCAGGGCGGGGTCGTCGCGCAGGGTCCTCGCGACCCGGACCAGGTGCTCGCGCTCGATGTGGAAGGTGAGTTCGCCACGGTCGACGACCGTCTTCTCGATGGCGTTCTCCGGGAGCAGGTCCTGCTCCTCCAGGGCTCCCTCCAGCTCGTCGGCGACCTCGTCGAACCACCCGCCGTAGGGGCGGGCCGCCGGCCCCGGGAGCCGGACCGAGCGGACCAGTCCGCCGTAGCCGGAGGTGTCGCCGCCGTTGTTCGCGCCGAACATGCCGCGCTGGACCCGGACCTCCTCGCCGCCCTGTCCTCGCTGTCCGGGGAGGTTCTCGGCGGACAGGTCCTTCTCGGGGTTCACCCCGTCCGGCCCGCCCGCGCCGTTCGCGTCGCTCATCGCAGCAGCCCCTTCATCTCGATCGTGGGCAGGGCCTTGAGCGCCGCCTCCTCCGCCTCGCGGGCCGCCTCCTCGGCGTTCACGCCGAGCTTGGAGGTCTGGATCTTCTGGTGGAGCTTGAGGATGGCGTCCATCAGCATCTCGGGGCGGGGCGGGCAGCCGGGGAGGTAGATGTCGACCGGGACGATGTGGTCGACGCCCTGCACGATCGCGTAGTTGTTGAACATGCCGCCCGAGGAGGCGCAGACCCCCATGGAGATCACCCACTTGGGGTTCGGCATCTGGTCGTAGACCTGCCTCAGCACCGGCGCCATCTTCTGGCTGACCCGCCCGGCGACGATCATGAGGTCCGCCTGCCGCGGTGAGCCGCGGAAGACCTCCATGCCGAAGCGCGCCAGGTCGTAGCGGCCGGCGCCGGTGGTCATCATCTCGATGGCGCAGCAGGCGAGGCCGAACGTGGCGGGGAAGACGGACGACTTGCGCACCCAGCCCGCGGCCTGCTCGACGGTGGTCAGCAGGAATCCGCTCGGCAGTTTTTCTTCGAGTCCCATGACTAAAGGCCCCTCAGTCCCATTCCAGGCCGCCGCGCCGCCATACGTACGCGTACGCGACGAAGACGGTGAGCACGAAGAGCAACATCTCCACGAGCCCGAAGATCCCCAGGGCGTCGAAGGTGACGGCCCAGGGGTAGAGGAAGACGATCTCGATATCGAAAATGATGAAGAGCATCGCCGTCAGGTAGTACTTGATGGGGAAGCGCCCGCCGCCGGCCGGCGTGGGGGTCGGTTCGATACCGCACTCGTACGCCTCGAGCTTGGCGCGGTTGTACCGCTTCGGACCGATCAGCGTGGCCATGACCACGGAGAAGATCGCAAAGCCTGCCCCGAGGGCTCCCAGTACGAGGATGGGCGCATACGCGTTCACCGCTCCTCGCTCCTCTCAGTCGGCACTGACTGCTGGCGTTTGTGCAGCGGGCTCATCCCGCCTCGACAGCCCCACGAACCACGCCCGCCCCGGCGAAGATCGAGAACATGTGAAGCAGGTCACAAGCCCAACCGCTCCGCATCCTATGCCTGTGGGTCTGTGATCTGCGACACGGGGTATTGCACAAGCTTTGTGATCTCCACCACCTGACGAACGATCATGAAGTCGGATGAGCGGTGATCTTCATACGCCAAGCATCCACGCGATCACCAAAGGTGACATTTTCCCTCGTCAGCGCAGCTCACGAAGCTCGTCTCCATATCAAGATGCTTCCCGCGCATGCAAATTGGTGCTGGACCCGATCTCTTGATAGAGGGCGTTCACACCTCGGAGGGGATCGAGGGCGCGATGTGGACGTGTGCACGCGTTCACGAAGTCCCGTGCACGCGTTCACGAAGTCCCGGCGACGCGATCCGGCCGCCGTCCGGCCGTCGACGCCCGCGTGGACCCCGACGGCCGACCGGAGCGCGGCCGGAGCGCGACCGACGACCGACCGGCGGTCCCGACGCGACGGTGCGGTCGATCGTTCCGTGACCTCCGTCACATTCGCGCGAGGCGCGGGAGAGGAGGGATTGGCCAATCAGCCCAACCGGTGGTAAGTGCGGGGCAATTCGGACGTAACGATGAAAGTACGTGATCACGGGCCGATCACGGACGCCCGCAATGTCCGTGAGGGCGTCAATAAAAAGCGACACGCCCGGGATTCGGTCCCTCGATTGAACAACTGTGGCGCAGCACACGTTTCTTGAAGATATGAAGCAGCGCCTGGTACCGGTTGTTCCCATGTCCCACACCGCTCACATACGCAGCCACCGGAAGCCCCGCCGCACCGCCCAGACCACGATGGCGATGCGGGCCGGAGTTGCCGGTGGCGTCCTCAGCACTCTGGCAGTGGCCGGGGCGTCGGGTTCGGCGAACGCTGCCGAGCCGGTGACGCAGACCCTCGAACTGCCCACCCTGACGGCCGACCTGGCCGCTCAGGTCGCCCAGTCCGCGGAGGCCACCCAGCAGGCCGCCGCGAACTACCAGCTGCGGGCCGAGCGCGACGCGGCCGCGGAGGAGGCCGCGAAGGAGGCCAAGGCCGACCTCGCCGAGGCCAAGAAGAAGGCCGAGGCGAAGAAGAAGGCCGCCGAGGAGGCCCGCAAGGCGGCCGCCGAGCGCGCCACCCGCGACGCCGAGCGCACCACCCTCACCGCGACCGCCGCCACCGCCACGACCGCCACCACCGTCTCCGCGCCCGCCGGCGGCAGCGTCGCGACGGTCATCGGCTTCCTCAAGGCACAGGTGGGCGACGCCTACGTCATGGGCGCCTCGGGCCCCAACGCCTGGGACTGCTCCAGCCTGGTGCAGGCCGCGTTCAAGCAGGTCGGCGTCGACCTGCCGCGCGTCTCGCAGGACCAGTCGATGGCCGGCACCGACGTCTCGCTGTCCAACCTCCAGGTCGGCGACATCCTCTACTGGGGCGGCAAGGGTTCCGCGTACCACGTGGGCGTCTACATCGGCGGCGGCCAGTACCTGGACGCCGCCAACCCCTCCAAGGGCGTCGTCATCCAGGACCTCTCCGGCTACCCCGCGTCGGGCGCCGTGCGCGTGCTCTGAGCCGCGCCTCGTCATGAGGTGAAGGGCCGCTGCCGCTCGGGGGCAGCGGCCCTTCGCCGTCCCCGCACACTGGGACGAGATCGCCCGATTGCCCGAATCGTCCCACCGCTCGGGCGGGTTGACGGCGCCGGCGCGCACCGGCCGGACGCCGTACGGCGCCGTGACCGCCCCTCACGGCGCCCCGGCGCGAACGCCGACGGCCGGAGTCCGTCCCCCGGACCCCGGCCGCCCACAGCGCCGCTCACGGCCTCGCGCCGCGCGGACACCCGCTCACGCCTTCGGCGCCACCTTGCTCAGGCCGTTGATGATGCGGTCCATCGCGTCGCCGCCCGTCGGGTCCGTCAGGTTGGCGAGCAGCTTCAGGGTGAACCTCATCAGCATCGGGTGCGTCAGTCCGCGCTGGGCGGCGATCTGCATGACCTTCGGGTTGCCGATGAGCTTCACGAAGGCCCGGCCGAGCGTGTAGTAGCCGCCGTAGGTGTCCTTCAGCACCCGCGGGTAGCGCTGGAGCGCGATCTCCCGCTGGGCCGGGGTGGCCCGCGCGTGGGCCTGGACGATCACGTCGGCGGCGATCTGCCCGGACTCCATGGCGTAGGCGATGCCCTCGCCGTTGAAGGGGTTCACCAGACCGCCCGCGTCGCCGACCAGCAGCAGGCCGCGCGTGTAGTGCGGCTGGCGGTTGAAGGCCATGGGGAGCGCGGCGCCGCGGATCGGGCCGGTCATGTTGTCCGGGGTGTAGCCCCAGTCCTCCGGCATGGAGGCGCACCAGGCCTTGAGGACCTCGCGCCAGTCCAGCTCCTTGAAGGCGTCCGAGGTGTTGAGCACGCCGAGGCCGACGTTGCTCGTCCCGTCGCCCATGCCGAAGATCCAGCCGTAGCCGGGCAGCAGCCGGTCCTGCGGGCCGCGGCGGTCCCACAGCTCCAGCCAGGACTCCAGGTAGTCGTCGTCGTGGCGCGGCGAGGTGAAGTACGTGCGGACCGCGACGCCCATCGGGCGGTCCTCGCGGCGGTGCAGGCCCATCGCCAGGGACAGCCGGGTGGAGTTGCCGTCGGCGGCCACCACCAGCGGGGCGTGGAAGGTGACCTCCCGCTTCTCCTCGCCGAGCCTGGCCTTCACCCCGGTGATGCGCCCGGTGCGGTCGTCGACGATCGGCCCGCTCACGTTGCAGCGCTCGTACAGCCGGGCGCCCGCCTTCTGGGCCTGCCGGGCGAGCTGCTCGTCGAAGTCGTCGCGCTTGCGGACCAGTCCGTAGTCGGGGAAGGAGGCGAGTTCCGGCCAGTCGAGCTGGAGGCGGACCCCGCCGCCGATGATGCGCAGGCCCTTGTTGCGCAGCCAGCCGGCCTCCTCGGAGATGTCGATGCCCATGGCGACGAGCTGCTTCGTGGCGCGCGGGGTGAGACCGTCGCCGCAGACCTTCTCGCGCGGGAACTCGGTCTTCTCCAGCAGGAGCACGTCGAGTCCGGACCGGGCCAGGTGGTAGGCGGTGGTGGAGCCGGCTGGCCCCGCGCCCACGACGATCACATCGGCGGTGTTGTCGGAGAGGGGCTCGGTCACGGCGGGATCTCCCCAAGTTCGAAATCTTCGTGCCGACCGGCACTGGACACAGGCAGTCTATTCAGCGGACGTGATCACCCGGCTGAAGGGCTGCCCCCCGTGAACCGAGCTCTCCCCGCTGTACGGCTGCGAGTCCCCACCGACGAGGACGCCGTCACCTGGCACCGGATCTTCGACCACCCCGACGTCATGGAGTTCCACGGCGGCAGGGCCGCGGAGCTGTCGGTCTACGAGGAGCTCACCGCCCGCCAGCGGCGGCACGACGCCGAGCGCGGCTTCTGCCTGTGGAGCATGCTCGACGAGTCCGGACGGGTCATCGGCTTCACCGGCGCCCAGCCGTGGGAGCGCGACTGGGGCCCGACGGGCGAGATCGAGATCGGCTGGCGGCTCGCGCGGGAGCACTGGGGCAAGGGGTACGTCACCGCGGCGGCCCTGGAGACGCTGGAGCGGGTGCGCGCGGCGGGCCCGACGGGCGTGGTGGCGATGGTGGACGCCCGCAACGCCCGCTCGACGGCGGTCGCCAGGCGGCTGGGCATGCGGCTCGCCGAGACCTTCACGATCCCGTCCTCGCGACGGGAGGGCCACTGCTACCGGCTCGACCTCTGACCACACCGCCCCCACCGCGACGTCACTCCCGGTAGCCGATTGTCACGGAACGCCACAAGACGCTTCCGTCGGACGCACCCCCGGCCTACCCTGCCGGTACCGCTGGGGGGTGACGTCCGTGCGTGGGACACCCGAGGGGTCCAGGACATCCGACGTGCGCGTGCCGCGCCTGGTCGGACTGATGGCCGTGGACGCGCGCGAGTCGGCCCGGGCACGGGGCCTGTCCGTCGACGCCCCGGACCGGCCGGACTTCCGGCTCGCCGTCGTCGACTACGTCGTGCGCCAGTATCCGCAGCCCGGCACGGAGGTGCCGCGGGACTCCGTGGTCCACGTGTGGTTCGACTTCGGTGAGGGCGAGGGCGGCGGAGGGGTGCGCGAGCCGCGCGGGCCGGCGCCGCCCGCGGGCGGGCTCCGGCGGGAACGGGAGGAGCCCGCCGCGCCCCGCGCGGCGGTGCTCAGCTCTCCTTGAAGCCCCGGTGCAGCGCGACCACTCCGCCCGTGAGGTTGCGCCACGCCACCTTCGACCAGCCGGCGCCCTTCAGCCGTCCGGCCAGCGCGGGCTGGTCGGGCCAGTCGCGGATCGACTCGGCGAGGTAGACGTACGCGTCCGGGTTGGACGACACCGACCGGGCGACCGGCGGCAGCGCGCGCATCAGGTACTCGGTGTAGACGGTGCGGAACGGCGCCCACGTCGGGTGCGAGAACTCGCAGATGACGATCCGCCCGCCGGGCCGGGTCACCCGGTGCATCTCGCGCAGGGCCGCGTCCGTGTCCTGCACGTTGCGCAGCCCGAAGGAGATGGTGACGGCGTCGAACACGTCGTCCTTGAAGGGCAGCCGGGTCGCGTCGCCGGCCGTGTACGGGAGCCAGGCGTTGTTCCGCTTGCCGACCCGGAGCATGCCCTGGGAGAAGTCGCAGGGCACGACGTAGGCGCCGGCGCGGGCGAAGGGCATCGACGAGGTGCCCGTGCCGGCCGCCAGGTCCAGGACCTTCTGCGCGGGCCGGGCGTCGACGGCCCGCGCGACCTCCTTGCGCCACCGCCGGTCCTGGCCGAGGGAGAGCACATCGTTCGTCAGGTCGTATCGTTCCGCGACGTCGTCGAACATCGAGGCGACTTCGTGCGGCTGCTTGTCCAGGGATGCGCGGGTCACGCGCCCATTCTTGCAGCCCGCCCGGCCCGTACGGCCGGTACGGTCGCCTTGCGGTGCGCTCCCGTCAGCCGCCCGTCCCCGCCGGCATCCCGACCTCGCCCGTCCGCTTCAGCTTCTGCCAGCGCAGCCGGCCGCCGGTCAGGGCGGTGACGCAGGAGTGGATGAGGACGAGGTACATCATCTGCCGGTACGCGAACTGCTGCAGCGGCATCATCAGCAGGTACCGGTACTTCTCGCGGTCGAGCCGGAAGGCGTACGCGGCGCACACCAGCTGTACGCCCAGGACGGCGAACCAGGCCGACAGGGCCGCCCGGAAGTCGACGAAGAGCATCGAGTACACGGTGAACACGTCGATGAGCGGAGCGAACACCGGCGTGACGATCTGGAACAGCACCACCAGCGGCATGCCGACCCGTCCGAACCGTCCCGAGGGCCCCTTGTCCATGAGGGACCCGCGGTGCTTCCACAGCGCCTGCATGGTGCCGTACGACCAGCGGTGGCGCTGCGACCACAGCTGCCGCAGCGACCGGGGGGCCTCGGTCCACGCGCGTGCGTGCTCCTCGTAGACGACCCGCCATCCCGCGCGGTGCAGCGCGATGGTGATGTCGGTGTCCTCGGCGAGGGTGTCCTCGCTCATCCCGCCGACCTGGAGCACGGCCTCGCGGCGGAACGCGCCGATCGCGCCGGGGATGGTCGGCATGCAGCGCAGCAGGTCGTACATGCGCCGGTCGAGGTTGAAGCCCATCACGTACTCGATGTGCTGCCAGGCGCCGATGAGCGTGGAGCGGTTGCCGACCTTGGCGTTGCCCGCGACGGCGCCCACCGACGGGTCGGCGAAGGGCTGCACCAGGCGGCCCACGGTGTCCGGTTCGAAGACGGTGTCGCCGTCCATCATCACGACGATGTCGTGCCGCGCGCTGCGGATGCCGTTGTTCAGGGCGGCCGGCTTGCCCGCGTTCTCCTGCCGGATCACCCGGACGCCCGGCAGGCCGAGCCCTTCGGCGAGCTCCGCCGTGCCGTCCGTGGAACCGTCGTCGACGACGACGATCTCGATCGGATGGGTGCTCTCGGCCAGCGACCGCAGGGTGTTCTCGATGCACTCCTTCTCGTTGTACGCCGGGACGATCACGCTGACCGGCCGGGTGACGGGCGGCCCCCAGCCGAAGCGGCGTCCGTTGCGCTGCCGGTGGTGGCGCCGGGCGAGGACGAGCATCAGCCCGAACCGTCCCATGACGGCCACGCCCACGATCACCAGGCCGGCCGAGAGCGCGGGCACCGTCCACTCGGCGACGGCGACGGCCGCGAGGAGCGCCTTGCCCTCGTAGCGGAGCGTGCCGGTGGCGGGGCGGTGGGAGGCCTGGAGCGCGTCGCCGGTGCCGGACGGAGCACCGGGGCCGCCCGCCCCGGATCCGCCGGCGGACTGCTGCTGTTGCCGCCGCTCGGCCGTGGCGCCGCTGACGGTGGTGAAGCTGTAGCCCTTCGCCCGCATCTTCTCGATGTACTCCGACAGCGCCGCGAGGGTCTGCGTGCGGTCGCCGCCGGAGTCGTGGAAGAGCACCGAGGCGCCCTCCCCGTCCTCCGGGGTGGCCCCTTCGACGATCTTCGCGACGCCCGGTTCCTTCCAGTCCTCGCTGTCGGTGTCGACGAAGACGCTGGTGTACCCCTCCTGGCCGAGCTGCTGGTAGACCTGCCAGCTGTAGTTGTCGACGGCGTCCGCCCCGGAGGAGTACGGAGCCCGGAACAGCGTGGTGGTGATCCCGGCCGCGCCCGCGAGCGCGAGCTGGGTCTGCTCCATCTCGCGGGTGACGCGGGAGGCGCTCTGGTACGACAGGTCGACGTGCGTGAAGGTGTGGACGCCGATCTCGTGGCCCTGCTCGACCAGGTCCTCCACGATGTCGGGGTGGCGCGACACCATCGAGCCGACCACGAAGAACGTGCCGGGCACGTCGTACTTCTCCAGCACCTCCATGACCTTCGGCGTCCAGGTGGGGTCCGGTCCGTCGTCGAAGGTGAGCACGATCGTCCTGTCCGGGACGGAGACGGTCTCGGCCTGTCCGCCGGGGAAGCCGAGGATCGGGCCGCCGTCGAGGATCTCGTCGGGCACCTCGGAGGACGAGGCCCCGCTGCGGACCCGCTGGTCGTCGCCGACCTCGGCGCGCAGATAGCCGTCGAGGAGCATCACGCAGGTCAGGGCGAGCAGGAGGAGCAGCGCGAGGAGGACCCGCGGCCGGTGCAGCGCGGCGGCCCGTCCGGCGGCGCGTTCCATGCGGGTGGGGGCGCGCCGTCTGCCGCGGGCGGGGGCCGTGGTCATGAGGTCGCCGCGGGAGCGGGGACGGCGGTGGCGCCCGGGGCGCCGGCCGGCGGGGACGGCGGTGCGCCGGTCGGGGCCACCCCGTTCCCCGGACCCGCGCCGCCGCCGGGACCGGTCTGCCCCTGCCCGGCCCCGAACGGCAGCAGCGAGGCCGGCGTGACCGAGGTGCCGATGCCCATGAAGGCCATGCCCAGCACGACCGCGTACCCGGCGCACACGGTCCCCAGGAGGAGACCGATCCGGCGCAGCACCTTGGCCCGGCGTCCGGAGGAGTCGACGAAGACGGGTCCTTCGCCGGGCCCGTCGGGGCGTTCGCGGTGACGGCCGCGCGCGGCGGCGCGGCTTTCGATGGCAGGATCGGAATGCATGGCCCGGACGGTAAAGGCCCGTATCCGGGGAAAACCCGGCGTCTCCTGTGGGTCTCCCGTGGGAACGCCGCGAACCTCTCCGTCCCCTGAGAATCGTCCGGAACCGGACGTACATCCTCAGGAAGCGCACAGATCCGTGTGCCACGGTGGCCGTCCACCCGACGTCTCACGAACGGAACGAGCACGATGCGCGGTCCACTGAAGTCCGTCGCCGGGCTCGCCCTCCTCCCCGCCCTGGCCCTGGTCGCGGCCACCGCGGGCTGCTCCGCCGGGGACACCGCGACGGACGCGGCCCCGGCGGCCCCCACCCCCTCGGCCTCGTCGTCGTCCGCGCCGGTCACCGCGTACGCGCCGTACGTCAGTTCCTCCACGGTCTCCGACACCGACTCGGCGGGCTCCCCCACGACGTACAACCTGGCGTTCGTGATCTCCTCCGGCAGCGGCTGCGCCCCGTCCTGGAACGGCGCCCAGGACATCGACGACGCGACCGTGACGTCCCGGATCGCGGGACTCACCGGGTCCGGCGCCGGCGTCCGGGTCTCCTTCGGCGGCGCCTCCGGCGACGAGCTGGCGGCCGCCTGCGACACCGCGGCCGAGCTGGCCGAGGCGTACGGCACGGCGCTGGACGCGGCCGGCGCCACCCGCGCCGACTTCGACGTCGAGGGCGACGAACTCGCCGACTCCGCCTCCGTGGACCTGCGTTCGGAGGCGATCGCGCTGCTCCAGGAGGAACGCGCCGGCCTGGAGGTCTCCTTCACCCTCCCGGTCATGCCGTCCGGGCTCGACGAGGACGGTCTGGCCCTGCTGGCGTCCGCGAACGACCACGGCGTCCGGGTCGCCACCGTCAACCTCATGACGATGAACTACGGCGAGTCCTACGACGGTGACATGGGCGAGTACGCCCTCACCGCGGCCGGGGCCGCGAACGCCCAGCTCCAGGACGTCTTCGGGCTGTCCGAGGCCGCCGCCTGGCGGGGCATGGCGCTCACCTCGATGCTCGGCGTCAACGACGTGGAGGGGGAGACGTTCACGCTCGAGGACGCGGCGCAGGTGCGCGCGTTCGCGGAGGAGAAGGGCGTCGCGTGGGTGTCGATGTGGTCGGCGTTCCGGGACCGGCAGTGCGGCGAGGACGCCTCCGCGGACGACCCGTCGACCGATTGCAGCGGGGTGGAGCAGGAGGACGGGGCGTTCGGGGAGGCGTTCGCGGGGTGAGGGCCGGGGCCGGCGCCGCCACGGGTCAGCGCCGCCGGTACACCAGGCGGCCGGCCACGACGGTGGCCACGCACGTGGACGCGCCGTCCCGCACGAGGGCGTCCCGGTCGGGCACGTCGAACACCGCGAACCGCGCCGGTTTCCCGGGGCCGAGGCCCGGCAGCAGCACGAGAGGAACCGGGGAGAGCGCGGCCGGTCCGGGCAGTGCGGCCGGACGCCCCGCCAGGGCGAGCCCGGCCCTGCGCACCGCGTCCAGGGCCTCGCGGCCGCGCAGCTCACCGGCGACCGCGACCGTTCCGTGCGCCAGCATGCGCTGCACTCCGCGGCGTGCGCTGGCGCCCCGCGCGGACGGTCCGGCGGCCAGGAGTGCCCGCGCGCGCTCCCCGAACACCGGCTCGGTGCCGAGCCGGTCCGCCTCGCGCGGGTCGGGGTGGTACGCCTGCTCCAGCAGTTCCGGACCGTAGGGGTTGAGCAGACCGGGCGTCAGGATGCCGGGCCACCGCCGCAGCCGGGCGCCCGGATGAGCGGCGGCCAGCCGTTCGTACGGGCCGACGGCGGCGATGTGCGCGCCGTCGACCACGACGGCGGTCTCGGGCGAGGCGTCGGCGGTGTGGAGGGTCAGCACGGGGACGTCAGTTGGCGGACAGGAGCTTCAGCTCCGGGTGGGCCGTGCCGCCCTCGATGGCGGTGGAGGAGATGTGGGAGACCACGCGGTCGTCGGCGGGGTCGTTCGCCGGGTCGTCGTGGACGACGAGGTGCTCGTACGTCGTCGACCGCTGGGCCGGGACCCGTCCCGCCTTGCGGATCAGGTCGATGATCTCCAGCCGGTTGGAGCGGTGCCTGGCGCCGGCGGAGGAGACCACGTTCTCCTCCAGCATGATGGAGCCGAGGTCGTCCGCGCCGTAGTGCAGGGAGAGCTGGCCGACCTCCTTGCCGGTGGTCAGCCAGGAGCCCTGGATGTGGGCCACGTTGTCGAGGAACAGGCGGGCGATGGCGATCATCCGCAGGTACTCGAAGAGGGTGGCCTGGGTGCGGCCCTTCAGGTGGTTGTTCTCGGGCTGGTAGGTGTACGGGATGAAGGCGCGGAAGCCGCCCGTGCGGTCCTGCACGTCACGGATCATCCGCAGGTGCTCGATCCGCTCGGCGTTGGTCTCGCCGGTCCCCATGAGCATGGTGGACGTGGACTCGACGCCGAGGCGGTGCGCGATCTCCATGATCTCCAGCCACCGCTCGCCGGACTCCTTGAGCGGCGCGATGGCCTTGCGGGGCCGGGCGGGGAGCAGCTCGGCGCCCGCGCCGGCGAAGGAGTCGAGCCCGGCCGCGTGGATGCGGGTGATCGCCTCCTCGACGCTCACCCCGCTGATCCGCGCCATGTGCTCGACCTCGCTCGCCCCCAGGCTGTGGATGACGAGCTGCGGGAACTCCTTCTTGATGGCGGCGAAGTGCTTCTCGTAGTACTCGACGCCGTAGTCCGGGTGGTGACCGCCCTGGAACATGATCTGGGTACCGCCGAGCTCGACGGTCTCGGCGCAGCGCCGCAGGATGTCGTCGAGGTCGCGGGTCCAGCCCTTGGCGGTGTCCTTGGGGGCCGCGTAGAAGGCGCAGAACCTGCACGCCGTGACGCACACGTTCGTGTAGTTGATGTTCCGCTCGATGATGTACGTCGCGATGTGCTCCGTACCGGCGTACCGGCGCCTGCGCACGGCGTCGGCGGCGGCGCCCAGCGCGTGCAGCGGGGCGTCGCGGTAGAGGTCGAGGGCCTCTTCGGGGGTGATCCGCCCACCGGCGGCGGCACGGTCGAGGACGGTCTGAAGGTCGGCCTTCTCGGTCACCGGGCGTCCCTTTCATAAGGGTGTGGACGGACCGATCCAGCGTACGCCAGCGCTTTGGGGCGACCGGCGTCAGGCCGCGTACGCCCCGATCAGCAGCCCCGCGAAGGCCCCGCCGATCAGGAAGGGGCCGAACGGGATCGCCGTCCTGCGCCCCGCCTTCCGGGCGACGACCAGGACACCCCCGTACAGCGCCCCGAACAGGAACCCGGCGAGGGTGCCGAGCATCACGGTCGGCCAGCCGTACCAGCCGAGGACGGCGCCCGCGCCGAGCGCGAGCTTCACGTCGCCGAAGCCCATGCCGCCCGGGTTGACGAGGAACAGCACGAAGTAGCCGGCGCCCAGCGCGAGCGCGCCCAGCAGGGCGGTGGTCCACTCCCCCGCGTGCTCGGGGGCGAGGGCGGCCGGGCCGAGCAGGGCGAGGGCGGCCCCGGCGAAGGGGAGGGTGAGCGGGTCGGGCAGCCGCTGCACCCGGAAGTCGACCACCGCCAGCAGCACCCCGACGGGCGCGAGCAGCAGCCAGACGCCCAGCTCGGGCCGGGTCCCGGTGGCGGCGGCGAGGGCGGCGCAGACGAGGGCGGTGACGACGACGGAAGCGGTACCGGGACCGTACGGCGGTCCCGCGCACGGCCCGCACCGGGCCCGCCCGAGCCAGCCGCCGACCGGGTGCCCCGCCGGGCACGCCGTCCGCCACTCCTCCCCCGACGGGACGGAGAACCGGTAGGCCGCGCGGGGCAGCGCCGCACCGGCCGCCGCGCCCCACAGCGCGGCGGCGACGACCAGCCAGAGGTCCAGGTACGCGCTCAGGTGGTCGTTCATCCCGCCGCCACGCCCGCGTCGCGCCACGCCGTCAGCGGCGCCCCGCTCCTCGGAACCGTCGAGCGGGACGGGCTGGAACCACGGCGTCGCGGCATGACGGATCTCCTGGGTGTGGGGAGGGAGGGCCTGCTGAGCCTCCGGAGATCCTAGGGACCCGAACGCCCCCGGTCGAAGACCTCGTCCCGCCACAACTCCCGGACGGGACCGGCGGATCGGCCGGTCAACCGCCGAACAGGTCCTCGGCCCGGGTGGCGTGAACGGCCCGGCGGGCCCTCTTCCCGGCCTTCCTCGCGCACCTGCTCCGCCACCGGGTGCCGGAAGAAGTAGTGGATCGCCGCCATCAGCTCTCCCTCCTGGCCGGTGTGATCAAGGAGTCAGATCGCGACGAGGTCACACCACACGTACTTGCCCCGGCTGCCGTCCCTCGCGTGGGGCTGCCGGCCCCACAGATCCGCGCAGGCCCGCACCAGGGCCATCCCCCGACCCTCCTCCGCCTCGGTGAGCTGCTCCCAGCGCCCCGGCGGCTCGGGCGGTTCCGGGTCCGTGTCCCACGCGCCGATGCGCAGCACGCCGTCCGACCAGCGCACACGCAACGCTGCCGGCCCCTTCCTGTGCCGTACGGAATTGGCGACCAGCTCGGTGGCCAGCAACTCGGCCGTGTCCGTGAGCCTGATCAGCCCGTGCATCGTAAGGATCAATCGGAGAGTACGGCGGCAGAGTGCCGTCTTCCTCGACTCCGAAGCTCAACTCGGCGCACTTCGGACGCTGTTCCATATGGTGGAGTCCGCGTCTCCCGAACCTGCGCACTCACGTGATTTCATCCACCGTCTGACGAAGGAGCTGTAAGGCACCATGACCACAACCGAACGCCGGCAGAGGGCGTCCCACTCCGGAAGCGGCGACGGCAACAACTGCGTGGAAATATCCCGCTCCCCCACCCGCACAGCCATACGCGACTCCAAACGCCCCGCCCACGGCCCTCTCTCCTTCCCGGGCCCCGTTTTCGACGCCTTCGTCGAAAACCTCAAGTCAGGCAGTGGGGAAGAGACCGGAGGCAAATGAGCGGGGTCCCGGTCTGCGAACAGACCGGGGCCCCGCTCACGTCGGAGACGGCGCTCAGAGCATCGTGGTGCGCACGTCGCCCGCGTGGCCCACCGAGCCGCCGATGCCGGCGGAGACGCAGAGAGGGCCCGCCTCGGCGTACACGCCCACGCCGACGGAGCCGTGGCCCAGGACGACGGCCGCGCCGGCGTCGATACCGGCGGAGACCGCCTGGCCGCCGGACACGTGGTCCAGGTCCGCGTCGGAGATCTCGGCCGTTTCCACCTGCGGGGAGAAAGTCATGGCTGGCCTTTCCGTTCATGTCGGGAATCGCAGCGGCGGGGAATTCGTCGGAAGCCCGGAATCGGGGACCATCACCGGCGAGCCGCGCGCACCGATCAAAGCACGCCGGTGAACGGTCCACCACTGTCACACTGTTGACGGACGCTCTCCCTGCGTCACCGAGTTCACCGGTGTGGAAGTGCCGTCACGGAATGGGCCGACGCCTTCACTCCATCCGCCGGTTCGTACACCGAACGGCCGCCGTGAGCCGGAGGGCCGGGCGATTTCCCGCCCCCGGATCCCGGCTCCTCCGCATCCCCCGCGTTCCGCGCGGTCTCCCGGTGAACGGTGTGCGGGTCCGAGGGATGTTTCGCGACGGCGGGCGCCTCGTCCCGGTGCCCGGCGGTCAGACGGCCGGCAGTGCGTAGATCTCGGGTCCGTGGGTGACCAGCAGCCGGTTGCCGAAGACGGCCACCTGCCACGGTTCGCCGTTGTCCTCGTTGTCGTCGTAGACCCAGCGGACCTTGCCGGTCCGGGCCTCCAGCGCGACGACGCCGCCGCCGGACAGGCCGCCGGTCGCCCCGTACAGGGAGGAGCCGACGCGCAGGAACGTCTCCGGTCCGTTGGCCTCCAGGTCGTCGCAGAGCCAGGTCCGCTTCCCGGTCTTGACGTCCACCGCCCAGACGCCGTCGTCGTGGTCGCTGACGTACAGCACGCCGTCGATCACCGACGGGTTGTTGAAGGCCCCGCGGCCGTTGGAGGACAGGGTCCAGCGGGTCTCGCCCGTGTCGGCGTCGAGGGCCGTCAGCTCGTCGCCCGGCAGGAAGACGAGACCGCCGGCGACCGTGGGCTGCCAGGTCCAGTCCTCACCGATCTTCTCGGTCCACAGCTGCGCGCCCGTGGCGGTGTCCCGCACCGTGAGGTTGCGACGGGAGTCGGCGTACACCAGGTGCTTGCCGGAGACGCTGCCCTGGACGTCGTAGTCCTTGGTGCCCCAGTCCCGTCGCTGCAGCCACGTCTTCCTGCCGGTGGTGTGGCTGACGGCGGCCACGGCCGTGCGGTACTCCGTGGCGCTCCTGGACTCGCCGTAGTCGTTCGCCGTGACGTAGACGTTCTCGTCGTCGGCGGCGATGGCGGAGTCGACCTTCAGGGACGTGCCCAGCCTGCTCCGCCAGACCTCCTCACCGGTCTTCACGTCGAGGGCGACGAGCACTCCGTCGTAGCCTCCGTCGGCCAGGAACACCTTGCCGTCGTGGAAGAGGAGGGGCTCCCCCGGCCGGCACGCCTCCTTCTTCGACCAGCGGGCCTTCCCCGTCGTCACGTCGTAGGCGACGAGCGGGTCGCCGCTGATCAGCAGGAGGCCGTCGTGGGTGAGCAGCGGTACGAGGGAGGTGGTGCTGTCCTCCGCCGCCGACTCGTGCCACAGGGGCTGGGGCGCCACACCGGGCGGCGGCGTGGTGAACCGCTCCCCGGCTGGTTCGGCCGAGCCGCCCCGGCCCGCAGCGTCCGTCGTGGAAGGGGAGTCCTCCCCGTCCTGGGCGATCCACCAGGCGGCTCCGCCGCCCACCGCGGCGACACCGGCGGCGCCCAGTGCCAGGCCGAGCACCCGGCGACGGGGCCGGACGGCGCCGGTGCCCGGTCCGCCGAGCCGCACCGTGCCGGGCGGGGGCGTGCCCGGACCACCTCCGTGGGCGGCGGGGCCGTGACCCGGCGTCGGTGCGCTCCCGTACCCCGGGGCCGGCGCACCGCCGGGGTGATCGCCGTACGCCCGGGCCGGGTCATCCGCGCCGGATCCCGCCGTCATGGTCGGCGCCGGGCCGAAGGACGCCACGGCCGGAGCCGGTTCCGGGGCGTCCAGGTCGAGGATCCCCGCCGCGTGCGTCGCGATCGTCGACGCCACCGCCGACGGCAGCCAGTCGGTCAGGACGGGCTCGACGCCTCGCGGAGCGAGGGACGTCACGATCTGCTCCGGTGTGGGGCGCTGGGCGGGGTCCTTCATCAGACACGCGCGGACCAGGCCCAGCAGCGACTGCGGCACGCCGGTGAGGTCGGGCTCGCCGTGCACGACCTGGTACAGCAGCGCGGCGTGCGAGGAGGCCCCGTCTCCGAAGGCCCCCCGGCCGGTCGCCGCGAACGCGAGCACCGCGCCCAGGGAGAAGACGTCGCCCGCCGTGCCGACGTCCTTGCCCTGGGCCTGCTCCGGGGACATGTAGCCGGGCGAGCCGACCACGACTCCTGTCTGGGTCATACGGCTTCCGTCGACCGCCCGCGCGATGCCGAAGTCGATGACGCGGGGGCCGTCGGCGGCCAGCAGCACGTTGGACGGCTTGAGGTCGCGGTGGATCAGGCCCGCCGCGTGCACCTCCTGCAGCGCCGCGGCGAGACCCGCGGCCAGGGCGTGGACGGTGCGCTCCGGCAGCGCGCCGTGCGCGGCGACCACGTCCGTGAGGTCGGGGCCGAGCACGTACGACGTCGCGAGCCACGGCAGGGACGCCTCCGGGTCGGCGTCCACGACCGGCGCGGTGTAGCGGCCGGACACCGCCTTGGCTATCTGCGCCTCATGCCGGAAACGGGCCCGGAAGTCGGCGTCCGACGCGAGGTCCTGACGGACCACCTTCACGGCGACGGTGCGGCCGCCGGGCGAACGCGCCAGGTAGACGCGTCCCATGCCGCCGGCGCCGAGTCGTCGCAGCAGGCGGTAACCGCCCAACTCGCGCGGGTCGTCCGGCTGCAGAGTCTCCATGGTGGCCTTCCCCGTCGTGATGCCCGTGCGGCACGTGCCGCGCCCGGTGGCGTTCGTCGAGCAGACACCCTAAAGGAGCGTCAGGAGACGGACGGTGGCCGGGAGCAGGCGGAAGGCGGTCACCCGATCTTGGACAACCGGGCCTTCGGCGCCCCCGATTCCCTGCTGTCCGACTCGTGGACGAGGTCGTCGCCGGCCGGGGTGAGGCGGACCGTGTGCGCGGCCCGGCTGCAGACGTCGCGGTTGGTCTCCGCGCCGACGGAGGTCGCGACGAGCTGCTTCTCCGTGACCTGCTTCAGGGTGAGGACGTCGTCGCAGACGCCGCCGAGGATGTCCGTGTGCCGGAGGGTACCCATCCGTTCGCCCACCTCGGCCTGCTCGAGCGTCACCCGGAACGTGCCGAGGTAGGTGGTGGGGACGGTGAGGGGGGCGGCCGGCGCTTCGGACGAGCTCCCGCCGTCGGACCGGGCGGCGCCGTCGGAGTCGCCCGGCAGCCGGTCGCGCACGAACACGGAGCCGACGGTCACCGCGGCCGGCGCGCCCGCCACCGCGAGGGCGACCGTGCAGCTGACGCGGCGGCCCCGGCCGCCGCGGCCGGGGGAGGAGGCGGCCGCGAAGGAGACGGACAGCTTCCCGGGGGCGCCCCGGTCCACCGGCTCGGTGGGCGGGTGCGGGGTCACGGGGGCGGGGGCGGCGCGTCACGGGGCCCGGGGACGGCGGCCGTGCCCGGCCCCCGTGTTCCCGGCTGTGTCCCCGGCATCGCGGGCGGCGGGCCGAAGACCCCGGACGCCGCGCCGGCCGGCGCGGGGCCGCCCGCGGCCTCAGGGCCGGAGCAGATCGACCTTCACGTCCGCCGGGAAGCCCGTCGTCGGCCCGACCCTGCGGGCGAACTCGGCGACCGCCTCCAGCTGCGGGGCGCCGAAGCTGAAGTCGAGGGTGGTGAAGTACTGCGCCAGGGTCGCCTCGTCGAAGGCCTCCCAGCGGGCCGCCTGCTCGGCGACCTTGTCGACCTCCTCCAGGGAGAGGTTGCGGGAGGCGAGGAAGGCCTCGTGCACCTTGCGGGTGATGACCGGCTCGCGCTCCAGGTAGTCGCGGCGCACCGCCCACACCGCGAAGACGAACGGCAGGCCCGTCCACTCCTTCCACAGCGCGCCCAGGTCGTGCACGTCGAGCCCGTAGCGGGGCCCGTCGAGCATGTTCGCGCGCAGGGCCGCGTCCCCGATGAGGACGGCCGCCTCGGCCTCCCGCATCATCAGGCCCAGATCGGGCGGGCAGGTGTAGTAGTCGGGCCGTACGCCGTACCGCTCGGCGAGGAGGAGCTGGGCGAGGCGTACGGAGGTGCGGGAGGTCGACCCGAGGGCGACCCGCGCTCCGTCCAGCCGGTCCAGCGGGACCTGCGAGGCGATCACGCACGACATCACGTCGCCGTCGCAGCCGACGGCGATGTCGGGGAAGGCGACGAGCCGGTCCGCGTGCTTGAGGAACTCGACGAGGGTGACGGGCCCGATGTCGAGGTCGCCCTGCACCAGCTTCTCACTGAGCTTTTCCGGGGTGTCCTTCGTCAGCTCGAAGTCGAGGAGCGTGCCCGTTCTCGCGAGCCCCCAGTACAGGGGCAGGCAGTTCAGGAACTGGATGTGGCCGACGCGCGGCCGGGTGCGAGGATTGTCCACATCGTGAGGCTAGCCCTCGCCCCCGGCGGCCCGGCCCTCACCCCCCGCTCGCCCACGTGTTCGATCGGATGCCCGTGACGGACGAGGTGTTCAAACATTCGGGTGACGTGATCTTTACCTCTCTTGCATTCGGGTACCCGCGTGCTAGGCTCTTCCGCAAGTTGCAGTTTGGTTTCCCTTGCAGTACAGAGCCTGCGGAGCATGTGACCGCGGGCTCTCGTCGTTCTCAGACGGATGCACTTGTGCGGAATTGGTCTTCACACTTGCTGGTTCTGGAGCAGGGCAACCCTTTGGGCCCAAGGAGGGCTTATGGCTACCGGAACCGTGAAGTGGTTCAACGCCGAAAAGGGCTTTGGTTTCATCGCCCAGGAAGGCGGCGGCCCCGACGTCTTCGTCCACTACTCCGCGATCAACGCGAGCGGCTTCCGCTCCCTTGAGGAGAACCAGCAGGTGTCCTTCGACGTCACGCAGGGTCCGAAGGGCCCGCAGGCGGAGAACGTCACCCCGGTCTGATCCTCGCCGATCCGGGAACGACCAGCAGTACCCAAGGAGCCCCGCGCCGTCAGGCGACGGGGCTCCTGCCCTTCCGGGACCTCGTTGAATTCCCGGCGAATTCTTCCCATACGTACTACATGATCAGCATGAATTGCATATCGTGCTCCAGCGCCTCGCACGAATGCCGCACCTCACCGCGATACGGCGTGTGGTCCTCCGGTCCGAGTCCGGCGCCTTCCTCTCCGGCGGCCTGCCTTCACCCGGCGCGTTCGACCGGCTCGGAGCGGCGCGGCGCGGGCCCGGGCGAGTGAACCGCTGTCCGCCGGTGCGGTGGTCCCGTGGGTGGCGCCGCCGGCGACGGGCGCCCGCCGAGGGCAGAGGCTCCGCGGGCCGGGCACGTACGGGCCGGGCTGTCAGTGGAGACGCGTAGGGTCACCGCCCATGACCGCCACCGAAGCCGATCACGTAGTCGCGACCCGCACCTTCTACGACGCCGTCGCCGAGGACTACGCCGCCCGGTTCCGCGACCAGCTCGTGGTGAGACCGCTGGACCGGGCGCTGCTGGCCGGTTTCGCCGAGCTGGTCGGGGAGGGCGGCCGAGTGGCCGACCTGGGGTGCGGCCCCGGAGCGGTGACCGCGCACCTCGCCTCCCTCGGCCTCTCCGTCCTCGGCCTCGACCTGTCGGAGGGGATGCTCGCGATCGCCCGCCGCGAGCACCCCGGTCTGCGCTTCGAGCAGGGCTCGATGCGGAACCTGGACCTGCCCGACGGCGCCCTCGCCGGCGTGGTCTCCTGGTACTCCACCATCCACACCCCGCAGGACGAACTGCCCTCCTTCTACGCCGAGTTCCGCCGGGTCCTGGCGCCCGGGGGCCATCTGCTGCTCGCGTTCCAGTGCGGCGACGAGCCCCGCCGCCACGAGCACCCCTGGGGTCACCCGGTCACCCTCGACTTCCGGCGCATGCGGCCCGGACGCATCGCCCCGCTCCTGGAGGCGGCCGGTTTCACCCTCGTCCAGCAGACGGTGCGCGCGGCCGACACCGACCAGGGCGAGTCGACCCCCCAGGCGCTCCTGATCGCCCGCGCCACGCGGTGACCTACCCGCCGTACAGCCCCTCCACCTCCGCCGCGAAGTCCCGCAGGATCTCCTCCCTGCGCAGCTTCATCGACGGGGTCAGATGGCCCGCCTCCTCGGTGAAGTCCACCGGGAGGACGGTGAAGCGGCGGATCGACTCCGGGCGGGAGAGCATCTTGTTGGCCTCGTCGATCGCGCGCCGCAGGATCGCGTACAGCTCCTCGTCGTCGAGGACGAGCTCCGGTGGAACCGGGTGCCTGCCGTTCATCCGGCGCCAGTGGGTGAGGCCGGCGGGGTCGAGGGTGATCAGGGCACAGACGTAGGGGCGGTTGTCGCCGACCACCATGACCTGGGAGATCAACGGGTGCGCGCGGAGCCAGTTCTCCAGCGGGGCCGGGGCGACGCTCTTGCCGCCGGAGGTGATGATCAGCTCCTTCTTGCGGCCCGTGATGGTCAGGTAGCCCTCGTCGTCCAGCTCGCCGAGGTCGCCGGTGCGCAGCCAGCCGTCGCGGGCGGCGGACACGACTCCGCCCGCCCGGGTGTCCCAGTAGCCGCGCAGCACGTGGCCGCCGCCGACCAGGATCTCGCCGTCCGCCGCGATACGGATCCGGGTCCCCGGCAGCGGCCAGCCCACCGTGCCCAGGCGGGGTTTCAGCGGGGGTGTCACCGTCGACGCGCCGGTGGTCTCCGTCAGGCCGTAGCCCTCGAAGATCTCGATGCCGGCGCCGGCGTAGAACGCGGCGAGGCGGGGGCCGAGCGGGGAGCCGCCGCAGATGGCGTACCGCACCTTGCCGCCCATGGCGTTGCGGATCCTGCGGTAGACCAGCGGGTCGTAGAAGGCGCGGGCCGTCCTCAGGGAGCGGGACGGGCCGGGGCCCGTTCCCGCCCGGCGGGCCTCGACGGCCTCGCCGTAGCGGCCGGCCACCGAGGCCGCGCGGTCGAAGGCCGAGAGCCGTCCGCCCGACTCGGCCTGGGCGCGGGCGGTGTTGAAGACCTTCTCCAGCATGTACGGGATGGCCAGCAGGCAGGTGGGCCGGAAGCTCGCCAGGTCGGGCAGCAGGTCCTCGGCGGCCAGGCTCGGCGCGTGGCCGAGGCGCACCCGGGCGCGTACGCAGGCGACGGCGACCATCCGGCCGAAGACGTGGGACATCGGCAGGAAGAGGAGGACGGAGGCCTCTTCGCCGGTCCGGGCCCTGAAGACGGGGTAGAGCAGCTCGATGGCGTTGTCCACCTCGGCGAAGAAGTTGCCGTGGGTGAGGGCGCAGCCCTTGGGGCGGCCGGTGGTGCCCGAGGTGTAGACGAGGGTGGCGAGGGTGTCGGGGTCCAGCACGCCGCGGCGCACGTCCACCTCGGCGTCCGGCAGGTGCGCCCCGGCTTCCGCCAGGGCGTCGACGTGGCCCTTCTCCATGACCCACACCCGCCGCAGGTCGGGAAGGTGCGGGAGCTCGGGGCCGAGGGCGGCGGCCTGCCCCGCGGTCTCCGTGACCAGGGCGACCGCGCCGGAGTCGTGCAGGATCCAGCGGGCCTGGAAGACGGAGGAGGTGGGGTAGACCGGGACGGTGACCAGTCCGGCGGCCCACGCGGCGAAGTCGAGGACGGTCCACTCGTAGACCGTGCGGGCCATGACGGCGATCCGGTCGCCCGGCACCAGTCCCTCGGCGATCAGGCCCTTGGCGACGGCCAGGACCTCGGCGGCGAATCGTTTCGCCGTGATGTCCCGCCAGCCGCCGTCCGCCGTCTTCCGGCTGAGCACCACCGCGTCCGGCGCCGCGTTCGCGTTCTCGAACGGCAGGTCGGCGAGCGATCCGTGCCGCACCTGCCGGGCGAGCGGCGGTACGGACGCTTCCCGTACGACGCCGTCCAGCCGCCGGATCTCCGGCTCGACCAGGACGGGTGCTCCGTGGACGTCGTCGTCGAGAGCGGAGGAAGAGGCGGTGGACACGGGGCGGCTCCTGGGGCGTGCAGGGGGGACTGCGTGATGCCACGACGTACGTGCCCCGCACGCCGAGGCGCTCACCGGCGGCTCCCGGGAGGCGGAGTCGTCACCGGTCGTGCCGGGATCGTACGGCTCCGGCGTGGAAGGCCTGTGCGGGTACGGGGAGGGTCCCGGGCCGGGCGTGTGCAATGTCGGAGGTTGCGTGAGGGTCGCTCACGTACGCTCCAGGATCGCCGTCACGCCCTGTCCGCCCGCCGCGCAGATCGAGATCAGCCCGCGTGCGGGGGCGTCCCGTTCGGCGAGGAGTTTCGCCAGGGTCGCCACGATGCGGGCGCCGGTGGCGGCGAAGGGGTGGCCGGTGGCCAGGGACGAGCCCGCCACGTTCAGCCGCGAGCGGTCGACGGGCGCGAGGCCGCGCTTCTCCCAGGCGGCCAGCGTGGCCAGCACCTGGGAGGCGAACGCCTCGTGGACCTCGACCAGGTCGAAGTCCGCCATGCCGAGCCCGGCGCGCTCCAGCATGCGCGGGACCGCGTACGCGGGCGCCATCAGCAGGCCGTCCTCGCCGCCGGCGACGTCGCCGTGCACGAAGTCCACGGCGGCCGTCTCGTACGCGGTCAGGTGGGCCAGGGGTTCCAGGCCCCGCTCCGCCGCCCACTCCTCGCTCGCGAGCAGTACCAGCGCCGCGCCGTCGGTGAGCGGAGTCGAATTGCCCGCCGTCATGGTGGGTCCGGGCGCGTCGAGGCCGAACACCGGCTTCAGCGCGGCGAGTCTCTCCACCGTCGAGTCCGGCCGCAGGTTCTGGTCGCGGTCCAGGCCCCGGAAGGGCACCACCAGGTCCGTCAGCAGGCCGCGTTCGTACGCCGCCGCCAGTCGCCGGTGGCTGGTCGCCGCCAGTTCGTCCTGGGCCTCGCGGGTGATGCCCCAGGCGCGTGCGGTGACCGCGGCGTGCTCGCCCATGGACAGGTGCGTGCGCGGTTCGGCGTTGCGCGGGATGTCGGGGACGAGGTGGCCGGGGCGCACCTTGGCCAGCGCCTTGAGGCGGGCGACGGGCGACTTCGCGCGCCGTGCCCGGAGCAGC
Organism: Streptomyces caelestis; assembly: GCF_001279005.1. GTDB lineage: Bacteria > Actinomycetota > Actinomycetes > Streptomycetales > Streptomycetaceae > Streptomyces > Streptomyces heliomycini. Next base: position 87,949 of record NZ_LGCN01000017.1, read on the forward strand.
AGCTTGCGCAGGTCGTCGTTGACGCCGAGGGGCGCGTCGCTCGCGGTGTCGGCGCCGCCGGCGATCGCGGCGTCCGTCTGGCCGAGGGCGATCTTGTTGGCGGCGGCGACGACCGCCTGGAGTCCGGTGCCGCAGGCCTGCTGGATGTCGTAGGCGGGGGTGCGGGGGTCGAGCGCCGAGCCGAGGACGGTCTCGCGGGCGAGGTTGAAGTCGCGGCTGTGCTTGAGGACCGCCCCCGCGACGAACTCCCCCACCGCGCCCGGCGCCCGCAGCCCGTACCGCTCGACGAGGCCGTCCAGCGCGGCGGTGAGCATCTCCCGGTTGGAGGCGGTGGCGTAGGGGCCGTCGGAGCGGGCGAAGGGGACGCGGCTGCCGCCGATGACCGCGACGCGCCGGACGGCGGCCGGCTTCAGGGTGCTCATCTCGACCTGCTCCTCACCGGTGACATAGGATTACCTCCGGTAACCTTACTCCAGAGTAAGCACGTTCGGAGCAGGCACGGCGAGCACGGAGGAACCCCCCATGGCCGACCGCTATCTCAGCTTCACCGGCACCGCGCCCGGCCGCTTCCTCACGCGCCGCCTGGGCCTTCCCCGGCCGGCGCCGTTGCGGCGCTGGTCACCGGAGCGGCCGGACCTGGACGGCGGCCTGCTCCACCTCACGGCCGGGACGTCCGGCCTCGGCCTCGCCCCCGTCCTCGCCCGCACGGGCCCCGGCGCGGACGACACCGGCCGGCCCGCCGCCGTCGTCCTGGACGCGAGCGGGATACGGGACGTCGAAGGGCTCGCCGAGGTGCACGCGGCCCTGCACCCCGTTGTGCGGTCGGTCGCCGCGAGCGGCCGGATCGTGGTGCTCGGCGCCCCGCTCGACCCCGCCGACCACCACCGGGCCGCCGCCCAGCAGGCGCTGGAGGGCTTCACCCGCTCCCTCGGCAAGGAGACCGGCCGGGGCATCACCGTGAACCTGGTCCGCCTCACCGACGCCCCCGCCGCCGAGTCCACCCTCCGCTTCCTGCTCTCCCCCAAGTCCGCCTACGTCAGCGGCCAGGTGATCGAGGTCGCCGGGCACGCGGCCCCCGTCCCCCACGACGCGGAGCGCCCCCTGTCCGGCCGCACCGCCCTGGTGACCGGCGCCGCGCGCGGCATCGGCGAGGCGGTCGCCGAGACCCTGGCCCGGGACGGCGCCAGGGTGGTCGTCCTGGACGTCCCGCAGGCCGAGGCGGACACCCGGCGCGTCGCCGAACGGCTCGGCGGGAGGGCGCTCCCCCTCGACATCACCGCCGCCGACGCGGGCGCCCGCATCGCCGACGCCCTCCCCGACGGCCTCGACGTCCTCGTCCACAACGCGGGCGTCACCCGGGACCGCCGCCTGGTCAACATGGACGCCGAGCGCTGGAGTTCCGTCCTGGAGGTGAACCTGGCGAGCGTGCTGCGCACCACCGACGCGCTGCTCGCCGCCGGGGCCCTGAAGCGGGGCGGGCGGATCGTCGCCACGGCGTCCATCGCGGGCATCGCCGGGAACGCCGGCCAGACCAACTACGGGGCGAGCAAGGCGGGCGTCACCGGCCTGGTCCGCGCCCTCGCACCGCACGCCCTCGCCGAACACGGGGTGACCGTGAACGCCGTGGCGCCCGGCTTCATCGAGACGAGGATGACGGCCGCCGTCCCGCTGTTCATCCGCGAGGCGGGCCGCCGGATGAACTCCCTCGCCCAGGGCGGCCTGCCCGCCGACGTCGCCGAGACCACCGCCTGGCTCGCCCACCCGGCCTCCGGCGCGGTGAACGGCCAGGTCGTACGGGTCTGCGGCCAGAGCCTGCTGGGAGCGTGAACGCCCCATGACGTCCGCCCCCGCGCCCACCGTGGAACTCTCCGCGCCCCCCGCCCTCGCGCCGCTCCTCGCCCGCGGCGCCCTGCTGTCGCCCTTCAAGCGCCCGCGCCCCGACGCCGCCCACCCCCGCACCCGGCTGGTGCTGCCCGCGCTGCGCGTCGACGCCGCCCGGCTCGCCGCCTACGAGCGGGTGTGCGGCTTCCCGACCGGCGAGGACGCGCTGCCGGTGACGTACCCGCACGTGCTGGGCTTCCCGCTCGCCATGCGGCTGATGAGCGGGCCGGGCTTCCCGCTCCCGCTGCTCGGCCTCGTCCACACGTCGCTGCGGATCACCCGGCGCCGGACGACGGCGGCCACGGGCGCGTACGGGCTGACGGTGCGCGTCGACGGGCTGGCCCCGCACCGGCGCGGCACCCAGGCCGCCGTGGTCACCGAGATGAGGGACGGCGGGGACGTCGTGTGGGAGTCGCGGAGCACGTACCTGGCCCGGCACCGGACCGCCTCCGCGCACCCGGCCGACGCGAGGGAGGACCCCGCCGCCCTGCCCGCCGTCGAGGAGTGGCGCCTGGCCGGGGACGTCGGACGGCGCTACGGCGCCGTCTCCGGCGACCGCAACCCGATCCACCTGCACCCGCTCACCGCCCGGCTCTTCGGCTTCCCCCACGCCATCGCGCACGGCATGTGGACCGTGGCCCGCTGCCTCGCCGCCCACGGCACCCCGGACGCGGTCGAGGTCCGCGCGGACTTCCGGGCGCCGGTGCCGCTGCCGGGGACGGTGACGTACGCCGCGGAGGGCGGGCGCTTCGCGCTGCGCGGCGACCGCGGCCGGACTCACGTGACCGGGGAGGTCCGCCCCGTCTGAGCCCCGGTGGCGCCGGTGTCGGGCCCGGAGTCGTCGGGCGGAATCCAGCGGCGGCCGGCCATCAGGTCGCCGAGACCCGCCCAGGCGAAGTTCATCAGGGTCGCCGCCGACTGCCGGGCCGTGACGCCCGGCGTGGCGTTGGCCCAGTCCGCGAGGGACTCGGCGGCTCCGACCAGGGCCTCCGCGAGCCCCGAGACCTCACGCTCGGGCAGGTCAGGGTCCCGGTGGGCGTCGCGGGCGGCGGCGAGGATGAGCTGCGTCACGAACGCCACGATCTCCGCGCGCATCACGGCCACCTCGGCGGCGAAGACCTCGCCGTGGGTGCGGGCCTGGAGGTGCAGCACCGCCCAGCCGTCCGGGTGCCGGGCGGTGTGCGTGAAGAACGCCGTCAGCCCCGACCAGAGCTGGCGGTCGGCCGGCAGACCGGGGCGGGCGCCCGCGCGCACCGCCTCGGTGAGGGCCGTCGCCTCCCGCCGGATGCACGCGGTGAACAGGTCCTCCTTGGAGTTCAGGTACAGGTACACCAACGGCTTCGAGACCCCCGCCAGTTCGGCGATCTCGTCCATCGACGCGGCCGTGTACCCCCGTTGCCCGAAGGTCCGCACGGCGGCGTCCAGCATCTGCTGTTCACGGACCGCACGCGGCATCCGCTTCGTCTTCACGGCACCCATGGGACACAGCGTACGGTCCGTCCCTCACCGCGGGTCCCGGCCGCCGCCGTCCCCCGGCCCCGTCCGGTCGCCGAGGACGGGCCGGTCGCCCGCCGTCAGCCGGGGCAGCAGCTGCGCGGTGAACAGCGTGGACAGCGCCGAGGTGTCGGTGCCGCCGTCGGTGCGCACCACCACCGGCTGCGGGGCCTTCCCGGCCAGCCCCGCGCCCACCTCGAGGCGCCTGCGGGCCAGTTCGTACTGGAGCACCGCCCGGTTGTCCCGGTAGGCCTTGGCCAGGGCGCGCTGGGCGCGGGCCTCGTTCTCGGCCGCGATGAGCCCGCTGCGACCGCGCGTCTCGATCTCGAACCGCACCCGCTGGGCCTCGGTCTCCTGCCGCTCCAGCAGCTGGGCGACCTCCTCGCGGGCCCGGTTCAGCGCCGCCTTCACCTCGACGATCCGGGCGTCGCGCACCTTCTTGGCCCGCTCGATGTCCATGCCCAGGCTGTCGATGCGCCGCTTGCGGGTCAGCCCCCACTCCTGCTCGTAGGCGGTGCGCTCCTTGGCGATCCGCTCCCGGGTGGCCAGGTGGTGCTGGTACTGCGTCGGCAGCTGCACGTCGGGGATGTTGCAGCCGGTGATGCGCACGCCGTAGCCGGACAGCTGCCGGTTGAGCAGTTCCTGCATGTCGGCCACGTCCGAGCCGCGCAGGTCGTAGGCGCGCTCGGTGCGCATCTGGCGGGCCCGCTGCCGGATCGCGTCCTGCACGGCGCTGGACAGCACCAGGTCGAAGTTGCCGGCGCCGATGGTGCGGACGAACAGCACGGCGTCGGTGATGCGGAACTTCAGGAAGAACTCGATCGCGCGCAGCGGCACGTTCTCCTGCGTGGGGCAGGCCATGACCGGCGCCGAGTAGGGGATCTCGGTGGCCGTGTCGACGACGAAGTCGACCCGCGACCAGGGGTGCCACAGGTAGTGCCGGCCGGCGTCCAGGGTGCGCACGACGGCGCCGTAGCGGGTCAGCACGCCGTTGGTGCCCTGCTCGATCTCGACGATCGAGGAGCGCCACCACCACAGCGTACCGATCAGCAGCAGCACCACGCCGGCGACGTAGGAGACGGTGGCCGGCGCGCCGTGGGCGAGGTCGGCCACGCCGTCGGAGTCGGCCTCCCGCAGCGTCAGCATCACGCCCGTCAGCAGGGCGTAGGCGCCGAGCCAGAGCGGCAGCATCCACCACAGCCGGCGGCGGTGGCGGGGGATGATCACCGGAATGAGGGTGTCGGCCTCACCGCCGCGCAGCAGCCGGGCGATGTCGCTCCAGGGGGCGACGGCCTCGGAGATGACCGAACGGCGGCGGGTACGGGCGGAGCTCACTGCTGGGCCTCCTCGGCGGACTCGGACACATCACTCGACCCGGCGCTCTCCGCGGACACGGGCGCCTCGCCCGCCCCGGCACCCTCGGGCACCTGCGGCACCGTCGGCCGCTCGGCCGCCAGCAGCGCGCCGATCTCCTCCTCGCGGGCGGCGATCCGCTCGGACACCTCCGCCAGCCGGTCCCGTACGGCGGCCATGTCCGCGTCGGTGAACAGCTCGGCCCCGCGCTCGCCGATCAGCTCCCGGGCCAGTTCGAGGAAGTCGATCCCGGCCGCGCCGGTGCCGTCCACGCCGCCGACGCGCACCAGCCGGGGCAGGTGGTCGGCGACCTGCTCCAGGGTGTCGAGCACCTGCTGCTGATAGCGGTACTCGAGGATCTCCGGCGCCTGCGCTGCGGTCACCGCGCGGATGTCGAGGGCCTGCGCCTCCAGCAGCGCCGCGTTGGCCTTGGCCTCCGACTCGGCCTGCACGTAGCGCTGGCGGGCCAGCGCCTCGGCGCGGTTGGTCTCGCGCTCCACGGCGGTGTCCATCTGCGCCTGGTACTGGGCGATGTCGGCCTGGATCGCGGAGAGCGTCTCCTGGCTGGAGGCGAGCTCCCGGGTCAGGTCGCCCTCGTCCTGCTCCTTGCGCAGCTGGAGCGCGTACTCGTGGGTGTACGCCTCCTTGGCCACGCGCACCATCTCGGGGGCGGCCAGGTCCATCCGGTAGCGCCGGTCCGAGGGCTCGGCGTGCGTGATGTTGGCGTTGGTCAGCTCCACCGCGGGCCGGAACTGCTGGTTGAGCTGCTCCAGCAGACGGCCGCTGTCCTCACCGACCATGTCGTAGATGCCGGACGCCTCCTGCTCGTAGATCAGGCTGCGGATGGTCTCGCTGACGGCGTTGCCGAGCTTCTCCTCGAACCCGCGCACGGCGCCGAGGGTGTAGACGAACTCGACCGGGTCGCTGATCCGGAACTGGATGAACAGGTCGATGGACGCCTTCACCCCGCCCTTGGTCGGGGCCTCGCGCACCGGCGCGTTGAACGGGTACTCACGGGTCGTGTTGACGATGTACGACACCCGCTTCCACGGGCTGAGCAGGGTGACCCGGCCGGGGCCGACGACCTTCTCCAGCTTGCCGAACCGGGTGATCATCGCCTGGCAGCCGTCCGGCACCATGACCAGGCCCTGCCGCCACCACACGAACGCGACGGCGAGCAGCACGACGACCCAGTAGTGCACTCCGAACAGCGGGTTCGTGAGCCCGCCGCCACCGGTCGCCGACACGACGGAGGCGCCCACGGCGCCGACCACCAGCAGCGACAGCACCGGCAGCATGGACAGCAGGGAGCGGCCCTTGGGCATCACCATCGGGCAGATGGCGTGCGCCACCTTCCCGTCCTCGCGCAGCTGCTCGCTGCGGCCCAGCGCCTCCCCCGCCTCGTCCAGCGGCACCGTCTTCTGCCGCATGACGGTGTCGACGGAGCTCCCGTCCTGTTCCCGGGCCGCCGGGAAGTCGGCCGGGTCCATCCCCTCGCCCTCGGCCTCCTGACGCCCGTCGCGATCCTCCCCGGTGTTCCGGGACGGCGCGCCGCCCCCTCCGGTGCGGCGGCGCAGTTCGTCCTGGGCCGCCGTGCGCGGATCGGTGCCGGACGCGACCGCCTCGGCGACGTTGCGCAGACTCTGCGCCCGCGTGCGTGCCACGGTCTCCCCCTTCGCATGTGGTGCTGATCCCTGCCGGATCATCGACGTGGTCCACGCGCGTCATGCGACGCACGTGGTCCAGGTGATCCCACACCACCGGGCGGACAGGGATAAGGGGCGCTCCCAGCAACGGTCACCTGTCGGTGGTTGCCGGAAAGCGCCCCCTGTCCGGGGTCTGACGGCGGTCAGGCCACCGCGGGCACCCGCCGGGGCTCGTCGGCCGGGGTCTCGTCGGACGGGTCCTCGTCGACCGGGGAGGAGTGGACCGAGTCGTACGCCTTCCGGTCGAGCAGCCCCTCACGCGCCGAGACGATGACCGGGATCAGTGCCTGGCCGGCGACGTTCGTCGCGGTGCGGATCATGTCCAGGATCGGGTCGATGGCCAGCAGCAGGCCCACGCCCTCCATGGGCAGGCCCAGGGTGGAGAGGGTGAGGGTGAGCATGACCGTCGCGCCGGTGAGGCCGGCCGTGGCGGCGGAGCCCACCACCGAGACGAACGCGATCAGCAGGTAGTCGCCGACACCGAGCGGGATGTCGAAGATCTGGGCGACGAAGATCGCGGCGATGGCCGGGTAGATCGCGGCGCAGCCGTCCATCTTCGTGGTCGCGCCGAACGGGACGGCGAAGCTCGCGTACTCCTTGGGCACGCCGAGGCGCTCGGTGACCTTCTGGGTCAGCGGCATGGTGCCGACGGAGGAGCGGGAGACGAAGGCCAGCTGGATCGCGGGCCAGGCGCCCTTGAAGAACTGCACCGGGCCGACCTTGCCGACGGTCGCCAGCAGCGCCGGGTAGACGCCGAAGAGGACGATGAGGCAGCCGACGTAGATGTCGGCGGTGAAGGTGGCGTACTTGCCGATCAGGTCCCAGCCGTAGGTGGCGATGGCGTTGCCGATGAGGCCGACGGTGCCGAGCGGGGCGAGGCGGATGACCCACCACAGGGCCTTCTGGAGGAGTTCGAGGACGGACTCGCTCAGGGTGAGGATCGGCTGGGCCTTCTCGCCGAGCTGGAGGGCGGCGATGCCGGCGACGGCGGCCATGAAGACGATCTGGAGCACGTTCAGCTCGGTGAACGGCGTGATGACGTCGGTCGGCACGATGCCGGTGAGGAAGTCGATCCAGGAGCCGGTCTTCTCCGGCGCGGCGCCGTCCGCCGGGGTGAGACCGGTGCCCGCGCCCGGGTTGGTGACCAGGCCGATGGCCAGGCCGATCGCCACCGCGATCAGCGAGGTGATCATGAACCAGAGGAGGGTGCGCGAGGCCAGCCGGGCCGCGTTGTTGACCTTCCGCAGGTTGGTGATGGAGACCAGGATCGCGAAGAAGACGAGCGGGGCGACGGCCAGCTTCAGCAGGCCGATGAAGGTGCCGCCGACCTTCTCCAGGGTGGTGACGAGCCAGGAGACGTCCTGGCTGCGGGCGAGCCAGCCGAGCAGGACGCCCAGGAAGAGGCCGGCGAGTATCTGGACCCAGAAGGGCGCGCGTACGGACAGTACGGGCCGCCTGAACTGCGTGTTCGTGGACACGAAAAAGCTCCGGTGAGGGGACGCGTGAGGAAAGGTGACGTGGGACTCGGATGGCGCGGAACGTCAGGGACGACAGTTCGCGGCGGTGACCCGGCAGAGGTCCACGTGCAGGCGCGCCACGAGCGGAACACTCCGGGGCGTGGGGAACACGGCTGCTGACTTCACCCGAAGACCGTAACACCTGAACTTTGGGATCCTCAAAGCCTTGCTTTGAGAGGCGGAAGGCCGGGGGTGTCCGTGCAACGCAAAGCGCCCCGGTTTCCGGGTCAGTTCGGAAACCGGGGCGCCCGAGTGCGGTGCGCGGATGTGACGGACGTTACGAGGTCTGCTCCTGCGCCCGCGTGCGGGCGGTCTCGTCGGCCGCGTCCTCCTGGGCGCGGTTGGCCTCCAGGCCGGCCTTGGCCCGGTTCACCCGCTGCACGATCCGCTCGGAGGCCTGGTCCCGCTGCTTGCGGAGCACGACGAGGCTGATCGGGGCCGAGATCACCAGGGCGAGGAGGACGATCCACAGCCCGTTGGAGTCACCGAGGCCGCGCGGGGCGAGGCCGGAGTGAACGAGGCCCCAGACGACCACGAGGCAGCCCACGAAGATCCCGAGGCGCATCAGCGTGTAGCGGAGCATCTCATCCACTCTTCCCTGCGTACGGTCAGATACGTCCCCAAGGGACGACGTCCAGTGAAGCACGACCGGGCGGGGATCCTTCAGCGGGGTACGGAGGCCTCAGGTCAGCGGCAGCAGCATGACGACGTCGTCGCGGTCGTCGCCGGGGGCCACGCGGATGGCGTCCGGGACCCGGCCGACCTCCTTGTAGCCGCAGGAGGCGTAGAAGTGTTCCAGGCCGAGACCGCCGCGGCAGGTGAGCCGGATCGCCTCGACGCCGTCGAGGGTGCGGGCGGCCCGCTCGGCGGCGGCCAGCAGGTCGCGGCCGTAACCGCGGCCCTGGTGGCGGGGGTGGACCATCACCGTGTAGAGCCAGATCCAGTGGGTCATCAGGTGATGGGTGTTGAAGGTGAGGAACGCCGTCGCGGCCACCCTGCCCTCCTCGTCGTGCCCGACGAGGAGGCGGGAGCGCTCCTCCGCCATCGACACGAACTGCCGTACCAGCTGGGGGCGGATGTCCTCCCGCGTCACGGGCGGCACGAACCCGACCGCTCCGCCGGCGTTGGTGACGTCGGCCCACAGGTCGAGGACGCCGTCGCGGAGTTCGGGGGTGACGGCCGGGTCGAAGGTGAAGGTAAGGGGCATGTATGGATACTAGCCATTACCTCGGCGCTTGCCCGGCTGCTTCCGGGCCGTACCCCGGCCCGCGGCGCGCCGTGTTCCTGCCGTCCGCCCGCGGCACCGCCGGGGACCGAGCCGGGTGGTGGGCGGGCGGAGGCCGGAGGTCCAGGGGGCTCCCGGCCCCTGGCGGGGTCCGAAGGGGCGGAGCCCCCTTCACCTCACACGCGCATCGGCTGGGGGGACTCCCGCCGCGCCGGGTCGGGACCCTCGTACTCCCGGATGATCTCGTAGCGCGTGTTCCGTTCCACCGGCCGGAACCCGGCGTCGCGGATCAGGTCCAGCAGGTCCTCACGGGTCAGCTTGTTCGGCGTGCCGTAGTTGTCCGCGTCGTGCGTGATCTTGTACTCGACCACCGACCCGTCCATGTCGTCCGCCCCGTGCTGCAGCGCCAGCTGCGCCGTCTGCACGCCGTGCATCACCCAGAACACCTTGACGTGCGGCACGTTGTCGAACAGCAGCCGCGACACCGCGAACGTCTTCAGCGCCTCCGCGCCGGTCGCCATCTGCGTTTGCGCCTGGAGCCGGTTGCGTACCTTGCCGTCCTTCATGTCCACGAAGTCGTGCTGGTAGCGCAGCGGGATGAAGACCTGGAACCCTCCGGTCTCGTCCTGGAGTTCACGCAGCCGCAGCACGTGGTCCACGCGGTGGCGGGGCTCCTCGATGTGCCCGTACAGCATGGTGCACGGGGTCTTGAGCCCCTTCTCGTGCGCCAGCCGGTGGATCCTCGACCAGTCCTCCCAGTGCGTCCGGTGGTCGACGATGTGCTGCCGCACCTCCCAGTCGAAGATCTCGGCGCCGCCGCCGGTCAGCGACTCGAGGCCCGCGTCGATCAGCTCGTCGAGGATCTCGGAGGCGGACATCCCGGAGATGGTCTCGAAGTGGTGGATCTCGGTGGCCGTGAACGCCTTCAGCGAGACGTCGGGCAGCGCCGCCTTCAGCTCCCGCAGCGAGCGCGGGTAGTAGCGCCACGGCAGATTGGGGTGCAGTCCGTTGACGATGTGCAGTTCGGTCAGGTTCTCCGACTCCATCGCCTTGGCGAGCTTCACCGCCTCCTCGATGCGCATCGTGTACGCGTCCTTCTCCCCCGGCTTGCGCTGGAAGGAGCAGTAGGCGCAGGAGGCGGTGCACACGTTCGTCATGTTGAGGTGGCGGTTGACGTTGAAGTGCACGACGTCGCCGTTCAGCTTCGTGCGCATCTCGTGCGCCAGCCCGCCCAGCCAGGCCAGGTCGTCCGACTCGTACAGCGCGATGCCGTCCTCACGGGTCAGGCGTTCGCCCGCCCGGACCTTCTCCTCCAGCTCGCGCTTGAGCCCGACGTCCATGCCGATCCCTCTTTCCCTCTGCAGACAGACCCGGTCAACCGTACGCCCCGATCACTCCGTCTCTTCGGGCAGCTCACCGACGCGGTTCTCCCACTTGGTGGAGAGCACGATGGTGGTACGGGTCCGGGAGACGCCCTTGGTGCCGGACAGCCGGCGGATGATCTTCTCCAGGCCGTCCACGTCGGTCGCCCGGACCTTGAGCATGAAGGAGTCGTCGCCGGCGATGAACCAGCAGTCCTCGATCTCCTGCAGGTCCTTCAGCCGCTGCGCCACGTCCTCGTGGTCGGCGGCGTCGGAGAGCGAGACGCCGATCAGGGCGGCGACGCCGAGGCCCAGCGAGGCGGCGTCCACGGTGGCCCGGTAGCCGGTGATGACGCCGGCCGCCTCCAGCCGGTTGATGCGGTCGGTGACGCTGGGTCCCGACAGGCCGACGAGGCGCCCCAGCTCCGCGTAGGAGGCCCGGCCGTTCTCCCTGAGGGCCTGGATGAGCTGCCTGTCCACCGCGTCCATCGAATCGAAGCCTTCCACTGAAGAGGTCTGAGGGTTCTGCACGTGCCGAGGTGTTGCGGAGGTGCTCGGTCAGGGGCGGGATCCGCCGCCGAGTTCGCCCTTCCAGCGGCGGTAGAGGCGGTGCTCGACGCCCGCCGCGTCGAGTACGCGTCCGGCGACGAAGTCCACCAGGTCCTGGATGTGCGTCGCGCCCGCGTAGAAGGCCGGCGAGGCGGGCACCACGGCCGCGCCCGCGTCGTCCAGCGTCACCAGGTGCCGCAGCGTCTGGCCGTTCAGCGGGGTCTCCCGTACGGCCACGACCAGGGGGCGTCCCTCCTTCAGGGTGACGCTCGCCGAACGCTGCAACAGGTCCTTGGACAGTCCGAGCGCCACCCCGGCCACACAGGCCGTGGAGGCGGGCACGATCAGCATGCCCTTGCTCGGGTACGACCCCGAGGACGGCCCGGCCGCGAGGTCACCGGCGGCCCAGTGCCGTACGCCGTCGAGGTCGAGGTCGAGGTCGACGGTGAACGTGTCCGGCTTGCCGTCCGCACCCCGGGACAGCCATTCCCGCAGGTCGTCCCGCCAGTGCGCGTCCCGGAAGGCGATACCGGTCTCGTCCAGCAGGGTGAGCCGCGAGGCCCGGCTCACGACGAGGTCGACGCTCTCCCCCGCCGTCAGCAGCGCACGCAGCACAGCGGCTGCGTAGGGCGTCCCGGACGCCCCCGAGACCCCCACGATCCAAGGCTTGCGCCGCGTTTCTCCTGCGTTCACATCTTGAGCCTACCGGGGGCGGGTGCGGACCACGGACGGGCCGTCACCTGTCCGGCCCGTCCGTGGCCCGCGCCGCGCCGTCCCCTCAGACGGTCAGGCCCCGCACCAGCAGGTCCAGCAGCGCGCACACGAACAGGGCGATGCCGATGAAGCCGTTGACGGAGAAGAACGCCCGGTTCAGACGGGTCAGGTCGTGGGGGCGGACGATGGTGTGCTCGTAGACGAAGGCCCCCGCCACGATCAGCAGGCCGAACCAGAAGAACGCGCCGGCGTCGGTGAGGAGCGCGTACCAGACGAAGAGGGCCGTGGTGACGGTGTGGCAGGCCCGGGCGCCCCGGATCGCGGCCGGGATGCCGAAGCGGGCCGGGACCGACTTCACGCCGATCTCCCGGTCGGTGTCGACGTCCTGGCAGGCGTAGATCAGGTCGAAGCCGCCGATCCAGACGCCGACCGCGAGGCCGAGGACGACGGCGTCCCAGGACCACGCCCCGGTGATCGCCAGCCAGCCGCCGACCGGGCCCATGGCCTGCGCGAGCCCGAGGATGGCCTGCGGGAAGTTCGTGAACCGCTTGCCGTACGGATACACCACCATCGGGATCACGGCGACGGGTGCGAGGGCCAGGCAGAGCGGGTTGAGCAGGGCCGCCGCGCCCAGGAAGACCACGAGGGCGACGAGCGCGCCCGTCCAGGCGTGCCTGACCGACATCGCGCCGGTGACCAGCTCGCGGTGCGCGGTGCGCGGGTTACGGGCGTCGATCTCGCGGTCGATGATCCGATTGGCGGCCATGGCGAAGGTGCGCAGGCCGACCATGGCGAGGGTGACGAGGAACAGCCGGCCCCAGTGGATGTTCCCGTCCCACTCGTACATCGCGGTGAGGGCGGCGATGTAGGCGAAGGGCAGGGCGAAGACCGAGTGCTCGATCATCACCAGGCGAAGGAAGGCTTTCGTGCGTCCCGGCTGCTGCGGAAGCGCGGCGGAGGCCGAGGTCACAGTCCGTACTCCTTCCAGCGGCGGTCGACCAGCGCGGCCGTGTCCGGGTCGGACTCGACCATGTCGGGCCAGCCGCCGTCGCGCGTGTACCCCTCCTCGGGCCACTTCCGCGTCGCGTCGATGCCCGCCTTGCCGCCCCAGAACTGCTGGTACGAGGCGTGGTCGAGGTGGTCGACGGGGCCTTCGACGACGGTGAGGTCGCGGGCGTAGTCGGTGTTGCCGAGGGCCCGCCAGGACACCTCGTGCAGGTCGTGGACGTCGCAGTCGGAGTCGACGACCACGATCAGCTTGGTCAGCGACATCATGTGGGCGCCCCAGATGGCGTGCATGACCTTCTGCGCGTGCTTGGGGTACTTCTTGTCGATCGAGACGATCGCGCAGTTGTGGAAGCCGCCGGACTCGGGGAGGTGGTAGTCCACGATGTCCGGGACGATGATCTTCAGCAGCGGCAGGAAGAAGCGCTCCGTCGCCCGGCCCAGCGGCCCGTCCTCGGTCGGCGGCCGGCCGACGACGATCGACTGGAGCAGCGGGCGCCTGCGCATGGTCACGCAGTCGATCCTCAGTGCGGGGAAGGGCTCCTGCGGGGTGTAGAAGCCGGTGTGGTCGCCGAACGGCCCCTCGGGCAGCGTCTCGCCGGGCTCCAGCCAGCCCTCGACGACGACCTCCGCCTGCGCCGGCACCTGGAGCGGAACGGTCTTGCAGTCGACCATCTCGATCCGCTTGCCCTGCACGAACCCGGCGAACAGGTACTCGTCGATGTCGCCGGGGAGGGGGGCGGTGGAGGCGTACGTCACGGCCGGCGGGCAGCCGAAGGCGATGGCGACGGGCAGCCTCTCGCCGCGCCGGGCGGCGACCTGGTAGTGGTTGCGGCTGTCCTTGTGGATCTGCCAGTGCATGCCGATGGTGCGCTTGTCGTGGCGCTGGAGGCGGTACAGGCCGAGGTTGCGGACGCCCGACTCGGGGTCCTTGGTGTGGGTGAGGCCCAGGTTGAAGAAGGAGCCGCCGTCCTTGGGCCAGGTGAAGAGCGCCGGGAGCCTGTCGAGGTCCACGTCGTCGCCGGTGAGCACGGTCTCGTGCACGGGGGCGTCCTGGGACTTCACCTTCTTCGGCGGTACGTGCGTCATCGCGCCGAGCTTCCCGAACGCCTCGCGCACCCCGACGAACCCGTGCGGCAGCTCGGGCTTCAGCAGTCCGCCGATCTTCTCGGAGATGTCCGCGTACGACGTCAGGCCGAGCGCCTTCAGCAGGCGGCGGTCGGTGCCGTACACGTTCATCGCGAGGGGCATGCTCGAGCCGCGCACGTTCTCGAAGAGCAGCGCGGGACCGCCGGCCTTGTTCACCCGGTCGACGATCTCACCGACCTCCAGATACGGGTCGACCTCGGCCTTGATGCGCTTGAGGTCGCCCTCGCGCTCCAGCGCCCTGAGCAGGGAGCGAAGATCGTCGTAAGCCATGGGGTCAAGTATCCCCGAGCGGTTACGCTGGCCCTGTACCGCCCACCGCTTTCGCTGGAGAGGCCCCATGCTGCGGGTGCTGATGTTCCTCGTGCCACTGGCCCTGAGCGTGTACGCGTTCATCGACTGCATCAGCACGAAGGACGACGACATCCGGCACATGCCGAAGCCGCTGTGGGCGATCCTGGTGCTGCTGTTCCCGCTGGTCGGCTCGGTCTCGTGGATCATCGCCGGCAAGAAGCGGCACCCCGCGGGCGGCGCCGCCGGTTCCGCCGGGGGCGGCGGCCGGCGGCAGTGGGTCGCGCCGGACGACAACCCCGAGTTCCTGAAGTCGCTGGACGAGGACCGGCCCAAGGACCAGGACGGGGACAAGGACCAGCGGGACCGGGGCGAGTGACCCCGCGGTCACCGCACCGGCGGCGTCACCGGCCGCCGGCCCGCGCCCCGCGTCACTCGACGCCCCCGGCGTCGCCCGCGGGCATGAGGGAGGCGGCGGATCGGCCACCGATGCACACCCGCGTTCCCCGCTCCGGGAGGTAGCAGGCGGTGACCTCGCGGGGCGTGTCCGTCGTCAGCATGGGGGTGGAGTGATACCGGTCGGCCCCCTCCGGGGCGGTGTCGGTCACGTCGGTCCGCTCGCCGGGCAGCGTGAGGACGAGCCGGTCTCCCGGCCGGGAGAACCACATACGGCCCCACGCGGCACGGCACGCCTCGCGGTAACGGATCTCGAACGAGACCCCGTCGCCGAGGCGCTTCCTGACGACCGACTCCGATCCGCCCGCGCACCACGTCGTCCTCGGATCCTCGCCCCGGCAGTCGCTGCCGGTGCACAGGGGCTGCGCGGTGACGGCCACCGCGGGACGCAACAGGGCCGGTCCTCCCGCGGCGTCGGTCAGCCACCAGGTGAGCGGGAGGGTGGCGGCGGCGACCAGTGCGGCGGTGACCGCGACCGCCCGCCGGGAGTGGTGCCGCCGGGCCTCCCCCGCCCGCCGCGGAGGCGTCGGGCGGGCCGGTCCGGGCTTCTCCGTGCACTGCGTCCGTGCGGGGACCGCCCGATCCGGATCCGTCCGTTCCGCCTCTTCGGCCGCGGGCGTTCCCCCCGCCGGTGTCCCGCTGCCGGGCGGGCGGCCGCCCCGGGTGAGTTCCGCCAGCTCCCACAGGGCGAGCAGCGGCCCGGCGGGCTGCCCGGCCAGGCGGCACAGGCCCTCCACCGCCTGCCGCGGCGGCAGCGCCCTGCCGTTCAGACAGCGGTCCCACGACGACCTGCTGTAGGCCGTCCGTTCGGCGAGGACCGTCAGGCTCACACCGGCGTCGTCCTTCAGCTCGCGCATCCTGGTGACGAACCGCAGGCACTCCGGGCCGAGCGTGTCCGGCAACGGCTTCCACGGCATCGTCGCGCTCACCCTTCCTGACGCAGGACGGGCCAGGTGTGCCGCCCGATCATCCCGTCGGACACCAGTCCGGCGTCCCGCTGCGCCCGTCTGGCCGCGTCGCGGGTGGCGATGTCGTACAGGCCGTCCACCCGGCCGGTGTCGTAGCCGTGATGGCTGAGCAGGCACTCCGCCTCCGCCACCTCCTCCTCGGCGTAGCCGAGCGCGATCGTGGTCTTCCACGTCCGGCTGTGGCCCGCGTAGAGGGCGCCCTCCTCCGAGCGCACGTCACATCGCACCGGTACGGGCGCCGTCGTCGCCCCCGCCTTCCGCCACGGCTCCAGGCCGAGGAGCACACCGGCCACCGCGGCACCGGCGAACGCCGCCGTCACGGCCAGCGCGAAGACCGCGCGCCGGACACCCCGGTACGTGGCGCCCTCCCGGCCGTCCGCCGGGTCCGTGCCGTCCTCGCCGGTCGTGACGGACGCGTCCCACACGGTCTCCGCGACCTCACGCAGCGCCAGCAGCCGGACCGGGTCGGCGCCGTTCAGCCTGCAGAGGTCCTCGACCGCACGCCGCGACGGCAGCGCGCGCCCGCCCAGGTACCGCTCCCAGGACGATCTGCTGCAGGTGGTCCTGGCCTCGAGCGCGGCCATGCTCAGCCCACTGCGGTCCTTGAGCCTGCGCAACTGCCCGACCAGTTGCCGGACACTGGGGTCCGCCCCCTCGGGCAGCGGTTTCCAACGCGGCATCCTCACCCCCGGTGCAACAGCCTTCACTCGGTCCGCGACCCCTACTACTACCGACAGCGACACCTTCGTGACAAATCGTCACCGTGGCGCGGTCGCCGCGGCCCGGATGGCGGACGGCCGTCCCACGCGTCCCGGCACACCTTCCCCGGATCACGCGTTTCCCGAGGTCACAGGGCGGGACGTCCCGCTTCCACCGCATCGCCCGGCCGGCGCTGGCCGGGACGGCGGTGGCACCGGAACGATCAGGACGACCAGCGGTGCGGAACTCTCCCGCACCGCCTCCGGTTCCACCGCGACAGAAGGGTTCCCTGTGAACGCGAAGCGTCTCGCACACCGTGGTTACGCCGCCTTCGTGGCCGTCACCGCGGCGACCGCCGTCCTCCTGCCCGCCGCCACCGCGGAGGCCGGCGGCACGAAGCTCACGCACGGTCAGGCCACGGCCAAACTGCGGTCGGCCGGCCTCACCTGGTCCTCCAGCGGCAACTGCTCCGACCGCAACCGGAAGACCTGCACCTCCTTCTCCCGGATCAACTCCGGCACCGTCGACGGCATCATCACCTTCAAGCGCGCCAGCGGATGCAAGGTCAACATCACCGGAGGCACGGAAACCGGGCACTCCCGGGGGACGTACAGCCACTGGAACGGTTACAAGGTCGACATCACGCCCACGACCTGCGTCAGCCGCTACATCAAGCGCGAGTTCACGTACGCCGGCAAGCGGGGCGACGGGGCGGCCATGTACCGGTCCTCGGCCGGCAACGTCTACGCCAACGAGGGCAACCACTGGGACATCACGTACAAGTGACCGGCGTGCGGGGCTCCCCGCCCCGACCGGCGGGCCGCTCCCGCACCGGCTCACCACCACCCGACCCGTCCAGGTCCGCCAGGGGCGTCCGGGAGGAGGGACACCTCCCCCGGGCGCCCCCGCGGCGTGCCGCGGGAACCCGCTCCGGCCGACGGTGTTCATCCGGACGGGTGAGCCGGCGTCATGGGCGGGAAGGGTGGGAAGGACGGGACCTGGCGGGGGTGGTCCCACCCCCGTGGTCCTTCGGGCGACACCCCCGAGTCCCCGAAGCCACTCGGCGAGGAGGCGTCCGGCGAGGCCGCGACGAGGCCTCCGGCGCGGCTGGGCCCGGACCGCGTGCGGCGCCGCCGGGGGGGCGGCCGTGATCACACGAGGGTCTTGATCCGGGCGGCGGTGAGGGCCCGGTCGAAGATCCGTACGTCCCGGACGGCGCCGGGGAAGAAGTCGACGGCCCGACCGCCGTACGACGCCCGGCCGATGATGAAGGGGCCGGTGCCGGACATCGGGTTGGTGTCCTCGGCCTCGGCCTCCTGTACGCCGTCGACGTACAGCCGCAGGGTGCGCGCCGAGCCGTCGCAGACGCCGGCGAGGTGGGTCCAGACGTTCACGGCGGGCTCGCTGCGGCCGGCGGCGCGCAGGCCGGGGCGGGAGAAGGCCCAGCGGTTCTCGTCGACGGCGTACTGGAGGTAGAAGGCGCTGGCGTCCTGGGCGTCCTGGCTGACGGCGGTGGCCCAGTTCTCCGGTGCGGTGGAGAGCCGGACCCAGGCGGCGACCGTGAAACTCCGGCCCTCCCCGGTCTCCAGCGCCGGACCCCCGGTCATGATCTGGCCGCCCTGCCCGTCGAAGACGGCTCCGCCTCCGCCGGGCCCCCAGGTGACGCCGGTCGCGGTGCCGTCGTGGCCGCCCGCGGTGTCCCGCGCGACCGTGCCCGAGGTCTCGTCGAGGGGCCAGTGCCCGACGGGCCGGACGGGCCGGGGGGCGGCGGCGGGCGATGACGAGGGCGAGGGCGAGGAGGGGGGTGCGGCCCGGTCCCGGTCCGCGGCGGCCGACCGGTTGAACCAGAACCCCGCCCCGACGCCGGCCGCGGCGACCGCGCCTCCCCCGATGCCGAGGAGCAGGAAGGCCCGCCGGCTGCCGCCGCGTTCCCGGCCGCCCGGTCCGGCGGGTTCCGGCGTGCCGGGTGCGGGTGGCGGGGCGGCGCCCACCTGGGTCGCCCGGTCGTTGAAGCCCGGCGCCACCGCGGTCGCCTGCTGCGGGAAGGCGCCGGGTCCGCCGTCGCGCGCAAGGACGTTCGTGAGGGCCCTCGGGTCCGTGGGGCGGACGCCCGGGAGGGGCGTCCCGGCCCGGGTCGGGGAGGCGGGAGCGCTCCCCGCCGACCGGGGGTCGGAGCGGTGCGGGGCCGTCGTGCTCTCGCCGCTCAGCGCGCCGACCCGGGTGAGGATCTCGCGCGGGGTGGGGCGGCGGGCGGGGTCCTTGGCGAGGCAGTCGCCGATGAGGGCGTGCAGGGCCGGGTCGGCGACGGCGCCGATGTCGGGGGTGTTGTGCACCACGCGGTAGAGCAGTGCGGGGGTCGGTCCGTCGCCGAAGGGGTTGGCGCCGGTCGCCGCGAAGGCCAGCACCGCGCCCAGGCAGAAGACGTCGCTGGCCGGGGTGATCGTGTCGCCGTTGACCTGCTCGGGCGACATGAATCCGGGCGAGCCGGCCACGAGGCCGGTACCGGTGATCGAGTCGGCCTCGACGCTGCGGACGATCCCGAAGTCGATCACGCGGGGCCCGTCCTCGGCGAGCAGCACGTTGGAGGGCTTGAGGTCGCGGTGGACGAGGTTCGCGGCGTGGATCGACACCAGCGCCTCGGCCAGCCCGGCCGCCAGCGCGAGGACCGCGCCCGCTTCGAACGGCCCCCGCTCGACCACCGCCTGCTCCAGCGAAGGACCGGCGATGTAGCTGGTGACCAGCCATGGCAGGGGCGCGTCCGGGTCGGCGTCGACGACCGGGGCGGTGAAGGCGCCGCTGACCGCCCGGGCCGCCTGGACCTCGCGCCGGAACCGGTCACGGAACTCGGGCCTGCGCACCAGCTCGGCGTGCACCACCTTGACCGCGACGAGCCGCCCGCCCGGGGAGCGGCCGAGGAAGACCTGGCCCATACCGCCCGCGCCCAGCCGGCTCAGCAACCGGTACGCCCCGACGGAGTGCGGGTCGTCCGGCTCCAACGCTGACACAAATGCCTCCTGGCGTGCGGTCTCGGCCCGTGCGGGCAGGCCAAGCATAGAGCCATTCGCACCTGTGTTCGCCGAAGTGCCGTACGCTGTACGGCACTTCGACCGTCGCGCTCCTCTTGGGCGGCGTGCGCCAGGAGCTGCGGGACGCCCACGGGACCGGCGGCCCGCCCGGCCGCTCCCCTTCGGGGATCTCCTCGGCCTTCCGGCCGGCTCCGCGGCGGGGCGGCGCACCGCTCCCGGGCGGTGTCAGCGCAGGCGGGACGAGGACAGGATCGACAGCAGGTGGGCCGGGACCATCACCCAGGTGATGACGGCGAGCGCGCCCAGGGCCCAGCGGGTCGGTTCGACGCCTCCGGTGACCGTGTCGGCCACCGCCGCGACGAGGAGGACGAGGGAGGCCTCGATGCCGTTGGTGACCCGGTGGATCCTGAACGCGGCGGCGATACGGCGCACCGTGGCGACGCCCTCCGAGCGCGGGCGGGTGGACTCGTCGTCGGCGACGGTCAGGCCGCGGCGGGCGCGGGCCACGTCCACCAGGTCGGTGGAGGCCTTGAGCAGGACGACGCCAAGGGCGGTGGCGATGCCGGCCGACAGCCAGCCGCCGGCGCCCGACTCGGCGGCGCGGTAGCCGGCGCCCGCCATCAGCGCCGCGTCCGCGAGGTAGGCGCCGAGCCGGTCGACGTAGATGCCGGCCGCGCTGTTCTGCCCCTTCCATCGGGCGACCTCGCCGTCCACGCAGTCGAAGAGCAGGAACAGCTGCATGAGGACCACGGCGAGAACCGCGCCGGTCAATCCGGGGATCATCAGCGCGGCGCCGGAGGCCACTCCGCACACCACCATGGTCCAGGTGAGCTGGTCGGGGGTGACCGGGGTGCGCACCAGGTGGCGGGTGGTGCGCAGGGAGATCCTCCGCATGTAGAGCCGGCCGGCCCAGTGCTCGCCGTTGCGGCTCTCCATCTTGGCCCGCGGCTGGCAGACCTCCCGCAGCTCCTCCAGCACCGGCGCACCCATGCCGTTCCTCCCCACCCCGACCGCCGCCCGCGCGGCGATGATCGGGCCAGGGTACAGAGCGCGTACGGGCGGGCCGTCGACCGGGGACACTGACCTCATGGAGCCGATCGATCAGGTCACCGCCCGCGCCTGGCTCGCCACCGCCCTCGCGGAGGCCCGCGCGGGGCTGGAGGAGGGCGGCGTCCCCGTCGGCGCCGCGCTGTACGGGGCCGACGGGACCCTGCTCGGCCGCGGCCACAACCGCCGCGTCCAGGACGGCGACCCGTCGGCGCACGCGGAGACCGCCGCCTTCCGCGCGGCGGGACGGCGGCGGTCGTACCGCGGTACGACGATGGTGACGACGCTCTCCCCGTGCTGGTACTGCTCGGGGCTCGTCCGGCAGTTCGGCATCTCCCGGGTGGTGATCGGCGAGGCGGTCACCTTCCACGGCGGCCACGACTGGCTGGCCGGCCACGGCGTGGAGATCGTGCTGCTCGACGATCCCGAGTGCGCCGCGATGATGCGGGAGTTCGTCGCCCGCCGTCCACGGCTGTGGAACGAGGACATCGGCGACTGAACGGCGAAGGCCGGTTCCCCGTGACCTGGGTCACGCGGAACCGGCCTCCGTGGCCCGTGGGTTCAGAAACCGACGGACCGCAGCGCGCCCAGGCCGACGTCCGCGTAGGAGTGCTTGCCGGAGACGAAGATGTTGACGCCGTAGTAGTTGAACAGCCAGCAGCCGAAGGCGAGCAGGGCCAGGTAGGCGGCCTTGCGGCCCTTCCAGCCGGCGGTGGCGCGGGCGTGCAGGTAGGAGGCGTAGGCGACCCAGGTGATGAAGGACCAGACCTCCTTGGGGTCCCAGCCCCAGTAGCGGCCCCAGGCGTCGCCGGCCCAGATGGCGCCCGCGATGATCGTGAACGTCCACAGCGGGAAGACGGCCGCGTTGACCCGGTAGGCGAACTTGTCGAGGGACGCGGCGGCGGGCAGCCGCTCCAGGACGGAGGTGGCGAAGCCGCCGGGCTTGCCGCCGCCGGCGAGCTTGTTCTCGTACGCGTCCTTGAACAGGTAGAGGATCACGCCGACCGCGCCGACGTAGAAGACCGCGCCGCACAGGATGGCCGTGGAGACGTGGATGTACAGCCAGTACGAGTGGAGCGCGGGGACCAGCTGGTCGCTCTCGGTGTAGAGGACGGTGACGGCCAGACCGAGGTCGAGGAGGACCGAGGTGGTCAGGAACAGGCCGAGCCAGCGCACGTTCTTCTTCAGCGCCAGCAGCAGGAGGTACACGCCGACCGCGGTGGTGGAGAAGGTGATGTTGAACTCGTACATGTTGCCCCACGGCGCCCGCTCCACGGACAGCGCGCGGGTGAGCACGCCGCCGAAGGAGAGGCAGAAGGCGAGCACGGTGAGGGAGATGGCGATGCGTCCGTAGAGGTCGCCCTTCTCGTCGCCGCCGTGCGCCCCGGGTCCGTCGGGCACGTCGCGGGAGCCGGTGGCGGCGCGTACGACGACCTTCGGCCGCTCCAGCACGGCGGTGCCGCCGGCCTGCTTCACGGTGACGGCCGGCGCCTTCCTCGTCTCCGCCTTCGGGGTGAGGGCGGCGGCGGTGCGGGCGACCTTGCTGCGGCTGCCGAAGATCCACTCCGCGATGTACGCGAAGAAGGCGAGGGTGTAGACGGCCATCGCGGAGTAGATCAGCACGTTGCTGATCTCCGCGAGGTTCTCGTTGGTCGCGGCGGCCAGATCTGTTGCGGCGGCGAGAGTCATTTCTCAGCCCCTTCGGCAGGTACGGCTTCGGGATCGGTGTCGGGGGGACCGGACGGATCGGACGGGTCCGGGACGGGGTCGGGGGCGCCCGGCGCCCGGTCGTAGAGGATTCCGGCGAGGTCGCCGAGTTCCTCGGGCACCTTCGCGGACTCGCTGCGGCCGAGGCCGGCCATCTCGACGACGGTCACGCCGTCGTCGCCGCGCACCGCGCGCACCCACACGCGGCGGCGCTGGATGAACAGGGAGCCGGCGAGACCGGCGATCGCGGCGACGGAGCCGCCGAGCGCCCAGCCGCCGCCCGGCTCCTGGACGACCTGGAAGCCGGCCCACTCCTTGATGTCCTTCTCGAAGGTGACCGAACCGGCGCCGTCCGGGAGCGTCATGGTCTCGCCGGGCGTGAGCAGCTGCTTGAACAGCTCGCCCTCGGAGTCCTTGAACTCCTTCATCTTGGTCTTGTCCATCTGGTACACGCTCTGCGGAATGCCGGAGTCGGCCTTCAGGTCGCCGTGGTAGGCGGAGAGCGCGAGCACCGGATAGTCCAGCGCGGGGAACTGGGAGAGCATCGTGCCGGCCGCGGAGCCGCCGAAGGTCGGCACGAAGAAGGCGTTGAAGCCGAGCTGCTCCTTCTCGCCCTCGGGGTTGCGGTAGCCGTCGAGGACCTTGACCACGCCGGAGGAGGTGACGTTGGCGTCGAGCGGCAGCAGCGGCACGGCGTCCTGGTAGACGATCTTCCCCTTGCCGTCGCGGACGGTGACGACGGGCGCGTAGCCGTGGCTGACGAGGTAGACCTTGGCGTCGCCGATCTCCAAGGGCTCGTTCACCTTGACGAGGGTCTTCTTCTCCTCGCCGTCGGCTCCCTCGGTGTAGGTGAGCTCCGTCTCGTACGTGCGCGGGGTGCCCTTGTTGGGCCCGGTGCGCTCGTAGGTGCCGGTGAACTCCTTCACGTCGAAGCTGAACGGCACCAGGTCGTCGTTGGTGAAGAGGCTGCCGGACTTGAAGTCGTCGTACTGGGTGAGCGTGTTGGCGAAGCCGTCGCCCTCGACGATCAGCTTGTTGCCCTCGGACTTGAACAGCTGGCCCCAGCCGAAGGCGATCAGCATCACGATCAGCGCGATGTGGAAGAGCAGGTTGCCGACCTCGCGCAGGTAGCCCTTCTCGGCGGCGACGGCGTCGCCGACGAGGTGGGCGCGGAAGCGGCGCTTCCTCAGCAGGGCGAGCGCGGCCTCGCGGACCTGCTCGGGTTCGGCCTCGGTGCGCCAGGTGGTGTGGGCGGGCAGCCGGGTCAGCCGGCGGGGGGCGCCCGGCGGGCGGCCGCGCAGCTGGCCCGTGAACTGCCAGGTGCGGGGCACGATGCAGCCGACGAGGGAGACGAACAGCAGGATGTAGATCGCCGAGAACCACACCGAGCTGTAGACGTCGAACAGGCCGAGCTTGTCGTAGACGGGCGCGAGGACGTCGTGGCGCTCGCGGAAGTCGGCGACCGCCGTCTCGTCGATCCCGGTCTGCGGGATGAGCGAGCCGGGGATCGCGCCGAGCGACAGCAGCAGGAGCAGCAGCAGCGCGACCCGCATGGAGGTGAGCTGCCGCCAGAACCAGCGGGCCCAGCCGATGACGCCCAGGGAGGGCAGGTTCGGCGCGTCCTCTCCGGGCGCGGTGGACAGCTGGGATCCGGCGGCGCCGAGGTCCTGGTCGTCGGCGGACTGAGGGGTGTCGTCGGTCGTTGTCTTGCTCATCGGGTCAGATCCCCACAGTGAAGCCGTTGGACCAGGTCTGCATCTCCGCCACGAGGCTGTTCCACACGCCGGTCAGCAGCAGCAGCCCGGTCGCGATCATCATGATGCCGCCGATGCGCATCACCCAGACGTAGTGGCGCTTGACCCAGGCGAACGCGCCGAGCGCCTTGCGGAAGGCGACGGCGGTGAGGACGAAGGGGGCCCCGAGTCCGAGACAGTACGCGACCGTGAGGAGCGCCCCGCGGCCGGCGGTGGCCTCGTTGAACGACAGGGCCGTGACGGAGGCGAGCGTCGGGCCGATGCAGGGCGTCCAGCCGATGCCGAACAGGGCGCCGAGGACGGGGGCGCCGACCAGCCCGGTGGCCGGCCGCCGGTGGAAGCGGAACTCGCGCTGGGTGAGCCAGGGCATCAGGCCCATGAAGAAGACGCCCATGAGGATCATGAGGACGCCGAGCACCTTGGACAGGACGTCCGACTGTTCCTGGAGGGTCTGCCCGAAGTAGCCGAAGAAGGCGCCGCCGGAGACGAACACGGCGGTGAAGCCGAGGACGAACAGGGAGGCGCCGACGACCATGCGTCCGCGCCGGGCCTCGGCCAGGTCGGTGCCGGAGACGCCGGTGACGTAGGAGAGGTAGCCGGGGACCAGCGGCAGCACGCAGGGCGAGAAGAAGGAGACGAGTCCGCCGAGCAGGGCGATGGGCAGGGCGACGAGCAGGGCGCCGTTGAGCACCGTGCCGTTGGTGCCCGTCTCGGCGGCGAGCGTGTGCAGGGCCGTCACGTCACTTCTCCGCGACGACCGGCTCGAGCATCTTCCGCAGCCGTTCCTCGTCGAGCGCGGTCAGCGAGCGGGCCGCGATCTTCCCGTCCCGGTCCAGGACCAGGGTGGAGGGGACGGCCTGCGGGTTGAGGGTGCCCTTCTCGAAGCGGAGCATCAGCTTGCCCGTGGGGTCGTACAGGCTCGGGTAGGGGATGCCGAAGTCCTTCTCGAAGGCGAGGGCTGCCGTGGTGCTGCCGTCCCGGGTGTTGATGCCGACGAACTGCACGTCCCGGTCGGCGTACTCCTTGGAGACCTTGGCGAAGTACTTGGCCTCCGCGCGGCACGGGTTGCACCAGGAGCCCCAGATGTTGAGGACGACGACCTTGCCCTTGTGGTCGGCGACGTCGAGCGGCTCGCCCTCGAGCGTCTTCCCGGACAGCTCGGGCGCGGCGACCCGCTCGCCCGCGGCGACCGTGGAGACGCCGTCGGTGCCGGTGACGAAGTGGGTGTCGCCGCCCCCGCCGGACGTTCCGCCCGAACCGCACGCGGAGACGAGCAGTGCGGCCGCGGCGGCGCCGGCGGCCAGGGTGGTGCGACGGCGGACGCGGAGGGCGCGGTTCGGGCTGTGGTCGGCCCGGTTCGAGCGCTGGGGGGCGCGGCTGGCGGCACTCATGTGAAAAGTTTCGCATGTCCGTTCCGGGGATCTTGCGCACCCCCCGGGCGGGCGGAAACCCGCATCTCAGGCGGCTTCGCCGGGGCCCGTTCCGGCCGTTTTCCCGGTGTCCTTCCCGAACGCCTTCCAGCCCCCGGCCGGTTCCTGGCCGACGTCCAGGGTGCGCAGCTTCTCCAGCACCTCCGGCTTCTGCACGTCCAGCCAGTCGGTGAACTGCCGGAAGGAGACGAGCCTCACGTCGCCGCCCTTCTCCTTCTCCCGCGCGATGTGCTTGAGCGCTTCCTCCACGGCGTCCATGTAGATGCCGCCGTTCCACTGCTCGAAGTGGTTGCCGACGAAGAACGGCGCCCGGTTCGACTCGTAGGCCCGCTCGAAGCCGGATATGTACGCCCGGGTCGCCTGCCGCCGCCAGCCGGGGTGGTGGCGGGCGGGTGCGTTGGTCGAGTTGACCGACTGGTTGGCGAGGATGTTGTAGTCCATCGACAGGACCTCGAAGGAGCGGCCGGGGAACGGTATCTGCTGGAGCGGAAGGTCCCATATGCCCTGTTTCTTCGACGGCCAGACCTGACGGCCGCCGGGCGAGGAGGCGTCGTAGCGCCAGCCGAGCTCGCGGGCGGTGGGCAGCAGGTTGTCCTGGCCGAGCAGGCACGGCGTACGGCCGCCGACGAGTTCCTTGTCGTAGTCGAAGGGGAGCGGCTCCAGGTCGGTCCAGCCGGAGTTGGTCCGCCACTCCTTGACGAAGGACGTGGCCTGCTCGATCTCGCTGCGCCACTGCCGCGGCGTCCAGGTGCCGACGCTGCCGGAGCCGGCGCAGAAGTGGCCGTTGAAGTGGGTGCCGATCTCGTGCCCTTCGAGCCAGGCGCGGCGGAGGTTCCTCAGCGTGTCCTTGATGTGGTCGTCGGTGAGGTAGCCGATGTCGGAGGCGCCGCGCGGGTTGTTCGGGGGGTCGTAGAGGCGCTTCTTCGACTCGGGGAGCAGGTAGATGCCCGAGAGGAAGAAGGTCATGGACGCGCCGTGCTCCTTGGCGAGGTCCAGGAAGCGCGGGAAGAGGCCGTTGCCGACCTCGCCGGCCCCGTCCCAGGAGAAGACGACGAACTGCGGCGGGGTCTGACCCGGCTCCAGCGGCACCGGCTCGTCGGGCTGGTGGGGCTGTGCGCCGGTGAAGGAGGTGGAGCCGTCGCCGATCGGGCGGGCGGTCCTCGTCGGCTTCGGGTCCGGCTTCGGCGTTCCGGTCCGGTCGCCCGTGCCCGGACGGGAACCGCCGGCGCCGTCCGCGTCCTCGTGGCCGCCGCAGCCGGCCAGCGGGACCGCGACGGCGGCCCCCGCCCCGAGCCCGAGCATTCCCCTGCGGGTGAGACTGCGCATGGCAACCCCGTTCGTCACGTCCTCTGGTGGTCACTCGTTCAGAGGACGTGACGGAGCGGGAAGTTCCCGCCGGCGTGCGAAGGTTTCGCAACGGAGTTCGAAGGGGGCCTTCCGTCCCGCGTCCCGAAGGCCGTCCCGCGTCCCGGAAACCGTCCTACGCCCCGAAGGCCTTGCCCTTCCCCTTCACCGGCTTGGCGCCCGCGAGCAGGTGCGCGGGGACGAGGTCGCGGGCCGGCTCGCTGTAGCCGACGGAGACGATCCTGTCCCCCCGGTAGGTGAAGGTGGTCAGCGAGGCGAGCGTGCACTGCCGCTTGCGCGGGTCGTGCCACAGCCGCCGCTTCTCGACGTAGGACCGCACGATCCAGATCGGCAGCTGGTGGCTGACCAGCACCGCCTCGTGTCCGCGCGCCGCGTCCTTGGCCGCGTTCAGCGCGCCCATCATGCGGACGACCTGGTCGACGTACGGCTCGCCCCAGGACGGCTTGAACGGGTTGACGACGTGCTTCCAGTTGGCCGGGCGGCGCAGCGCGCCGTCGCCGATGCCGAAGGTCTTGCCCTGGAAGACGTTCTCGGCCTCGATCAGCCGCTCGTCGGAGGCGATGTCCAGACCGTGCGCCTTGGCGATGGGCTCGGCCGTCTCCTGCGCCCGCTCCAGCGGGGAGGCGACGACGTACGTGACGTCGCGGGAGGCGAGGTGCTCGCCGACCCGGTCGGCCATGCGCCGGCCCAGCTCGGAGAGGTGGTAGCCGGCGAGACGGCCGTAGAGGACGCCGTCCGGGTTCTCGACCTCGCCGTGCCGCATCAGGTGGACGACGGTGACGTCGTCGTTCTTCTCCGGGGTGCTCACGCGGTCGCCTCCGCTGCCGCTCGGGCCGCCGCCGGGAGGGCGTCGGCGATCCGCTGGACGGCCCGCTCGTTGTGCGCGGTGGACACGAACCAGGACTCGAAGGACGACGGCGGCAGGTAGACGCCGTTCTCGAGGAGCGAGTGGAAGAACGCGGTGAAGCGGAACGACTCCTGCGCCTTGGCGTCCTCGTAGTTCCGCACCGGCCGGTCGGTGAAGAACACCGAGAACATGTTGGAGGCGTTCTGCAGCGTGTGCGCGACGCCCTCCTTGCCGAGCGCCTCGGTGACGAGGGACTGGATCTGCGCGGAGACGGCGTTCACCTTCTCGTACGCGGCGTCGTCGAGCAGCCGCAGCTGGGCGAGCCCGGCGGCGGTGGCGACGGGGTTCCCGGAGAGGGTGCCGGCCTGGTAGACGGGACCGGCCGGGGCGAGGTGGCCCATGACGTCGGCGCGCCCGCCGAACGCCGCGGCCGGGAAGCCGCCGCCCATCACCTTCCCGAAGGTCATCAGGTCGGGCCGGACGCCGTCGACGCCGTACCACCCTTCCCGGCTGGTCCGGAACCCCGTCATGACCTCGTCGGAGATGTACAGCGCGCCGTTCGCGGCGCACGCGTCCTTCAGTCCCTGGTTGAACCCGGGCAGCGGCGGTACGACGCCCATGTTGCCCGGGGACGCCTCGGTGATCACGCAGGCGATCTCGTCCGGGTGCGCGGCGAAGGCGCCGTGCACGGCGTCGAGGTCGTTGTACGGCAGGACGATGGTGTCGCCGGCCTGGGCGCCGGTGACGCCAGGCGTGTCGGGGAGCGCGAACGTGGCGACCCCGGAGCCGGCGGAGGCGAGCAGCGAGTCGACGTGGCCGTGGTAGCAGCCGGCGAACTTGATCACCTTGGTGCGCCGGGTGAACCCGCGGGCGAGCCGGATCGCCGACATGGTGGCCTCGGTCCCGCTGGAGACCAGCCGCACCTGCTCCAGCGGCTCGATCCGGGCGACCATCTCCTCGGCGAGCGCGACCTCGCCCTCACCGGGCGTGCCGAAGGACGTGCCGCGGGCGACGGCCTCCTGCACGGCGGCGATCACCTCGGGGTGCGCGTGCCCGAGGATCATCGGTCCCCAGGAGCAGACCAGGTCGACGTACTCGCGTCCGTCGGCGTCGGTCAGGTACGGGCCGCTGCCCGACACCATGAACCGGGGCGTGCCGCCGACGGCGCGGAAAGCGCGCACCGGCGAGTTCACGCCGCCGGGCGTGACGGCCGCGGCACGGTCGAACAGCGCCTGCGAGACCGGGGCTTCGTATGAATATGGCAGTTCGCTCATGACCTGCGACTTCTCCGACCTTCTCCGACATTCCGGGGGTCTCCCGGCTCCGGGTGCGTATGACGTGTCCAGGGTAGGCCAGGGGCGGCCTGCGGCATCCTGCCCCCGATCGGCCGTGATCTGCGAAACTGACGTTTGATACACACAGCTCACACGGCCCGGACCGGCCGGAGGCTGCGGACATCCCGCGGGCAGATGTTTCACCGTACGTTTCGGCGGGCGGCCGTGGGGGAGGTCACTGACACGATGATCGGGTTGCGCGGCGGGGGCCACGCGTCCTAGAAAAGCAGTCGGGTGGAGATATGCATCGCGGTGGCGGACTGGGCGAGGGGACCGATGACCTGGGTCCTCGACGTGCCCGGCGGGGAAGGCACCGACGCGAGGCGGAGGACACGGACGAGACACGACGGACGCGCGGTGAACCGGAGCGGACCGGCCCGCTGAGCGGGGCGGGGAGCAGGAATGGTGGTCGGGTGGGGGTGACGTACAAGTACTTCGGCGCGCCGGACGGCGCCACCGCGGCCCGCGTACCGATCTCGATGCGCCCCGAGGAACTCGGCGGCGACGAACTCGGCATGAACGGCATGTTCACCAAGATCAAGCCGGAGACCATGGCCGCGATGGTCCTCACCGGCATCGAGGGCGTCCCCCTGCACAAGGTCCCGCCCCTGGAACTGGTCGTCCTGCACCCCGACTACGCGGTCGTGAAACTCCCCATGACGGTCGTCGACCCGCTGCGCGGCATAGGCGAGGAGGCGGTCGGCGCGGCGGCCTTCATCTGGTCGACGGTCCCGGACCGCGGCGGCCCGCGCGACGCGTTCAACGTGTACCAACTGCTGCACGAGTGGCAGGACTTCAGCCACCGGCTGCACGAGGCGGGGCATCAGGCGTACTGCCTGGTGTGGCCCTGACCTGGGGCTTTACTGGTAGTGGGCGGGGTCTTCGGGCCTCGCCCGTCTCGGTGCCGGAGAGGGGCCGTCAGGCGGCCAGGGCACATTGAGGGCACATTGGTTTTGCTGGGGACGCTGATGTGCCCTGGGCTTCTCGTGCCGACTCCTCCATGAAGGCGTCGTCGATCGCCTTGCGGGTTCGCGTCTCGCTGGATGGCAGCAGGTGCGTGTACGTCCGGAGCGTGAAGCCCGGATCCGAGTGGCCAAGGTACTCGGAGAGCGCCTTGATGCTCTCCCCCACGTCCAGGAGCACGGAGGCACAGGCGTGCCGGAGGGCGTGCATCCCGTCCTCCCGGGCCGCCTGGAGGTACCTCGCACCGCGCTCACGCGGCGGGATCACGCCGGCGCCGGCCAGGGCGCGCTTCCAGTCCCCCATGTTGAAGACGCTGCGGTTGTAGGCCCGCCCCTTCTGGTCGACGAAGAGGAGACGGAAGGTCTTCGTCTCGCCGTCCGGCTTGGCCCAGGGCAGGGTCACTTCGACCGGCGGGAACTCCTTCATATGGGCCTTGAGGGCAGCGGCAAGCTGGGCCGGTAGAGGCACGGACCGGATCTTGTTCCCCTTGGGCAGCGCGAAGACGGGCTTCGTGCCGACGAGCCGCACCTGGCGGTTGACGTGGATCCAACCGGTCCTGAAGTCGATGTCCTCGACGGCAAAGCCGAAGACCTCGCCCTGGCGCAGGCCGCAGCCGAAGGCGAGCTTGCCTCCGGCCTGGAAGCGCTCGGGCAAGCCCGCGATGACTGCGCGGACGCGTTCCAGCGGCCAAGGGATGATCTTCTTCTTGGTCGCGGTCGGCAGCTTGACCGACTTCGCCTTGCAGGGGTTCTTCGGCAGGAGCCCATCCTCCACGGCCGCGCCGAGGATGCTGGAGAGGATGTCGAAGATGCCCTCGATCGTCGACACCTCCAGGCCGCCGTCCTGAAGCGTGCGGACCCAGCTCTGGATGACCGAAGGCTGGTTGAGGGAACGCAGCTCGCGTCGCCCGAGGTGCTCGACGACGTGGTTACGGACCGTCGCCTCGTAGCGGAGGGCGGTCGTCGGACCGACGGAGTTCGCCTTCAGCCATTTCTGCGCGTAGGCGCCGAGCGTCTGCTTCGTCTCGGCTGGTACGACGGAGGAGCCGCGCCTGATCTCGACGTCGACCTCAGCGGCCCGGTTGTCCGCCTCGGCCTTCGTGTCGAAGTTCTCCTTGCGCTGACGGCCGTCCAAATCGCGGTAGCGGACCTGCCAACGCTTGCCGACGCCGTGATTGGCCGGCGCCGTCCACCTGGACCTGGTCATCCGCCGCCACGCCACGAGCCTACGCAAAGAAGC
The DNA here is from genome assembly GCF_001279005.1 of Streptomyces caelestis. GTDB lineage: Bacteria > Actinomycetota > Actinomycetes > Streptomycetales > Streptomycetaceae > Streptomyces > Streptomyces heliomycini. The sequence continues at coordinate 119,026 of NZ_LGCN01000017.1, forward strand.
CGCGGCCACACCGGGCCACAACACCTCCGGCCACAGCCACAACGGCACGCACAGCGGCAAGCCGCCTGCCCATTCGCAAGACGACGACTTCCTGCCGAAGCAGGCACCGAGCGCGCCCGACGTGGCCCAACCCTCAGGCGTGGCGGAGGCAGCCGCCAACGTGCCGCAGGCCCCGAAACCTCCCGCCAAAGAAGAAGGACACGCGCGGGACGCCACGTTTGACGAACTCCTCCTGGCCGCCCTGGCTCAGCGCCAACCGCCGGCACGCGCCATGGAACGGCACGCCCAGCGGATCCTCGTGATCCTGCCCGACCACGCCCAACAGGCCCTCGACGACCCTGCCTGGCCCGCACTGGCCGCAGTCCTCACCGAAGCCGAGAACGCCGGCCACGCCCCCGAGCAACTACTCCAGCACGCCGCACGCCAGCGCACCCTCGACGACGCCCGCTCCACCGCCAGGACCCTCACCTGGCGCGTCCAACGCCTCGCCGCCCGGCAAGCTCCCAGCGCCCGAGCACGGGCTGCCCAAGCCCGCATCAGCGTTGCAGCCCGACCGGCACAGCCTGGCCAGACTCCATCCAGCCCGTCACAGCCTGGCCTGGCGGCACCTGCTCGACACCGGTGATGCCGTCAGCGGGCGCGGAGGTACCTGCCGCGTCCACCCTCAGGTTTCCCACACCGAGGGAACAGCGTCACCGCACCGTGTTGGCCAGAGGCTCCAGCAACTCCAGCGCCTCCTGCCAGCGGAAGCGGTCCGCCGCGCCGCCGGCCCTCGGCCGGTGCGGTTCGCAGGAACCGATCAGGACACCCATCCCCCTCAGCCGGTCCAGACTCTGCTGGTAGGCGGGGTGGGCGGCCTGGGCGGAGTTCAGGTAGGGCAGGGCCACGGTCGGGATGCCCATGCCGTACGCCTCGCACAGGATGCCCAGGGCGAGGGTGTCGGAGATACCGGCGGCCCACTTGTTGATCGTGTTGAAGGTGGCGGGAGCCACGGCGATCGCGTCCGCCGGGGGCAGGGGGCGCGGGTCTCCTGGTGAACGCCAGGCGGAGCGGATCGGGTAACCGGTCTGTGCCTCGATCGCCGTGGCGTCGATGAAGCCACATCCCTGCGGTGTGGCGATGACGCCGACATCCCAGTTCGCCTCCTGGGCGGCTGTGATCAGCTTGCCGACATCACGGGCCACGCCTGCCGCGCACACGACGATGTACAGGAAGGGCTTCTTGTCCGGGGCGGTCGGTTCGGTCACGCGGGGACTCCCAGTTGGCGACTGAAGTGGTGCAGTTCCGGCAGGGTACGTCGGCGGTCGCGGGCGGCCATGTCGGCGACCAGGTTGCGGACGTCGGGGCGGCGGATGTCCTGGGCAGCGCAGGTCTCGGCGATCCTCAGGGCTTGGTAGCCGTCGGCAAGGCGGCCCTGCTGGCTGTAGGCGCGGGCCGCTTCGACCCATAGTGCGGCCCGGCGTTCGGGCACCGGGATGTGCCGGCGCATGAGGGGCCGGGCAGCCTGAAGGGCGAGGCCGGCGTCGCCGAAGGCCACCAGAGCGCTCAGCTCGTGCAGAGCGACGTTGGTCGGGCTGAAGGTGGCCCAGGCGTCGGGCCGGTCCAGGGTCACGTACCGGGAGACTTCCTTGGCCTCGGTGAGGAATTCCTTCGTGGCCGCGCGATCACCGCGGCTGCTGGCCGCGGTCACACCGCGCAGGAGCAGCAGTCCGACGGCGGCGAGGTACTTCGGTGAACGCCGGTCGTAGGAGCCGGTGAGCTGGTCCGCGGTGTGCCGTACCAGGGTGACGGCCTCTGTGGCGTGCTTCTCGCGGACCAGGACGTGGGCCTGGACACGGACGCTGGAGGCGAGAACGACCGGGTCGCCTGAGCGTTCGGCTTCTGCCATCGCCCGGCCGACGGCGAGCCATGCGTTGCCCTGGTCGTGCTGCTTGAGCAGCAGGCTCGTCGCCGTCTGGTACGCCGTGGCCAGGAGCCGGGACACGGTGTCCCTGCCCGTCGCATCACCGGCCGCCAGTCGCAGGTCGGCGATCAGGCTCGGGAGGGTGCGCTCCAGCTCTGTGTAGTGGCAGGTGTGGAAAAGCTTGAGTGCTGATCCGACGCGCTCGTACAGGACGGCCATGTCCTGAGGGCCATCGGTGCCCCCAGGGCCGGGACCGGGCAGGAGGGCCTGGACGAGGGCGGTGTGCGAGGCCGAAGAGCCGGCCGGGGCCGTGAGCGCTGCGATGCTCGCGGCGAGGAAGGTGCGGCGGTGCATGTCGTCAGCTTCTTGATCGGCGACGGGGACGTCCTGAGCTTGGGCAAGGCCCAACTCATAAGGCGGGATGTTCAGTTCCTGCGCGATGGCGCGTAGTACGCGGATGTCCTCCGTGCCTCGACCGCTCTCCAGACGGCTCACCTTGGACTGGTGATACCCGAGCGCTGCGACAACGTCGTGCTGTGAACGCCGCTGTAACACCCGTGCTCGACGGATCCGTTCTGCGATCCGTCTCGCTTCCCCATATGCATCGGCCATCTGCCACGGCTCCCTCCGCCGTCGCTGATCCTGCCTGCTCAACCGAGCATAGGTCAGCCGTAGTTCGCGGTGATGCAGCCCCTGCATAAGTCATGCAGCGCCAGCGTCAGGGCTCACCACTCACGGCGACGGCGTGGTTGCTTGGTGTAGCCCCACCTACACCGGGAGGCCGCTCATGGAAGCGCACCAGCTCGCTCTCTCCCTGCCCACGACGCCCGCCGCAGCAAGCCAGGCCCGGCACCAGGCCGTGGACGCTATAGCGGGCGGGGGCTGGGGACTGGGCACCGAGGTGGTGCACGCGGCCGAACTACTGATCAGCGAGCTCGTCACCAACGCGGTCCAGTACGCCGGCACCGGATCCGTCTCGCTCGTGGTCTGTCTCGACGAGGCCGTCCTGCGGATCGAGGTCTGCGACACGAGCCCGGTGCTACCCCACCCGGCTCTGCCCGACGCGGAGCGCGAGGGCGGCCGGGGCCTGTTCCTCGTCGCCGCTCTCGCCGACCGGTACCACGCCGAACCGACCGAGAACGGCAAGCGCTGCTGGGCCGAGATCGACCTGCCCAGCAAACCCAGCCAGGAAGTCGCCTGCGTCCTTCCCCTCCAGAGGAGTTGATGATGACGACCACCCACGCCCCCAGTGTGGCCGCCGAGGTGATCGCCGTACGCCCTGGGCCGCCGCTCGCCGGCACCGTGAGCGTCGACGGCTCCAAGAACGCCGCTCTGCCGCTTCTGGCCGCTGCGGCGGCCTTCGGTCGCCCGGTCCGATTGAGCAACGTCCCGGACAGCACGGACGTCCAAATCATGCTTGTTCTGCTGCAACAGGCGGGCTGGCATGTCGCGCAACCCGTCGGTGAACCGACCACCTATGTGATCCTGCCGACGGAATCATCTCGGGGACTGCCCGATCTAACGCAGGCGGCCCAGATCCGAGCCTCGTACTATCTCGTTCCTGCTCTGCTGGCGCGTTACGGCCAGGCGCGGCTGCCCTGGCCGGGCGGCTGCCGGATCGGTGCGCGCGGGATGGAGCTGCACTTCAAGGTGTACGAGGCGTTCGGCGACCGGAGCCGGCAGGACAGTTCCGGATACGGCATCGAGGCCCACACCTCACAAACCGGCACCGTCTCCATCGCTCTGCCCTTCCGCTCCCGCGGTGCGACCGTGGCCGCGACACTGCGCGCCCTCACGACCGGCCGACCTTTACGGCTGGGTCAGCCCAATCTCTCGCCCGAAGTCCTGAGCGTGCTCGGCGCCCTGAGTTCGGTGGGCTGGGAGACGCGCGCTGGCAAGCATGTACTCACACTCTCACCGCCCTCCTCGCCGCCCGCTGCCCCCGCCAACTGGACGGTGCCCGGAGACAAGATCGAGGCAGCCACGCTGGCCTGCGCGATCGCCGCGACACGCGGCACTGCCCGTATCAATGGCGTGCAGGGCAAGGACGTAGGCCCGTTCGTGGCAGCCCTTCATCAGCTCGGCATCCCCGCAGACGCGGAGCCGAATGGCCTTACCGTCCGCGCCCAGGAGACAGCCCTCACTGGCCGTCCCCTGCGGGCCATCGCTTCCCTGAGCCCGGCCGGTCTGGACGCCGACTTCGAGCCACCGCTCATGGCACTCGCCCTCGGGCTGCCCGGCACGCATCTGTTCGCCGACGCCATCAATCCCGGCCGCCACGGCAACCTGCTGCCTCAGCTGACCCGCCTGGGTGCCGAGATCGAAGAGATCTCCCCCACAGAATGCCGACTGACCGGGCCCCAGCAGCTGACGGGCGCGGGCGTCGAAGCTACCGACATCCGCACCGGGTCCGCCCTGATGGTCGCCGGCCTCACCGCCCGAGGCGTCACCACCATCGGCGGCCTCGACCAACTGCGCCGCGGCCACGCCGACCTGACCGGCAAGCTGCGCACCCTGGGCGCCGACATCTGCGAGGTCACCCCATGACCACCGACGACCGGAACCTGCGCCAGATCGTTGCCACGACGGACGTCCACTCCTCCTTCGACAACGCCGCGCCCTTCCTGACCCACCTCCACGCGCTGCGCCCGACCTCGCTCATCGTGGACTGCGGCGACTTCTTCGAAGGCAGCGGCTACTACCGCCTCGCCCGAGGCACCATCGAGCGGGAGATCCTGCTCAAGCTGTACGACGTGCTGGCCCCTGGCAACCACGGCTGGCCCCACCACTTCGAACCCGACCTTCACCGGCGCACTGTCTGCGCCAACGCCGTCGATGCCAACACCGGCGACGCTCTGTTCCGCCGCCTGTACATCGCCGACATCGATGGACGGCGCGTCGGCGTAACCGCTGTGATCGGCCGGCAAGCCTTCCACTCGATCCCGGCCGCCCAGCGAGCCGGCCACTGCGTCACCGATCCCCTCCAGGCCCTGCGGGAGGTGAGTCTCGCCCACCACGAGGTGGATAGCTGGGTCCTGCTCAGCCACTCCGGCTTCGACGAGGACCGGAATCTCGCGGCGGCCTGTCCCTTCCTCGACGTGGTCCTCGCAGGGCACTGCCACAGCGATCAGTACGGGCCGGTCCGAGTCGACGGCACCCTGGTCGTCAAGGGCCGAGAGCTCGCCGGCGGCTATGCGATCGCCATGCCCGTGGGTACGGGATGGGGCGCGGGCGCCACGTCCTTCCCCGATCGGGCCCCGAGCGTCGTTCCGACGGAACTTGCGGATCTGCGCTCCCGCATCGAAGACGTCAAGCAACAACTGGCCGACATCCTCGGCCCGATCAGTCCCGCCTACCGCCACCAGGTCCTCGATCGGCGCAGCCTGCTTCGGAACCTCACCGCCCGCCTGCGCACGTCGCTCGGCACGGACGCGGTCATCCTCAACGAAACGGCACTACGCGCCGTACCACTCGGCGACACCTTCACCCAGGGTGACCTGCTCTCCATCGAGCCGTTCGGTAACCAGCTGGTGCACGCCCACGTGCCGGATCCAGCACGAAGCGACCTCCCCGGCTGGCTGTCTCAGCTGACCACCCAGACCGGCCCGCTCGTCACCGCACCCGATCCCTTGCCGGACGCCGTCACCACCGTGCTGACCACCGACTACCTCGCCGACACCTACCTAAGCGGACGCACGCGCGAGGCCGGCCTGCGTCTGGACCAGGCCGTCCAACACGTCCTCACCGCTCCCGACACCGTGGAAGGAGGCAGGTGATGATCCTCACCGGCCCGGAGATCACCGTTGCCGCTCACGACGGCCGCCTCCGCATCACCCCGTTCGCCGCCGACCAGGTCAACCCCAACAGCTACAACGTGCGTCTGGGCCCCACCCTGATCACCTACACGGGCCCCGTCTTGGACGCCCACCGGCCCAACCTCACCCGCGAAACCACCATCGGCCCGGACGGGCACGTCCTCCAGCCGGGCGAGCTCTACCTCGGCCACACCCTCGAAGAGGTCGGCTCCGACACGTTCGTGCCGCTGCTGTTCGGCCGCTCCTCCGTCGGACGTCTCGGCCTGTTCGTCGAGATCACCGCCCCCATCGGCGACATCGGCTTCCACGGCCAGTGGACGCTCATGCTCACCCCGATCCGACCGCTGCGCGTGTACTCAGGCATGAAAATCGCGCAGATCATGTTCTTCGTCTCCACCGGCGTCGTGGACCTCTACCGCGGCAAATACCAGGCCGCCACAGGACCGCAGCCCTCCGCCTACTGGCGAGACCTCGCCCGGCTCCAGGTGGTGGCATCGTGATCCTCACCGGTCCCGCCATCGCCGCCGCCGTCCAGGCCGGCGAGATCACCATCGAGCCGTACGAGCCCAGCCGCGTCTCCCCCAACGCCTACGACTGGCGGCTGGGCGCCACCATCCGCGTCTGCGACGGCGACCTCGACGCCGCAACCCCCACCGCCTTCACCGAGCAGTCCATCCCCGACGCCGGCTTCGTGCTGCGCCCTGGCCTGCTCTACCTCGGCATCACCCTGGAGCGGACCGGTTCGGAGACGTACGCGCAGCTGCTGAACGGCGACCGCACCACCGGCTCCCTGGGCATCTGGGTCCACGTGTCGGCTCCGCTCGGACACCAGGGCCATGCGATCCGGTGGACGCTGGAGATCCGCGCCGCCCGACCTGTGCGCGTGTATCCGGGCATGACCTTCGGCAAGCTCGTCTTCCTCACCACCTTCGGCGCACCGGCCAGCTACCAGCAACAGCCCGCCAAGTACGCGACCACGGAAGGCATCGACGTCTCGCGACTCTACGAGGAGATCGACGGAGGCACGCGGTGAACGCTCGCTCGGCCACCGGCCCGATGGCTGCCACCTTCCTGGACCTCCCCGTTGGAAGCCCCGGCGGCAGCGTCGAGCTCTTCCTCGACCTCTACACCGGCGAGGAACCCCTCATCCCGGCCCGCGCCTTCATGCTCACGCCACCTGGTCACGGTCCCCGGCCACCCGCCGGACTCAGCGTGCTCCCCGTAGCAGGCAAATGTCTGGAAGGAACGGCCTTCAGTCGCTACGTCGCCACCCTGAGCAGAGCGCTCACAGCCATACTCGATCCCACGCAGATCGGCGTCCTCCACTTGCAGCACCTCGCATTCGGCGCCACTCCTGCCCTCATCCGCGCTCTGCCCGCGCATCCTCGGATCGCCCTCGTCCACGGCACGGACCTGCTCTTCGCCGAGACCCACCGAGACCAGCTCCAAGTGCTGCGCGAAACAGCCAGGGCCGCCGACGCCATCGTGGTCCCGACCAACGCAATGGCCGAACGCCTCCTCAAGCTCGCCCCGCAGATCGAACGCCGCAAGATCACCCCCATCCCCTGGGGCATCCCCGACCACCTGCTCACCGCACCGCCCGCCCGGCCGGCACGCACCTCCAGCAGCCACCTGCGGCTCCTGTACGCAGGACGCCTGACCGCCGAAAAGGGTGGTGAGGCCCTGATCAAGAGTCTGGCCCCGGTGCCCGGTGTCGAGCTGAGCGTCGCCGCGCCCAGAGCCCAGTTCCACGCACTGGCCCCGCTGCTGCAACGAGCCGGCGTACGAGTCCGCTACCTCGGCTGGCTGCGCCGCCCACAGCTGTGGAAAGCCTTCACCGAACACGACGTACTGGTCATGCCGTCCACCACCCTGGAAGCCATGGGACTGGTCGCGCTGGAAGCCCAGGCATGCGGACTACCCGTCCTGTACCAGCCCGTCCCTGGTCTCAGCGAAACGCTCGCCGCTTCCGGCATGGCCACTGACTTCACCCACTCCGCCGCATTCGCGCGCGACCTCGACCGGCTGAGAAGGACACCCGGGCTGCTGGCCGCCCTGAGACAGACAGGCTATGCAAACGCGGCACGCTATCCCCTCTCGGCGACCGCACGATTGCTGACCGACCTCGGCCAGCAGCTCACTTGAACCGACCGCCAGACGACCCGACACGTCACTACCCGAACCGCTCCGCGAACGTCACTACGCTGGCCGACGGGACACCCCAGCGAAGAGGGAGACCATGACGTACGACCGCGACCGCATCGAAGCCCTGCTCGACGAGGGAGTCCGCGACAAGGTGTATCCGGGTGCCGTGTGGGCCCTCGGCGACGCCACCGGCATCCTCGCCCAGGGCACCACCGGCATCCTCGACCCCGACGAGCCGGACGTGCCGATGCGCACCGACACCGTCTTCGACGCCGCCAGCCTCACCAAGATCCTGGCCGTCTGGTCCTCCATCGGCGCCTTGTGGGAGCACGGAACCCTCGACCTCGACCAGCCGCTCGCCAGCTTTTGGCAGGAGGTCACCGGACACCCACTCGGATCCGTCACCGCCCGGCAGTTGCTGACGCACACCGCCGGCGTCCCACTGCGAGCCCAGCTGAAGAACCTCTACGGCACCAACCCGGACGACATCCGCCGTGGCGTACTGCACGAGCCACTCCACCGATCACCCGGCGAAGCCGTCGAGTACACCGACCGGGCCGCCCTCATCCTCGGCTACCTCGCCGAACACCTCGCCGACCAGCCCTTGGACCAACTGGCCACCGCCCGCACCTGGCACCCGCTGGGCATGACCGGCACCCGCTTCGGTCCCCTGCCCGCCGGCCTCGCCGCCCGCTGCGCTCCCACCGAACTCGACCAGAACACCGATACCCACCTCAAGGGAGTCGCCCACGACTTCTCTGCCCGCCTCCTGGGAGGCGTCTGCGGCATCGCAGGCGTCTTCACCGTACTCGACGACCTCGCCACCTTCCTCCGGTACATGCTCGGCCCTGCCGCGTCCCATGTGCGGGCTGGTTTCGGCAGCGAGTGGATCACCCGCTCCCTGACCATCGAGACTGGTGAGCTCCAGCCGGCTCGTGGCCTGTTCTGGCATCCCGCTCCCGGCACCACCACCGAGGAGGACGTCTGGGTGCACTACGGCTTCACCGGCACAGGCATGTGGATCTCCCCCACCGGGGGCCGCTGGGCGGTGCTCCTGACCAACAAGCTTTACTACACCCGCGACCGCGCACCACTGACCGACATCCGCAACGGCTTCCGGGAGCTCGCCTTCAGGTAAGACCGGATGGTGTGACCGCCAGTCTGAGTGGGCACCGTCCAGCAGAGGCTAACGGTCTCAGTCACACAAGACTCTACTCAGAGAGCACCGTCGCGTACTCCACGAAGAGCGGGCTCGCTACCACGCATCGAGAATCAGTCCCGGTGCTCGGAAGAAGCCCGGTTACACGCGCGTATCCGGTCATCAACGCGGACGTGTCAATGCTGACGTCCTCACCATCCAGGGCGCGCAACAGCTCCTGCACTCCGCGGCCGTGCAGGTCCACGGCTGTGCGAGTTGGAGTCTGATCCACGGGCAGCGGGTCGCGGTGCCTAGCGAGTGCCTCGACGACCTGCCCGGCCCGGGTGACGAAAGAGGACCCCAGACTGGACCCGGAGTTAACCACCTCCAGCACAGGACCATCCACCGACACCGGAGTCCAGCCTCTCAGATGCCGGACCGACCCATGCATCAGCAAACGGCAGCTTCTTTCTGTATCGCCTGTGCCTTCTCCACGCACCGAGTCCACGAACAGCACGAGATCCTGATGGGCACCGCTGAGTGTCACGCACCGAAGCGAGACCTCGAACTGCATCCACTGGCCGGGACGCAAGTCGGGCTCGGTGTACCAATCCGCAACAAGCTCCAGATGCTTGTGCACCTCACGCAGGTGCCGCAGCTGGCCTTGCTCCCCATCCGCGACCGGCGCGTCCATGTCGATACCGCCGAGCGGCGTGGTCACACGAAGTGCGCCCGTGCGCGGGACACGTCGCGGCTCAGGCACGAACTGCCGCAGTTTACTTTCCGACAAATAGACGATCTCACGCAAGGGACGCCCCCATCCGGTGTACTGGCCACGTGCCCGCTCATACTGCCATCCCACGCTGACACCGACCGGTGCAGCGCAACCATGCAATGAATCAGGCCAGTTGAGCCCAGATCATGCTCTCGGACTCGATAATGAGCAGGCACATACCGTACGCCGCGATGACCTCGGGGGACGTCATGGAAGACCGGCTTGAGACGGACTCAGCACTGCATCAACTCAGCGAACGGGTGGAGGGCATAGGGAAAGGACAAGCCCGCCACGAGGACAAACTGCACGACGTGCGAGCGGACGTCGTCAGGCTCAGCGGCGAGGTCACCGAAGTGCGCCAGGAGGTCGCAGGTCTAGAGAGCGCGATCACCGACACACGCCAAGTCCTCGACACCTTCATCGAACAGTATGGCCGCGATCGAGAGGTGGCCAAAGCCCAGGCCGAACTGTCCCGCCTGACAACCGAGTGGCACGCGGACTTCGCACAACGCAAGCACACCCGCGCTCTCGCCCGCGGGTTGGTCCACACCCTTACCGCACAGGCTGTCTATAGAAATGTGGTCAACACGGCTACCGTGCGAGCCTGCACCGAAGAGCGGATGCTCCTCGAACCGACATATTGGCTGGCTCCGGCCGCGATGGCGGTCGCGGCCAAGTTCCGCAACGAGGACGAGCGGGGCGAGCGCGCCCGCGCACATGCATGCATGCTGGACGCCGCCAAAGCCAACCTCTTCTTCTCGCTGACCTGTTCCCGCCTCGGAGACGAGACTGAAGCGGCCGCATGGATGGACCTCTACCTGCAGTCGCTCGACCCTGGGGAACTCGGACAGGACTTCTTCGTCGTCCTAGACGCCATCGCGAGCAAGGAACTGGGGGACAAGGCGCTCAGCTACACCCAGCAGGCCATGGCGCGATGGAACCGGAGCAGCATTCGCATTTTGAGCGACACCTACGCAACAGCTGACATGAACGGTGGTGAGCAGTGGGAGGCTCGGCTGCAGAGCCTGCGCCGGCGCATGACCAAGAACCAGTACACGGCACTGCGCAAGACTTGCGGAGACCAGTGGGACACACTCTGCCACGGCTGGGAACTCGCGACCGTACCCGACAGAACCCTGGCCTATCTCAGACGCATGTTCCCAGACGGTCCCGACGGAGTGGACTGGCCCGTCAGCGACGGCAACCACATCGAAAGTGCCCTGGAGCGCCTGATCAACCAGCTCGAACCCGACGAAGCAGACATACGCGAGAAGATGCGGCGGCTTGAGCGTGTCATCGAACACGGAGGAGACCTTGAGGCAGCCACGCGGGCACATGAGTCGTCATTCGGCCCCGACACGCAACCAGTGACCTTCATGGAACTGCTCGACCAAGCCGTCTTCGAGCCGGACGAAGCACAACTCGGGCCGCCGGCTCGCCGCATGGCCCTTCGCGCCATCTGGCCGAGCTTGGAGCACGCCGCCAACCGAGTCGTCACAGACTCCCGGCATCACCTTCCACATCACATCACCCTGAGCGTCGCGGGCTGGTCCTCCACCGTTCCGACGGATCCGCAACTTCTGGTGGAGCCGGGCCCGCTGGTCAATGACCTCACCTCGCACATCAAGCAACAGACCCAGGCCCAGTCAGACGCTGTGGTACGCAGATGGCCACGCGTCTGCTGCGCCTTGGTGATAGGGGGCTTCAGTGGGTCACTCGTAGTGCCGTTCGTCGACGGGGCATGGCAGGGGCTCTTCCTCCTACTCACCCTCGGCATGGTCTCGTGGGTGATATGGGAGATTTGGAGCGTTCCACTACGCAAGAAGCATGTGAACGAACAGGGAGACCGATTGCGGAACGAGTCCGTCGCTACGCTGGCGAAGGCGCTGGACCAGCGCGAGGACTTCTTCGAGGAATGGCACGAGGCAATGAAACAACTGACAGCTCTCACCCTATGGGGAGGGCACCGCAACGAGAACTGACCACTGGGTGACATGATCCGACGAGAAGGCAGAAAAGGAAACGGGTGGACACCTCCAAGCTGATCGGCGGCCGTTTCAAGCCGAGGGAACGCCGCGACAGCGGCGCCATGGGCGATGTGTGGACAGCCGAGGACACGAAGCTGGGCCGCACCGTGGCCCTGAAGTTCCTCGCACGGCGACGTCTTACCCAGCAGGGAGCCCTCACAGAGTTCACCGAGTGGACAGTGAGAATGTTCGAACGTGAAGGCTTGGCCATGGCGCGGGTCAACCACCCCAACGTCGCACACATCTACGACACCGGCGAACACGACGGCGAGTTCTACATCGTCATGGAGTACGTAGAGGGTAGGTCCCTCGCCGAGCATCTGAAGACAGGGCCGACTCTCACGCTTGAGCGAACCGTGCGATGGACGCGCCAGATCTGCGAGGGCCTAGGCGCCGCGCACGCTGCTGAGGTGATCCACCGCGACATCAAGCCTGGCAACATCATGATCACGCACAAAGGTGACGTGAAGATCGTGGACTTTGGGCTGGCTTTTCTCGCCGACGTCACTCAGTCCCACACAAGTGCGGGTACCCCGCTGTACAAGGCACCGGAGCGATGGAACGACGAGCAAGGTAGCCAGCGCAGCGACCTGTACTCCGTAGGATGTGTCCTCTACGAGATGCTGACAGGGCGCCCACCGTTTGGCAGCCCACAGGACGACCCTATGACTGTGGGCAGAATGCATCAGGACGATACGCCAGCACCCCCGAGTGCCCACCGCCCTGGCGTTCCCGCTCAGCTCGACTCCATTGTCCAGAGGCTCCTGGCCAAGGATCCAGCGCAGCGACCGAAGAGCGCCCAAGCGGTTGCACAGGCGGTGAGCAAGACCCAGATCGTCCTGGACGCATTGGACTTGGACGACGTCGTCGGACAAGCCGACTTGCCCGAGTCTCACAGAAGCAATGCCGGTCTCTCTGGACGCATCCGAGGACTGGACCACCGCATCTTCGATTTGGAGCTCCGGTTCGGACCGAGCGACCAATCGGTGATTGAGGCACGGGAAGAACACGCCGAACTCACAGGCCAGTCAGGTGACGCACGAGGAGCAGCAGCCCTCTACGACCGACTCGGCCATGACTGCCAAGACTTCTTCGGCCCCTACGACGTACGAGCACTGAACGCCTTCGAGGGTGTCGCACGGTGGATTACGCGATCGGGCGCGAACTAGCGATTCCTTCAGCCCACGTGACGCGCTGCACATAGCTGGGTCCGAAGCACGTTCCACAAGCTAACCGCACCTCACGAGCTGAGCCGGTGGGAGGAGAATGCGGAGCCGCATCCGGTGCATGTCAACACCGTCCGACTTTTTTCCTCTCAGTGTTCTGCGGCTGCATCGCCCGCCTGCGCGCCTGGGCCAGCATCATCTCCGATCTCACCAGATCGTCCGAACCATCGACGAACTCGTAGTGATGGGCCTTGAGTTCGCGAGACTGCGGCTTGGTAGAAAGTCCGTGTGCCAGAGCCTTGGCAGCTATCTCCGTCCGTTGGTCCCACGGGGGCACGGGCTCTTGAGTTCGCCGCAAATCACCCGACAGGCGGCTCGGCATTGTTGACGGCAACGATCAGATACGGATCGATTTGCACCCAGAAGGCGCCCCCGTCCCGTTGGACTGCTCCATCGAACGCCATTCCGCGCAGACGCTCCCAGGCCACTTGCACGTCGGCGATGGCTACACGAAGTTGGACACGCGGAACGCCCGTGGCCCGTTCCCTGGTATGCGCTTGTCTAATGACGAGATTCTCGTAGGAGACCCAGTCGCTGCCGCGGCGGGGTGCACTCAACCCCAGAGCCGTGAGCGCTTCGGTCACGCGGCTGATGTCCGTGACGGGCAGGTAGGCGCCCTGGAGCCGGGCCTCGGTCGGAAGGCGGCTCGCTCGTTGCCCGGCGGTCGGTGCTGCCTCACTGCGAGGAACTTCGTGGACGCTTTCCGCTTCCGCCCGCTGGACCTTGCGGATGAGGAAGAGGTTCTGGCCGTCCGCGGTGGCCAGATGGGTGCGTTGCGCCGTCCAGTTGCCGGACGTCATGGGGCCTCGGGCGACGATGCGGGCCTGGCGGCGGTCTGGGAGCAGGAGACTGGCCCGGGTGTCGGCCCTGTCGAGCTCCTCTAGGAACCGCGAGCGAGCTTGGTCAGCCTCGTCGCGGGAGGGCAGGACGAGTGTCGTGGAGACGGGACAGAGCAGGTTCTCGGCCAGCCTGATGATCAGGGCACTGTCCTGAACGGTCCGGCCGAATGAGCCGAGCCATTCCTGGCCCAGACCTGCGCCGAGCAGACTGGCAGTCATGGACGCCAAGGTGTCCGTGTCCGCGCCTTCCTGGCGGGCTGGGATACCGATGCCACGTTCAGGGCCGGCGGCGGACCGGGCCGCGAGGTAGATGGCGGCCACCGCGCACAGGGTTCCCGAACCACGCGTCTTCGTCCGGGTGAGGCCATGTTCCTCCAGAAAGGCGGAGGGAGCACTTAGCGCGCCACTGTCCAGTGAGGACCGTGCGCTGGTGAGAAGATCCTCCACCTCCTGCACGGTGTCGTCCCAGGCCCGCTCATAGCCGCCGGGCAACGCCTTGGCTGCGGCATCGAGCCAGTGTCCGTCCAGGCTCTGCCACACCGGTTCCCGCCAGTCTTTCAGACCGTCCAGCGCGGCCTCGATGAGCCAGCCGTAGGCCAGCGGTGCGGGTTGTCGCAAACTGATCCATAGAGCGTACGCATGCACCAGGGCGCCCAAGAGAGCACGCGGGTGTCCGTGTGTCGTCACCGCGTCGCGGATCACGTCGGCTGCTAGGTCGCCAAAGGAGCCCTCGTGGTGAACGATGACGTGCGGCGCAATGCGCATGGCCGCGCCGTTGGCCCCGGCACTAAAGTACTTCTCCTGGTCATCGGCCCTCTTACCCCAGGCCGATTCATGCTTCTCCCAGGCACGGCAGGCGCGTTTGACGCTGGCCCCGGCGCCACGTTCGTAGTCGAGGAGGAAAGGCCACTCAACTCGCTGCAGCCAGGTGAGCCAGTCGTCTCCCGCTGTGAGGCGAGCGCGGGCCACGGCGATGAGCATCTGAGTGTCGTCGCTGTACTCGCCTGGTCCGATCTCCTCGAGGATCGGGCGGAATCGGCTGCTGGCCATCCGCTGCCAGGCGAAGAATCGACCCGAGACCTGGCTGAGTGGCGGAAGTGAGCGTGTCCGGTCCCGCCGCTCGTAAGGCCAGCCCATGGCGTCCCCGACGGCTGCTCCTAGGAGCATGCCGCAGGCTCTGTCGGTCCATGGGTGAAGCTCAGCGTTCACGTGTTCACTCTGCCAGAGTTGTTCGGGGGATGTACGGGCTCTCCGGTGGCCGATTGCCGGAGCGCACCGAGCGGCTCAGGGCGTACTTGTCGAAGAGCACAGGAGCGACAACCAGAGGTGGCAGCAAAACCGCCATGCCGAACTGGGCATGTCTGAAGTACTCCAGCTCCGCCTGCTTCTCGTCCCGGACGATGACAGAGTGTACGGCGGACAGTGGGATAGTTCCGGGTATCTGTATCTCCGCCTGGTCGTCCGTGGGCCACCAGGACGGGTGCCCATGTTCTCGCCGCAAAGTCACCTTGCCGGTCACCGTGGGCGCGAACATGGCGTTGAAGCCGTCGGCACCCAGCCGGGCGCCGGCGCTCCTGTCTCGTGCGGAATTGTAGGGACAGAACCGGGCGCCGGAAGTGGCGAGCAGGTCGACGTCCAGCGTGAGAACCACCCAATCCTGAAAATGGCGGTCCCTGCTCGCTGCCTGAGCCAGGTACCAGGTGTTCGGATACTCCATGCTCAGGAAGGTGAACTCCAGTGCGCCGTCCAGACGCTGAGTATCGGCAGGCCGGAAGGCGTCGGCAGCCGTCTGCAGGGTGGCCACGGGACGTATCTGCCGGGTGTCGAGGATGTGGGACAGGTTGGCCGACTTGGTGAGATGGCACAGACGGGTGATACCGCGGGCCCGGGCCTGCTCAAGGACGTCACTCACAAGCTCACCCGCACGTACAAGTCAGACATCTCCTGCGGCAGCAGATCGGTCAGCTTGCTTGAGTGCAGCATGATGAGGTCTGTACGAGCCCGGGTGATGGCCACGTACAACTGCCGGGCCTCGCGTGCCTTGGCCTCGTCGAGGCCATGCGCCTCCACCTCACTTGCTTTCGGCAGCTCGTCCGCATCACAGAATGGGAGGATCACCGAGTCGAATTCGAAGCCCTTCGCCGCAGAGTAAGTCCCGTAAAACACCCCCGGCTCGTCCGTCCACCGCGCAAGCTCACGGTGCAGGCGGTGAACCGGGACACGACCTCCGTCGAGGAGCGACCTGAGTTTGTCCTCGTGGTCTCGGGTGCGCATAAGAATGGCGACCTGACGGTCCGCGCCCAGCGCCAGGGCGTTGCTCGCCGCCTGAACGAGCTGTTCTTCCTTGCCTGCAGTCTCCAGGATGGTGGGTTTCGGGCCGTCGGCCGCCGCACCGGTCGGCTGGACCAGATCGACGTCGTCCTTGAAATGCGGCATATCCGACAGGGACTGGGCGAGTTGGGCGACCTGACGGCTGTTGCGATAGTTGTGGGCGAACTCCACGACATTTGACACATGAAGGCCCAGGGAGCGCCAGGACATCCGGCTTCCGTAGATCTGCTGCGCGTAATCTCCGAAGAAAGTCAGTGATCCGTCGCCGGGAATGGCCGCCGCCAGGCTTCGAATCATCTCGGGTGTAAAATCTTGGCCCTCATCGACGACGACATGCCGGTAAAGCCGATTGGTGGGATCAACCTTCAGGGCGGCCAAGACGGTTGACGCCATGTTGTCGAAGTCGTACTCGTACCCGGCTTCGGTACGCAACTGCACGTACCGTTGGCAGATTTCGAAGACGACTTCGCGATCGAGCTGCTGAAGGGGCCTGCCCCGGCCAACCCGACGGGCGCGGCCTTCCACATACGTCTGCTGGTCGACTATGCCGTGCCCGACCATCCAATGCAGCTCATCTAAGAAGAAATCGAGCGGGCGGTGAATAACGGCCCGGGAGGGGTGGCGCTCACGAGCCTCCCCCAGCGCCCGCTCAACCATTTGCTTCTTGGACTTGCATATGCGCACCGGCGCCTTAGTGCGATGCGCGAGATAGCCGCGCGCGAAGGTGTGATAGGTCTCGATCTGCAGGTTCGGAGACGCGGTGCTCATACCCCTGAGATAGGTAACGAGAGCCTTGTTAAAGGTGACCAACAGAGTGCGGCCTCCGATACCCGGGGCCGTGGCCAGATAATGAGCCCGATGGACCGCCATCGTCGTCTTGCCGCTGCCCGCCGTGCCCAGAACGACGCAGTGACCGCGTTCGTTCAGGAAGACGACGTCCCGCTGGTGACCCTTCGGGTCAGGTAACGAAAGCCCCATCGCGACATTATGACGCGTCCATGGTCACTTGGTACAGATGATGCACGGTCTGGTCTCCTCAACTTGCTCTCCACCTACCTACGAACCGCAGGGCCCCTCCGCTGTAGCCTGTGCCGTCGGCGTCAGGCCGCTTGCCCCGGGGTGCATAGCGTCGCCCCAGCGCTCGAACGGCTACTGACGGCCGTGAACTGCATCGTCGCGAGCCACACCGCGGCACCCTGCCCACCTAGCCAGCCGATCACCGCCGGGGGCACATCCAGGGCACATGAGCCTGGGAAACGGCGTTGACCCGTGAGAACTACGGAGAAGAGTTTCCCCAGGTCAACGCACATTTCCCTGCGAAACCCCAGGTCAGCACCGCACCCCTCCCACTCGCTGCACGAGTGGCAGGACTTCAGCCACCGGCTGCACGAGGCGGGGCATCAGGCGTACTGCCTGGTGTGGCCCTGAGCCGGGGTTCCGGTGGTAGCGGGCGGGGTCTTCGGACCCACCCCTTCCAGTGCCGGGGAAAGGCCTTCCCGCATCCGGGGTGTATGAGCTGAAACCCGGGGCACCCATATGCGCCCACGGTCCGCCGAGCGCTGGGCGGCACCCGGCGAGACCACCCTCTCGCCCCCGCCGCCACCAGCACGCCGACGCTGATCACGATCGCGCGGACAGCCTCGGGGCGAGCAGCTCCAGCACTTCCTCCCAGCGATAGCGGTCGGCCCCGCCGCCCGCCTTCGGCCGGTGAGGCTCGTAGGAGCCGATCAGGACACCCATCTCGCGCAGCAGGTCCAGACTCCGTCGGTACGCAGGGTGGGCGGCCTGGGCGGAGTTCAGGTACGGCAGCACGGCGACCGGAACGCCCATGGCGGGCGCCTCGCACAGGATGCCCAGCGCGAGGTTGTCGGAGATTCCGGCGGCCCACTTGTTGACCGTGTTGAAGGTGGCCGGGGCGACCGCGATCGCATCCGCAGCTCGGCTAGGGCGCGGTTCCCTCGGTGATCGCCAGGCCGAGCGGATGGGGCGGCCGGTCTGGGCCTCGACCGCCTCGGCATCAAGGAAGCCGACTCCTTGCGGGGTGGCGACGACGCCGACGTCCCAGTGCCGTTCCTGTGCCGCGGTGATCAGTCGGCCGACGTCGGCGGCGATCCCGGCCGCGCAGACCACGATCTGGAGGAACGGCTTGTCGTGCTGGTCACTCACGCGGGCACTCCCAGTCGGCGGCTGACACTGACGCATGTGCAGCTTGGGCAGTGTCTCAGCCGATGCACGTCTCGCCGTCGGTGATCGCTGAACTTCAGAGGACCACGGCCCCGGCGGACACCCCCGTCAAGGCCGCCGAACAGCGCTGGGCCGCATACGCTCCACCCGGAACCGCCGCCCTCTTCGCCGGTGACCCCCTCCTGCACACCGACCTCGCCCCGCACAACGTGCTCGTGGACGACCGTGCCCACATCATCGACTGGGCCTGGCCCACACGCGGTGCAGCCTGGATCGACCCCGCCATCCTCATCCTGCGGATCCTCGAAGCCGGACACACGCTCGTCGATGCGGACGCCCTCGCCTGCCGCTTCCCCTCCTGGCGCACCGCACCGGCGGAGGCCAAGAAGGCGTTCGCCGCCGCCAACGCCGCGGCGTGGCAGGAGATCGCCCGGGCCGATGCCGCGCCCTGGAAGGCTTCGATGGCCGGCCACGCGGTCGCCTTCCATGTCCACCTGCATGCCAAGCCCGGCAACAGGTAGAGCGGGAAAGCCGCGGCCCGAAGGAGGCCAGTGACGCCCTCTCCCGCTCGGAGCGCTGATGACGGCTCGGGAGCCAGGCAGGTCCTCTACTCGCTCCTAGCCTGCTTGTCGGTGTCAGGACTGGTCCAGGCCGCAGTCGAAGCGGCGATCATGGAGATGGCGGCCAGGAACACAAAAAGGTGGCTGTACCCACCTAGTGGTGCGGCGAGCGCGGCTCCGGCGAAGGGGGCCATGGCGGCCGCAGTGGTTGCCGGTGCCGCGAGGAGTCCGGAGAGCCGACCGTAGTGGGCGGTTCCCCACCGGTCGGTGACGGCGGTGGCCTGGAGCAGGGTGAGCTTGCCTCGGACCATGCCGGCCGCGATGGACACGGCGACCAGCAAGGCATAGGGGCCCGAGACGGCGGCGAAAGCGGCGGTGGTGAGGCCGCCGAGAGCGATCAGGATCGTCGTGCGGGCCGTCACGGTGGTGCGACGGGCCAGTGCGGCGTACAGGGTGCGGCCGAGGGTTTGTCCGGCCCCGCCGAGTCCAAGCGCCCAGGCGGCCTGGCTGGTCGTGTAGCCGCGTTCCATGAGAAGCGGGACGAGGGCCACGACGACGGCGTACATCGTGAACGCCGACAGGGTGAAGGCTGCTGCGAGCAGCAGGAACGGTCTGCTGCGCTCTGTTCTGGACTCGCCGGTGTCCGCATGCGCGGTCGTGGGTGGGGCGTCGGGCCACGGGGCACGCAGCGCCAGAGCGTGGGCGGGGATGGTGACGGTGGCGAGGACGGCGGCCAGTACGAGGTAGGTGTGGCGCCAGGAGAGGTGGTCGGCGAGCAGGGCGGTCAGCGGTGCGAAGACGGTGGAGGCCAGGCCGCCGGCGAGGGTGACGACGGTCAGGGCCCGGATGTGGTCGGGGGCCCACCAGCGGGTGAGGGCGGCGAAGGCGGGCTGGTAGAAGGTCGCCGCCATGGCGAGTCCGGCGAGTGACCAGCCGACGAAGAAGACGGTCAGGTTGGGAGCTGTGGCGACCACCAGCAGGCTGGTGACGCCGAGGGCCGAGCCGATCGTCATGACGGCGCGCGGGCCATGCCGGTCGAGGATGCGCCCGACACGGATTCCGGCGAGCGCGGAGACGAGGAGGCCGAGCGAGAACGCCGCGGTGGTCGCTCCGGCCGGCCAACCGGTCGCGGCGGTGATCTGGGGGTTGAGGACGGGGAAGGCGTAGTAGACGATGCCCCAGCTCACGATCTGCGTCAGGCAGAGGGCGGGGAGGGCGGCGCGGGGCCGCGACCGGTCCCCTGTTCCGGTCGCGGCCCCGCTGTCGCGGGTGTGGAGGCCGGTCACGAGCCGCAGCAGCCGCCCGCCGGTGCTTCCTCGGCAGCCGTGCCCACCGCCGCGGGCGCGGCGAGCTGGACGAGCTGGGGTTCCGGTGCGGCGCAGCAGCCGCCGGTCTGCTGGGCGTCGGGGGTGTCGAACAGGCCCGCGCCGCCGCAGACTCCGGTCTCGGGGAGGGTGAGTTCGACGCGGTCGGCGGAGTCGAGGTCGCCGGCGATGGCCGCGGCGACGGAGCGGACCTGCTCGTAGCCGGTCATGGCCAGGAAGGTGGGGGCGCGGCCGTAGGACTTCATGCCGACCAGGTAGACGCCCTGCTCGGGGTGGGAGAGCTCCCGGTGACCGTGCGGGTAGACGGTGCCGCAGGAGTGCTGGTTGGGGTCGATCAGCGGGGCGAGTTCCACCGGCGCCTGGAGCCGCTCGTCCAGGCCCAGGCGCAGCTCGTCCAGGAAGGACAGGTCGGGGCGGAAGCCGGTCAGCACGATCACCTCGTCCACCGGGTCGAGACGACGTCCGTCCTCGCCCACCAGGACGAGGCGTCCGTCGGCGTCGCGTTCGAACGCCTCGGCGCGGAAGCCGGTGACCGCGTCCGCGTGCCCCTTGTCGACGGCGGCCTTCGCGGCGAGGCCGAGGGCGCCGCGGGCGGGCAGCTGGTCGGCGGCGCCGCCGCCGAAGGTGGAGCCGGAGATGCCGCGGCGCAGGATCCACACCGCGTGCGTGCCCGTGCCGCCCTCGGACTCGGCCAGCTCGGCGAGGTACGCGAGCGCGGTGAAGGCGGAGGCGCCCGAGCCGATGACGGCCGTGCGCTTACCCGCGTACCGGGCACGGACGGTCGGGTCCTTCAGATCCGGTACGCGGTAGGTGATCCGGTCGGCCGCCGCCTTCTCGCCGAGCGCGGGCAGGCCGCTGCCGCCGGCCGGGCCGGCCGTGGCCCACGTACCGGAGGCGTCGATCACCGCGCGGGCGAAGACGCGCTCCTCACGGCCGTCGGCGTACTCGACGTGCACGACGAACGGCTGCTGTTCCCGGTCGGCGTCGACGATCCGGTCGCGGCCGGCCCTGGAGACACCGGTGACGGTGGCCCCGGCGCGGACCCGGTCGCCGAGGGCGTCCGCGAGAGGCTGCAGATACTGCTCGGCCCAGTCACCGCCGGACGGGTACGTCGCCGGGTCGGGCCGGGTCCAGCCCGTGGGGGCCAGGAGCTTCTCGGCGGCCGGGTCGACGACCTCGCCCCAGGTGGAGAACAGGCGCACGTGGCTCCACTCACGCACGGCCGCGCCGGCACGGCCGCCCGCTTCCAGGACGAGGGGCTCGATGCCGTGCTCGACGAGGTGGGCGGCGGCGGCGAGCCCGACGGGGCCGGCCCCGATGACGACGACAGGGAGCTGCTGGGTACTCATGATGCTCGGTCTCCTCGGGGACGAAGGGGTCAGCGCGCGTGGGTGAAGGCGGTCAGCTGGGCGTGCTGCCTGCGTTCGGCCGCCCGGGTGGCGCTGTCGCTGACCTGGGCGCAGCTGTCGCAGAAGCTGACGCCGGCCAGGTGGCGGGCGGCGCGGCGGGCCCGGGCCGCGGTGAGCACGGTACGGAGGGTGGTGGTCACGACGACTCCTTGCTTCGACGCCTGTCGATGTCTCTCCACGCCTCGGAGCTTGCCACCCGTATCGACGAGTGTCAACATAGACACATGTCGAATTCAGAGGTCGTGGAACTGCCCGTCCTGCAGGACGGCGACGCGGCGCCGTGCTGCCCGCCGATCACCGCCGGTGAGCTGTCCCCGGCGGACGCGGAGAAGATGGCCGCCATGTTCAAGGCGCTCTCGGACCCGGTGCGCCTGCGCCTCTTCTCCAAGATCGCCTCCCATCCGGGCGGCGAGGCGTGCGTGTGCGACATCGCCGACGTCGGCGTCTCCCAGCCGACCGTCTCCCACCACCTCAGGAAGCTCCGCGAGGCCGGCCTGCTGACCTCGGAGCGGCGCGGCACCTGGGTCTACTACCAGGTCGCCCCGTCCGTGGTGGCGGCCATGGCCGCCCTGCTCGACCTGCGCGGCTGACCACCGCCCGAGCCGGATCCACGGCCAGACGCCGCGGCCGGGCGGGACGGCGACGACGTCGCCGGGCGAGGCGGCCCCACCGGCGCCGCGCCGGCGTCCAGGATCACGTGGTCGAGGCCCTGGTGGCGCAGGCGGTGGCCGGCGGCGAGCCGGTCTGGCCGCCGCCGACCACCACCACGTCCGTGTGCTGCGTCACGGCGCCGTCGTCACCGTGCCGGCGGCGAACTTCTTGCGCCAGGCCAGCGCGACGTAGACCAGGCCGATCAGCACCGGGACTTCGATGAGCGGGCCGACGACGCCGGAGAGGGCCTGGCCGGAGGTGACGCCGAAGGTGGCGATGGCGACCGCGATGGCCAGCTCGAAGTTGTTGCCCGCCGCGGTGAACGCCAGCGTGGTGGTGCGGTCGTAGGCGAGCCCGAGG
This sequence comes from Streptomyces caelestis, assembly GCF_001279005.1. Taxonomy (GTDB): domain Bacteria; phylum Actinomycetota; class Actinomycetes; order Streptomycetales; family Streptomycetaceae; genus Streptomyces; species Streptomyces heliomycini. The sequence goes on from NZ_LGCN01000017.1 coordinate 141,714, forward strand.
CCCTTCCCGAGGAGGAAGGTGCCGAAGAACATGACCGCGAAGTACACCAGCAGCGGCAGCGCGATCCGGGCGACGTCCCAAGGCTGGGAGGTGATGGTCTTGCCCTGCAGGGCGAAGAGGATGACGATCGTGAACAGCAGCCCGTACAGCGCCCAGGGGCCGATCCTCGGCAGGAAGCGCTGTTCGTAGCCTTCACGGCCCATCTTCCGCTCGCCGATCCGGCGGGTCAGGAAGCCGGCCAGCAGCGGGACGCCGAGGAAGACGACCACGTTCAGGGCGATCTCCCCCATCGAGATGTCCAGGTGCTCCCCGTCGCCGAGACCGAGCCAGCCGGGCAACAGGTCGAGGTAGAACCAGCCCAGCAGACCGAACGCGATGACCTGGAAGACGCTGTTGAGGGCGACCAGGACGGCCGCGGCCTCGCGGTCGCCGCAGGCCAGGTCGTTCCAGATGATGACCATGGCGATGCAACGGGCCAGGCCCACGATGATCAGGCCGGTGCGGTACTCGGGCAGGTCCGGCAGGAAGATCCACGCCAGGGCGAACATCACCGCGGGTCCGAGGATCCAGTTGACGACCAGGGAGGAGATCATCAGCTTCCGGTCGCCGGTGACGGCGTCCAGCCGGTCGTAGCGGACCTTGGCCAGGACCGGGTACATCATGATCAGCAGGCCGAGCGCGATCGGCAGGGAGATCCCGCCGACCTCCACCTTCGCCAGCGCGTCGTTCAGTCCGGGAATCGCTCGCCCGAGTCCCAGGCCGACGGCCATGGCGAGGAGGATCCACACCGCGAGGTAGCGGTCGAGGGTGGAGAGCTTCTTGACGATCGAGTCGTCCCCGACCCCGGCCGGAGCGGATGTGGTGGGCTCGGTGGAGGTCACGGGCAGGCCCTCTTGTTCTCGGCGGCGGTGCGGGCGGAGGCGGCGAGTTCGGCGAACTGTTCGGACAGGCCGGTCAGGACCTCGGGCTTGAGCTTGTAGTAGGTGTAGCGGCCGCAGGGCTCGGTCTCCACGATCCCGGCCTCGCGCAGCACCTTCATGTGGTTGGAGAGGTTGGTCTGCTTGGCTCCGGTCTCCTCGACCAGGTGCGTCGTGCAGAGCGTCTCGCGCGCCAGGAGGGTCACGATCCGAAGGCGGAGCGGATCACCCAGCACCCGGATCACATCAGGATCGACTGAAGTCAGCATGCACTGATACTTTCACATCATCGCCCGCTGATATCAGCGAAGGTTGAAGTCATTGGCGGCTGGGTTCCGCCATGCGACGAGAAAGAACGATCATCATGGCCGACAAGCCGTCCGTACTGTTCGTCTGCGTCCACAACGCCGGCCGCTCCCAGATGGCCGCCGGCTTCCTCCAGCACCTCGCGGGCGACCGTATCGAGGTCCGCTCCGCCGGCTCCGTCCCGGGCGACCAGGTCAACCCGGCCGCGGTGGAGGCGATGAAGGAGGCCGGTGTGGACATCACCGGCGCCAAGCCGAAGATCCTCACCACCGAGGCCGTCCAGGCGTCCGACTACGTCATCACCATGGGCTGTGGTGACGCCTGCCCGGTCTTCCCCGGCAAGAAGTACCTCGACTGGGCCCTGGAGGATCCGGCCGGCAAGGGCGTCGACGCAGTCCGCCCCATCCGCGACGGGATCAGGACGCGCATCGTGGCCCTCATCGCCGAGATCGACGCGAAGCGGGAGACGTGAACCGTCCCGGGGCAGGCAGAACTCCCGGAGCGTCCCGAGTTCGGTGGTGGCCCGGTAGTGGTCGTTCTCGTACTCGCCGGGCGGGACGTGGTCGCCGACCGTCGCGGTCCCTCCGACACCGGCCGGGTGGGTCCGGCCCAGGGCCGGAGAGACCGCGAGGACGGCGAGCGGGAGTCGAGCCTGCCTGCTCCGGACGGTGATCGCCAGGACCGCCGTGACCGCGGCGGGCGTGAGGTGGAGCAGGTTGCCACGGAGGCCCACCCGGGTTCTCGTTCCTCCTTGATGCGGTCGTACTCGGCCGGTAGCGGTCTGCTCGCGGTGACGCCTTCCGTGGCGGCCACGGCCCTTCCTGAGCTCGGGTCCCGGTGGGACCGATGAGTGGGCGGGCAGGGATCCGACGCTCCGGGCCCTGCCCGCTCCGAAGGCCCGGGAGACTCAGCCGACAGCGTGGAAGGACGGCAGGTTCTTGGAGTTGCTTCGTTCGATCCAGCCCTTTCCGTCCGCCGCGATCCCCTCCAAAAGGCGGAAGGTGTGGATGAAACCGGCCGCATCGAGGTTGACTTCGGAAATTTCCTCGGCGTCCTCGTCCGGCGCGAGTTGATGGCTGTCGGCGTCCTTGACGCGAATGTTCCTGGCCGGTCCGTTGGTGAGGAAGAGCTCCAGGTCGTAGCCGACCTCGCTGCGTTCCGTGACCTGCACGGAGGACAACGCGTCGAACCGGTAGTTGCTTCGCTGCCGATTCCCGCGTTTCGCGTCGGTGAAATCGAATTCCGAGCTCACTTCACGAACGCCGTCCTGTGTGACCAGGAAAAGACGGAAGCTGTAGCGCGAGTACCGCCAGGGGCCGCCCTTCACCCGCCCTCGCTTGTAGGGGCGCGCGGGTGTCACCAGGATGGTGTGGGTGATCACATCGCGCCAGGTGAGCTGGTAGTGGCGGAGCGCTTCGTCGACGAACAGCGTCTTGTCGCAGGCGAGCCAGGTCTCCATTTCCTGCTCACTGGGGCGGGTGGCGTCCAGGAACGACTTCCAGTTCTGGTACGCGGCTTGGCGCACAGCCAGCTGCTCCTGGTATTCCCTGGTTTCCTCGGCCAGTCGGCGGTCCTCACCCCGGGCCTCCAGCCACGAGGACCCGGCCGCGTGTCCGGACCAGACCGCGCCGCCCACGGCCAGGACGGCCAGCAGCAGCTGCGGCGCGCCGACGCCTGAGGCCACTGTTACGAGCAGGGCCAGAGTCGTGAGGCCGACAACGCCGAGGGCGACCACGCACAGCGCCTTCGTCCCCGCCGGCGTCTGGTTCTGGTGGTGGTGATCGAACAGAGTGCCTTTGCTGTAGCGGTCCCGGGCGTCCTCGGCGAGATGGCGGATCAGCCAGTTGACCCGGTCCACGCCGATTCGGCTTTCCCGGTAGAGGACCGCGATCTCGGCGACGAGGCTGTTGCGGATGTGGACGGTATGACCGAGCCATTCGTGCGGGGCGATTCCATGGGGCACGCGGATGCCGAAGTAGTGGTCGAACGAATGACGGACCTGGTTGGTGAACCCGTCCCCGGCAGAGGCGGGATCACGCGGGTGCGGGACCTGGAGCACACGGTTCCTGGTCCTCAGCCGATGTTCCTGGAACCACCATCGGCGACCGAAGTGAGCTGCGGTCAGACCCGCACCGAGCGCCACCGGCAACTCGACGGCTGCCGCGGCCGGGTCCGCGACCAGGGCCAGGACGCAGAGGAATGCGGTGGCGACGACGAACAGGCCGACTCGGACCGGGAGGGCCTCCTGGGCGGCGGCGACGGTGCTCGGACGGGGTGGCAGGGCCCGTGGCCCGATGGGGTCGGGTTCGAAATAGGCCCAGACCCGTTGGGCCCGGTGGTCGCCGAAGCGAGCCGCCTCGGCCCGCTGGCGGTGCTCGGCCCACAGGCTGTCCTTCAGCCCTCCGGTGAGCACCAGGTCGAAGTGGTGGAGGATCATGTCACGCAGACCGGGTGACAGGGCTCGCAACCGCTCCAGTACGCGTCCTGTTTCACCGTCCGGGATGCTGAGCGTCTCCAGCAGTTCGAAAGCGACGCACAGCGTGTCCTTCCACTTCCCCTCGGTGTATCCCGGTACGAGCCCGGAGGCACGGTGCAGCCGCTGGCGCTCCTCGGTGCTGAGGTCGTCGTAGGCACGTCCACTGAGCATGGCGAGCACCCAGTGGAAACGGACCTCCGCGTTGTCGTGTCCGTTGGCGATCGCGTCACTGATCAAGTCGCGAGCGCGGCTGGGGACGCCATCCTCCAGGAACCGCACACCGGTCTTGTACTTCTGCTGAGGTGACGCATCCTGGTGGCCGATGGAGACGTGGGCGTTGTGCACGACTCCGGCCTGGATTCCGACGGTGGAGCCGTAATCGGCTGAATTGTGCGTGACACTGTTGCCGTCGTTCACGACACGTCACCCGCCGCGACGACCAGGGGCGCCAGCCTGGCCACCAGCTCGGGAAACTCCGCGACCAGACCGCGTAATCTCTTGAGTGCCATGGTCGCCCTCTTGGACGCATCGGGAGTGTTCTCACCCGCCGCCCGACGGGCGACGCCCAGCTCGGCCCGCGCCTCTCGGTAGGTGTCGTCGTCGAGGGCGCCCTCGGCGTGGTGCCGCATCAGGCGTTCACGGAAACGGTCCAGTTCCGCGACCAGGTCCGCCGGGCCGGTCACCTTCGGGTCCGCGTTGAAATGGACACTGCTTTCCTTGACGGAGCCGGCCATGATGCCGACGGTGCTGTTGTGGGCGGTGTTGCTGACGTGAGCTCCGAGCCTGTCGGTCGTACGGGCCCTGTCTGCCTGGGACATGGCGATCTGCTCCTGTTCTCCCACCAGTTCCACGGCCAGCCGTGTGGCGAATGCCGCCGCGTTCGCCGCGGCCCGTGGTTGCCAGTTGCGGTCCTTCGTGCTGTTCTTCGTGCCGTCCGCCCGGTCGCTGATTCCCCGGATGATGGCCACCGGCGCCCCGTTGAGATGACCGGCCTGCGCCACGCCGGCGGCCTCCATCTCGATCGCGAGCGCGTCGTTGTAGTGCTCCCGGATCCACCGGGCCTCGGCCGAGATCCTCGAGTTCTGCACGATCTCACCGGCGGCGATCGCACCGAAGCGCACCTGCGGCGCGCGCCCCTGACCGGGCGAGCCGTCGACCCAGTCGTTCATGCGAGCCAGATGCGAGCCGAGCTGGCTGATGCCGTGCGCCGTCTCCCACACCCGGGGGCGGCTCTTGAGCCCGTCGTCCTCGCTGGTTCCTCCGTGGTAGGCGTACACGTGTGTGGCCATCACCACGTCGCCCAGCCTGGCGGTGTCCCACAGCGCACCGGCGACGCCGACGAACAACACGGCCACCGGCGAGAACTCCTGTACCGCGCGCTCGGCGATCACCGCGGCGGAATGATTCCCTTTGCTGGTCAGACCGAGCGCGACACGGCATGAGGTGCCCTGAACGGTTCCCACCTCGAACAGCGTCCCGCGCTCATGACGGTGCACCTGCGCACCGGCCAGTTTCCGGTGCACGGCCTGGTACTCGAGATTGAGGGCGGTGAGGATCACCACCAGGTCTTTCTGCATCTATTCCCTTTCCTCTCTCGTGCTTTCTTCCGTCGCGGGCGGCACAGGTCGGATCAGCGGCGGGAACAACACCGTCTTAGGGCCGGTCCGGTACAGCCGCGCGGGCCGGCCCCCCGTGCTCCTGCGACCGGAGCCGGCGGGGATGATGAATCCCTCCACGGCCTGGACTTTCCGGTAGAAATTCCGGGTGTCGAGTTCGGTGCCCCACACCGCCTCGTACACCTGCTGCAACTCGGCTATGGTGAAAAGCTCCCCGCAGAATGCCGTGGCCAGCGCCGAGGATTCGAGTTTGGTACGCGCGCGTTCGATTCCGTCCGTCACGATCCGGCGGTGGTCGAAGGCCAGTTCCACCTCACCCGACAGGACGTCTTTCGCGGGAACCCACGCGGCATCCATGGCATCCGTTCCCGCGACCGGCTCGGGGAGTCCCGGCGCGATCGCCAAGTGGGCCACGGAGACGACTCGCCCCCGTGGATCACGGCCCGCGGCCCCGTAGGTGGCCAGCTGTTCGAGGTGCACCCACCCTGCGGTCAGAGCGGTTTCCTCGCTCAACTCGCGGTGGGCGGCGTCCAGGATCTCCTCACCGGCGTGGTTGAGGAATCCGCCGGGCAGGGCCCGCATGCCCTGGAAAGGAGCTTCGCCCCGCTCCACGAGCAGGACGCACAGTCGCCCCTCGCGCAGCGTCAGGATCACGAGATCGACCGTCAGGAGCACGGATGGAGGTGACCAGGCATCAGCTTGCATGCCAGGTAAGGTACTTGGGTTACTGTCACTTTCACAAGAAGGGGACATGGGGGCCGCTCGTGCGGTGGGGAGGAGGCCCTCCGAGCGGTCGACTCGTCGTCCGCTCCGCGGCCGGGCGTGAACCGGCGGAGCGGCTCAGGGGACGGGTGATCGTGTTCCAGGAAGGCCGGGAGGACGCCCCGGGACGTGTGATCCGCCGCACGGTGCGGCGTGCACGTCGTGGCCGGCCGTCAGGAGGCGCCCCGCGGAGAGCGGGCGGAGGGGGCGCCCTTGCCGAAGGCGCGCATGGCGAGGGCGCCGGCCAGGGGGCCGGGGGCGAGGAGGAGGAAGGCGTACTCCCAGCCGACGGCCTCGGCCAGCAGGGGGGTGAGCTGGATGCTGACGACGGTGAGGGCGAAGCCGATCGCGGTCTGGCCGGTGAGCGCCGTGCCGATGTAGCGGTGGTCGGCGACCTCGCTCAGCGAGGTGGAGAACACCCCCGAGTCGGCGATCACGGCGGCGCCCCACAGTGCGCAGAAGGCGAACAGGAGCGGCGGCGGGGCGTGGAAGAGGAGCGGGGAGAGCAGGCAGCACAGGCCGCTGAGGAGAAGCGCCGTCAGGGCGGCGGGAGAGCGGCCGAAGCGGTCCGCGCCCCAGCCGCCGAGGAGGCAGCCGGCCGCTCCGCCGAGTCCCATGGCGAGGAACACCGTGATCTCCACCGAGCCCGGGAGTCCTCCCGCGGCGGGGGCCGCCAGCAGGAAGGACGGGATCCAGGTCCACAGGGCGTAGAGCTCCCACATGTGCCCGAAGTAGCCGAGGTTGGCCAGGCGCGGCCCGCGTTCGGTGAACATGGCCAGCGCGTACCGGGGGTTGCGGGCGGGAGCGGACGACGCCGTGTGGGGGCCGGGCCGGACGAGGGCCAGGGCGACGACGGAGCCCGCGAGTCCGGCCGCCGCCGCGGCGAGCAGGACACCGCGCCAGGGCAGGGAGCCCAGCCCGGCGATGAGGTGGGGAAGCGTGGAGCCGAGGGTGAGGGCGGCGATGAGGACGCCCATGGTCCTGCCCCGTCCGGCGCTGCCGGACCACGAGGCCATGAGCTTCATGCCGGTGGGATAGACCCCGGCCAGGAACATCCCGGTCATGAAGCGCAGCGGGACGGCGACGGCCGGCCCGTCGGCGACCAGGGCCAGCGCCACGGTGCAGACGGCGGCCGCCGCGGCACTGGCGGCGAGCAGGCGCTGGGGCGGGACGCGGTCCGCCAGGTTCAGGGCGGTCGAGGCCACGGCCCCGGCGACGAAACCGAACTGCACGGAGGCCGTCAGCCACACCGCGCCGCCGGCCGTGAGCCCCCAGTCGCTGCGCAGGCCGGGGACCACCGCCGACATGGAGAACCACACGGCGAGGCCGAGCACCTGCACGGCGGCGATCGCACCGCGTCGCACCCCGACGTTCACAGCCGCCCCCTCCCTTGGACCGAGACCTCGCTCCCGCGGCCCGGCCACGGCCGCGACCGCCCCCTTCCGTCCGCCCGCCGGGCCGATGTCCCGGGCCGTCACGGAGTGCGGAACCCGCGGAAGGTCACCTGTCGGCGGGTCCGGAACCCGATCCGCTCGTAGAGCGCGATCGCGTCGGCGTTCGACTCGGCCACGTGCAGGAAAGGACGCTCCCGCCGTGCCAGGACGCGCGCGACGAGCGCGCGCACCAGGCGTGCGGCGTGGCCGCGGCCGCGTGCCTCGGGTGCGGTGCAGACGGCGCTGATCTCGGTCCAGCCGGGAGGCCGCAGACGTTCCCCCGCCATCGCCACCAGCACGCCCCTCTCGCGGACGCCGAGGTAGGCGCCGAGTTCGTGCGTGCGCGGACGGAACGGCCCCGGCCGGGTCCGTTCGACGAGGTCGAGCATCTCGGGGACGTCCGCGGGGCCCAGTCCGACCACGCCGGAGCCGGGCTCGGCATCGGGGTGGCCAGGGTGGTCACCGCCGGACCAGATCATCTGACGGCCTTCGAGGGTGAAGACCGGCTCCCAGTCCGGCGGCGGGACGGCCGGGCAACTGAACATGTCGGCGAGCTCTCCCCGGCCGAGCAGCCGGGCCAGATCGTCCCACTCCGCCGCGTCCGCGGCGGCGGGCACGGCGCAGAAGGTCGCGACCGGCGACAGGTAGGCGGCGGCCGCGCCGAACCGGCGGGCGAGGTGTGCGTGGCGCCCCCTGAGCGACTCGCCCACCGGATCGTCGAGGACGGCCGCAACGCGGTGACCTGCCACGGTGCTGCGCCTTTCGTGTCATGGGCCGGATCGGTCGCCCGGCATCGTGCGGAGCGGCGCCGGCCGGTCCGGCCCCGAGCCGGGACAGCCGGGACAGCGATCCGGGGACGGCCGCAGTCTATGGGGGCCGTAGAGGAGCTCTCCCGGTGGCCCCGAACCGGCCTGAAGAGGGGGCCGGGACGCCGTGGCCGCCGCACAAGCCCGTCCTGGGGGTGCGCGGACCGGCGGCGTGCGCTAGCCGGCCCTCTCCCCCACGTCCCGGGCCGTCGTGCGTCCGCGTCCCCAGGCCGCCAGGGGCCCGAGCGCTTCGTTGAGGTGCTCGCCGTCCTCGGTCAGCGAGTACTCGACGCGGGGCGGCACCTCGTCGTAGGAGACGCGGCGCACGACGCCGTCCGCCTCCATCTCGCGCAGGTGGGAGGCGAGCACCTTCTCGGTGATGCCCGGGAGCAGCCGGCGCAGCGCGCCGAAGCGGCGGTGGGGGTGCTCGTGGAGTGCCCAGAGGATCAGCACCTTCCACCTGCCGCCGATCACCTCCATCGCGGTGTCGATCCCGCAGACGTGTCCGTCCGGTGTGCCCGGCCGGTTCAGCGTCGTCATGCCCCACCCCTTCGACGTGCTCGCTCACCCCGGGGTAACCACCCACTCCGAAGTGCGTACTTGATCACTTCCGGGCCTGCTCCCAGCCTAGTCGGCATGGCACAGAACACCGTTGAGAAGACTCCCGTCACCCTGCTGGGCCTCGGCGCGATGGGCGCCGCGCTGGCCCGTACCTGGCTCGCCGCCGGCCACCCGGTCACCGTCTGGAACCGCACCCCGGCCCGCTCCGCGCCGCTCGCCGCCGAGGGGGCGAAGGTCGCGGACGGCGCCGCCGCCGCCGTCGCGGCGAACACGCTCGTCGTCGTCTGTCTGCTGGACGACGCCTCGGTCGAGGAGACGCTGGCCGGCGTCGACCTGGCCGGCCGGGACCTGGTCAACCTGACCACCGGTACCCCGGCCGAGGCCCGGGCCCGCGCCGAGTGGGCCCGTGAGCGCGGCGCCCGCTACCTGGACGGCGGGATCATGGCCGTCCCGCCGATGGTCGGCGTCCCCGAGGCCGGCGGCTACGTCTTCTACAGCGGTTCGCGGGAGCTGTTCGAGCAGCACCGGGAGACGCTGCGCGTACCGCTCGGCACCACCTACGTCGGTGCGGACGCGGGCTTCGCGGCCCTCCACGACGTGGCCCTGCTCAGCGCCATGTACGGGATGTTCGCCGGGGCCGCGCACGCCTTCGCCCTGATCCGCGAGGAGGACATCGACCCCGCGTCGCTCGCCCCGCTGCTCGCCGACTGGCTCGTCGCGATGGCCCCGTCCGTGCACCAGACCGCCGACCGGCTGCGCAGCGGCGACTACACCGAGGGCGTCGTCTCCAACCTCGCCATGCAGGTGGCCGGCACACCGACCTTCCTGAGCACCGCCGAGCAGCAGGGCGTCAGCCCGGAACTGCTCGCCCCGTACTTCGCGCTGATGCGCCGCCGTCTGTCCGAGGGCAGCGGCGAGGAGGACCTGACGGGCGTGATCGACCTCCTCGTGCGCCGGCCGGCGTCCCCCCGCTCCTCGTGAGAACCGGTGTCCGGGTCGGCGGCCGTCGGACGCGGGCGGGGCGACCGCGTCGATCCGCGGCGCGGCCGGGGCACCGCGACAGCCGCCGCCTTCGCCGCTCCGCGCGGTGCCGGGATCGCCGTACGGGCCCGCGCCGCCGCACACGCCGGTCTCCGGCGGCGTGAGCTCGACGCGCTCGCCGTTCACGCGGGGGCGTGTCCGGCCGAGGTGTGCCGTCGTCGGCCGTGGGGCCCGACGACGAGGGCGGGACACGGGTCTTCGTGGCGGGCGCGGTCGGCGCCCGGGCAAAGCGGCCGCGTCCGCGGGCGCCGCACCACGGCGCCCGCGGGCACCGCTCACCCGTCCGCCGGCCGGCCGGCCACGCCGCCCACCGTGAACCCGGTGACCGTGCCGCCGCCCTCCCGCCGGAAGGCGTACGGCGCCCCGCCGTGGGCGAGCGCGACCTCCCGGACGATGGAGAGACCGAGCCCCGACCCCGGCAGGGAACGCGCGTCGGCGGCGCGGTAGAAGCGGTCGAAGACGCGGGTCAGGTCGTCGTCGGCGATGCCGGGGCCGCGGTCGCGCACCTCCACCCGGACCGTGCCCGGACGCGCCGGGCCCGCGACGTGGATCTCGACGGGGGCCCGGCCGTCCCGGTCGAACTTGACCGCGTTCTCCACCAGGTTGGACAGCGCCCGGGTGAGCATCCCGGGCCGCCCGTCGGTCGTGGTGTCGCCGCTCGCGCCCACCACGATCTCGCGTCCGGTGCGGCGCCGGGCGAGTCCCGCGACGTCCTCGGCGATGTCCGCGAGGTCGACCCGCCGCGGCGGCTCGGTGTCCGACTGCCCGGCCGCGAGGTCGACCAACTCGTTGACCAGGTCGGTCAGTTCGCGGGCCTCCTGGGTGAGGTCGGCGACCAGTTCCTCGCGGGTGCCGGGCGGCAGCTCGTCGATGCGGCGCAGCAGGGAGATGTTGGTGCGCAGCGAGGTGAGCGGCGTGCGCAGCTCGTGCCCGGCGTCCTGGACCAGCCGGCGCTGGTCCTCCTCGGACTGGGCGAGCCGGCCCAGCATCCGGTCGAAGGCGCGGCCGAGGCGCCCCACCTCGTCGTAGCCGGCGACGGGCACCTGGATGCCGAGCCGGCGCGTGCGGGCGACGGCCTCGGCGGTGTGGGTGAGGACGACCAGGCGGCGGGTGATGCGCCGGGCCAGCCACCAGCCGAACAGCCCGGCGCCGACCACCACCGCCGCCATCAGGATCAGCGTGCGCCGCTGGAGCGCCCGCAGCAGGTCCTCGGTGTCGCTGAACTCCTGCGCGACCTGCACCGCGCCGCGCTCGCCGCCCAGCGCGACGGTCGCCACCCGGTAGACGTCGTCGCCGACGTCGACGTCCGCGTGCACGACCACCCGTCCCGCGGTCGCGGCGCCCGCGACCCGCCGGTCGGCGCCGACCACCGGTAAACCCGGGTTGCCCGGGTCGACGACGCCGCCGTCCGGCCCGAGCACCTGCACGTCGGTGCGCGCGGGCCGCACCAGGTCGTGGCCGGGCGCGGCGGAGGAGAAGTCGTGCGGCGACATCCGGTTCTCCCGGACCTCGTCCCGCAGGTCCTGCACCACCTCGTCGAACACGGACTGCTGGTCCACCCGCACCAGCCGGGCGGCGGCGTTGTACGACAGGATCCCGACCAGGACGGTGACGGTGGCGGTGACTGCGGCGAACGCCACCGCGAAGGTGGTTCCCAGGGACAGCAGCCGCAGCCGCCTGCGGGAGACCGGCCGCCCGTACGACACTCAGCCCTCCCGCAGCACGTAACCCACTCCGCGCACGGTGTGGATCAGCTGCGGCGCGCCGGGCTCGTCGAGCTTGCGGCGCAGGTAGCCGACGTAGACGGCGAGGTTCTTGGAGCCGGGGCCGAAGTCGTAGCCCCAGATGCGGTCGTAGATGGTGGAGTGGTCCAGGACGATGCCCGCGTGGCGGACCAGCAGCTCCAGCAGCTCGAACTCGGTGCGGGTCAGCTCCAGTTCCCGGCTCCCCCGCCAGGCCCGGCGCGCCTGCGGGTCCATGCGCACTCCGGCCGCCTCCAGGAACCGGCCGGAGGTGTCCGGCTCCGGCTCCGCGACGGGCTCGGGGGCCGGCGCCGCGGGGGCCGCCCGGCGCAGCAGCGCGCGCAGCCGGGCGAAGACCTCCTCGACGTCGAACGGCTTGACGACGTAGTCGTCGGCGCCCGCGTCCAGTCCCGCGATCCGGTCGGCGGTCTCCACCAGCGCGGTCAGCATCAGCACCGGCGTGCGGTCGCCCTCGGCGCGCAGCACCCGGCACACCTGGAGCCCGTCGATGCCGGGCATCATCACGTCGAGGACCAGGACGTCGGGCCGGCCGCGGTGGGCCTGCGCGAGGGCCTCGACGCCGTCGGCGACGGCCGTGACCCGGTAGCCCTCCAGGGTGAGGGCGCGTTCCAGGGCGTTGCGGATGGCGCGGTCGTCTTCGGCGAGCAGAACGGTGTGCGGCACGTGCCCAGTGTGCCAACCGCCGCCGCCCCGCGGCTCCGGCGGACGGCGGCGGGGGCCGCTTCTTACCCGTATCTCACCCGGCGGGCCGCAGCGCCGCCAGCCGCTCCTCGAACGGGGTGACCTCCTCGAAGGAGTCCCGCCGGGGCCGCGGGCGGGCGGTGGCCGCCCCGGCCGTCAGCGCCGCCAGCTCCCCGGCCGCGCGCTCGATACGGCCGTCCAGGCCCTCGGCGCCCCAGTCCTCCGAGGCGGCGTAGACGCCGGTGGGGACGACGACGGCCTTGAGGTGGGAGAAGAGCGGCCGCAGCGCGTGGTCCAGGACCAGCGAGTGGCGGGCGCTGCCGCCGGTCGCGGCGATCAGCACCGGCTTCCCGGCGAGGGCGTCCTCGTCGGTGCCGCTCAGCGCGTCGAAGAACGACTTGAACAGCCCGCTGTACGACGCCGAGAACACCGGGGTGACCGCGATCAGCCCGTCGGCCCCGGCCACCGTGTCGAAGGCCTCGGACAGCGCCCGGCCCGGGAAGCCGTTGGTGAAGGTGTGCGCGATCTCGACGGCGAGGTCGCGCACCTCGATCACCTGGACGTCCGCCGGGGTCCGCGCGGCGGACGCGGCGGCCAGGCGGTCGCCGAGCAGCCGGGTGGAGGACGGGACGCCCAGTCCCGCCGAGACGACGACGAGCTTCATGCCTGTGCACCTTCCTCGGCCTTGGCTCCGGCCGACAGCGAGCCGTGGGTGGGCGCGTCCGGCACCTCGGCCGGGCGGTTCTTGGCGAACTCCGCGCGCAGCACCGGCACGACCTCCTCGCCGAGCAGGTCGAGCTGTTCCAGCACGGTCTTCAGCGGCAGGCCCGCGTGGTCCATCAGGAACAGCTGGCGCTGGTAGTCGCCGGCGTACTCGCGGAACGACAGCGTCTTCTCGACGACCTGCTGCGGGGAGCCCACGGTCAGCGGGGTCTGCGCGGTGAACTCCTCCAGCGACGGCCCGTGCCCGTAGACCGGCGCGACGTCGAAGTAGGGGCGGAACTCGCGCACCGCGTCCTGCGAGTTCCTCCGCATGAACACCTGGCCGCCGAGCCCGACGATCGCCTGCTCGGGGGTGCCGTGCCCGTAGTGGGCGTACCGGGTCCGGTACAGCTCGATCATGCGCTTGGTGTGGTCGGCCGGCCAGAAGATGTTGTTGTGGAAGAAGCCGTCGCCGTAGTACGCGGCCTGTTCGGCGATCTCCGGCGAGCGGATGGAGCCGTGCCAGACGAACGGCGGTACGCCGTCCAGCGGGCGGGGCGTGGAGGTGAAGCCCTGCAGCGGGGTGCGGAACTTCCCCTCCCAGTCGACGACGTCCTCGCGCCACAGGCGGTGCAGGAGGGCGTAGTTCTCGATCGCGAGGTTGATGCCCTGGCGGATGTCCTGCCCGAACCAGGGGTAGACCGGGCCGGTGTTCCCGCGTCCCATCATCAGGTCCACCCGGCCGTCGGCCAGGTGCTGGAGCATCGCGAAGTCCTCGGCGATCTTCACCGGGTCGTTGGTGGTGATCAGGGTGGTGGAGGTGGAGAGGACCAGCCTCTCGGTGCGGGCGGCGATGTAGCCGAGCATGGTGGTCGGCGAGGACGGCACGAACGGCGGGTTGTGGTGCTCGCCGGTCGCGAAGACGTCCAGGCCCACCTCCTCGGCCTTCAGCGCGATGGCGACCATGGCCTTGATCCGCTCGCGCTCGGTCGGCGTACGTCCCGTGGTCGGGTCGGGCGTGACATCCCCGACGCTGAAGATCCCGAACTGCATGGCCGCTCACCCTCCAGGTTGTTTACGCTTCAACTATACCCCTGGAACGACTCCCCGCCCCCTCCTATTCCACCCCCGGCCGGACGCCCGCGGCACCGGCGCCGGCCGCCCCGCACCCCGCCCTCCGCCAGGCGCGCGTGCGCCTTCACCGCGCCGGCCGGCGGACACGTCTCCGCGCCCGGAGCGTGCGCACCCCCTCGTCCGCCGGCCGGGCCCCGTCGGCGGCCGCCCTCACCCCGCGCTCCGTGCCGGCGCCGCCCGCGGGACCGCACCGGCGTACGCGCCCCGTCCCGCACCCACGCCGGCGCCCACCCACCGGGCGCCGCCGCGTCGCGCAAGGCCTCACCCACCGCCTCCGCCGCACCGCCCGTGAAGCGCGCGGCACCGGGGGAGCGCACCGGCTCCCCGTCGTCCCCCCGGACCCGTGACCGCTACGGCGCCGGGGCCGGCCGGTCGTCCGGGGACTCCCCCGACCGCAGCCGGGCCGCCTGCCGCGCGCTGAAGTCCGTCGTACGCCTCATGTGGTCGATGAACAGGGAGAGCTCGGAGTCGTCCAGGTCGTCGAAGAGCGCGAACCAGCCGCCGCCCAGCCGCTCCCACACCCGCCCGAACTCGGCCGCCCGCTCCGGCACCACCGCCACCAGCACCAGCCGCCGGTCCCCCGCGTCCCGCTCCCGCACCGCGTACCCCGCCCGCTCCAGCCGGTCCACCAGCCGCGTCGCCGAGCCGGTCGTCAGCCCCGTCAGCTCCGCGATCCGGCCCGTGGTCACCGGGCCGTCCTCCAGCGTCAGCAGGCTCAGGCACTGCAGATCGGTGGGGTGCAGGCCCAGATGGTCGGCGAGCGCCTGGTTGAACAGGGCGTGGGCCGCCATGTACCGCCGGGACACCACGCCCAGCTCCGCCAGCAGCCCGGCCCGCGTGGTCCCCGGCATGCGCAGCTCCTCTCCGCTCCAGCGGATGTATCCCACCTCCGGCCCGCGACAGGCGCCGCCCATCAGGTGACACACCCGCATGCGGCGCCGCCCCGCCGCCCTGCCGGATACCGGCGGCGCCCGGCCGGTCCTGCGGGGCGTGCGCGAACACCGCGGCCGGACGGGGGCGGCCGGCGGCGTCCTCACCCCGGCGCCCGCGGTTCCGTCGCCGCCCTCCGGCCCGGCGCCCACCCCGGCCGTGGCCCCGCCGCGCACGGCGGGATCGTCGTCGCCGGTCCGCCCCCGCGGGACGTGATCGCCGACGGCCGCCGCCCGGACCACCGGGACGCCACCGGCGCGCCGGCCCGCCCCGCCGGACCGGCCGTGATCACACGGGCGCCGCGCGACGGCCGACGTCCTCGGACCACCGCCTCCGGCAGCGCCCCCCGCCGGTCCACGGCCCCGCGCGCCCCACCCGTGATCCGCCTCCCGCCCCGGAGGGCCACCCGTCCCCCCGCCCCGCCGGGCCCCCGGCCTATGCTGGCCGCGCAGGTCCCGACCGCGAGCCAGCACGCCCGAGGAGCAGCCCATGGCCACCGCCGTACCGCCCGCCGCGTCCCGCATCGCCGTCGTCACGGGTGCGAGCAGCGGGATCGGCGCCGCCACGGCCCGCCGGCTCGCCGAGGCCGGCTACCGCGTCGTCCTCACCGCCCGCCGCAAGGACCGCATCGAAGCCCTCGCCGAGGAGATCACCGCGGCCGGCCACGCGGCGACGGCCTACCCGCTGGACGTCACCGACCGCGCCGCCGTCGACGAGTTCGCCACCGCCTTCAAGACCGTCGGCGTCCTCGTCAACAACGCCGGCGGCGCGCTCGGCGCCGACCCGGTCGCCACCGGCGACCCGGACCAGTGGCGCACGATGTACGAGACGAACGTCCTCGGCACCCTCCACCTCACCCAGGCCCTGCTGCCCAAGCTGGACGCGAGCGGCGACGGCACGGTCGTCGTCGTCTCCTCCACCGCCGGCCACGCCACCTACGAGGGCGGCGCGGGCTACGTCGCCGCCAAGCACGGCGCGCACGTCCTCGCCGAGACCCTGCGCCTGGAGATCGTCGGCCGTCCGGTGCGCGTGATCGAGATCGCGCCCGGCATGGTCAGGACCGACGAGTTCGCCCTCACCCGCTTCGGCGGCGACGCGGAGAAGGCCGCCAAGGTCTACCAGGGCGTCGCCGAACCCCTCACGGCGGACGACGTGGCCGACACCATCACCTGGGCGGTCACCCGCCCGCCCCACGTCAACATCGACCTGATGATCGTCCGGCCCCGCGCCCAGGCCTCCAACACCAAGGTCCACCGGGAGCCCTGATGCCCGACAGCGAACAGCGCCGGCTGGCCCTGGAGAAGAAGCGCGAGCGTTACGTCTGGTACTACCTCGGCTACTTCCTCTTCGGCATCCACATCGTCGCCTTCGTGATGATCTACGCGGTGACGCACGCGAAGTAGCGGCCCCCGCAGGGCTCCGCCCTCCTCGCCGCCTCCTCGCGTCAGCCCTTCACGCAGACGACCTGCTTCAGCTTCGCGACGACCTCCACGAGGTCCCGCTGCTGGTCGATGACCTGCTCGATCGGCTTGTACGCGCCCGGGATCTCGTCCACGACGCCGGAGTCCTTGCGGCACTCCACGCCCCGTGTCTGCTCCTCCAGGTCCTTCGTCGAGAAGCGCCGCTTCGCCGCGTTGCGGCTCATCCGCCGACCGGCGCCGTGCGACGCCGAGTTGAAGGAATCGGCGTTGCCGAGGCCCTTGACGATGTACGAACCCGTGCCCATGGAGCCCGGGATGATCCCGTACTCGCCGGACCCCGCGCGGATGGCGCCCTTCCGGGTCACCAGCAGGTCCATGCCGTCGTAGCGCTCCTCGGCCACGTAGTTGTGGTGCGCGCTGATCTCCGGCTCGAAGGCGGGCCGGGCCTTCTTGAACTCCTTGCGGACCACGTCCTTCAGGAGCGCCATCATGATCGAGCGGTTGTACTTCGCGTACTCCTGCGCCCAGAACAGGTCGTTGCGGTACGCCGCCATCTGCGGGGTGTCCGCGACGAAGACGGCGAGGTCGCGGTCGACCAGGCCCTGGTTGTGCGGGAGCTTCTGAGCGATGCCGATGTGGTGCTCGGCCAGTTCCTTGCCGATGTTGCGGGAACCGGAGTGCAGCATCAGCCAGACGGAACCGGCCGTATCCGTGCATATTTCGACGAAATGATTGCCGGATCCGAGCGTTCCCATCTGCTTCGTGGCACGTTCCTGACGGAACTTGACCGCATCCGCCACCCCGCCGAACCGTCCCCAGAAGTCGTCCCAGCCGCCGGTCGCGAAGGCGTGGAAGCGGGACGGGTCGACCGGGGCGTCGTGCATGCCCCGCCCGACCGGGATCGCCTGCTCGATCCTCGACCGCAGCCGCGACAGATCGCCGGGCAGGTCGTTCGCCGTCAGGGACGTCCGCACCGCCGACATGCCGCAGCCGATGTCGACGCCCACCGCCGCCGGGCACACCGCGCCCCGCATCGCGATCACCGACCCGACCGTCGCGCCCTTGCCGTAGTGCACGTCCGGCATCACGGCCAGGCCCTTGATCCACGGCAGGGTGGCGACGTTCCGCAGCTGCTGGAGGGCGCCCTCCTCCACCGTCGCCGGATCCGTCCACATCCGGATCGGCACCTGCGCGCCCGGCAGTTTCACGTACGACATAACGTCCTCGTCCCCCAGAAAACCAACAGAAGTCCCGAATCGCAAAACCGGCGCCAAGGTCGGTGAAAAGGGATGACGGACCGGCGTCCACGGCAGTGCGTGCGATACACATTGTCTGCCGGGGACGCCCCCGTGCGGCAAGCGATTAACCAGCGGGGACACTGGGGAGACCCGGCGGGCGGCAGCCCGCACCCGCCGTCGAGAGGAGCCCGACCGTGCAGCGGAAGGCGTACGTACCCGGCGTCGCCGCGCTCCTGGCGGCCGTCCTGGCCGGCTGCACCGGCAGCCCGGACGACGGTGGCCAGGCGGACAACTCCAACCCGGGAAGCGCCGGTACGGCCACCCAGGCCGCCCAGCCCGGCAAGTACGCCACGCTCCCCGAGCCCTGCGGCGTGGTCGAGGACGCGACGCTCGACCAACTCCTGCCCGGCATCGGGGAGATGACCGACGAGGCGCAGCGCGAGAAGGCGTACGCGGGCGAGGCCACCCTCACGTACGACACCGACCGCAAGGTGGGCTGCCGTTGGAAGGTGGAGTCGGCGGCGGCGACCGACCACCTGCTGGTCGACTTCGAACGGGTCGTCTCCTACGACAACGCCGTCAGCGACGACGCCCAGGCCGGGGAGCTCTTCGCGACCAAGCAGGAGGCGGCGCGGCTCCCGGAGCCGACGGTGACGACCACGGAGACCGGCACCCCGTCCACGGACCCTTCCACGGAGCCGAGTTCGTCCCCCTCGTCCGGGTCGCCCGCCGCCTCGCCGTCCGCCGCCCCCTCCGACCTCCGGCCCCGCCTCCTGGAGGACCTGGGCGACGAGGCGTTCCTCGACGACGAGCTGAGCGACTCCGGTTCGATCGCCGAGCAGCGCACGGTGACTGTGGCGTTCCGCACGTCCAACGTGATCGTGACCGTCGAGTACGCGGAGCAGCCGATGACCGTCGGCACCGTCCCGGACAGCAAGGAACTGCAGGACAGGGCACGGAAACTCGCCTCCGAGCTGGCCGATTCACTGGGCGGCTGAGCCCGGTTCACGGTCCTTCCGCCCCTGCGCGCGAAGCAGGCGGAGGAGGACCGCACGGGTGACTCACCGCGTACCGTGACCCCTCGGACCCCGTCCCGACCGCAGGGAACACGAGCGTCATGAGTGAAGGAACCATGCAGCGACGAGCACAGCGAGAGCAGCCCGAGCGAGCGAAGCGCCTTACCCGCGTTCTTGTCTGCGCGACAGCCGTCCCCGTGCTGCTGGCCGCCGCCGGCTGCTCCTCGGACTCCGGCTCCGGCGAGGGCGGGGGCGGGGGCAAGGGCGCCTCCGCCCCCGCCTCCGCCTCGCCGTCCGCGAGCCCGTCCCCGACGGTGCGGGCGGCGGCGTACCAGAAGCTTCCGGAGCCGTGCACGGTGCTGTCCGAGAAGACCCTGGACGACCTGGCGCCGAAGGCGAAGACGGGCAAGGAGGGCTCCTCGGACGACGTCTCCACTCGGGGCAGCTGTTCCTGGAGCAGTCTGGACAACAACGGTGTGAAGGGTTCGCAGTTCCGCTGGCTGAACGTGTCGCTGCTGCGCTTCGACTCGAACGCCACCCGCGGTCCGGGCGACAAGCTCGCCCAGGACTACTACGACAAGCAGGTGCGGGACGCCCAGTCGGCCGAGGGCGCGAAGAACACCGCGTCGGAGCCGGTCACCGGGACCGGTGACGAGGCGACCGCGGTGCGCTACGACCTGAAGAAGGAGGAAGGCGCCTTCAAGCAGCAGACGGTCGTGGCGCGCGTCGAGAACGTGGTCGTCACCGTCGACTACAACGGCGCGGGTCTCGCCGGTGACAAGACGCCGGACGCCGACGACCTGATGAAGGACGCGCAGAAGGCGGCGAAGGAGGCGGTGGCCTCGGTGACGGAGGCGAACGGCACGGGCGCCGGATCGTCCCCGTCGGCCTCGAAGTCCCCTTCCGCGTCCGCCTCGGAGTCCGCCTCGAAGGCGTCGAGCAAGGGCTGACGCGACCCTGAACCGGAACCGGCCGCCCGTCCTCCGCACACATGTGCCACTCTGTTGCGCGCAACAACACGCACTGGGAGGGGAGTACGGGTGGCCGCGCCACTGCAGCTGACACGGATGCACCGGGTTCTCATCGGCGTGGTCGTCTTCGGTGCCGTGATCATCGCCGGAATCGGCTTCGCGGGTTCGTACGCGGCCGTCCGTGAGCTCGCCCTGCAGAAGGGGTTCGGGAACTTCAGCTACGTCTTCCCGATCGGCATCGACGCCGGCATCTGCGTCCTGCTGGCCCTGGACCTGCTGCTGACCTGGATCCGCATCCCGTTCCCGCTGCTGCGGCAGACGGCGTGGCTGCTGACGGCGGCGACGATCGCGTTCAACGGCGCGGCGGCGTGGCCCGATCCGCTGGGCGTGGGCATGCACGGCGTGATCCCGATCCTGTTCGTGGTCTCGGTGGAGGCCGCCCGGCACGCGGTCGGCCGGATCGCCGACATCACCGCCGACAAGCACATGGAGGGCGTCCGGCTCACCCGCTGGATGCTGTCGCCGGTGCCGACGTTCCTGCTGTGGCGCCGGATGAAGCTGTGGGAGCTGCGCTCCTACGAGCAGGTGATCAAGCTGGAGCAGGAGCGCCTGGTCTACCAGGCCCGCCTGCGCTCCCGCTTCGGCCGCGCCTGGCGCCGCAAGGCCCCGGTCGAGTCCCTGATGCCGCTGCGCCTCGCCAAGTACGGCGTCCCCCTGGCCGACACGGCCCCGGCGGGCCTGGCGGCGGCGGGCATAGAGCCGGCGCTGATACCCCCGGCGCCCGAGACGGCCGAGGTCAGCCGCGCCGACGCGGTCGCGGGCAGTCGTGCCGACGCCGTCGCGGGCAGTCGTGCCGCCGGGGCGGCGCCGGTGGGCGCGGCGCCGCACGGCGAGCAGCGCCTGGAACTCGAGGGCAACCCCGATCCCGAGCCGCCGAAGGACACCGCGGAGGACACCGCCGGCAATCCCTGGCTGCACGCCCGCGACCCGCAGACCGTCGAGTACCAGGGCGGCTACGACCCCACCTACGACCCCGACGAGGAGTACGCCCGCTGGTACGCGGAGCAGCAGCAGGCCGAGCAGTACCAGGACCAGTACCAGGAGGAGCCGCCCCTCCAGGAGCCCTCTCCGGAGGAGACCGGGAGCTTCCCCATCCCGGTGGTCCCCGGTCGCACCCGCGAGCTGGGCGAAGGCGGCGGCACCCCCGCCTCCGTCCCGGACGAGGAGGCGTACTACCAGGTGTTCCGCCAGTCGATAGACGGCAGCTACCCCACCCCCCGCGTCCTCGGTGACAACATCCAGACGACCTACGGCACGACGCTGAACCCGAGCGAGCTGAAGGCCCTCGCCGAACGCTTCCAGGCGCGCCACACGGCGGAACTGGAAGAGGACCACATCGCCTAGTCGGCCGGTCGGTGCGCACGCGCACACGGCGACAGGGGGCGCCCGGCCGGCACCGGGCGCCCCCTGTCGTCGTACCGCCGTCTACTCCCCGAGCAGCGACCGCACCCGTTCCTGGCCCACGGCCAGCAGCAGCGTGGGCAGGCGCGGCCCCGTGTCCCGCCCGACCAGCAGGTGGTACAGCAGCGCGAAGAACGACCGCTGGGCGGTCTTGATCTCCGCCGGCAGTTCCTTGGGCGTGGCGTCGGCGGAGAAGCCCGCCTGGACCTTGGGCACGCCGTAGACGAGGTGGGTGAGCCCGTCCAGCGACCAGTTGCCGGCGAGTCCGTCGAGCAGCAGCCGCAGCGACTGCCGACCCCGCTCGTCGAGCGACTTCAGCAGCTCGGCGTCGGGTTCGGCGCGGACGATGGTGCGCTGGTCGGCGGGGACGTGGGTGTTGATCCACGCCTCGGCCTTGTCGTAGCGCGGCCGGGCCTCGTCCAGGGAGCCCAGCGGGTCCGACGGGTCCAGCTCGCTGAGGATCCGCAGCGCCTGGTCCTCGTGGCCGGCGGTGATGTCGGCCACCGAGGCGAGCGTGCGGTACGGCAGCGGCCTGGACGTCCTCGGCAGCTCACCGCTCGCCGTGCGCACCGCGCGGGAGTGCGCGGCGGCGTCGGCGGGCAGGACGGAACCGTCGGCGACCTTGGCGTCGAGGCGGTCCCACTCGTCGTAGAGGCGCTGGATCTCCTGGTCGAAGGCGATCTTGAAGGACTGGTTCGGCCTGCGCCGGGCGTACAGCCAGCGCAGCAGCTGCGGCTCCATGATCTGCAGCGCGTCGGCCGGGGTCGGCACGCCGCCCTTCGACGAGGACATCTTCGCCATGCCGCTGATGCCGACGAACGCGTACATCGGCCCGATCGGCTGCTCGCCGCCGAAGATCCCGACGATCTGCCCGCCGACCTGGAACGACGACCCGGGGGACGAGTGGTCGACACCGCTCGGCTCGAAGATCACGCCTTCGTACGCCCACCGCATGGGCCAGTCGACCTTCCAGACCAGCTTGCCGCGGTTGAACTCGTTCAGCCGGACGGTCTCCGAGAAGCCGCACGCCGTGCAGGCGTAGGTCAGCTCGGTGGAGTCGTCGTCGTACGCGGTGACCGTCGTCAGGTCCTTCTCGCAGTTGCCGCAGTACGGCTTGTACGGGAAATACCCGGCGGCCCCCGAGCTGCCGTCGTCCTCGGCGGCGGCGCCGGAGCCCTCGGCGGCCTCCAGCTCGGCCTCGTCGACCGGCTTCTGCTGCTGCTTCTTCGCCGGGGCCTTCTTGGTGCGGTACTGCGCGAGGATCGCGTCGATGTCGGCGCGGTGCCTCATCGCGTGCAGGATCTGCTCGCGGTAGACGCCGGAGGTGTACTGCTCGGTCTGGCTGATCCCGTCGAACTCCACGCCCAGCTCGGCCAGCGACTCGACCATGGCGGCCTTGAAGTGCTCGGCCCAGTTCGGGTGCGCGGAGCCCTTGGGCGCCGGGACGGAGGTCAGCGGCTTGCCGATGTGCTCGGACCACGACTCGTCGACGCCGGGGATCCCGGCCGGGACCTTGCGGTACCGGTCGTAGTCGTCCCAGGAGATCAGGTGGCGGACCCGGTGGCCGCGGCGGCGGATCTCGTCGGCGACAAGGTGGGGGGTCATGACCTCGCGGAGGTTCCCGAGGTGGATCGGGCCGGAGGGGGAGAGACCGGACGCGACGACCACAGGTTTGCCCGGGGCCCGACGCTCCGACTCCTCGATGACGTCGTCCGCGAAACGGGAGACCCAGTCGGTGGTCTCGGTGCTCTGAGCCACGATCGGCACGTCCTTCTTTCTGCTCGGGCAGCCGGTACGGTCGCACGGCTGACCACTCCATTCTCCCAGCAACGACGGCAACGACGAAAACGCCTTCTCACCGGCTCGCCCGGGCGCGGACCGTGCCGGTGCGCGGCTTTGCCGCGCGGGCGCGGCCGGCCCCGCCGGCCCGCGGCGAGAAAACCGCTTCACCCCCCGTGGGATACTGACCGTGTCTATCCGAACCCACGAGGAGAACGGCACCCACCCCTATGGCCTCGGTCACATCGCTCACCGATCTCGTCAACCGGCAGCTCACGTCCGCCCTCTCGGCCACCCAGCCGGAGGCGGATCCGCTGCTGCGACGTAGCGACCGGGCGGACTTCCAGGCCAACGGCATCCTCGCGCTGGCCAAAAAGGCGAAGGCGAACCCGCGGGAGCTGGCGGCCGAGGTCGTCTCGCGCATCACGACCGGTGACCTGATCAAGGACGTCGAGGTCTCCGGCCCCGGCTTCCTCAACATCACCGTCGCCGACCGGGCGATCACCGAGAACCTCGCCGCGCGGCTCGCGGACGGCGAGCGCCTCGGCGTGCCGCTGAACGAGGACGCGGGCGTCACGGTCGTCGACTACGCCCAGCCGAACGTGGCGAAGGAGATGCACGTCGGTCACCTGCGGTCCGCGGTCATCGGCGACGCCCTGCGCGCCATGCTCGACTTCACCGGCGAGAGGACGATCGGCCGGCACCACATCGGTGACTGGGGCACCCAGTTCGGCATGCTCATCCAGTACCTGTTCGAGCACCCCGGCGAGCTGGCCCCCGCGGCCGACGTCGACGGCGAGCAGGCCATGAGCAACCTGAACCGCGTGTACAAGGCGTCGCGTGCGCTCTTCGACGCGGACGAGGAGTTCAAGGAGCGGGCCCGCAAGCGGGTCGTCGCCCTCCAGTCCGGTGACCGGGAGACGCTCGAGCTGTGGCAGCAGTTCGTGGACGAGTCGAAGGTCTACTTCTACTCCGTCTTCGAGAAGCTCGACATGGAGATCCGCGACGAGGAGATCGTCGGCGAGTCCGCGTACAACGAGGGCATGCCCGAGACCGCCCGTCTCCTGGAGGAGATGGGCGTCGCGGAGCGTTCCGAGGGCGCGCTCGTGGTGTTCTTCGACGACATCCGCGGCAAGGACGACCAGCGGGTCCCGCTGATCGTGCAGAAGGCCGACGGCGGCTTCGGCTACGCGGCCTCCGACCTGACGGCGATCCGCGACCGCGTCCTGAACCTGCACGCGACCACGCTGCTGTACGTCGTCGACGTGCGCCAGTCGCTGCACTTCCGGATGGTCTTCGAGACGGCCCGCCGGGCCGGCTGGCTGAACGACGACGTCACCGCGCACAACATGGGCTACGGCACGGTGCTCGGCGCGGACGGCAAGCCGTTCAAGACGCGTGAGGGCGAGACCGTGCGCCTCGAGGACCTGCTGGACGAGGCGGTGCAGCGGGCCGCGGAGGTCGTCCGGGAGAAGGCGCGGGACCTCACCGAGGACGAGATCGGGGAGCGGGCCGCGCAGGTCGGCATCGGGGCCGTGAAGTACGCGGACCTGTCGACGTCGCCGAACCGCGACTACAAGTTCGACCTGGACCAGATGGTCTCGCTCAACGGCGACACCAGCGTGTACCTCCAGTACGCCTACGCCCGTATCCAGTCCATCCTCCGCAAGGCCGGCGAGGTCCGTCCGGCCGCTCACCCGGAGCTGGACCTGCACGAGGCGGAGCGCGCGCTGGGCCTGCACCTGGACGCGTTCGGGGACACGGTCTTCGAGGCGGCCGCGGAGTACGCCCCGCACAAGCTGGCGGCGTACCTGTACCAGTTGGCGTCGCTGTACACCTCGTTCTACGACAAGTGCCCGGTGCTGAAGGCCGATTCGACGGAGCAGGTGGAGAACCGCCTCTTCCTCTGCGACCTCACGGCCCGCACGCTCCACCGGGGGATGGCCCTGCTGGGCATCAGGACGCCCGAGCGGCTCTGACGCCTCCGCCGGTGAACAACGGCGCCGCGGCCCGTCCTCCCCGCGGGGAGGACGGGCCGCGGTGGTGTCAGGGGCCGTCGAGGCCGTGGGTCAGCCGCAGTTCACCCACTTGTTGGACTTGATGTAGTGGGACGCGCTGTCGGTCGTCTTGTAGCCACGCGGGACGACCCCGCTGGACCCGCCGTGGTTCTTGGCCGAGTACCACTTGAAGTCGCAGGTCGCGCCGTGGTTGTACCAGGACTTGAAGCTCTGGAAGACCGAGAACCCGGTCAGGTCCGCGTTCGTGCCGGCGACCTTCTGCATCCGGCCGGTGTAGTTCTGACCGGACCAGACGCAGAACCAGCCCGACGGGCAGTCGCTCGCGGCGGACGGCGCCGCCTCGGCGGCGCCCGCGGTTCCGGCCAGCAGGCCGCCGGTCATCGCGACCCCCGTGGCCAGGACGGCGAGCTTCCGGGTGATGGTCATGCTGTTCCCCCTTCGGAATGCGGGTTGCGCCGGCCCCGCGGACCGGCTCGGCACCCAGCATGCGAGACACCGGGCGGCGACCTCCACCGATCCCGGGGAAGTGACGTCACCGCGGGACGTCCCAGCCGCTGACCTGCGGTTTCCCACCCCCTTGGGGACGGTCCGGCGGGACGGGGGCGGGGTGGCCGGATCGGTGCGGGCCCGGCGCCGTGCTCCCGGCCGGGCTTCTGAGCCTGTTGCAGAATGCGAACGGGGAAGACCCGCGCACGCGATCGGGGGAATCATGTCGCGTTGGAAAGCTCTGCTCCCGGATCTCGACCCGAGGGTGCGGCATCTGGTGGTGTGCTTGCGCCGGCTGAAGGACCACAGCGGGCTGAGCATGCGTCAATTGGCGGCGAAGACGGGGTACAGCACGTCGTCGTGGGAGCGCTACCTGGGAGGCAGGTCGCTGCCGCCCCGGGAGGCCGTCGAGGCGATCGCGTCGGTCACCGGCGACGACCCGACCCGGCTGCTGGCGCTGTGGGAGGTCGCGGCGGCGGCGTGGACGGGCCGGCGCACGAGCACGACGGCGGCCGCGGGCGACGGGGCCGAAGCCGTACCGGAGACGACGTCGGCCGGGTGGGAGCCGCCCGTCCGCCGAAGGCCCCCGCGGGGCGTACTGGCCGCCGGTGTCGTGGCGTTCCTGCTGGTGACCGCCTCGGCCGTGGTCCTGGTGGTCCGGCTCGCCGAGGACGACGACGGGCGCATGCAGCGCCCGCCGGTGTCGTCGGCCGCGCCGGCCGGTGCCGGGCCGGCGTCGCCGGCTCCCTCGTACGCCTGCCGGATCGAGCGGATCGACGGCCGGTGGTACGCGGGACTCAGCCGGACCCGGGACGCGATCCTGCTGTCCGGCAACGCCGGGGCGCCGGTCGCCGAGGCGCAGTGTCTGCTGCGCCGGGCCGGGTTCCCGCCGGGGGACGTCGACGGCATCTACGGTCCGCGGACCGAACGGGCCGTCCAGCGGCTTCAGCAGAAGGCCGGCCTGGTCGTGGACGGCATCGTCGGCCCGCACACCTGGGGAGCCCTGCGCGGATGACGCCGGCACCGGAACGCACCGAACTGGCCGCCGCCCTGCGGGAGATGCGGCAGCGCACGGGCCTGAGCCTGACGGGCCTGAAGGAGCGCACCCCGTTCAGCAGGTCCTCCTGGGGCCGCTACCTCAAGGGTGACACGCTGCCGCCCCGGGAGGCGGTGCGGGCGCTGTGCCGCCTGGCGGGCGAGCCGGAGGGGCGCTGTCTGGCGCTGTGGGAGATCGCGGAGGCGGCGAGCAGCGGACGCGCCGCCCACGCCCCGCCGGACGCGCCGGCACCGTCCCGTGGGGCTCCGCCGGACGTCCCGCCACCCGAAGGGACGAACCGAATCAGGTCGTTACGGATCCCGCCGCGCGTCGCGGTGGTGGCGGTGGCCGTGCTGGCCGTCCTGGCCTCGGTCGTCCTCGCGACCGTCCTGCCGGCGCAGGACGGGGCGCCGGGCGGGGCGCCGGGCGGATCCGCCGGGGCGGCCCGTACGAGCCCGGCCCCGGGGGCGACCGGGGTGCCGCCGCCCCGTTGCCGGGGCGCGTCCTGCGCGGGGAAGGACCCGATCAACATGCTCTGCGGCGTCGCGCCGGACACCCTCACCACGTACCGCACGGTGGGCGGGGCCCGGCTGGAGCTGCGGCACAGCCCCCGGTGCGGGACGAGCTGGGCCCGTATGTGGTCCACCGAGATCGGCGACCGCGTCGAGCTGACCGCGCCCGGCCCGCCCCGTTCCGCCGAGGTGACGGACGCCCTGGACGCACGGGCGTACCTCTACACCCCCATGGCGGCGACGACGCCCGGCACCGTCGTACGGGCCTGCTTCCACCCGGCCGCGAGGACCGGGCCGGAGTGCTTCGAGGCCAGGGTGGGATGAGACCCGGGGCTCGGTCAGGACCGTCCGTGGTCCCGCAGTCCCGTCCCCAGCCTGCGCAGCCCTTCCGCGATCTCGTCCGGCGTCTGGGTGACGAAGCAGAGCCGCATCGTGGCCCGGTCCGGGTCGGCGGCGTGGAAGGGCGCGCCGGGCACGTACGCCACGTCGTGCCGGACCACCCCGGGGAGCAGGGCCGTGGTGTCGTACGGCTCCGGCAGGCGGGCCCAGAGGAACATGCCGCCCTCGGGGCGGGTCCAGGTCGAGCCGTCGGGGAGTGCGGCGGGCAGGCCCGCGAGCATGGCGTCGCGGCGGGCGCCGTACACGGCCGCGACGCGGCGCACGTGGGCGTCGAGGTCGTGGTCGGCGAGGTAGCGGGCCGCGGCGAGCTGGTTGACGGTGGGGGTGTGCAGGTCGGCGGCCTGCTTGGCGACGGCGCAGGCGCGGCGCAGCTCGGCGGGGGCGCGCAGCCAGCCCAGGCGCAGGCCGGGGGCCATGACCTTGGAGAGGCTGCCGAGCAGCACGGTGCGGTCCGCGGCGCCGGGGTGGGCGGCGATCCACGGCACCCGTTCGCCCTCGTAGCGCAGTTCGCCGTACGGGTCGTCCTCGACGATCCACAGTCCGCGCCGGGCGGCGACCTCCGCGACGGCGGCGCGGCGGGCGGCAGGCAGGGTACGGCCGGTCGGGTTCTGGAAGGTGGGCACGGTGTAGAGGAGTGCGGGGCGTTCGCGCGCCACCAGTGCGTCCAGCGCGTCCGGGTCGAGCCCCCGCTCGTCGCCGGGGACGGCCACCACGCGTGCCCCGGCCAGGGAGAAGGCCTGAAGTGCCGCCAGGTAGCAGGGGCTTTCGACCAGGACCGTGTCGCCGGGTTCGAGCAGCGCGGTGGCGAGGAGGGAGAGCGCCTGCTGGGATCCGGTGGTGACGAGCAGGTCGTCGGGGGTGGTGGGCAGACCGCGGGCGGCCGTGCGCGCGGCGAGTGCCGCCCGCAGCGCGGGCTCGCCCTCCGTCGTGGAGTACTGCAGGGCCCGCGCGGGGGTCTCGGCGAACACCGCCCGGTACGCCTCCGCGATGCCGTCGGCGTCGAACAGCTCGGGGGCCGGGAGCCCGCCCGCGAAGTTGATGACCTCGGGGCGGGCGGTGACGGCCAGGATGTCCCGTACGGGCGAGCCGCCGACCGCGCGGGCCCGTGCCGCGAGCCGCGGTGTGGGGGCGAGGACGGGGGCGGGCTCGGTGGCGGTCATGGCACGGCTCCTTGGGCTGCGGTGACGAGGCGTGTCCCGCAGCCTAGAAAATTGCGTGCCCTCTACACGCGGCTTTCCGCGATCCGGACGCCCCGGCCGCTCCCGGCCCTCCGTGCCGACCACCCGGGGGAACACGGCGTGGAACCGGGCCGGATGCTCCGCGCCGCGGTCGATCCGCCGCCGCGGCGCGAGAGGACGCCGGCCGGGCACGTCACCGGCCGTGGACGTCCCCCGGGGGCGGTGACGCCGGTCGGCGTTCGACGACCGGACGGAAAACCGGACTCGGCGGCGCCCGGCCCGCCCGGCCCGCACAGCCGGCTAGCCGAGCTCCGTCGTGCCCTCCGGGACCCATTCCTCGCCGCCCAGCGGGAACTCGTACGCCGGTCGCCCGTCGTTGCCGCTGGTGCGGAAGGGGCGCCCCTTGTCGTCCACGGTGAGCGTGCCGCTGCGGGAGCCGCTGGACCACTTCAGCTCCAGGTACCAGCTCACGTCGTACGCGGCGGTGCCGGCCGTGACGTAGTAGACCTCGGGGTCCGACTCGCTCACCGAGAACGGGAAGTTCCGCTGCCCGGACGCCGGGGTCACGACCGGGCGCGCGGCGTCGAGGGCGACCGTGAAGGAACGCGTGGGCACGTTGCCGCCGCAGCCCACACCGGGGTAGCCCATCACGAAGTCGTTCCAGGGGAGCGGCGACCGCTTGCCCGCCACCCGCACGGTGAGTCCCTGCACGACCACCGTCTCCTCCCCGGTCCCCTGCACGGTGAGCTGCACGTACTGCTCCCCCGACGAGACGGCCCCGAACGCACTGGCCCACGCCGCCGCGCCCGGCTCCTGCGGCGGCGGTTTCACCTCGCTCGCCGGCCTGTTGATCAGATACCGGTGCGCGCAGGGAGCCTGCCACGCGTACGGGTTGGCCTGCACGGTCAGCGGCGCGGCGTCCCCGTCGCCGTCGCCCGCCGGGGCGGCGGAGGCGGTGGCCGGGGCGCGGGGTGTCCCCTCGGCCTTCGCGGAGGCGGAGGCGGAGACGGAGGCCGACGCGGAGGCGGAGGCGGAGGTCGACGGTGACGCGATGACGTCCTTGGTCCCGTCCGCCCCGGCGTCGGCGGTCGCGGCTCCCGCCGTGCCCTTCCGGTCGACCCCGCCCCCGTCGCCATCGTCCGGCAGGCCCAGGGCGAGCGTGACCCCGCCGAGCACGGCGGCCACGGCGATCCCCGCGAGGACGGCGGTACGGGCACGGCGGCGGGGGCGGGTGCGGACCTCGCCGGGGCCGGTGGCCGCCGGGACCTCGGCCTCCTGGGGCCCTGCCTGCGGGGTCTCCGCTTCCGGGGCCTCGGCCCCGGGCCGCCCCGGCGCCGGCCGCCCGGCCACCGGGCGGCCGTCCGCGTCCTGGCCCCGGCCCGCCGCGCTCTCCGCCGGTTCGCCGACGCGTGCCGGTGCGTCCGCGGGAGCCGGTGCGTCCGCGGCAGCCGTGTCCCCGACGGACGCCGCTTCTCCGGCGGGAGCCGTGGCCCCGGCGGGAGCCGCCCCTTCCGACGGCGCCCCCTTCCGCCCCCGCGCCGCGTCCGCCAGCACCCACCGCCGGTGCAGCTCGACCAGTTCCTCGGGGCTCGCCCTGCACAGCCGCGCCAGCCGTTCCACCGGCGCGTACTCCGCCGGCACCGCGTCCCCGTTGCAGTACCGGTGCAGGGTCGACGTACTCATGTGGAGCCGTTTGGCGAGCACCCCGTAGCTCAGCCCGGACCGCTCCTTCAGCGCCCTCAACCGCGCGGCGAACTCCGCCGCGGCCGTGTCCTGCGACACCCTTCCTCCCACCCCGTGTCCCGTCCCGCCGTTCCAGGGAATGGTCGTTTCCCCAGGTCAACAGCGGTACGAGCGTTCCAACGTCCCGGAAACCCCGCCAGGCCTGGCGGCCGGGACGGATCACCGAACAAGCTCTGGTCATCCAAGCACGCCGCTCCCGGCATCCGGTCGAGCGGTCACTCCAAAGCCTTACTCACGCAAAGGAATTCGCCATGCGTACGTCCCGCATCCGTCTGATCGCCGCCACCGGGGCCGCCCTCGCCGCCCTCGCCCTCACGGCGTGCCAGGAGGGCACGGGCCTCGAGGACGAGGGCGCCGGCACGTCACAGCCGGGCGCGACGGCGACCGCGGACACGCCCTCGGGCTCCGCGCAGGACGCCTCCGCCTCCAACAAGCCGTCCCGGGCCGGGAACAAGGACACCGGCACCGGAGGCGAGGACACCGGCAGCGGAGGCGCCGGGGACAAGGCCGACGGCGGCGCGAACGGCTCCGACGACGCCCCGCGGGCCCGCGTCACCTGCGACGGCTCCCACACCACCGTCGACGCCAAGCCGGTCCCCCGCCCCGTCAACCACATGCTGATCACGGTCGAGAACTCGGGCTCGCGGACCTGCGACCTCACCTACTACCCGGTGCTCCGCTTCGACGAGATGCAGTGGGTGCCGCAGCCCGTCGAGGCGTCGAAGCCGCAGGCCGTGGTCACCCTCGCCCCGGGCGAGACGGCGTACGCGGGCGTGCTCCTGTCGGCCGCCGACGGCAGCGGGGACGGCGGCGCCACCGCCCACAAGCTCACCGTCGCCTTCCAGGGCGCCACCCCGAACAGCGACGGCGGCCCGTCGGCCGTCCCGGCCCTGCCGGCGGACGGCGTGTACTACGACAGCAGCATGGCGGTGACGTACTGGCAGCAGTCGATGGACGACGCCCTCACCTACTGAACCCGCTGAACCTACTGAGCGGCGCCCAGCTTCTGGGCCACCTCGGTGGCCCAGTAGGTGAGGATGGTGCGCGCACCGGCCCGCTTGATGCCGGTCAGCGCCTCGAGGATCGCCCGGTCCCGGTCGATCCAGCCCTTCTCGGCGGCGGCCTCGATCATCGAGTACTCACCGGAGATCTGGTACGCCGCCACCGGCACGTCCACCGCGTCCGCGACCTTGGCCAGGATGTCCAGGTAGGGGCCCGCCGGCTTCACCATGACCATGTCGGCGCCCTCCTCCAGGTCGAGCGCCAGCTCGCGCATCGACTCGCGGACGTTCGCCGGGTCCTGCTGGTACGTCTTGCGGTCGCCCTGCAGCGAGGAGCCGACGGCCTCCCGGAACGGCCCGTAGAAGGCGGAGGCGTACTTGGCGGTGTAGGCGAGGATCGCCACGTCCTCCCGGCCGATCTGGTCGAGGGCGTCGCGGATCACCCCGATCTGCCCGTCCATCATCCCGCTCGGCCCGACCACGTGGGCGCCCGCGTCGGCCTGCACCTGGGCCATCTCGGCGTACCGCTCCAGCGTGGCGTCGTTGTCGACTCGCCCCTGGTCGTCGAGGACCCCGCAGTGCCCGTGGTCGGTGAACTCGTCGAGGCACAGGTCGGACATGACGAGCAGGTCGTCCCCGACCTCGGCCCGCACGTCCCGCAGGGCGACCTGGAGGATCCCGTCCGGGTCGGTGCCGGGCGTCCCGAGGGCGTCCTTCCCGGACTCCTCCGGCACGCCGAACAGCATGATCCCGGAGATCCCGGCCGCCACGGCCTCCGCCGCCGCCTTCTTCAGGCTGTCCCGCGTGTGCTGCACGACCCCCGGCATCGCCGCGATCGGCACGGGTTCGCCCGCACCCTCGCGCACGAAGGCGGGAAGGATGAGGTCGGCGGGGTGCAGCCGGGTCTCGGCGACCATGCGCCGCATGGCGGGGGTGGTACGCAGACGCCGCGGCCGCGCGCCGGGGAAGGATCCGTACGTCGTCATACCACCTACGCTACGCCCGCCCTCCGCGTGCCTTTGCCGACGCGGAGTCGGCCCGGTCCTCCGGCCCCGGTCACCGGGGGATACGGTGCTCGTCCCGCGTCATCACGCCACCCGAGGAGGATCCGACCGTGCACAGTGCCGCCGTGACACCCGAGGGCGACCGCGTCCGCTGGGTCGAGCTGCCCGGCCGGGAGCCGGCCCGCGTCTACGTCCACGGCCTGGGCGCCACCTCCCCCGCATACTTCACGGCGACCGCCGTCCACCCCCTCCTCGCGGGCCACCGCTCGCTCCTGGTGGACCTCCTCGGCCACGGCCACAGCGACCGCCCCACCTCGTGCGCCTACACCCTGGAGGACCACGCCGACGCGCTCGCCGCCGCCCTGCGCGCCGCGGACGTCACCGGCGCCGAACTCGTCGCCCACAGCATGGGCGGCTCGGTCGCCGTCGTACTGGCCGCCCGCCACCCGGAGCTGGTGTCCAGGCTCGTCCTGGTCGACGCCAACCTCGACCCGCTGCCCCGGGTGCCCGGGGCATCCGGCAGCAGCGGCATCGCGGCCTATACGGAGGAGGAGTTCGTGTCCGGCGCCTGGCGCGAGGTCCGCGACCGGGCGGGCGCCCACTGGTGGTCGACGATGCGCCTGGCGGGCCTGGAGGCCCTGCACCGCAGCGCCACCCAGCTGATCCGCGGCACGACTCCGACGATGCGCGAGCTCCTGCTCGCGCTGCCGGTCCCCCGCGCGTTCCTGTACCCCGAGGCCGACGGGCCGTTCCCCGGATCGGCCGAACTGGCGGCCGCGGGAGTGTCGTTGACGGCGGTCCCCGACTGCGGCCACAACATCATGCTGGACAACCCGGAGGCGTTCGCCCGGACGGTGGCAAAAGCACTCGCCTGACGCCCGCCCGCGCGGGACCCCGTCCGCTCACGCCGCCGTGTCCCACGCGCCGGGGAGGTCCTCCTCGTCCGGCGGACGGTGCGCGGCCTTCTCGCGGGCGCGCAGGACGGCCCAGGCGAGGAGGGACACGCAGGCGAGGTACCAGGGCAGCGGCCAGAGGACGGGCCACCAGCCGGCGGACGGTGCGAGGAGGAGGTCGGTCGCGGCCGTGGTCATGCCGGCGGCGAGGCTCCAGCACAGCAGGCGCCCGGTCCACCGGACAGCGCCGGCGAACCGGTTCGGGGCGGTGGGGCGCCGCGTACGGGAACGGCAGGAGGGCAGGGCTCTGCCGGGTTCGCTCATCGCGGGAGGATCCTTCACGGAAGCGGGGGTGGACGTGGCCGGATCGGCCGGACGCGCTCAGTGTGCAGACCGTGGGACCGCTCCCACAGGACCGTCACGGGGCGGTCGCACCCTCTGAGACAACTTCCCACCAGGCGTTTTCCCCCAACCGCCCCGAGGGGACCGGGCAAGCCCCGTCCGCACGGCCGGACATCGCGTCGTGAACCTGGCCGAAAAAGCCCCTTCAAGAGCGGCAAGCATCCGAATTGCCCCCGCCTCGAAGCTTTTCGGTCGATGCCGTCCGGCAAAAAGGCCGGAGAGCGGACAACTTCACTCTCTCACCAGCCCGATTCACCAGAGAAAAGCCCTACTTGTCACCGATAACCGGTGGGGCTGATTCCGGCCCGTATGCATATGACGTTCGAGGGCACACCGCGTCGCTTCGTGTGCACCCTGTGACAACTTGTGGGGCGCCGGTGACCGTTGGGAGGTCACCGGTTCTGACTGTCTGCCTGCCTGTCGTACTCCTGGCTCCCTATTCACCCATGCCGTCGGCGGCACGCCCTACGGCCTGGTCCACGCGGGCACGAACGGCGTCGACACCGGATTCCTCCGCGACCCCGCGGGCACGCTGAACTCCATGACGACGGGGGGAAGTCCTTCTCCTACCTCACTGACGCCACCGGCGACGTCCTCGGCCTGGTCGACGACGCGGGCAAGCACACCCACATCTACGCCTACGGCCCCACCGGCCTGCCCCGCACCGCCCCCACCGAGGCCGTCCCCCAGCCCTACCGCTACGCGGGCGGCGACCCCGTCAACCACAGCGATCCCACTGGGCTGCTTTCGCTGGACACCCTGGGGAACATCGGCAGTGGGCTTTCCGTTGCCGGCATCGTGCACGAAGGGCTCACCGACGGCCCGGATGCGGCTGAAGCGGCAACCGCCGGCGTCATCGCGGACATCGGTATCGCGGGCCTCTGCACAGCCGGGGCTGCGGTCACCGGCGGGCCGGCTGGAGCGGGGGCACTCAACTTGATGGGGCGATGTCGGGTGGCGTGGGCCATCGGTCACCGGCGCTGGTGGCCGCCGACCCACATGGGCCGACCCTCGGTGTGCATACTGTGACCGGCAGAGGGGCCGTCGTCCGACCGAGCGGCGATGGATAGGGCCGATAGGCCACGGGCCGGGCCGGACGATCAAGGATGCCAGCGATGGATGTCAAGGAAAACTGGCGCCGCTACAGGCCTCGCCCCGTCGGCGCGGACCTCGACGAGATCCGTGCACTCCTCAGAGAGCACACGGCGCGTGAGCGACGCGCCCAGGGCGATGGCGACACTGAGCTGATGAGGCTCTGCTGCTTCCAGCTGTTCACCAGCGGCGACCTCGACGACGTGCTCCTGATCTGGAGTGCGAAGCAAGCCAGCTTCGACGCAGCGTGCTCGATCGACATCGAATTCCTGCTTGGGCACGGGCTCGACGCGACGAAGGCCCACCTCTCGGTCAACCGTGCGCCTTCTGCGACGGCAGCACTGGATCGACTGCGCGAGCTCGAGGCAGACGGTGAATTCGAGGGTTTCTCAGTGGAGGAGCGCTCCGCCGGCTACGACCGGTACTACGTCGACTGACGAATCTGCAGCGCCGGTCAGTCGTCCGTGATGAGGCCGGTGCCCGCAAGGCAGCTGTCGACCACATCCAGGCGATACCGGATCTGCTTGAGCCTGCACTTCACGGCCCTGGTGATCTGGCCCAGGTCGGCTGCGGCGAGGTTGCCGATGTCGCGCTTGACCAGCGACCAGATGCCCTCCTGCGGGTTCAGGTCCGGCACGTAGGCCGGGAGCTGGAACACGGTGAGCCACGCGGCATTCGCGGCGATGAACTCCCGCATCCCAGCGGTCAGGTGGAGGCGGACGTTGTCCCGGACCAGCACGATCGGTCCACCGAGCTGGATGCGGGCACGCGCCAAGAGGTCGCGGAAGTCCCGCCGGCCGAAGCCCTTCGGCTCGCCCTTGCGCCCTCGGTACTCGCGGATGGCGTAGATCAGCCGGGACCGCTCGCCCGGCTTGCAGCAAGGTCATACCCGCCATCGACACCCGTCCGGAGCCCCGGCCGCGAAGCCGGACGACCGGGGTCCGGCCGATCCGCCCCCAGGTTCCAGAGCGCGGCGGCGTCATCGACTGGCCGGCGTCAGGCAAACATCCCCCGGCCTCGTGGCGTGTCCGGCAGGGTGGGAGAACCACCCGCGTCGCTCCAGTCCGAGCCCTATAATCACCGCGTCGGCCTTCGGCGCCCCCACGGGAACGTCCGGAGGCTTTTTTCATGCCTTCCGAGACCTCCGAACCCACCACCACCTACCGCTCGTTGCTCCGCGACCGCGAGTTCACCGGCCTGTACGCGAGCTTCACCCTCACGGTCGCCGCGAGTACGCTGTCGGGCTTCGCGCTCGCCACGCTGGTCGACCGACGGACCGGCTCCCCGTTCCTGACGGCCGTGAGCATGTACGGCGCCACCTTCGCGACCGTGCTCGGCGCGATGACGCTGATGTCGGTCGCGGACGGGAACCGCCCCCGCCGCACCCTCGTCGCGCTCCAGTGCGTCTCGCTGCTGGGCGTGGCCGCGCAGGCGGTCCCCGGACTGCCGCTGGCCGTCCGCTTCGCCCTCCTCCTGGTGCTGGGCTTCTTCCAGTCCCTGGGGACCGGCACCCGGATGGGGCTGCTCGCCGAGGTGGTGCCGGCCTCCGCGTACGTCCCGGCGCGTTCGCTGATGAACATCACCTCGGGCGGCACGGCCGTCCTCGGCTACGCGCTCGGCGCCGTCCTGCTGCGGTACCTGAGCCCGCAGGACGTCTTCGTCGCCGCGACGGCCCTGACCGGCGCCGGACTGGTCGTGGTGGCGACGACCGTCCGGGAACGCTCGATCCGCCCGCCCCGACGCCCCGGCCTGCGGCAGACCTGGACGGCCAACACCGCGCTCCTCTCCCGCTCCGGCCCGCGTGCGCTGCTGCTGAACCTGTGGGTCCCCAACGGACTGATCGTCGGCTGCGAGGCCCTGTTCATCTCCTACGCCCCCGACCACGCCGGCGTCCTCCTGGCCGCCGGATCGGCGGGCATGCTCCTCGGCGACCTGACCGTCGGACGGCTCCTCGGCGCCGAACGGCGACGCCGCTGCGCGTTCGCCCTGCGCCTGCTGCTCGCCGCCCCGTACCTGCTGTTCCCCCTCCACCCTCCCCTGCCGGTGGCGGCGGCCGCCGTGTTCGTGGCGAGTGCCGGTTTCGCCGCCACCCTCCCCCTCCAGGAACACCTCCTGGCGCTGACCCCCGACCCGGTCCGCGGCCAGGTCCAGGGCGTCGAGTCCGCCGGGCGCATGACCTGGCAGGGCATCGGCGCCGCGCTCGCCGGCGGCCTCGCCCAGCACCTCGCCCCCGCCGCGACGATCACCGCGCTCGCCGCGCTCTCCCTCGCCGTCACGCTCCTCTCCCGCCCCTTCGTGGCCCGCACCCGCGCCGTCCGCCTCGAAGAGACCGGCGGCTGAGCCCACGGCGTGGGCCCAGGTCGCGGGGAAGGCCGGCGGGCGGTGCGCCGCCGGTGCAGGGCGTACTCGCACAGGTGCTCGCCCCCGGCGCCGCCCGCCTCCTCGCCGGCCTTCTTCCCGTCCACGGTGGCCGAGCGGGGCCCGCACCGATCACGGTCCGCCCAGCACCCGTTCCACGTACTCCCCCAGACGCGCACGCAGTTCGTCGCGGTCCGTACCGCGGTCGCCCGCGAGGTGCTCGACCAGGTCGGCACGTACGGCGG
This sequence comes from Streptomyces caelestis, assembly GCF_001279005.1. Taxonomy (GTDB): domain Bacteria; phylum Actinomycetota; class Actinomycetes; order Streptomycetales; family Streptomycetaceae; genus Streptomyces; species Streptomyces heliomycini. The sequence goes on from NZ_LGCN01000017.1 coordinate 179,095, forward strand.
CCAGCAGGGCGTGTGCGGTGAAGCCGGGGTCGGCGAGGCCCGGGACACCGGCCAGCGCGGAACGCAGCAGTTCGTGCCACCGCCCGTAGTGCTCCGCCCGGTAGGGACTGTCGGATCCCGCCCCCTCCAGCGCCAGCACGAGGTGGCGGTGGTCCAGTTTGAAGCACAGCAACGCGTCGAGCAGCGCGGGCACGCGCTGCGCCGGCGGCGTGCCGGGGCCCAGCGGCGGCGGCCCGTGCGACACCGCCGCCTCGAGGGGTTCCAGCCGCGCCGCGTAGAGCGCGGCGATCAGCGCCGTACGGTCACCGAACGCGCGGAACAGCGTGCCCTTGCCGACGCCGGCCGCCGCCGCGACGTCGGACATCGTGATGTCCCCGGGGGTGTCGCAGCGCGCGAAGAGGTCGTCCGCGGCGGCGAGCAGGGCCGCCCGGTTGCGCGCCGCGTCCTTGCGCGGCCTGCGCGCGGACGTACCGTCCACCGGCTCCGTCTCCATCGTCGACCTCCCACGCTTGCAAAGCGGACCGACGGTCCGTATCTTTGCTCCACGCGAAGCGGACCGCCGGTCCGAATTCTACGGGACGGAGACACCCTCATGCCCGAGCACACCCCGGCCTCCCCCGAGGCGCTCTTCCGCCACGGCCTGCGCCTGCTGCTGGACAAGGACATACCCGCCTGGATCTCCCTGTGGGACGAAGACGGCGTCATGGAGTTCCCCTTCGCCCCCGAGGGCTGGCCCCGCCGGCTGGAGGGCAAGGCGGCGGTCGCCGCGTACATGCGCGACTACCCCGACCACATCGACCTGCGCGACATCCCCGACCTGCGCGTCCACCGGACCGAAGACCCCGGCACCATCGTGGTCGAGATGCGCGCGGAGGGCCGCGTGGTCGCCACCGGCGCGGCCTACGACATGACGTACATCGCCGTCGTCACCTTCCGGAACGGCCTGATCACCGGCTACCGCGACTACTGGAACCCGCTCGCCGTGCGCGAGCCGGGCGTCGACTTCACCGGGAGCACCCGATGACCCCCACCCGTCCCACTCTCGTCGTCGGCGCCACCGGCACCACCGGAAGCCGCACCGCTACCCGGCTCCTCGCCACCGGCCACCCCGTCCGCGCCGCCTCCCGCCGGGGCACCCCGCTCTCCGGTGCGGAAGCGGTCCGCTTCGACTGGTACGACCCCACCACCCACGACGCCGCCCTCACCGGCGCCGACCGCGTCCACCTCGTCCCGCCGGTCGGCGACCCGGACCCGGCGGCGGTCATGCTCCCCTTCCTCGAACGGGCCCGGAGCCTGGGCGTGCGCCGAGCGGTGCTCCTCAGCTCCTCGGCCGTCCCCGAGGGCGGCCCGGCGGTGGGCAGGGTGCACCAGGCCCTCCCCTCCCTCTTCGAGGAGTGGGCGGTGCTGCGTCCCTCCTGGTTCATGCAGAACTTCACCGGCGCCCACCTCCACGCCGCCACCATCCGCGAGAGCGGCGCCTTCGCCACCGCCACAGGTGACGGCCGCGTCGCCTACGTCGACGCCGACGACATCGCCGCCGTCGCGGTACGCGCCCTGACCGACGAGGACGCCCCGAACCGCGACCTCGTCCTGACCGGCCCCGAGGCCCTCACCCATGACGAGATCGCCACGATCCTCACCGAGGTCACCGGCCGCCCCGTCGCCCACCACCGCCTGACCGTCGCCGAGGTCCGCCACCGCCTCACCGAACAGTCGGGCATCCCGCCGGAGTTCGCCGCCCTCCTCGCCGACATGGACCACGCCATAGCCACCGGCGCCGAGTCCCGCACCACGGACGCCGTCCGCCACCTCACCGGCCGCCCGCCCGGCGACTTCCGCACGGCCGTCGAACGGGAGACCGCGCTCGCCCTCTGAGGACCTCGGCCGCGCCGCCAGGGGGAGACTGCCGGCCGGGCGCCGGCAAGAGGGCCGAGCGGGACACGTCGCCGTTCGCGGTCAAGGACCGCCGGGTCACGGGTCTGTCCCAGGGGACGGCGACCGCGAGCGGGCGCGGAGCGGTGCGGGGACTGCCGTCCCGGCCGAACCGGCGCCGTACCCCGGCACGGTGCGGACGAAGACGCGCCCGGCGGTGCTGTGCACCGCGTCCGCCTCCTCCTGTAACAGGGTTGTATTAGCCACGGGTTGGTCGAAACGGCGGACGGACCGGACGGCTCTTGGTGGGCAGAAACGCTCGCCCGTACCGACGGGCCGGCACACCGACCGACACCGAGGAATACACACCATGCGCGTCAACAAGATCACCATCGCAGCCCTGGCCGTCGTCGCGGGCCTCTCGCTCACCGCCTGCCAGAACGACGACGCCGCCGCCACGGACCGGAGCAACGCGTCCTCCTCCTCGTCGAAGGGCGGCTCGACCTCCGGCGGCTCGGCCCAGGGCGCCGCGAAGGACTCCGCCGGGAACGGCGACGCGGACGAGGGACAGGGCACGGTCGTCGGGACGGGCTCCAACGAGAACGGCACGATCGGGAAGTGCCGCACCGACGAGCTGGAGGTCACGGCGACGGACAGCACCATCGACGGCGACGAGGACAACACCGTCGCGGTGACGTTCACCAACGGCGGCGGCCGGGACTGCTCGATCGCGGGCTTCGCCGGTGTGGACCTGAAGACCAACGCGGGGACGGTGTCCGCGGAGCGCACGGGTGAGTCGGCCCCCGCGACCGTCCTGAAGGACGGCACGTCGGTCTCCTTCTCGATCTCCTACCCGGTCAACGACACGGGCGGCTCCGGCGTCCGCATCACCGGCCTGGTGGTGACCCCGCCGAACGAGACGAAGTCGGTCACCCTCGACTGGCCGGGCGCCGCATCGCTGCCCGTCACGGACGGCTCCGGCACCCCGGTGAAGGTCGGCCCGATCGGAAGCGCCGGCCAGGGCGGCTGACCCGCCCCGCCGGCACCACGTCGTACACCCCCGGGCGCCGACGCGGCGAGCACCCGGGGCGTGCCCCCGAGTTCACGGGTGCGGGCCCCACATCCGCGCGTCCGTCGGCGCCCGTGGCCCGCCCGGCAGCCCCTCCCCCATACGGGCGAACGACACATGCACACCCCGGAGTCGACACATAGCGTGAGGGACGGCAACCCTCCGCACTCGCACTCCCCGGAGCCCTGTGTGCAGAAACTCCCGATACGACGCTCGAAGGCGCCCCGCCGACGCCGCATGGCGGTGACGGCCGTCAGCGGCATCGCCGCCGGCTGCACGGTCCTGTGCCCCGCGCCCATCGCTCTCGCCCGGCCCGCGACGACCACCGCCCCGGTGCCCACCGCACTGACCGCCCCGTCGCAGGCCCCGGCCGAGGACGCGGCGAGGGACGACGAATCCGTCCGCACCGTCACCGACGGCGACACCCTCTGGTCCATGGCGGAGGAGGTCTACGGGTCCGGAGCCAGGTGGCCCGACCTCTACCGCGCCAGCCGGGACGGCATCGAGAAGGCCGCGCGCTCCCACGGACTCCCCTCGGGCGGCGGCGGGCACTGGATCTTCGCCGGTACGGCGATCCGCACACCCGCCCCGGCCGCGAAGACCCAGGCCCCGGCCGTGAAGACCCAGGCCCCCGCCACGAAGGCCCAGGACCCGGCCGCGAAGACCCGGACCCCCGCCACGGCCGACCCCCATCTCACCCGCTTCGAGCGCCAGTTGGCGCAGGCCGGCTACACGTCCCAGTCCGGCAGCGAAGCCGTGTTCGACCTGGACCGCAGGTACTGCGAGGGCACCCTGTTCAGCGGCATGTGGCCCAACCCCCAGTCGCCCTACATCGTCTCCAACCTGCCGGAGGTGCCGGGGCAGACGGCCAACACCAACCCGCCCGTGACCTGGCGCCTGCGCGAGGACGAGGCCGTCGTCCTGATCGGGACGACCCCGCCGCCGGAGGCCTACTTCTCCTTCGACCTCACCATGGTGAGGGGGTCCCTGCACACCGGCCCGGTCCTGTGGCCCGCGGTCGGCGACCCGGTCAACCGGGGAACCGTGAAGACGGCCGGCCCCACCCCCTTCGGGCAGCCGTTCGCCCTCGTGATGACGGGGCACGAGCGCACGCGCGCCGAGGTGCACGAGATGCTGGCCGCCTCCGGGCTCGGCGGCGCGATCAACGACGCGACCGTTCCCCCGGCCATGTTCCGCCTGGGCCTCGGCGAGGACGCCGACCAGTTCCTGCTCGGCATCCGCACGGCCGCGCCCGAGCCCGGCTTCGAGAAGGCGCTCGACGCCTACCGCGACGCGCCCCCGCTCCAGATCCTGCGGGTACGGCCGAAGGGCGCCTCCGCGGACCAGACGAAACCGGTGTACGCCCCCGCCCCGCTGCCCGTGCCCCGGCTGCGCACCGCCGGGACCGGGGCCACCGAGCTCGACCTCAACCCCTCGCTGCAGGAGCTGCGGCAGCGCATCATCGACGCCCACCCGGGTTTCGAGGCACGCGACGTGGTCACGGAGCGCGGGTTCGAGCAGTCGTACCCGGGGCTGCAGTCCAACAAGGTGATCGATCCCCCCACGCCCGGGATCGGCGCCCTGTCCAACGACGCCGACGACCCGCTGAGCCCGAGCTTCAGTCTCCCGGACGGCTCCTTCGTCGTCGCCTACGGCACCAACCACGTGGCCACCCGGCAGGCGAGTTACTCCAGCATCTCGCTCTACGCCGACGAGGAGGCCGCCGTCTCGGTGACCGCCAAGAACCACCGCGACCTGCGGGGCACCGCCCGTGACTACCTCCCCGGCAGCCCGGACGCGGACAAGCTCTACGCCTGGACCTTCAGCCGGGCCGGCGACGCCGGACCGACCGGCCCTCACGTCACCGAACTCCCTTCCGCGAGCACCGACTTCTGCGCGCAGTACGGAGCAGAGCGGCCCGTCGACATGAGCCGCATGCAGGCCGTGGCACGCGCCTACATGCAGCCCGAGACGCTCACCCACCCCGCCCTCTCCTCGCTCCTCCTGGACCGCCTGCTGGTCTTCACCCCCAAGCCGAAGTCCAAGTAGGACGCGCCCCCGAGGCACGGAGCCGTCCACGAAGAACGACGAGGCGGAGCGCCCCCACGGGGGACGCTCCGCCTCATGCGATCGACCGGCTGACGGCCCGGCTCACCGGCCGAAATCCAGCTCCGCCCACACGGTCCTGCACGGCACCGGACCCGTCCGCACGCCCCAGCGGTCGGCCGGCTCCCCGACCGGGAACAGGCCGTGTCCGGATTCGCCGGTCTCCGCCCCGCCGAACTGGTCACCAGTGAACAGTGGGAGCCGGACGAGAGGGAATGACGTCCTGACGAAGTCGTCCCGTCGGTGACCCGCTTTCGGGCGCCGGCTGTCGCGCCCGTGCCGACACGCTGTGCGACATGGCGAAACCGAACGAACGGCCTGCAACGGCAGAAGACTTGCCGCCCCTGTCACTGATGCCGTACGGGCACTTCACCTCCATGCGCGTCGACGCCGATCGCCGCATCCGCGGACTGTCCCTGCACATGGAGCGACCCGTGCGGGACAGCAGGATCGTCTTCGGCGTACCGGTGGACACCGGCGAGTGCGGTGGAGCAGGTGAGATACCAGGGCCGGGGCCACAGGGCGGGCCACCAACCGGCCTGCGGGGTCAGGAGCAGCTCGGTGGCGGCGGTGGGCATGCCGGTGGCGAGGCTCCAGCACAGCAGGCGGCCGGTCCACTGCACGGCTCGGGCGAGCCGGTCCCGGTGGTGGCGGCGTCGGGCGGCGCAGGAGACGGGCAGGCGTCTGCCGAAGAAGGTCTTCCACAGCAGGGGTGGTTGCTGCGGGCCGGGGGACCGCGCATGCTGGACGGCGTAAGCGTGCATGGCGTGAAGCCCGGCCACAGCAGCACCCGTTGCGTGCTGGTTTGCCCTGAGACGACTTTCCCGCCTGCACGCACAGCGTCGTGACCAGCGGATAGGCACGAGGGCTGTCGTCCGACGGGCGGACCGGGCAGGTCTGAACCCGGCCGGAAGCGACCGGTCTCCGGCTTCGAATCTTCATTGACACGTCCAGGTCAGAGGGTTTCGGTCAAGTCCGGTTCCGTATGCAGAGACAGCATCACCGGTTCCATCCACTCTCTGGGGTGGTTGAGGCTTCTGCGTCCCGTATGGGCAGCTGAAGCGGCGGGGCTGATTCCGGGCCGCATGCAGTCGGAGTTCGGGGGGGACGCCGCGCTGTTTTGTGTGCTTCCCGTGACAACTTGTGTGTCACTGGTGACCGGTGGGGTTGCCGGATCCGACTTCCTGTGGGGGGAAGCTGATGCACTCGCGTGCCACGAGCGCGCCGTTTCGGCGTGCCCGGAGAACACACAGAACCGCTCTCGTCTCGGCGATCGCCACGGCCGCCGTGGTGATCGCCGCCGCGCCCGGCCTGGCGGCGACACCGAAGCCGCGGTTGCCGGAGCCGGAGAGCCCGTGGACGAAGCCGACGAAGGTGGAGGCTCCCGCCACGCCGGCCGGGAAGACCAGGGCGCCGGCGTCGCAGGCGGAGGCGAAGCCCTCGGCCGAGGTGGCCGCCTGGCGGGCCGCCCAGCAGGCCCGCACCACCGGCGAGCAACCGGCCAAGACGTCCGGGGCCCGGTCGGCCGCCGCTGCGGCCACCGATTACCTGCCCGAGGGACAGGGCGAGGTGCCCTGGCACCAGATCGTCGACACCCGCCTGAACGACGCCCTGGTGGCGCGGGTGAACGTCTCGAACGGCAACCTGATGCTGGCGGCCACGGACTTCGACATCGCGGGCGTCGGCCAGAAACTCCGGTTGACCCGCACCTACAACTCCCTCGAAGCCCCGTGGGGCAAGGTGTCGCAGCGCTGGTGGCAGGCGTACGAACGCTACCTCCAGGTGAACGACGGTGAGGTCGACGTCTTCGACGCCACCGGCAACCTGCTCCGCTTCACCGCCGACGCCGACGGCACCTACACCACCCCGGCCGGCCACTCGAAGGACCTGAGGAAGAACGCGGACGGCACCTACACCCTCACCGACCGCAAGTCCGGCACCAAGGACACCTACAACCAGTACGGCACCCTGCTGAAGGTGACGGACAGGAACAAGGGCACGATCACCGTCGACCAGCACGACGACGGCGCCGAGCACAAGGGCTTCAAGCTCACCGAGACCCGCTCCGGCCGCTGGATCGACCTGGTCAAGACCTACCCGAACCAGTGGCAGGCCAAGGACCACACCGGCCGCACCGCCGTCCTCGACCTCGACGGGTCCGGCGACCTCGCCAAGGTGACGGACACGGCCGGCAAGGCCACCACCTACGAGTACGACGGCTCGCGCCGCGTGACGAAGGTGACCACCCCCGAGGGCACGGTCACCCTGTTCACCTAAGACGGCCACAACCGCGTCACCTCCGTGCAGCGGGCGACGGAGTCATCGGGCAGCGGTCACACCGGCCCCACCTGGCGCTACGACTACACCGCCGCCACCCCGTCGGACGCGGGCACCACGACGGTCACCGACCCCGACGGCGACGCCACGCAGTACGTCCACAACGCCGACGGCGAGGTCACCAAGGTCACCGACCCCCTCGGCCACTCCCGCCACACCACGTACAGGAACCACCTCACCCAGACGGCGATCGACGCCATGGGCACCGGCGCGGACGGCACGGGCGGCAACACGACCACGTACGGCTGGGACGGCCGCAACAACGCCCTCTCCCAGAAGCTGCCGCTCGGCGCGACCGCGTCCGTGTCCGCGTACCGGACGGTCGCGGGCACCGACCTGCCCCACGACTTCACCACGGCCGACGGCCGCAAGGACTCCTTCACGTACGACGCCAACGGCAACACGATGTCGGTGACCACCTCGGGCACGGCGGGCGGGGTCCGGGAGTACACGTACAACGAGGCCGACCCGGAGTGCGGCGGGTTCGAGGGGCAGCGCTGCACGGCGAAGGACGGCAACGGCAAGGTCACGTCCTTCGAGTACGACGACCAGGGCAACCTGTGGAAGGTCAAGCCGCCGGCGCCGCTGGGCGAGACGACGTACACGTACGACGCGCTGGGCCGGGTGGAGACGGTCAAGGACGGCCGGGGCATCACCACCGTCTACGCCTACGACACCCGCGACCGCGTCCGTGAGGTCTCCTCCACCAACTCGACGGTCACGTATACCTACGACGGCGACGGCAACGTGAAAACCCGCACCGACGCGTCAGGCACCACCACGTGGGAGTACGACAAGCTCAACCGGGAGAAGCGCCGCACCCTGCAGAACGGCGCCCAGACCGCCCTCGCCTACACCCCGGGCGGTGACGTCGACCACTACACCGACCCGACCGGCACCACGGACTACACCTGGGACACGGCCGGCCGCCTCGACCACCTGACGGCGCCGGACGGCAAGAAGACCGACTTCGACTACGACGACAACGACAAGCGCACCAAGACGGTCTACCCCGGCGGCACCACCCAGTCGGTGACGATCGACGCCAACGGCCGCCCCAGCGCGGTCAAGACCACCTCGGGCACCCAGACGTTCATCGACCTCGCCTACAGCTACGAGAACACCGCGGGCAAGGACACCACCAAGATCCGCACCCGCACCGACAAGCTCACGAAGTCCACCACCAGCTACACCTACGACTCCCAGGACCGCCTCACCCACGCCCTGGAAGCCGACTCCGCCGGCACCCGCAAGGCCTCCTGGCTGTACTGCTTCGACAAGGCCGGCAACCTCACCAGCCACGACGGCGGCAAGACCGCCTGCCCCGGCGCCACGGCCTACACCTACAACGACGCATCCGAACTGACCGCCAAGAACGGCTCCACCACCGGCTGGTCCTACGACAAACTCGGCAACGAGACCTCAGCAGCCGACAACACCCCCCGCACGGGAGAGACCTGGACCGACTACAGCCAGCTCTCCGGCATCACCACGGGCGGCAGGACCTACGACCTCGTCCACGCCGGCACCAGTAACGCGGAGCGCACCAAACTGGGTTCGACCTGGTTCCACCACACCGCGCTCGGCCTGGCCTCCACCACCACGAACGGCGTCGACACCGGATTCATCCGCGAACCCGCGGGCACGCTGAACTCCATGACGACTGGGGGGAAGTCCTACTACTACCTCACCGACGCCACCGGCAACGTCCTCGGCCTCGCCGACAGTGCCGGCAAGCGCACCCACACCTACGCCTACGGTCCCACCGGACTCCCGCGCACCACACCCACCGAGGCCGTCCCCCAGCCCTACCGCTACGCCGGCGCCTACGCCGACCCCACCGGCCTCTACAAGATGGGCCACCGCTACTACGACCCGTCTCTCGGCCGCTTCACCCAGCCCGACCCCTCCGGCCAGGAAACCAACCCCTACCTCTATGCGGGCGGCGACCCTGTGAATCTGGTGGATCCAACAGGACTCCTGCCCATCCCGGACTGGCTCAAGAGCGGAACAAAGAAGGTGGGGAGCGTGTTCGGGAAGTATTCCAAGCCCGCAGGCGTCATCGGATTGGCATGCTACGTCAACAACTCGGTCCGAGATGACGACCCGGGCGACCTGACGTGGCAAAACCTCAAGCGTGAAGCGGGCCAGGCCCTTTCCTGTCAGAGCAATTGGGCTGCCTGGAAATTCTAGCTCCCACGTCTGACAGGACGACGAGAGAGCGACTGCAGCCAGGATCCTCACGTCCTGGCTGCAGTCGCGGACCCATTCCAAGACGACGGCTTGCCCAGGGGAGGAAAAGTGAAGACCTTGATCCGAGAACTTCCTGCGATTATCGGCGTTTCTGCCGCTTGGGGAGTCATCATCTTTCTCGGTACGCTGGCGTTTACAGATGCGAGCGTCACGCAGTCCGCCTCGAGCGGACTCGGTGCGGCCGCCATGTGGCTTGTCATCATCCTTTGCTGGCGCACCATAAGGACGGGCGTACGAGCCAGGACCCCAAAAGCCGGAATGCGTGAATCCGGCGACTGCAACCGGCAGGGATGAGTGTGCCGATTTTTCGTGATTTCGATAAGCGAAAGGTCTGACTTGTGGGGAACTTGAGCGGCGCCGATCTTGTGATCATGGGAGGATTTCTACTCATCGTGGCCGTTTCGGTCGCAGTGATCGTTTATACGGTTCGACGTCGGAACAGGAACTGAAAGTGCAGCGGGGGTGCTTTCACGCACTTGCAGAGCGACGACCGGGTTCGGCGGCCGGGCGTAGAGGCCCGCCGCCCGCCCTTCACCGCCGACCAGTTGGAACAGCAGGTGCCGGCCCGCGTGGCGCGGCAGGAGATCGTCAGCGACACGACAGCCCAGGCCGTCTTCAGTTTTGTCCAACGCGAGTCGACGCCTCGTCGGCCCATCGGGGGCAAGATGGTGATGCGCGGGCAGCTCGAACGACTGCTGGAGGTCTGCGCGTTCCGCAACGTCGACCTTCAGGTACTGCCAAGGACTACGACGTCTTCCACTTCGACGACCGCGACCTGTCCTGGGAGGCGGAGGACGCGGTGATCCGCACCTCGGCCGAGACCTTCGCGGACCTCCCGGCCGAGGTCGAGGTCCGCGTCCACCTCTGGTACGAGCAGAAGTTCGGCATCCCGTGCCCTCCGCACACCTCCACCGAGACGGCGATCGACAGCTTCGCCGCGACCACCTGCTGCCTGGGCGTACGGCTGGAACCCGATGGCCGGTGGCGCGTCTACGCGCCGCACGGGCTCTCCGACGTGTTCCGGCTCGTCGTACTACGCCCCAACCCGGTCCTCGCGCCGCGCGCCGTGTACGAGGCCAAGGCCGCACGCCGGCGCCGACAGTGGCCCGAGCCGACCGTACTGGGATGGCCCGCGCCCTGAACCGCAACGCACGGTGGCGGGGCGTGCCGTCCCGCCCCGCCCCGCCACCTCACTGCGCGCCCCCGGCCGGCGCTCGCTCGGCCTCGTCACCGGGTCGCCGGCCTCCAGCGCCGCCAGCCGGCGCCGCGCGCCGAAGTCGGCCAGGGCCTCCGCCAGCTTGTGGACCGACGGCTCGGGAGCCATCACGTCCACCCGCAGGCCGTGTTCCTCGGCCGTCTTCGCCGTCGCCGGGCCGATGCAGGCGATCACCGTCACGTTGTGCGGCTTGCCCGCGATGCCGACCAGGTTCCGGACCGTCGACGACGACGTGAACAGCACCGCGTCGAAGCCGCCGCCCTTGATCGCCTCACGGGTCTCCGCCGGCGGCGGCGACGCGCGCACGGTCCGGTACGCCGTGACGTCGTCGACCTCCCAGCCCAGGTCGATGAGACCGGCGACCAGGGTTTCCGTGGCGATGTCGGCACGGGGCAGGAAGACGCGGTCGATCGGGTCGAAGACCGGGTCGTACGGAGGCCAGTCCTCCAGCAGGCCCGCCGCCGACTGCTCGCCGCTCGGCACCAGGTCCGGCTTCACGCCGAAGGCGATCAGCGCGTTCGCCGTCTGCTCGCCCACCGCGGCGACCTTGATCCCCGCGAAGGCGCGGGCGTCGAGGCCGTACTCCTCGAACTTCTCCCGGACCGCCTTCACCGCGTTGACCGAGGTGAACGCGATCCACTCGTAGCGGCCCGTGACCAGGCCCTTGACCGCCCGCTCCATCTGCTGCGGGGTGCGCGGGGGCTCCACGGCGATCGTCGGGACCTCGTGCGGCACGGCGCCGTACGACCGCAGCTGGTCGGAGAGCGACGCCGCCTGCTCCTTCGTGCGCGGCACGAGCACCTTCCAGCCGAACAGCGGCTTGGACTCGAACCACGACAGCTGGTCGCGCCGGGCGGTGGCACTGCGCTCGCCGACCACGGCTATGACCGGCCGGCCGCCCTCAGGGGAGGGCAGCACCTTCGCCTGCTTCAGCGTCTGCGCGATCGTGCCGAGCGTCGCCGTCCAGGTGCGCTGCCGGGTCGTCGTGCCGGCGACCGTCACCGTCAGCGGGGTGTCGGGCTTGCGGCCTGCGGACACCAGTTCGCCCGCCGCGGCGGCCACGGAGTCCAGCGTGGTGGAGACGACCACCGTGCCGTCCGACGCCCCGACCTCCGTCCAGCACCGGTCCGAGGCCGTACGCGCGTCCACGAAACGGACGTCCGCGCCCTGCGCGTCGCGCAGCGGCACACCGGCGTACGCGGGCACGCCGACCGCCGCCGCGACACCGGGGACGACCTCGAACGGCACCCCGGCCGAGGCGCACGCCAGCATCTCCTCGGCGGCGTACGCGTCGAGCCCGGGATCACCGGACACCGCACGCACGACCCGCCTGCCGCCCCGCGCGGCCTCCATGACAAGATGTGCGGCATCCCGCACCGCGGGGACACCGGCGGTTGTTGACGCGCCGTCGACGACCGTCAGCTGGGGCGTGCCCGTGCCCGGATCCGACGTGTCGGAGTCCGTGTGCACCTCGGTGACGCCCTGCCTCGCGTGCGTGCGTACGACGTCGAGCACCTCGTGCTCGGCGACGAGGACGTCCGCGTTGGCCAGCGCCTCCACGGCGCGCAGGGTCAGCAGTCCCGGATCCCCGGGTCCGGCACCGAGGAAGGTGACGTGCCCGTGTTCCGGAGGGGCGGGAAGGGTGGTGGGGCTCACTGTGCTCGCTCCCCCATCAGACCGGCCGCGCCCTGCGCGAGCATCTCGGCGGCGAGTTCGCGACCGAGCGTCATCGCCGCCTCGTGCGTCTCGGGCACGGGACCGGTGGTGGACAGCTGCACCAGCGTCGAGCCGTCGGTCGAGCCGACGACGCCGCGCAGGCGCATCTCCTTGACAATCTGCCCGTCGGCCAGCAAGTCGGCCAGCGCGCCCACGGGGGCGGAGCAGCCGGCTTCCAGGGCGGCGAGCAGGGAACGCTCGGCCGTCACGGCGGCCCGCGTGAACGGGTCGTCGAGCTCGGCGAGCGCGGCGACGAGCTCCGCGTCGTCCGCGGTGCACTCGATCGCCAGTGCCCCCTGGCCGGGGGCGGGCAGCACCGTGTCGACCGACAGGACGTCGGTCACCTCGTCACTGCGTCCGATCCGGTTCATTCCGGCGGCGGCCAGCACCACGGCATCCAGTTCGCCCTTCAGGACGTACCCGATGCGGGTGTCGACGTTGCCCCGGATCGGGACCGTCTCGATGTCCATGCCGCGGCTGCGCGCGTACGCGTTCAGCTGCGCCATGCGGCGCGGCGAACCCGTGCCGATGCGGGCGCCGCGCGGCAGGTCGGTGAGCTTCAGCGCGTCGCGGGTGACCATCACGTCGCGCGGGTCCTCGCGCACCGGGATGGCCGCCACGACGAGCTCGTCGGGCTGCGCCGTCGGCAGGTCCTTCAGCGAGTGCACCGCGAAGTCCACCTCGCCCCGCGCCAGCGCCTCGCGCAGCGCGGCCACGAACACGCCCGTGCCGCCGATCTGCGCGAGGTGCTCACGCGAGACGTCGCCGTACGTGGTGATCTCGACGAGCTCGACGGGCCGTCCGGTCACCTGGCTCACGGCTTCCGCCACCTGCCCGGACTGGGCCATGGCGAGCTTGCTGCGCCGCGTCCCCAGCCTCAGTGCCTTCTCAGTCATGCCGGCCCTCGGTTCCTTGCGTTCTTCTCGGTGCTTTCCCCGGCCCGGGAGACGGAGGCCACCGTCTCGGGGTCGAGGTCGAACAGGGTGCGCAGCGCGTCCGCGTACCCGGCGCCGCCGGGCTCGGCCGCGAGCTGCTTGACCCGCACCGTCGGCGCGTGGAGCAGCTTGTCGACCACCCGCCGCACGGTCTGGGTGATCTCCGCGCGGTGCTTGTCGTCCAGACCGGGGAGCCGTCCCTCCAGACGGGCGATCTCACCGGCCACCACATCGGCCGCCATGGTGCGCAGGGCGACGACGGTCGGCGTGATGTGCGCCGCCCGCTGCGCCGCCCCGAACGCGGCGACCTCGTCGGAGACGATACGCCGCACCTGGTCCACATCGGCAGCCATCGGAGCGTCCGCGGAGGCTTCCGCGAGCGACTCGATGTCGACGAGGCGCACCCCGGCGAGGCGGTGCGCGGCCGCGTCGACGTCGCGCGGCATCGCCAGGTCCAGCAGGAACAGCACGGGCTCGGGGCGCGACGGCTCGGCCACCGGCTCCGGACGGCGCCGCTCGGGGATCCGGCCGGCGGTGGACGCGGTCGCGGCGAGCGCGCCGATCAGCTCGGCGTCGGCCTCCGGGCCGCCGCGGCCGGTCCGGCTGCGGTCGACGGTCGTCCCCGCGGCCCACGCGGCGTGCTGCTCCAGCGTCGCCGCGTCCATACCGGCGACGGCGGCCTCGCCCATCACGGAGAAGCCGGGCCGTACGGCGGACAGGTCCAGCGGGCAGTTCTCCTCCGCGCCCACGGAGGTGGGCGTGAGCAGGACATCGGCCGCCTCGGCCGCCTCGTCGTCCAGGCCGACGACCGGCTGCCGTCCGACGCGGCCCTCGACACCCGCGGCGATCGCCTCGGCCGTCAGGACCAGTCCCGTCGCACCCGTACAGGAGACGACGACGTCGGCACGTGTCAGCTCGAACGGCACCGATTCCATCGGGACCGCGCGGGCCAGCACGTCCGTGTCGTCGCCCTCGGCGAGGATCTGCACGAGGCGCTCGGCGCGCTCGGGCGTGCGGTTGGCGATCACTATCTCGTCGACGCCGGCCCGCGCGAGCGTGGCCGCGGCCAGCGAGGACATCGAACCGGCGCCGATGACCAGCGCCTTCCTGTCCCGGGCCCAGGTCTCGACGGGCGCGCCGACGGCCAGCTGCTCCAGGCCGAAGGTGACCAGGGACTGCCCGGCGCGGTCGATGCCGGTCTCGGAGTGGGCCCGCTTGCCGACCCGCAGCGCCTGCTGGAACAGGTCGTTCAGCAGCCGTCCGGCGGTGTGCAGTTCCTGGGCGCGGGCGAGCGCGTCCTTGATCTGGCCGAGGATCTGGCCCTCGCCCACGACCATCGAGTCAAGACCGCAGGCCACCGAGAACAGGTGGTGGACGGCCCGGTCCTCGTAGTGCACGTAGAGATAAGGAGTGAGCTCCTCCAGGCCGACCCCGCTGTGCTGGGCGAGCAGCGTGGACAGCTCGGCGACACCGGCGTGGAACTTGTCCACGTCGGCGTAGAGCTCGATGCGGTTGCAGGTGGCGAGGACGGCGCCCTCGGCGGCGGGCTCCGCGGCGACCGTGTCCTGCAGCAGCTTGGTCTGCGCGTCCACGCTCAGCGAGGCCCGCTCCAGCACGCTGACCGGCGCACTGCGGTGGCTCAGTCCGACGACGAGGAGGCTCATGCCGGCATCACGGCGGGTACGTCCCCGTCGGGTCCCTGGTCGGTGGCGGCGGACCGCCGGCGGGCGGCGGCCGGGGCGGCGGCGGTGTCGGCCGCCGCCTCCTCGCCGGCCTTGCGCTGCTCGTGGAAGGCGAGGATCTGCAGCTCGATGGAGAGGTCCACCTTGCGCACGTCGACACCGTCCGGAACGGTCAGCACGGTCGGCGCGAAGTTCAGGATGGAGGTGACGCCGGCGGCCACGAGACGGTCGCAGACCTGCTGGGCGGCGCCGGCGGGGGTCGCGATCACGCCGATCGACACGCCGTTGTCCGTGATGATCGACTCGAGCTCGTCGGTGTGCTGCACCGGGATGCCGGCGACGGGCTTCCCGGCCATCGCGGGGTCGGCGTCGATCAGCGCGGCGACCCGGAAACCGCGGGAGGCGAACCCGCCGTAGTTGGCGAGGGCGGCGCCGAGGTTGCCGATCCCCACGATCACGACCGGCCAGTCCTGGGTCAGGCCGAGTTCACGGGAGATCTGGTACACGAGATACTCGACGTCGTAACCGACGCCCCTGGTCCCGTAGGAGCCCAGGTAGGAGAAGTCCTTGCGCAGCTTCGCGGAGTTGACCCCCGCGGCGGCCGCCAGCTCCTCCGAGGAGACCGTGGGCACCGAGCGCTCCGAGAGCGCGGTGAGGGCGCGGAGGTACAGCGGAAGGCGGGCGACGGTGGCCTCGGGAATCCCTCGGCTACGGGTCGCCGGTCGGTGAGTTCGGCCAGTTGCCACGGTGCTCCTGCGGGTAGAGCGGGGCTTCAGGCGGTCATACGTCAGGTCATACGTCTCCGGACCGCCCCGTCGCATGCAGGCTATGTCTTTGTGAACGCGTGCACAAAGATTGTGTCCGATTTGCCCGGCCAACGTGACCGGGGTCACGCGCCCCCGGCGCGCTCGCGGGGAACCGGCGCACGAGCACCGCCGTCCCTTTTCTTCTGGGGGCAAAACCGCACACTCTCCTCTGTGAATCCCGCCCCTGAGACCAAGTCACCATCGATCCTAAGCGACTTTCGGTCAGTTTGGACTGGTCGGTCAGTCAGTGAGGGCCTTGCGGAGACGGTCCTCGTTCACGCGCCAGAAGGTGTGCTGCTCGCCGTCGACGAGGACGACGGGGATCTGCTCCCAGTACCGGTCGTGCAGCTCCCGGTCCTCGGTGATGTCCTTGTGCTCCCACGGGACGCCGAGCTCCCCGCACACCTTCTCCACCACCACCTGCGCGTCGTCGCACAGATGGCAGCCGGGCTTGCGGACGAGGGTGACGAGCCGGTCCTGCGGGGCGACCGGCGTGCTGCGGCGGAAGAGAGGGCTCATGCGGGTCATTGTCGCGCGCGCCTCGACGCCCGGACCCGAAGAGTTCACGAGGCTCGAACCTCTCGGCTCCGGAACATTCGCGCCGACTGGCTATGCTCACGCCATGGCCGCTCTCGGATGGCTCACTCCCCGTAGGCGCTCCGCCACGGCGCGGAGCGTGTTGGCAGGCGAGGCCTCGGCGGAGGCAGCACGCAAGTCCACCCAGGAGGTTTCCGAACGCGAACCGGAATTCCCGGTCGTCGGGGACGAACGGGCCGCCGCGTTCTTCGACCTGGACAACACCGTGATGCAGGGCGCGGCCCTGTTCCACTTCGGGCGGGGCCTGTACAAGCGGAAGTTCTTCGACACCCGCGAGCTCGCCCGGTTCGCCTGGCAGCAGGCGTGGTTCCGGCTGGCCGGGGTCGAGGACCCCGAGCACATGCAGGAGGCCCGCGACTCGGCGCTCTCCATCGTCCAGGGGCACCGCGTCTCCGAGCTGCAGACCATCGGCGAGGAGATCTACGACGAGTACATGGCCGAGCGGATCTGGCCGGGGACCCGGGCGCTGGCCCAGGCGCACCTCGACGCCGGACAGCGGGTGTGGCTCGTCACGGCGGCACCGGTGGAGATCGCCACGGTGATCGCCCGCCGGCTGGGGCTGACCGGGGCGCTGGGGACGGTCGCGGAGTCGGTCGACGGCGTGTACACGGGCAAACTGGTGGGCGAGCCGCTGCACGGTCCGGCGAAGGCGGAGGCGGTCCGCGCGCTGGCACTCGCGGAGGAGCTGGACCTGGGCCGCTGCGCGGCGTACAGCGACTCGCACAACGACATCCCGATGCTGTCGCTGGTGGGCCACCCGTACGCGATCAACCCGGACTCCAAGCTCCGCAAGCACGCCCGCCGCATGGACTGGCGCCTGCGCGACTACCGCACCGGCCGCAAGGCGGCCAAGGTCGGCATCCCGGCGGCGGCGGGCGTCGGCGCGGTGGCCGGCGGCACGGCGGCCGCCATCGCCCTCCACCGCAAACGCCGCTGACCCGACCACCGCCCCCACAGGCAGCCACTACCGCCGCCCCCCCACCGGCACCCACCTGCCGTCTCCACAGGCAGCCGCCCGCCATCCCCACAGCCAACCGCCCGCCGTCCCCACCGGCAGCCGCTGCCGTTCCCGCGGGCAGTCGTGCCGCAGGGCGGCACGGGTGGGCGCGACAGCACCCCGTGAGCGCCGGGCCGCGCGAACACCCCCCGGCCCACACCCACGCGGCGCACCCCCTACCGCACCGGACGCGCAGACCCACCCCCGACCCGGACCGGCACCGGACCCCCGGTCAACCCTCGTCCCCTCACCGAACCGGTCACCGAGGACCACTTCCACCACCCCGCGCCCAAACCCGGCCAATCCAACCGCCCAACCCCGCAACCCCCTTGTCCAGCCCTCTTGGCTGCACACGGCCACAACCCGCCCCACTCCGCCCCGAAACACGAACGATCCCGATCAAAAACCGGTCACCAGACCACACCCAACCGCCCGTCAACCGGCTACAGAAGCGACGCAATCGGTGATTTGAGCAACTCGGCGTAGCAGCACCTTTACGAAGCGTTATTCTCCTCAGACGCAATCCGGTACCCACCCGTAGCCACGACGGGTGAACGGTTCCGCACTGCA
Organism: Streptomyces caelestis; assembly: GCF_001279005.1. Classification (GTDB taxonomy): domain Bacteria; phylum Actinomycetota; class Actinomycetes; order Streptomycetales; family Streptomycetaceae; genus Streptomyces; species Streptomyces heliomycini. The sequence continues at coordinate 197,251 of NZ_LGCN01000017.1, forward strand.
CGTGATGGAAGCTCTGCCTCTGGGAGTCCCGTGTACCCACACGTCGGGGTTGACGCCTCGGGCCTGGCTACGCTGCGCGCGACAGTCGCGACAGCCCGAGACCTGCTGCGCGGCATCGTCCCCGCCGCGCACACGGTCCCCGCGTTCGCCACCGCCCCCGCCGCCGGCCCGTGCTACGCCCTCGCCGACGGCGGTGCCGCGATCGACGGACGGGGGCGCCACCCCACGGTCCTCGCCACCACGGCCAAGGGGGGCTCCGCCAGGACGACCACCGGCGCCCCCGCCGCCCGCCGTCCCGCCGCCGACAGCGACAGCGCCCGGATGATGGACCTCGTCGAGCGCGCCCAGGCCGGCGAGGCCGAGGCCTTCGGACGGCTGTACGACCAGTACAGCGACACCGTCTACCGCTACATCTACTACCGCGTCGGCGGCAAGGCGACCGCCGAGGACCTCACCAGCGAGACCTTCCTGCGCGCCCTGCGCCGCATCGGCACCTTCACCTGGCAGGGCCGCGACTTCGGCGCCTGGCTGGTGACCATCGCCCGCAACCTCGTCGCCGACCACTTCAAGTCCAGCCGCTTCCGCCTCGAGGTCACCACCGGGGAGATGCTCGACGCCAACGAGGTCGAGCGCTCCCCCGAGGATTCCGTTCTCGAGTCCCTGTCCAACGCCGCCCTCCTCGATGCCGTACGACGACTCAACCCCCAACAGCAGGAGTGCGTCACGCTCCGATTCCTCCAGGGTCTGTCCGTCGCCGAGACCGCCCGCGTGATGGGCAAGAACGAGGGCGCCATCAAGACCCTCCAGTACCGGGCCGTCCGCACCCTCGCCCGGCTCCTCCCGGACGACGCCCGCTGACCGCGCGCACCCGCGGGCCGGAACACGCTCAGCGACACCCAACTCACGGTGTGTGAAACCCGGTTGGCTTCCTCATTCGGTCGACCCGGTTCCGTAACCCAAGTGCCGCGCCCGTCGTTGTGCGGGATACAGGCTCCCTGTGGTCACCCCCTGACCGACTTCGATCACCCGTTCGTGTGGCCGTGGTCAGGGCGGGGACCCCTCAGGACCCCCTGGGGAGTCGACCGTGATGACGAGAGGAGGTGCCGCCAGTGATCGCGAACGTATCGGCGCACCGGCGGGCGAACGCCTTCGCCCAGGCCCTGGAGGAGCAGTCCGACCGGGGCACGGCGGCCGAGCAGTCCGAAGGATCGGCACCGGCCCCGGCCGCCGCCGCGGAGACCGAGCGGGCACAGCTGCTCGCACTGGCCTCCGGCCTCGGCGCGCTGCCCAAGCCGGAACTGGACCCCGAGGTCAAGGTCGTCCAGCGGGCCCAGCTGGTGGCCGCGTTCGAGGCCATGCTCCAGGAGGGCGCCGCTGCGGGCGAGACGACGGATCAGGCCGTACCCGGACAGCGCTCGCGCCGGGCCGGGGGCGCCCACCGGGCGACCCCGCTGGGCAGACTGCGACCGCGGTCGCGGCTGGCCAAAGGACTCACCGCGGGCGGACTCACCGTCGGCGTCGCCGCCGGCGCCCTGGGCGGAGTGGCCGTCGCCAGCTCCGACGCCCTGCCCGGTGACTCCCTCTACGGATTCAAGCGAGGCATCGAGGACGTCAAGCTCGGCCTCGCCGACGGCGACGACGAGCGTGGCCGGGTCTACCTCGACCACGCCTCCACCCGCCTCGGCGAAGCCCGCCGGCTGATGGAGCGCGACCGCGGCGGCTCCCTCGACCACGAGTCCCTCGGCGAGATCCGCCGCGCCCTGTCCGGCATGCGGCACGACGCCGCCGAGGGCCACCGGCTGCTGCGCGAGGCGTACGAGCGCGACCCGGACTCCCTGGGCCCCATGCAGGCCCTCTCCTCCTTCTCCCAGGCGCACCGCCACACCTGGGGCACCCTGCGCGACCGGCTGCCCGTGCAGCTGGGGGACGTGAGTCAGCAGGTCTCGTCGGTGTTCGACGCCATAGAGGAAGACGTCGCCCCGCTGCGGTCGCTGCTCCCCCAGCCCCCGACCGGCGAGGAGGGCGACGGCGCACAGCGGCGCGGCTCCGAGTCGGCACCCGCCACCCCGCCGTCCGGCACGACCCCCTCGCAGTCCTCCGGCACCGGCGGCGACACCTCCGGCGAACGCGATTCCGGCAGCGCCGGGCCCTCCGGTTCCGCCGACGCCGACCGCGAGAGCGACGGCCTGCTCGGCGGCAACACCGGCGACCTGCTCGACCCGCCCGAGAAGAGCGGCGCCGTCACCACCCCGCCACCGTCGACGGGCGGCTTCACCCCGCCCTCCGCCCCCGACGTCACCCTCCCGCCCCTCCTGCCCGGCCTCCTCCCGGGCCTGGGCATCGACAGCGAGGACGCCGAGTAGGACCGGATGCGCAGCTGTCCGCGCCCCTGGAGGAACGCGGGCAGCTGCGCCCCTTCAGGGGCGGGGGGAACTGCGCGAGCCACCACGACCTGCCCGCACCCGCCACACGACCCACCACACCGGGCTCTCCCACGCCCCGGGACCAAAAAGGGGCACCCTTAGAAGAACACCGACCGCCGCTGCACCAGCAGCTTGTACAGCGTGTGCTGGATCTGCTCCCTGACCTGGTCGGTCAGGTTGAACATCAGCATCGGGTCGTCCGCCGCCTCCGGCGGATACCCGTCCGTCGGGATCGGCTCGCCGAACTGGATCGTCCACTTCGTCGGCAGCGGAATCGCCCCCAGCGGACCCAGCCACGGAAACGTCGGCGTCAGCGGGAAGTACGGAAAGCCCAGCACCCGCGCCAGCGTCTTCGCGTTGCCGATCATCGGGTAGATCTCCTCCGCCCCGACGATCGAACACGGAACGATCGGGACGCCCTGCCGCAGCGCCGTCGAGACGAACCCGCCGCGCCCGAACCGCTGCAGCTTGTACCGCTCGCCGAACGGCTTCCCGATGCCCTTGAACCCCTCCGGCATCACCCCCACCAGCTCGCCCTGCGCCAGCAGGCGCTCGGCGTCCTCCGCGCAGGCCAGGGTGTGCCCGAGCTTGCGGGCGAGTTCGTTGACCACGGGCAGCACGAACACCAGGTCCGCCGCGAGCAGTCGCAGATGACGGCCGGCCGGATGGTGGTCGTGGACGGCGACCTGCATCATCAGACCGTCCACCGGCACCGTCCCGGAGTGGTTGGCGACGATCAGCGCGCCGCCCTCCGACGGGATGTTCTCGACACCCTTCACCTCGACCCGGAAGTACTTCTCGTACACCGGCCGCAGCAGGGACATCAGGACCTGGTCGGTGAGCTCCTCGTCGTAGCCGAAGTCGTCGACGTCGTAGTCCCCGGTGAGCCGGCGGCGCAGGAACGCCAGACCGCTCGCGACCCGCCGCTCCAGCCCGCCGGCTCCGCCGTCCGTGCCGCCACCGGCCGGTTCCTGGGGCTGCTCGTCCACACCGGTCACCGGATCATCATCCCGCACGGGCGTCACGCCCGGCAGCGGCTGGACCTCCCCGACCGCCGCAGGCTGCGCGCCGCCCTGGCGCCGGCTCCCCGCGCCCCGGCGGCGCGACGGGCGCTGCGCGGCACCCCCACGCGAGCGGTGGTCGTCGTCGAACGGAATGACCTTGGCGTCCGCCATCGTTGCTGCGCTCCTCAGTTGACGCCCCGCGTCGGGGAGTGACCGCTGCCCGGCAGGGGCAGCACGGCGATCCGGTCGACGGCCCTCGCGAGCGTCTCCGGCGGAAGCAACCCGGGGCCGCGGCCGCGCACGAAGTCCGCAAACGTTTCAGCAGTCGAGTACTTCGGGGTGAAGCCCAGCGTCTCCCGCATCTGGTCCGTCGCCACCACCCGCCCGTGCGTGAGCAGCCGGATCTGCTCGGGCGAGAAGTCCGTCATCCCCAGCGTACGCACCAGCGAGCCCGCCCAGCTGACCGCGGGAAGCAGCAGCGGCACGGTCGGCCGGCCCAGCCGCCGCGAGCACTGCGAGAGCAGCAGCACGCCGTCGCCGGCGATGTTGAAGGTGCCGCTGTTGAGCGTGGAGCGCCTCGGTTCGTGCGAGCCGATCCGCAGCACCTCGACGACGTCGTCCTCGTGCACGAACTGCAGCCGCGGATCGTAGCCCCACACGGTCGGCAGCACCGGCAGCGAGAAGTACGAGGCGAGCGGGCTGTCCGCGGCCGGGCCCAGGATGTTGGCGAACCGCAGCACGCACACGGCGACGTCCGGACGGCGGCGCGCGAAGCCGCGCACGTACCCCTCGACCTCGACCGCGTCCTTCGCGAAGCCGCCGCTGGGCAGGGACTTGGGCGGGGTCGACTCGGTGAAGACCGCCGGGTCGCGGGGCGCGGAACCGTAGACGTTCGTACTGGACTTCACGACCAGCCGCTTGATGGTCGGGGACTTCTGGCAGGCGCCCAGCAGCTGCATGGTGCCGATGACGTTGGTCTCCTTCAGCGCGGTCCGGCCGCCGCTGCCGAGCGGCGTGCCCGTCACGTCGAGGTGGACCACCGTGTCGGCGCCCGACTCGGCGAGCACCCGCGCGATGGTGGGCTGGCGGATGTCCGTCCGGACGAAGTCCGCGCCGCCCAGGTGGTGCTCGGGCGGGACCGCGTCCACACCGACGACCCGGTCCACCTCCGGATCCCTCAGGATCCGCCGGACGAAACGGCCCCCCAGCTGACGGGCCACCCCGGTCACGAGCACGACCTTTCCCAAGATCAGCGCCTTCCTCTCGCCCTGCTCCCGACGGCCAACCTACCGGGTCGCCGTCGCTCTGTGGTGCCGGCCGGATGCTTGAAGTGACGACATCCCCGGACGTACGCATGGCAGTGGCCCCCCACCGGAGTGCGGTGGGGGGCCACTGGACACGCTCTCGCGCTGTCGCTTACTTCTTGTTGCGACGCTGGACGCGCGTGCGCTTGAGCAGCTTGCGGTGCTTCTTCTTGGCCATCCGCTTGCGCCGCTTCTTGATAACAGAGCCCACGACTACCCTCGCTCACTTCTCATCACTCGGTGTTTGGGCGCCATGGGCCCACACGACCTACGAGGGGCTAGCCTACCCGCCCGAGCGCCGAGACCGTAATCGAGGTGACCGGGGAGGCCCGCGAGTGCCCGGTACGGACCTCCCCGGATCGCCGTCAGGCGGAGTCCACCCCCACGTAGCTCTCGCGGAGGTACTCGTGAACCGCTTGCTCCGGGACGCGGAAGGACCGCCCCACCCGGATCGCGGGCAGATGACCGCTGTGCACCAACCGGTACACGGTCATCTTCGACACTCGCATCACCGAGGCGACTTCCGCCACGGTAAGGAACTGAACCTCGTTCAGAGGCCTCTCGCCAGCTGCAGCCATGACACACCTGAACCTTCCGCACTCGACGGCCACCGGCTTCCCCTTCCGGTGACTCTTCGTCGTTGCGTGCTCACTCCCCAATGTAGGGGCGGGTGATGCGAGTGGGGAAGAGGTGCACCCATCGGCGGCCTACTGTGACAGACACGCTCGATTGAGTACGTAGCGGGCCAGCGGCAGGTAGTGATCGGACCGCACGCCGTCATCAAGTGGAACGACGAGGGACACGGCCCCCTCGGCCTCTCCCACGAACGGCGCGGGGTCGTTCACATCAGCCGGCCCCACGGCCTCGAACCCCAGCTGACCTGCTCCGCAGACCCAGCCGTGGTCTCCGATCACCAGCTCCGGAAGCGGCCCGCCGGCGTCGGCCGCCGCGGCGAGCGCGGTCCGAACCGGGAGGGGGGAGTGCGTGTGTGCGCCGGGCTCACCACCGGGGCGTTCCGCGGTCGCGCCCCGGACGAGCCCGACTCCCCGGACGTAGTCGAGGTTGTACGTGCGTAGACCGAACCTGGTCGTTATGTCGACACAGCGACCCTGCGCCGGGGTGAGGACGGCACATCCCGCCGCCGACAAGGCGTCTGCCAGAACGGCGTAGAAGCCGAGCAGCCGGTGCGGGTGACCGGTGCCGAACAGGACCGGCCCGCCACGCTCCGCAGCGACCGCCAGCCGCTCCGCTAAGGCGTCCAGGGCGGCCAGGGTCCGCCCGGGGTCGATCACATCATGGCCGAAGGTGTGCGCGGAATCGGCCGAAACCCCGCACCTGTCCGCCATCAGAGCGAGCAATTCCCGCTCACCCCATACCCGTTCGGGCTCCAACCCGATCAGCAGACGCGGATCCCGGGCGGCGAACAGCCGGTAGCTCCGCAGGCTCTCCTCCCGCGTGGTGCCCACGACCCCGGCGAGCCGGGCGGCGAGGAGATGCGCACGGAGCTCGGCAGGGGTCAGCACGGAAGCGATGGTGCGGGACACCGGAGCCCCGCGGGCCCGGAACGGGGGAACACCGCACGGTCGGCGTAACGGAACCCCCGTGCACGGCCGCCCGTACAGCCGTCAGGGCAGCAGCCCCCGCAACGGGAACACCGCGCGTCGCGCCGCCAGGATCGCCTGGTCCACACGGTCCGCCGGGTCGTACCCCTCGTCCCACGCGGCCCAGGACACCGGCCACCGCCCGTCCGTCATCCGCCGCGGCGCCGGCTGCCGGGTCCGGGCGTACACCTCCTGCCGCCAGCCCTCGGGGATCATCGTCGTGGGCTCCACCGGCCGCTCGGCCGCGATCCCCACCAGATGGGTCCAGGACCGCGGCACCACCTCCACCACCGCGTAACCGCCACCGCCCAGCGCCACCCACCGCCCGTCGGCGTGCTCGTGCGCCAGCTCGTGGCACGCCACCTGCACCGCCCGCTGCGCGTCCAGCGACACCGCCAGGTGCGCCAGCGGATCCTCGAAGTGCGTGTCGGCCCCGTGCTGCGTCACCAGCACCTGCGGCCGGAAGTCCGCGAGCAGCTCCGGCACGACGGAATGGAACGCCCGCAGCCACCCCGCGTCCCCGGTCCCGGCCGGCAGCGCCACGTTGACCGCGCCGCCCTCCGCGCCGCCCGCCCCCGTCTCCTCCGGCCACCCGGTCTGCGGGAACAGCGTCCGCGGATGCTCGTGCAGCGAGATCGTCAGCACCCGCGGGTCCTCCCAGAACGCCGCCTGCACCCCGTCCCCGTGGTGCACGTCGACGTCGACGTACGCGACCCGCTCCGCGCCCAGCTCCAGCAGCCGGGCGATCGCCAGCGCGGCGTCGTTGTACACGCAGAAACCGGAGGCCGCGCCCGGCATGGCGTGGTGCAGCCCGCCCGCGAAGTTCACCGCGTGCGGCGCGTCCCCGCGCCACACCGCCTCCGCCGCGCCCACGGACTGCCCCGCGATCAGCGCCGACACCTCGTGCATCCCGGCGAACGCGGGATCGTCCACCGTCCCCAGCCCGTACGCCTGGTCCGCGGCCGCCGGATCGGCCGACGCGGCCCGCACCGCCCCGATGTAGTCCTCCCGGTGGACGAGCCGCAGCGTCGACTCCCCGGCCGCCTTCGCGGCGACCACCTCCACCTCCCGGTCGAGCCCGAGGGCGCCCACCAGACTCCGGGTCAGCGCCAGCCGGACCGGATCCATCGGATGGTCCCGGCCGAAGTCATAGCCCGTCACTGCCTCGTCCCACATCAGCTGTACGCGCCCGCTCATGCCCGCCACCGTATCGGTCCGGCTCCGCGGCGAACGACCTGGCGTACACGAGCGTCACCAGGACCAACACCATCGGCACAAGCATCGCCCCGCGGTAGCTCCAGGCGTCGCCGAGCGCCCCGACCAACGGCGAACCGATCAGGAAACCCACGTAGTTGAAGACGTTCAGCCGCGCCACGGCAGCGTCCGAAGCCCCCGGACGGCCGCTCTCGAAGGCCCGCCGCCCGGCCGCCGCGAAGGTCTGCGGCACCAGCACGCACAGCCCGAGCCCCAGCAGCGTGAACCCGAGCATCCCCACCCACGCACCGGACGCCCCGGCCACCACGGCGAACCCCACCGCCGCCACCAGCGCCCCGGCCCGCACCACCGCCACGGCCCCGAACCGCCGCACCCCGACGTCCCCGATCGCCCGCCCCAGCAGCGTGGTGACCATGTAGACGTTGTACGGAACGGTCGCCAGCTGCTCCGAACCCCCCAGCACGTCCTGGAGGTACTTCGCACTCCAGTTGGAGACCGTCGAGTCCCCGATGTACGCCACCGTCATCACCAGGCACAGCGGCAACAGCCACGTGAGGCCGCCAACCGCCGGCCCGCCCTCCGCGTTCTCCCGGGCCGGCTCCCCACCCCCGTCGACGTACCACCGACTGCCGACCAGCGCGGCCGGCAGCAGTACCAGCACCACCGGCAGGTACGACACCCACAGCGCCAGGTCCTCGTGCGCCCCCACCCACGCGAGCGACGCCCCGACGATGCCGCCCAGGCTGTACGCGGCGTGGAAACTCAGCATGATGCTGCGCCCGTACGCCCGCTGCAGGCTCACCCCGAGCATGTTCATCGACGCGTCCAGCGCCCCCACGGCCAGCCCGAACGCGGCCAGCGCCACCCCGAGCACCGCCATGTGCCCGCCCGCTCCGACGCCCAGCAGCGCCAGCAGCACCACCGGCTGCGACCACCTCAGCACCCGGCTCGGCGGCACCCGCTTCACCAGCCGCTCCGTGGTGACGCTCCCGATGCCCGCCAGGATCGGCACGGCGGCGAGGAAGACCGGCAGCAGCGCGTCCGAGACCCCGTACCGGTCCTGGACGGCCGGGATCCGCGTCACCAGCAGAGCGAAGGCGACGCCCTGCACGAGGAAGCCGAACGCCAGTGAGGCCCTGCCGCGCCGCAGCACATCAGTCATGGCGGCGAGCGTAGGGCTCGGGGGTACCGGTGGGTAGATCCGGTCAAAGATGAATTGCCCTCAGCTTCGCGCCCGTGAGAGCAGGGGGAGCAACTCCCCCATGTCCTCGAAGAGTCCTGTGGCCCCGGGGAGCTTCGCCGCGGGCGTCATCGCGGTGAACCCGTACACGTCCATCCCGGCCGCGACCGCCGCCCGGACGCCCAGCGGGCTGTCCTCGACGACCACACACCGCTCGGGCGCCACGCCCATCCGCTCGGCGGCGTACAGGAACAGGTCCGGTGCCGGCTTCCCCCGCCCCACATCCTGCGAGCTGAAGATCCGCTCGTCGTCGAACCACCGGTCGATCCCGGTCGTGCGGTGCCCCACCCGGATCCGCTCATGGCTCCCGGACGAGGCCACGCAGTACGGCACCCCGTCGGCGGCCAGTTCCTCGAGTACGCCCGTGGCGCCGGCGACCGGCTTCAACTCCCGCTCGAACGCGGCGAAGACCCGGGCGTGGAACACGTCGTCGAAGTCCGCCGGCAACCGCTGCCCCGTCCGTTCCTCGACGAGATCGTGCACACGGTGCATGGCGGAGCCCATGTAGTCACGGATGGAGTCCTCGTACGAGGTCGGATGGCCGAGTTCGGTGAGATGGGCGGCCAGGAGCCGGTTGGAGATCGGCTCGCTGTCGACGAGAACACCGTCGTTGTCGAAAATGACGAGGTCATAGCGCATGACCTCGACTCTAAACGCAGAAAACCCCGCACCATACGGTGCGGGGTTTTCTACACTATTTGTTCGGCGGCGTCCTACTCTCCCACAGGGTCCCCCCTGCAGTACCATCGGCGCTGTAAGGCTTAGCTTCCGGGTTCGGAATGTAACCGGGCGTTTCC
>NZ_LGCN01000018.1 GCF_001279005.1 Streptomyces caelestis
CAGGCCTGGACCCTGGCCAGGATCAAGACGCTGATCGGGCGCCGGTTCCACCGGACTCTCACGCTCTCGGCCATCGCGCGGATGCTCCGGCGTCACGGGGGGGGTGCCTCTATGTCCTTCGTCAAGCGAGTCGGGGGCTCCTCGGCTCGTAGAAGGTGCCGTCGCGGAGCATGGCGAACAGGACGCTGATGCGGTGGCGGGCGAGGCGGAGGAGGGCCTGGGTGTGGGTTTTGCCGCGGGCTCGGCAGCGGTCGTAGTAGGTCCGGGAGGCGGGATCGTGGAGGGCTGCGAACGCGGAGAGGAACATCGCTCGTTTCAGCTGCCGGTTGCCGCCTCTGGGGGCGTGCTCGCCATGGATCGACGTGCCGGACTGCCGGGTTGCCGGGGCGAGGCCGGCGTAGGAGGCCAGGTGGGCGGCGGTGGGGAAGCTGGTGCCGTCGCCGACGGTGGCCAGCAGGACGGCGGCGGTCCTGACGCCGATGCCGGGCATCGAGGTCAGGACCTGGGAAAGAGGGTGGGCCTCCAGCAGTGCCTCGATCCGGGTTTCCAGGACCCGGCGTTGTTCGTGAACGGCGGCCAGCGACTTCGCCAGCGACGGGACGATCACGTCGAGGGTGCCGGTGCCCGGGACGGTGACGGTCTGCTCGTCGAGTGCGGTGAAGATGTCATCGGCCAGCCGCTCGGCCATGCGCGGGGCTCTCGGGCGGATGATCTCGACGAGCTTGCGGCGGCCTGCTGTGCGGAGTGCTTGCGGGGATCCGTAGCGCTCGAGGAGCCAGGTCACTGCCGGATGGTCCAGGCGCGGGCCGAGGACGCGCTCCAGGCTGGGGTGGAACTGGGTGAGCAGGCCGCGGATGCGGTTGGAGGTGCGGTTGGCCTCGCCTGCGAGGTCCTGGTCGAAGCCGACCAGCATGGTCAGCTCCGCGGTGACCTCGTCGGTCAGGTCGAGGGTGCGCAGGGTGTGGGGCATGGTGCGGGCGGCGTCCGCGATGACCGCGGCGTCCTTCGCGTCGGTCTTGGCCTCGCCGGGGTAGAGGTCGGCGATCCGTCGCATCGCCAGTCCGGGCAGGTAGGCGACCTGGCAGCCGGCGTCCCGGGCGACGGTCAGCGGCAGGGCGCCTATGGAGGCGGGCTGGTCCACGACCACCAGGACCGTGCCGAACTTGGTGGTGAGCTTGTCGAAGACAGCCCGCAGCTTCGGTTCGCTGTTGGGCAGCTGTTTGTCGAAGACCGTCTTCCCGGCCGGGGTCAGGCCGTGGCCGTGATGCGTCTGCTTGCCGACGTCCAGCCCCAGGAAGACGCCCACCCCGTCGATGCTGATCACCGTGCCCCCACATGCGTCGATACGTGCCGGCCTCGGCGGTCGGGGCCGTTCGCGCGCAGCCACGTTATGCAGACCTGCCGCCCGCGAGCGGCCGGGCCTTGCGCCCGGCCGGGCGGTGGTCGGACCTCTGATCAGCGTCTCCGACGGCACCCCTCGGACCCGGTGACACCACCCCCCAGGTCATCCGATCGACAGGGGGCAACAGTCATGCCGGGCCCGGAGGCCAGCGGCCCCATTGCGGAGCCGCGAAGAACATAACGGGGGGGGGAGCCACCAGGTTCCGGCCCGACGGGCGATCGAGCGCGACGAGGACGCGGTCGCCGGCTGGGTGAAGGAGACCTGGCCTCGGGTAAAAGGACCG
>NZ_LGCN01000019.1 GCF_001279005.1 Streptomyces caelestis
ACGTGACCGGACGCATCGCCGCGCCCGGTGAACTCACCACCCCCGCTTACTGGGTGACCCATGTCCGTGAGGCCGTGCGCTTCGACGACGGGATCCGTGTCCTGGCGGAGGAGGGTGTCACCCGGTTCGTGGAGCTGGGGCCGGACGGTGTGCTCAGCGGCATGGCCCGCGAAAGCGCCGGCGACGACGCACTCCTCGTCGCCCTGCTGCGCAAGGACCGCGACGAGGAGACCACGGCCCTCACCGCACTCGGACGGCTGGCGACACGCGGCCAGACGGTCGACTGGACCGCCTACCTCGCCGGAACCGGTGCCCGGCTCACCGACCTCCCGACGTACGCCTTCCAGCACCAGCGCTTCTGGCCCACGCCCGGCGCGTTCTCCGGGGACGTCGAGTCCGCCGGCCTGCGCACCGCCGACCACCCCCTGCTCAGCGCGGCCGTCGAACTCTCCGACTCCGACGGACTCCTCCTCACCACCCGGCTCTCCCTGCGCACCCACCCGTGGCTGGGCGAGCACGTCGTCATGGGCAACGCCCTGCTGCCCGGCACGGCCTTCGTCGAACTCGCGGTGCGGGCCGGGGACGAAGTCGGCTGCGACCGCGTCGAGGAACTCACCCTGGCCGCGCCCCTGGTCCTCCCCGAGCAGGGCGGCGTCCAACTGCACCTCCAGGTCGGCCCGGCCGACACCGCGGGCCGCAGGGTCCTCACCGCCCGCTCCCGGCCGGAGGGCGCGGACGACCGGCCCTGGACCGAACACGCCACCGGCGTGCTCGCCCCGGGGACGGCTCCCGCCTTCGACACCGCCGCCTTCGACACCACCGTCTGGCCGCCCGCCGACGCCGAACCCGTCGACCTGACGGGCCTCTACGAGCGCATGGCCGAGGGCGGATACGAGTACGGCCCCCTCTTCCAGGGCCTGCGCGCCGCCTGGCGCCGGGGCGACGACGTGTTCGCCGAGGTCGCCCTCCCCGACTCCGCCGAGCGCGACGCGGCCGGCTTCGGCCTGCACCCGGCGCTGCTCGACGCGTCCGTGCAGATCTCCGCCCTCGGCGGACTCGCGCGGGGAGTCGTCCCGTTCTCCTGGGAAGGCGTGACCCTGCACGCCACCGGCGCCCGGGCCGTCCGCGTCCGCCTGACCCGGACCGGCGACGAGTCCGCCACCGTCACCGTGGCCGACCCCGCCGGGGCCCCGGTCGCCACCATCGAGAACCTGGTGCTGCGCGCCGTCGCCTCCGGCACCGACGTCGACACGACGACGCGGGATGCCCTGTTCCACCTGGCCTGGACGCCCGTCGCCGCTCCCGCGCCGGACAGCGCTGCCGAAGGCGCCCCTTCCACGGCCGTCCTCGGCGCCGCCGACGACCTCTTCGCCGCCGTGACCGGCCCTCACCATGCCGACTTCGACGCTCTGGTGCACGACGGTGCGGTTCCGGCGACGGTGCTGGCCACCGTGCCGGAAGCCTCGGCCGGGGTGGTCGACTCCGTGCATGGTGCGGCCGTGTGGGCTTTGGAGCTGGTGCGGTCGTGGCTGGCGGACGAGCGGTGTGTGGAGTCGCGGCTGGTGTTCGTGACGCGCGGTGCCGTGGAGGGCGGTGACCTGGCGGGTGCCGCTGTGTGGGGTCTGGTGAGGTCGGCCGTCTCGGAGCA
>NZ_LGCN01000020.1 GCF_001279005.1 Streptomyces caelestis
CCGGGGCAGCGGCTTCACTCGCAGCGGTCTTCTTCGGAGGAGATTCCGGCCGAGCTGAGTGAATTCCTGGACGAGGTGCGCTTGGACGAGTTGGAGGACCCGCCGGCCGCGGGATCCGCGGATACGGTCACGGCTGCGCTGCTCGGGTCGGACTTCGGTTCACAGTTTGTTTCGGCGGGTGAGCCTGCCGATGTGGACATGGAGGGCGCGGAGGAGTTCGCGGGTTCGGCTGGATCGGTGGGGCTGTCGTCTGCGGCGGGTGGGGACGCGTCCGGTGCGGTTGGTGCTTCGGACCCGGGAGGGGCCGACGGTGATGCGTGGCGGGGGCTGGAGGAAGCCGTTGATGTTCTGATGCCCAAACTGGGTTCGCTGGACGCCCTGTTCGAGGAGATTGGTGCCGAGTCTGACGACGTCAAGAAGGCCATCCGGGAAGAGGAATGGAACTTGGTGTCGCCCGAGGTGCTGGACGCGATCCATGAAAAGCGGGAAAAGTACCGTGATGCGCCGCGGTACGCAGTCCGGGTGAAGGACGCCCGGAAGCAGTTGGAGTGGCTGCAAGATGAGAAGGAGATGACTCTCTCATACATCGCCAACAACGTTGGAGCCACGAGGCAGGAAGTCAGCGACTTCAGGAAGCAGAACCGAGTTCTGCCGTTTGCGACCTTGATGAAGATTGCTGGGCTGTATGTGCGTGAGAGGGGGCCGGAACTGCAGGTGCAGCAGCTTGACTCGCAGCGGTCTTCCCCGGGCGGGTCCGGCGGTGATGTGTGGCGGGAGCTGGAGGAGGTCGTCGATGATCTGAAGGTCAAACTGGGTTCGTTGGGCGCCCTGTTCGAGGAGATTGGTGCCGAGTCTGACGACGTCAAGAAGGCCATCCGGGAAGAGGAATGGGACTCGGTGTCGCCCGAGGTGCTGGACGCGATCCATGAAAAGCAGGAAGAGTACCGTGATGCGCCGCGGTTCGCAGTCCGGGTGAAGGTCGCTCGGAATCAAGTGGAGTGGCTGCAAAATGAGGCGGGGTTCTCATACATCGCCATCGCCGAAGAAGCTGGACTCACGAAGAATCGAGTGCATAAATTCAGGACTGGTAGGCATTTTCTGCCGGCGGCGGTCTTGATGAAGATTGCTGATCTTTATGCGCGTGAGAGGGAGCGGGAGCTGCAGGTGCAGCGGCTTCACTCGCAGCGGTCTTCTTCGGAGGAGATTCCGACCGAGCTGAGTGAATTCCTGGACGAGGTGCGCTTGGACGAGTTGGAGGACCCGCCGGCCGCGGGATCCGCGGATAGGGTCACGGCTGCGCTGCTCGGGTTCGAGGACGGGCTCGGGTTCGATGTGGATGTGGAGTCCGGGGGTTTTGGGGACTTCGGTGTGTCTCTCGGTGGTGACGGGGAGGCCGTGGGGTCGCGGGCGCGGGCTGTCGGGTCGGTGGATGGGGACGCGGACGTTTTCGCTTTGGCCGAGGAGTATTCGGGGTCGGCGGTGCGTCTGGGTGCCCGGGATGTTGCTTCGGTGGCGGACGGGGTGGATGACGGTGTCGAGGCGTCCCGAACGT
>NZ_LGCN01000021.1 GCF_001279005.1 Streptomyces caelestis
GGTTCCTCGCTGTCAGGCTTGGCGGGCGTGGGACGCGAGGCGATCGGCGAGCGCGGTGACGAGGTCGCGCAGTTCGTCGGGGCGCTCGATGACGAACGGCCGGTCGAGTGAGGCGAGTACGGGAGGCAGCCAGTCGAGCCGCTCCGCCCGCAGCTCGACGCGCAGCCAGCGCTCGGTCGTCCGGTCCCGGCCTGCCGCGGGATCGTGCTCCTCCAGGCTCGCGATGCCGGCGGGCAGGCGGGCGCGGATCTGTTCGACCGTCCCGTGGATCCGCAAGGTCACCTGGTGCCGGTACTCGGCCGTGGCGAACGCCGACAGCACGCGCTGTGCCGGACCGGGGCCCACCGGTGCTTCGAATGAGCCGGGCAGGGCCCGCGCGTCCGCGATGCGATCGAGCCGGAAGGTCCGGTCCTCGCCGATCCGGGCGTCCTCGCCCGTGACGTACCACCGGCCCGCATGCGCGACGATCCCGTATGCGTGCAGCGTGCGCTCGCTGCGCCGTCCGTCGCGGTCGGTGTAGCGGATCGAGACCGGTCGGCGGTGGTGCACCGCATCGGCGAGGGTGAGCAGGACCCCGGCGTCCGGGGTGTCGAACTCTCCGGGCTGTTCCGTGAAGGCGAGGGATTCCAGGAGGGTGTCGAGCCGACGGGCGATGTGCCTGGGCAGCACCCGCCGGATCTTCGCCGAGGCGGTCTCGTTCGCCGTGTGCTGCGCCGTCGTCAGCCCTGTTCGGCGGCCGGCGACCAGGCCGAGCAGCACGGCCAGCGCCTCGTCGTCACTGAACATGAGCGGAGGCAGGCGGTACCCGGGAGCGAGCCGGTACCCGCCGTAGCGGCCGCGCACCGATTCCACGGGCACGTCCAGATCGATCAGCTGGTCCACGTACCGCCGCACGGTGCGCCCCTCGACGCCGAGCCGGTCGGCCAGTTCGGCCACCGTCCGGGTGCCGCCCGACTGCAGCAACTCCAGGAGTGTCAGCACGCGGGCGGTGGGGCGGGGCATGCGCACAACCTAGCGCGATTACAGGACCGATTCTGTCCACTATCTCTCCTAGCCTGCGCGGTGCACGCCTTCAGCACGGCCAAGGAGATCCCCATGGAGTTCGTCTCTGTCCGCATCATCACCGGCGACGTCGCGCGCCTCGTCGAGTTCTACGAGCGCGCCACGGGGGCGCGGGCGGCGTGGGCCACCGAGGAATTCGCCGAACTCAGGACCACGGGCGCCACCCTCGCGATCGCGGGCGCCGGCACCGTCCCGCTGTTCGCCCCGGGCTCCGCCCACCCGGCGGACAACCACAGCGTGATCATCGAGTTCCTCGTCGACGACGTGGACCGCGTGCACCAGAACCTGACCGGCTTCGTCACCGACCTCGTCAACGGGCCCACCACGATGCCCTGGGGCAACCGGTCGCTGCTGTTCCGTGACCCCGACGGCAACCTCGTCAACTTCTTCACCCCCGTCACCCCGGCGGCCAGGGAGAAGTTCGCACGCTGACGCC
>NZ_LGCN01000022.1 GCF_001279005.1 Streptomyces caelestis
TCTTCGAGGATCAGGAGGTGACGTACGGCGAGTTGGAGGTGTGGTCGAACCGGCTGGCCCGGTATCTGTCGGGCAGGGGGGTGCGGCCGGGTGATCTGGTGGCTGTGCATGTGGAGCGTTCGCCGCACATGGTGGCCGCCGTCCTGGCGGTGCTGAAGGCGGGGGCCGGCTACACGATGTTGGATCCGCAGTTTCCCGAGGAGCGTTTGAACGGTGTCCTGGAGCAGGTGCGTCCGGCCGCGTTGATCACGCAGTCCCATCTTCCGGTGTTGCGGACCGGTGCGGTGTGTGTGGATCTGACGCGTGAGGTGGCGGAGGTCAGCGCGGTGTCGGGTGCGGCGGTGGGGACGGGGGGTCTGCCGGAGTCGGTGGCGTGTGTGATGTTCACGTCGGGTTCGACGGGGGTGCCGAAGGGGGTGGTGGCGTCGCATCGTGCGCTCGTGGCGACTTTTGTGGGCCCGGATTATCTGGCTTTCGGTCCGCAGCAGACGTTCTTGCAGTGTTCTCCGGTGTCGTGGGACGCGTTCGCGCTGGAGGTGTTCGGGCCGCTGCTGCACGGGGGCGTGTGCGTTCTGCAGTCGGGTCAGCACACCGATCCGCATCAGATCGTGGAGCTGGTGGAACGCCATCGGGTGACCACGCTCCAGATGTCGGCGAGCCTGTTCAACCACATGCTGGACGAACACCCCGCCGTCTTCGGACAGATCCGCGAGGCCATGACCGCGGGCGAGGCGGCCTCACCGGTGCATGTCGCCCGCGCCCTGGAGGCCCACCCGCACCTGCGGTTGTTGAACGGCTATGGGCCGGCGGAGAGTATGGGGTTCACGACGACGTTCACCATCGAGCCGGGTGGGGCCGGGGGTGTGGCGAGCGTTCCGGTGGGTGGTCCGCTGTCGGGCAAGCGCGCCTATGTGCTGGACGGGAACCTGGGGTTGGCGCCGGCGGGGGTGCCGGGTGAGCTGTATGTCGCCGGGCACGGGCTGGCGCACGGTTACATCGGGCAGCCGGGGCTGTCGGCCGACCGTTTCGTGGCCGACCCCTACGGTCCGGCCGGGTCGCGGATGTACCGCACGGGTGATCTGGCCCGCTGGAACGAGCAGGGCGCCCTGGAGTACCTGGGGCGGGGCGACCAGCAGGTCAAGCTGCGCGGCTTCCGGATCGAGCCCGGCGAGATCGAGGCCGTGCTGACCTCGCACCCGGATGTGCAGCAGGCGGCGGCAGTGATCCGCGAGGACCGCCCCGGTGACAGGCGTCTGGTCGCCTATGTCGTCGGCGAGGCCGCCGACGCGACGGTCCTGCTGCGGCACACGGCCGCCCGCCTGCCCGAGTACATGGTTCCCGCGGCCGTCGTGGTCCTGGAGGAACTGCCCCGCACGGTCAACGGCAAGCTCGACCGCCGTGCCCTGCCCGCACCCGA
>NZ_LGCN01000023.1 GCF_001279005.1 Streptomyces caelestis
TCGGGCGTGGCGTTGAAGACGACGACCAGGTCGCCCAGTTTCATGGTGATCACGCCGGGCGTCTCGTCCGTGCCGGAGAGCGGGAAGGAGAGCGCGGACTGCACCTGGGCGGTCGTGTCGAGGGAGAAGGCCTGCTCGGTGGTGCGGATCCTCAGCAGGTCCCGGTAGGCGGCCGAGGCGCCCTGGATCTGCGGGCAGCCGACCTTCACGGCGCCGAGCAGGGGCCTGGCGTGGGGCCACTTGGCCTCGTTGTCGGCGGCCGGCGGCAGGCCCCGGCCGAAGCCGTTGCCGTCCGCGCAGTTCCAGTGGATCGCGTTGAACCAGTCGCCGCTGTCGTAGGAGTTGCGGTCCAGGGACTTGGAGCGCAGCAGGTCGGTGCCCGCCTGGGAGAGGGCCGGGCCCTGGGAGAGGGTGGCCGTCGCCATGGCGAGGACCTGCATGCGGGCCCGGTCGGCCGCGGACGTGCCGACGGGGAGCTTGTAGGCGAGCGTGTCGAACAGGGTCTCGTTGTCGTGCGCGTCGGCGTAGGCGAGGGCGTCGCCGGGCGCGTCCGCGTATCCGGCGGGGGCGCCGTTGTAGTCGACCTGGGAGCCGGTGACCTTTTTGCCGCTGGTGTCGGTGAAGGTGTAGTGGGCGAGGTTGCCGCTCAGGCCCACCTTGATCAGGTCCTGGTAGTGCAGGAGGCGGGTCTTCTGCTCGGCGGTGGTGCCGTTGTCCTTCGAGGAGTTGGGGTCGGTGTAGAGGCCGGAGGCGAAGCCCTGCACGCCGGGGTCGGCGTCGAAGGGCGAGCCGCCGCGCACGGCGTCGCGGGCCCGGTCGGAGAAGGTGGCGATGTGGGTGCCGGCCATGTTCTGCTGCGTGGCCTGCTCGAAGCGGGCGTCGTCGGCGATCTCGCCGAAGTTCCAGCCCTCGCCGTACAGGATGATCCTCTTGCCGTCGACGCCGTCCTTCGTCAGGGTCAGCGCGTCGAGGGCCTCGCGGACGGCGAGGATGTTGGCCTTCGGGTGGTGGCCCATGAGGTCGAAGCGGAAGCCGTCGACCTTGTACTCCCTGGCCCAGGTGACGACCGAGTCGACGACCAGCTTGCCCATCATGGCGTTCTCGGGAGCCGTGCCCGCGCAGCAGGTGCTGTTCGCGACCGAGCCGTCGGCCAGCAGCCGCTGGTAGTAGCCGGGCACCACCTTGTCGAGGACGGAGGTCTTGGCCTGGCCGCTCGCGGCGGTGTGGTTGTAGACCACGTCCATCACGACCCGCAGGCCGTCCTCGTTGAGCGCCCTGACCATCTCGCGGAACTCGACCGTGCGCTCGGTGCCGTCCGGGTCACTGGCGTAGGAGCCCTCGGGGACGGTGAAGTGGTAGGGGTCGTAGCCCCAGTTGTAGGCGTCCTT
>NZ_LGCN01000024.1 GCF_001279005.1 Streptomyces caelestis
CCGCGTCGAACGCCTCCGCGAACACCGGGAAACGACCGTACAGCTCACGCCCCATACCCAACCGCTGCGACCCCTGACCCGAGAACATGAAGGCGGTCGGGCCGCCGTCCCGCGCGGTGCCGCGGAGGACGGTCGGGGACGACTCGCCGTGGGCGAGCGTCCGCAGTCCCTCGAGCAGGTCGTCACGGTGGGCGCCGAGCACGACGGCGCGGGACTCCAGCACGGTGCGGGAGGTGGCCAGTGCGTAGGCCGTGTCCAGCGGGTCCTGGTCCGGGCGGTCCGTGAGGTGGTCGAGGAGCCGTCGGGCCTGAGCGCGCAGCGCCTCGGGGGTCGCGGCGGACACCGTCCAGGGCAGCGGGGGCGTCGGGCGTTCGCCGCCGCCGTTCACCGGTCCCGGCTCGGCGACCGGGGCGGGTGCGGGGGCCTGCTCCAGGACGACGTGCGCGTTGGTGCCGCTGAGTCCGAACGCGGAGACGCTCGCACGGCGCGGGTGCGGGGCGTCCGGCCACGGCCGTTCCTCGACGACCAGTTCCGCGCTGCCCTCGGTCCAGTCGACGTGCGGGGAGGGTCGGTCGACGTGCAGGGTCCGCGGCACGGAGCCGTGCTCCATGGCCATCACCATCTTGATGACGCCGGCGACACCGGCGGCGGCCTGGGCGTGACCGATGTTCGACTTGATCGAGCCGAGCAGCAGCGGCCGGTCGGCGGGCCGGTCCTGGCGATCGGGTCGCCCAGCGTCGTCCCCGTGCCGTGCGCCTCGACGACGTCGACCTCTGCGGCGGCGACGCCGGCGGCCTCGAGCGCCTGCCGGATGACGCGCTGCTGTGAGGGACCGTTGGGGGCCGTGAAACCGTTGGACGCACCGTCCTGGTTGACGGCGGTGCCCCGGACGACCGCAAGGACGCGGTGCCCGTTGCGTACGGCGTCGGAGAGGCGCTCGACGAGGAGGACACCGACGCCCTCGGACCAGCCGACGCCGTCGGCCGCGCCCGCGAACGCCTTGCAGCGGCCGTCCACCGACAGACCGCGCTGCCGGCTGAACTCGACGAACATGCCCGGCGTCGACATCACCGTGGCGCCACCGGCCACCGCGAGCGAGCAGTCGCCCTGCCGCAGTGCCTGCACCGCGAGGTGCAGGGCGACGAGGGAGGACGAGCAGGCGGTGTCGACGGTGACGGCCGGGCCTTCCCAGCCGTACGTGTACGACAGCCGACCGGACACCACGCTGCCGCCCGCCGTGCCGGAAGGCGACACGTTGAGGGCGTAGTCGTGGTACATCACGCCGGCGAACACGCCGGTGCGGCTGCCCCTGAGCGAGGCCGGGTCGATGCCCGCGCGCTCGAGGGCTTCCCAGGAGGTTTCCAGGAGCAGTCGCTGCTGCGGGTCCATGTACAGGGCCTCACGCGGCGAGATGCCGAAGAATCCGGGGTCGAACTGGGCGGCGTCGTAGAGGAAGCTGCCCCGGCGGGTGTAGCTCTTTCCTTCCGTGCCGGGCTCCGGGTCATACAGGCCCTCCAGGTCCCAGCCACGGTCGTCGGGCATGTCGGAAACGGTGTCGACGCCGTCGACGACCAGTCGCCACAGGTCCTCGGGCGAGGTCACTCCGCCCGGGTAGCGGCAGGCCATGCCGATGATCGCGATCGGCTCGTCGTCCACTGGCTTCGCATCGACGGCCGTTCGCGCGGATGCGGTGGTCCGCGGGTCCGGGCCCGCGAGCTTCTCCTCGATGTGTTCGGTGACGGCGAGGGCGTTGGGGTGGTCGAAGACCAGGGTGGCGGGGAGCCTGAGTCCGGTGAACTGGTTGAGCTGGTTGCGCAGTTCGGTCGCGGCCAGCGAGTCGAGGCCCAGTTCCTGGAAGGCGCGGTCGGGTCCGATCGCCTCGGCCGAACCGTGCCCCAGCACGGCCGCCACCTGCGAGCGCACCAGCTGCAGCACCGCACG
>NZ_LGCN01000025.1 GCF_001279005.1 Streptomyces caelestis
CATGCGTGACGGCGGGAACGGTCACCTCGTGGGTGGCCCCGCGATAGGAGGCGACGGCGGGACGCGGCCGGTCGGCCGGCAGCGTCGCCTCCTCCGGCAGGTCCGCCAGCATCGCGCGCCAGAAGTCGAGTTGGGGGGACTGCTCGTCCGCCAGCAGCCTCTGCTGCCAGAGGGTGTAGTCGGCGTACTGGACCGGCAGCGGCGCCCACTCGGGGGCCGCGCCCCGCGAGCGGGCCGCGTAGGCGCGGTCGAGGTCGGCGAAGAAGGGGGCGTTCGACCAGCCGTCGGAGGCGATGTGGTGGGTGACGACGACCAGCACGTGGTCCTCGTCGGCCAACCGCAACAGGGCCGCGCGCAGCGGGAGGCCGACCGCGAGGTCGAAGATCTTGGCGCTCTCCTCGGCGAGCAGCGCGGGCAGACTGTTCTCGTCGGCCGGGACGACCGGCAGGGGCACGGCGATCTCATCGGCCGGCAGGACGAGTTGGTACGCCTCGCCGTCCGCCGTCCGGAAGACGGTGCGCAGGGCCTCGTGACGCCCCACGACGTCGATGAGGGCGTGGCGCAGTGCGACGGCGTCGAGGGGGCCGGTGAGGCGGAGGGCGAGGGGGATGTTGTACGTCGGTGACGGGCCCTCCAACTGGTCGAGGAACCAAAGCCGTTGCTGGGCGGAGGAGAGGGGGAGGCGTTCGGGGCGCTCACCCGCGACCAGCGCGGGGCGCGGCTGGTCACCGTTGCTCGTCTGGATCAGCTCGGCGAGCTGGGCGACGGTGGGGTGCTGGAACATGTCGCGGACCGTGATCCGGACACCGAAGGCGGTGCGGATGCGGCTGACGAGCCGGGTGGCGAGCAGGGAGTGTCCGCCGAGGCGCAGGAAGTGGTCGTCGATGGTGACGGAGGGGCGGCCGAGGACGTCGGCGAACAGGCCGCACAGCACCTCTTCGGCCGGGTCGCGCGGGGCGCGGCCGGCGCTGTCGGCGCTCAGATCGGGTGCGGGCAGGGCGCGCCGGTCGATCTTGCCGTTGGCGGTCAGGGGCAGGGTGTCGAGGAGGACGAAGGCGGCCGGGACCATATAGTCGGGCAGCGTCTCGTTCGCGTGGGCGCGCAGGGCGGCGGTGTCGACGACGTCGCCGACGACGTAGGCCACCAGGCGTTTGTCGCCGGGGCGGTCCTCGCGGACGACCACCGCGGCCTGCGCCACCGACGGGTGGGCGGCGAGCGCCGACTCGATCTCA
>NZ_LGCN01000026.1 GCF_001279005.1 Streptomyces caelestis
CCTCGCCAACCAGAACGCCGGCACCGCCAACGGCACCCCGATCGTCCAGGAAACCTGCGCCGACACCACCACCAAACAGTGGCTCTTCACCCCCGCCGGCTCCCCCCAGCAGGCCACGGTCGCGGCGGACGGCAGCGGTCAGTACCGCACGGTGCAGGCCGCGGTCGACGCGGTACCCGCCAACAACAGCAGCCGGGCCACCATCACCATCGCGCCGGGCACCTACCGCGAAGTCGTCAGGATCCCGTCCAACAAGCCCAACATCACACTGCAGGGGCTGGGATCGTCCCCGTCGCAGGTGCTGCTCGTCTACAACAACTCGGCTTACACGTCAGGCACTTCGGGCAGCGCCACGGCGTTCATCGACGGTCGGAACTTCATCGCGACGAATCTGACGATCTCCAACGACTTCGACGAGAGGTCCACCCCCGAAGGCCACCAGGCCGTGGCGCTGCGCCTCGGCGCCGACCGTGCGGTCTTCCGCAACGTGCGCCTGCTCGGCGACCAGGACACCTTCCTCGTCAACGACTCGGCACGCGCGTACATGGTCGACTCCTATGTCGAAGGCACCGTCGACTTCATCTTCGGGGGCGGAACCATGGTCTTCCACCGCACCACCGTGCACGAGAAGCGTTCCACCGGCGGACCGATCACGGCGGCCAGCACGGCCGCGACCAAGCAGTACGGCTTCCTCTTCTACCAGTCCACCGTCACCGGCACGGGCAGCAACAACACCACCCTGGGCAGGCCGTGGCGGCCCGACGCCCAGGTGCTGTACCGCGAGTGCAACCTGAGCAAGACGATCCGCACCTCGCAGCCGTGGACCGACATGTCGTCCAGTTCCTGGAAGAACGCCCGGTTCCTGGAGTACCGCAACACCGGCGCCGGCGCCGGCGCCAACAGCAACCGCCCCCAGTTGAGCGACTCCCAGGCCGCGCAGTACACACCGCAGCGGTACCTGGCGGGAAGCGACGGCTGGAACCCGATCGGCTGATTGAAAGGACACCCCTATGGGATCCATGAGGTTCATGAGACATCGACTGACACGGGCAACGGTGACTACTATTGTCATGGCCCTGACCATCGTGCTCACCGGACACCTTCCCTCGGCACAGGCCGCCGTGCCCACCGCGGGTCAGACGTACCGGATCAGCGTGGCCGCCGGCAACAAGTGCCTGGAGATCAAGAACGGCGTCCCCGACGACGGCGCACTGCTCCAACAATGGCA
>NZ_LGCN01000027.1 GCF_001279005.1 Streptomyces caelestis
CCCGCCCTGTGCGCGGTGCTGGTGGTGTGCGGCCGGTCACTGTGGCGGCACGGCCGGGTGCGTCGTGGCGCCCACCGGGCGCTGGCCGGACTGCGGGAGACGGGGGTGGTCGTCCTTCCGGACGGCGCCCCCTACGCCTACGCGCTGCCGGGCGGCCGGCGGGACCGCGTGGTGGTGACCACGGCCATGCTGGACTGCCTCGAACCGGCCGAGCGCCGCGCGCTGTTCGCCCACGAGCGGGCCCACCTGGCCGCCCGTCACCACCGTTTCCTGCTCGCCGTCCAGCTGGCCGCGCGGGCCAACCCGTTCCTGCGGCCGCTGCGGACGGCGGTGGCGTACACGGCGGAGCGGTGGGCGGACGAGGACGCGGCCCAAGCGGTCGGCAGCCGCCGCACCGTGGCCCGGGCGATCGGCAAGGCGGCCCTGGTCTCGCGCGGCACCCCGGTGGCGACCCTGGCGGGCCTGGCTGCGGCGGGCCCGGTGCCGCGCCGGGTGGCGGCCCTGCTCGGACCCGTTCCGGCGGTGCGCAGCTGGCCTTCGTTGTTCACGTCGGTGGGCGCGGCGACCTGGGGCGCGGCGGTGGGGGCCGCCGTGTCGGCGATGTCGTCGGCGAACTCCGCCGTGACGATGGTCCTCATCCTGCACGCGGCCACGCCCCTGTGACCCCGTGGCGGGCCGTCCGCCACGGGGCCGGGGCCGCTCAGAGGTCGAACTCGTGGGGCGGCAGGTCGAGGGCGTAGCACGCCTCGCGGACCACGGCCTGCTCGTCCTTGTCGAAGTCGCCGTCGGCGCCGCCGATGACGATGCCGATCTGGACGACCGCCCGTGCTTCGGCGGGCTTCTTCTTCGCCTTGGCGATCTCCTGCAGGACGCTCACCTTGCCGAAGGCGAAGTCGGCGGTGAGCTTGCCGAGGTTGTCCTCGAAGCGGCGGCGCAGGTCGTCGGCGTCGAAGTTCTGCAGCACCTCGTTGGTGGCGATGAGCTGGGCCACGCGCTGCCGCTCGGACGGGTCGACGGTGCCGTCGGCGGCCGCCACCAGGGCGCACATCGCCATGCTCGCGTCGCGGAAGGCGCCGCTCTTCAGGTCGTTCTTCTTCGCCACGAGCTGGGTCTGCATCGTCGACGCGGACTCCTTGAGGCGGTCCCACAGGGCCATGAGCACTCCGTACCTGGTCGGGAGGGCGCCCGGACCGGCGTGCTCCGGGCGCCCAGTTTCTTCT
>NZ_LGCN01000028.1 GCF_001279005.1 Streptomyces caelestis
CTACGACGGCGGCCAGAGCAGCGACGGCAAGCACACCTCCTCCGTCTACACCCTGACCAGCACCGGCACCCAGTTCACCGTCGCCAAGACCTGGACCAGCTCCGGCAGCTTCAACTGGTCCGCCAGCCAACCCACCTCGGGCGACTACAACGCGGACGGCAAGGACGACATCGCCATCCTCTACGACAAGGGAACAGCGGCCGACGGGCGTAAGCGCGATGCTCTGTTCTTCCTGCGCAGCACCGGCACCTCCCTGCAGTCCCCCGTGGAGACGTGGAGCGGCAGTGTTGTGTGAGACCGCGCCATGGGGCGGTCCGATCAGATGACCTGAAGAGCCAGCGCCCTACTGATCGCCCCCATCGGCTGGGGCGCAGAGGACCGTCGGTCGGGCGGGCAGACGGGTGTGTCAAGCCTCTGACGGGCGCGGGCTCTTCTCGCTCGAGATCCCCTCCCTGAAGGCCTCATCCGTCCGTAGGCCCAACCCCAAGCCGTTCCGGCAGGTCGGGAACAACTCAACAGCACCTTCGGAACTCGCCGTTGCGGAAGGAACCAGGGCCGGGGACGCCTGCGGGGCGTATGGCGCCTGTTGGACGCGGCGCGCGTACGTCACCCGTCCGACGCACTTTCCCCGATGTGGTGAAAGCTCACCACATGTCTGGCGTGCCCCGGCCGACCGGGTCACGCTGGACGGGAGTGTCCGGGGGATGACGATGCACGTGGGAAGTGGGCGGGGGACGCGCGCCGCGTTCGCGGCGGCGGTCGTGGTGCTGCTCGCCGGCTGCCGGGGCGCGCCGGGCGGCGGCGCCGAGGAGGGCGGCCGGCCGGGCGAACAGGCGGCGACGGTGTCACCGGCGCCGGTCCTGCCGTCCGGGTACGGGGCGGTGTTCCTCGCGGTCGACGAGTGCAGCTCCTTCGGCCGGACCAGCTTCACCGAGGTGTCCTGCCGGAGCGAGCGGGCGGCGGCCCGGGTCGTCGCCCGCCACGACGGGACCGTGCGCGACGGGCCGCGCTGCCCGGCCACCACCGACTTCGTGCTGCACATCAGCGAGCAGCGCCCCTCCGCCGACGAGGACGGTGACGGCGCGGTGCCGCGCGGCTACGCCTGTATGCGCAACCTCCAGCCGCCGCACCCCGGGGACCCGGGCGGCGGGGGCGGACCGCGCACCATCGTCGGCGACTGCGTCTACGACCTGGGCGACGGCAGGGTCCGCGAGACGGCCTGCGACGGCAGCGCCGAGCGGGAACCGGAGTTCGAGGTGGACAGGGCCGTGGACGACCGGTCCGAGTGCCCGGCGTCCACGGCCCTCTACGTCCGGCTGGGCGGGTCGTCACCGGTGGGCTGCGCCCGCCCGGTGTAGTCCCGCCCCGCCCCCGTCACGGGCGCAGCGTGCGCTCCCGCTCGACGTCCCGCTTGTCCAGCCCGGCGTCGAACTTCGCCAGCGGCTTCGCCGCCGCCGGGTTCTCCCGGACCGTGCTCGGCGCGACGTCCGCCCAGTCCAGGATGCGGGCCGTGGCCAGCGCCTTCTCCTCGGCGACCAGACCGGCCACGTTCGCGCCGTGGTTCATGCCGGGCGCGGTGAACACGTACGCGTCACGCGCGCCCTTGCCGAGACGGAACGGCTCGGCGCCCCACGGGTCGTTCTCGCCGTACACGAACAGCATCTGCCGCGCGTGGTGGCGGACCCAGGTGTCGACGTCCCGCATGGCCCAGGGCTGGAACTCCATGTCGATCGAGCGGGGCACGAAGTTGCGCGGCGGCTGGTAGCCGTAGCGGACGTACTTCTTCTCGATGTGCGGGAAGGTGATGGTCGGCGCGCCCATCTGCGTGCCGGCCTGGTAGTAGTACGGCGTGTACGGGCTCAGGCCCTGGTCCGTGTAGAACGAGAAGCCGGAGATCGTGTCGATCGAGGTCCAGATCTCGTCGTCGGTGGCGTTCTCCGCGTCCGCCGGGATGTCCTGGCAGTCGGCGACGGTGCTGTACTGCCAGAAGCCCCACACGTAGTCGAGGACGACGGCCTCGTAGGCCCGGTCCAGGCTGCCGATGGTGTCGAAGGTGTAGCCGTTCTCGGCGGCGACCGCCTCGTACCGCTTCTCCAGCGGCGCCCGGCGCACCAGCGCCTCGCGCTGCACCGCGTTCAGCCGGTCGCGGCACTCCTTGGTGCCGACGGTGCGGAAGAAGCGGTCGTAGGCCGAGTCCTCCTCGTTCACCACGTCGTTGGGGGCGACGTAGGCGACCACGCCGTCCATGTCCCGCGGGTAGAAGCGCTCGTAGTAGGTGGCGGTCATGCCGCCCTTGGAGCCGCCGGTGGAGATCCAGTTCTCGGAGTAGATCCTCTTCAGCGCGGTGAAGATGCGGTGCTGGTCGCTGGCGGCCTGCCAGATGTCCAGCTTCGACCAGTCGGCCGGCTCGGGCCGGGACGGGGTGAAGAAGCGGTACTCCATGGAGATCTGGTTGCCGTCCACGATCTGGGTCGGCTCGGCGCGGCGGGGCGTCGTGGAGACGCTGTAGCCGCCGGTGTAAAAGACGGTCGGCCGCGCGGTGTCCTTGTGCAGCACGGTGATCCGCTGCTGGAACGTGCCCTTGGAGGGCCTGCGGTGATCGACCGGCTGGGTGTAGTTCAGGACGAAGAAGCGGTACCCGGTGTACGGCTTCTCCTCGATCAGGCTCATGCCCGGGATCGAGAGCAGCCTCTCCTTGATGTCAGTGGTGCCGGTGGCCTCCGGCTCGGCGGCGGTGGCCGCCCCGGCCGTGCTCAGTGTGCCTATGAGCACCGTGAGCGCCAGCAGCCATCTGAGCGCCTTGCGCATGCGCACTCCCCTGTGAGACGGATGTGCGCCGGAAGCTACTGGACCAACTCCCTCCAGCACCAGGGGACATGGGGATAACCCTCGGTCTCCCGCAGGTCAGCACGAGGTCAGCACAGGATCCAGCCGGAGCTGACGGACCCGCCGCCGACCCTGCCCTTCACCCACACGCAGCGGCGGCCGGCGTGCACGGTCACCGGTCCGGCGTGGTGCTTGTACTTACCCTCGTCGACGACCGGGCGGCCCCCGCGCGCCCGTACGCTCACCGACATCTTCCGTCTGGTGCCGGGGTTCTCGGCGAGGGTGACGGCGCAGACGTAGCCGCCCCGCTTGTAGACGACCACCGAGCCGGTGGAGAACGGCAGCGTGCGCACCTTGCGCCCGGCGCAGTACGCGGCGGCGTGCGCGTCACCCGGCGCGGCGACGGCGAGCAGCCCCGAGGCGGTCAGCATCGCCAGGCCGAGCGCGAGTCGCCGGCGTATCGCTCCACTGCGCACAGTCGTCCTCCCCTACCGCCTCTGCCGCGCCAGGCGGCGTACGCGTGTACGGACGCATGACGTACGCCGATTGGTTGCGCGCACCCGCCGCGGGGGCGGGGCCGCTCCTCACGCCGGCGCCGGCACGTCCTCCCCGACGAACGTCCGCCACAGCCGGGCGTACGTGCCGCCGAGCCGGAGCAGTTCCTCGTGCGTGCCGTCCTCCGCGACCCGGCCGTGGTCCATCACGATCACCCGGTCGGCGCGGGCGGCGGTGGTCAGGCGGTGGGCGACGACCAGGGTCGTGCGACGCCCTGCTATCCGGTCCGTCGCCTGGTTGACCTGCGCCTCGGTCGCCAGGTCGAGCGCGGCCGTGGCCTCGTCGAGCAGCAGCACGTCCGGGGCGACCAGCTCGGCGCGCGCCAGCGCGATCAGCTGGCGCTGCCCGGCGGACAGGTTGCGGCCGCGTTCGGCGACCTCATGGAGGTAGCCGCCGTCCAGCGTGGCGATCATCTCGTGCGCGCCGACCGCGCGGGCCGCCGCCTCCACCTCGGCGTCGGTGGCGTCCGGACGGCCGTAGGCGATGGCGTCGCGAACGGTGCCCGGGAAGAGGTACGCCTCCTGCGGCACCACCCCGAGCCGGTGCCGGTACGCGGTGATGTCCAGGTCCCTCAGGTCCCTGCCGTCGACGGTGACCCGCCCGCCCGTCGGGTCGTAGAACCGGGCGACCAGCTTGACCAGCGTGGACTTCCCGGCGCCGGTCTCGCCGACGAAGGCGACGGTCTGCCCGGCCGGGATGGTGAGGTCGATGCCGTCGAGGGCCTCCTCGTCGTCGCCGTAGGCGAAGCGCACGTTCTCGAAGGCGATCTCCCCGCGCAGGGACGGCACCTCGAGCGGCTCGGCGGCGGCCCCCGTGGAGGCCGGCTCCCGCAGCAGCTCCTGGATCCGGCCCAGCGAGACGGACGCCTGCTGGTAGCCGTCGAAGACCTGGGAGAGCTGCTGCACCGGCGCGAAGAACAGGTCGATGTAGAGCAGGTACGCCACCAGCGAGCCGATCGCCAGCGTCCCGTCGTCGACCCGGCCCCCGCCCACGACCAGCACCGCCACGGCCGCGACCGAGGACAGCAGCTGCACGAACGGGAAGTACACCGAGATCAGCCACTGGCCCCGGATGCGGGCGCTGCGGTAGTCGGCGCTGCGCTCGGCGAACCGGCGTCCGCCGTCCCGCTCGCGGCGGAACGCCTGCACGATCCGCAGCCCCGCCACCGACTCCTGGAGGTCGGCGTTGACCACCGACACCCGTTCCCGCGCCAGCTCGTACGCCTTCACGCTGGCCCGGCGGAAGAACCAGGTGGCGACGATCAGCGGGGGCAGGGTGGCGAAGACGAGCAGGGCGAGCCCGACGTCGAGGACCAGCAGGGCGACCATGATGCCGAAGAAGGTGACCACCGAGACGAACGCCGTGACCAGGCCCGTCTGCAGGAACGTGGACAGCGCGTCGACGTCCGTCGTCATCCGGGTCATGATCCGGCCGGTCAGCTCGCGCTCGTAGTAGTCGAGGCCGAGCCGCTGGAGCTGGGCGAAGATCTTCAGCCGCAGCGCGTACAGGACGCGTTCGCCGGTGCGTCCGGTCATCCGGATCTCGCCGGTCTGCGCCGCCCACTGGACGAGCACGGTGAGCAGGCCCAGCAGGCCGGCCGCCCAGACCGCGCCGAGGGCCGCCCGCGTCACGCCCTGGTCGATGCCGTGACGGATCAGCACCGGCAGCAGCAGGCCCATTCCGGCGTCCACGGCGACCAGGCCGAGGCTGATGAGGAGGGGGGTGCGGAAGCCGCGCAGGAGACGGCGCAGGCCGTAGGAGTCCTCCGGCCGGACGGCCTGGACCTCGTCGACGTCGGGGACGTCGTTCGCCGGGGGCAGCGCCTCGACCTGGGCGAGGAGCTCCGGGGTGGCCGGGGTGCCGGCCAGCGCGGCGTCCTTGGGCTCGCGGTCGCCGGTCCACAGCCGGGGCGTGACCCCGCGCTCGGCGTCGAACTCGGCGTCCAGCTCCGCGCGGACCGAGGTGTCCTCCTCCCGCGGTCCGGCGGGCGGGGTGTGGCCCGGGGAGACGGCGCCGAGCTCGTCGGGGTCGGTGAGCAGCCTGCGGTAGAGGGCGGAGCGCCGCTGGAGCTCGTCGTGGGTGCCGATGTCGGCGAGCCGGCCGCCGTCGAGGACGGCGATGCGGTCGGCGAGGTTGAGGGTGGAGCGGCGGTGGGCGATCAGCAGCGTCGTACGGCCGCGCATGACCCCCTTCAGCGCCTCGTGGATCTCGTGTTCGACGCGGGCGTCCACGGCGGAGGTCGCGTCGTCCAGGACCAGCAGGCGCGGGTCGGTGAGGATCGCGCGGGCCAGGGCGACGCGCTGGCGCTGGCCGCCGGAGAGGGTCAGGCCGTGCTCGCCGACCGTGGTGTCGTAGCCATCGGGCAGCTCGCTGATGAACCGGTCGGCCTGGGCCGCGCGGGCGGCGGCGACGATCTGCTCCTCGGTGGCGTCCGGGCGGCCGTACGCGATGTTGTCGCGCACGGTGGCGGAGAAGAGGAAGGAGTCCTCGGGGACCAGCCCGATCGCGGCCCGCAGGGACTCGGTGGTCAGCTCGCGCACGTCGTGCCCGCCGACGAGGACGGCGCCGTGCGTGACGTCGTAGAAGCGCGGCAGGAGCAGGGAGACGGTGGACTTGCCGGAGCCGGAGGCGCCGACGACGGCGAGGGTCTCCCCGGGGCGGATCTCGAAGGAGAGGCCGTCCAGGACCGGCCGGCCGGGTTCGTAGCCGAAGGCGACGTCGTCGAACTCGACGGTCGCCGGGGCGTCGGCGGGCAGTTCCCTGGCGCCGTCGGTCAGGAACGGCTCGGTGTCGATCAGCTCCAGGACGCGTTCGGTGCCGGCGCGGGCCTGCTGGCCGACGGTGAGCACCATCGCGAGCATCCGGACCGGCCCGACCAGCTGGGCCAGGTAGGTGGAGAAGGCGACGAACGTGCCCAGCGTGATGTGCCCGTGCACCGCGAGCCAGCCGCCGAGCGCCAGCATCGCCACCTGGCCGAGGGCGGGGACGGCCTGGAGGGCCGGGGTGTACCGGGAGTTCAGCTTGATGGTGCGCAGCCGCCCGGCGTACAGCCGCCGTCCGACCTCGCGCAGCTTCCCGGTCTCCTGCTCCTCCTGTCCGAAGCCCTTCACCACGCGGACGCCGCTGACCGCGCCGTCGACCACCCCGGCGACGGCTCCCGCCTGCGCCTGCGCGTACCAGGTGGAGGGGTGCAGCCGGGTGCGGCTGCGCTTGGCGATCCACCACAGGGCGGGGGCCACGGCGAGGGCGACGGCGGTGAGCGGCAGCGACAGCCACGCCATGATCACCAGGGAGATCAGGAACAGCAGGAGGTTGCCGATGGTCATCGGCAGCATGAAGAGCAGGCCCTGGATCAGCTGGAGGTCGCTGGTGGCGCGTCCGACGACCTGCCCGGTGGACAGCTCGTCCTGGCGTCTGCCGTCGAGCCGGGTGATCGTCCCGTACATCTCGGTGCGCAGGTCGTGCTGGACGTCGAGGGCGAGCCGGCCGCCGTAGTAGCGGCGGACGTAGGTGAGGACGTAGACGGCGAGCGCGGCGCCGACGAGCAGACCGGCCCAGGTGGCCATGTCCTTGGTCTTGTCGCCGATGACGTCGTCGATGATCACCTTGGTGATCAGCGGGACCAGCGCCATGACGGCCATGCCGCCCAGGGAGGAGCCCAGCGCGAGGACCACGTCCTTGGGATGACGCCACGCGTATGCGGCCAGTCGCCGTGCCCATCCCCGTTGCGGTGTCACGCGGGTGCCCTCCGATCGTCCTGATCTACCGGAAGGCACCAACACCGCCGGAAGCGGATTTCATCCCTCCGCACCATCCGGGCGACCGGTTCAGATGCGGTACGCGCCCGTCCCCGGTGCGCCCCGCCCGTCCGTGAGCGCGGTGAGCGCGGTGAGCGCGGTGAGCGCGGTGAGCGCGGTGAGCGCGGTGAGCGCGGTGAGCGCGGTGAGCGCGGTGAGCGCGGTGAGCGCG
>NZ_LGCN01000029.1 GCF_001279005.1 Streptomyces caelestis
GGTGAGCGCGGTGAGCGCGGTGAGCGCGGTGAGCGCGGTGAGCGCGGTGAGCGCGGTGAGCGCGGTGAGCGCGGTGAGCGCGGTGAGCGCGGTGAGCGCCACGACGCCCCGGCCGCGGACGACGGTCCCCGGGCCCAGGGCGAAGGGATCCGTCGCGCCCAGCCGGAGCGCGAGCTCCGGAGCCGAGTACGGGGCGGTGTCCTCACTCCCTCCGGCCGCCCGGGTGCGCGGGCGGCGATCACTATGCCGGCGGCGCACCCGACGTCCCGTCCGCGGGAGCCGGCGGGGAGGGCGGTGCCTCGTCACGCAACCGCCACCTTCTCTTCACGCCCTGGACCGCATGTTCATGTCACTCTCTGCGGTATCACTCAGACGTCAACCCGCGTAGATCGGATGCCCCCATGCCCGTGATCCGCATATCCGCAGGCCGGCGCCGGAGAGCGCTGGCGCTCGCCACGGCCGCCGTCCTCGCCGGCCTCGTCGCCCCCGCGCTGAACGCGCCCACCGCCGGCGCCGCGACCACCGCCGCGACCACCGCGTACGACGACACCTATTACGCCGCCGCGATCGGCAAGTCCGGCACGGCGCTCAAGGACTCCCTGCACACGATCATCAGCGACCAGACGAAGATCTCGTACTCGGCCGTCTGGAACGCCCTGAAGGTCACCGACCAGGACCCGAACAACAGCAACAACGTGATCCTGCTGTACTCGGGCATCTCCCGCGGCAAGTCCCTCAACGGCGGTGACACGGGCGACTGGAACCGCGAGCACGTGTGGGCCAAGTCCCACGGCGACTTCGGCACCGCCACCGGCCCCGGCACCGACCTGCACCACCTGCGCCCCGAGGACGTCCAGGTCAACTCCGTCCGCGGCAACAAGGACTTCGACAACGGCGGCAGCTCGTTCAGCAACAGCGGCGGCAGCCTGACCGACTCGAACTCCTTCGAGCCCCGCGACGCGGTCAAGGGCGACGTGGCCCGCATGATCTTCTACATGGCGGTGCGCTACGAAGGCGGCGACGGCTGGGCCGACCTGGAGGTCAACAGCAGCGTCGACAACGGCAGCAACCCGTACATCGGCAAGCTCGCCGTGCTCAAGACGTGGAACGACGAGGACCCGCCGGACGCCTTCGAGAAGCGCCGCAACCAGGTCATCCACGACTCCTACCAGCACAACCGCAACCCGTTCATCGACCACCCGGAGTGGGTCGAGTCGATCTGGTAGACAGGACGACGGCACCGGCCGCCACGGTGGCCGGTGCCGGAACCGGGGCAGACCTCCTCATGGCCGACGCGGCACCGGGCGGTCACACCCTCTCGGGACGACCGCTCGCCGCACTCCGGACGCCACGGCTCCTCGCCGCCTCGGAGGGGCCGCCTTCGCGGTCGGTCGAGTGGTCGGCGCCGCTCGGGCGCGGTGTCATCCCGGTGCGGGCGGCTCCGCGCGGACCTCGGCGTACCAGGCGCGGGCCGCGGCGGTCTCGGGGTGGTCCTCGCCCAGGATCGCGGCCCGCTGCTCGGCCACCTCCCGCGCGCTCTCGGCGGCCTCCGGCCGCTTGCCCTGCGCGTGCTGGGCGCGGCTGAGCTGGATGAGCACCCCGAGGACCAGCGGATGGTCGTCCCCGTACCCGGCTCTCTGCCCGGCGAGCACCCGGCGGAAGAGGTCCTCCGCCTCGGCGCCCCGGCCGGAGCGCAGCAGCCCCCGCGCCCATGCGTCGCGCGCCCACACGGTCACCAGGTGGTCGGGGCCGAGGTGGCGCTCGCAGTCGGCCACCAGTTCCTCGGCGGCCGACAGGTAGTGGTCGAACTGGTCCTGTGCCAGCCGTAGTTCCAGCATCTCGCAGCGGGTCTTGAGGGTGGTGACGTGGTCGTCGCCGAGTGCGTCGCGACGGCCGTCCAGAACCGCCTCCAGGAGCGTCCGGGCCTCGTCCAGGTCCCCGAGGCGGTGCAGCACCCGCTGCAGTTCGTAGGCCGCGTCCAGGGTGCGCGCGTCATGGGGGCCGAGCGTGCGCAGCGCGTCCCGGTGGACCGGCCGCAGGAGGTCGGCGGCTTCGGCGTACCGGCCGAGCCGGAACAGGACGGGGCCCTGGCCCGACCGGGCCTCGATGGTCGCCGGGTGCTCGTCCCCCAGGTGCTCCGCGGCCGTCCTCGCGGCGGTGGCGGCCAGGGCCAGCGCGGCGGTCCAGTCCCCCGCCTCGTACACCAGTCGTGCGACGCGCGCCGCGATCCGTACGGAGTCCGCCGTCACCAGGCCGTGGCGGTGGGACCGGTGCAGCAGACCGGTCACGTGCGGCGCCAGGAGCCGTACCTGGGAGCGGGCCCGCGGTGACGCGGCGCCCTCCGGCGGCAGCGCCGCCCGCAGCAGCCGGCCCGCCACTCCGGCGAGGAGCGCGCGCTGCGCGTCGGACACGCCCGCGGCGACGCTGTCCAGCAGGACCCCGTGGGCCTTCACGCAGCGGTGCCCGTCCGTCTCGACCAGGTCGGCCAGCGAGTGGTCGAGGAGCGCGCGCAGGGCCGGTTCGACCCGGTCGGCGGTCAGCGGCGGATCGAGGTGTTCGAGGCCGTCGACCCCGCCCTGTGCCGCCGGCATCAGCAGCGACAGCGGGACGGGGTCCGCCGCCCAGAAGGACAGCAGCCGCAGCAGGGCCGTCGCCTCCGGAAGGCCGCCCTCCGCCAGGGTGTCCAGCGACAGCTGCCACGTGCGGCCCACCAGGCGGCGGGACTGTCCGCCGCCGGTCGCCGGTGCTCCCCGGTCCACCAGGGCCGTCGACTCCTCGCCCAGCCTGCGGTCGTACTCGTCCATGGTCCACGACTCCAGCAGCTGGTGGGCCAGGTGCGCCCCGGCCAGGGTCAGCGCCAGGGGCAGGCAGCCCAGGCGCCGGGCGACCTTCCGTGCGGACTCCCGCGTACCCGCCTCCGGGGCCAGGTCACGCAGGACCAGGGTGGCGTCCTCCAGGGGGAGCACGCCGATCCGGTGGCTGCTCGCCCCCGGGATGCGCCACAGCGGGGAGGTCGCGTGCCGGGTGGTCACCAGCACCGTCCCCGAGGGGCTCGGGCGCAGCCAGGCGCCTTCCTCCAGGACGGCGGGGTCGTCGGCGTTGTCGAGGACCAGCAGCCAGGGCTCCGCGGAGTGGTCCAGGTGGTGCCAGACCAGGTCGGCCGCGGCGCGCCGGCCGCCGGCCGCGGCGGCCAGTTCGCCGCCGGTGGCGCCGCGGTCGCCGGCGACGGCGAGCATGCCGGCGCGCAGCGAGACCCGTTCGGAGGCGTTGACCCACAGGCCGACGCGGCCGTGGTCCCGCACGGCCTCGGTGAACAGGGCGTGCGCGACGGCCGTCTTGCCGCAGCCGCCCATGCCGTGCAGGACCTGGACGTCGCCGCCGGGTCCGGCCACGGCCGCCCGTAAGCGTTCCATGACGTCGGTGCGGTCCCGCAGGACGCCGGGTGCGCGGCCGACCAGGGGCAGGCGGACGGAGTCGGGAGCGGCCGGCCGGGGTTCGGCCGGGGCCACCACGTGGCGTCCGAACAGCGGGGCCGAGCCCGGGGCGTAGTGGTGGACGTGTTCCTCGACGTACTGGTCTCCACCGGTCTGGTAGACCCGGGCGCTGCCCGAGGCGCGTCCCTCCATCGGCGTCGGCACGCTCATCGTTCGGTGATGTGCTGGTCGCGTCCGGCCTGGTAGACCCGGGCGCTGCCCGACGCCCGGGCCTGCAGGCGGATCTGCCCCGCCCCCGGATCCTCCGGAAGCGGCGGGTTCAACTCGTCCAGGATGCGCCGCAGTTCGTCGGCGGCCTCCGGCTGCGCCAGCAGGAACCGCCGTACGCGGCCCTGCCATTCGGCGGTCAGCTCGGCCTCGGACTCGGTGTCGCCGGCCCGGCGCGCGAGGAGCAGGTCCGCACGGCCCGCCTCCAGTTCCTCACCGATGCCCTCGGCCCTGGCAGGCTGGAAACGGCGCCACAGGGCGACCATGCCGTCCCTCGCCGATTCCCAGGCGTTCGTCACCATCAACGTGACGACGGTCGTGCCCGCCGTCCCCGCCAGCGCGGCGATCTCCGGATCCACGGTCCCCCCTACGGCCGACTCCCGATCCTAGGGCCCCGGACCGTTCCCGGCGCAAGGGTCCGGGCTCCGGCGACGCCGGGCGCGCACGCCCCGCGCGTCCGGGCCAGGCGTTCGCCGTGGCCACGCCGCCGAGCCTCCGGTTCGCTCCATCCGGTGGTGTGGGCGGTGGCCAGGGTCAGTCGGCCCCGATCCACCGTGACCATGGGAGGGCCCCGGCACGTCCGCCGGGGCCGTTCCGTCCCCCCACGACGCCTTACTGGAGAGTGCCGTGAAGACCCGTTCCTGGTCCCTCGCCGCCGTCCTCGCCCTGACCGCGCTCCTGCTGCCGGCCCACGCGGCGTCCGCCGCCCCGGCCGCGCCCCCGTCCTGCCCCGACGGGTCCGTGTGCTTCTGGAGCAAGGAGGGCTTCGGCGGCGACTACTGGGAGTGGACCGCTCGCAGCGGCTACCGCGACATGCCGCCCCGTCTCCACGACCACGTCGGCTCGTTCGTCGCGAGCACCCGGGCCTGCTTCGTGAACTGGCAGCCGGTCGAGAAGCGGGACGTCTTCAACGGCGACTGGCGCTCCCGCTACCTCGGCGACTTCGGCGGACGCATCGACGGGGTGGGCCCCGGCGCCTGCTGACCGACGGCCCCGGCCCGGTGCCGGCGGTCCGGCGGCCGTACGCCGGGATCACCGTGCGCCTCCGCCGGCCGGTCCCGCTGCCGACGACCGCGGTCCGTCGCCGGTCCGAGGGGTGGCGGTGGCGATGAGGGGTCGTGGACATCCGGGCGTCACCGTATGACGCGTCGGTGACGCTCGAACGGCGGAACCCTTAATGATCAGTGGTTCGTGATCCTTCCCGGTGACGGCGCCGTTGTAATGGCCACCAGAGGGCTTCCCTCGCCATCGGACACGTCGAAGGGGTAGGACCGTGAGGAAACTGCGCACCACCAGGACCGCACTCGTGGGGATCATGGCTTCCGCGGCGATCGCGCTTCCGCTGGCCGGTTCGGCCGCCGCCGAGACGAGGCTGCTCCCGCACTACACCGGTTCCTTCCTGGAGTGCCAGACCCTCGGCAACCAGGCTGCGCAGAGGGGGGAGCTGACGGGCTTCAGCTGCGTGCAGGAAGGCCACTACGTGGTCATGTACCCCTGGTAGGCACAGGGACTCGACGCACGTCCACGCCCGGTGCGGACCCCCGCCGACCACTCCGTGCGGGGGTCACTCCCTGTGGGTCGGGGCGAACATCCGCAGCACGGCGGGGAGGACGACCACCGACGGGCCCGGGGTCGCCAGGGCCTTCGCGAGGTCCTGTTCCAGGGTTTCGGGGGTCGTCCGCAGACCGGGTACGCCGAAGGACTCCGCCAGGGCCGCGTAGTCGGGGCGGGTGAGTTCCGTCGCCGTGGGCTCGCCGAAGGCGTCGGTCATGTACTCGCGCAGGATGCCGTAGCCGCCGTCGTCGACGATCAGCCAGGTGACGTCCAGGTCGTGCTGGCGGGCGGTGGCCAGTTCGGCGACGGAGTACAGGGCGCCGCCGTCGCCGGAGACCGCGAGGACCGGGCGGGTGGGGTCGGCGACGGCCGCGCCGAGGGCGGCCGGGAAGCCGTAGCCGAGGCCGCCGGCGCCCTGCGCGGAGTGCAGGTGGTTGGGGCCCATCGCGTCGAAGGCGGACCAGGCCCAGTACGCCAGGATCGTCATGTCCCAGAAGGACGGCGAGCCGGTGGGCAGGGCGCGGCGGACCGCCGTCAGCACCTGCTGTTCCAGGGTGAGTTCCTGGGCGGCGATGCGCGCACGGACCCGGTCCAGGACCTCCCGCACCCGCTCGGGGGCCGTCGCGTCCTCGCGCGGCTCCACCGTCTCCAGCAGTGCCTGGAGCGCGAGGCGGGCGTCGGCGTGGATGCCGAGGCCCGGGTGGTTGGACTCCAGTTTGCCGAGGTCGGCCTCGATCTGGATCACCCGGCCGCGCGGCTTGAACGTGTGGTAGTTGGAGGAGAGTTCGCCGAGGCCGGAGCCGACGACCAGCAGGACGTCCGCGTCCTGGAGGAAGTCGGTGATGTGGCGGTCCTCCAGCCAGGACTGCAGCGACAGCGGGTGCGTCCAGGGGAAGGCGCCCTTGCCGCCTGGGGTGGTGACCACCGGGGCCTGGACGCGCTCGGCGAGCTGCCGCAGCTTGCCCGAGGCGTCGGAGCGGACCACTCCCCCGCCCGCGATGATCGCGGGACGGGCGGCGTTCGCCAGCAGGTGGGCGGCGAGCGCGGTGAGTTCGGGGCGCGGGGGCAGTTCCTCCGGGGTGGCGTCCATCGCCGTCACCACGGGCAGGACCGTCTCCGCGAGCAGCACGTCCTGCGGGATCTCCACCCATACGGGGCCGTGCGGGACGGTCAGCGCCGACTTCCAGGCCTCCGCGATCGCGGACGGGATCTGGGACTGCGTACGGGCCGTGTGCACGGACTTGACCACGCCGCGGAACGAGGCCGACTGGTCGGGGAGTTCGTGCAGGTAGCCGTGGCGGCCACCGCCCAGGCCGGCCGTCGGGACCTGGCTGCAGATCGCCAGCACCGGCGCCGAGGCCGCCGCCGCCTCCTGGAGCGCGGCCAGGGAGGTGAGGGCGCCCGGCCCGGTCGACAGCAGCAGCGGGGCGGCCTCGCCGGTGATCCGGCCGTACGCGTCCGCCGCGAAGGCGGCGTTGTTCTCCACGCGCAGGCCGACGTAACGCAGGTCGGAGCGGCGCAGGGCGTCGAACACGCCGAGGGCGTGCTGGCCGGGCAGGCCGAAGACGGTGGTCGCGCCGAGCCCGGCCAGGGTCTCCACGACCAGGTCCCCGCCGTTGCGGCCGGGGGGAGGATTCAGTGCGGCCTCCGTCTGCGCGGCGGTCGGGCGGAGCACCAGGTCGTGGTCGTGGGTCACTGCGCGCGGGCCTCCGCAATCCGACGGGACATGATCGTGGTCAGCTCGTACGCCGTGTGGGACGCGGCGACCGAGGTGATCTCCGCGTGATCGTACGCGGGCGCCACCTCGACGACGTCCGCCGAGACCAGGTTGCAGGAGGCCAGTCCGCGCAGGATCTCCAGGAGCTCGCGGGAGGTCATGCCGCCCGCCTCGGGGGTGCCGGTGCCGGGGGCGTGGGCCGGGTCCAGGCAGTCGATGTCGATGGAGATGTACAGCGGGCGGTCGCCGATGCGCTGGCGGAGCTGGTCGGCGACCTCGTCGGCGCCCCGGCGGTAGACGTCGGCGGAGGTGACGATGCCGAAGCCCATCTTCTCGTCGTCGGTGAGGTCCTGCTTGCCGTAGAGGGGGCCGCGGGTGCCGACGTGGGAGAGGGCGGAGGTGTCGAGGACGCCCTCTTCCACCGCGCGGCGGAACGGGGTGCCATGGGTGTACTCGGCGCCGAAGTAGGTGTCCCAGGTGTCGAGGTGGGCGTCGAAGTGGAGCAGGGCGACGGGGCCGTGCCTCTTGGCGACCGAGCGGAGCAGCGGCAGGGCGATGGTGTGGTCGCCGCCCAGGGTCATCAGGCGGGCGCCGGTGCCGAGGAAGTCGTCGGCGGCGGCCTCGATCGTCTCCACGGCCTCGTTGATGTCGAACGGGTTCACGGCGATGTCGCCGCCGTCCGCGACCTGGGCGAGGGCGAAGGGGGAGGCGTCCTGCGCGGGGTTGTAGGGGCGCAGCAGCCGGGACGCCTCGCGGATGGCGTTGCCGCCGAAGCGGGCGCCCGGCCGGTAGGAGACGCCCGAGTCGAAGGGCACGCCCACCACGGCGACGTCGGCGCGGCCGACCTCGTCGAGCCGGGGCAGCCGGGCGAAGGTCGCGGGCCCGGCGTACCGGGGGACGCGGGAGGAGTCGACGGGGCCGCGGGGCGTCTCGCTGCTGCTCATGGGACTGCCTTCTTTCCTGCTCTTCGCCTTGGCTCATGCGTCCGCCCGCACCCGCGGGCTGCCGGTCCGTCCCGACCATAAGGGGGCGGAAAGCCTCTGCGAAGTGTACGTTTCCTCCATTCCCGCCGCACGGAATGGAAGAAGTGTCCACCATGCCGGACCCCATGGTTCCGCCCACGCCTCCGGTGTCCCTGGAGGCCCTGCTGGCCCGCGCGGACCTCGGTCTGCGCCGGATCGCGGGACCCGACGACCCCGGCACCGTCGTGCACGGGGCGCACACCTCGGAGATGGCGGACCCGTACCCGTATCTGCTGGGCGGGGAGCTGCTGCTCTCGGCGGGGGTGCACATCCCGGAGGGCGCGGGCGCGGGGTACTTCGACGCGTACGTCTCGCGGATCGTGGCGGCGGGCGGGGCGGCGCTCGGCTTCGGTCTGGCGCCGGTCCACAAGGCGGTGCCGGCGGCGCTGGTGGAGGCGTGCGAGATGCACGGGCTGCCGTTGCTGGAGGTGCCGCCGCGGACCACGTTCTCGGGGGTGGCGCGGGCGGTCTGGCAGTTGATGGCGCAGGCCCGCACGGCGGAGCTGCGCCGGGTCACGGAGGCCCAGCAGAGCCTCGCCACCGCCGCCGCCCGCCCGGACCCGCTCCGCCCGGTACTGCACCAACTGGCCCAGCGGATCGGCGGCTGGGCCGTCCTGTTCGCCCCGGACACCACCGAACTCGCCACCGCGGGAACCACCCCACCCCCCGAGGCGAGACAGTCCCTGACGAACCTGGCCGAGGTGGTACGCCCTCACGACGTATCCGCGGGCAGTCGCACCGCCGCCCCAGCCGCGGGCAGTCGTGCCGCTGGGGCGG
Source organism: Streptomyces caelestis (assembly GCF_001279005.1). Lineage (GTDB taxonomy): Bacteria > Actinomycetota > Actinomycetes > Streptomycetales > Streptomycetaceae > Streptomyces > Streptomyces heliomycini. The sequence goes on from NZ_LGCN01000029.1 coordinate 8,772, forward strand.
CACGGGTGGGCGCGGCGGCACCCGGCAAGCACCGGCAAGCGGAACCCACCCCCGGCGAGCACCGACAAGCGGCACCCACCCCCACCACCGCCAGCGACACGGTCAACGGCACCCACCTCGCCGCCTACGCCCTCGGCACCGGCACCGGCACCGGCACCGGCACCAACACCGGCTTCGTACTCGGCATCGCCTCCCCCCACCGCACCCCCGGCGACCACACCATCGCCTCCGTCGCAGCCGCCCTGCTCTCCCTCCTCACCGGCCGGCGGCAGACCGGCACCGCCACGGCCCACGCCTCCGCGCTCGTACGCCTGCTGCTGGGCGCCCCGCCTGAGGACGTCACCCCCCTCCTCGGCGGAGAGCGGTGGCACGTCGTACACGCCCGGCCGGACGGCCGCACCGCACCCGACCCCCTGGCCGCCTCCGCACTCGGCACCGCGCTCGGCTCGGCGCTGGTCGACCCGGCGGGCGAGGTCGTCCGCGTGCTGGTGCCGGCCGACCGGCCCGTGGAACCGCTGCCGGGCTGGACCCTCGGCGTCAGCACGGCCGCCTCCCCGCCCGACTGGGCGGACGCCGACACCCGGGCCGCCCGCGCCCTGGCCCGGGCCCGCGCCACCCGCGTCCCGCTGCTCCGGCACGGCGACCGTCCCGCCCTCGCCGACCTCGTCCCGCCGCACGACGCGGACGCCCACGCGCGTTCGCTGCTCGCGCCGATAGCGGCCGCCCCCGCCCTCACGGACACCCTGCGCACCTGGCTCTCCCTGCACGGCAGCTGGGACCGTACGGCGGTGGCGCTGTCGGTGCACCGCAACACCGTGCGGCAGCGCATCGCGCGGTGCGCGGCGCTGCTGGAGGCGGACCTGGACGACCCGGACGTGCGGATGGAGCTGTGGTTCGCGCTGCGCCGGACGTGACGGCCCGAGCAGCCGTACGGAGCCGGCCGAGCAGGTGACGCACGTCCCAGCGCGCGATACGCCGGGGACGCCCGCAGGCCGCTGCTCCACAATGGGGAGCATGCCGATACCCGGGACACCCAGCCGCGCCGAACTCGTCGAACACCTGGTCGCCACGCGCATCGCGGGCGATGTCGCCACGCCGCGCGAGAACAACCTCTCGCACTACCGCAAACTGGCGAACGGCGACCGTCACTTCTGGCTCGGCCTGGAGCTCGGCGACCGCTGGACCGACGAGCAGGACGTGCTGGCGGTGATGGCGGAGCGGGTCGGCGTCAACGACGACCCGGAGTACCGGTACGGGCAGGACACCATCGACCCGGAGCTGACCGTGGCCGGGCTGGAGCGCATGGCCGGGCGGCTGCGCAAGGCGGCGGACGGGCGGCAGCGGGTGCTGTTCGCGACCGGTCACCCGGGCGGGCTGCTGGACGTGCACCGGGCGACGGCCGCCGCGCTGCGGGCCGCCGGCTGCGAGATCGTGGTCATCCCGGACGGGCTGGTCACGGACGAGGGGTATGTGATGCAGTTCGCGGACGTGGCGGTGCTGGAGCACGGCGCCACGCTGTGGCACACCCACTCCGGTGCGCCGATGAAGGCCGTCCTGACCGCCCTGGAGCGCGAGGGCCGCCCGCTGCCCGACCTGGTCGTCGCCGACCACGGCTGGGCGGGTGCGGCGGGGCAGTACGGCGTGGACAGCGTCGGCTACGCCGACTGCAACGACCCGGCCCTCTTCGTCGCCGAGTCCGAGGGCACCGTCCAGGTCACGGTCCCCCTCGACGACCACGTCACCAGCCCCCGCCACTACGACCCGATGACGGCGTACCTGCTGGCGGAGGCCGGTCTGGCGCAGTGAGACGCCCCGTCGGCCGGGCGCGGGGAACGCGCCCGGCCGACGGGGCGGCCGGTGGACGCGGGGGTCAGTCGACGAACGGGACGGCGTCGGCGCGGTCGGCGTGCCAGTTGGTGGCGATCGGCCGGTCGACCGTGGCGGTGTCGGGGAGGCGGAGCGTGACGGAGTTCTCCTCGTCGCCGGCGACCGAGAGGTGGAGCCGGTCGAACTGGATGCCGTTGTCGTTGTTGGTGGACTTGGGGCTGATGCCGGCGTAGGCGGCGGTGGAGCCGCCGAGGACGACGTCGTCGCTGACGCTCTGCTCGGCGGGCGAGACCGCGGTGTCGGGGTGGGAGCCGAAGGAGGCGGAGGGGAACACGCCCTCCAGGTGGCAGGCGATGCCGGGCTTGGCCTTGGCGGTGATCAGGTAGTAGCCGCCCGCCTGCGTCTCGGCCGTGACCTTGAAGCTCAGGTCACCGGTCGCGCAGGGCCGGGTGGTGGAGCGGCCGCTGTCGGCGGTGGCCGTGGCGGTGGCGGCGCCGCCGAGGGCGAGCGCGGCGACGGCGGCCAGGGCGAAGCGGGCGGAGCGGCCGGCGAAGCGTGAGCGCATGGTGGTCTCCCTGGTGTGACGTGGTGGATCGGCCGGCGGGCTGCCGGGATGACCGCAGCTTGTGCCGTGATCCGTCCCACCCGCCACACCGAACGCCCAGCACGGGACGCCGGAACGCTGGAACGGCCTCTGACCGGCAAGGATGACGACCGCCTGGAACGGTCCCCTGGGACGCGGACAGCCGTCCGGCCCCCGCGCGGGACATGTGCGGGGGCCGGTTCCACGCGTCGCGTGGAAGAGGACGGAAAGAACGGGGACGTCCGGAGCCGGCTCAGGAGCGCGGGACCCGGACCACGCCCTCCTGGATGACGGAGACCGCGAGCCGGCCGTCCTGGGTGTAGATGCGGCCCTGGCCCAGGCCCCGGCCGCCGTGGGCCGACGGGGACTGCTGGTCGTACAGGAGCCACTCGTCGGCGCGGAACGGGCGGTGGAACCACATGGCGTGGTCCAGGGAGGCGCCGACGACGTCGCCGACGGCCCAGCCGCCGCGGCCGTGGGCGAGGAGGACGGAGTCCAGGAGCGTCATGTCGGAGACGTACGTGGCGAGGACGACGTGCAGCAGGGGGTCGTCCGCGAGCTTGCCGTTGGTGCGGAACCACACCTGGGAGTGGGGTTCGCGGGGTTCGCCGAAGCGGCCGTAGGGCGGCTCGTCGACGTAGCGCAGGTCGACGGCGGCGCGGGCCTCCAGGAAGCGCTCCACGACCTCGGGCGCGAGGTGGGCGTACCCGCGCAGGCGTTCCTCCGAGGTGGGCAGCGCGGCCGGGTCGGGGGACGGCGGCATCGGGTCCTGGTGGTCCAGTCCCTCCTCGTACGTCTGGAAGGACGCCGAGAGGTGGAAGATCGGCTTTCCGTGCTGGACCGCGACCACCCGCCGGGTGGTGAAGGAGCGGCCGTCGCGGATCCGGTCGACGGTGTAGACGATCGGGGCGCCGGGGTCGCCGGGGCGCAGGAAGTACGCGTGCAGGGAGTGGGCGGGCCGGTCCTTCGGGACGGTCCGTCCGGCGGCGACCAGCGCCTGCGCCGCGACCTGCCCGCCGAAGACGCGGGGGACGACGGCGGGGCGGGAGTGGCCGCGGAAGATGTTCTCCTCGATCTGCTCGAGGTCGAGCAGATCGAGGAGGTCCTGTAGTGCCTGACTCATGGGGTCAGTTGTATACGGCAGGGATTTCCGGGGCCTTACAGGCCCATGTCCTTGGCGATGATCGACTTCATGATCTCGCTGGTGCCGCCGTAGATGCGGTTGACGCGGTTGTCCGCGTACAGGCGGGCGATCGGGTACTCGTTCATGTAGCCGTAGCCGCCGTGCAGCTGGAGGCAGCGGTCGATGACGCGGTGGGCGACCTCGGTGCAGAACAGCTTGGCGCTGGCGGCCTCGGCGGGGGTGAGCTCGCCGGCGTCCAGGGCCTCGGTGGCGCGGTCGGCGACGGCCTCGGCGGCGTCCACCTCGGCCTGGCAGGCGGCCAGCTCGAACTTGGTGTTCTGGAAGTGGGCGACCGGCTTGCCGAAGACGGTGCGCTCCTGCACGTACTGCTTGGCGAACCGGACGGCGGCCTTGGCCTGCGCGTAGGCGCCGAAGGCGATGCCCCAGCGCTCGGAGGCCAGGTTGTGGCCGAGGTAGGAGAAGCCCTTGTTCTCCTCGCCGAGCAGGTCCTCGACGGGCACCTTGACGTCGACGAACGCCAGCTCGGCGGTGTCGGAGGTCTTCAGGCCGAGCTTGTCGAGCTTGCGGCCGACGGAGTAGCCCTCGGACTTGGTGTCCACGGCGAACAGGGAGATGCCGTGGCGGCGGTCCTCGGCCGTCGGGGCGGCGGTGCGGGCGCAGACGATCACCTTGTCGGCGTGGACGCCGCCGGTGATGAAGGTCTTGGCGCCGTTGAGGACGTAGTGCGTGCCGTCCTCGCTGAGCTTGGCGGTGGTCTTCATGCCCGCGAGGTCGGAGCCGGTGCCCGGCTCGGTCATCGCGATGGCCCACATCTCCTCGCCGGTGACGAACTTCGGCAGGAAGCGCTTCTTCTGCTCGTCGGTGGCGAGCATCTTGAGGTACGGCAGGGCGAGCAGCACGTGCACGCCGGAGCCGCCGAACTGGACGCCCGCGCGGGCGGTCTCCTCGTAGAGGACGGCCTCGAACTTGTGGGTGTCCATGCCCGCGCCGCCGAACTCCTCGGGCACGCTGATGCCGAAGATGCCCAGCTCACCGAGCTTGTAGTAGAAGTCGCGGGGCGCCTGGCCCGCCGCGAACCACTCGTCGTAGACGGGGACGACCTCGGCCTCGATGAAGGCGCGGATGGTCTCCCGGAACGCCTCGTGATCCTCGTTGAAAACCGTACGGCGCACTGTCCGCCACCCCAATCCCTGCGCCTAAACCGGCGCCGCTCTCGCGTACCTGGTTGCTCGCCGTCGGGGTTCCTCAATTGATGGCTGCGACCCGTATGGCTAAGCGCTTGCTCAGACCAAAGGTACCGGCGAGTATCCACAGCCGTCCAGAGCGGAGCCCCCGTAACGCTCGTCACTCGCCCAGGGTCACCGCGAGCCCGCCGCCGCGAACGCCCCTCGCGCCATCCGGTGCAGGAGTTCCGCCGTGCCCGCGCGGCCGGGCAGGGAGCCGGGGCGGGTCAGGTGCGGGGTGGAGTTGAGCAGGCCGAACACCGAGTGGACCGCCGAGCGGGCGGCCGGTTCGGCCAGCTCCGGGTACAGCTCGCGGACCACTCCCACCCACAGCTCCACGTACTGCCGCTGCAGCTGGCGGACCAGCTTGCGGTCGGTGTCCCGGAGGCGGTCCAGCTCACGGTCGTGCAGGGTGATGAGGGGGCGGTCGTCGAGCGCGAAGTCGATGTGCCCCTCGATCAGCGAATCGAGGACCGCCTCGGGGGCCGACACCCCCCCGGCCTCCTCCAGACGCCGCCTCGCACCGGTCAGCAGCCGGCCGCTGATCCCCACCAGCAGTTCCGCGAGCATCGCGTCCTTGCCCGCGAAGTGCCGGTAGAGCCCGGGTCCGCTGATGCCGACCGCGGCGCCTATCTCGTCGACCCCGACGCCGTGGAAGCCGCGCTCGGCGAAGAGCCGCGCGGCCTCCTTGAGGATCTGCTCGCGGCGGGTGGGGGCGTCGGTTCTGGTGGCCATGGAGACGATTCTAGACAGGGAGGTTAGCGGTCGTTAACCTGGAGGAAATGCGTTAACGCTCATTAACAAGGTGAGGGGACCCGCAGGATGCATGAGGCACCGGAGCTTCACAGCGCGGCCGATCCCGCGTCGGAGGCCTTTCGGGCCAACGAGGAGGCGCACCGCGCCCTCGTCGAGGAGCTGCGCGGCAAGCTGGCCGCGGCGGCGCTCGGCGGCGGCGAGCGGGCACGGGCACGGCACACCGCGCGCGGGAAGCTGCTCCCGCGCGACCGCGTGGACACGCTCCTCGACCCCGGATCGCCCTTCCTGGAGCTGGCCCCGCTGGCGGCCGACGGGATGTACGAGGGGCAGGCCCCGGCGGCCGGCGTGATCGCCGGGATCGGGCGGGTGGCCGGCCGGGAGTGCGTGGTCGTGGCCAACGACGCCACCGTCAAGGGCGGCACGTACTACCCGATGACGGTGAAGAAGCACCTGCGCGCGCAGGAGGTGGCCCTCGACAACCGGCTCCCCTGCGTCTACCTGGTGGACTCGGGCGGCGCGTTCCTGCCGATGCAGGACGAGGTGTTCCCGGACCGGGACCACTTCGGGCGGATCTTCTACAACCAGGCCCGGATGTCCGGTGCCGGCATCCCGCAGATCGCGGCGGTGCTCGGCTCGTGCACGGCGGGCGGCGCGTACGTCCCGGCGATGAGCGACGAGGCGGTGATCGTCCGGAACCAGGGCACGATCTTCCTGGGCGGTCCGCCGCTGGTGAAGGCGGCCACCGGTGAGGTGGTCACGGCGGAGGAGCTGGGCGGCGGCGAGGTCCACTCACGGGTCTCGGGCGTCACCGACCACCTCGCGGAGGACGACGCGCACGCGCTGCGGATCGTGCGGAACATCGTCTCCACGCTCCCCACGCGGGGGCGGCTCCCCTGGCGGGTGGAGCAGGCCGTCGAGCCCAAGGTGGACCCGGCGGGGCTGTACGGGGCGGTGCCGGTCGACTCCCGCACCCCCTACGACGTACGCGAGATCATCGCGCGCGTCACCGACGGCTCCCGCTTCGCCGAGTTCAAGTCGGAGTTCGGGCAGACCCTGGTCACCGGCTTCGCCCGGATCCACGGCCACCCGGTGGGCATCGTCGCCAACAACGGCATCCTGTTCTCCGAGTCCGCCCAGAAGGGCGCCCACTTCATCGAGCTGTGCGACCAGCGCGGCATCCCGCTGGTGTTCCTGCAGAACATCTCGGGCTTCATGGTGGGCCGGGACTACGAGGCGGGCGGCATCGCCAAGCACGGCGCCAAGATGGTCACCGCGGTCGCCTGCACGCGCGTGCCGAAGCTGACGGTGGTGGTCGGCGGGTCGTACGGGGCGGGCAACTACTCGATGTGCGGGCGGGCGTACTCGCCCCGGTTCCTGTGGATGTGGCCCAACGCCAAGATCTCGGTGATGGGCGGCGAGCAGGCCGCCTCCGTCCTCGCGACCGTCAAGCGGGACCAGCTCCAGGCGCGCGGCGAGGAGTGGCCGGCCGAGGACGAGGACGCCTTCAAGGCCCCGATCCGCGCTCAGTACGAGCGTCAGGGGAACGCCTACTACGCGACGGCCCGCCTCTGGGACGACGGCGTGATCGACCCGATGGACACCCGGCGGGTGCTGGGCCTGGCCCTGACCGCGTGCGCCAACGCGCCCCTGGGTGACCCCCAGTTCGGCGTCTTCCGGATGTGAGGGGACCCCTGACGATGAGAGAGCAGATGTTCGAGACCGTGCTGGTGGCCAACCGGGGCGAGATCGCGGTCCGCGTCATCCGCACCCTGCGGTCGATGGGCGTGCGCTCGGTGGCCGTGTACTCCGACGCGGACGCCGACGCCCGGCACGTCCGGGAGGCCGACACGGCGGTGCGGATCGGGCCGGCGGCGGCCTCGGAGAGTTATCTGTCGGTGGAGCGGCTGCTGGAGGCGGCCGCCCGCACCGGCGCGCAGGCGGTCCACCCCGGGTACGGCTTCCTCGCCGAGAACGCGGGGTTCGCGCGGGCGTGCGCCCGGGCGGGGCTGGTGTTCATCGGTCCCCCGGCGGACGCGATCGCCCTGATGGGCGACAAGATCCGCGCGAAGGAGACGGTGAAGGCGGCCGGGGTGCCGGTGGTGCCCGGCTCCAGCGGCAGCGGGCTGACGGACGAGCAGCTCGCCGGAGCCGCCCGGGAGATCGGGATGCCGGTGCTGCTGAAGCCGTCCGCGGGCGGTGGCGGCAAGGGCATGCGCCTGGTGCGGGACGCCTCGGCGCTGGCCGACGAGATCGCCGCCGCCCGCCGTGAGGCCCGCGCCTCCTTCGGCGACGACACGCTGCTGGTCGAGCGGTGGATCGACCGTCCCCGGCACATCGAGATCCAGGTGCTGGCCGACGGCCACGGAGGCGTCGTCCACCTCGGTGAGCGCGAGTGCTCGCTGCAGCGCCGCCACCAGAAGATCATCGAGGAGGCGCCCAGCGTGCTCCTCGACGAGGAGACCCGGGCCGCGATGGGCAAGGCGGCGGTCCAGGCGGCCCGCTCGTGCGGCTACCGGGGCGCGGGCACGGTGGAGTTCATCGTGCCGGGCAACGACCCCTCGTCGTACTACTTCATGGAGATGAACACCCGTCTCCAGGTGGAGCACCCGGTCACCGAGCTGATCACGGGGCTGGACCTGGTGGAGTGGCAGCTGCGGGTGGCGGCGGGCGAGCCGCTGGCCTTCGGCCAGGACGACGTCCGGCTCACCGGTCACGCGGTCGAGGCCCGTGTCTGCGCCGAGGACCCCTCCCGCGGCTTCCTGCCCTCCGGCGGCACGGTGCTGAGGCTGCGCGAACCGCAGGGCGACGGGGTGCGCACCGACTCCGGGCTGAGCGAGGGCACGGAGGTCGGCAGCCTCTACGACCCGATGCTGTCCAAGGTGATCGCGTACGGCCCCGACCGCGCGACCGCGCTGCGCAGGCTCCGGGCGGCGCTGGCGGAGACGGTCACCCTGGGCGTGCAGACCAACGCCGGGTTCCTGCGGCGACTGCTGGCGCATCCGGCGGTGGCCGGCGGCGACCTGGACACCGGGCTGGTCGAGCGTGAGGTGGACGGGCTCGTACCGGACGGGGTGCCGCCGGAGGCGTACGCGGCGGCGGCGCTGCTGCGGCAGGCCTCCCTCGCGCCCGCCGGCGCGTCCGGCTGGAGGGACCCCTTCGACGCGGCCGACGGATGGCGCCTGGGCGGCGCGCGGGCGTGGACGGCCCACCACCTGCGGGTGGCGGGCCACGACCCGGTGACCGTGCGCGTGCGCAGCACACCGGACGGCGGTACGGAGCTGCTGCTTCCCGGCTCCGACACCCCGCTGCGGGCGTCCGCGGGCCCGGTGGGCGGGCACCGGTTCACCTGCGCGCTCGACGGTGTCACCCACACCTTCGCCGCCGTGGCGGACGGCACCTGGCTGGGCCGGGACGGCGACGCCTGGCAGGTGCGCGACCACGACCCGGTCGCCGCGTCCCTGACCCTCGCCGGCCGGGCGGGCGCCGACTCGCTGACCGCGCCGATGCCGGGCACGGTGACGGTGGTGAAGGTCGCCGTCGGCGACGAGGTGGCCGCGGGCCAGAGCCTGCTGGTGGTGGAGGCGATGAAGATGGAGCACGTCGTCTCCGCCCCGCACGCGGGCACGGTCACCGAACTGGACGTGGCCCCGGGCACCACGGTCGCGATGGACCAGGTGCTGGCGGTCATCGCCCCCGTGGAGGAGGAGACGGCGTGAACACTCCGGCACCGGACCTGCCCATGGTCGTACCGGCCGAGGGCCTGCCCGCGCGGGTGCGCATCCACGAGGTCGGCGCGCGCGACGGCCTGCAGAACGAGAGGGCGACCGTGCCGACGGCCGTCAAGGCGGAGTTCGTCCGCCGCCTGGCCGGCACCGGTCTGACCACCATCGAGGCGACGAGCTTCGTGCACCCCGCGTGGGTGCCCCAGTTGGCGGACGCCGAGGAGCTGTACCCGGCGGTCGCCGACCTGCCGGTGGAGCTGCCGGTCCTGGTGCCGAACGAGCGCGGCCTGGACCGCGCGCTGGCGCTGGGCGTCCGGCGGGTGGCGGTCTTCGCCAGCGCCACGGAGTCCTTCGCCAAGGCCAACCTCAACCGCACGGTGGACGAGGCGCTGGCGATGTTCGAACCGGTGGTGCGGCGGGCGAAGGCAGAGGACGTCCACGTCCGCGGCTACCTGTCCATGTGCTTCGGCGACCCGTGGGAGGGCGCGGTCCCCGTCCCGCAGGTGGTGAAGGTCTGCCGGGCCCTGCGGGACATGGGCTGCGACGAGCTGAGCCTGGGCGACACCATCGGCGTGGCGACCCCGGGCCACGTCACGGCCCTGCTCACCGCGCTCACCGGGGCGGGCGTGCCCGTGTCCGCGCTGGCCGTGCACTTCCACGACACCTACGGCCAGGCCCTGGCCAACACGCTGGCCGCGCTCCGGCAGGGCGTCGGCACGGTCGACGCCTCCGCCGGCGGTCTCGGCGGCTGCCCGTACGCGAAGTCCGCCACCGGCAACCTCGCCACCGAGGACCTCGTGTGGATGCTGCGGGGCCTCGGCATCGACACCGGCGTCGACCTCGGCCGTCTGGTCGCCACGAGCGTCTGGATGGCCGCCCACCTGGGCCGGCCCAGCCCGTCCCGCACCGTCCGAGCCCTCTCCCACCAGGAGCAGTGAACGACATGGACCACAAGCTCTCCCCCGAGCTGGAAGAACTCCGCCGTACGGTCGAGGAGTTCGCGCACGACGTGGTGGCGCCGAAGATAGGCGACCTCTACGAGCGGCACGAGTTCCCGTACGAGATCGTGCGGGAGATGGGCCGGATGGGCCTGTTCGGGCTGCCGTTCCCGGAGGAGTACGGCGGCATGGGCGGCGACTACTTCGCGCTCGGCGTGGCCCTGGAGGAGCTGGCGCGGGTCGACTCCTCGGTGGCCATCACCCTGGAGGCGGGCGTCTCCCTGGGCGCGATGCCGCTCCACCTCTTCGGCACCGAGGCGCAGAAGCGCGAGTGGCTCCCCCGCCTGTGCGCGGGCGAGATCCTCGGAGCGTTCGGCCTGACCGAGCCGGACGGCGGCAGCGACGCGGGCGCGACCCGTACGACGGCCCGGCTGGACGAGGCGACGAACGAGTGGGTCATCAACGGCACGAAGTGCTTCATCACCAACTCGGGCACCGACGTCACGGGCCTGGTCACGGTCACCGCGGTCACCGGCCGCAAGCCGGACGGCAGGCCGCTGATCTCGGCGATCATCGTCCCGTCGGGCACCCCGGGCTTCACGGTGGCGGCCCCGTACTCGAAGGTCGGCTGGAACGCCTCGGACACACGGGAGCTGTCCTTCGCCGACGTCCGGGTCCCGGCCGCCAACCTCCTCGGCGAGGAGGGCCGCGGCTACGCCCAGTTCCTGCGCATCCTGGACGAGGGCCGCATCGCCATCGCCGCGCTGGGCACGGGGCTCGCGCAGGGCTGTGTGGACGAGTCGGTGAAGTACGCCAAGGAGCGGCACGCGTTCGGCCGGCCGATCGGCGCCAACCAGGCGATCCAGTTCAAGATCGCCGACATGGAGATGAAGGCCCACACGGCCCGCCTCGCCTGGCGCGACGCGGCGAGCCGGCTGGTGGCCGGCGAGCCGTTCAAGAAGGAGGCGGCGCTGGCCAAGCTGTACTCGTCCACGGTCGCCGTGGACAACGCCCGCGACGCCACCCAGATCCACGGCGGCTACGGCTTCATGAACGAGTACCCGGTGGCCCGCATGTGGCGCGACTCCAAGATCCTGGAGATCGGCGAGGGCACGAGCGAGGTCCAGCGGATGCTGATCGCACGGGAGTTGGGGCTGGCGGGCTGAGCCTCGGGTTCCGGCCCGCGTCCAAGGTGGACGCGGGCCGGCGTTCCTCCTCGGAGAGGGCGGCACCGTCACTGCCCGCCACGGTACGACCGCGTCGCGGAGTCGTCGGTACCCTGAGGCCGTGGACTACGCGAGGATGCGTGTGATCGCCGAGCAGCTCGAGGCCTGCGCGGAGCGGTGGGAGGGCGCCTGGAGCGTGGAGATCGGCCCGTCGGGTCCGGTGCTGGCCATGGTGTACCCGTCGAAGCGCCGTCAGGGCATGATTCGCCGTGTCCGCGACCAACTCGACGAGCAGCTCTCCCTGACTCGTCCCGGCTACGTCTGCGTGAACGGGCCCGGGATCGAACACCCCGCGATCGGCCGCATGCGGCGCCCGGACGCCGTCGTCATCCCCGAGGCCGTGCTCGACGAGGAGGGTCTCGCCGTCGACGCCACGCAGGTCCTGGCGGTCGTCGAGATCGTCTCTCCGTCCAACCCGAACAACGACTACGGCGAGAAACTCGCCGAGTACCCCGCCATGGGCATCCCGCACTACATGATCGTCGATCCCCGGACCGGCACCATCGAGGTGCACTCCTCCCCGTGCGGGAGCCACTACGGCGACAAGGACCCGTACATCTTCGGGGACACGGTCCCGTTCGGCCCCTGGACGGTGGACACCTCCGCGTTCCGTCGCTACGGCAGGGACCGGGACGGGTCCTCCCCGTCATAGGCCCGTCCCTTCGCGCGGCTCGCCCCACGATTCGGCACGGGCAGGTCGACCGAGCGTGAGGGGATGCACACGGGGCGCCCCCTGGACAGATCATGAGGTTAGGCTAACCTAATCCTGTTTCCAGCCCAGGTCGGCTCCGCACGCACGAAAGCAGACGCACCCATGTCGAACGCCGCAACCGCCCGCTTCTCCCGTCGGGGACTGCTCGCCGCCGGTGGCGCCCTCGGACTCGGCGCCGTGCTCACCGCCTGCGGGGGCGACGACGCGAAGAGCGGCGGCTCGGACGCGACGGGGGCCGGTGGGTCGACGTCCGGACCGTGGTCCTTCAAGGACGACCGCGGCACCACCGTGAAGCTCGACAAGGTGCCGACGAACATCGTCGCGTTCACCGGTGTCGCCGCCGCGCTGTACGACTACGGCATCGAGGTGAAGGGCGTCTTCGGGCCGACGAAGACGACGGACGGCAAGGCCGACGTCCAGGCCGGCGACATGGACGTCAGCAAGCTGACGATCTTCGGCAACAAGTTCGACAGCTTCAACGTCGAGCAGTACGCGGCCTTCCGGCCCGAGGTGCTGATCAGCACGACGTTCGACGAGGCCGGGTCGCTCTGGTACGTCCCGGAGGCCTCCAAGGACAAGATCGCCAAGCTCGCCCCGAGCGTGGCCGTCTCCGTCTACGACCTCCAGATGCCCCAGCCGCTGCGGCGCATGGCCGAGCTGGCCGAGTCGCTGGGCGCCGACATGAAGGCCGCGAAGGTCGTCGAGGCGAAGAAGAGGTTCGAGGCCGCCGCCGAGCGGCTGCGCAAGGCCGCGAAGGCCCGCCCGGAGATCAGGGTGCTGGCCGGTTCCGCCGCGCAGGACGTCTTCTACGTCTCCGGCTCCAACTACTCCATCGACCTGGAGTACTTCAAGGCCCTCGGCGTGAACCTGGTGGAGCCCCCGGAGGAGGCCAAGAAGGCGACCGGCGGCTGGTTCGAGACGCTGAGCTGGGAGAACGTCGACAAGTACCCGGCCGACGTCATCATCATGGACGACCGCGCCTCGACCATCCAGCCCGCCGACATCACCGAGGCGACCTGGAAGAAGCTGCCCGCGGTCAAGGCCGGGCAGGTCATCGCCCGTTCCCCCGAGCCGATCCTGTCCTACGACAAGTGCACGCCGCTGCTCGACAACCTCGCCGAGGCCATCGAGAAGGCCCGGAAGGTCGGCTGACCCCACCCTTCGAGACCCCCCGGAGTCACACGTGACCACCGCCGTAGCCGCCCCGTTCCGCTTCTTCTCCCTCCAGGTCGCAGCGGTGAGGCGACTCGGCCCGTCCCTGGTCCGGGTCACCTTCGCCGGCCCCGACCTGCGCGACTTCCGCTCCGACGGGCGCGACCAGTCCCTGTCGCTGTTCCTGCCGCATCCGGGGCAGAGCGAGCCGGTGGTGCCGGTCGAACTCGGCGACGGCTGGTGGCAGGGGTGGCGCGAACTCCCCGACGACGTGCGGGCCGTGATGCGCTCGTACACGCTCCGGGCGCTGCGCGCGGACGCCGGGGGAGACACCGCCGAGATCGACGTCGACTTCGTGCTGCACGGCGTCGCCGGGGAGGACGGCGCGTCCGCCGCGGCGGGCCCGGCCTCCCGCTGGGCCGCCCGGGCCGCCGCCGGCGACCGGGTGCTGCTGCTCGGCCCCGCGATCGCCGACAACCGCGCGATCCGCTTCCGCCCGCCGGAGGACACCGACCTGGTGCTGCTCTGGGCCGACGAGACCGCCCTGCCGGCCGCCGCCGCCGTCCTGGAGGCCCTCCCGGCCGGCGCCCGTGCCCGGGTGTGGCTGGAGGTGCCGCACCCCGGGGACGTCCAGGACCTGGCGACCGGGGCCGACGCCGAGATCACGTGGTGCGTCAGGGGCGCGCACGACCAGGGCTCCCCCATGGCCCTGGACGAGCTCCGCACCGCCGGACTCCCGCCCGCCGAGCGGCCGTACGTCTGGATCGCCGGGGAGGCGGACCGCGTGAAGCGACTGCGGCGGCACTTCGTGGGCGAGCGGGGGATCGACCGCAGGCGGGTGACGTTCGTGGGCTACTGGCGCCGCGGGCTGACGGAGGAGCAGCTGCACCAACAGGGTTAGCGAGAAACGGACTCGGCCCCCGATCACTCACGGCACAGGAGTGATCACCGTCACGACGGAGGGGGTTTCGCGGCGTGTTGCTTAGGTTAGGCTAACCTAAGCAACACGCCGCCGGCTTTCCCCGCACCGGATCGTCCCCACCGGAGGACCCCCACATGCGCTCGCACCTGCTCAACGACACCACCGCGGAGCACTACCGCCGCTCCGTGACCGAAGGAGTCGAGCGGGTGGCGGCCAAACTCGCCACCACCGAAAGGCCGTTCACCGGCGTCACCGCCGACGCGCTCTCCCCCCGCGTCGACGGCATCGACCTCGACCGGCCGCTCCACGACACCACCGCCGCACTGGACGAACTGGAGGACGTCTACCTCCGGGACGCCGTCTACTTCCACCACCCCCGCTACCTCGCCCACCTCAACTGCCCGGTCGTCATCCCGGCCCTGCTCGGCGAGGCCGTGCTCTCCGCCGTCAACTCCTCCCTGGACACCTGGGACCAGTCGGCCGGCGGCACCCTCATCGAGCGGAAACTCATCGACTGGACGGCGGGCCGCATCGGTCTGGGCCCGGCCGCCGACGGCGTGTTCACCTCCGGCGGCACCCAGTCCAACCTCCAGGCGCTGCTGCTGGCCCGCGAGGAGGCCAAGGCCGACGACCTGGCGAGACTGCGCGTCCTCGCCTCCGAGGTCAGCCACTTCAGCGTGCAGAAGTCCGCGAAACTGCTCGGTCTCGGCCCGGACGCCGTGGTGGCGGTGCCCGTCGACCACGACAAGCGCCTGCGGACCGTCGCCCTCGCCCGCGAGCTGGAGCGCTGCGCCGAGGCCGGCCTGGTCCCCATGGCCGTCGTCGCCACCGCCGGCACCACCGACTTCGGCTCCATCGACCCGCTGCCCGAGATCGCCGAACTGTGCGGGCGGTACGGCGCCTGGATGCACGTCGACGCCGCCTACGGCTGCGGTCTGCTCGCCTCGCTGAAGTACCGCGACCGCCTCGACGGCATCGAGCGCGCCGACTCCGTCACCGTCGACTACCACAAGTCCTTCTTCCAGCCGGTCAGTTCCTCGGCCGTGCTGGTCCGCGACGCGGCCACGCTGCGGCACGCCACCTACCACGCCGAGTACCTCAACCCGCGCCGCATGGTGCGGGAACGCATCCCCAACCAGGTGGACAAGTCCCTGCAGACCACCCGCCGCTTCGACGCGCTCAAGCTGTGGATGACGCTGCGCGTGATGGGCGCCGACGGCATCGGGCAGCTCTTCGACGAGGTGTGCGACCTGGCCGCCGAGGGCTGGAGCCTGCTGGCCGCCGACCCCCGCTTCGACGTCGTGGTCGAGCCGAGCCTGTCCACCCTGGTCTTCCGCTACGTCCCGGCCGCCGTCACCGACCCCGCCGAGATCGACCGGGCCAACCTCCACGCCCGCAAGGCCCTGTTCGCCTCCGGCGACGCGGTGGTCGCGGGCACCAAGGTGGCGGGACGCCACTACCTGAAGTTCACCCTGCTCAACCCCGAGACCACCACGTCCGACATCGCCGCCGTCCTCGATCTGATCGCCGGCCACGCCGAGCAGTACCTGGGAGAGTCCCTTGACCGCGCTTCCTGACCCGACGGGCCCCACGCACACGACCCACGACTTCGTGGGGATCGGACTGGGCCCCTTCAACCTCGGCCTCGCCTGCCTCACCGAGCCCATCGCCGAACTGAACGGCGTCTTCCTGGAGTCCAAGCCGGACTTCGAGTGGCACGCCGGGATGTTCCTCGACGGCGCCCACCTCCAGACGCCGTTCATGTCGGACCTGGTCACCCTGGCCGACCCGACGTCCCCGTACTCCTTCCTCAACTACCTGAAGGAGAAGGGGCGGCTGTACTCGTTCTACATACGCGAGAACTTCTACCCGCTGCGGGTCGAGTACGACGACTACTGCCGCTGGGCCGCCGCCCAGCTGAGCAGCATCCGCTTCGGCACCACGGTCACCGAGGTGACGTACGACGAGGGCGACGGGCTGTACGCCGTGGCGACGGCGGCCGGCGAGACGTACCGCGCCCGGCGCCTGGTGCTCGGCACCGGGACCGTGCCGTTCGTCCCGGAGCCCTGCCGCGGCCTCGACGGCGGCCTCTTCCACACCGCGCACTACGTGCACCGCAAGGCGGAACTGCTGGAGAAGGAGTCGATCACGATCGTCGGCAGCGGGCAGAGCGCCGCCGAGATCTACCACGAGCTGCTCTCCGGGATCGACGTCCACGGCTACCAGCTCAACTGGGTCACCCGCTCCCCTCGGTTCTTCCCGCTGGAGTACACCAAGCTGACCCTGGAGATGACCTCCCCGGACTACATCGACTACTTCCGCGCACTGCCCGAGGAGACCCGCTACCGGCTGGAGAAGCAGCAGAAGGGCCTGTTCAAGGGCATCAACTCGGAACTGATCGACGCCATCTTCGACCTGCTGTACCAGAAGAACGTCGAGAGCGGCGACCGGCCGGTGGCCACCCGGCTGCTCACCAACTCCTCGCTCACCACCGCCCGGTACGAGGACGGCGGCTACACGCTCGGCTTCCACCAGGACGAGCAGGACAAGGACTTCGAGATCCGCACCGAGGGCCTGGTGCTGGCCACCGGCTACCACTACGCGCCGCCGGCCTTCCTCGACCCGGTGCGCGACCGGCTCCGCTTCGACGCCCACGGCCGCTTCGACGTGAGCCGCGACTACGCCATCGACGTCACCGGCCGCGGCGTCTTCCTGCAGAACGCCGGCGTCCACACGCACAGCGTCACCAGCCCCGACCTGGGCATGGGCCCGTACCGGAACGCGACCATCATCCGCGAGCTGCTGGGCGCCGAGTACTACCCGGTCGAGAAGACCATCGCGTTCCAGGAGTTCGCCATATGAGCAGTACGAGCATCGGCAGGTTCACCGTCCGCCCCCTGGACCCGCCGCGGGACGCCGGGCTGCTGCACCGCTGGGTCACCGATCCCAAGGCGGCCTTCTGGATGATGCAGAATGCGACGCTCCAGGACGTCGAGCGCGAGTACCTGCGCATCGCCGCCCACGAGCACCACCACGCCTACCTGGGCCTGCACGACGGCGAACCGGCCTTCCTGATGGAGAAGTACGACCCCCGGTACGTCGACCTCGTCGGCCTGTACGCCCCCGAGCCCGGCGACGTCGGCATGCACTTCCTGGTCGCCCCCACCGACCGGCCCGTCCACGGCTTCACCCGGGCCGTCATCACCGCCGTGATGACGGAGCTGTTCGCCGACCCGGGCACCCGACGGGTCGTGGTCGAGCCGGACGTGGCCAACAAGGCCGTGCACGCCCTGAACGAGGCCGTGGGCTTCGTCCCCGAGCGTGAGATCGACAAGCCGGAGAAGCGCGCGCTGCTGAGCTTCTGCACGCGCGAACGCTTCTTCGACAAGCACAGCGAGGCCGCCCGAGGAGCATCCGCATGATCCCGTCCGACGCCGTGGCGCACCTGTCCCCCCACCGCTGGGCACGGGCCAACCGCCTCCTGATCCGCAAGGCGCTCGCCGAGTTCGCGCACGAGCGGCTCCTCACGCCGGAGGCCACCGGCGACGGCGGGTACGTCGTCCGCAGCGACGACGGCCTGACCCGGTACGCCTTCACGGCCACGCTCCGCGCGCTGGACCACTGGCAGGTCGACGCCGACTCGATCACCCGCCACCGCGGCGACACCGAACTCGAGCTCGCGGCACTGGACTTCTTCATCGAGCTGCGGAAGTCGCTGGGCCTGAGCGAGGAGATCCTGCCGGTGTACCTGGAGGAGATCTCCTCCACCCTCTCCGGCACCTGCTACAAGCTCACCAAGCCGCAGGTCCCGGTCGCCGAGCTGGTCGACGCCGGCTTCCAGGCGATCGAGACCGGGATGACCGAGGGCCACCCCTGCTTCGTCGCCAACAACGGGCGGCTCGGCTTCGGCGTCCACGAGTACCTGGCGTACGCGCCGGAGACCGCGCACCCGGTGAGGCTGGTGTGGCTGGCCGCGCACCGCTCGCGGGCCGCGTTCACGGCCGGCGCCGGGATCGCGTACGAGTCGTTCATCCGGCAGGAGCTGGGCGAGGAGACCGTCGAGGGCTTCCACGACGTCCTGCGCGAGCGGGACCTCGACCCCGGCGACTACCTCCTCGTCCCCGTCCACCCCTGGCAGTGGTGGAACAAGCTGTCCGTCACCTTCGCCGCCGAGGTGGCGCGCGGACACCTGGTCTGCCTGGGCGAGGGCGACGACGAGTACCTGGCCCAGCAGTCCATCCGCACCTTCTTCAACACCTCGCACCCCGAGAAGCACTACGTGAAGACGGCCCTGTCCGTCCTCAACATGGGGTTCATGCGCGGACTGTCCGCCGCCTACATGGAGGCGACCCCGGCGATCAACGACTGGCTGGCCCGGCTGATCGACGGCGACCCGGTGCTGCGGGCCACGGGGCTGTCGATCATCCGCGAGCGGGCCGCAGTGGGCTACCGGCACCTGGAGTACGAGCGGGCCACGGACCGCTCCTCGCCGTACCGGAAGATGCTGGCCGCGCTGTGGCGGGAGAGCCCGGTACCGTCGCTGGAGGACGGCGAGTCGCTCGCCACGATGGCGTCGCTGGTCCACGTCGACCACGAGGGGAAGTCCTTCGCGGGCGCGCTGATCGAGCGCTCGGGGCTCGCTCCGGCCGAGTGGCTGCGGCGCTACCTGCGGGCGTACTACGTCCCGCTGCTGCACAGCTTCTACGCCTACGACCTGGTGTACATGCCGCACGGCGAGAACGTGATCCTCGTGCTGGAGGACGGGGTGGTGCGGCGGGCGGTCTACAAGGACATCGCCGAGGAGATCGCGGTGATGGACCCGGACGCGGTGCTGCCGCCGGAGGTCTCCCGCATCCGGGTGGAGGTCCCGGACGACACGAAGCTGCTGTCGGTCTTCACGGACGTCTTCGACTGCTTCTTCCGCTTCCTCGCGGCGAACCTCGCCGAGGAGGGCGTCCTGGACGAGGACGGCTTCTGGGGCACGGTCGCGGAGATCACCCGCGAGTACCAGGCGTCGGTGCCCGAGCTGGCCGACAAGTTCGCCCGGTACGACATGTTCGCCCCCGAGTTCGCCCTCTCCTGCCTCAACCGCCTCCAGCTGCGTAACAACCGGCAGATGGTGGACCTCACGGACCCGTCGGGCGCGCTCCAGCTGGTGGGGACGCTGAGGAACCCGATCGCGGGGTTCTGACCCGCACAACAGGCGAGCGCCCCGGAGTACGGTCCCCCGGGGCGCACCGTCGGCACGGGGCCACGTGAACTCCGTTGCCCCGCAAGGGAAGCCGGATCGATCCGGACCACTCTCCCGCGGCTCCGGTGGAACAATCCCCCCATGGCGGAAATCATCCAGAAGGACGGCACCTGGACCTTCGACGGGGACGCCCTGCGGCTGACCCCCGGACGGGACAAGGGCGTCGGACTGCTCCGCAGGACCCTGGGTGAACTGGTGGTGCCGCTCAGGGCGTTGGCGGGCATATCGCTGGAGCAGGGCAAGCGGACCGGACGGCTCAGACTGCGGCTGCGCGACGGCGCCGATCCCCTGCTGCACGCGACCGGCGGCCGGCTCACCGAGCCGCACGACCCCTACCAGCTGATCGTCGACGCCGACCGCTACGGCGTCGCCGAGTACTTCACGGAGGAGGTCCGCACCGCCCTGCTGCTGGACCAGGTCCCCGCCGACCCGGTCACCGCGTACCTGCTGCCCGGCCCGTCCGTGCCGCTGTCCGTCTCCGCCGGGGACGGCACGGTCGGCTTCGACGGCGAGCGCGTCCGGCTGGAGTGGAACTGGAAGACGGAGGACGCCAAGGCCGCCGCCGGCGCCCGCACCCTCGCGCTGACGGACCTGACCGGCGTGGAGTGGCAGCCGGCCGCCGGCCTGGAGAACGGCCACCTCCGCTTTCTCGTGCGGCACTCCCCCACCAAGGCGCCCGCCAAGTACGACCCCCACGCCGTGGAGCTGTGGGGCTTCAGGAAGGACCCGCTGATGGCGCTCGTCGCCGCCGCCGTCCAGGCCCGTCTGCCGCACCCGGCCGCTCCCGCCGACGAGCGCCCGCGGGAGCTCGGGGCGGCACCGGTGCAGAAGGCCCCCGCCCCGGCCGAGGACGGCCACGACGCCCTGCTGCGCCGGCTGCGGGAGCTGGGCGAGCTGCACCGGTCCGGGGTGCTGACGGACGAGGAGTTCACCCTCGCCAAACAGGCGATCCTCAAGCGCATGTGAGCCGATCCTGAGCCCTGCCGGTGAGTCCTGCCCGAAATCGGGCAGGTTTCTTGCGAAACGGCCACCGGTACCTCAGGATCATCGGGTGCACGACGAACTCGTTGATCATCTGACGCGGTCCACGCCCCTCAGCCGGGGCGAGGCGCTGCGCGTGGTCCAGGACGTGCTCGCCTACTTCGACGAGACGACCGAGGAGTACGTCCGTCGCCGCCACCGCGAGCTCCAGGCCCAGGGCCTGGTGAACGCGACGATCTTCGAACGGATCGAGGCGGACCTCAGATACCGCGCGGTGGCCCCGCCCGAGCTCTCGCTCCGGCAACTGCGCCGCATCGTCTACGGCTAGGAACTACACATATGTGCGGAATCGTCGGATACATCGGCAGGCGTGAGGTCACTCCCCTGCTGCTCGAGGGCCTGCAGCGCCTGGAGTACCGCGGCTACGACTCGGCGGGCATCGCCGTCACGTCGCCGAAGGCGTCCGGCCTGAAGACGGTCAAGGCCAAGGGCCGGGTGCGCGACCTGGAGGCCAAGGTCCCGGCGCGCTTCAAGGGCACCACCGGCATCGCCCACACCCGCTGGGCCACCCACGGCGCCCCCTCCGACGTGAACGCCCACCCGCACCTGGACGCCGAGGGCAAGGTCGCCGTCGTCCACAACGGCATCATCGACAACGCCTCCGACCTGCGCCGCAAGCTGGAGGCGGACGGCGTCGTGTTCCTCTCCGAGACGGACACCGAGGTCCTCACCCACCTGATCGCCCGCTCCACGGCCGAGAAGCTGGAGGACAAGGTCCGCGAGACCGTGCGCCTCATCGAGGGCACCTACGGCATCGCCGTGCTGCACGCCGACTTCCCGGACCGCATCGTGGTGGCCCGCAACGGCTCGCCGGTCGTGCTCGGCATCGGCGAGAAGGAGATGTTCGTCGCCTCCGACATCGCCGCGCTGGTCGCCCACACCCGTCAGATCGTCACGCTGGACGACGGCGAGATGGCGACGCTGAAGGCCGACGACTTCCGCACCTACACCACCGAGGGCACCCGTACGACCGCCGAGCCGACCACCGTGGAGTGGGAGGCGGCCTCGTACGACATGGGCGGCCACGACACCTACATGCACAAGGAGATCCACGAGCAGGCCGAGGCCGTGGACCGCGTGCTGCGCGGCCGGATCGACGACCGCTTCTCCACCGTGCACCTGGGCGGCCTCAACCTGGACGCCCGCGAGGCGCGCCGGATCCGCCGCGTGAAGATCCTCGGCTGCGGCACCTCGTACCACGCCGGCATGATCGGCGCGCAGATGATCGAGGAGCTGGCCCGGATCCCCGCCGACGCCGAGCCGGCCTCCGAGTTCCGCTACCGCAACGCGGTCGTGGACCCCGACACCCTGTACGTCGCGGTCTCCCAGTCCGGTGAGACGTACGACGTGCTGGCGGCCGTGCAGGAGCTGAAGCGCAAGGGCGCGCGGGTGCTGGGCGTGGTCAACGTCGTCGGCTCCGCGATCGCCCGCGAGGCGGACGGCGGCGTCTACGTGCACGCCGGGCCCGAGGTCTGCGTGGTGTCCACCAAGTGCTTCACCAACACCACGGTCGCCTTCGCCCTGCTCGCCCTGCACCTGGGCCGCACCCGCGACCTGTCGGTGCGCGACGGCAAGCGGATCATCGAGGGCCTGCGCCGGCTCCCGGGGCAGATCTCCGAGATCATGGAGCAGGAGGAGGAGATCAAGAAGCTGGCCCTGGAGTACGCCGAGGCCCGCTCGATGCTCTTCATCGGCCGCGTCCGGGGCTACCCGGTGGCCCGCGAGGCCTCCCTGAAGCTCAAGGAGGTCTCCTACATCCACGCCGAGGCGTACCCGGCCTCCGAGCTGAAGCACGGCCCGCTGGCCCTGATCGAGCCGGCCCTCCCCACGGTCGCGATCGTCCCCGACGACGACCTGCTGGAGAAGAACCGCGCGGCCATGGAGGAGATCAAGGCCCGCAGCGGCCGGATCGTGGCGGTCGCCCACCAGGACCAGGAGAAGGCCGACCACACGGTCCTCGTCCCCAAGAACGAGGACGAACTCGACCCCATCCTCATGGGCATCCCCCTCCAACTCCTCGCCTACCACACCGCCCTGGCCCTCGGCCGGGACATCGACAAGCCCCGCAACCTCGCCAAGTCGGTCACGGTCGAGTAGGTCCCCCAGGCGCGCGGAGCCGCACCACCACGCGGCTCCGCCGCACGGACACACCAAACCCAGGACCCCCGCCAAGCCGGCAACGCCGAAGCAACACCCGCTTCCAGGCGCGCGGAGCCGTACCACCACGCGGCTCCGCCGCACGGGCACACCGAACCGGGGAACCCGGCCAAGCCGGCAACGCCGGAGCAACACCCGCTTCCAGGGGCGCGGGGCTGCACACCGACACGCGGCTCCGCCGCAGGGGCGCGACCAGCCCTCTCACGCGCCCGCACAGGCCGCATCACAGGACGGGCCCCCACGTGCTGCCGGCCAACACCCGGGGCCCGTACCCCCTTACGGAATGACGACGACCGGCCGCTGCGCCCGCTTCGCCAGCCTCCCGGCGACGGACCCGAAAAGCCGCCCCACGAGCCCGTGGGTGGAACCCACGACGATCGCGTCGGCGGCATACTCCCGCCCCACCTCTTCGAGTTCGTGGCAGATGTCCCCCCCACGCTCGACGAGGATCCACGGCACCTCGGCCAGATAGTCCGCACAGGCGAGCTCGAGTCCGAGCACCTCCGTGCGGTGGTCGGGGACGTCCACGAAGACCGGCGGTTCGCACCCCGCCCACACCGTGGTGGGCAGCCGGTTGGCGACGTGGACGATGATCAGGCCCGAACCGGAGCGCCGCGCCATGCCGATGGCGTACGCGAGGGCCCGTTCACTGGAGGTGGAACCGTCGAAGCCGACGACCACACCGTGCCGGAACGCGGGGTCGCAGGGATGGCGCGACTCCTCCGCCGCCAGGGGTTCGGCCGCCGTGGGATCGGCGACCGACCGCTTGCGGTCCGCGGGTTCGAAGAATTCGTGACCGGCCATGGCTGTCTCGGGGGTGTGATCCTTTGTGGGGACGACAGTGTGCGGCGGAGCTGTGTCCGGGAATTACCTTCCCGATCCCATACCCTCAAGGGTACGGCGGCACGCCTCCTGAGCCCAGGTCCCGCGCGTGCCGGCAGGCGGGTTCACCGGAGCATGCACGAGGGCCCACCCGTCACGCAATGGTTGCTGTCCCGTACAAGTGGTTTGCGCGGGGTTCACCTGCCGGTGGGAGCGAGCCGCCGCGAGGGGTCCGCCGCGGCCCCGCGGTGACCGACGGCCCGGCCGCGCGCCGGCCCCGCGAGCCGTGCTCCGGGGCACTTCGGGCCCGCTGCCGTCCGGGAGGCCGGAGCCCTCGCGGGGCCGGCGCGGGCGGGCCGGAACCGGGGTGCGGCGGCGCCGGTGGCACGGCGGCGGGGAGACACCGGTCAACTGACCGGTTTCCGCGCCCCCGTCCGTATCTTTTCAGCCAACTTCTGGCTTGTGTGAGCCCTCCGCCGCAGCCACCCCCCAACCCCCGTTCGACCTGCACGAAAAGGGTCCGCCGAGCCCTGCGCACCCTACGCGGATTGGCCACTGCGACAAGGCGCACTTCCCCACACGGCCCACGAGTGCAACGCTTCGTGATCGAATGCTTCACGCCAAGTTGCCAAGTCGACAATGCGCCGGGTGGCGAACCGGCCACCGGCGCGCGACGGGACACAGTAGATTCGATCTTGATGTCTTACGGCGGGGGACTCGTGCAGGACCGAGGGGAAACGTGCAGGAGCGACACAACCGAGGAGCCGCGACCACCGAGGGGGGCTTAGCAGTCATGAGCCACGACTCCACTGCCGCGCCGGAGACGACGGCCCGGAAACTCTCCGGGCGCCGCCGCAAGGAGATCGTCGCGGTGCTGCTGTTCAGCGGCGGCCCCATCTTCGAGAGTTCCATACCGCTGTCGGTGTTCGGGGTTGACCGCCAGGACGCCGGCGTACCGCGCTACCGCTTGCTCGTCTGCGGGGGTGAGGAGGGCCCGCTGCGGACCACGGGGGGCCTGGAACTCACCGCGCCGCATGGCCTGGAGGCGATATCCCGGGCGGGCACCGTCGTGGTGCCGGCCTGGCGTTCGATCACCTCGCCACCACCGGAGGAGGCCCTGGACGCACTGCGCCGGGCCCATGAGGAGGGCGCCCGCATCGTCGGGCTGTGCACCGGCGCCTTCGTCCTCGCGGCGGCGGGCCTGCTGGACGGCCGTCCAGCGACCACGCACTGGATGTACGCGCCGACGCTGGCGAAACGCTATCCGTCGGTGCACGTCGATCCACGGGAGCTCTTCGTGGACGACGGCGACGTGCTGACCTCCGCGGGCACGGCGGCCGGAATCGATCTGTGCCTGCACATCGTGCGCACGGACCACGGCAACGAGGCGGCCGGCGCGCTGGCCCGCCGCCTGGTGGTGCCGCCGCGCCGCAGCGGAGGCCAGGAGCGCTACCTCGACCGGTCTTTACCGGAGGAGATCGGCGCCGACCCGCTCGCCGAGGTCGTCGCCTGGGCGCTGGAGCACCTCCACGAGCAGTTCGACGTGGAGACGCTGGCGGCACGCGCGTACATGAGCCGTCGTACGTTCGACCGCCGCTTCCGCTCGCTGACCGGCAGCGCGCCGCTGCAGTGGCTGATCACGCAGCGGGTGCTCCAGGCGCAGCGCCTGCTGGAGACGTCGGACTACTCGGTGGACGAGGTCGCCGGCCGCTGCGGCTTCCGCTCGCCGGTCGCGCTGCGCGGCCACTTCCGGCGCCAGCTGGGTTCGTCCCCGGCCGCCTACCGGGCCGCGTACCGCGCGCGGCGCCCGCAGGCCGACCGGAACCAGGACGCCGAGAGCGCTCCGGGCGCCGCGGGATCCCTCCCGCCGGGCCAGCCGGGCCACGCGGGACCCCAGGCGCCGCCCGCCCTGCACCCGGACAGCCCGCTCCCGCACCAGTCCCGCCGCACGGCGGCGGCCGGCGCCGTGGGCCCGCCCGTGACGGCCTCGGCCTTCCCGGGCCAGCGCAGCGCGCCGTGAGCCGACGACGGCGAACGACGGGCCGGAGGCCATGGCCTCCGGCCCGTCCGGCGATCCGGGGCGAGGCCCGTTCAGGGCCGGAGCGGGGGCCCGGGGCGGCGGCCCCGTGACGTTCACCCCCATGCCGGGACATCACGGGAACGCGCGCTTCACCGCCCGGTTCCGCACGGCACGGCGCCCCGTAAGGTGAGACACATGAACGATCGCATGGTGTGGATCGACTGCGAGATGACCGGCCTCTCGCTGTCGGACGACGCGCTCATCGAGGTGGCCGCCCTCGTCACCGACTCCGAACTGAACGTGCTCGGCGAGGGCGTGGACATCGTTATCCGCCCGCCTGAGCGGGCCCTGGAGACGATGCCGGAGGTGGTGCGGGAGATGCACACCGCGTCCGGACTGCTCGCCGAGCTGGAGGGCGGCACGACGCTCCAGGAGGCCGAGCGGCAGGTCCTCGACTATGTGAGGGAACACGTCAAGGAGCCCGGCAAGGCGCCCCTGTGCGGCAACTCCGTCGGCACCGACCGCGGCTTCCTGCTGCGGGACATGCCGACCCTGGAGGACTACCTCCACTACCGCATCGTGGACGTGTCCAGCATCAAGGAGCTGGCCCGCCGCTGGTACCCGAGGGCGTACTACAACAGCCCCGAGAAGAACGGCAACCACCGCGCCCTCGCCGACATCCGCGAGTCCATCGCGGAGCTGCGCTACTACCGCGAGGCCGTCTTCGTACCGGAGCCCGGGCCCGACTCGGACACCGCGAAGAAGATCGCCGCGAAGCACGTCCTGCCTGCTCAGTAGGCGGATCGGGAGGCCGTGCGGGGGCGCCCCGGAAAGCCGTGCGCGAGCACCCCTTCGGACCCTGTACACTTTTTCTCGGCCGGTCGGGGAAGTCACTGACCTCAACCGACAAGGCCATGGTGGGTGTAGCTCAGCTGGTAGAGCACCTGGTTGTGGTCCAGGATGCCGCGGGTTCGAGTCCCGTCACTCACCCTCACCGTACAGCCGGTGACCTTGTTACAAGGTCACCGGCTGTACTCGTTCCCGCCACCGGGACGTCGGCGGACCGCCCTACGGTCGTCGGCGGACGGGCGCAGGGCCGTCCGCCGGCACAAGGGGAGGGCACGTGGGCGACGGTGTGCAGTGGATGGTCGGCGCGGTGACGAGTTCCGGGTGGATGCTGGACGTGCACTTCGCCCGCGGCATCGACGCCGAGGAGCTGGCGGTCCGCATGGGGGCGCGGCGCGAAGCGGCCGCCGGGCCGATGACCGACGCCGAGACGGAGGACCTCGACGTCGACGGCTACCCCGGGCGCGGGCCGGGCAGCGCCGTGGTCCGCGTCGGCGAGCACGCCGGCTGGGCGTTCGCCGTCCTCTACGGCCGCTACCACGACCGGCTGGGGGAGGTCTCGCGCGACGGCGTCGAGGCCGTCCACTACCACCACAACTCGGAGCACCCGCCCACCACCGTCCTGTACGCGCGCGACGGCCGCACCGTCTGCGGATACGGGCTGGGCGAGGAGCGCGTCCGCTGGGGCGAGGAACGCGACCGGTTCCTGCCGGACCTGGTGGCCGCCGGAATCCTGAACCCCGACGGGGACACGTACCGCGAGACCGGCGACTACGACCGCATCGAACGCAAGCGCCTCGGCCTCGCCGTCTTCGAGGAACGCCTCGGCCTCTCCCTGCCCCGCACCGTGCTCACCGAGGACCGCCTCCCCGTGTACGCGGTCGCGGGTTCACCGGCGGACGACTTCGAGGAGATCAGCTCCTGGGCCGGGGCCGACGGCAGACCACTGCCGGACCGGCGCCTGGGCCTGATCCCGGCCGGCCTGCGCAGGGACTACGAGCGGGCCACCGCCCCCCGGTGGCGGGAGCGCGGGGCACACCACCGCGTCGCCGCCCCCACCTTGCGCGCCGAGGCGGTCCTGAAGGCCCCGGGCCCCGGTACGGAACACTGAGGCGTCACGAGGAGGCGCGGCCCACCAGTTCCGTGGCCAGCACCATCTGACGCCGCTCCAGCTCCCGGGACACCGACGGACGGCGGTCGGCGACCTCCGCGAGGAGGAGGTCGATCATCGCGCGGCCCATCTCCTCTATCGGCTGGCGCACGCTGGTCAGCGGCGGGTCCATGTGGCGGGCGATGGCGGAGTCGTCGTAACCGACCAGGGCCACGTCGTCGGGGATGCGGCGGCCCGCGTCGCGCAGGGCGTGCCGGGCGCCGGCCGCGGTGACGTCCGAGGCGGCGAAGACGGCGTCCAGGTCGGGGCGGCGCTCCAGCAGGGCCGCCATCGCGCGGCGGCCGCCGTCCTCGGAGAAGTCGCCCGGTTCGACCAGCAGGTCGTCCACCTCGTGGCCCGCGTCGCGCAGGGCGTCGCGGTAGCCGTCGACGCGCCGCTGGGCGCCGTACACGTCGAGGCGGCCGGTGATGTGGGCGATGGTGCGCCGGCCCCGGCCGATGAGGTGCTCGACGGCCTGGCGGGCGCCGCCGTAGTTGTCCGAGTCCACGGAGGCGAGCGTCTCGGCGGCCGAGCGGGGGCCGCTGATCACGGCCGGGATCTCCAGCTGGGACAGCATGTCGGGCAGCGGGTCGTCGGCGTGCACCGAGACCAGCAGCACCCCGTCCACCCGGTGGGCGGCGAGGTACTCGGCGAGCCGCTGCCGTTCCCGGTCGCTGCCCGCGAAGATCAGCAGCAGCTGCATCTGGGTGTCGGAGAGCGCCGCGCCGACGCCCCGGAGCATGTCGGAGAAGTACGGTTCGGCGAAGAACCGGGTCTCCGGCTCGGGCACGACGAGGGCGATGGCGTCGGTGCGGTTGGCGGCCAGGGCGCGGGCGGCCGTGTTCGGGACGTAACCGAGCTCGGCGACCGCGGCCTCCACGGCGGCGCGGGTGGCGTCGCTCACCCGGGGCGAACCGTTGATCACCCGGGAGACCGTGCCGCGGCCGACGCCGGCGCGCGCGGCCACCTCTTCGAGGGTGGGCCGGCCGCCGCTCCGGCCCCGCGCTCCGTGGCTTGCCATCGGCTCCGCCTTCCGTCGTGTGTCACGCTGGCCTGGAATGTAACAGCCCCGCCGGTGACGGCGGCCACCGCCGGGAGGGCGGCGTGCGGACCACGGGCTTTTGGGGGGCGGATCTTCGGCGTCAAGTTAACAGGCAGATAACTGAAGGCACTTTGCCTCGTCTGTTCCCTTGACACCCCCGCCCGGACCCGCGACTCTTCAACACATCACTTGTGGGAGCGCTCCCACAGTACCTGACACATACACAACCCGCACGTTCCCCGCCCGAGCCGCAACGCGCAAGATACGGGTCCAACAAAGCCGTTGGCCGGGGGGTCGGCACGTCAGGGCAACAGGAGGACGCAATGCGAGCACGTACCCTCCCCCTCTCCCGTCAGCGGTCGGGCGGGGGGAAGCCCATCGCCCGTAAGGCGCTGGCCATCGCGGCCGTGGTGTCGCTGGGCACCGGGCTGCTGGCCGGCTGTGCCGACGACGGCGGTAGCGGCGGTGACGGATCCTCGTCCGACAGCGAGGGCAAGACCAAGATCACGCTTGGTCTGTTCGGCACCATGGGCTTCCAGGAGGCCGGTCTCTACGCCGAGTACGAGAAGCTGAACCCGGACATCAAGATCGAGCAGACCGTCATCGAGCGGAACGAGAACTACTACCCCGCGCTGCTCAACCACCTCACCACCAACAGCGGCCTGATGGACGTCCAGGCCATCGAGGTCGCCAACATCGCCGAGGTCGTCAACACCCAGGCGGACAAGTTCGCGGACATGTCCAAGGCCGAGGGCGTGAAGAAGGACGGCTGGCTGCCCTGGAAGTGGGAGCAGGCCACCAGCAAGGACGGCCAGACCATCGGTCTCGGCACCGACGTCGGCCCGATGGCCATCTGTTACCGCAAGGACCTCTTCGAGAAGGCCGGCCTGCCGACCGACCGCGAGGAGGTCGGCAAGCTGTGGGCCGGTGACTGGAAGAAGTTCATCGAGGCCGGTGAGAAGTACAAGAAGGGCGCCGGCGGGGACACCTTCTTCATGGACTCCCCCGGTGGTCTGATCAACGCCATCCTCAGCAGTGAGGAGAAGAAGTTCTACGACGAGTCCGGCGAGGTCATCTACAAGACCAA
Organism: Streptomyces caelestis; assembly: GCF_001279005.1. Classification (GTDB taxonomy): domain Bacteria; phylum Actinomycetota; class Actinomycetes; order Streptomycetales; family Streptomycetaceae; genus Streptomyces; species Streptomyces heliomycini. The sequence goes on from NZ_LGCN01000029.1 coordinate 38,393, forward strand.
CCCGGCCGTCAAGGACGCCTTCGACCTGACCGCCGAGGCCGCCGAGAAGGGCCTGGTCCAGTCGCAGACGCAGTTCCAGCCGGCCTGGGACACGACCATCGCCAACAGCAAGTTCGCCACCGTCGCCTGCCCGCCGTGGATGCTCGGCACCATCAAGGGCAAGTCCAAGCCGGACGCCGCCGGCAAGTGGGACGTGGCCGTGGCGCCCAAGTCCGGCAACTGGGGCGGCTCCTTCCTGGGCGTGCCGAAGAGCGGCAAGAACGTCGAGGAGGCGCAGAAGCTGGTGGCCTGGCTGACCGCGCCCGAGCAGCAGGCGAAGCTGTTCAAGGTGCAGGGCAGCTTCCCGAGCACCCCGGGCGCGTACGACAGCCCGGAGGTGACCGGCGCGAAGAACGAGATGACCGGTGACTCCCCGATCGGCGAGATCTTCTCCGAGGCCGCCAAGCAGATCCCGGTCCAGGTCATCGGCCCGAAGGACCAGATCATCCAGCAGGGTCTGACGGACAACGGCGTCATCCTGGTGACCAAGGGCAAGTCCGCCAAGGAGGCCTGGGAGACGGCCACCAAGACCATCGACAACAACCTGGACAAGTGACCGAGATGGCCACCCGCCCCGACACCGCCGCGCTCCCCGTCAAGGGGGGCGCGGCCCCGGGCCGTCCGTCCAAGGGCCCCGCGCCCACGGACAAGGACCAGCGACGCCGGGCCAAGCTGTCCCGGCGCTGGCAGCGCGACATGCGCTGGAGCCCGTACGCCTTCGTCTCGCCGTTCTTCCTGCTGTTCATCGCCTTCGGCCTGTTCCCGCTGATCTACACGGGCTGGGCCTCGCTGCACCAGGTGGAGCTGACCGCCCCGACCGACATGAGCTGGGTCGGGCTGAAGAACTACACCCGGATCTTCGACGACGAGTTCTTCTGGAACGCCGCGAAGAACACCCTGACCATCGGCATCATCGCGACCGTCCCGCAGCTGCTGATGGCGATGGGCATCGCCCACATCCTCAACTACAAGCTGCGCGCCTCGACCTTCTACCGGGTCGCGATGCTCGCCCCGTACGCCACCTCGATCGCCGCCGCCTCCCTGGTGTTCGTGCTGCTGTTCGGCCGTGACTACGGCATGATCAACTGGGCGCTGGACTTCGTCGGGATCGACCCGGTCGACTGGCAGGGCGAGAAGTGGCCCTCGCAGTTCGCCGTGTCGTCGATCATCATCTGGCGCTGGACCGGCTACAACGCGCTGATCTACCTGGCCGCGATGCAGGCGATCCCGCAGGACCTGTACGAGTCGGCGGCGCTGGACGGCGCCAACCGCTGGCAGCAGTTCCTTCACGTGACCCTGCCGGCGCTGCGTCCGACCATCCTGTTCACGGTGGTGGTCTCCACCATCGGCGCCAGCCAGGTCTTCGGCGAACCGCTGCTGTTCGACGCCAACAAGGGCGCGTCCGGCGGCGCGGAGCACCAGTTCCAGACGCTCGGCCTGTACCTGTACGAGCAGGGCTGGGTGAACCAGCACCTGGGCCGCGCCTCGGCGATCGCCTGGACGATGTTCATCATCCTGATCGTCATCGGCATCATCAACCAGCTCATCTCGCGCCGGCTGCGCGCCAGCAGTTAAGGAGTTGTGGCCGTGACGACGACTGTGACGCCCCCCGAGACCGCCCCCGCCAAGATGGCGAAGCGTCCGCGCCTGCCGAAGTCGGCGCGGGCCGGCGGAACGCTGCACGGCGGTCCGCTCGCGTACGCGATCCTGATCGTGTTCACGATCGTGTCGCTGTTCCCGCTGGTGTGGACCGCGATCGCCGCCTCCCGGGACAACCAGCGGCTGGCGCAGAACCCGCCGCCGTTCTGGTTCGGCTCCAACCTGTTCAAGAACCTGGAGATCGCCTGGAAGGACGCCAACCTCGGTGAGGCCTTCCTCAACACCACGATCGTGGCGGGCATTTCGGCGGTGACCATCGTCGTGCTGTCGACGATCGCCGGGTTCGCCTTCGCCAAGCTGCGCTTCAAGGGCCGCAACGCGCTGATGCTGATCGTGATCGGCACGATGATGGTGCCGCCGCAGCTCAGCATCATCCCGCTGTACATGATGGTCGCCAAGCTCGACTGGTCCGACCAGCTGCAGGCGGTCATCTTCCCGTCGCTGGTGAGCGCCTTCGGCGTGTTCTTCATGCGGCAGTACCTGCTCCAGGCGCTGCCGGACGAGGTGATCGAGGCCGCCCGGGTGGACGGCGCGAGCAGCTGGCGCGTGGTGTGGCACGTGGTGTTCCCGGCCGCGCGGCCGGCGATGGCCGTGCTGGGCATGCTGATGTTCGTGCAGACCTGGAACGACTTCCTGTGGCCGTTCCTGGTGCTGACCCAGACCGGCAACCCGACCGTGCAGGTGGCGGTGGCGGGCCTCGGTCGCGGGTACACCCCGGACCAGTCCCTGATCATGGCGGGTGCGCTGCTGGGTACGCTGCCCCTGCTGCTGGTCTTCACGATCTTCGGCAAGCAGATCGTGGGCGGCATCATGCAGGGCGCCGTCAAGGGCTGACGCCCGCTTCGCCTTCGTACCCCTGCGGGGGCCGGGTCACCGCCGCCTCGGCCCCTCCCCCTCCTTTTCGTACTCGTCGGTCTTCCACGACCTCCTATGGGAGCGCTTCCATGTCTGACTCCGCAACGCCGGCGACCCCGGTGACCTTTCCTCCCGCCTTCCTCTGGGGCGCCGCGACCTCCGCGTACCAGATCGAGGGGGCGGTGCGGGAGGACGGGCGCACGCCTTCCATCTGGGACACCTTCAGCCACACGCCCGGCAAGACCATCGGCGGCGACACCGGTGACATCGCTGTCGACCACTACCACCGCTACCGCGACGACGTGGCGCTGATGGCGGACCTGAACCTGAACGCCTACCGCTTCTCCGTCTCCTGGTCGCGGGTGCAGCCGACCGGCCGCGGCCCCGCCGTGCAGCGCGGTCTGGACTTCTACCGCAAGCTGGTCGACGAGCTGCTGGCGAAGGGCATCAAGCCGGCCGTCACCCTCTACCACTGGGACCTGCCGCAGGAGCTGGAGGACGCGGGCGGCTGGCCGGAGCGCGACACCGCGTACCGCTTCGCGGAGTACGCGCAGATCGTCGGCGAGGCGCTCGGCGACCGCGTGGAGAACTGGATCACGCTCAACGAGCCCTGGTGCAGCGCCTTCCTGGGGTACGCCTCCGGGGTGCACGCCCCCGGCCGCACCGACCCGGCGGCCGCGCTGAAGGCCGCCCACCACCTGAACCTGGCGCACGGCCTGGGCGCCAAGGCGCTGCGCTCGGTGATGCCGGCCCGCAACTCGATCGCGATCAGCCTCAACTCCTCCGTGGTCCGGCCCCTCTCGCCGAGCGACCCGGCGGACGTGGCGGCGGCGCGCAAGATCGACGACCTGTCCGGCGGCATCTTCCACGGCCCGATCATGCACGGCGCCTACCCGGAGACGCTGCTGGAGGCGACCTCGTCGCTCACCGACTGGTCGTTCGTCCTCGACGGCGACCTGGACCTGATCCACCAGCCGCTGGACGCGCTCGGCCTCAACTACTACACGCCCACCCTGGTGTCGGCGGCGGACCCGGACGCGAAGGGCCCGCGGGCCGACGGTCACGGGGCGAGCGAGCACTCGCCGTGGCCCGCCGCGGACGACGTCGCCTTCCACCAGTCGCCGGGCGAGCAGACCGAGATGGGCTGGTCCGTCGACCCGACGGGCCTGCACGAGCTGATCATGCGCTACAACCGTGAGGCGCCCGGACTGCCGATCTACATCACCGAGAACGGCGCGGCCTTCGACGACAAGCCGGACGCCGACGGCACGGTGCACGACCCGGAGCGCGTCGCCTACCTGCACGGGCACCTCTCGGCGGTGCGGCGGGCCATCGCCGACGGCGCGGACGTGCGCGGCTACTTCCTGTGGTCCCTGCTGGACAACTTCGAGTGGGCGTACGGCTACGACAAGCGCTTCGGCGCGGTGTACGTCGACTACGTGACCCAGCAGCGGACCCCGAAGTCCAGCGCCCTGTGGTACGCGCGGGCCGCGAAGTCGGGGACGCTTCCGGAGCCGGAGAACATCTGACCGACTCCGGCTCCGGAGGACGGGGGAGCGGGGGACGGGGGCGGGGCGCGGCACTCCGGGGGAGTGCCGCGCCCCGTTTTTCCACGAGCTCTCCGCGAGCGCCTCACTCGTAGGCGGCGAACGCCTTCGTGAAGGCGAACCCGTCCTGGAGGATCGAGCTGCAGGTGGGGTCGGCGGCGGGCTTGGCGCCGCCGGGGCACTGCCGGTCGCGGGCGCCGGACCACATGGACAGCCGGCCCAGGCCCTTGGACCGGGCGAAGTCCACCAGCTGGGTGGCGTCGTCGACCTCGAAGACCTCGGTGACGACGTCGTTGACGCCGATCATCGGGGTGACGGCGACCGTCTTCCAGGCGTCGGCGTCGCTCAGTGCGAGGACGCCCTTGAGCTGGGCCTGGGTGGCGGTGGCGGCCTGCTCGGCGTAGGCGCCCATGTCGTCGCTGTAGGCGGGGCCGTAGTCCATCGCCATGATGTTGACGGCGTCGATCCGTACGCCGTTCTCCTTCGCGTCGGCGAGGAGGTTCACGCCGTCCTGGGTGAGGCCCTCCGGCATCACCGGGAGGGTGAAGGAGACGTCGAGGTCCGGGTGGGCCTTCTGGAGCTTCGCGATCGCCCGGGCGCGGCGGGTGTTGGCCGCCGCGTTCGGCAGGGCGCCGCCCTCGACGTCGAAGTCGACCTTGGTGAGGTCGTAGGCGTTCACGACCTTCTCGTACGCCGCGGCCAGCGCGTCCGCCGAGGCGCAGGTGGTGCCCAGTTCGGAGCCGGCCGCGCCGCCGAAGGAGACCCGGACGTCGCCGCCCTTGGCGCGCAGCGCGCCGATCTGCCCCGCCACCGCGTTGTCGCCGAGGCCGCTGACGCCGCCCCACCTGGGGGTGCAGCCGCCGCCGTCGGTGACGAAGGCGAGGTTGTACTCCTTCACGCCGGTCGCCTCGGCGCTCGCGACCAGGTCGAAGGCGGGGAAGAGGGAGGTGTCGACGTAGGGCGCGAAACCGGCGGTGGTGCCGGTGCCGGTGCTCCCGGTGGGCCCGGCGGTCGGCTCCTCGGTGGGGGTCGGCCGGGTGGTGGGGGCGGGGGCGTCGGTGGGACGGCCGCTGGGTTCGGGGGTGGGGGCGGTGTCCGTGCCGCACGCGGCGCCGTCGGCCAGGCAGCCGGTCGGGTCGCCGTCGCCCTTGGCGACGAAGCCGACGGTGACGGACTCGCCGGCGGCCAGGCCGTCGGTGTCCCACGCCGCCGGCCGGACGGTGACGTGCCGGCCGCTGACACCGGCCTCGGCGTTCCACAGCGAGCCGAGCTCGGTGCCGGCGGGCAGGTCGAACTCCAGCTTCCAGTCCCGGTCGCGCTCGCCGCTGTCGTTGGTCACCACGTACTGGGCGGTGTAGCCGGTCGACCACTCGCTGGTCCTGGTGTACGCCGCGCCGACGCCGGCCGCCTGGGCGGTGCCGGTGAACAGGAACGCGCCGCCGCCGGCCACGGCCGCGGCGGTCGCCGCGCCGATCGCCTTGTTCCTGCCGCTGACCCTGCGCCGGTGCGTGCTCATCGCGTGCCTGCCTTCGTTGCCGTTCGAGGGGGGTGCGGCAGCACGCTAGCGAGCCGGATCCGGACAAATGCCCTGATCCGGAAGGTCGTCGGGGATCTTAGGGTGCGCTTAAGGAAGGGATCGGGACCGGTTAAAGGAGGCGGCCAGGCGGCCCGGTCCGCGACGGCGGCGCACGGACCCCCGGTGTCCGCGCCGCCGGGGCGCCCGTTCGCGTCCGTCGAGCTGGATCCAGATCCGCACCTCGGTCCCGCCGAGCACGGACGAGCCGATCCGCACGTCCCCGCCGGTCGACTCGGCGAGCCGGCGCACGATGTCCAGGCCGAGCCCGGTGGAGCCGTCGCTGCCGGAGCCCCGGCCGCGGGCCATCGCCGCCTCGGGGTCGGGTATGCCGGGGCCCGCGTCGGAGACCAGCACGATCACCGCGTCCTCGCCGTTGTGCACGTCGACCGCGAACGCGGTGCCCTCGGCGGTGTGCCGGAAGACGTTGCCGAGCAGCGCGTCGAGGGCGGCGGCCAGGTCGGTGCGGGCCACGGGTATGCGCACCGGCCGGTCGGCGCCGGCCACCCGCCACTTGCGGCCCTCGTCCTCGGCGAGCGCCGACCAGAACGCCATCCGTTCCCGCACCACTTCGGCCGCGTCGCAGCCGGCGCCGGGTCCGGCGGCGGCCGTCTGCGGCTTGGCGTCGCGGGCGGTGCGGATGATGGTGTCCACCTCCCGCTCCAGCTGCTCGACCGCCGCCCGGGTCTGCTCGGCGGCCGGGCCCTCGCCGAGGGAGGCGGCGTTGAGCCGCAGCACCGTCAGCGGGGTGCGCAGCCGGTGGGACAGGTCGGCGGCCAGCTCCCGCTCGTTGGCGAGCAGGTGGACGACCTGGTCGGCCATGGAGTTGAACGCCACGGCCGCCAGCCGCAGTTCGGTCGGCCCCTCCTCGGGCACCCGGGCTCCCAGCTTCCCCTCGCCCAGCTCGTGCGCCCCCTCGACCAGCCGCCGCGCGGGCCGCACCATCCGTACGCCCAGCCGGTCGGCGACCGCGACCGAGCCGAGGATCAGGGCGGCTCCGACCGCGGCGAGCACCGCCCAGGCCGTGCCGACGCCGTTGGTGACCTCGGACTCGGGGACGAACACCTCGACGACGGCGATCTCGCCGCTGCTCAGCGCCACCGGCTGGAGCAGGGCCGAGCCTCCGGACACGGTGGAGGTGGAGGCGCGGCCCAGTCTCCGCACGGCCGCGATGTCCTTCCCGGCGGCCCGCCGCCGCCCTATGTCGAGGGCTTCGCCGCCGTCACCGGCCGGGATGTGCACGGCCATCGCGGCGTTCGAACCGGCGGAGGCGACGACGCGTTCGAGCTGGTCGCGGTCGGTGGTGATGGACAGCGCGGGGGCGACGGCCGCCGCCTCCCGCTCGGCGTTGGAGAAGGCGCGGTCGCGGGCCGTCTCCCGGACGACCAGACCGAGCGGCACCGCGAAGGCGACCACGACCATCGCGGTCACCGCCAGCGCCACCTTCACCAGGGCCCATCTCATCGCGGCGGCTCCGTTCCGGGCGCGTGCGCGGCCGGGGGCTCCAGCTTCACGCCGACGCCCCGCAGGGTGTGCAGGTAGCGGGGCCGGGCGGCGGTCTCCCCCAGCTTCCGGCGCAGCCAGGACAGATGGACGTCGATGGTCTGGTCGTCGCCGTAGGACTGCTGCCACACCTCGGCGAGCAGCTCCTTGCGGGGGACGACCACGCCGGGGCGTCCGGCGAGGAAGGCGAGCAGGTCGAACTCGCGCCGGGTCAGGTCGAGTCGTACGCCGTCCAGTTCGGCCTGGCGGCGCAGCGGGTCGACGGTCAGGCCGCCGACCCGGATGACCGGGGAGGGCGCCGCCTCCCCTCCGCCGGACCGGGCCCGGCGCAGCACGGCCGCCATCCGGGCCGAGAGGTGCTCCACCGAGAAGGGCTTGGTCAGGTAGTCGTCCGCGCCGGCGTTCAACAGCCGTACGACCTCGGTCTCGTCGTCCCGGGCGGTGGCGACGATCACCGGTACGTCGGTGATGCCGCGCAGCATCTTCAGGGCCTCGGAGCCGTCGAGATCGGGCAGTCCGAGGTCCAGGACGACCACGTCGAAACGGTGGTGGGCGACCTCGCGCAGCGCCTCCAGCGCCGTGCCCACGCTGCGCACGGTGTGCGAGGCGTCGGTGAGCTGCCGGATGAGCGCCGAGCGTACGAACTGGTCGTCCTCGACCACGAGAACACTTGCCATGGGCGGCACCGTACGCCATCCCGGGTGGGCGGAGTACGGGCCTGTGGACAACTCCGGACGCCTCCGCAGGGGCGACACTCCTGAGGTGGATGGGGCAGTATGGGCCGACGATGCGCAGAGGACTCGTACACGTGCTGGCCTGGCTGCTCGCCACGGGCGCGGCGGTCACGCTGTCGTGGTGGGGTGTCAGCACGGTGCTGACGGGCACCGCCTACGACCCGCCCCGCGCCCTGCCCGTCGCGGCGGCCGACGCGGCCACCGAGCAGTCGGATCCGGTGTCGTCGTCGACGCGTCGGCCTTCCGGGACGGCGGGTCCGAAGGAGACCGGGGAGACGCGGAGACCGTCGGCGGAGCCCGACGGGTCGCCGTCCTCCGAGCCGGATCCGGATCCGGAGCCGGAGCCGTCCCGGCCCACCACGCCCTCGCCTTCCCCCTCCCCCTCCCTCGCCGCTCCGGCCGCCTCCGGCGAGGTGAAGAGCTACGACACCAAGGGCGGCCGTGCGGTGTTCGACCTCGGCGAGAGGTCCGCGTCGCTGGTCTCGGCGACGCCGGGGGCGGGCTGGTCGATGCAGGTGTGGAAGACGGAGACGTGGATCCGGGTGGAGTTCTCCTCGGGCGCGGACCGGGTGACGGTCTTCTGCACCTGGCACGACGGTCCGCCGCGGGTGGAGATCGGGACGTACTGAGGGTTCCGGCACGGGCGCCGTGGCCGGACGGTCCCCGATCCGTGCTCCGCGTCTGCCCCGTCAGCGGATTCACCGGCGCGAGAGGCGCCGGTCACGCGACCGCCCCGGGATCCGTACGTGTCGGCCGGCCGCCGGTCACTGGAAGACGGAGGCGGGCGGCGCCGGCGAGGCGACCGCCGAACGGTCCGTCACGGGGGCGGCCCCGCCGGTGAAGTCGAGGAGTTCCCTGCCGTGCTGGACGCGGCCCGGGTGCGGGTCGGAGGCGGCCCGGCGGGTCAGCTCGGCGATCGGCAGGGGCGCGTCGGAGGCGACCAGGACGGCGTTGCCGAAGCGTTTGCCGCGCAGCACCGCGGGGTCGGCGATCAGCGCGAGTTCGCCGAACCGGGCGGCGGCGGTGGCGATCTGGCCCCGCAGGTGCGCCAGCGGCGGCCCGTCGGCGAGGTTGGCGGCGTAGACCCCGCCGGGGGCGAGGGCCCTGCGGACGTCGTCGAGGAACTCGGTCGAGGTGAGGTGGGCGGGGGTGCGGGCCCCGCTGAAGACGTCGGCGACGACGAGTCCGGCCCAGCCGTCCGGCACCTTGGCGAGCCCTTCACGGGCGTCCACCGAACGCACCCGGATGCGGGCCCCGGCGTCCAGCGGCAGCTCCCGCCGGACCAGTCGCACCAGCGCCGCGTCCCGTTCGACGACCTGCTGGGTGGAGCGGGGGCGGGTGGCGGCGACGTACCGGGCGAGGGTGAGGGCGCCGCCGCCGAGGTGCACGGCCCGCAGGGGCTTGCCGGGCGGGGCGACGAGGTCGACGACATGGCCGAACCGGCGCTGGTACTCGAAGGAGAGGTGTGCCGGGTCGTCGAGGTCGACGTGCGACTGCGGCGCGTCGTCGATCAGCAGCGTCCAGGCCCGCGCCCGCTCCCGGTCCGGAACGAGCCGGGCGAGCCCTCCGTCGACCGGCTCGACGACGGCCTCGACGGCTGCCTGGTGACGCCCGCTGTTCCTGGTCCTTCCCATTCCCCCATGTTTCCAGACCCTCCGGCCCCGCTCTCAGCCCCTCCGGCGTTCGAGGAGCGGGGGTCCGGGGGCGGAGTCCCCGAGGGAGGGGGACGGGCGAGGGCGGCGGGGGCGCGCCCCGTCCCCGTACCCGGATCTCACGCACACCCGTCCGCGGCCTCGATCATCCGCTGGGCCTCGTCCAGCGCCTCCCGCAGCACCGCGGGATCCGTCGCCGGCTCCGCCTCCCCCGGCGGCAGCAGCCAGTCCGCCCCCTCCGCGGGAAGCTCCGGCACCGGTCTCAGCCCGCGGCCGTCCGTCTCCGTACAGACGCTGCCCGGCACGTCCCAGGCCGCGGCGGTCCCCGGCGGCACCAGGAAGCCGAGGGTGTCGCACCCGTGGTCGTGCAGCACCGGCCCCACCGCGTCCGCGCCGCCGCGCCGCAGGATGTCGACCGCCTCCAGCCCCTGCCGCGCCGGAACCGTGACCACGTCGCACTCCGTGTTCGGCAGCTCCAACGGATCCCTGCTCCGCCTGGTCGTCATCCCGGCCTCCAACGCGCACATCGGGCCCCCGGTCCACAGGGCTCAACGACCCGGGACGTCAACGGCTACGCCGAAAGTCCGCCGCAAAGGATGGCAGTTCATGGCAGATCGCGGATGACATATCCGGATTGTTGCCAAACTCCGCGTAGTGACTCCGTCACAACAGGTACGTTCTAGCCCGCCGGAAACAGGGCGCCACACGGACAAACGTCCCTGATTCCGGCATGGTTCGACGGTTCGCAGAGAGGACCCGGCCATGGCGTCGTCAACGGTGCCCTCGTCACAGCCCCCCCGGCCCCCGCGGCCGAACCTCGCCTTCCGGCATCTGCGCGGACCGCGCTCGCCGGCCGAGTTCGCCGCGGCGGTCCGGCGGGCCGCCCGCGAGATCGGCGAGCGGGTCAGCTGTGACGCGCGGTACGTGCACCGAGTGGAGGCGGGCGAGATCCGCTGCCCGAACTACGCCTATGAACGGGTGTTCCTGCACATGTTCCCCGGCCGCACGCTGACCGACCTGGGCTTCGCGCCCCGCTCGGCGGTGCGCGGGCGCGGAACCCGGGCCGCCGGGGACACGTCCCCGGCCCCCACCGGGAACCCGGCGAACGCCACGACTGAGAACAGCGGGGCGTACGAGCCGTATGAGACGCACGACCGGTACGACACGTACGACACGCACGACCACGAGGAGAGCGACGTGCTGCGTCGCGCATTCATGACCGGCGGGGGCGCCACGGTGGCCACCGCCTCGCTGAGCCCGTACGGGTTCGCCCCGGACGCGTCGGCGGCGCAGCGCGCCGTGCGCCGCGCGGGGGCGAGCGACGCGGGCGCCCTGGAGGATGCCGTCCGCCACATCCGGCTGCTGGACGACCGGCACGGGGCGGACGGGCTGTACCGCCGCGCGGCGGCCCCCCTGCGCGCCGCCTACGCGCTGCTGGACGCGGGGACGACCCGGCAGCGGACCGCGGACCGGTTGTACTCGGGCGCCGGTGAGCTGGCCATCTCGGTGGGCTGGCTGGCGCACGACTCGGGCCGTTTCGACGACGCGCGCTCCCACTACGCGGAGGCGCTGGCGACCGCGCGGATGGCCGGGGATCCGGGGGTGGAGGCGCACGCCTTCTGCAACACGGCGTTCCTCGCGCGGGACGCGGGCCGGCCCCGGGAGGCGGTGCGGGCGGCCCAGGCCGCGCAGCGGGCCGCGCGGCCGCTCGGCTCCGCGCGGCTGATGTCGCTGCTGGCGCTGCGGGAGGCGGGCGGCTGGGCGGGGCTCGCCGACCGCACGGGCTGCGAGCAGGCGCTGGTCCGGGCGGGGACCTACTTCGAGCGCGGGACCTCGGAGGCGGATCCGGAGTGGATGAGCTTCTACGGGGAGGCCGAACTGGAGGGCCTGGAGGCGCAGTGCTGGTCGACGCTGGGCGACTGGCCGCGGGCGGCGCGGCACGCACGGCGGGCGGCGGAGCTCCAGCACCCGCACTTCACCCGGAACATCGCGCTGTACACGGCGGAGCTGGCGGACGACCTGGCCCGCGGGGGCCTGCCCGACGAGGCGGCCGAGGCCGGGATGCGGGTACTGGACCTGCTGAACGAGGTCCAGTCGTCCCGGGTCCGGACGATGCTGGCGGGCACGTCCCGCGTCCTCCTCCCCCACCGGCGCGCCTCCGGCGTATCAGCCTTCCTGGACCGCCACGACTCCCTGCCCCGCACGGTCTGAAGACCGCACAACCGCGGGCAGTCGTGCCGCAGGGCGGCACGGGTGGGCGCGGCCGGCACCCCGCAAGCGCCGGGCCGCGCGACCCACCCCCGGCCCGCACCCACGCGCGGCGCACCACGAACACCGGGCCGCGCGCCCGGCGCCCGGCGCCCGAACATCAGGCCGCCAGATGCCCCGTCTCGTTCCACGACTCCATGGCCGGCTCGCCGTACGCCCACCCCAGCACCGACAGGGACGTCGGGTTCAACCGGATACGGGCGGCGAAATCGATCGGCAGCCCCAGCCACCGCGCACCGATCGAGCGCAGCACATGCCCGTGCGCGAAGACCAGCACGTCACGGTCGGCGGACCGGGCCCAGGCCACCACCTCGTCCGCGCGGGCCGTCACCTCGGCCAGGGACTCCCCCTCGGGGACCCCGTCCCGCCAGATCAGCCACCCGGGCCGGACCGCCTGTATCTCGGCCGGCGTCATGCCCTCGTACGCCCCGTAGTCCCACTCCATGAGCGTGTCCCAGACCTCCGCCCGCTCACCGAACCCGGCCAGCTCGCAGGTCTCCCGCGCGCGCACCAGCGGGCTGGTGCGCACCTCGACGCCGGGCAGCCCCTCGTACGGCGCCCGGTGCAGGCGCTCGCCGAGCAGCTTGGCGCCCCGTCGGCCCTCCTCCAGGAGAGGCACATCGGTCCTGCCGGTGTGCTTGCCGGACAACGACCACTCGGTCTGTCCGTGCCGGGCCAGCAGGATGCGCGGTGCCATGGGAGACCTTCCGGGTGAGAATTCGCAGGCGGGACTCCCCCATCATCGCGCACCCCGGCCGCGGGCAACCCGACGGGCGGTCCCGACGTCTCTCAGGGCCGAGGGCATGTCACGGGGTACGCGCGCACACCGTAGAGTGGCTGGCCGCTGAACGGAGCACCGCGCGAAAACAAAGGGGGAGCGATCGGATGCCGCACACCGAGACACCGGGGACCGAGGCTGCCCCGGCGACCCGGCTGCGCTGGTGGACGGAGCTGCCGCTCATCCTCCTGGTGTACGCCTGCTACTCGGCGGGCCGGCTGGTCGTCCGGGGCGACGTCTCCGACGCCGTCGACCACGGGCTGGCGATCCTGCGCATCGAGAAGGCGCTGTACCTCAACGCAGAGCACCCGCTGAACCGTCTCTTCACCCGTGAGCCGTGGCTCGGCATACCCGCCGACTTCTGGTACGCGTCGCTGCACTACCTGGTGACCCCGGCGATCCTGGTCTGGCTGTTCCGCTCCCGCGCGGTGCACTACCGCGCCGCCCGCACCTGGCTGATGACGTCCACCTTCATCGGCCTGATCGGCTTCACCCTGCTGCCCACCTGCCCGCCCCGGCTGCTCGACGCGAGCCACGGCTTCGTGGACACGATGGCGCACTACAGCGCGTACGGCTGGTGGGGCGGCGAGGCGAGCGCCCCGCGCGGGCTCGGCGGGATGACCAACCAGTACGCGGCGATGCCGAGCCTGCACGTGGGCTGGGCGCTGTGGTGCGGAGTGATCCTCTGGCGGTACGGGCGCACGCGCCTGACGAGGACGGCCGCCGTCGTCTACCCGCTGGTGACCACGATCGTGGTGATGGGCACCGCGAACCACTACTTCCTCGACGCGGCGGCGGGCGCCGCCGTCATGGGCGCCGGCCTGCTGCTGGCCCCCGCCGTGATGCGGTTGGCGGACCGCGCGAAGACCCGTTTCCCGCCCCGCTCCTCGGTCGTCCCGGCGGACTCCTCCGCCACCGGTTCCCCGATTGTCAGTGCCGGATGCCAGACTTCCGCGGGTGAGCGAATTCCACGGCAGCGGCACCCCGAGCCGGGGTACGGACCAGGAACCGAACCGGGTGCCTCCCCCTCGGACGCGGGAGAAGGCGCTCCGGCACCGGCTCGCTGAGCTGCGCGGGCCGGAGGTCGAGGCCAAGGCGCTGGACGCGCGCGCCCTGGCCGCCCTCGCCGCCAACCCGGGCTGCAGACGGCGCGCGATCCTCGACGGCGCCGGGGTGGACAAGGCGGTGCTGGCGGACGCGTTGGGTTCGCCGTCGGTCTTCGGCCAGTCCCAGTTCGCGTTCGTGCGGGGCAACGCGTTCGAGGCGAAGGTCAAGGCGGACGGCGGTACGGAACTGCTGCGCCTCGCCCACGAGAAGCTGGACCGCGGAGCCGAACCGCCCGCCGGCGCGCGCGTTCCCGACCTCACCGCCCAGGGCCCGCGGGGCCGCACGGCCCGCACGGAACTGGCGCTGCGCGAGGCCGCCGAGGCGCCCGGCGCCTGGACGCTGCTCGACCACCCCATGCTCGCGCTCGACGTCGCGGGCTCCCCCGCCTTCCTGGAGCCGGACGCGGTGGTGGTGCACCCGGACGGCAGTTGGACGGTCGTGGAGATCAAGTCCTTCCCGATGCTGGACGGCGCCGCGGACCCGGCGAAGGTCGGCGCGGCGGCGCGCCAGTCGGCGGTGTACGTGCTGGCCCTGGAGCAGGTCGCCGCGCGGCTGGATTCGGCCCCGCGCGTGCGCCACCGGATCCTGCTGGTGTGCCCGAAGGACTTCTCCAACCTGCCCACCGCGTCCGCCGTGGACGTGCGCAGGCAGCGTGCGGTGACCGCCCGTCAGCTGGAGCGGCTCACCCGCATCGAGGAGATCGCCGACGCGCTCCCCGAGGGCACGTGCTTCTCGCCGAAGCTGCCCGCCGAGCGGCTGACCGAGGCCGTGGAGTCGGTCCCGGCGACCTACGCGCCGGAGTGCCTGTCCGCGTGCGAGCTGGCCTTCCACTGCCGGGACCGTGCCCGCGCGCAGGACGTGGTGACCCGTCTGGGCCGTCCGGTACGGGCGGAGCTGGGCGGTCTGACGACGATCGGGGAGGTGCTGGCGGCGGCCCGCGGGGAGGCCGGCGACCCCGACGACCCGGCGGTGGCGGCACTGCGCAGGGCGGCGGCCCTGCGCGCGGAGGCGCTGGGAACGGCCGCCCCGGAGGTGGCCCCTTGTCGCTGATCGCCACCCTCGCCCGCCTCGAGGCCGTCAGCACCGGCCGCGCCCAGCCGGCCGCCACCGTTCGGCACCGGCACCTCTCCGAACGCCCCCTGGTCCTCGTCCCGCTCATCACCGCCGGTGAGGCGGGGGCCCCGCTCGGCGCGCTGGTGGGCACCGACCGGGACGCGCCGCGGCTGCTGGTGGTGCCGCAGCCGCGCGACCGCGATCTGCGGTTCGCGTTCCTGGCCGAGCTGGCCGACGTGGTGCTGCCGTACGTCGACGGTTTCGCGGACGTCGTGGAGGCCGCCGAGCGCTCCGAGACCGACCCGGAGACCGGCAAGCGGGTCAAGGTCGAGGTCGAACTGTGCGCGGACGCGCCCCAGCTGATCGTGCCGTCCCGGGCCGGCGTCGACCTGGTACGGCTGCTCGGGCGGTCCATGCGGTTCCGGCGCACGGCGGAGCAGGACCCGGAGGCCCCGTTCCCGGCGCCGCCCCGGGTGCCGCTGCTGGGGCGGTGGCTGACGCACTTCGGGGAGCGGGCCCGGGTGCCCGGCTCCTCGCTGCTGCTGGCCATGACCGACGTACTGGCGCGGCACTGGGCGACCGGGCAGTCCACGCTGGAGGACCAGCACCTGGGGGCGCTGCTCGCCTGGATCGACCCGCCGGAGGGGCGCTCGGGGGCAAAGGCCGCGCAGGAGGCCGAGCTGGCGCGGGACGCCGACGGCCAGTTGGTGTGCCCGCCCGCGGGCCCGGCGACCGACCCGGCGTTCGACAACAAGCTGCTCGCCCCCGCGATCGAGCGCTACGACCGGGCCCGCGGCGCGCTCGCGGCGGCGGAGGACGGCCTGGAGGCCGACGAGCGCCTCGGCGCGCTGACCGCGGCCGAACGGGAGATCCGCGCACTGGTGGAGAGCCGTACGCGGCCCACCTGGGACGCGGTGTGGCGAGGGCTCGACCTGCTGCGGAAACTCCCGGAGGGCGCGCGCGTCGAGGAGCGGTGGACGCGCGACCGCTGGTCGTTCACCGGTCACCGGGACCGCGTCCTGGCCGGTGAGCCGCCGCAGCCGCGCCGCGACGACGCGGTGACCGCGGCGAACAAGCTCGCCGTGCGCGAGCGGGAGCAGGCCCGTCTCGAGGCGCAGGAGGCGCTCGACGACCCGCTGGTGATGGCGGCCCGGCGGCTGTCCGGGGAGGCGTTCGCGGGCGAGGTGGTCGACGTGGTGATGGCGTACAGCGAGAGCAGGCGCCCGAGCCCGCGCCCGCTGGTCACCGTGCGCACCGACGACCGCCCGCACCTCGGCGAGCGGGTGCGGGCGTACCGCTCGCTGGGCGGGAAGCCGCAGACGGCGGAGTTCGTGGGCTACGAGGAGGGGCCGGAGGACGGTCTCCTCGTCCTGCGCGTCATGGACAGGATGGGCCGCGGCAAGGAGCCGGAGGAAGGCTCCGTGCCGGAGAAGGGCGACCGCGTGTGCTTCACGCTGTTCGAGCACGAACCGCGCGGCGGCGCGAAGCTGCCCGACCCGGAGGAGACCCCGTGGACCCACGGCGGTCCGCCCGGCGAGGAGGCCGTACCGGAGCCCGCCGACCCGGTGACCGAGGAGGACGTGCTGTGACCGCCCCTGCCCGGCAGGCCGTGTTCGACCCCGGCGCGGCGGCCGCCCGCGCCACCGACGCGATCCTCCGCGACACCCTGCGGGGCGCCGCGCGCGGTGTCGTCGTCGACTCCCCGCCCGGCGCCGGCAAGTCCACGCTGGTGGTGCGGGCGGCGCTGGAGCTGGCGGAGGCGGGCCGCCCCCTGATGGTGGTGGCGCAGACCAACGCACAGGTCGACGACCTGGTCCTCCGCCTCGCCGAGAAGAACCCCGACCTGCCGGTGGGACGGCTGCACAGCAGCGACACCGACCCGTACGACAAGGCGCTGGACTCGCTGGAGAACGTCCGCACGTCGGCGAAGGCCGCCGATCTCGCCGGTCTGGCCGTGGTGATCTCCACGGCGGCGAAGTGGGCGCACGTCAAGGGCGTCGAGCCGTGGGAGCACGCGATCGTCGACGAGGCGTACCAGATGCGCTCGGACGCGCTGCTCGCGGTGGCCAACCTGTTCGAGCGGGCCCTGTTCGTGGGCGACCCGGGCCAGTTGGACCCGTTCTCCATCGTGGGCGGCGAGCAGTGGGCGGGCCTGTCGTACGACCCGTCGGCGTCGGCGGTGACCACCCTGCTCGCCCACAACCCCGAACTGCCGCAGCACCGCCTGCCGGTGTCCTGGCGGCTCCCGGCGTCGGCGGCCCCCCTGGTCTCCGACGCCTTCTACCCGTACACCCCGTTCCGCAGCGGCACGGACCACGGCGACCGCGGGCTCGCCTTCTCCGTCCCGCCGGACGGTTCGGCCCCGGACCGGGTGATCGACGAGGCGGCGGAGTCCGGTTGGGGCCTCCTGGAGCTCCCCGCCCGGCACACCCCGCGCACGGACCCGGAGGCGGTGCGCGCGGTCGCGCTGGTGGTCCGCCGTCTGCTGGACCGGGGCGGAGCGGCGACCTCCGAACGCTCCCCGGACCCCACTCCCCTCACCGCCGACCGCATCGCCGTGGGCACCGCCCACCGCGACCAGGCGGCGGCGATCCGGGCGGCCCTCACGGAACTGGGCGTGCCGGACGTCACCGTCGACACCGCGAACCGGCTCCAGGGCCGCGAGTACGACGTCACGGTCGTCCTGCACCCCCTCTCCGGCCGCCCCGACGCCACCGCCTTCCACCTGGAGACGGGCCGCCTGTGCGTCCTCGCCTCCCGCCACCGCCACGCCTGCATCGTGGTCTGCCGCGAGGGGGTGACCGACCTCCTGGACGACTACCCGTCCACGGAACCCGTCCAGTTGGGCACGCTGGTGAAGTTCCCGGACGGCTGGGAGGCGAACCACGCGGTCCTGGCACACCTGGCGGAACACCGGGTGGCCTGGCGGCCCGAGGTGCGGTGACGTGACGTTTCGACGGTGCCCCGGGGCCGGCTTCGTTCGTCTCCGGGGTCTCCGGAACAGTGATGGCCGACGTGTCCGGAAGTCAGTCGGTGATCAACGGACTCGTGGAAGTCGACGAGAAGCGCGGGCGATCGTCGACGCGACGAGCCCCGGCCCGAGCGGTTTCGGCCGAGCAAGGACGGCCTACAGCTGGTCCCCCAGGGTGGCCGGTTCCGGGGGGTGCGGACCGCCGCCGTCCTTCAAGTCCTCCTCGCAGGTTCGTCCGACGTAGGACTGGTCGTTGGGGACCAGGAGCACTCCGGCGACCCGCTCGGGGTGCTCGACGGCGAGCCGGCTGTCGCCCGTGAGGACACCGCCCCGCTCGAACGCCTCGGACGAATGGACCGTCTGACACCCCAGCGCCACGCGCTCCTCATCGACCGCACAGGCGTCCACCGCAGGGCCGAAGCCCTCGTCCGCGCCGTCGAAGCGGTAGCGGAAGGAGACGTGGTCGCCTTCGGAGGGCACCTGCGGGTGGGGCTCGAGGCGCCAGTCGACGACCTCGGCGGTGACGCCGAGAGGCCGCCCGGACACGTCCTCGACCTGCACCCTGACACCGGCCTCACCGCGCTCCGCGGCCGTGTCGGTGCAGTTCCACAGGGAGGAGCACCCGGACAGGGCGAGCATCGCCAGACCCAACGGAACACCGGCACGTACTCGTGCGGGGAACACCCGGGTGACCTCCGGTCGTGGTGGAGCGGAGCAGTGTATCCCGGGGCCCGGCAGCCGCGGGTGACGGCGACGAGCCCCTGCGGCTGGATCACCCGCGTTCACCGCCCGCCTCGGCGCCCTCGAAGCCCCGGCAAGGGACAGCGCGGGCGCATGCATATGCCCCGGACGGCTGGGAAGCCATTCACGCGGCGCCCGAGGGCGCACTCCTCCGGCCCTCTTGCGGGGGCGCGGGACAATGGACGGTGGCCCGCCCTCCAGGGGGGTCGACCGCGACGTACGAAGGAGAAGTCATGGCGGAGCACACGCCGCGCCGGGAGCAGCCGCGGCTACGCCCCGCGCCCCTGCTGTTCGAGCCCGCGGAGGCGGCCTCGGATCCCGAGCACTTCTTCGACCTGGAGTCGATCGAGGATCCGCGCGCACTGCTGGAGCGGGCGACCGAGCTGACGCTCGCGTTCCGTGCCGCCGCCGACCGGGCGACGGAGTTCCAGGCGGTGGCGGCGGCCCAGCTCTCCGATCCCCGGCGCTTCGACCGGCTGACGCCGGCGGACATCGCCGAGCGCGCCGAGTGGACCGAGGACTACGCGAAGAAGATGGTCGAGTTCGGCCGGGACCTGATGCGGGGCGGAGAAGGACCGGTGCACGCCGACCCCGTATGAGGCGGGCATATGCCGGGCGGGCAAGATACCCCGTTCTCCACCTCCGTGTCCCCGATTTCCGCGACTCTGCGGAGGCGTCCCCTCACGCCGGGTAGACCTGTCCGTCATGAGCAGCACATGGAACACCTCCGACGCCGGCGGCGTCACGCCGGACGGCGCCACCTGGCTCGCCTCGGCGGGCGCGTATCCGCGCAGCACGCTCTCGTACTGGGAGGAGCGGCCGGACGCGCCGGTCGTGCTGCCCTGCGGCGCGGTCTTCGACGTGGTGAGCGTGCCCGCGGTCTTCGGGCGGCGGATGCTGGACCGGATGTGGGAGGAGGGGCCGGGCTCGGGTCCGGTCGCGGAGTTCCGGGGGCGGATGCTGCTGTTCGCCGCGCCCGGCACGGCGCAGCGGCTCCCGGCGCTCCTGGAGTGGGAGGAGTGGGGCGCGCACGGCTCACGCACGGACGGCGTCCCTCCGCTGCTGTGCCACGGCGCCGGCGACGCGGTGACCGTCCCCTCGCCCGCCGCCCGCTCCGGCTCCCGCTGGCTCGTCGCCCCCGACACCCGTCGCCCCTGGCTGCCGGGCCCGGAGGTGCTGCTGTGGGCGGCCGTGCGGGCCGCCCGCGCGGCCGTGCGGATTTCGATTTTTCCTCCCGCCGATCAGGGTGCTAATGTCTACGACGTCAGCAGGCGCCGCTAGCTCAGTTGGTTAGAGCAGCTGACTCTTAATCAGCGGGTCCGGGGTTCGAGTCCCTGGCGGCGCACGACACGACGGAGGCCCCTCGCGCGAGCGAGGGGCCTCCGTCGTGTCTACCGCGTGCTGATCCGCACCGTCCACGCCCCCGACGCCGTACGTCCCTCCACCTCCACCCGTACGGACTCCCCGGGCACCGTGAAGCTCTCGCCGAGGGCGACCGGGGCGTCGGCGAGCGCCGGGTAGACCGAGTCCGCCCAGCACGCCTCGGTGCGCGGGTGGGCGTCGACGACCTCGATGGGGCCGCGCCCCGACCGGGTGCCGCTGCGCACCTTGTACACCAGCACCCCCTGCCGGCAGGCCCTCGTGTCGTTGCCGACCGGCCCGCGGGCCTCGAAGGCGAGCACGCTGTCGGGCCCGGTGCGCACCACCGCGAGCTTGGTGCCCCGGCCGAGACCGAAGGACGGCGCCCCGGCGGCGCCCGTCACCGGCGTGCCCGGCCCCGCCCCGAGCGGCTCCAGCGTCAGCCGTACCGGCCCCGCCTCCTGCACGCAGCGCACCTGCCGGGGTTCCAGCCAGCCCAGCTTCCACTTGTGCCAGCCGAAGAGGTCCGGCGCGAGGGCGAACTGGCTGCCCATCAGGTCCCAGTCGCCGACGTGGGTGTCCCAGTCGCCCTTGCCGTCCACGGGCCGGTGGTAGAGGTCGGGCAGGTCGAAGACGTGCCCGGTCTCGTGGGCGAGGACGAGCCGGTCCGGGGGATGGTCCTCGAACACGGTGACGACCCGGCGGATGTCGGTGCCGTCGGCGCGCAACGGACGGTCCAGGTTGACGACCTTGGTGGCGTCGGAGTCCACGCCCGGCGCGTCCGGGTCGGCGACGAAGTACACGATGTCGTAGCGCGAGAAGTCGACGTGCCGGTCGGCCACGGAGAGCGCGTCCCGCAGGTAGGCGGACCGGTGGGCGACGGTCCAGTCGCGCCGTATGCCGTACGCCGTGGAGGGGCGCGGCATCCGGAGCCACTGCCGCAGGGCGTGCGGGCGGAGGGTGAACCTGCCGTAGGAGGCCTGCTCGAAGAAGCGGGTGGTGGCGGGGAAGTGGTCGGCGGCGAGTTCGGCGGGCGTGGTCAGGGGGCGGGAGTCGGGGAAGGACAGGAACACCGTCACCGCGTCCAGGCCGCGGGCGGGGCGGGGGTAGGCGGTGTTCCAGGTGTCCAGGCCCTCGGAGTGGTGGGCGGTGGTGCGGGTGAGGGCGCAGGGCGCCGCCGAGAAGGGTTCGGCGACGGAGGGGACGCTCACCATCGAGGTCGCCGCGAGCGCCGACATCGTGGCGCACATCGCGGTGGTGCTGCGCAGCCGGGGCCGTACGCCCGGTGCACCCGATCGGCCCAGCCGCCCCGGTCGTCGCCGGAGAACCTCACGGCCGAGTCCTCTCGGGGTGAGCTGACGCGGCACGGGGACCTCCGGGAGACGGTTCACGGGACACCGCACCCAGAGTGTGCTGATTTGTCATATTGCGCCGCGTTCGGCTGCACCGGACGAGTGAGAAACGCGACCATCCGGGCGGGACCGGTCGGGAGCGACACCCCGCGCACTCACGGAACGTCACAACTGGTCGGAGGACCGCATAAGCCGTCCCCCCGCGGGCAGAAACGATCTGGCAGGGATGCGGATCCGCCCTGGAGGCCGGAGAGTGACTGGAAGGGCCCCACGCGGGCCTCTATGATCGGCACACTTTCCTGAGACTCAGAGACTTTCTGCACGGACAGCGATCGAGTGCACTGCGGGAGCGAGCGGTGAGCGGAACGTCCGAAGGGCCGGCGCCCGCCACGGAACTCAACCGGCCGAGCGTCACGGAGAGTGAGATCGCTACGTCTCCGCGTGCGGAGCCCCCACCCCTCCTGTCCCCCTCGCCCCCGTCGTACCGCTCCGTCTTCACGGCCGCGCCGCTCGCCATGGCCGTGGTCGACCGCGGGGGCACGGTGACCGGCGCCAACGCGGCCCTCGCCACCCTGCTGGGCCGCGCCCCGGAGTCCCTGGCCGGCGCCGTCGCCGCCGATCTGGTGGACCTGGCCTCCGACTCCCGTACCTGGCACGCCTACCGGGAGCTGCTGCGCGGAGAACGGACCAGACTGCGCTGCACGCGCCGGCTGAAGCACCCGGAGGGGCACGCGCTGTGGGTGCGGGTGACGGTCTCCCCGCTGCCCGCCGACGACGGGGACGTGCTGCTGTCGGTGGCCGACATCAGCGACCACCACGAACTCCAGGCGCAGCTGCGGCACGTGCGGTCGCACGATCCGGTGACCCGGCTGCCCAACCGCACCCAGTTCTTCGAGCGGCTGACGGCCGCGCTGGACGCGGAGTCGGACGAGGAGGGCGGCACCGGCCGGATCGGGCTGTGCTACCTCGACCTGGACGGGTTCAAGGCCGTCAACGACACCCTGGGCCACCGCGTCGGCGACCAGTTGCTGGCCGCCGTCGCCGAGCGGCTGACGCACTGCGCGCAGGAGGCGGGCCGGACCAGGACCGGCGCCCCGCTGGTCGCCCGGCTCGGCGGGGACGAGTTCGCGCTGCTGGTCGAGGACTCCACCGGCACCGAACAGCTCGCCGACCTCGCCGAGTCGCTGCTCGACACGATCCAGGCCCCCTTCGACCTCTCCGGGCGCCGGCTGTCGGTGTCCGCGTCGATCGGGGTGGTGGAACGGCACGCCGCCGGGACCACGCCCACCGCGCTGATGCAGGCCGCCGACACCACGCTGTACTGGGCGAAGGCCGACGGCAAGGCCCGCTGGACGCTGTTCGACCCGGAGCGCAACGCCTCCCGCGTGACCCGCCAGGCCCTCGCCTCCACGCTCCGTCCGGCCATCGAGCGGGGCGAGTTCGCGCTGGAGTACCAGCCGCTGGTGGGCATGGAGGACGACCGGGTGCACGGCGTGGAGGCGCTGATCCGCTGGCACCACCCGCGGTTCGGCACGCTGACGCCGAATCGGTTCATCTCGCTCGCGGAGGAGGACGGCTCGATCGTGCCGCTCGGCCGCTGGGTGCTGCGCACCGCGTGCCGGCAGGCCCGCGACTGGCAGGTGGAGCACCCGGACGAGCCGCCGATCTTCGTCAGCGTGAACGTGGCGGTCCGCCAGGTGTGGGACTCCGACCTGGTGGCCGACGTCGCCGGCACCCTGGAGGAGACGGGCCTCGAACCGGGGCTGCTCCAGCTGGAGCTGACCGAGTCGGCGGTGATGGGCTCGTCCGGCCGGCCGATCCAGGTCCTGAAGGCGCTCAGCGACATGGGCGTGCGCATCGCCATCGACGACTTCGGCACCGGCTACTCGAACCTGGCCTACCTCAGCCGGCTGCCGGTGTCGGTGCTGAAGCTGGACGGCTCCTTCGTCCGGGGCTTCCAGTACGAGGAGCGCGCCGCCGCCCCGCCGAACCCGGCGGACGAGGTCATCGTCGAGGCGATGGTGCAACTCGCCCACCGGCTCGGTCTGACGGTCACCGCGGAGTGCGTGGAGACCTCGGCGCAGGCGACGAGGCTGCGCCGGATCGGGTGCGACACCGGTCAGGGCTGGCTGTACTCCCGCCCGGTGTCGCCGGATCGCATCTCCGAGCTGCTGGGGGCGCCCGGGGTTCAGGCGGGCGTGGGCAACCCGTAGGCGTCGGCTATCAGTTCGTAGGAGCGCAGGCGTACGTCGCCGCCGTGGGCGTTGGCGGTGAGCATCAACTCGTCGGCGCCGGTGCGCTTCTGCAGCTCGTCCAGGCCGGCGCGGACCTCGTCGGGGGTGCCGTGGACGACGTTGGCGTTCCAGGAGTCGACGAACTCCCGCTCCATCGGGGAGAAGTCGTACGCCTCCGCCTCCTGGGGGGTGGGCACGAGGCCGGGACGGCCGGTGCGCAGCCGGACCATGTTGAGCGCGGCGGCCAGCACCTGGCGGCGGGCCTCCTTCTCGTCGTCCGCGGCGAGCGCGGAGACGCCGATGAGGGCGTAGGGCGCGTCGAGGACCCCGCTCGGGCGGAAGGACTCGCGGTACAGGTCCAGCGCGGGGACGGTGTTCTGGGCCGAGAAGTGGTGGGCGAAGGCGAAGGGCAGGCCCAGCACGCCGGCCAGCCGGGCGCTGAAGCCGGAGGAGCCGAGCAGCCAGATCGGCGGCCGGTGCGGGGACTGCACGCCGCCGGGCGAGGTCGCCTGCACCGGGCCGGGGACGGCGTGGATGCGGCGGTAGGGGTGGCCGTCGGGGAAGTCGTCGTCGAGGAAGCGGGTGAGCTCGGCGAGCTGCTGGGGGAAGTCGTCGGCGCCCTCGTTCAGCCGGTCGGAGCGGCGCAGGGCCGCCGCCGTGGCCCCGTCGGTGCCGGGGGCGCGGCCGAGCCCGAGGTCGATCCGGCCCGGCGCCATGGCCTCCAGGGTGCCGAACTGCTCGGCGATGACCAGCGGCGCGTGGTTGGGCAGCATCACCCCGCCGGAGCCGAGGCGGATGCGCCCGGTGTGGGCGGCGAGGTGCGCCAGGATCACGGCGGGCGAGGAGGAGGCCACGCCGGGCATGGAGTGGTGCTCGGCGACCCAGTAGCGGTGGAAGCCGCGGGACTCGGCGAGGCGGGCGATGTCCACGCTGGTGCGCAGGGCGTCGCTCGCGGTCCGGCCCGCGCCGACGGTCACCAGGTCCAGCACGGAGAGCGGGACGGGTGCGGTGCCGTGGGCGGTGCCCCGGATCTCCTCTGCGGCGTCTGCGGCCATGGTGGGGTGCCTCCTGCTGTGGGGTGTGACGGTCGCTGCGCGACGTAACAGGAGACGGTCCCCGGTTATTCCCCGCGTACTCCCGCACACCGTCGGCCGCCCCCTGGCACCCGGCGGTGTGCGCGCACGACGATCATGCGATACGATCATCTTGCTCGCTGAGGGGGTCGCCCCCCGACAGTGATCACGCGTTGGTGGTCCAAGGAAAGACGCCCCGCTTCCTGCGGGGAAATGCAGGTGCAAGGCCTGCCCGGCGCTCGAACAGAACCCCGGCCCCGCTCCAGCGGGACCGGGGTTCTTCCGTGTGCGCCTCACGGCGCCGCCTCCGCGCCCGGCCTCCCGTGCCGCGATGACGGCGGTCGGCCGCCCGAACGCCTCCTCCCGGCCGGCCGCCGAGAGTCGACCGGGGGCGCGCCGGGCCGTCCTCGGACCTGGACGATCAGACCTGGACGATCGGCTCCCGGGTGAACAGGGCGCCGAGTCCGGGGGCGTTGACCCGGCGGTCGGCCAGGCGCAGGCACTCCCAGGCGGTGACCTGGTTGGCGGTGAGGACCGGCTTGCCCAGCTCCTTCTCCAGGGCGGGGAGGTGGGCGATCGTGTGCAGGGCCGTGTGCGGCAGGAGCAGGGTGTCCGCGTCCGGGGTGTCGGCCGCGCGGGCCAGCGCGAACAGCTCCTCCTCGCCCCAGGCGCCGACCTCCGCCGCCGTGACGATCCCGGAGCCGCGCACCCCGGTCACCTCCACCCCGCCGGCCCGCAGGAACTCGGCGAAGAGCAGGGACACGTCGTCCGGGTAGGCCGCGCCGACGGCGACCCGCCGCGCCCCGATCTCCCGCACCGCGTGCACGAAGGCGAACGACGTCGACGACGCCGGCATGCCCGCCGCCCGGGCGAGGCCGCGCACCTGCTCCTGGGCGCCGTCCCAGCCGTGCACGAAGCCGCCGCTGGTGCAGGCCCACACCACCGCCTCGGCGCCCGAGAGGCGCAGCTGCTGGAGGCCGGCCGCCAGCCGCTCGGGCGCTCCCATCTGGAGCAGCGCGTCCACCCGGTGCGCGTCCTCACCGAGGTCGGTGTGCACCAGGTCCACCCGGACGTCGCTGCCCAGCAACTGCTCGATGCGCGGATAGTCGTCCTCCGCGGAGTGGCCCGGATAGAGGAATCCCAGTGCGGTCATGTCCAGCCTTTCTGCCGTCTCTCTTCCGGTACGCCCGGCGGTACGGGACCGGGCACGCGGCCCGGCGGTACGGGACCGGAGCGTGCCGACGCGTCGATCAGCGCCTGATACGGTCCCACCGCTCGGGTACCCAATCGGCGCAACGCCGCCCACATGATCACCTGGTTGGCCGAGATGACCGGTATGCGCCGGTCGCCCGGGGCCGGGGGGACGGTCGGGTTCTCCAGGGGCGGCCCCGTCTGCGCGAAGGTCGGGAAGAGGGCGTGACCCCCGTCGCGCGCGTACGCGGCGTGGTCGTGCGCGTACGCGGCGTGGTGGACGTGGCCGGACAGCGGGAGGGATTTCCGGACGGCTCCGCAGGCGGGCGGCGCCCGGTCGTCGAGCAGCCGGGCCGTGCGGCCGACCCTCGCTCGACCAGGGAGATCCCGGGGAATCGGGCTGCCGTGTCCCCCGTCGTCCCACCCTGGTCATGACCACCCGGCCGCCGGGCGGGGCCGAAACTGGCCGGAATAACTCGCATCGGTTCGGGTAGCCGCGCCGCCATGGCTCCACCACTGCAACCACTGAGACGATTCCGGGAAGCGCCCGGACCCACACGCCGATCGCTGCTCGCGGGGGTCGCGGCGCTCGGCGCACTGGGGGCCGCGGGCTGTTCCCGGGTACCGACGGCGGCGGCCACGGGCGGCGGCGACCTGCTGGACCGGCTGAGGGCCGCGGGCGTCGTCCGTCTGGGCATCGCCGGCGAGATCCCGTTCGGCTACATCGACAGGAGCGGCGAGCTGACCGGCGAGGCGCCGGAGCTGGCCAGGGTCATCTTCAAGCGGCTCGGCGTGGACCGGGTGCAGCCCGTGCCCACCGAGTTCGGCTCGCTGATACCCGGGCTGAACTCGCAGCAGTTCGACGTCGTGGCGGCCGGGATGTACGTCAACGCCGAGCGCTGTGAGCAGGTCATCTTCTCCGACCCCGACTACCAGATGCTCGACTCCTTCATCGTCCGCAAGGGCAACCCGAAGGGGCTGCACGACTACCGGGACGTCGTGGAGAAGAAGGCGAGGTTCGCCACCGGCACCGGGTACGCGGAGATCGCGTACGCCGTCGAAGCCGGGTACAAGAAGAGCGACATCCTGATCGTCCCCGACCAGGTCGCCGGCCTGAACGCCGTCGAGGCCGGACGCGTCGACGTCTTCGCCGGGACCGCGCTGACCACCCGCGAGGTGGTGAAGAAGTCGAGGAAGGCGGAGGTCACGGAGGCCTTCAAGCCGATCGTCGGCGGGAAGCCCCACGTCGACGGCGGCGCGTTCGCCTTCCGGCCCACCGAGACCAGGCTCCGGGACGCCTTCAACCGCGAGCTGGCCGAGCTCAAGAAGAGCGGCGAGCTGCTCCGCATCCTCAAGCCCTTCGGTTTCACCGAGGACGAGATGACGGATCTGACCGCGAAGGAGCTCTGCGGCGGATGACATCGGGACTCTGGGAACTCGTGCTCGAGGGCGTCTGGGTCACGATCCAGTTGCTCGTGCTCAGCGCGCTGCTGGCGACGGCCGTCTCCTTCGTGGTCGGCGTGGCGCGCACCCACCGGCTGAAGTTCGTCCGCTTCCTGGCGGGCCTCTACACCGAGGTGTTCCGCGGGACCTCGGCGCTGGTGATGATCTTCTGGGTGTTCTTCGTGCTGCCCCCGGCCTTCGGCTGGCAGCTGGTGCCGCTGTGGGCGGGCACGCTGGCACTCGGTCTCACCTACGGCGCGTACGGCTCGGAGATCGTGCGCGGCGCCCTCGCCGCGGTCGACCCGGCCCAGCGTGAGGGCGGTATCGCGCTCAGCTTCACGCCCTGGCAGCGGATGAAGCTGATCCTGCTGCCGCAGGCGGTGCCGGAGATGATCCCGCCGTTCTCCAACCTGCTGATCGAGCTGCTCAAGGGCACCGCCCTGGTGTCGATCATGGGCATGGGCGACCTGGCGTTCAGCGGCAACCTGGTGCGCCTGGCGCTGCAGGAGAGCGCGGAGATCTACACGTACATCCTGCTGATCTACTTCGTGATCGCCTTCGCGCTGACCCGTCTGATGCGCGGTCTGGAGAAGAAGCTGAAGGCCGGGGTCGGCAAGGCGCCGAAGGAGAAGACGGCCGCCGTGCGCGTGCCCGAGGGAAGTGGTGTCTCGTGAAGTGGGACTGGAGCGCCGTCTCCGACTTCATGCCGTACTTCTGGGACGGTCTGCTGGTCACCCTGCAGATCCTGGCCCTCGGTTCGCTGATCTCATTCGTCCTGGGACTGGCGTGGGCGCTGCTGATGCGGGTGCCCTCGCGCTGGGTGACCTGGCCGGTCGGGGCGATCACGGAGTTCGTCCGCAACACCCCGCTGCTGGTGCAGCTGTTCTTCCTCTTCTACGTGCTGCCCGAGTGGGGGGTCACCTTCTCGGCGCTGACCACCGGTGTCTTCGCCATCGGGCTGCACTACTCGACGTACACGATGCAGGTCTACCGGGCCGGCATCGAGGCCGTGCCGGTGGGCCAGTGGGAGGCGGCGACGGCGCTGAACCTGCCGCTGCGCCGGACGTGGACCGCGGTGATCCTGCCGCAGGCCGTGCGCCGGGTCGTGCCCGCGCTCGGCAACTACGTCATCTCGATGCTGAAGGACACGCCTCTGCTGATGGCGATCACGGTGCTGGAGATGCTGGGCGAGGCACGGCTGTTCGCCCAGCAGAACTTCCAGTTCACCGAGCCCCTGACGGTGATCGGCGTGGCCTTCATCGTCATCTCCTACCTGGCCTCCCTTGCCCTGCGAGCCCTGGAGCGACGCCTTGTCCACTGACACCCACGCCCCGTTCGAGAAGAAGCCCGGGACGCCCGGGACGCCGCGGAGCACCGGCGAGCTGATCCGGCTGGAGCAGGTCACCAAGCGGTTCGGGGACCACACGGTCCTGGACCACCTGGACTTCTCCGTGGACGCCGGCAAGCACGTCACGCTGATCGGCCCGTCCGGTTCCGGCAAGACCACGATCCTGCGGCTGCTGATGACGCTGCTGAAGCCCGACGAGGGCACGATCACCGTCGACGGGGAGCAGTTGTTCCCGGCGTCCGAGAAGCAGGTCCGCGAGATCCGCAAGAAGATCGGGATGGTGTTCCAGCAGTTCAACCTGTTCCCGAACATGACGGTGCTGCGGAACATCACCGAGGCCCCGGTCACCGTGCTCGGCATGTCCAAGGACGCGGCCGAGGAGCGGGCGCGGGAGCTGCTGGAGATGGTCGGCCTGACCGAGCACCTCGCGAAGCGCCCCGGACAGCTGTCCGGCGGTCAGCAGCAGCGGGTGGCGATCGCGCGGGCGCTGGCGATGCGGCCGCAGGTGCTGCTGCTCGACGAGGTGACCTCGGCGCTCGACCCGGAGCTGGTCGCGGGCGTGCTGGACGTGCTGCGGGACATCGCCCGCTCCACCGACATCACCATGCTCTGCGTCACCCACGAGATGAACTTCGCCCGGGACATCTCCGACCGGGTGCTGATGTTCGACCAGGGCCGGATCATCGAGGCGGGCGCGCCGGAGAAGATCTTCAGCGAGCCGGAGCACGACCGGACGCGGGAGTTCCTCAGCGCGGTGCTCTAGCCACGGACCGTGATCGGGACGAGGCCCGGGGCCACGTCAGTGGCCGCGCCGCCGCCCTCCCGGCCGGCGGCGCGGCCGCCCACCGTGCCCGTGCCGGACCTCCGGGAGTACGCGGTCGGCACGGTCCGCACGGCCGCCTTGATCACGGCCGGCCCCTCGGCCGGCTGTCCGGCGCCGTCCCTGCCGGCCGTGCACGCCCACCGCCTGCGCCGGGCCGCCGGCGCGCTCGACCGCGGCGCGGCCCCGGTGCCGCTGTCCCCGACGATCCGGGCGGACCGGCGGTGGTGCGGACCACCCCCGGGAACCGGGTATTATTTTCCCTGTCGCCGCCCGCGAAAGCGGACGGCGGGAGTCACGCGCCGCTAGCTCAGTTGGTTAGAGCAGCTGACTCTTAATCAGCGGGTCCGGGGTTCGAGTCCCTGGCGGCGCACCGAGAAGGGCCTCTCGTGGGAGCGAGAGGCCCTTTGGCGTGTCCGGACGGGGATCGGCCTGTTCCGGAACAGGCCGGGACGGTCCGGGACGCTCAGAACGTGACGTCGGAGCAGGCGTAGAACGCGTTGCCCGTGTCGTGGACCGTCCACACCGCGAGGATCACGTGGTGTCCGCTGAGCCCGGACGGCAGCCGGCCGCTGTGCGACAGCGTCTGCGGCGGGCGCTGACCGTTGTAGGGAACGGTCAGGAACGGCGTCAGGTTGAGGTCGGAGCGGGCCAGGTTGTGGTTCTGGTTCCAGCCCGGCTTGGTGACGTAGTACGTGAAGTCGGTGGTGGCGTGCATCGCCGTGAACTGCCACCGGAAGGTGTAGGTCTGGCCGCCGGACACCCGGGTCGTGGGCCAGGCGCCGCCCGAGGGGGTCCTCGGGCTGTCGAGCTGGGCGAACGGCGCGTTGCCCGCGGAGCAGAGCCGCCCGTCGGCGGGACCCGAGGCGGGGAAGCCCTTCGGGCCCTCGACGCTCTGCGGCTCCCACTGGATGGATCCGCAGTTGGTCACCGAGCCGTTCTGGCAGAGCTTCTGCCGGCTGACCGGCAGATCGGTGTAGCCGTGGCCGCTGGCACCACCGGAGGAGAGCACGAGTGCTCCGGTCGTGGCCAGTCCCACCGCGGCCGCGTACATCTTGGTCCTTGTGCGCATGCTGCCGCTCCTGGTGAACGTGGGGGAGTTTCCTCGAGCCGTGCAGGTAGGTCTAGACCAAGTCTGAGATTATGGGCGCGGAATGAGCATGTCCATACCAATCGCAGGGTCCGTTCCCCCGCCGTTCACGGGCCCGTCTCCCCCCGTCCCGCGCAGAACGCCACCGTCAGGTCCTTCACCAGCACCTTGCGCTCGTAGTCGTCCAGCTCCACCAGTCCCCGCGTGGTCAGCCGGGTCACCGTGTCCTCCACCGAGTCCACCACCGAGCCGAGCACGCTCGCCCGGTGCTGGGCGTCCAGCGCGGCGATCCTGCGCCGGTGCATCGCGGCGGCCACCTCGGGCGCGTACTCCACCCGGACCGGCCGCACCGCGAACACCTCCACCCCCACCGGCGCGGTGTCCGCCGCCACCAGCCGGGTCAGCGCGTCCTGCGCCGCCGCCACCGTGCCCTCGCTCGCGCCCGGCGCCGCCACCGGCACCCGCACCAGCGCCGCCTCGACGCACGCGCGCAGATACGCCTCGTGGTCCTCGACGCTCAGCGTCGCCCGCGCGGTGTCCCGCACCCGCCACACCACCAGCACGGCCACCCGCAGCGCGACCCCGCTGCGGTCGGCCGCCCGCATCGCCTCACCGCGCCAGTGCCGCAGCCGTACGTCGACCCGGCGGCGCAGCAGCAGCGGGTTGACCCACATCAGCCCGGTCCGCCGGACGGTCCCCCGGTAACGGCCGAACAGTCCGAGCACCCAGGCCCGCCCGGTCCGCCCGCGCGCCAGCCCGCCGAACCCGAACAGGCCGAGCGCCCCGGCCCCCGCGTACGCCGCCCACTGCGCGGGGCCGAGCCCCGCCGCACCGGAGCGCGAAGCCGGCCCGAGCGCCTCCGCCACCGGGGGCGGCAGTACGCCCGCCCACCACGAGGTGGCCACGCAGCCGGCCGCCCCGCACACCCCGGCGAGCACCCCCGCGAGGCCGGGCAGCACCCGGGCGGGCCGCTCCACCAGCTCGGGGTCGATCCGCGGGACGGCGGGCCGGGACCGCCCGTCGGCCGGACCGCGCGGGCGGGGCCGCTCCCCCGCGCCGTGCCCGTCCGCGTCCGCCCGGCGGGCGACGACCGCCGGGCGCAGCCGCACCGGCGCCGGCCCGGGGGCGTCGCGGAACAGCAGGTGGACGGGGATCTCGGTGGTGGACTCGGTATGGATGAGCCGGGCCGGCCGGGCGGCCGCCGTGCCGCCGTCCACCGGACCGCCGGGTTCGGGGACGCTCTCCGGGACATCCTCGGGGGCGTTCTCGGGAAGGGGGGATGTCGTCGTGGTCATGCCTGCCTCCAGCCTCCGCGCCAGATGCGTCACACCGGTCACTTCGAGGAACGTGGGCGCCGGGGAGTGCCGCGCGCCCGGGACGGGTCAGGAGAGGAACAGCCGCCGCCAGGTCTCCGGGCCCGGATAGCCGTCCGCCGCGCCGCCGCGCCAGCCCTGGGCCCGCTGGAAGGCCTCCACGTTGCGGCGGTCGGCCTCGCTCCAGCGCGGTCCCGGCCCCTGCGTGTAGTACCGGCCGAACCCCTTCTTCACCAGTTGTCCGCCGAGCCGCGTGACATGGTCGCTGACGGCGCCCGGCCGGAACGGCGCCCGGCCCGGATAGCCCGGCACCCCGTGCGAGGAAGGGGCGGACGAGGGCCCGGCAGTAACGGAAGCGGAACCTCCGCTCTGGATGTCCCGGCCCCCGCCGGCCACCAGCAGCTCCCAGGTCAGCGGCCCCGGCAGCCCGTCCGCCGCCGCTCCCCGCCACCCCTGGGCCTCCTGGAACGCCCGGGTCGCCGCCCGGTCCGCGTCCGTCCAGCGCGGGCCGGGAGGCGTGGGGTAGAAGCGCCCGGCGCCGCGGGCGACGAGCATCCGGCCGAGCTCGGCGACGTACTCGTTCTCCGCCCCGGGGCCGAAATGAGCCACCCCGGGGAACGGGGTCCGGCCCGCCGGGCGGGGCGTCCCCGCCCCCGCCGCGCCGTCGGTCACCCCCTTGTAGCGGTACGGGACGTAGCGCGCGGAGTTGTTCCAGTAGGCGTACGGGGTGGTCTTCCGGCGGGTGTGCGGGAGGGTCTGCTCGTAGGCGACGTACCGGGAGCGGGCGGTGTCCGCCCAGCCGCCGAAAAGGACGACGTGGGATCCGCCATAAGGGGAGGACGCGTCGTGGAACAGCAGTATGTCGCCCGGCCGGAGTTCGTCCTTGGTGATTCTCTCGGCGTATTTCCCGAGGCTCCCGGTCCATTCGTTCGCGGGCAGCCGCCAGGCCATCGAGACATAACCCGAACAGTCCTGCCGGTAGCCGTCGGCCTCGTACGAGGCCACGTCGTACGGAACTTTCCGGGTGACCCAGTTCCGGGCCCGCTCGATGATGTCCGCACGGGTGATCGCGGGCGCCCGCACCAGGCCCGCGGGCAGGGTCGCCCGACCGCCGGGGCCGTACAGCGGAGCCCGCTTCCCCTGTGGGGTGGCGGGCTCCTCACCTGCGGGAACGTCCGGACCCGCGGGCCGCTGGGCCGAGGGGGCGGCGACCGCGGGGACGGCGGACGCCGCGACCGCGGCCGAGGTCACGGCGGCCACGACGAGAGCGGTCCGGTGCGCCGCCGGATGACCGGGGAAACGGCCCGTCCGGGAATGCGGCAGGACGCGCCGCCAGTGCGCGCAGCCGGGGCAGTCGCAGTCGTCCGCCGGATCGATTTCCTCGAATACCGGAGACTCCATGCGATTCCCCTCACACTCCCGGTCGATTTCGTCACGTCCGTGCACGACGGCCAGTTTCGCAACTGTCCCCCGCACGCGCATGTTGACGGTCCGAATGATGTACGGGCGGTGGACCGGGCCCGTAGCGGGTGTGACCCCCGCGGGCGACGGCCGGGTGGACGGCGGTCAAAAGCACCCGTCGGGGTCCTGTAGAGTTACGCCGTCAGCGCGCGCCGCTAGCTCAGTTGGTTAGAGCAGCTGACTCTTAATCAGCGGGTCCGGGGTTCGAGTCCCTGGCGGCGCACCGACCCGACGGGCTCCTCGTGCAGACGAGGGGCCCGTCGGTTTTTTGGCCGAATACTCCCTCGCGCCCGTTGAACGCACCCCACTCGGCGTACGTATGCACCATCGGCCCCCCGGGACCCCCTCACCGTTCACCATGGACCCGTATGACCGGTGAACACCGTGTTTCGCGTCTTGCGATCATGATGGGCACCGTAGAACCTGGGTTCTTCACGTTGCCGCGGATTCGCGGCGCTCGGGGGGGAAAGAAACCGGTTGCTGACGATGCGGGACGAGGAGTCCCGTTTCACGAAGCGGTGCCGAGGGGGGCATCATGCAACCGGAACAGCGCTGTGCCGTGTCTATAAGGTGTGGGAGACGTGGTGACAGCGGTCCACCACTGATACGTCCGCGACGGTCGAGGGGGACCGGACCGGATGTGAGGAAGCGACGAAAACACGCGGCGGCCGTCGTGTGTTGGGGGGATGACTCATGACGTCGACGCCGACGGGCGCCCAGAGGGACGACGACGACCCGTCCCGGACCACCCAGCTCAGGGTGCCCGGCCATCGGAACTGGAACACGGGAACGTTCCGCCGGATCAAGAAGGCGCTGCCGAGATACGACTACGAGCACTACAGCCGGCTCGCGGGTCCCCTCACCCAGCCCGATCCGAACAAACCGTACAAGGTGCAGTACCGCTCGCTGATCGGCCAGGAGCCGCACCGCATCCGCATCGCGCTGATGCTGGCCGCGGCCCCGGTGCTGTCGCTGGTGCTGCTGGTGTGGCTGCTGCAGCCCTCGCACTGGACCGAGCGGGACTACGTGGAGTTCGCGTGGCTGCCGGCCCTCGACATCGTCATGCTCGTCTCGATCGGCCTGATCGAGCTCTTCCGCTGCCTGAACGTGCTGTCGAACGCGCACGCCACGCTGGTCGCCCGCGACCCGGTCCCGGTGGTGCCCGAGACCGGCACCCGGGTCGCCTTCCTCACCTCCTTCGTGCCCGGCAAGGAGCCGCTGGAGATGGTGACGAAGACCCTGGAGGCGGCCGTCAGGATCCGCCACCGGGGCCTGATGCACGTGTGGCTGCTCGACGAGGGCGACGACCCCGAGGTGAAGGAGGTCTGCGCCCGGCTCGGCGTGCGCCACTTCTCCCGCAAGGGCGTCGCGAAGTGGAACCAGGAGAAGGGCGCCCACCGCGCCAGGACCAAGCACGGCAACTACAACGCCTGGCTGGACGCGCACGGCGACGACTACGACTACTTCGCCTCGGTCGACACCGACCACGTGCCGCTGCCGAACTACCTGGAGCGGATGCTCGGCTTCTTCCGCGACCCCGACGTCGGCTTCGTCATCGGCCCGCAGGTCTACGGCAACTACGACAACTTCGTCACCAAGGCCGCCGAGTCCCAGCAGTTCCTCTTCCACGCGCTGATCCAGCGCGCCGGCAACCGCTACGGCTCGCCGATGTTCGTGGGCACCTCCAACGCCGTGCGCATCAAGGCGCTGAAGCAGATCGGCGGTCTGTACGACTCGATCACCGAGGACATGGCGACCGGCTTCGAGATGCACCGCCACAAGAACCCGGCGACGGGGCGGAAGTGGCGCTCGGTGTACACCCCGGACGTGCTCGCGGTCGGTGAGGGCCCCAACGCCTGGACCGACTTCTTCACCCAGCAGATGCGCTGGTCGCGCGGTACGTACGAGACGATCCTCACGCAGTACTGGAAGGGCTGGTACTCGCTCCCGCCGAGCAAGCTCTTCAACTACACGATGATGATCATCTTCTATCCGATGTCGGCCCTGAACTGGATCCTGGCGGCGCTGAGCTGCGCGCTGTTCCTGGGCCTGGGCGCCTCGGGCGTGAACATCGACCCCACGGTCTGGCTGATGCTCTATGGCAACGCCTCCGCCCTGCAGATCGGCCTGTACGTCTGGAACCGCCGGCACAACGTCTCGCCGCACGAGCCGGAGGGCTCCGGCGGTGTGGCCGGCATGGTGATGTCCGCGCTGTCGGCGCCGCTGTACGCGAAGGCGCTGATCGACTCCGTCCTGCGCAGGAAGAGCAAGTTCGTGGTCACCCCGAAGGGCGACTCGGCCAGCCCGGACACCTGGTTCGGGACCTTCCGCTACCACTGGTACTTCATCCTGATCTTCGCCGGCTCCATCGCCGCGGGTCTGGTCTACGGACACGCGCACCCGGCGATGGTGATCTGGGCGACCTTCGCCCTGCTGATCACCGCCGCGCCGATGTTCGCCTGGCGGCACGGCATGCGGCAGGACCGGAAGAAGCCCGGCGCCCACGCCGGGGGCGGGCGGCCGGGCGCCGCCGAGGCGCCCCGCGCGCCGGAGCCGCCGCAGATGCCGCAGATGCCGCAGATGCCGCAGCAGCAGCCCGCCCCGCAGGACCGGCCCACCTGGGCCGCCGCGCACGGCGGGCCCGCGGGCGCCGGGGACGCCCCCGGAAACGACCAGACCATGCAGATCGCCCTTGGTGGACTTGGGGGACGTAAGGAATGAAGGACCGTGCAGGCCGCCGTCGGGCCCGTCGGATCGCGATGGGCACGGCGGTGGTGCTTGCGCTGGCCGGAATGAACGGACCGTGGCTGTACCGCTTCGGCACCGGGAAATACCACCAGTACAAGATCAACCAACCCGAGTACAAGGCCGAGAACGGCAAGTGGGAGATCGTCCAGTTCCCCGAGGAGTACCGGCAGAACACCATCCACGCGGCGCTGCTGCGCACCGGGAAGGTGCTGCTCGTCGCCGGTTCGGGCAACGACCAGGACAACTTCGACGCGAAGAGGTACGACACCCGGATCTGGGACCCCGTCAAGGGGACCATCAAGAAGGTGCCGACGCCCACCGACCTGTTCTGCACCGGCCACACCCAGCTCGCCAACGGCAACCTGCTGATCGCGGGCGGCACCAAGCGGTACGAGAAGCTCAAGGGTGACGTGAAGAAGGCCGGCGGCCTGATGCTCGTCCACAACGAGAACCCGGACAAGCCGATCACCCTGCCCGCCGGCACGAAGTTCACCGGCAAGGAGAACGGCAAGACCTTCGTCTCGAAGGATCCGGTGCTCGTCCCGCGCGCCGAGAAGGACTTCGACCCGGCGACCGGCGCGTTCCTGGGCACCACCCCGGGCGTCGGCCGCATCTACGTCGAGGCGCAGAAGGAAGGCGCCGCGTACGAGACCGGCACCCAGGACAACTACACGGTGCGGGGGCTGAGCGGCGCCGACGCGCGCAACACGTACGGCATCGCCGAGAAGCTCGCCCTGGACAAGAAGGACTTCCAGGGCATCCGGGACGCCTTCGAGTTCGACCCGGTCGCCGAGAAGTACATCAAGGTCGACCCGATGAAGGAGGCCCGCTGGTACCCGACGCTCACCACCCTGAGCGACGGCAGGATCCTCAGCGTCTCCGGCCTCGACGACATCGGCCAGCTGGTCCCGGGCAAGAACGAGATCTACGACCCGGAGACCAAGGAGTGGGCCTACACCGAGAAGGTCCGCCAGTTCCCGACGTACCCGGCGCTGTTCCTGATGCAGGACGGCAAGGTCTTCTACTCGGGTTCGAACGCCGGCTACGGGCCGGACGACGTGGGCCGCGACCCGGGCGTCTGGGACGTGGAGACCAACACGTTCACGAAGGTCCCCGGGCTGAGCGACCCCGACATGCTGGAGACGTCCGGCACGGTGCTGCTGCCGCCCGCGCAGGACGAGAAGTACATGGTGATCGGCGGCGGCGGGGTCGGCGAGTCCCGGAAGGCCAGTGAGAAGACCCGGATCGTCGACC
Source organism: Streptomyces caelestis (assembly GCF_001279005.1). Lineage (GTDB taxonomy): Bacteria > Actinomycetota > Actinomycetes > Streptomycetales > Streptomycetaceae > Streptomyces > Streptomyces heliomycini. The sequence continues at coordinate 75,559 of NZ_LGCN01000029.1, forward strand.
TCAAGGCCGACGACCCGGAGTTCGTCGACGGACCGTCACTGGACAAGGGCACCCGCTACCCGCAGGCGTCGATCCTGCCGAACGACGAGGTGCTGGTCACGGGCGGCTCGGAGGACTACCGGGGCCGCGGCGACTCCAACATCCTCGAGGCGCGGATCTACGACACGGAGAAGAACGCGTTCCGACGGGTCGCCGACCCGCTGGTGGGCCGCAACTACCACTCGGGCTCCATCCTGCTGCCCGACGGCCGCGTGATGGTCTTCGGCTCCGACTCGCTCTACGCCGACAAGGCGAACACCAAGCCGGGCGAGTTCGAACAGCGCATCGAGATCTACACGCCGCCGTACCTGTACGGCGACGACGAGCAGCCCGACCTGTCGGACGGGCCGAAGACCATCGAGCGCGGCGGGTCCGGCACGTTCACCTCGGCGGACGCGGCGTCGGTCAAGAGCGTGCGGCTGATCCGGCCGAGCGCGTCCACGCACGTCACGGACGTGGACCAGCGGTCGATCGCGCTGGACTTCACGACCGACGGGGACAAGATCACCGTGACGGTGCCGGAGAGCAGGAACCTGGTGCAGTCGGGGTGGTACATGCTGTTCGTCAACGACGGTGACGGGACGCCCAGCAAGGCGCAGTGGGTGCGGGTGCCGTAGCACTCCCGCGGGTGCGTCGCCGGGCGCGGGAGCGCAGTGGGTGCACGGGCGCCTTAGCGCTCCCGCGGGTGCGTCGCCGGGCGCGGGAGCCCAGTGGGCGCGGGCGCCCACGCGGCGGCAGCCGCACATGCCGCGGCCCCGCGCCCCTAGGTCTGTGACCCCTGCGCCAGTTTCAAGGCGTACTCGGGCCACCACTCGCCCGCCTTCGGGCCGCCCTTGCACTCGCCGTCCGACTCCCCCGGGCGCTTGACCCACAGGTAGGCGTCGACCAGGGGGTCGGCCGTCCTGGTCGTCGGGGTCTCGCCCAGAGCGCGGCCGGGCGGGTTGCACCAGCGTTCGTCCGCGGCGCCCTCGGTGTAGGGGCCGTTGCCGTTGCGGCTGGTGTCGATGACGAAGGGCTTGCCGCCGACCTTGGCGGAGAGCCGCTTGCCGTAGGCGAGGGAGTCCTCGGTGGAGTAGAAGTTGGAGACGTTCACCGAGAAGCCGTCCGCCTGCTCGACGCCCGCCCACTTCAGCGGCTCGTGGATCTGGTCGGGGTCGCCCCAGCCGGCGTTGCCCGCGTCCAGGTAGACCTTGGTGTTCTTCAGGCCCTTCAGCTTGGCTATGGCGCCCTTGAGGAGGTCGTAGCGCTCCTCGTGGAACTCGTCCGGGGTGCAGCCGTCCACCAGGTGCAGCACCGCGTCGGGTTCCAGGATCACGGTCGCCGGACGGTCCCCGATGCCCTCGGCGACGCCGTCGACGAAGGCGCGGTAGGCGTCGCCGTCGGCGGCGCCGCCCTGCGAGTACTGGCCGCAGTCGCGGTGCGGGATGTTGTAGAGGACCAGCAGCGCGGTGCGGCCCGCCCGGTCCGCGCCCTCGGTGAAGCCGCGGGCCTGTTCCTCGGGGTTCTCCGGGCTGATCCACTCGCCGACGGGCTGCTGGGCGATCTTGCGGATCTGGTCGGCCTGCTCCTTCTCGCCGTCCTCCACCAGTCGGGCGACCTGCCGCGCGGCGTTGCCGTCCGGGTTGACCCAGAACGGTCCGGACTCCTTCGGCTGCTGCGTGATCCCCGCGCCGGCGTCCGGCTCGTCCCCCGCGCCGTCCGAGGACGAGCATCCCGTGACCAGCAGCGCCGCCCCCAGCACCACCGCGGACGTCCGCCCCCCGACGAACGCCCCGATCCCCCTGCTGCCGTACATCGAGCCCCCCTTGGGTGCACCTGTTCCCTGTGCTCCGAGCCCCAATCCTGGCACACGTCCCACGACGCCCACGGGCCGAACCCGACCTTGTCCGCCGTCTGTCACGCTCCGGCGCCACGGACCCGCCCGGTCGCGCCGTACGGCCCGGCGAGGGGGAGCCACCTGCGGTGATCACGGAACGCGACCGGCCCGGCGCCCGGCGTCGATCGGCCTTGGGCCCGTCCCGCCCTCCGTCCCGCCCTCCGTTCCGCGGACGCGCCCGCCGGCTCCGGCCGGCGCTCCCGCGCAGCACGTGCCGCCCTGGCCTCCCGCACCGGTCTCCGGGCCGCTCCCGTGGTCCGGGAACCGCGGTCGAGGACCGCCCGGCCGGCGAGCCCCGGGGAGCGGGGCGCCGACCGGGTCAGGTGGTGTGCGGGGTTCAGGAGCCGGTTCCGGTTCCGGCCCCGGTTCCGGTCAGGTACGCCGAGACGATCGCGTCGGCCGTGCAGCCGCCGGCGGCCCGGCCGGGGTCCTCGGCGCAGGAGACCAGCAGGAGTTCGGCCCGGTCCGCGGGGCGCGGCTCGGCGGCCCGCCGGGCGTCGAACCGTTCGCGGGAGAGGACCCGGACGTCCTCCACGGTGAACTCGGCGACCCCGGCGTCCGCGCGGGTCACCCGGAGCGTCCGGCCGGGCTCGAGCGCGTCCACCGGGCGGAGGGCGGCGGACCCCATCACCAGCGCGGTGCCGGACTCCCCCGGCGCCACCCCGTCCGCGTACCAGCGGGCCGCGCCCGGCCGGCCGTCGCCGTCGGCGACCACCGGTACGCGGACGCCGAGGGCCGGGATGTCGAGGCGCCGCGGCTCCGCGGCGGCCAAGGGGCGGTGCGCGGGCGGCAGTTCGACCCTGGGCGGCCGTCCGGCCGCCGCCATGTCGCCGACGGCGGTCCCGGACGTGCCGGCGGGTACGTCGCTCCGCTCACCGCCCCACAGCCACAGCCCGAGCAGCAGCGCCGCCCAGGCCGCACCGGCGAGCAGCCGTCCGGCGCCGGACGGCCATCCCGTACGGAGGGTGTTCAGCGGGGAACCCATCGTGCACCTCCAGACATCTGGAGGGTCCCGCGCGGGTCCCGGCGCCGCATCCCCGCGAGGGGGGCGGCTGCTCCGTACGGGTGAGCGGGGTCAGATCAGGTCGACGAGGTCCGCGATGGAGTCCACGACCTTGGACGGCCGGTACGGCCAGTTCTCCACCTGCTCGGTCCGGGTCAGGCCGGTGAGCACCAGGAACGTCTGCATCCCGGCCTCGATGCCGGCCAGGACGTCGGTGTCCATCCGGTCGCCGATCATCGCGCTGCTCTCGGAGTGGGCCCCGATGGTGTTGAGCCCGGTGCGCATCATCAGCGGGTTCGGCTTGCCCGCGAAGTACGGCTGCTTGCCGGTCGCCTTGGTGATGAGCGCGGCCACCGCGCCGGTCGCCGGGAGCGGGCCCTCGGTGGAAGGGCCGGTCTCGTCGGGGTTGGTGCAGATGAAGCGGGCGCCGTCGTTGATGAGGCGGACCGCCTTCGTCATGGCCTCGAAGGAGTACGTCCGGGTCTCTCCGAGGACCACGTAGTCGGGCTCGTGGTCGGTGAGGATGTAGCCGATGTCGTGCAGCGCGGTGGTCAGTCCGGCCTCGCCGATGACGTACGCCGAGCCGTTGGGGCGCTGGTCGTCCAGGAACTTGGCGGTGGCGAGGGCTGAGGTCCAGATGTTCTCGATCGGCACCTCCAGGCCCAGGCGGCGCAGCCGGGCGTGCAGGTCGCGCGGGGTGTAGATGGAGTTGTTGGTGAGGACCAGGAAGGGCCTCCCGGACTCGCGCAACTTCTTGAGGAAGGCGTCGGCGCCGGGGATCGGTACGCCCTCGTGGATCAGCACTCCGTCCATGTCGGTGAGCCACGATTCGATCGGCTTGCGGTCTGCCATCTGCGGGATCTCCTGCCGTACGCGGTCCTGCGTGCGCCCCAGCCTAAACAGCCCCGGATCATGAGGGAACGCCGGATGCGCCCCGGCTCGCGGGCGGACGGGCTGTCCGGTGGCGGCGGGGCGGGAGGGGCGCTCGCGCCAGGCGGCGCGAAAGTGGCGCAAACGCGTGTTGCCGCTGTGCCGTGTGCGTCGCAGCCTGAAGTGGCGGGAGCGCTCCCATGACCACCCGTGCCCCCACAGCCCCGTCCATCGGTCGCCGACAGCACGCGGAAAGAAGGAGATCGTGGCTTGTCATATGCATGCCCTTAGGGTGCGGCTCCGTCTGGCGTTCGTCCTGTGCGCCCTGCTCGCGGTGGTGCCGGCCCTCGTCCCGTCCGCCACCGCGGCGCCGGAGGAGGACGCGTCCGCCGTCCCCCTGCCGTCGATCGGCGCGACCACCACCCAGGTCGCCTCCGGGCTGAGGCGGCCCACCGCCATCGTCGCCCCCGACGACGGCACGGACCGGCTGTTCATCACCGAGAAGTCCGGCACCGTCCGCGTCTACCACCCGGACACCGGCCTGGAGCGGACCCCGCTGATCGACATCACCGCGTCCGTCGACGAGTCGGGCAACGAGCGCGGTCTGCTCGGCATCGCCCTCCCGTCCGACTTCGCCGACAGCCGGGTCCTGTACCTGGCGTACACGGCGCCGCCCGACGGCGCGGTCACCCTCGCCCGCTACCGGCTCGACGGCTCCCGCCTGGAGCCCCTGCTCTCCCAGGAGCACGCCGAGTACAACAACCACAACGGCGGGCAGCTCGCCTTCGGCCCCGACGGCAACCTGTACTGGAGCATCGGCGACGGCGGCGGCTCCGGGGACCCCTTCCGTTCCGGACAGCGGCTGGACACCCTGCTGGGCAAGATCATGCGGATCGACGTGAGCCGGGCGTGCGGTTCGCTCGCGTACTGCGTCCCCGCCGACAACCCCTTCGTGGACACGCCCGGCGCCCGCGCGGAGATCTGGCTGTACGGGCTGCGCAACCCGTGGCGGTTCTCCTTCGACCGGGCCGACGGCTCGATGTGGATCGGCGACGTCGGCCAGGGCCACTGGGAGGAGATCGACCACATCGCCCCCGGCCGGGGCGGGCTGAACCTCGGCTGGTCCTGCTACGAGGGCCTGGAGAAGTTCACGGACGGGGACTGCGGGCCCGGCGAGGAGTACACCGAGCCGGTCTTCACCTACTCCCCCTACACCGGCGGCTGTTCGGTCATCGGCGGCCACGTGTACCGGGGCCGGGAGTACGCCGACCTGGTGGGCGGCACGTACATCGCCACCGACTACTGCTCCTCCACGGTCTGGGCGCTGCGGCCCGACGGGCGGGGCGGCTACGAGCAGGCCGAGATCGGCAGGACGCCCACGCAGGTGACGTCGGTCGGCACGACCGTCGACGGGGAGTTCTACATGGTCAACGACCTGCCCGGCGGCCTGCACAAGGTGTCCTTCTCGCGGGAGGAACCCACCTGCCGGGTGGACCGCACGGTGAGGGCCTGGGGCACCGGCATGACGGTCGACCTCACCGTCACCAACACCGGCGACGCCCCGGTGAACGGCTGGACACTGGAGTTCCCCCTGACCCTCGACCAGACGATCGTCTCCGACTGGAACACGGACCTCACCCAGCTGAGCAACGTGATCAAGGCATCCGACGCCACCCACAACGCCACGATCGCGCCGGGCGCGAGCATCACCCTGGGCTACCTGGCGGAACACACGGGCGACACGACACCGCCCCCGCGCTTCACGCTGAACGGCGACGCCTGCGCGGTGGGCCGCTGACAGGCCGTCATCGTCCCGGCCGCGGACGGGACGCACGACCGGCCGCGGCCGCGGGCAACCGCGCCCGCACAACCGCGGGCGGTCGGCCTGCGCAGCTGCGGGCGGTCGGGCCTCCCCCAGTGCCCCGAGGGCCTGGGAGGTACTCCAGGGCGGCACGGGTGGGTGACGGGGGTCCTCCCGCTCATGGGGGTCCCCCCGCTCGAGCGAAGCCGAGAGTGAGGGAGGAGCCGGGGTGAGGGAGGAGCCGGGGGTGAGGGAGGCACCCGGCGAACGCCGGTGAGGGAAACCCCCGCCCGTCGGTCGCATCAAGGCCGCACCCGGTCTGACACCGGAGAGGGCCGAGGCCCTCTCCGGTCAGGCGTCCCCCCGCCCGAACAACGGCGCCAGCACCAACTGGGCCGCCCCCTCCGCGCCCCCCTGCCCCCCCCCGGGCGCGACCCGCCCCGGTACGGCCCCGTCGCCCCCGCCCTCCCGCCGAGCCCGCGCGGCGAGAACCGCCCCGACCCCCCGCACGAACGCCTCGGGCGCGGCGGCCACGGTACGCCCGCCGAGGAGGACCAGGTCGATGTCGAGCAGCCCGACGAGGTTCGCCGCCCCCGCCCCCAGCACCCTGGCCGCCTCGGCGACGTCGCCGCGGGCGACGGCGTCCAGGCACAGGGCCTCGACGCACCCACGAGCCCCGCAGGTGCACGGCCGTCCGTCCAGCTGGATCACCTGGTGCCCGAACTCCCCCGCCCCGGTCCTCGTCCCCCGGTGCACGCTCCCGCCGATCACCAGCCCCGCCCCCAGCCCCGTACCGAGGTGCAGGTAGGCGAAGGAGCCGCCCTCGCCGCCGACCGCCAGGCCCAGCGCCGCCGCGTTGGTGTCCTTGTCGACGACCACGGGCACGCCGAGCCGCCGGGCCAGCGCGTCCCGGAGCGGGAAGCCGTCCCACTCGGGGAAACCGGTGACCCGGTGCAGTACGCCCCTGTGGTGGTCGAGCGGCCCGGGCAGCGCGACCCCCACCCCGAGCGGGGACCGGTCCGCCCCGGCCGGCGCCGGCACCCGAAGCGCCTCGACGACCCCGGCCACCCGCGCCAGGACCGCGTCCGCCCCCGCGCCCAGGTCCAGCGGGGCCCGTCGCCGGTCCACCACCGCCCCGTCGAGGTCGACCAGGACCGCCCGCACCTCGTCCCGGTCCAGGTGGACGCCCACCGCGTGTCCCGCCTCCGGGACCAGCCGCAGCACCGTGCGCGGCTTGCCGCCCGTGGAGGCCCGGCGCCCCGCCTCGGCCGCGAGCCCGTCCGCCCGCAGCCGGGCCGTGATCTTGCTGACCGCCTGCGGGGTGAGCCCGGTCCGCTCGGCGAGTTCCAGCCGGCTGATCCCCTCCGCCCCCGCGGTCCGCAGCAGGTCGAGCACGAGCGCGGTGTTGTGGCTGCGCAGGGCGGGCAGGTTCACCCCCAGCGGGGCCCCGTGCGTGCCGTGCGCCCCGCCGATGCCGTCGTTCGTCCTGTTCACCCGGCCATTCTCTCCGCTGCTTGCACTTTGGCAACAGCGTTGCGAAAGTAGGGACCATGACTGGCACTCCCCTGCGCGTCGGACTCGTCGGCTACGGCCTCGCGGGCTCCGTGTTCCACGCCCCGCTGATCGCCGCGACCGAGGGCCTCGCGCTCGACACGGTGGTCACCTCGAACCCCGAGCGGCAGCGACAGGCCCGCGACGGGTTCCCGGACGTCCGCGTCGCCGCGACCCCGGACGAGCTGTTCGCCCGCGCCGGCGAACTGGACCTGATCGTCGTCGCGTCCCCGAACAGGACGCACGTCCCGCTCGCCAGGACCGCCCTCGAGGCCGGTCTGCCGGTCGTCGTCGACAAGCCGCTCTCCGGCACGGCGGCCGAGGCGCGCGAGCTGGCGGCGCTGGCGGAGGAGCGCGGCCTGCTCCTCTCCGTCTTCCAGAACCGCCGCTGGGACAACGACTTCCTCACCCTGCGCAAGCTGGTCGAGGAGGGCGAACTCGGCGACGTGTACCGCTTCGAGTCCCGCTTCGAGCGCTGGCGCCCGCAGCTCAAGGGCGGCTGGCGGGAGTCCGGGGACCCCGCAGAGATCGGAGGTCTGCTCTACGACCTCGGCAGTCACGTCGTCGACCAGGCGCTGGTCCTCTTCGGCCCGGTGACCGCCGTCTACGCCGAGGCGGACATCCGGCGCGACGGCGCGCAGGCCGACGACGACACGTTCATCGCGCTGACGCATGCGAACGGCGTCCGCTCCCACCTCCACGTCTCGGCGACCACGGCCCAGCTCGGCCCGCGTTTCCGCGTCCTGGGCTCGAAGTCCGGTTACGTCAAGCACGGCCTCGACCCCCAGGAGGCCGCCCTGCGCGACGGCCAGCGTCCCGGTGCCGGCTGGGGCATGGAACCCGAGGAGCTGTGGGGCCGCATCGGCGCCGGGGAGTCCCCGGTGACCGGCGGCGGACACCCCGTGCCGACCCTCCCGGGCGACTACCCCGCCTACTACGCGGCCGTGGCGCGGGCCCTGCTGGCCGGCGCCCCCAACCCGGTGACCGCGCGGGAGGCCGCCGCCGCCCTGGACGTGCTGGAGGCCGCCCGCCGTTCGGCCCTGGAAAGGGTTACGGTGACACTGTGACCACTGTGAAGCAGTCTCCCGAACTGACGCCGAGCGTGGAGGAGTTGGAGGAGCAGGAACGCCGCCTGGTCCTCCGCCGGTTCACGCACGACGACGCGTGGGCTCTCGGCTCCCTGCTGGTGGAGATGGCGCGCGAGCGCCGGGCTCCCGTCGCCATCGACATCCACCGGGCGGGCCAGCAGCTCTTCCACGCCGCCCTGCCCGGCTCCGCCCCCGACAACGACGCCTGGATCGCCCGCAAGCGCCGGGTGGTGGAGCGCTACGGCTGCGCCTCCTATCTGGTGGGCTCCCGCTACCGTGCCAAGGGCACGACGTTCGAGGCGTCCTCCCGTCTGGACCCCGACACCTACGCGGCCCACGGCGGTTCCTTCCCGATCACGGTGGAGGGCGTGGGCGTCATCGGCGCGGTGACGGTCTCGGGCCTCCCCCAGCTCCAGGACCACCAGATGGTGGTGGAGGCCCTGGAGCGCTTCCTGTCCCGCTCGTAGGCACGGCCGGGCCGCCTCCCGGACCCCTCACGGGCCGACCTCCACGCCGGGCCCGGCGCCCCGCGCCCCGCGCCACCAGGCCGTCCTCGCCGGCGCGGGGCGCTCCCTCCGGGTCCCTCCGGCTCCCGCCGGCACGGCGGAAGGCGAGGACGCGTTCCTCGTGCCCGACCGCGGCCCGGCCGCCGCCCCGCCGGCGCGGCACTGCTCCGGCCGGGTGACACTCGGAGCGCGGTCCGGCCGCGCGGCGGCGACGCTGGCGTCATGACACCCCTCATACCAAGGCGGCCGGCCGCCGCGCTGCTCGTCTGGCTCGCCGTCGTGTCCGGGACGGCCGCGGCGGCCCCGGCCGGCGGGGACCCCGGGGTCGCAAAGAGGCCTCCCACGGCCGCCGGCGACGTGCTGTCGCCGCTGGCGGAGGCGGCCCGTCCGTTGCGCACCGTCGAGCCCTCGGGACCCTTCGAGGATCTGCGCCCCTTCGGGGAGGCGGTCGGTGACGCCGTGGTGGTCGGCGTCGGCGAGGCCGCCCACGGCTCCCACGACTTCGTCGCCTTCCGGCACCGGGTCCTGCGGTACCTGGTCGAGGAGAAGGGCTTCCGCTCCTTCGTCCTGGAGGCCAACTGGAGCGCGGGGCTCCGCCTCGACGACTACCTGCTCACCGGGCGCGGCGACCCCGCCCGGATCATGTCCGAGGAGTTCCGGGACGCCTTCCTGCTGCTGCACAGCCAGGAGTACCTGGACATGATCCGCTGGATGCGCGCGTACAACGTCGCCCACCCCGACGACCCGCTCAGGTTCGCCGGCGACGACAACGGCTACGCCGGCCCGGAGCTGTACGACCGGGTCGTCGACCACGTCCGGCGCACCCACCCCGACCTGCTGCCCGCCGTCACCGGGCTGTACGAGGGGCTGCGCCCCGACCTGCCCGTCGACGCGTGGATGCGCGCCGCCGTGACCGAGCCCCTGGACGAGCGCCGCGCACGGGCCGAACGCACCGGACGCGTCCTGGAACTGCTCCGCGCCCACGAGCCCGCCGGGACGGACGGGGACCACGCCTGGGCGGTCCAACACGCCACCGTGATCGACCAGGTGGCGCGCCTGTACGCCTTCGACCTCACCGACCCCGCGGCCGTGTCGCAGGCCATGGCCCACCGCGACACCGCCATGGCGGAGAACACCCTGTGGTGGCACCGCCGCACCGGCCACCGCCTCGTGCTCGGCGGGCACAACAGCCACCTGTACACCAGCGGTTCCACCCCCGCCCTCCCCCTCACCCAGGGCGCGGTGCTCCGGCGGCGGCTGGGCGACGGCTATCTGGCGGTGGGGCTCTCCTTCGACCGGGGCGCCGTGCACGCCACCGCACAGGGCCTGCAGAACCCGGCCGACGACGACGTCGGCCGGGTCGAGGTGGAGCCCGCCGCTCCCGGCTCGGCGGAGCACGTCCTGGACCGGGCGGGCCCCCGGGACTGGTACGCCGACCTGCGCACCGCGCCGCCCGCCGCCCGCGCCCTGCTGGGCGTCACCCGGCCCAAGCGGGAGATCGGCACGGACTACCCGCCGCCCGGTGACCGGGTCGACCTGCTGAGGTCGGCGGACGTGGTGGTGCACCTGCACGAGATCCGGCCGAGCCGGAGACTCGCCCGTGAAGTGGCCGAGCGGCGGCCCCCCGTGCCGGGGACGCCCACCGGCCTGCTGCCCGCCCTGGAGGAGGCGGCCCGTCCGCTGCGCACCGTCGAACCCACCGGTCCCCTCGATGACCTGCGCCCCCTGGGGGAGGCGGTGGGTGACGCCCGGCTGGTCGGCGTCGGGCAGGCCGTCCACGGCTCCCGCGACTTCCTCGCCCTCCAGCACCGGGTGTTCCGGTACCTGGTCGAGGAGAAGGGCTTCCGCTCCTTCGTCCTCGAAGGCCCCTGGAGCGCGGGGCTCCGGCTGGACGACCACCTGCTCACCGGGCGCGGCGACCCCGCCCGGATCATGGCCGAGGAGTTCCAGAACGCCTACCTGTTCATGCGGACCCGCGAGGTGCTGGACCTGATCCGCTGGATGCGCGCGTACAACGTCGCCCACCCCGACGACCCGCTCAGGTTCGCCGGCAACGACAGCAGTCACGCGGGCCCCGAGCTGTACGACCGGGTCGTCGACCACGTCCGGCGCGCCCACCCCGACCTGCTGCCCGCCGTCACCGAGCTGTACCGGGGGCTGCGCCCCACCCTGCCCGCCGGCGAGCACATGGTGGCCGCTGTCAAGGAGCCCCTGGCCGTGCGGCGGGAGAAGGCCGAACGCACCGGACGCGTCCTGGAACTGCTGCGCGCCCGGAGCTCCGCCGGGCGCACCGTGGCCGGGGACGACCACGCCCGGGCGGTGCGGAACGCGGAGGCCGTCCACCAGGTCGCACGCCAGAACGCCTTCGACTACGACGACCCGGCCGAAGAACGCGAGGCCCTGGCCTACCGCGACACCGTGATGGCGGAGAACACCCTCTGGTGGCTCCGGCAGACGGGCACCCGGACGGTGCTGGCCGCCCACAACGGCCACGTGTACCTGGAGGGTTTCACCCCGGACTATCCGGTCATCCAGGGCGGCCTGCTCCGCCGCGCGCTCGGGGACGCCTACCGGGTCGTGGGCCTGGCCTTCGACCACGGCTCCTTCCACGCCACCGACGAGGGCGTCTCCGACCCCCGTGACGAGGACGTGAAGGTGTTCCGCTCGGGGCCGGTCGCGGCCGGTTCGGCCGAGCAGACCCTGGCCCGGGTGAGCCACCGCGACTGGTACCTCGACCTGCGCACCGCGCCACCCTCCGTCCGCGCCTGGCTGGACGTCACCCGGCCCAAACGGGAGATCGGCACGCAGTGGCCCCGGGACCCGGACCCGGTCAACCTGCTGAGGTCGGCGGACGTGGTGGTGCACCTGCACGAGATCCGGCCGAGCCGTCTGCTCCCGTCCGGCTGAGCGCCGCCGGACGGACGGAACCGCTCGGGGCGCGAGGAACTGCGCGACGAACCACGACGTGCCCGCAACCCAACACCGCGCCCCCGCCTCCCCCGCGGAGCCCTACGCCTGCTTGAACTCCTGCCGCTGCCGGCCGAGTCCGGAGATCTCCAGCTCGACCACGTCCCCGGCGCGAAGGTACGGCTTCGGCTCCGGCTCCCCCATCGCCACCCCCGCCGGCGTCCCGGTGTTGATGACGTCACCGGGGTACAGCGTCATGAACCGGCTGACGTACCGCACGACCTCGCCCACCGGGAAGATCTGCTCGGCGGTCGTACCGTCCTGCTTCAGCTCCCCGTTGACCCACAGCCGCAGCGACAGGTCCTGCGGGTCGCCGACCTCGTCGGCGGTCACCAGCCAGGGACCCAGCGGGTTGAACGTCTCGCAGTTCTTCCCCTTGTCCCAGGTCCCGCCCCGCTCGAGCTGGAACTCCCGCTCGGAGACGTCGTGCGCGACGGCGTACCCGGCGACGTGCGCGAGCCCTTCCTCCGCCGACTCCAGGTAGCGCGCCGTACGCCCGATGACGACCGCCAGTTCGACCTCCCAGTCGGTCTTCACCGAGCCGCGCGGCACCAGCACCGTGTCGTCGGGGCCGACGACCGTGTCCGCCGCCTTGAAGAAGACGACCGGCTCGGCGGGCGGTTCGGCTCCCGTCTCGCGGGCGTGGTCGTGGTAGTTCAGCCCGATGCAGACGATCTTCCCGATCCGCGCCACCGGCGGCCCGGTCCGCAGCCCGGTCCCGTCCAGCGCGGGCAGCTCGCCGGTGCCGGCGGCGGCCCTGATCCGGCCGAGCGCGGCCTCGTCGGCGAGCAGCGCCCCGTCGATGTCGGGGACGAGCCCCGACAGGTCGCGCAGGGTCCCCTCGTCGTCGAGCAGCGCGGGCCGCTCCTGTCCCGCCGTGCCGACTCGCAGCAGCTTCATGTTTCCCGTCTCCCTCGATCGCGGGCCCGCCCGATGATCCCGGCCCGGATGCGGCGGGGCACAGTCATCGGAGGACTGGTCGATCCTCCGGTCCGGCGTTCCACTCCGCAAGACCCCGTTCACGTACTGGACCGCGAGGGCGGCCCACAGCTGCCGGCCAACGGCGACCCCGACTCCCCGGGGGCGCGGGGAACCGCGCCCCCCGAGCCCTCACCGCCCCACAACCGTCAGCCGACGGCGCCCCCGCCCCGGCCCGCCCCGCGCTCAGCGGTACAGCACGGCCCGCTCCGCCACGCTCCACGTCGTGCTGGTCACCATGTACAGCGCGGCGGCCAGCGGCAGGACGGCGACGGTGACGAGCGTGAAGAAGGACATGAACGGCATCACCTTGGTCACCGCCCCCAGTCCCGGCAGCTGCTCCCCCTCGCCGGCCGCGGGCATCGCGGGGTCCGCGGCCGTCATCCGCCGGGAGAGCCGGTAGCCGCACCAGGCGACGACGGCGACGACCGCGAACAGCCCGACGTACACGAGTCCGGGCCCGCCGAACACCCCGCCGTTCCCGAGCGCGTCCGCCCACCTGCCGCCGAGCGGCGCCTCGAACAGCCGGTGCCCGAGCAGTTCGTTGGCCCGTCCGCCGATCGTCTCGCTGGAGAAGAGGTGGTACAGCAGGAAGAAGGCGGGCAGCTGGAGCAGGCTGGGCAGGCACCCGGAGAGCGGCGACACCTTCTCCCGCGTGTGCAGTTCCAGCACGGCCCGCTGCAGCTTCTCGGGGTCGCGGCCGTGCTTGCGGCGCAGCTCGGCGATGCGCGGTTGGAGCGCCGCGCGGGCCTTCTGTCCGCGTGCGGCGGCGCGGGACAGGGGGTGGACGAGGAGTCGTACGAGCGCGGTGAACAGGACGATCGCCGCGGCGGCCGCGAAGGCGCCGAACAGCGGCTGGAGCAGGTCGGCCAGGTGCTCGACCAGGCTGGCGAAGACGGACATGGGTGAGCCCTCCGGGGGTCTCGTCGTGCCGGATGTACGGGAAACGGCGGCATGACGACCCGCAGCGGGGCGTGGTGGACGTACGAAAGGGACGTACGGCAGGGAGTGCCCTACGCGGCGGTCGCCAGGAGGGCGTGTCCGGGCGCTCGGGGTCTGGTGCGCCCCTTGGCGTCGGGGTCGCGCTGGGGCAGGAAGGCCGTACGCCGGTCGCGGTCGCGTATCGCCGTGCGCACCCGGGTGGGCGGCACGGCGGGCGCGCAGCGGGCGGCGACGAGCGCGCAGACGGCGAGCGCGCTGCCGGCGGCGGCGGTCGCGGCGAGGGCGACGTCGGCCAGGGAGGATCCGCCGGCGGCGGGCAGCAGGAGCAGGAGGACCTGGAAGAGGAGAGCGAGGGGCAGGAGCACGGCGACGGACCGCACCGGCCGACCGCTCATCCCCGTCCCCTCCCTCAGCACTGTCCTCGACTCCACCCGCACCCCGCACCACCCCAACGTCCGGCGCCGCACCACGGTTCCGCGGACCCGACATCCGTCGTACGGGCGGGTCCCGGCACCGCGGCCGGCGCGTGCCCCCGGGGAGGGCGGGCCCGGGCCCCCGCTCCGGCCTGCGGTTGTCCCCCCTTTGTCACCCACCGGCAGTACGGTGTCACCCATGCGCCCCGACACGCCTGCCGAAAACGTCGACCACACCGCCGAAGCCGACCGCCTGGAGCGGACCGCCGAGCTGTACCCCGAGGACGCCGAGGCCCTGCTCCTGCGGGCCGCCGCCCACCGGGAGCTCTCCGGCGACCGCCCCGCCGCGACCACCCTCTACGACCGCCTGCTGACCTCCTCCCGGGAGCTGGACGACCCGTACCTGGTCCGGGCCCTCAAGGCGTCGAACCTCTGGGAGTACGGCCACGAGGCGGAGGCCCGCGCGATCATCACCGGCATCCGCACGGCGGCCCCGCGCGACCCCGCCCCCTGGGTGATCGTCGCGGAGTCCCTGGAGTCGCACGACGAGCTGGAACAGGCGCACGAGACGTTCACCCAGGCGGTGCTCCTCCTCCTGACCGGCGTCGAGAAGCCCCCGCGCGCCACCCACCCGCTCCTCTTCGGCCGCCACCGCGTGCGCAGGATGCTCGGCGCGGCCCACGACGAGTGGGACGCCCTGGCGGACACCGTCCACACCCTCCCGATCGGCCTGGACGAACTCCACGACCCCAAGCGGGTGTGGTCGCTGGGCTCGGAGAACCCGGTGGAGCTGGAGGCGGAGATCATCCGCCTGCGCGCCGAAGTGGGCGCGTACCGGGAGGCGTTGTCCCGCCCGTTCCCGGTGGCGGTGCTGCACTGGCCGGCCGGCGAACTGGCGGAGCTGACGGAGGCGTACCCGCCCCTGGCGGAGGAGTACCCCTCCTACGAGGGGCACCTCGCGGCCATAGAGGCGGCCCTGCGGGAGCTGGCGGCGTCGGGCACGCCGAACCTGGGCGTCGTCACGGGCACGGTCCCGTCGTACGAGGCCTTCGCCGCCTCGGAACTCGCCTCCCCCGCCGACCCGGCCCTGCTGCCCCAGTACGCCACGACGCTGGCGGCCCGCGGCCGGGCGGTGGCGTGGCCCCCGGAGCGGTCGGCGGCGTGCTGGTGCGGTTCGGGGCGGGCGTACGGGGAGTGCCACGGCGCGGACGTGTGACGACGCTCCCCGGGGACACGTGCGTGCCGGTCAGGCGTCAGGCCGTGGCCTGGGCCCCGACGGTCACCCGCTCGCCGGGTGCGCACCGCACCAGGCGCGCCCCGTGGCCCCGGCGCCCCGCCTCCGTGAGGAAGTCCTCCAGCGGGGAGCGGAAGACCGTGTAGTCGCTGTGGTGCACGGGCAGCGCGCGCCGCGGACGCAGCAGGTCGAGCAGGTCGGCGCCCTGCCCGGCGTCCATGGTGACCACCAGGCCGCCGGGCAGGGTCGTGCCGCCGAGGTGCAGGACCGCCAGGTGGATGTCCGGACAGCGTGCGGCGATCTCGCGCAGTCCGTCGTACATCAGGGTGTCGCCGGAGAGGTAGAGGACCAGCCGGACCTCCCCCGAGCGGTCGCCGAACTCCAGCAGGCTGCCCATCACGGGCGGCAGCAGGACCCGCAGCGGGCCGGGCGCGTGGCGGCCGGGCAGCGAGGTGACGCGCACGGAGGAGTCCCCGTGCCGCAGGGTGCGGCTCTGCCAGGTGCGCAGGCCGGTGGCGTGCCGGAAGCCGTGCAGGCCCTTCAGCAGGCGGGCGGCGTGCGGGGTGGTGACGAACGGCAGCCCCCGGTCCAGGCCGCGCCGGGCCACCCGGTCGAAGTGGTCGCCGTGCAGGTGCGAGAGCACGACGGCGTCCAGGTCCTCGTGGGGCAGGTCCGCCACGTCCAGGGCGGGCTCGGTCAGCCGGCGCGAGACCAGCCCGTAGCCGAGGTGCGCGAACTGCCCCCGGTGCAGGAAGTTCGGATCGGTCAGCAGCGTCAGCTCCCCGTACCGGATCAGCAGGGTGGCGTTGCCGATGAAGAGGACCTCCGCGGTGCCCTCGGGCGGATGCTGCCGCACGGCCGGCTCCCTCCGTCGTACGCGGGTTCCGTACGGGGGCCGGGTGAGCGGTGGGGGCGGTTCTACACCCGCGCCGGTGGCGGAAATCCCGAGCCCGGGTGCGGCAGTCCCGTCGGCCCACTGGAACCCTGTCCACCGCTATGGAGGTAAGGGCGTTTCTGTAGCAGCTCCGGAGCTGAGGCGTCCAGGCCCTGGACTGGCCGACTCCCGCCGGAGCACACCACGGCACACTCAGTTGGCGTTCGGAAGCCGTTCCAAGCCAAGTGATCTTCGCAGTGCATCCACCAGCGACACCGCACGCACATCGTCGGCTCCTCCGATGATGTGGTTCATCGCGTAACCGAAGGTGATGCCGTGCTCCGGATCGGCAAAGCCGAGCGAGCCGCCTCTGCCCGTGTGCCCGAAAGCCGCGGAACCGGTCATGGGGACGGCCCTGGTGGGCAGCATGTATCCGGTGCTGAAACGGCTTGCGATCAGCATCACTTGATCCTTGCCGGCAGCTTGTTCCCCGGTGGCGGACTTCAGGGTTTCCGGGGTGAGCAAGCGAACGCCGTCCACTTCGCCGATCAGCGCGGCGTACATGCGCGCAAGGGCGTGTGCGGTGCCGATGCCGTTGGAAGCCGGGAGTTCCGCGGCCTGCACTTCCGGCGAGTCGAAGTCGATCGCAGCCGGGTCGGTGACCGCGTACGCCCTGTTGCTGAATGATCCAGGGTCGCGCCAGGCGGCGACTTGCTCGCGCAGTTCCACGGGTACTGACTCGGCGGGCACGGTGGTGAGGTCGACGTCCGGCGGCTGGTACGCCATACGACTGACCCGATCGCGCTCTGTCGTCGGCAGTCCGATGAAAAAGTCCAGCCCGAGCGGCACCGCGATCTCGTCGGCGAAGAAACGGCCCGGCATGCGGCCGGAGACTCGACGGATCACCTCACCGACCAGCCAGCCCCAGGTCCGGCCGTGGTACCCGTGCGCCGCGCCCGGTTCCCACAGAGGACGTTGGGCGGCCAGTGCTGCCACCATCGGATGCCAGGCCAGGGCGTCCTTCAACGGCACTGGTCGATCCAGCGCTACCAGGCCGGCCTGATGCGACAGGAGCCACCGCACGGGGATGTCCGCCTTGCCGTTCTCGGCGAACTCCGGCCAGTACTTCGCCACTGGTGCGTCCAGGTCCAATGCGCCACGCTCGACCAGCATGTGCACTGCGGTCGCTGTCGCTCCCTTGGTCGCCGAGTAGACCAGTTGCAGTGTGTCCCGTGTCCATGAACGACCGGTTCGCGGATCGGCGATGCCTCCCCACAGATCAACAACCGGGCGGCCATGCTGGTAGACGCACACCGCCGCCCCGATGTCCCCATGCCGGGCGAAGTTCGCCTCGAACGCCTCACGGACCGGTTCGAATCCGGACGCCGTCTCACCGCCGATCGTCGTCATGCCCTCATCCTGACAGCCCGGCCGTCCTCTCCGACGGGACGGGCCGCCCGATCATCCAGGCGGTGATCGTCAGACGGTGACGAACAGTTCCTGCAGGCGCTCGCGGAACTCGCGGACAGACGACACGTGTTTGTGCGGTTCGAGCCGCGCGGAGAACTCCTTCAGACGGTCCAGAGCCCGTATGGAGCTGACAGCGTCCTCCAGAAGCCCGGCACCGCGGTTCGCAGCATCCAACGCTCCCTCCAGGTCACCCCCGGCAAGCCGCGCCTCGGCCAGGCGGCTGGACCGTACGGCCTTGTCCCGGGGAGCCGCGCTCGCCACTGAGGTCTCCAGAGAACTCGTCGCGCGCTCCACCTGTCCAGAGCGCAACAGGACCTTGCCCTCGGTCGACTTCAACTGCGCCTCACCGAACCAGTCGAGCCAATCCGGGTTCTCTCCCGCCACGTCACGCTCCCAAAGCGAAGCTGCGCGGTTCAGTGCCGTTCCTGCCGTGCGGTGGTCACCGTCCCGCGACAGCGCCTCGGCCTTGTGCAGGTAGAGGAAGGACTGGGTGCGTGGCGACAGGGAGCAGGGGGCGTTGCTGATGGCGGTCGTGATGAGGTCGACCCGCTCGGCGGTGCGGCCGGCCTCGGAGACATGCACTCCCATCTCCGCGAGGATGAAAGCGCCGAAGGCGTCGTCCCCAGCGGTACGGGCACTGCGTAAGGCACCGACGTAGTAACGCTGGCCGGCGGAGCGCAGACCGGCGTCATAGGCCATCCACCCAGTCAGGTGCGACACCCGGGCCGCAAGCGCGTACAGGCGAACGTGGATGGAGTCGGTGTACCGACCGGTGCTGAGGAGGCCGGTGACCAGAGCGAAGTCGCCCCGTGCCTGCTCCAGCAGCCGAGCACCTCCGAGCTGGTCGTCGAGTGTACGGAGGGTGCTGATGCGCTGCTCAAGCGTCGAGACCATCTTGTCCGTGACCCGATCGCCGTTGAGCGCCGAGGCGTAGGCCGAGGGCGCGTCCACCCAGCTCGCTGCGATCCCGGTCAAGGCAGTACCGGTAATGGTGAGGAAGCCCCGGCGGTCCATACGGCCGCTCCCCACGAGATCGGACAACGTCGCGACCGTACCGGCCTCGGTCCACGGGGCCGTAAGCCCCGTCACCTCCCAGACCGGCAGCCATCGGGGCCATTCTTCCGCGTACAGCTGTTCATGCGGGACGTGCAGCAGGTCCGCGAGGACAAGCTGTGCATCCGCGTCAGGCTCCTGTCCGTGCTCCCACTTCCATACAGTCGTGCGATTGGTCGCCAGCGAGATGCCGAGCGACCTCCCGTGCTTCTGCATGCGCCGGGCGAATTCCGCCTTCCCCCACCCGCGCATCTGGAGGACGAAGCTCAGCGGATGGACCGCTAACGGCTCACCGTGCACGTCACCACTCCCGTCATCCCATCGCAGCGTAGTCGGGAGGCTACCCCTCGTGCCCGTTTCCGTAAGGAGGGCGCCCTCAGGAGAAACCCCCTGGAAACGTTCCGGCGTACGCACCGACGCCGTTGACTGAGCACAAGCCGTCCACGGGGAGCGCCCAGAGCGCTCGTTCCCGAGACGGCTTCCGGATCGGCGGTTCCGTCCCCGTGCTCCGTCGGGGCGGAGCCGCTCTCCAACTCTTCCGACGCGTCTGCCGCATTCGGCCGTCTGCACAGCGCTGCGGCTCATTGCGCGCTCGTCGACCGCCGCCCCACGGGAAGATCCACAGCTTCCACTGCCGTGAGGGCTACGACCCCCTGCCAGAGCCCTGGCGGGAGAAACACAGAGAAGGGAGTACGAGGTGGAAGAGCTTACGACGCCGCTTCCGGCCCGGAACGGCCTCCTGGTGGCGGTGGAGGAACTGACCGCCGTCCACAACCGGTACGACAGCCTCCGGTCCGACAACGCCGGAAGTTCCGGCGACGCGCCATGGCCGGGCGGCGACGGCAACCTGCACGACAGCGAATAGGCACCGAGCGGTGGGGCGGCGCGACCGGCCGTGCCGTCCCACCGCGTCCGCACCACGTGGTCGAACCCATGGAGGACGCAGTGAGGGAACATCGCTTGATCAGCGCGATCGAGACGGCACTCGGGTGGAACGGAGCGGAGGAGCTGGGCAAGGACTTCGCACGGGGGAGCTTGGAGGACCCCTCACTCGTCTCCCGCCTCCTGACCCCGAACCGCCTGCTCGACATCGCGATGCGCAGGAGCCTGAACCGCCCGCAGTTCCGGTGTTTCCAGAAGGGTGTGGAAGTGCACCCGGCCGTCTACTGCACCGACAGCGTCAGCCCTCGGGGACAGAGCATCCCCATGGTCGACATGCGCAGCCTTGGGCGGCTCCTGCGGGAGGGTGCGACGCTCATCCTCGATCAGGCCAACGTCTTCGATCCGACGATGGAGGTCGCGTGCCGGGCGCTGCAGTGGTGGTCCCGCGAGCGCGTGCAGGTCAACGCCTACCTGACGACGAACGACGCCGCCGGCTTCCCCCTGCACTGGGACGATCACGACGTCGTGATCGTGCAGCTCGCAGGTGAGAAGGAGTGGGAGGTGCGCTCGACCTCCCGCAAGGTCCCCATGTACCGGGACTCCGACCCCAACAACACGCCGAGCGACGAGATCGTCTGGTCAGGCCTCTTGAAGACCGGAGACGTCATGCACATCCCCCGAGGGCACTGGCACCAGGCGACCCGAACCGGCAGCGGCTCGGGAAAGAGCCTCCACGTCACGTTCGGCATCACCAAGCGCACCGGGGCGAGCTGGCTCGCCTGGCTGGCCGACTGGTGCCGCGAGCGAGAGATCTTCCGGCACGACCTGGACCGCGGTCGGGACCTCGATGACAAGGCACTGACCGCGGCCGCCACCACCCTGATCGGCGAACGTTCCCCGGCCGACTTCCTGATCGCGTACGAGCAGGAGACGGCCCTACCCCGCCACGTACCGTTCCTCGGCATTCTCGGACCGCTCGACGCCGTCGTGTGCACCACCCACTTCCCGCCCCGGATCGAGGAGAACGGAGAGACCGTCGACGTCGTGGCCGCGGGGAAGAAACTGACTCTCACGGCTAAGGCCCTGCCCGCGCTGCGGCTGCTGTTGAGCGGCCGGCCGGTCCCACTGGAACGAGCGGCGGCCGTCGCCGGGACGGAAGTGAAGGAGCTCGCCGAAATCCTGGTGGAGGAGGAACTGTGCGCGGTAGTGACCCCCGAATTGTCCTCGGGCTACACCGGTCTCGTCACGAACGCCGTCTCCTGACCGGAGCGCTCGATCTCGGCGTCACCGCGCTCGACACCAGCACCAACTATCTCGGCTTCCGCTCGCACCAGGTCCTGGCACGGACGGCCGGTGACCTGCTGCCGAAGTTCACGCTCTCCACGAAGGTCGGATACTTCCCGGGACGGGACGGCGGGGAGCACTGCCTGAACCCCGTACGACTACGCGCGGCTGTGGAACGGGCGGCCGATGACCTCGGCCGGGAGCCCGACCTGGTATTCCTGCACAACCCGGAACATTCGCTCCGCGAGACCACTTCACATGGCCGGGACATGCTGGCGCAGGCGTGTGCTGCCCTCGACAACTCAGTGGCGAAAGGGCTGTGCGCCGCCTGGGGCGTCGCGTCCTGGGACCCGTCGCCGCTGCTGGACCTGATCGACCCGACCACACCGAGGCCGTCAGTTCTCATGGTCCGAGCCGGCCTGCTGGTCGGGATCGGAACACTCGACGCCGCCGACGCCCTCATCAAGGCATGGGACCTCGGCAACCGCACGGTGTGGGGAATGAGCCCTTTCGGAGGCAGCGCCGGTGCCCCGGTGTGGGCCAGGATCGACCCGCGCGTCTTCCTGCGGGACGGCAGCCGGTTCTCTCGCGTACAGGCGGCCTTCCGGACCGCCTACCACCTCCCGCGGGTCGACTCTGTCGCTGTGGGCACCGACGACCCCGCCCACCTGGGCGAACTCGTCGACGCCTTGGTCGGCGAGTTCGAAGAGCGGACCATCCGCGAGTACCGAGGACTCCTCCGCGACCGCTCGCGTGATCAGCCCGTCTGAAGTTCCTCGACGACCTGCTCGGCCGTGCGCCGCGCGGGCTCCAGCCGGGGGTCCTCCGGGTGCGCGTACGGCCCGAGGATCTTCGCGCAGACGAACAGCGTCATCAGCTTGCCGTCCCGGCTCTCGAAGTCGCGCCGACGCTCCCGCCGTACGCGATCGGCCAGAGCGGGGACGGCGAGCGAGCTCGCCCACAGTGAGGCGGAGTCCAGCCCCTGTGGCGCATTCCCCCAGTCCTCCCAGTCGAAGAGGCTGAACACCGGAGCGGTCACATTGGCCCAGTTCAGGTCCGCGTGGGCCGGCACCCATCGCCGGACGGTCGTGTCGAAGTCGCCGGGGAAGACACCGCGGATGGACTCAGTGACCAGCTCCTGGGTGATGGTGTCGGTGTCCGGCGTGGCGACCCGCCTCGTCCTATGAGCTGCCAGCGCGTCCAGCGAGGTGCTCAAATCCTCCCACCACGCCTCCGGTAGTTCCGGTGCCTCACTCAGGACGGCGCTTCCGACGGGGGCGGCCGACAGGAGGCCGGTTTCGTCGGCCCGCCACATCACCGGCCCGTCCGCATCCCGCCAGACCACACATCCCTGCCAGACCGGCTGGGCAACACCTTCCAGGCGGGCGGCGCATTCGGTGCCGTTCCACCCCTGATCGGTGATCTTGTCGAGCGGGCGCCGCTCGATGCGGACCCAGGTACCGCGGTCCGTCCGGGCCCCCACGGACCGGCGCTTGCGCACCACCGTGTCCAGGAGCAAGCGCACCCGGAGGGACCGTGCGACGCGGTCAAGGATTTCGTCGACCGACTGCACCCGTAGGTCAACGGACTGACCGGTGGAGACCGAGAGCGTCATGGGGAAGAACGTAGCAGCGGGGCAATGGGATGCCTCGTCATCCCCATGAACCGACGATGCAGGAACTCAGTCTCCGATGTCGTCCAGGGCCGACCGTGCCGTCGCGGTGAACTCGCCGATGCGTTCGGAGAGCCGGGCCACTTCGACGGCGTGACGCTCCACGAAGCGGACGTTGCCGTCCGGGGCGTCCGCCGGCGAGTCACGGAAGGCGAGCAGGGTCGTCTGCGTCGACTTGAGGGTGGTGTAGACGCTCCGGGCGGCCTGCTCCACCGTCTCCGGCCCCTCGACGGCAAGATTGGCCCACGCGGCCTGCGCGAGCGCCAGCTGCCCTTGCGCCTGCTGCATCCTGCGATCAACTTCCTCGGTGTCCCGTTCCCCCACGAAGGCGCGGCCGGCCATCTTGAGGGCGTGCTGGCACTCGGTCGCCGGAGCGAGGAAGGCACTGTAGGCGTCCCGACGCACCTGTCTGCGCCAGTGCGCATGCTCGGCCCTCGCCTGGGCCTGCACCTGCTGCCGCGCCGACCACCCGGTGATCGCCGAGGCCAGAACAGTGCCTCCCACGCCAACTGTCGCTCCAAGTAATGCCGCTAATCCCTGATCCACGAGGGGTGTATCTATCGCACTTCTCGTCCTGCTGGCCAGGCAGTCGCCCCCTGGCGCAGCCGTCCGGAATTCAGGAACCCTGACCAGAAGCCTTCTGCTCCCAGTACTTACGGTGATAGCGGAGGTACTCCGGGTGGACTCGGTGGCTGTCCCGCACGGTGAGCTTCGGCAAGAGCCTCACGCCTGAGAGATCTGATCGGACGATGACGGACCCATCGTCGTCCACTGCGATCGCCCCGATGTCGAGCCGCACATGACAGTTGGGGCAGAGGCACAGGATGTTGGGCTCGACGTCAGGTCCGTGGTGGGGCTTCCCCAGAGGCCGTATGTGGGCGCCTTGGCTGTATGAGCTACCGTCCGGGCCCGTCAGGCGTAGACCACACAGCTGGCACTCCCCCTCGTAGAGGCGCTTGATCCGTTGCGCGGCAGCCGTGTCCCTGATCAGGCGACGCACCTGCATGCTGCGTGAACGCGGGAACTTCTCCACGTCCCACTGCTCGCCAGGCGTTCCCTCGTCTTCTTGCTGTCCGTGGCCTTGCTCGTCACCGAGCTCTTCCAATACGTCGATGACGTGCCGTTCGACCGCGGTTTGTACCTGCTCCTGGTCAGGCAAGCGCCGCAGGTCAAACTGACAGACATCAATCGGCGTTCCGTCAGGAGCCGGATACTTGGAGATCGCCGTGCGCACCTCCGTGATCTCGTACAGGCCGTCGTACCTATAGGAGTTGGAAGGCGAGTACCGCGGATCCCCCTCGTAGCCTCGGATCACGCGGATGGGATAACCACGCTCATAGCTGAGCCGGAGCGCAGCGTTGTCCGTGTAGGACCACGACTGGCTGCGAAGGAGCCTGCCCGTGGAGTCCTTGTCCTTGCCTTCCGAAGCTCCTGTGTATCGGATCCACTCCCAGTGGTCCTCATCGTCCACGTAGCCGCCGTGCAGGACGATGGCGTCCCCGACTCTTTGGCCGTCCTCGTCCCACAGCCAGGAGATGCCGCGCTGGTTCGTCTGGTGCAGTTGTGCACGCTGCACGTCCAACCGCCTGTGGAAGACCCTGCCCACGGGCACGCCTTCTATGTGCCCGACGGTTCGTTCGATTCCCATCCACCCATACTGGATCGATCATGATCAATTTCTTTCAACTTTTCTCCATTGAAGCCAAGTTGAGATCAGTAAGCGAGCCACATCGGACCACCTCGCCTCGGACTGTCAGAGCCCTCTGTTACACATGACCCGAGCCATCCGGCGCGATCAAAGGAGTCCGCGTGTCTGAGCTGGAGGATCTTTCCCAACCCGCCGCGGGTCTGTACGAGCAACTGATTACGCTCCGTTTCGAGCAGAAGCTTCAGCAGCTCTCCCAGCTTGGCTGGCATCCGATGAGCGGAGCGGTGGGCTCGGAGTCGGTCCCTCACGTGCTTGCGCGGCATGTCTCCCGCACCGTGCGCCGTGTTCTGCAGAATCTGCCCGCCGAAGACCGCGTGCACGCGGCCAACCACATCCTGGAGTCCATCGGCACACTGAAGGGTGCCCAAGAGTGGGTTGATCTCATCGCAGACGGCCCGCAGCAACTCCTAGCCATCACGCGGCAGGAGGCACCAGGGGTCTTCGCCGTACGTCCTGGCATCCCGCTCTCAGACACCGCCCTGCTGACCAACTCGCCCGAGGATCCCAGCCTGGGGTTCGAACTGCGCGCCGAGCTTGCCACTGCCGATCGTGTGGATCTCCTGTGCGCCTTCGTCAAGTGGCACGGGCTACGGGTCATTGAGCGGTCCTTGCGGGCAGCCCATGAGCGGGGGGTGCCGGTGAGGGTGTTGACCACGACGTACATCGGCGCCACCGAGCGGCGAGCGTTGGACCGCTTGGTCGAAGACTTCGGAGCCGAAGTCAAGGTCAACTACGAGACCCGTTCCACGCGGCTCCACGCCAAGGCATGGCTGTTTCGACGGAACAGCGGTTACGACACCGCGTACGTCGGTAGCTCGAACCTGTCGAAGGCCGCCCTCCTTGACGGTTTGGAGTGGAACGTCCGCTTGTCCTCCGTGGCCACACCCGACGTGATGCGGAAGTTTGAAGCGACGTTCGAGTCGTACTGGAATGACCCGTCCTTCGAGACGTACGACCCTCACACCGACGGTGATCACCTGCAAAAAGCGCTGGCGATGGCTGGTGGTGCACCCTCGGCGGACAGGGCCATCACACTGTCCGGCCTCGAAGTACGGCCGTACCCCTATCAGCGGGACATGCTCGAGCGTCTGGGCGTCGAGCGTGAGGTCCACGATCGGCACCGGAACCTCTTGGTAGCGGCGACTGGTACGGGTAAGACCGTCATGGCTGCGCTTGACTACAAGCAGCTCCGCGAGAGACATGATCGCGACCTGCGCCTGCTGTTCATCGCTCACCGCAAGGAGATTTTGCAGCAGTCCTTGCGGACCTACCAGGACATCTTGCTCGATGCGAACTTCGGAGAGTCCCTGCACAGCGGCGAGATTCCGGAGCGCTGGACGCATGTCTTCGCGAGCGTTCAGTCACTCAACGCACGGGCGCTTGACCGTCTTGCCCCCGATCACTTCGACGTCATTGTGATCGACGAGTTCCACCACGGAACCTCACCGACCTACCGGAAGATCGTCGATCACTTCAAGCCGATGGAGCTGCTGGGCCTGACTGCTACGCCGGAACGCATGGACGGCAAGAACATCCAGGACGAGTTCTTCGACGGTCGCATCGCCGCCGAGATGCGGCTGTGGGAAGCACTGGACAACAAGCTTTTGTGCCCCTTCCACTACTTCGGCATCAGTGACACCACCGACTTGAGCGCCGTGGAGTGGAAGCGCGGAGCGTATGACATGAGCTCGCTCAGCAACGTCCTGACAGGTAACAAGGTCCGCGCTGGCCTCGTCGTCAAGGCCGTCAAGGAGAAGATCGCCGACCCGAGCCGTATGCGGGCCCTGGGGTTCTGCGTCTCTGTTGCTCATGCGCACTTCATGGCGGAGTCCTTCCGCTCGGCTGGTTTCAATGCCATAGCGGTGTCCGGGGAGACGCCGGCTGATCAGCGACGGCAAGCACTCGCGGACCTGAGGTCCGGAGCGCTCCAAGTGGTCTTCTCGGTCGACCTCTTCAACGAAGGTGTCGATGTCCCGGATGTGGACACCCTGCTTCTCCTCCGCCCGACGTCGAGCGCGACCGTGTTCCTTCAGCAGCTCGGCCGCGGACTTCGGCGCTCCGGCAACAAAGCTGTCCTGACCGTGCTGGACTTCATCGGCCAGCACCGCAAGGAGTTCCGTTTCGAGAACCAGTTCCGGGCCCTCACGAACCTGACGCGTAAGCGGTTGCTGGACCACATTGAGCATGACTTCCCGAAGCTCCCCTCCGGCTGCGAGATCGTACTGGAGGAGAAGGCGAAGCACACCATCATCGCCAACATCAAGGAGCAGCTCAGCGTCAATGTGACCACGCTGGCACGTGAAGTGGCCGACTACGGAGAGCCCTTCCTCAGTCGCTACCTGGAGGAAAGCGGCCGAGACATCAAGGAGGTGTACCGAGGGGTCGAGAACTCCTGGACGGGGCTGCTCCGCCGCTCCGGCCTGATGGACCGCAGGGCCCCTGAGGGGGAGGCCGCTCTCCTCAAGCGGGTGCCTGCGTTCCTGCATGTCGACGACCCTCTGCGGGTGGACGCCTACACACGCATACTCGAAGACGATGCCACCCCCTACAGCGACCTCGATGAACAGGGGAAGGCCTACGCCCGCATGCTGTTCTTCCAGCTGTGGCCGCTGGGTGGCGTTACCAGGAAGGGATTTGCGAGCTACGAAGCGGGATTTGCCGCCCTTCGAAAGCAACAAGCCTTCCGTAGCGAGCTACGCCAGGTGCTGGCGTACAACCTCGCCCATACCGAGCACGTACCGATTCCCCTCCTCGGTGTGACTGGCGACCGGGGTATCCCACTGACCGTGCATGCCTCCTACAGCCGAGAAGAGATCCTTCCTGCACTCGGCCAGGCGGACATCGGAGGCTTCATGCCCGGTGACTTCCGCGAGGGCGTGAAGTGGTGCGAGTCAATCGCGACAGACGCGCTCCTCATCACCTTGGAGAAGGACGAGAAGGACTTCTCCCCTCAGACCCGCTACCACGACTTCGCACTGAGCGAGACGCGGTTCCACTGGGAGTCCCAGAACCAGACCTCCGAAACGTCCCCGACCGGGTTGAGGTACCAGCATCACGCCGCCCAAGGCAGTCAGGTACTGCTCTTCGTCCGCCGCTACAAGACCACCGATATAGGTGGTGCTCAGCCCTGGATGCTTCTGGGACCTGCTGAGTACCAGAGCCATGAGGGCAGCAAGCCGATGGCCATCACCTGGAAGCTGAAGCATGGGATTCCGGCAGATGTGCTGTCGTACGCCAAGGCAGTAGCGGCGGGCTGACTGTCAGCGGGAGACGCGGGTCGCCTCCAACTCTGCCTCGAAGTGCATCTGGGCACGGTCCAGGATCTCGTCTGTGTCATGGCCGTGCGTCTGGAGCCAGTGCAGCAGGTCGGCGATGATGTCGATGGCGGCTGCTTCTGCCGCCATCGCACCCAGCCGGCTGCGCCGGGAAGTGCTGAACAGCTCGCCGTCACCATAGGAACTGAGAACCTTGGCGGCTCTTGTGGCGCGTGCGCCAGCTTGCTCATCGGGTGCTGCAGGGATAGCGACGAGCTCGCACCATGTCACCTTGCTGCCGTCGTGCAGTTCGACGCCCCAGCGTTCCGTCAGGGCGTCAACGAGCGCCATACCTCGTCCGCTTTCCGCCTCATCACTTGCCTCTACGAGGGTGGGAAGGGCGCGAGCGTCCGGGTCTCGCAGCTCGATGCGGAGGCGGGCACCTCTCAAGGAGAGGCTGAGGCTGGCGGGGGTACCGCGACCGACGTGCGTGATCACGTTGGACACGAGCTCGCTGACACACAGTTGAGCCGAGTCGCTGAGCTCTTGCAGACCCCAGTCACTTAGCCGGGTCCGTACGAGACCGCGTAGGGCTGCGACCTCCTCTGGCTCAGCAAGGAACGGGAACCCCCAGGACGCCAGGGGGATGTTGGCGGATTCAGCCACGGTTCTACTCCTGCCTGGGACACGATGATTACGCCATGGAAGCTGTCCCACA
The DNA here is from genome assembly GCF_001279005.1 of Streptomyces caelestis. Taxonomy (GTDB): domain Bacteria; phylum Actinomycetota; class Actinomycetes; order Streptomycetales; family Streptomycetaceae; genus Streptomyces; species Streptomyces heliomycini. The sequence continues at coordinate 103,742 of NZ_LGCN01000029.1, forward strand.
CTGAGAGTTGCAGTGAAACTCTCAAAATGGAACTCTCATCAGAGATCAACTGGAGCGCGCTACTGCCGTACACGCCCCCGGCGCACACCGTCTTGCCGTTCTTCCCGGCAGGCGGCAATGATCACTTGACGGACGAGAAGGGCCTGAACCATGGCAGTTGGACCCACCACACGAAGGCGTCAACTGGGCGCCGATCTGCGACGACTCCGCGAGTTGAAGGGGTTGACGCTAGAGGAGGCGGGTGCCCGAGTCGGCATCTCGAAGGCAACCCTCAGCCGCTACGAAACCAAGGAAGGCACGGTCAAGTGGCCAGCCGTCGACGCCCTGTGCCGCGAGTACGACGCGACGGACGAGGAACGCCTCGCACTGGTCGAGCTAGCCAAGGGCGCCAAGATCCAAGGCTGGTGGCGCTCCCTCGCCGACCCCATCCCCGAGTCCATGAACCTCATGCTCACCCTCGAAGACGAGGTCGTACGCGAAGACCATTACGCCTGCATGTATATCCCCGGCCTGCTCCAAACCCGTGCGTACGCCGAAGCTGTACACCGGGCTTCGGAGGTGCGGTGTGAGGAGCGCGAGGTCCAACACATGGTCGACATCCGCATGAAGCGGCAGGAGTTGCTGGACCGCCAAGAGCCGCCACGCATCTGGGCGGTGATCGACGAGGCAGCGCTCCGGCGGCAGGTGGGCGGTTCTGAAGTCATGCGGAAGCAACTGAGACACCTGCTCGCGCTGACTCAACGCCCACATATCAACGTGCAGGTTCTCCCGTTCGCCCGCGGCGCTCACGCAGCGGCCGTCGGTAGCTTCGCCTTCCTACGCGGCCAGGCTCCCGAACTGGATGTGGTGTACGTAGACCTCCTCGGCGGTGGGTTGTTCATGGAGAAGCCGGAGGAACTGGAGCGTTATAGGTTGGCGTTCGAGTACCTCAGCGCACAGGGACTCGATTTTGAGTCCTCCAGCGATCTCATCGACCGGATCAGCAAGGAGCCCTGATGACGGCACCGTCACAGCCCACCTGGTTCAAGTCCTCCTATAGCGGCGGCAGCGGCACCGAGTGTGTGGAATGCGCCCATGTCCCGTACGGCGTGCTCATACGCGACTCCAAGGACGTGGACGGTTCCGTCGTCTCTGTCGAAGCCGATGCATGGCGTTTCTTCGTGGCGGGGTTGAGACGCGAGCGACCGGTCGTGTCCGCCTGATACTCCCGAGCCACCTACTCCACCATGCGTTCCGCGTCCTCCGGAACCCAAGGGAAGGGCACGTCGGGCCAGTGCACGGAGGCCCACGCGTCGACGTCGACCGCGAGGACGGCCTCGACGAAGGCGTCCGGCGGGCGGTAGCCGTGGGCGGTGACGTAGTGCGTGATGAGGAACGGGGCGGCGTAGGCGGTGCCGGGGGCGCCCGGGATGCGTAGCTCACCGTTGCCCTGCGGGGCCGGCTCGTCCCCCGCCGGGCACAGGTCGCACTCGTGGACGCCCAGGCAGACGTTCATCCACTGGACCCGCTGGAGAGCCTTCAGCTTCTCCACGAACGCCTCGGGGACCGGGCCCGTCGCGTACGGCTCACCGGCCTCCAGCCGGCCGATGTTCAGGCGGGGTGTACGCGGGGCGGTACCAGAGCCCGTAGAAGCCCGATTCCGGGTCCGTGAGGGTGTCGTCGTCCAGGTAGTCGTACGCGCTGAGGTCCTCGTAGAACACCTGTACATCATCGCCCGCGCAGCTCGGCGGCACGTGAGAAGGCGGGTGCGCTGTCCGCCGGGTCGAGAGCACCCGATCCGCCTCCCGGGGCCCGGATCCAAGCTCGTCGGAACGGCTACGACGGCCGGCCGCCTCCCCCGACGAGAATCCCACCCTCAGTTCCGGGCGATGCCTGCACAGGATGCGGACATGTAGGACACTCTTCGTAGGGCGGGGAGATCAAGGAGCGAGAGATCGTGAGCGCAGAGCACGCAGAAACACCCATCCCTGCGCCGTTGCCGTTGAGGACCATCGGCGACATCCGGGCCGCTCTGCGGTCCGGGCACGGCTTCCCCGGCGACCAGGAGACCTTCGAAGCGGATCTCCAGCGTGCGCTGGAGGCCTCCTCGGAGACGGACCTCAATGCGGTCGCCGCGGTGATCGTCGACTACCGGGGGCGGATCCGCCTCTACCAGGACCCGGACTTCGACATCGCCATACAGGAGGGCCTCGATCTGGCGGCACAGTTGAAGCAGGAGGATCCACGCGCGTGAGCGGTGTGATGGCGGCCGTCACCGTACGGGCTGCCCAGCGAGCGAAGGAACTGGGAGCCGAGCAGGACCTGGAAGCGCTACGGCAGGAGCTCGAGCAGGCTCCGCGCCTCGGTGTGCGGCTCGGGCCTCCCCGTCATGACGGTACAGAGGTGCGCAAGACGAGGATCGAGCCCCGGGACAGCGTGCCGGGATTGGCCGTGGCGTATGTGTACACACCGTCTCCGCCGCCCCCGACCGTGGCGATCGTCGCTGTGACACCGGATGACGGAGCCCGTGAAGCGTAGGTGGATCGTCACGTAGCGCGCCTTGTTCACGGCGGCGGGGCGCCGGTTCGGTGGCGGGGAAGTACGGGGCCGAGGTGGTGGGGAGGTCTGCGCCGGCCAGGTGGACGGACACGCGGAAGCTCCTGGCAGGGCGGCTCGGGCTCGACGCTCGCCCGCCCTGCCAGGAGTCGCTCTCCACCTGCGCACCGCCCGTGACCTCAACGGCCTTCCTTGATCAAGGGGTTGAGAACACTCGACGCGCTCCGACGCCGCTGGGAACGGCGCCTCGGGGCGGTCACCAGCAGGGGCTGCCGTCGTCCTCACGCCAGGCGACGTCCGTGACGTACATGGGCATCGTGAAGTAGCTGCCGCTGTTGCTGGAGACGCACGCCGTCTCGGGGCCCTGCTCCTCGTGTCCGGCGATGACGTACGTCATCGTGACGTCCTGGGACGTCCTGTTGTAGAAGATGTGGCCGAGAGCCCTGCCCGACCATTCCCCCTCGGTCACCAGCGACGGCGTCATGTCCGTGTCGCCGTACCAGTACTCGGGCCAGACGCAGAACGTACCCGTCTGACAGTTCCCGGTGGACCACGCCGACGCGCTGGGCGCGGATGCCATGACACCGAGGAAAGCTGCGGGTATCGCCGCGAGGGCGAGGGACTTCAGACGCATGGGGGGGCTCCGATCTCAGGACGTCATACGCATGCTCACAACAGAGATGTTGAATCGTCAAGCATCACTTTTCGGCCTTCCCTGGCCGGTTCGAAGCCGACTCGACGCGTTTCCGCCGACCGGCACGAGCACTGAGGCCCGCCTACGCGTCGGGGCCCGGGCAGCCCGCTTGCAGGGCGTCCGCCCGTCTCGTCAGGTCCGCCGCGATGTGATCCCAGTCCGGGCCGTGGAGCCACAGGCTCTCGGCGGCCTCGCGCATCAGGGGTACGTCGTCGGGACGTTGCAGCAGCACCAGCCGGTAGGCGAGGTTGCGGATCCGGACGGGCAGGTGGCCGTCGACGAGGTGGGGGCAGAGGGCGCGCAACATGGTGAGGATCGCGTCCGCGTCGGCGAAGGTCAGCTCCTCGAGGAAGTGGTGCTCGTCGTGGTCGAGGCCGCACTCCGGTGCGGGGCGGTACTCGTCGCCGTACAGGCACCGGGCGTGCTCCGTCAGGGTGCTGTGCATGGCCGGGAGCCTACGGCGTACGCCCCCCGTGACCCGCCGGGCGGGATACGGCTCGGTCTTCGGCCGGTGCGGCGGGGGCGTGGGTTCGCCGGCTTCTTCGTTCGCTGGTTCCCGGCGTCCGGTTCGCGGACCGTGTGCACGTCGTGGCGCGGGGCGGGCAGGGAGGGTTTCGGCGCCCGGGCCGGCCGGGCCGGTTCCGAGGAACCGGTGACGGGCCCGGCGGGTTCGCCCGGGGAGGGGCGGAGCAGCATGTCGCCTTGTCGGTGACGGCCGAGGCGCGGGGTGGAGCGCGGGCGGGTTTCCCGTTCCGCTTCTCACTCGGCGTCGAAGGCCTCTCGTGCCTTCTCGATCTGGGGCATGTACGTCCGCGCCCAGTCCAGGAGGCCGTCGACGGGAGGGCGCATGGTCTTCCCCAGGGGAGTGATCCGGTACTCCACCGCGACGGGCCTGGAGCTCACGACCTCGCGCTCGACGATGCCGTTGCGCTCCAGCCTGCGCAGGGTGGCGGTCAGTGACTTCTGTGTGACCGAGGGGATCGCGCGGCGCAGTTCATTGAACCGGCGCGGCCCCTCGCACAGCTCACTGAGCACGCTCAACGACCACTTGTCCAGCACTTGGTCGAGCAGTTCGCGGTGCGGCGCCGGGATGCTCAGCTCGTCGTCACGGGAAGGCGCGGTATCGGTCATGAAACCTGGTCTCGTTGAAGTGTCCTTCGTCTCCTAGATATCAAAGCTATACCAGGTCCGTCATCCGAAGGAGAGACCATCATGTCCGTTCGCCGTTTCACCCCTGAAGGCTTGTTGCAGCCCACGCCCTACCATCACGTCGCCGTCGGCACCGGAAGTAAGCATGTCCACGTCAGTGGACAGATTTCCAGCCTCGCGGACGGGACACCCGTCGCGCCAGGAGATCTCTCCGGACAGGTCGCGCAGGCGCTGCGGAACACCGCACGCGGTCTCGCCGGGGCCGGCGCGACGTTCGACGACGTGGTGCGGCTGACGTTCTACGTCACCCAGTGGGAGCCGGAGAAGATGGCCGCCTTCATGGCGGGCGTCGAGAGCGTCGCTGACGAGATCGGGCTGCCGCAGCCCTTTCCCCCGTCGTCGCTCATCGGCGTCGTCTGTCTCTTCGAGCCGGGCGTCCTCGTCGAAGTCGAGGCCACCGCCCTCGTCGACTGACCGGCCGCTCGCACAGGCCCGTCCGCCTGGGCGGGTGAAGGGCATGCCGGCGCGGGGTGCGCACCCGCTCGGGCTCCCCCGCCGGGCGGGTACGCACCCGGACGTTCCGGGGCGGGCGGTCGCGGCCCGCCCCGGAGCGGGGTTCAGGCGATGGCCAGGCGCACCTGGGCCGAGTTCGTCCCGGCGAAGGTGAAGCCGAACTGCTCGCGGACCCCGGAGCCGCAGGCCTGCTTCGTGCGGTACTCGCCGTTGCCGCCGACGACGCGGACCACGGCGCACTTGCCGTCCATGCGGGTGTCCTCGAGCCAGCCGGACACCCGCACGGCGCCGCCCGAGCAGCTCAGGGACCAGCCGGCGATCGCGCCGTCGATCTTCGGGGACGCCGTGGACGGGCAGGTGGCGGCGCTCGCCGTGCCGGCGGCGCCGAAGGCCAGCCCTCCGGCGAGGACGATCGTCGACAGCGTGGACATGACGGTCTTGCGGACAGCGGACATGGAGGTACCCCTTCAGGTGGATAGTTGTCGGGAAGCGAACCGGCGCCACGCCCCGGGCACGCCGTCCGCCGACGAGGGCGGGGTGCGTCGGCCGGGGAGCGCCGGGCGCTGCCACCAGACTGACCGCGGGGGCGGGGTGCGGGAAAACGTTCCGGGGGGTCTGCACAGGCGCATCCATGCAGGCTCCGTGCATCCCGTGGGGAGGAGCTCCGACCTGCGGTCATGCCTGCCGGGAGAGGGGGCCGCGCATCATGCGGCACGGGGCGGAGGGCGTGCATGCGGGCCGTTCCTCCCGTACGGACGGCCGACGTGGCCCGCTCACGCCGGCGTGGAGGGCTGCGGACTCGTGGGCCCCTGGTGGACGGGGGCGCCGGCCGACGGGCGCTGGAACACCAGCAGGGCCAGCCAGGTGTCGACGTCCGCCCTGCCGTTCGGCCGCAGGCCGTGGCGCCTCTGGAAGTACCTCAGGTCCCCGGCGGTCGCCGCGGTGAACTCCCCCGACACCTCCGTGCCGCCCTGGCCCGTGTTGTGCAGGAGCTCCTGGAGGGCCAGGACCGCGTGCCCGTCGGCTCCGCGTCCGAGGGGCACCACCAGTTCGGGCCACGTGTCCTCGCCGACCTTGCCGTCGGACGGCAGGTTGTTCCTGCGCTGGAAGTCCATGACGGCGTCCTCGGTCTCGTCCCCGAAGAACCCGTCCGCCCTCACCTCGTAGCCGTGTGCCCGCAGCAGGTGCTGCAGGGCGCGGCCGGGTGTGAACTGGTCCTCCTTCTGCTTCTTCAGCAGCGGCCACTTCAGCGGTGCGCCGCTCGCCGGGACGGCGTCGGCCGCCACACCGTCGGCCGCGGTCCGGGGGCGGGGGGGCGTACTGGTCGCGCACGACCGCCCCGGCGACGAAGGCCAGTACCACCGCCGCGGCCACCATCGTCGGCCGCACCCACCGGGACCGCCCCGGCCGGCCCGGGGCGTCGCGCCCGCCCGTGGCGCCCGTGCCGGCCAGGGCGCCCGTGCCGCCCGGGGCGTCGGCCGGTCCGGTGGGCCGCGGGCCGTCGCCGACGGGTGCGTGGCCGCTGTTCTTCTCCCGTACCGCCCGGCACAGCTCCCGTGCCCGTTCCAGCTCCGCCGCCGGGGCGCGCAGGTGGGCGTGCAGCGCCTCCACCACCCTCGGCGGAGCGGTCGACGCGTGCTCCGGGTTGAGGTAGCGGGAGAGCGTCGTCTGGTCGACGCCCAGTTTCGAGGCCAGTGCCTGCTGAGTGGGCCGCGTGCCGCCTGAGGTGCTCCCGGCCTCCTCCCACCAGCGGCGCAGCAGCCGCGCCAGCCGCTCCCCCGGCCGTTGCCCGCGCTCCTGGGCCTCCGGTCCGTGCGCCATGCGTTCCTCCCCGTCGTCTCGCGGAACGGCCGGGCTTCCACGCCGCCTGCATCGCTGCATAACGGCAGGTCAATTGCGCCCATGGCGGTAAGTGCGGATGCATCGGCCCACAGCAGCGCAGATCGTAGTGATGCCGGACGAAGGGTCCGGCACGTCATCCGCACCTCCGCGTGCCCGCCGGACGTTCCGCGGCCCCGCGACCGGGCTGCCCACGGCCCCTGCGGGGAGCCGCGCCGAGCACCGGCTCGGAGAGCGCGCGTTCACCCGGACGAGTGCGGGCGCGACGTGCTCACGGCGCGCGTCGCTCACCCGCGGGAAGGACGGCCGGCCGGGCCTGGCCCTCGATGTCGAGTGCCGTTCCGTACAGCCGGTCCGCCTTCAGGCGGATGACCACGCGGCGTTCGGCGACCAGCTGCTCCAGGAACGCGTCCTCGTCCTCCGGCTTCGCGGACTCCGGGAGCATGCCGAGGAGTTCGCGGCCGACCTCGTCGCCGGGGACCGTCGTGATGGCGGAGACCTCCGCCTCGCCCTCGGCGACGGCGAACGACCACACGTCGCCGCCCTGCACGTGCAGTGCCGCACGCGGGTCGTGCCGCAGGTGCTTGAGCTTGACGCGGTCGGCCGTGGTCGAGAAGCGGGCGATGCGGGCCTCGGGGTCCCAGCTGTACACCATCGTGGTCAGGTGGGGGTGGCCACTGCGCTTGACGGTGGCGAGCGTGCCGAACCGCTGCGTGCCGAGCAGGGCGGAGAGGGCTTCGTCGGACAGGGCGCGGGGTGCGGGTCGATGGGTCATGACGTGGTCAACTGCTTTGAAAGCCAGGTAATTTCCCGAATTCCGCGACAACGCGGTCCGGTTGTGAAGGGTCCCCGGTCTTTCACGGGTCACGGCGCGGCGGTGATGCGGGCGACCGCCTCGCGGGTCAGGGCGCGGTCGGACGGGGGGTCGTCCAGGGCGCGGTGGAGGGTCAGGCCCTCGATGAGGGCGTCCAGTTGGCGGGCCGTGGGCGCGGGGAAGTGGTGTTCCAGGAGGGTGCGGCTGCGGCGCATCCAGCGGACGCACAGGGCGCGGTAGGGCTCGTGGCGGGCGGCCAGGGTGTAGAGCTCCTGGGTGAGGATCAGGTCGCGGCGGGGGTTCTCGGAGAGGGTGTGGATGAGGTCGGTGACCGCCTCGCGGGCCTCGTCGACGGTGGTGGCGCCGGCGAGGTGGTCCTCGAAGAGGGTCACCACGTGGTCGGCGTAGCCGGTGAAGGCCTGGAGCAGCAGGTCGTCGATGCCGGTGAAGTGGTACGTCATCGAGCCCAGGGGGACCCGGGCCCGTGCGGCGATCTTGCGGTGGGAGACGCCGGCGACGCCCTCCTCGGCGATCAGGTCGAGCGCCGCCGCGAGGATGCGCTCGCGGCGGTGGGGGTCGGTGTGTCCGGTGGCCATACGGGCGGGTCAGATCGTGCGGACCGGGCGGGCCGGGTTGCCGACGGCCACGACGTTCGCGGGGATGTCCTTGGTGACCACCGCGCCGGCGCCGATGACGGAGTTGTCGCCGATGGTCACGCCGGGGCAGACGATCGCGCCGCCGCCGAGCCAGACGTTGTCGCCGATGGTGATGGGCAGCGCGGCCTCGAGCTTGTCGCGGCGGGGCCCCGGCTCCACGGGGTGGGTGGGGGTGAGGAGCTGGACGTTCGGGCCGATCTGGCAGTCCTCGCCGATGGTGATCCGGGCGACGTCCAGGGCGGTCAGGTGGTAGTTGACGAAGGTGCGGGCGCCGATGCTGATGTTGCTGCCGTAGTCGACGTACAGGGGCGGGCGCACCTCGACGTCCTCGCCCACCGAGGCGAGGAGCTCGGTCAGGATCGGCCTCGCCTCGGCGGGGTTCTCGGGGTAGGCAGCCTGGTAGCGGGCCGCGAGTCGCATCGCGCGCTGCTGGCGGCGGGCGATCTCCGGGTCGTCGGCGATGTACAGGTCGCCCGCGAGCATGCGCTCCAGGTTGGTGCGCGGGTCGTTCGCGAAGTGGTCGTCCGTCGGCATGGCCACGATCGTACGCCCTGGAGCGTACGAACGTACCCTTCGGTCGTCGTGTGTGCGGTTCAGTCCAGGTCGCCGCGCTCGACGCAGAACTCGTTGCCCTCGGGGTCGAGCAGGGTGACCCAGCCTCCGCCGTCGGGGCGGGTGTGGTCGGCCAGGGGGCGGGCGCCGAGTTCGATGGCGCGGACGACCTCCTGCGCGCGGGTGCGGCCGGTCGGCCTGAGGTCGAAGTGGAGGCGGTTCTTGGCGGTCTTGCCCTCGGGCACGCGCACGAAGAGCAGGCCGGGCCCGCCGGACGGGTCCACGATCAGGGCCTCCGGGTCGCCGGGCTTGTCGTCGTCGGCGAGCGGGTTGCCCAGCATCGCGCTCCAGAACGTGGCGAGGTCGTAGGGGTCGCCGGTGCAGTCGAAGGTGATGTGGCGGATGACGGGGTTCAACGGTCCTCCGGGACGGGCGGATGGTGTGACTTCCGGCACGCAGGATGGCGGGTGGGGAGGGGCCGCGTCGAACCATTTGACGGGCGGCGGCGGGATCCGGACGTGCGCCGGCCCCGGACACGGGTCCGGGGCCGGGTCGCGGGCGAGGTGGGCGGGCGCCGCCCGGCCGTCACGCCGGGGACAGCTCCGCGCGGCCGAAGAGCAGGGCGTAGCCCGGCGGCAGCTGGGCCAGGACGCGGGTCACCAGGGCGTCGCCGACCAGGCGGGGCAGGACGCTCAGGACCGAGCTGACGTCCCAGCGGGCGGTCGCCGGGGTCGCGCCCTCGATGCGGGCGGCCACCGAGTCGACGAACTCCGCGGCGGTCAGCGCGCGGGTCACCGGGATCTGCGAGGCGACCACTATGGCCGCCTCCTCGGGCAGGGCACGGGCCAGGTCGACGCGCTCGTCGCCGACGACGTGACCGCCGAGGGCGGAGAGGACCACACGGGTGACGCTCTCCGCCTGCGACCGCGTCGGGTACTGGCCCGACTCCCGTACCGCGTCGACCAGTTGGTGCCAGCTGTCGTCCCGGGGCGCTGCGGCCGCAGCCGGGACGCCTCCGGCCGGCTTGGGGGTCGCGGGCTTCTGCGGTGTCAGCGTGGTCATCCGGTACTTCTCTCCTTCTCCGGTTCTCCAGTGCCCCGGTCTCCGGTTCTCCCATGCCCCGGTTCTTCCCGGGCATGTGCCGCCCTGCGGGCCGGATGTGCGCGGGGGCGCGTCCCGCGGACCGTCGGGTCCGCGGGACGCGCGGGGTGAGCGGGGTGCGCGGGGGTCAGCCGCCGATCTGCTTGCGGCTGTCGCCGCCGGTGATCTGGATGCGGCGCGGCTTGGCCTGTTCGGCGACCGGGATGCGCAGGGTCAGGACACCGGACTCGTACGACGCGTCGATGCGCTCCGTGTCCAGGGTCTCGCCCAGGAACAGCTGGCGGGTGAAGGTGCCGGTGGGGCGCTCGGCGACCACGGTCTCCGCGCCCTCGGGCGCCGGGGAGCGGCGCTCGGCGCGCACGTTGAGGACGTTGCGCTCGACGTCGAGCTCGATCGTCTCGGGGTCGATGCCGGGGAGGTCGAAGTGGACGATGAAGTCGTCCCCCGCCCGGTAGGCGTCCATCGGCATGGCCGAGGGGCGGCCGGAGGGGGTGGCGCCGAAGACCTGCTGCGCGAGTCGGTCGAATTCGCGGAACGGGTCGGTACGCATGAGCATCACGGTCATCTCCTTCCGTGGATGTCATCGGTGCGATGCCCTTACGGTCTTGCCCTTCTTATATAACTCGGAGGAGGAAAGTTGACAAGCCTGGACTCAGGTTGTGTCGTACGGCCCGCTGAGACGCCTGGGCGTCGGGTGGCCCCGCGGAGCGGCTAGCCTCGGAGTCCGGACGACCCCGGCCCGCCGGGCCGGCGCGGCGGCAGGAGGCAGCAGGCATGGCGAAGGTTCCCAGTTCGGTGGTGGCCGCGAGCGGACTCGTCGGGGGGTACGGCGTGGCCCGCTGGACCCGGAAGCGGCAGCTGGGCGGGGTGGTGCTGGCCGCCGCCGGGGCCGCCGCCGCGCGGCAGTGGCGGGAGCGGGCCGGGAGCGGGGCGGCGGGGGCGCTGTCGGTGGCGTACGTCGCCGCGTTCGCCGGGTCGCACCCGCTGGCGAAGAAGGTGGGCGCCTGGCCCGCCGTGTTCGGGGCGGCGGGGGCCGTGGCGCTCGCCTCGTGGGCGGTGGCGGACCGGCGGGGCTGAGGCGGCGCCGGTCCGGCCACGGGCCGTCCCGTCAGGAGCGGTGCGTCAGCACGTTCACCACGCGGCCGTTCGGGTCGCGGGTGAAGAAGCGGCGTACGCCCCACTCCTCGTCCCTCGGCTCGCGGACGATCTCCGCGCCCGAAGCCCGTACCCGCTCGTACACCGCGTCGACGTCCTCCACCTCCACGCTGAGGTCGGGGACCACCGGCGCCGTGCGCTCCTCGGTGAAGAAGCTGATCTGGGCGGTGGGGTTGGCGGGGGAGGCCAGGGTGGTCACCCAGCCCATGTCCATGACCTCCTCGAAGCCCAGGAGGCCGTAGAAGGTCCGGCTGGTGTCCAGCGCCTCCTCGGAGGCGACCTGGATGTCGGGCACGATCCGGCGAACGGTCATCGTCGTGCGGCTCCTGTCGGTCGGGCGGGCGGGTTCGCGCGCCGCGTGAGGCCCGACTCCATCACGCCGTCGCCGGTTTCGAACCGTCCGCGCCCGGGCCCGTACGGGACGGGTCCTTCGCCTTCGCCTTCGACGCGGCGGCGGCGAGCGGCTCGGCGATGTCCTCCAGGGAGCGGCGTTCCGCGTTCACCGCGAGGAAGGCCGCGACCAGGCCCGCCGCGCACATCAGGCCGGCGCCGATCTGGAAGGCGAGGACCGTGTCGCCGACCACGCCCGTCTCCGTGAGCTTCGCGAACAGCAGGGGGCCGCTGATGCCGCCGGCGGCGGTGCCGAGGGCGTAGAAGAAGGCGATGGACATCGCGCGGGTCTCCATGGGGAAGACCTCGGAGACCGTCAGGTACGCGCTGCTCGCGCCGGCCGAGGCGAAGAACAGGACCACGCACCAGCAGGCGGTGAGGGTCGTCGCGCTCAGCGAACCCCGGTCGAAGAGCCAGGCGGTGCCGAACAGCAGGACGCCCGAGAGCAGGTAGGTGCCGGAGATCATCACCCGGCGGCCCACCGTGTCGAACAGCTTGCCGAGCAGCAGCGGGCCCATGAAGTTGCCGACCGCGATCACGGCGAAGTAGTAGCCGGTGTTGCCGGACGGGACGTCGAAGAACGTGGTCAGGATCGCGCCGAAGCCGAAGGTGATGGCGTTGTAGAGGAACGCCTGGCCGATGAAGAGGGAGAAGCCGAGGACGGAGCGCTTGCGGTACTTGGCGAAGACGGTGCGGGCGATCTCGGTGAACGTGACGTTCTCGCGCTGGTGGATGGTCAGCTCGCCCTCGGCGCGGGGCAACCGCTCCTTGCGTTCGGCCTCGACCCGGCGCTCGATGTCGCCGACGATGCGTTCCGCCTCCTCGTCGCGGCCGTGGATCAGCAGCCAGCGCGGGCTCTCGGGGACGTGACGGCGTACGAGGAGGATGACCAGGGAGAGGACGGCGCCGAGGGCGAAGGTCAGGCGCCAGCCGACGTTCGCCGGGAAGATGTCGGTGTTCAGCGCCAGGATCGACAGCAAGGAGCCGCCGACCGCGCCCAGCCAGAAGCTGCCGTTGATCATCAGGTCGACGCGGCCCCGGTACTTCGCCGGGATCAGCTCGTCGACCGCGGAGTTGATGGCCGCGTACTCGCCGCCGATGCCGAAGCCGGTGAAGAAGCGGAAGAGGAAGAACCACCAGGTGTCGAAGGCGACCGCGGTGAGGGCGGTGGCGCCGAGGTACACCGCGAGGGTGATCATGAAGAGCTTCTTGCGGCCCCAGATGTCGGTCAGACGGCCCCAGAACAGGGCGCCCGCGCAGGCGCCGGCCACGTAGAGGGCGGCGGCGATGCCGGTGACCTCGCCGGAGGTGATGGGCAGCCCGCTGCCGGGTTCGGAGAGGCGGGCGGCGATGTTGCCGACGACCGTGACCTCCAGGCCGTCGAGGATCCATACGGTGCCGAGGCCGAGGACGACGGACCAGTGCCAGCGGGACCACGGGAGGCGGTCCAGGCGGGCGGGGATGCTGGTGGTGATGGTGCGTCCGGTCTCGGACTGCGCGGTGGTCATGGGCTCCCTCCCTGGCGAAGCGAACCTCCGTATGCCCCCAGGTGGGGATTTTCACGCCCTGGCGTGAGAGGCGGGCGGGGGCCTGGGGGCTTCTCGGGGTGGGTGCGTGGGGTCGCTGCGGGTGCGTGGGGGTTGCTCGCGCAGTTCCCCGCGCCCCTGAGGGCGGGCGTCGCGGTCGCCGTGGGCCGGCCGGCGCCGGAAGGGCTGTGGCCGTCGTGCCGCTGCGGGCGCGTGGGGGTTGCTCGCGCAGTTCCCCGCGCCCCTGAAGGCGTCGCGGTCACCGTGGGCAGGGAAGGCAAGGGGACTGGGGAACCCGCGGTGGGGTCGCTTCCCAGGGGCGCGGGGAACTGCGCGACCGGCCACGACGGGCCCGCAGCGCCTCAGACGCGCTACGCCCCCAGGACCCGTGACACCGTGTAGATCAGGAGACCGGCGAGCGAGCCGACCACCGTGCCGTTGATGCGGATGAACTGGAGGTCCCGGCCGATGTTGGCCTCGATCTTCTTCGTGGTGTGCTCGGCGTCCCAGCTCGCCACCGTGTCCGTGATCAGGGAGGTGATCTCCTTGCGGTAGGTGGTGACCACGTAGACCGCGGCGCTCTCCAGCCAGCCGTCGACCTTGCCCTGCACCTTGGGGTCGAGCGACATGCGGGCGCCCAGGGAGAGCAGCGAGGCGCGCACGCGCAGGCGCAGTTCGCTGCGCTCGTCCTCCGCCGCCGATACGATCATGGACCGTACGGACGTCCACACGGAGGCGATCAGGTCCTGCACCTCGTTGCGGCCGATGATCTCGTTCTTGAGGCGTTCGACGCGGGCACGGGTGTCGCCGTCGGACTGGAGGTCGGAGGCGAAGTCGGTGAGGAAGCGGTCCAGGGCGCCGCGCGCGGGGTGGGTCGGCATGTCGCGCATCTCGGTGACGAAGCGCAGCAGCTCCTTGTAGACGCGCTCGCCGACCTTGCGGTCCACGAACTTGGGGGTCCAGCCGGGCGCGCCGCCGTGGACGGCGTCCATCACGGTGTCGTTGTGCAGCACCAGCCAGTCGTGCGCGCGGGTGACGATGACGTCCACGGCCCGTTTGTGGCCGCCGTCGGCGACGATCCGCTCCAGCATCTTGCCCATGCCGGGCGCGATCTCCTGGGCCTCGGCGCGGCGGGTGATGGCCTCGCCGACCACCGCCTGGACGTCGGAGTCGCGCAGCACGGTCAGGGCGCCGCGCAGGGCCGCCGACAGCTCGGCGGTCACCCGGTCGGCGTGCTCGGGGACGGCGAGCCAGGCGCCGAGCCGGCTGCCGATGCCGACGGCGCGCAGCCGCTGCCGCACGACGGCCTCGGAGAGGAAGTTCTCCCCGACGAACTCACCGAGGGAGACGCCGAGCTGGTCCTTCTTGGTGGGGATGATCGCGGTGTGCGGGATGGGCAGGCCCAGGGGGTGGCGGAAGAGCGCGGTGACGGCGAACCAGTCGGCGAGCGCGCCGACCATGCCGGCCTCGGCCGCGGCGGCGACATAGCCCGCCCAAGGGCCGGCGCCCTGGTGGGAGGCCCATTTGGCGAGGACGTAGACGACGGCGACGAACAGCAGCAGTCCGGTGGCGGTGAGCTTCATCCGGCGCACCCCGCGCCGCTTCTCCTCGTCCGCGGGGCTGAACGTGTTCATGGCGCGGTTGGTGAAGGCGCCGGGGCGGGCATGCCGCCCTTCGGCGTCCCGGCCGTCGCTTTCCGCGGTTCCCGCCGTTCCTGACGTTTCTGCCGTTTCGGTCCGTTCCATCCGCTCCACCCGTTCGGTGATCCCTCACACATTGTCCCTTCCTGACCGACTACTGGAACGTGACAGGAGTTCCCGGCGTCTGTCCGGAGGGGGTTTGTCCCGGGGGATCACCCAAGGGTCCCCCTGATCGGTCTTCCCTTCCCATGGATCATCATGGGTTCATCGGATCGGAGCCTCGGGCTCCCGTCTCCCGAGGAGAAAAGAACAGCATGACCCGGGGTCGTGACGGGGGCGCGGTGACGCCTCCCGCCCAGCAGCGTGCCCTGCTCGCCGCGGTCGTCGCCGCGGTCCTGGCGGTCTCCGCCGCCATATACGTCGGTGTCGGGGCCGACGGCGGCGTGCGGGAGCGCGGCGCCCTCGCCGGTGGCCGCGGCGAGCGGAACAACCCGGCCGCGCCCGTCTCCACCGGCACCTGGGTCACCTCCTGGGCCGCCTCCCCGGTCGCGGGCGAGCCCGGCACCGAGATGACGGGCCTCATGGACCGCTCGGTGCGCAACGTCGTCCACACCGGCGCCGGCGGTACGAGTGCCCGCGTCACGCTGTCCAACCTCTACGGCCAGTCGCCGCTGACCGTCACGCGCGCCTCCATCGCCGTGTCGGCCGGCCCGGACACGGCGGCGGCGCTCCCGGAGACCGTGCGGCCGCTGACCTTCGCCGGGAACCCGGCGGTCGTCGTCCCGGCGGGCGAGCAGGTGGTGAGCGACGCGGTGCGCGTCGCCGTCCCGCACGACGGGGACGTGCTGATCACGACGTACTCCCCCACCGCGTCCGGGCCGGTCACCCACCACCCGCACGCGCGCCAGATCTCGTACGTCGCCGACGGCGAGCACACCCGGGACGCGACGGGGACGGCGTACACCGGACGGAGCAGGGCCTGGCGGTACGTGACCGCGCTGGACGTGCTGAGCAACGAGGCGGACGGCACGGTCGTCGTCCTCGGGGACTCGCTGACCGACGGCGTCACCTCGACGACCGGGGCGAACCACCGATGGCCGGACGTGCTGTCCGACCGGCTGCGGTCGGCGGTCGGGGCCGGGCGGGACGTGCCGCGGTACAGCGTCGTCAACGAGGGGATCAGCGGGAACCGGGTCCTCACCGACGGGCTGGGGCGGCCCGCCGAGAACCCCAGCGGGCTGAACCGGTTCGAGCGGGACGTGCTGGGGCGGACGAACGTCGAGGTCGTGGTCGTCGCGCTCGGGGTCAACGACATCCTGCGGCATCCGGGAACCGCCGATCCGGACACGATCGTGGCGGGGCTGAGCGAGCTGGTCGAGCGGGCTCATGCGCGAGGGCTGAAGGTCGTGGGGGCGACGCTCATGCCGTTCGGCGGGCACCGCGGGTACACGGACGCGCGGGAGGGTGTGCGGCGGGCGGTCAACTCGGAGGTCCGGGCGGGGCGGGTGTTCGACGCGGTCGTCGACTTCGACGAGGCGCTTCGGGATCCGTACGATCCGCGCCGGCTCCGGGCGGAGTACGACTCCGGGGACCATCTGCACCCCAGTGACCGGGGGTACGCCCGGATGGCGGAGGAGTTCGATCTGGATGATCTGAGGGGTGGGGCTCCGGCGCGGTTGTAGGGGGTTCGGGGGTGCTTGTTTCGCCCCCTCCGCCCCTACCCGTCCCGTACCCGGGGGCGCTGCCCCCGGACCCCCGCTCCTCGAACGCCGGAGGGGCTGAATTGACCCAAGCGCTGGGTCGGCCCGAAGGGCTGGGGTGGCTCAGCGGTCGTCCGAGCCCTCCAGTTCGCGGCGGCGTTGCTCCTTGCGTTCCAGTTTCTCCCTGCGGCGTTCCTCGCGCAGGCGCTGCTTCTCCGCCCGGGGGAGTTTGCGGTCGACGCCGACGCCGCCCCAGAAGGCGAAGCCGGTGACGATCACGCGCGGGGCGCCCGGCTCGCCCGGCACGCCCTCCTCGCGGTGGTCGAAGCCGCCCATGACGCCGATGCCGCGCACGACGACCTCGACGCCGGGCGGGACGATGACCTCCACCCCGCCCATGATCGCGACCGCGTTGATGACGACCTCGCGGTCCGCGAAGTACGCCTCCCGCAGGTCGATCTCGCCGCCGCCCCAGAAGGCGAGGCAGTTGAAGCGGCGCGGCGCCGTCCAGCGGCCCCGGCGCTGGAAGCCCGACATCACCGCCACGGCCCACGACGACGTCCCCGTGTCGTCGCCGCCGACGATCCTGTCCCGCCAGCCACCGGACCGCTCCGGCTCCTTGGTCAGGGACACGGCCGGCCCGGCCGTCCCCGGGTCCGGCAGGTCGCGGGTGATCGGCGCCAGCTCCCCGTAGGTGCGGGCCCGGTACGCCGTGTCCAGCCGCTCCTCGAACTCCTCCATGTCGAGACGGCCCTCCGCGAGGGCGTCCCGCAGGATCTCGGCGACCCGTTCACGGTCGGCGTCGGAGGCGCGGAGGTCCGGCACGGCTGCGTCGTCGGTCATAGTCAGCAGCCTACGAGTTGTCCCCGCCGCACGGCTACGAGAGGGCCCGCCCGGCTACGACGGGGTCCGCCCGGCCCGCTCCTGCGGGGGTTCGGGGGCGCCCCCCGAGGGACCCAGCATCCTCGCGATCACCGCCTCGATGTCCGGTTCCCGCACCGACAGGTCCACCAGCGGGTACCGGGCCGCGACCTTCGCCACCAGCTCGGCCGCCGACGCCGACGCCGGGAACGCCAGCCACTGCCGCGGCCCCTCCACCCGCACCACCCGCGCGGGCGCGGGCGCCTCGATCGGCGGCAGCTCCCGCTCCAGGTCCACCACCAGCGTCCGCTCGCTCTCCCCCGCCTCGTGCAGCCCGGCGAGCGCACCGTCGTACACCAGCCGGCCGTGGTCGATCACCATCACCCGCGAGCACAACTGCTCGATGTCCCGCAGGTCGTGCGTGGTCAGCAGCACCGTCGTGGCCCGCTCGGCGTTCAACCGCCGCAGGAA
This sequence comes from Streptomyces caelestis, assembly GCF_001279005.1. GTDB lineage: Bacteria > Actinomycetota > Actinomycetes > Streptomycetales > Streptomycetaceae > Streptomyces > Streptomyces heliomycini. The sequence goes on from NZ_LGCN01000029.1 coordinate 121,338, forward strand.
GTCCCGCACCCTGGTCCTGGAGACGACGTCCAGACCGATCGTCGGCTCGTCGAGGTAGAGCACCTCCGGGTCGTGCAGCAGCGCCGCCGCGATGTCCCCGCGCATCCGCTGGCCGAGCGAGAGCTGGCGCACCGGGACGTCCAGCAGCCCGCCCAGGTCGAGGAGTTCGGTCAGCCGCTCCAGGTTCTCCCGGTAGCGTGCGGCCGGGATGCGGTACATGCGGTGCATCAGCCGGTACGAGTCGATCAGCGGCAGGTCCCACCACAGCGTCGTGCGCTGCCCGAACACCACCCCGATCCGGTGCGCCAGCCGCATCCGCTCGCGGGACGGGTCGACGCCGGCGACCCGTAGCCGGCCGCCGCTCGGCGTGAGGATCCCCGTCAGCATCTTGATCGTCGTCGACTTCCCGGCGCCGTTCGGACCGATGTAGCCGACCATCTCGCCCCGCGCCACCGTGAACGAGAGCGAGTCGACCGCCCGCACCCGGTGCCGCTCCCGCTTCATGAATCCGGTCTTCCTCCACACGTCGAAGACCTTCTCCACGCCGTCGAGTTCGATGAAAGCGTCCCTCACCCGCTAGCTCCCCGTGCTCCGGTACGACCTGAGACCCGTCCGCCACGCCAGCCCCGCCAGCGCACAGCACCCCACCGCCACCAGCGGCGACGCGAACGCCGCCCACCCCGGCAGCCCGATCGGGTACGGCCGCTCCAGCACGTACGCGGCCGGCACCCAGTTGACGAAGGCGAGCGGCAGCATGAACGTCACCCCGCGCACGAGATCCTTCCCGAACACGCTCGGCGGATACTGCAACAGCGTGTTCCCGCCGTACGTGAACGCGTTCTGCACCTCGGCCGCGTCCTGCGCGAAGACCTGGAACGCCGCGCCCGCCACGAACACCGCCGAGAAGATCGCCGCGCCGCTGACCACCACCACCGGCACCAGCAGCACCTTCACCGCACTCCAGTCGACGTCGACCGCGGCCAGCGCCCACCCCAGCACCACCACGCCCTGCGTGACCCGGCCCAGCCGGCGCAACGCGAAACGGTCCGCGCCGACCTGCGCCAGCACCGGCGCCGGACGCACCAGCAGGACGTCGAACGAGCCGTCCCGCATCCGCCCGCCCAGCACGTCCAACGAGCCCAGCACCAGATCGGCGATCCCGAACGACGTCGCCGACAACCCGTACAACAGGGCGATCTCCGGCAGCGACCAGCCGCCCAACGAGTCCACCTGCGAGAACATCAGCAGGATCCCCACGAAGTCCAGCCCGGTCACCAGCAGGTTCCCGACCACCGTGAACGCGAAGGACGCGCGGTAGGTCATGCCCGACCGCACCCACATCCCCGCGATCAGCCCGTAGGCCCGCACCCCCTCCACGAACACACCGCGCTCACCCACCCTGCACCACCACCCGCCGCGTCGCCGCCGACTGCAGCAGCCGCCCCGCCGCCAGCAGCGCCACCGCCCACGCCGCCTGGAACGCGAACGCCCCCCACACGTCCGCCTCCCCCATCAGCACATCCGCCGGCACCTGCAGCTGCGCCGCCCACGGCAGCACCCGCACCACGTCGCCGAGCCCGTCCGGGAAGGCGTTCAACGGCAGCACCATGCCCGAGAAGAACACCCCCGTGATCATCAGCACCTGGCCGATCCCCCTGCCGTCCATCAGCCAGAACACGCTCAACGCCGCCAGATAGCGGATCCCGAAACTCACCACCGCCGCCAGCAGCAGCGTCACCGCGAACGCCGCCCACGCGGCCGCCTCCGCCGGCAGTGCCATCGGGAACAACAGCGAACCGAACACGAACGGCACCACCCCCCGCCCCAGCAGCTGGAACCCCGCCCGCCCCACGTCCCCCGCCAGCCACCACAGCTGCAGATCCACCGGCCGGTACAGGTCGACCGCGATCCCACCGGTGCCGATGCGCTCCATCAGGTCCTTCTCCGCACCGCCGCCCTGGATCGCCAGCGTCGCGTAGAGACACTGCCCCAGCCACACGTACGTGACCGCCTGCGCCTGGTCGTACCCGCCCAGCCCCGGCCGCTCCTCCCACAGCGCCAGATACGTGTACACGAGGATCAGCCCGAACACCGTGTTGGTGAACACCCCGGCCGCCGTCGCCACCCGGTACGACGCGTACCGCCGGAAACCCCCCACCGCCACGGCCAGGTACAACCGCGCCGAACCCACGCCCCCGCCCCCTCCCGCCACCGGCACCGAAAGCGCAGGAGCCTAGTGCGCCCGCCGCACCCCGCGCCACGCGTTTTCGTTGGGGCCAGGTGTGTGACACGCCGCGTGCGCGCGCCACGCGCGGCGTCGGCGGGGACGCGTCACAGGATGGGACAGTCTTGAATAAGAGGCGCACACCACGGCGCAGTGGAACGAACCAGGCGAAACAGGAGTCCGTGCACGACATGAGCGACGAGCCGCAGCCGCAGCAGCCCCCCGCGGGCCGGGCACCGAGAAAACCCCCGGCGGCCGCCGCCCCGAAAAGACCCGCACGCACCGGATGGCGCCGACTGCTCCCCACCTGGCGGATGCTCCTCGCCGGCCTCCTCGCCACCGCCGCACTCGTCGTCGGCGGCTTCCTCCTCGGCTACCACCTCGTCCGGATCCCCGCCGCCAACGCCCTCGCCACCCAGCAGGCCAACGTCTACCTCTACGCCGACGGCTCCGTCATCGCCCGCGACGGCGAGGTCAACCGGGAGAACGTCACCCTCTCCCAGATCTCGAAGGACGCCCAGCACGCCGTCCTCGCCGCCGAGGACCGCGACTTCTACACCGAGTCCGCCATCGACCCCCAGGCCATGGTCCGCGGCGCCTGGAACACCCTCACCGGCAAGGGCAAACAGTCCGGCTCCACCATCACCCAGCAGTACGTGAAGAACTACTACCTCCGCCAGGAACAGACCATCACCCGCAAGGTGAAGGAGTTCTTCATCGCCATCAAACTCGACCGCGAACAGACCAAGGACCAGATCCTCGAGGGCTACCTCAACACCAGCTTCTTCGGCCGCGGCGCCTACGGCATCCAGGCCGCCGCCCACGCCTACTACGGCATCGACGCCTCCGAACTCGACGCCGGCCGCGCCGCCTACCTCGCCGCCCTCGTCAACGCCCCCAGCCAGTACGACGTCGTCCTCCACCCCGAGAACCGCGACACCGTCGAACGCCGCTGGAACTACGTCCTCGACGGCATGGTCGACGAAGGCTGGCTCAGCGTCTCCGAACGCGCCGGCCTGACCTTCCCCGCGCCCCAGCGGACCACCGTCTCCACCAGCATGTCCGGCCAGCGCGGCTACATCGTGAACATCGTCAAGGACCACCTGATCGAGAACGACGTCGTCGACGAGGCCGCCCTCGACACCGGCGGCTACCGCATCACCACCACCCTGCACAAGGACAAGCAGGACGCCTTCGTCGACGCCGTCAACGACAAACTCATGGACCGGCTCGACCAGCAGAACCGCGAGGTCGACACCTACGTCCGCGCCGGCGGCGCCTCCATCGACGTGAAGACCGGCAAGGTCGTCGCCCTCTACAACGGCATCGACTACGTCAAGCAGTACACCCCCAACGCCACCCGCCGGGACTTCCAGGTCGGCTCCAGCTTCAAACCGTTCGTCTTCGCCGCCGCCGTCGAACACGGCTCCCGCACCCAGGACGGCCACCCCATCACCCCCAACACCGTCTACGACGGCACCAGCGAACGCCCCGTCCAGGGCTGGCCCGGCGACCGCTACGCCCCCGAGAACGAGGACCACCGCGACTACGGCGACATCACCGTCCGCGAGGCCACCGACAAATCCGTCAACGCCGTGTACGCCCAGATGGCCGCCGACGTCGGCCCCGACAAGGTCCGCCGGACCGCCATCGACCTCGGCCTGTCCCCGGACACCCCCAGCCTCGACAACGCCGGACCCTCCATCGCCCTCGGCGTCGCCAGCGCCAGCGTCCTCGACATGGCCGAGGCCTACGCCACCCTCGCCAACCACGGCAAACACAGCACCCCCACCCTGGTCGAGAAGATCACCCGGAACGGACGCGACGTCGACCTGCCCGAACGCCACACCCGCCAGGCCGTCACCCGCCAGGCGGCCGACACCACCACCTCCGTCCTGCGCGGCGTCGTCGAGAGCGGCACCGCCACCGCCGCCCAGACCGCCGGCCGCCCCGCCGCCGGCAAGACCGGCACCGCCGAGGAGGACACCGCCGCCTGGTTCGCCGGCTACACCCCCGACCTCGCCACCGTCGTCGCCGTCATGGGCCAGGACCCCGTCACCGCCGGCCACAAACCCCTCTACGGCGCCATGGGCCTGCCCCGTGTCAACGGCGGCGGCGCCCCCGCCGAGATCTGGGGCCAGTACACCCGCGAAGCCCTCAAGGACACACCGGCCACGGCCTTCACCCTCCGCCTCCAGCCCGGCGCCTGGAAGACCCAGCCACCCCCCGGCGACTCCAGCACCGACCCCTCCTCGACCAACACCCCCGACGACGCCGGCGACGGCGGCGGCAGCAGCCGGGCACCCGACGAGACGGGAACAGGGACGGGGACGGGCGACGAGCCCGCCGGCCAGGACCAACCGGAACCACCCCGGGAACAGACCGGCGGCGCAACCACCGGCGGCGACACCGGCGACGACGGCGCGACGACCACCGACGACACCGACGACGGCGACACCAACGGGGACGACTCCCCCGTCCCCGACGGCCTCACCGGCGCCCTCACCCAAAACGGCCGATGGAACTGAAAGAACACCCGCCGCTCAGTGCCCGGACGTCGCCTTCAACCCCACCACGGCCACCAGCAACAGACAGATGAAGAAGATCCGCGCCGCTGTCACCGGCTCACCCAGCACCAGCATGCCCAGCACCGCCGCCCCGGCCGCACCGATCCCCACCCACACGCCGTACGCCGTACCGATCGGCAGCGTACGCGCCGCGTACGACAGCAACAGCATGCTCGTCACGATGCCCGCACCCGTGAGCAGACTCGGAACCAACCGGGTGAAACCATCGGTGTACTTCATCCCCACCGACCAGCCGACCTCCAGCAGACCGGCGACGACGAGCAGAACCCAGGCCATGACAGGCACCTCCGGGACACGAACGGAAACGGGGGTGCGTCGTCTTTGCCTTCACCCCGGTACGGCGCGTCTCGTCGGGGCCCTCATTGGTCCCACCACCCTAGCCCGAAAGCAGGAAAAGGGCCGGTGACCACCGTCACCAGCCCTTCCCGACCAACGAACTACAGGTACAACCCGGTCGAATCCTCGGAACCCTCGAAACGGTCCGCGGCCACGGCGTGCAGATCACGCTCCCGCATCAACACGTACGCCGTCCCCCGCACCTCGACCTCCGCCCGGTCCTCCGGATCGAACAACACCCGGTCACCCGGCTCCACGGTCCGCACGTTCTGCCCCACCGCGACCACCTGGGCCCAGGCCAGCCGACGACCCACCGCCGCCGTCGCGGGAATCAGAATGCCACCCCCCGAACGCCGCTCGCCCTCACCGGTCTCCTGCCGCACGAGCACACGATCGTGCAACATCCGGATGGGCAGCTTGTCGTCCTGGGAACCCTGCTCGTGTCTCTTGGCGCTCACGTCCTGAAACCTACCTGCAATCGCCGCGAACCAAGACGGGCGGGTGCACGGTCAGCGCCCGCGCCGACGGGACCCCAGGGCCAGCAGCCCCACGACCCCCACCACCAGCACCGCCACCGGAACCACCCGCTCCAGCCGAGGCGCGCCCTCCTCGTCCACGAACTGCGCCTTGACCTGGCTCACCACACCGTTCACCCGGACGTACGCCCGCCCCAGCGTGTGATCCACGTTCGAGACGACCCGGGCCTTGGCATCCCCCACGATCGTCTTCGGATGCACCCGCACACCGATCTCGTCCAGGGTCTCGGCCAGCACCGCACGACGGCGCTCGATGTCCGCCTCGATCTGCGCCGGGGTCCTGGTGTCCGCCGTGTCCGCCACCGTGCCGCCTCCGAAATCCACTGATGACCGTGTACCTGTGCCGGACAGTCTGTCAGCTCCACGCCGCCGCGCACGGTCAGGACCCCCGGTTACCCTCGATCCCGGCACCCGATCCACGCAGCGCGCACGCACGAGGAGACCAGAGACGATGAGCGACCGCCTCCAGCCCGGGGACGAGGCCCCCGCCTTCACCCTGCCCGACGCCGACGGCAACGAGGTGTCCCTGGCCGACCACAAGGGCCGCAAGGTCATCGTCTACTTCTACCCGGCCGCCCTCACCCCCGGCTGCACCAAGCAGGCCTGCGACTTCACCGACAACCTGGAGCTGCTGGCCGGCGCGGGCTACGACGTCATCGGCATCTCGCCGGACAAGCCGGAGAAGCTCGCCAGGTTCCGCGAGGCCGAGTCCCTGAAGGTCACCCTCCTCGCCGACCCCGACAAGAAGGTCCTCGACGCGTACGGCGCCTTCGGCGAGAAGAAGAACTACGGCAGGACCTACCTGGGCGTCATCCGCTCCACGATCGTCGTCGACGAGGAGGGCAAGGTCGAACGCGCCCTCTACAACGTCCGCGCGACGGGCCACGTCGCCAAGATCATCAAGGACCTGGGCGTCTGAGTTCGCCCTGCCCACGGAACGGCCCGTACCGGACTCCCGGTACGGGCCGTTCGCGCCCGCTGCGGCTGCCGTGCCCCGACCGTCACACGGCGACCAGTGACCGCCACAGGGGGGCACAAGGCAGCGCACGCTCCCGGTACGATGGCAGGCGCCAGCGGCGGTGGCGCAACGGCGACGCAGCAGACTTAGGATCTGTGGCCCCTGATCGGGCTTGAGGGTTCGAATCCCTTCCGCCGCACACGAACGGCCTGCGAATCCACGGAGGATGCGCAGGCCGTTGGTATAGATGCCTCTCAGCCCAGCAGCTCCCGCACCACCGGTGCCAGGGCCCGGAACGCCTTGCCGCGGTGGCTGATCGCGTTCTTCTCCTCCGGCGTCAGTTCCGCGCACGTGCGCGTCTCGCCCTCCGGCTGGAGGATCGGGTCGTAGCCGAAGCCGCCGGCGCCCGCCGGGGTGTGGCGGAGGGTGCCCATCAGGTGGCCCTCGACCACGCGCTCCGTGCCGTCGGGGAGTGCCAGGGCCGCCGCGCAGGCGAAGTAGGCGCCCCGGTGTTCGTCGGCGATGTCGGCGAGCTGGGCGAGGAGGAGGTCCAGGTTGGCCTTGTCGTCGCCGTGGCGGCCCGCCCAGCGGGCGGAGAAGATGCCGGGGGCGCCGTTCAGGACGTCGACGCAGAGGCCGGAGTCGTCGGCGACGGCGGGGAGGCCGGTGGCCCGGGCGAGGGTGTGGGCCTTGAGGAGGGCGTTCTCGGCGAAGGTGACGCCGGTTTCCTTGACGTCGGGGACGTCGGGGTAGGCGTCGGCGCCGACGAGGTCGTGGGACAGGCCCTCGTCGGCGAGGATCGCGCGCAGTTCGGTGATCTTTCCGGCGTTGCGGGTGGCGAGGATCAGGCGGGTCATGGGGTCCAGTATCCCGGCCCTGTCCGGCCGCCGGTCACGGTGTGCAGACCTTGGTGAGTTCGCCGGCCGCGTCGGTGACGGGGCTGATGTCGGGGGTCTCGTCGCCGTTCTCGATGGAGGTGCGGACGTTCTGGACGGCCTTTTCGAGGTCGTCGACGGCCTTGCCGACGTCGGCGTTGTCGGTCTTGTCGCCGATGTCGGTGAGGTTCTTGTCTATGGCGGCGAGGGATTCCTCGAGTTGGGTGACGTCGTTGCCGGCGTTCTCGACGGCCTGTTGCATGTCGGTGACGCTGTCGGCGATGGCGTCGGCGGTCTGGACGCAGTCCAGTGCCTTGTCGACGGCGGCGCAGCCGGTGGTGAGTCCGGCGGTCAGCGCGACGGCCGCCAGGGTGGTGGCGACGGTTGCGGTGCGGCGTCGGCGGCTCGCGGCCATGGAGTGGTCCCTCCCCTTGGTCGGGCCGGTGGGCGGCCCTGGTCGTTGGCCGGGCGCCCGGGGTCGATCCGTGCGCCCGTACTCCTTCAGACGCGGTGGTGGCCGGCGCGGTTGCCCGCGTCGGCCACGTGTCTTGGGGTGTCCTTTACTTTTCGAGGACGGTGTCGAGTGCGGCGCGCTGGGCGGCGGCGAGTTCGGTGCAGCCGGTGACGGCGAGGTCGAGGAGGGTGTTGAGTTCGTCGCGGGCGAAGGGTTCGGCTTCGGCGGTGCCCTGGACTTCGACGAAGCGGCCGTCGCCGGTGCAGACGACGTTCATGTCGGTGTCGGCTTTGACGTCTTCCTCGTAGCGGAGGTCGAGGAGGGGGACGCCGGCGACGATGCCGACGGAGACGGCGCTGACGGTGCCGGTGAGGGGTTTGCGGCCGGGCTTGACGAGTTTCCTGCCCTGGGCCCAGGCGACGGCGTCGGCGAGGGCGACGTAGGAGCCGGTGATGGCGGCGGTGCGGGTGCCGCCGTCGGCCTGGAGGACGTCGCAGTCGAGGACGATGGTGTTCTCGCCGAGGGCTTTGTAGTCGATGACGGCGCGCAGGGAGCGGCCGATGAGGCGGCTGATCTCGTGGGTGCGGCCGCCGATGCGGCCGCGGACGGATTCGCGGTCGCCGCGGGTGTTCGTGGCGCGGGGCAGCATCGCGTATTCGGCGGTGACCCAGCCCTCGCCGCTGCCTTTGCGCCAGCGGGGGACGCCTTCGGTGACGGAGGCGGTGCAGAGGACTTTGGTGTCGCCGAAGGAGACGAGGACGGAGCCTTCGGCGTGCTTGCTCCAGCCGCGTTCGATGGTGACCGGGCGGAGTTGTTCGGGGGTGCGGCCGTCGATTCGAGACATGGCGTCGAGCCTAACGTCAGCGGTGTGTGCGGAAGCGCCACATGTGGAAGGAGCCCCTCCCGTGAGGGGAAGGGGCTCCTGGTGTGTGGCTGCGGCTCACATCATGTCTTCGATTTCGGCGGCGAGGGGGTCGGCGTCGGTGCCGATGACGACCTGGATGGCGCTGCCCATCTTGACGACGCCGTGGGCGCCGGCGGCCTTGAGGGCGGTTTCGTCGACCTTGGCGGGGTCGACGACTTCGGTGCGGAGGCGGGTGATGCAGCCTTCGACCTCTTCGATGTTGTCGATGCCGCCGAGCCCGGCAACGATCTTCTCAGCCTTGGTGGCCATGTCCGTTCTCCCTGATCCGAACCGCTTTGTCGCAGTAACCCACAGTTGGCCCATCTTTGCGAGCGGTCCTGTCGTGGGTGCCGAAGGATGGCGTCACGAGGGTGGGACCGCCTTGCCCGACTGGTCTACACCACCGGGTGGACTGCCGCCAAACCCGCCGTCGCCGCTTCGCCAGACCGTCCTTCAGGGAGGGGACCGGATGAGTGCCGGGAGTGCCGCCGGGGCCGGGGGCGGGGTCCCTGTCGGGCGTGAGCGCTGGAACCGTTTGTTCCAGGGTTTGCAGAAGATGGGGCGGAGTCTGCAGTTGCCGATCGCGGTGCTGCCGGCGGCGGGCATCCTGAACCGGCTGGGGCAGCCGGATGTGTTCGGGGACGAGGGTCTGGGCTGGACGGACGTCTCCCGGGTGATGGTGGGCGCGGGGGGTGCGCTGCTGGACGGTTCGCTGGGGTTGCCGCTGCTGTTCTGTGTGGGTGTGGCCATCGGGATGGCGAAGAAGGCGGACGGGTCGACGGCGTTGGCGGCGGTGGCGGGGTTCCTCGTCTACTACAACGTGCTGCGTCAGTTCCCGGAGGACTGTCCGGAGGGGTCGAGGGCGGTGCCGATGGTGGGCTGCCGGGTGGCCGACGGGTCGGTGACGGCGTTCACGTACCAGAATCCGGGGGTGTTCGGGGGCATCGTGATCGGGTTGACGGCGGCGTACTTCTGGCAGCGATTCCACCGGACGAAGCTGGTGGACTGGCTGGGGTTCTTCAACGGGCGGCGGCTGGTGCCGATCGTCATGGCGTTCGTGGCGATCGTGTTCGCGGCGCTGTGTCTGTGGGTGTGGCCGCCGGTCGGTGAGGGGCTGGAGGGTTTCAGCGACTGGCTGAGCGGTCTGGGCGCGTGGGGGTCGGGCGTGTTCGGTGTGGCCAACCGGGCGTTGCTGGTGATCGGCCTGCACCAGTTCCTGAACGTGCCGATGTGGTTCCAGTTCGGCGGTTACACCAAGCCGGACGGGACGGTGGTGCACGGTGACGTCAACATGTTCCTGGCGGGTGATCCGACCGCGGGTCAGTTCACCACGGGTTTCTTCCCGATCATGATGTTCGCGTTGCCGGCCGCCGGGCTGGCGATCACGCACTGCGCGAGGCCGCACCGGCGCAAGGAGGTGGGCGGGTTGATGCTGTCGGTGGGGCTGACGTCGTTCGTGACCGGCATCACCGAGCCGCTGGAGTACTCGTTCCTGTTCGTCGCGCCGGCGCTGTACGCGGTCCACGCGGTGCTGACGGGGGTGTCGATGGCGGTGACGTGGGGTCTGGGGGTGAAGGACGGGTTCAGCTTCTCGGCGGGGCTCATCGACTACGTGATCAACTGGAATCTGGCGACGCGGCCGTGGGCGATCGTTCCGATCGGGTTGTGCTTCGCGGTGGTGTACTACGTGGTGTTCCGGTTCGCGATCACGCGGTTCGGTCTGGGGACTCCGGGGCGGGAGCCGGAGGAGGAGGTGGAGGACGCGTCGAAGGCGTGACCTCTTAGGGTGGTGGGTGGCTGTTCGAGCCCTCGGACCGTGTGGTCCGGGGGCTTTTCGGCGCGCTCGTCGGCGGGCTCCGCCGGGGGCCGGGCGGGTACGGTGCGTGGCCCGGCGGTAGCGGGAATCGCGGGTTCCTTGTGCGCCCTTCATCGTGCTACAACAGGTCTACACCACTGAGTGGTGTAGACCTGCGCGCGGACCACCCGCCGCGCGTTCGGGACGCCGCCGTCCTCATTGTGTCCCCTGGCGGCGCCTTGCCCACTGGAGGAAGACGATGACCACGGCGAGCACGGCAACCGCCGACAAGAAGAAGGGCGCCGGCGCGATGGCCGTCCTGCAGCGCATCGGCCGCAGCCTCATGCTGCCGGTCGCGGTGCTGCCCGCGGCGGCGCTGCTGGTGCGCCTCGGCAACGAGGACATGCTGGGACGCGAGTCGTTCCCCGCCTTCATCACCAAGATCGCCGGCTTCATGGCGGCCGGCGGCAACGCGATCCTCGACAACATGGCGCTGCTGTTCGCCGTGGGCATCGCGATCGGCTTCGCGAAGAAGTCGGACGGTTCGACCGCTCTCGCGGCGGTCGTCGGCTACCTGGTCTTCAAGAACGTGCTGGCCACCTTCACCGACGAGAACCTCCCCCAGGTGGCCACGGTCGTCGACGGCAAGGTCGTGATGGTGGACGCGCCGGTGGACGCCAAGGTCCTCGGCGGTGTGGTGATGGGCATCGTGGTGGCGCTGCTCTACCAGCGCTTCTACCGCACGAAGCTCCCGGACTGGGCCGGTTTCTTCGGCGGCCGCCGCCTGGTGCCGATCCTGTCGGCCTTCGCCGGTCTGGTGATCGGCGTCGTCTTCGGTTACATCTGGCCGGTCCTCGGCACTCTCCTGCACAACTTCGGCGAGTGGCTGGTGGGCTCGGGCGCCGTCGGCGCCGGCATCTTCGGTGTGGCCAACCGCGCTCTCATCCCGATCGGCATGCACCACCTGCTGAACTCCTTCCCGTGGTTCCAGGCGGGCGAGTACGAGGGCAAGAGCGGTGACATCGCGCGCTTCCTGGCCGGCGACCCGACCGCCGGCCAGTTCATGACCGGCTTCTTCCCGATCATGATGTTCGCCCTGCCGGCAGCCTGTCTGGCCATCGTGCACTGCGCCCGGCCCGAGCGCCGCAAGGTCGTCGGCGGCATGATGTTCTCCCTCGCGCTCACCTCGTTCGTGACCGGCGTCACCGAGCCGATCGAGTTCACCTTCATGTTCATCGCGCCGGTGCTCTACGCCATCCACGCGGTGCTGACCGGTGTGTCCATGGCGCTGACGTGGGCCCTGGGCATGAAGGACGGCTTCGGCTTCTCCGCCGGCGCGGTCGACTTCTTCCTCAACCTCGGCATCGCCAGCAACCCGTGGGGCCTGGCCCTGGTGGGCCTGTGCTTCGCGGCGGTCTACTACGCGGTCTTCCGCTTCGCCATCACCAGGTTCGACCTGCCGACGCCCGGCCGGGAGTCGGACGAGGAACTGGCGGAACTGCGGAAGGCGGAGGCGAAGTAACCCGCTGACCCACGCGAGGGCCCGGCCGGATCGGCCGGGCCCTCGCGCTGTCCGCGCCTCGTCGCGCACGCGCCGTGCGGACGTACCGGGGCGGCCGGACCGGGCCGATGGTCCCCGCCTCAGATCTCGTACGTCGCCCCGGGCGCCGCCAGGCCCACCGGGCCGTCGTAGACCGTGCGGGCGTCGGCGAGGTTGATCCGGGGGTCGGTCCACGGGGGGATGTGGGTGAGGATCAGGCGGCGGGCGCCGGCCCGGGCCGCCGTCTCACCCGCCTCGCGGCCGTTGAGGTGCAGGTCGGGGATGTTCTCCTTGCCGTGCGTGAAGGCGGCCTCGCACAGGAAGAGGTCGGCGTCGCGGGCGAGGTCGTCGAGCGCGGGGCTCACGCCCGTGTCGCCGGAGTACGTCAGTGTCCTGCCGCCGTGTTCGATGCGGATGCCGTACGCCTCGACCGGGTGCGCGACGCGCTCGGTGTGGACGAGGAACGGGCCGATCTCGAAGGTGGACGGCTTGACCGTGTGGAAGTCGAAGACCTCGCTCATGGAGGAGGCCGAGGGGGTGTCGGCGTAGGCGGTGGTGAGCCGGTGCTCGGTGCCCTCGGGTCCGTAGACCGGCAGGGGGGCGCAGCGGCCGCCGTCGTGCCGGTAGTAGCGCGCCACGAAGTAGGCGCACATGTCGATGCAGTGGTCGGCGTGCAGGTGGCTGAGGAAGATCGCGTCGAGGTCGTAGAGACCGCAGTGGCGCTGCAGCTCGCCCAGGGCGCCGTTGCCCATGTCGAGGAGCAGCCGGAAGCCGTCGGCCTCGACGAGGTAGCTCGAGCAGGCCGATTCCGCGGACGGGAACGACCCCGAGCAGCCGACGACGGTGAGCTTCATGAAGCAGAAACCTCCGCTGGCGGTGTGGAGAGACGGGGGTCGTGCGGTGCGTCGAGCGTAAGGCGCGAAACCTGTGGTCGCTCCTCCGCCAGGGGCCGTTGTGGGCGAACTCACCTGTGGTGTCACCGGTTCGGCTGGAAGGGGGGCGTGCCGTGGCCGGGAGGGGCGCGCGGCGGTGGTGTGCGCCGGTACGGTCGGGGCATGGACACGGCCTGGTGGCTCGCGCTCGCCGCGGTGGTACTGCTCGCGCTCGTCGCCGCGCTCGTCGACGGGTGGGGGCGGGGGCACCGGTCCCGGAGGCGGCGGGGCGGCGGGCGGGACGGCTCCGGGAACGCGTGAGGGGCCGGAGAGCAGCGTCTCCGGCCCCCTCGTCGCGCGTGGTGCGTCACGCCCAGAGCTGTCCCTGGAGGGTGTCGATGGCTTCTTCCGTCGTCGCGGCGGTGTAGACGCCGGTCGACAGGTACTTCCAGCCGCCGTCGGCGACGACGAAGACGACGTCGGCGCTCTCGCCGGCCTTGAGCGCCTTGTTCGCCACGCCGATCGCCGCGTGCAGGGCGGCGCCGGTGGAGACGCCGGCGAAGATGCCCTCCTGCTGGAGGAGTTCGCGGGTGCGGGTGACGGCGTCGGCGGAGCCGACGGAGAAGCGGGTGGTGAGCACGGAGGCGTCGTACAGCTCGGGGACGAAGCCCTCGTCGAGGTTGCGCAGCCCGTAGACGAGGTCGTCGTAGCGCGGTTCGGCGGCGACGATCCTGACGTCGGGCTTGTGCTCGCGCAGGTAGCGTCCGACGCCCATGAGGGTGCCGGTGGTGCCGAGGCCGGCCACGAAGTGGGTGAGGGACGGCAGGTCGGCGAGGATCTCGGGGCCGGTGGTCGCGTAGTGGGCGCCGGCGTTGTCCGGGTTGCCGTACTGGTAGAGCATCACCCAGTCGGGGTGCTCGGCGGAGAGTTCCTTGGCGACGCGCACGGCGGTGTTGGAGCCGCCGGCGGCCGGGGAGGAGATGATCTCCGCGCCCCACATGCCGAGCAGGTCACGGCGTTCCTGCGAGGTGTTCTCGGGCATCACGCACACCATGCGGTAGCCCTTGAGCTTGGCGGCCATGGCCAGCGAGATGCCGGTGTTGCCGCTGGTCGGCTCGAGGATGGTGCAGCCCGGGGTGAGGCGGCCGTCCTTCTCCGCCTGTTCGATCATGAACAGGGCGGGGCGGTCCTTGATCGAGCCGGTGGGGTTGCGGTCCTCGAGCTTCGCCCAGATCCGGACGTCGGCGGACGGCGACAGCCGCGGCAGGCGCACCAGGGGGGTGTTGCCCACCGCGGCCAGCGGGGAGTCGTACCGCATCGCCGGTCAGGCCATACCGCCGGCGACGGCCGGCAGGATCGTGACGTTGTCGCCGTCGGACAGCTTGGTGTTGATGCCGTCCAGGAAGCGGACGTCCTCGTCGTTGAGGTAGACGTTGACGAAGCGGCGCAGCTGCTCGCCGTCCACGATGCGGGCGTGGATGCCCGGGTGCCGGGTCTCGAGGTCGTTGAGGAGCTCGGCGAGGGTGTCCCCGGTGCCCTCCACCGCCTTCTGACCGTCGGTGTACTGGCGGAGGATGGTCGGGATGCGGACCTCGATGGCCATGGCTGAGGGCTCCTGTCGGAAGTGTCTGTCGTGGTGCGAGAGGGTGTGCGGGGGCGCGCGGCGGTTCGCCGCGGCTCACGGCCCACGGCGGAGGCGGAGGATCAACAGATGGCGCTGTTCAGCCTGCACAGGTCGACGTGCAGCCGCGCCACGAGCAGGGCGCCCGGCGCTGTTTCGCTCACGTCATGGAGAACCATGGGGGCATCGTATCGATTCCCGGACCGGTCCTTGGAATGTGATCTCATGCTTCGGACACCTTCCTTCCGCGATGCGGGACCGGGTCCTGTGCGCCGGGTCAGTAGGCCTCGACGACCTCGACCTGCTCCTCGGTGACCTCGCCCTCCACGATGCGGAAGGAGCGGAACTGGAAGTCGCCGGCGCCGTCGGTGTCGGCGGTGGAGACCAGGACGTAGTGGGCGCCGGGCTCGTTGGCGTAGGAGATGTCGGTGCGGGAGGGGTAGGCCTCGGTGGCGGTGTGGGAGTGGTAGATGACCACCGGCTCCTCGTCCCGGTCGTCCATCTCCCGGTAGAGCTTCAGCAGGTCCTGGGAGTCGAACTCGTAGAAGGTGGGCGAGCGGGCCGCGTTCAGCATGGGGATGAAGCGCTCGGGGCGGCCGGCGCCCACCGGGCCCGCCACCACGCCGCACGCCTCGTCGGGGTGGTCCTCGCGGGCGTGGGCGACGATCCGGTCGTACAGGGCCTGGGTGATGGTCAGCATGGGGCTCAGGATAAGCAGACGGGCCGTTGCGTACCGAGGGGTGGTACGGAGCGGCCCGTATGCCGGACGCCTGGAGCGCAGGGGCGCGGGGTGCGCCACGCGTGCACCCCGCGGCCCGGCGGCCCGGGCGGAGGTCAGCCCACCTTCTCGAACCGGCCTTCGTCGCGCCGGGTGACCTGCGGGTTGCGGCTCTTGAGGACCGCCCAGCCGATGCCGAGGGCGGCGGCCCAGCCGGCCATCACGTACAGGCAGATCCTGGCGTCCGCGTCGATCGCGATGAGGACGGTGACGAAGAGCAGGAACGCGATGGCGATGTAGGAGCAGACCGAGCCGCCGGGCGCCGGGAAGGACGAGGCGGGCAGCCGGCCCGTGACGACCCGGCGGCGGTAGAGGACGTGGCTGACGAGGATCATCAGCCACGTCCAGATGCCGGCGGCGGTGGCGACGGAGGTGACGTAGCCGAAGGCCTTCTCCGGGACGGTGTAGTTCAGGACGACGCCGATGCCCATGAAGAACACGGAGGTGGCGATGCCGAGCGCCGGGGTCTTGGTGGACGACAGCCGCTTGAAGACCTGCGGGGCCTCGCCGTTGTCGGCGAGGTTGCGCAGCATGCGGCCGGTGGAGTACATGCCGGAGTTGCAGGAGGACAGGGCGGCGGTGAGGACGACGAAGTTGACGATGCCGGCGCCGGCCGGGATGCCGATGACCGCGAACGCCTTCACGAAGGGGCTGACCCCGTCGGAGAACTCGGTCCACTTGACCACGCACAGGATGACGGTGAGCGCGCCGACGTAGAACAGGGCGATGCGCCAGGGCAGGGTGTTGATCGCCCGGGGGAGGGTCTTCTCGGGGTTCTCGGACTCGCCGGCGGTGACGCCGACGAGTTCGACGGCGAGGTAGGCGAACATGACGCCCTGCAGGGTCATCAGGGACGAGCCGATGCCCTTGGGGAAGAAGCCGTCGAAGGCCCACAGGTTGGAGACGGCGGCGGTGTCGCCGGCCTGGCTGAAGCCGAGGGTGAGCACGCCGAGGCCGATCACGATCATGCCGATGATGGCGGTGACCTTGACCATGGAGAACCAGAACTCGATCTCGCCGAACAGCTTCACCGAGATCAGGTTGGCGCCGAACAGGATGACCAGGAAGACCAGGGCCGACGTCCACTGCGGGATCGCCGGGAACCAGAAGTTGATGTAGATGGCGGCGGCGGTCAGCTCGGCCATGCCGGTGACCACCCACATCAGCCAGTAGGTCCAGCCGGTGAAGTAGCCGAAGAACGGGCCGAGGAACTCGCGCGAGTACTCGGCGAACGAGCCCGAGACGGGGCGGTAGAGCAGGAGCTCGCCGAGGGCCCGCATGATGAAGAAGATGATGACGCCGGCGAGGGCGTACATGACGATCAGGCTGGGGCCGGCCTTGGCGATGTTCGCCCCGGCTCCCAGGAAGAGCCCGACGCCGATGGCGCCGCCGATCGCGATCATCTGGACCTGGCGGCTGTTGAGACCGCGCTCGTACCCCTCTCCGGGGACGGACTCCGTGTCGACCTGCGGTGAGGCCATGTGTGGTGCGCCTTTCTCCATGCCGACCCGGGCCGCTGTCGGCCGCGGATCGGGTCTCGATCCCCCCGGACTGATGGAGCTGGGCGGGCTCTGGGAGTCCGCCCGTGCCTGGCCGGCGGTCGCCGGCTCGGTGGCGCACCCGGCGGAACATACGGGTGGTGTTCGCCGGGCGGACGTGAAGATCTATCACGGCCGCCATACTGATCACACGGGCGGTGTGTGGCGCGCTCCACAGATATAAGTGGACGAAAGGCACCTGAAGAGCCCATAGACGGCGGGCTCTTTGACGTGATCCTTACCCGGATTTGAGTGTCCGCTGAGCGAACACGTCAGCGGACTTCTCCGGACTTTCCGTACGGATTCACGGCATGCACGTCATGGCTTCACGGCATGAGGGTGGCGACCAGGGCCTCCTGGAGTCCGCCGAGCCACAGGTACGCCATCACCATCGGCTTGCGCGGGTCCTCGGCGGGGAGGTGGAAGAGGAGGTCGCCGTCGTCCTCGTCGCTGATCTCCAGCCGGGAGCCGATCGCCAGGCGCAGGTCGTTGAGGGCGCCGAGCCACTGGCGGGACTCGTCCGGCGACAGTTCCAGCACCGCGGCGTCCTCGCCGGCCGGGAGGAGCCCGTCCAGGGAGCGGATCACCGCGAGGGCGTTGTCGCGCTTGCCGGCCCGCAGGTCGTTCTCGGTGTAGCGGCGGAACTCCGCGGAGTGGGCCCGCTGCTCCTCGGCCTCCTCGGCCCGCGGGGCGCCCTCGGGGTCCACGTAGGCGTCCGGGAAGAGGCGGCGCAGCACGGGGTCGGAGGGGGGCTCGCTCGGCCCCTCGTCGAAGAGGCCGGCGAACGGGTCGGCGGAGGCGTCCTCGGCGGGGCCGGGGCCGATGAGCTCCATCAACTGCACGGCCAGCGACCGGATGATGGAGATCTCGACGTCGTCGAGGGCGACGGCCGCGCCGCCGCCGGGGAGCGGTTCGAAGGTTCCTGGCATGGCGGCGATTCGCTACTTCCGGTCCTGCGGGCGGGGGCGGGTCATGTCCGGCTCGGTCACTTCCGGTCGTGCTGGAGGGTGGCCCACAGTCCGTAGCCGTGCATGGCCTGGACGTCGCGCTCCATCTCCTCACGGGAACCGCTGGAGACGACCGCCCGGCCCTTGTGGTGGACGTCGAGCATGAGCTTGGTGGCCTTGTCCTTGCTGTAGCCGAAGTACGACTGGAAGACGTACGTCACGTAGCTCATGAGGTTGACCGGGTCGTTGTGGACGATGGTGACCCACGGGACGTCGGGCTCGGGTACGGCGAAGACCTCCTCCGCCGACTCGGTGCGTTCGATCTCCAGGGGTGCGGGTGACGTCACACAGCCCATGCTGCCACCGCAGGGGGGTGGTCGCACAAACCGGCCCGCTGTTCCGGTGCGCGGACTGAAATCGTCAAACTGACGAAATGGGGGTAGCATCCTCGGCATGAACACAGCGGACCTTGGGCTGCCGGTGGATGTCCCGTCGACGGCGCTCTTCACTGACCAGTACGAGCTGACGATGCTGCGGGCCGCGCTGAAGGCCGGCACGGCCGGGCGGCGCAGCGTGTTCGAGGTCTTCACCCGGCGCCTGCCCGACGGCCGCCGCTACGGCGTGGTGGCCGGCACCGGGCGGGTGCTGGACGCGGTGGAGAACTTCCGTTTCGACCCGGGTGTCCTGCGGTTCCTGCGCGAGAGGGACATCGTCGACGAGGAGACCCTGGACTGGCTGGCCGGCTACCGCTTCTCCGGTGACATCTGGGGCTACCCCGAGGGCGAGGTGTACTTCCCGGGCTCGCCGATCATGCGGGTGGAGGGCAGCTTCGCGGAGTGCGTGCTGCTCGAGACGGTGATCCTGTCGATCCTCAACCACGACTCGGCGATCGCCGCCGCGGCCTCCCGGATGTCGTCCGCCGCCGGGGACCGGCCGCTGATCGAGATGGGCGCCCGGCGCACCCACGAACTGTCGGCGGTGGCCGCCGCCCGGGCCGCGTACGTCGGCGGCTTCGCCACCACCTCCGACCTGGCGGCCGGCTTCCGCTACAACATCCCCACCGTGGGCACCTCCGCCCACGCCTTCACCCTGCTGCACGACAGCGAGCGGGACGCCTTCCGGGCCCAGGTGGACTCCCTCGGCAGCGGCACCACGCTGCTGGTGGACACCTACGACGTGGCCGAGGCGGTCCGTACGGCCGTGGAGGTCGCCGGGCCGGAACTGGGCGCCGTGCGCATCGACTCCGGGGACCTGCTGCTGGTGGCGCACCGGGTGCGGCAGCAGCTGGACGAGCTGGGCGCCACCGGCACGAAGATCGTCGTGACCTCGGACCTGGACGAGTACGCCATCGCCTCGCTGGCGGCGGCGCCCGTGGACGCGTACGGGGTGGGCACCCAGCTGGTGACCGGCTCGGGGCACCCGACGGCCTCCATGGTGTACAAGCTGGTCGCCCGCGCGGAGTCAGCCGACCCGAAGGCGCCGCTGGTGCCGGTGGCGAAGAAGTCCACCGGCGGCAAGACCTCCGTCGGCGGCCGCAAGTGGGCCGCGCGGCGGCTGGACGGGCACGGCGTCGCCGAGGCCGAGGTGATCGGCACCGGCGAGGTGCCGGGCGACCTGGCCGACCGGCAGCTCCTGGTGAAGCTGGTCGAGGGCGGCGAGGTGGTCGCCCGGGAGCCGCTGGACGTGGTCCGCGACCGGCACGCGGCGGCCCGCGCGGGCCTGCCGCTGTCCGCCACCCAGCTCTCCCGCGGGGAACCCGTCCTCCCGACGGAGTACGCGCACGGGCCGTCGGGTAGCTGAGAACGTGCCCCCTCGTACGCGGGCGAGGGCTCCCGGTGCGCGGGCGGGGGCTTCCGCCCGCCCTGCCGCGCCCCTGTCCGCGTCGTCCGTCATTGCCTAGGCTCGGAGGTTCACCCGGCCGGGCCCACCCCTCATCCGACCCCATAGTCGAAGGACACCGACCATGCGCCGCGCACTGATCGTCGTCGACGTGCAGAACGACTTCTGTGAGGGGGGCAGCCTCGCCGTGGCCGGTGGCGCGGACGTGGCCGCCGCCATCACCGAGCTGATCGGCCAGGCCGCCTCGGCCGGCGGCTACCGGCACGTGGTGGCCACCCGCGACCACCACATCGCGCCCGGCGGGCACTTCGCCGACAACCCCGACTACGTACGGTCCTGGCCCGCGCACTGCGTCGCCGGGACGGAGGGCGTCGGGTTCCACCCGAACTTCGCCCCCGCGGTGACGTCGGGCGCGGTCGACGCCGTGTTCGACAAGGGGGCGTACTCGGCGGCCTACAGCGGGTTCGAGGGGGCCGACGAGAACGGGACGCCGCTGGCGGAGTGGCTGCGGGAGCGGGAGGTCGAGGAGGTGGACGTGGTGGGGATCGCCACGGACCACTGCGTGCGGGCGACCGCGCTGGACGCGGCGCGGGAGGGGTTCCGCACCCAGGTGCTGCTCGATCTCACCGCGGGGGTGGCGGCGGAGACCACCGAGCGTGCGCTGGAGGAGCTGCGCTCGGCGGGGGTGGAGCTGTCGGGGAAGCCGGTCGTGCAGTAGCCCCGCGCCGGGGGCACCCTTCCCCGCCCTCGGCTGCGCTCGGGCGGGGGGGGAGGCGCGACTGCCCGCAGCGGCGGAGGCAGCAGGTGTGATTGCCCGCGGTCACGCCCTCGTAGGGGGTCCGAGGAGGGCTCTTATGGGGCGCCAGAGTTCCACCGTCAGGGCGGTGGTGTCGGGGTTGGTGCGCCATATGAGGCCGTCGGGGTGGTGGAGGACCGCCGTGACCTCGTCGGGGGTGGGCGGGGCGGCGTTGCCCCGGAGGTAGATCGCCCGCAGGCCCAGGTTGCGGAGCCTGGTCAGGGCTCGTGCGCGGTTCTGGGCGTGGACGAGGACGCGGACTCCGGCCGGTGCGTCGGCGGCGGGGCTGGGCAGGTTCAGCGCCACCACCACCGTGCCGTTCGGCAGCTTGCAGAAACCTCCTGCGGCCATGCGGTCATACCCCCGTGTCAGCCGGTGTCAATAAGCGAGTCACAGGAGGCACCTAAACACGGATCGGCGGTGACCCGCCAGGGGGTCGCCGCCGATCATGTGTTGACCTGCGAAGATGCTATTTACCTACCTGCGGGGCCGACCTCGAGCTCGATCGTCGAGCCGTTCTTGGCCTCCTTGAGGATCTTGATCTTCGTGTTGGTGTCAGTGATCTTGACGCCGCCGGTCTTGTTCGCCTCGTCGTAGTAGGTGTTCGTGCGGTCGTTGAAGACCGACACGCCCTTCGACGACGGGATCCACGTCGCCACGTCCGCCTTGTGCAGCGTCATGCCGTCGGTGCGGTACTTGCTGAACGTCGCGTCGTAGGTCTGGATGCGGTTGCGCATCAGCGTGCCGTCGGACCACTTCAGCGCGGTCGGGTGCGAGTCGACCGGGAGGACCAGACCGGTGCCCGGGTGCTGGCTGGTGTTGTTGTCCGCCTGGGAGGTGTCCCACTTCCAGATCAGCAGGCCGTTCTGGTACGCGTAGTGCTCGACCCAGTCCGGGCGGGCCGTGAAGCCGAAGTTGTACGGGCCGACCTCGAGGGTCTTGTCGTACGACACGTACTGGCGGTTCTCGGCGATGTAGTACTGCGCGTACTCCTTGGTGAAGGACGCGCCGATGCGGGAGAAGCCGGTGGCCTTCCAGGCGGCGTCGGCGGTCTCGACGTCGTCCGAGAAGACCGTGGCGCCGTCGGCCGTCACCGCGATCGCGTCGGCCGTGAAGCCCTTCTGGGCCACGCCGCCGTCGGTCTGGTAGCGGAAGCGCAGGTCGACCTTCTGGCCGGCGTAGGCGTCCAGGGAGTACGCGAACTTCTTGTAGCCGTCGATCGTGCCGTGCAGGGCGGGCTTGTCGCTGCCGTCGCGCGGGATCGGCAGGCCGTCGACCGTGCCGTCGACCGCGGTCCAGTTGGCGCCGCCGTCGGTGGACACCTCGGTGTAGAGGTAGTCGTAGTTGGCCTCGATGTCGTACCAGCCGTCGAAGGTGAGCTCGGCGGACGACGTGCCGGTCAGGTCGACCGAACGGGACAGCGTGTTCCTGAGGTCGTCACCGCTGCCGCTCCACCACTGGGTCCGGCCCTCGGACGGCTGGATGACCTCGGTGGTCACGGCCTTCTTCGGCAGCGTGACGACCAGCGCCTGCTTGTTCTTGGTGTTGTACTCGGCGACGCCCAGCTTGTGCCAGGAGTTGACGCCCGCCTTGGCGGTGTCGTAGTTCAGCCAGCCGAGCTGGAGCTTGTCCCAGGCGGTCATGTCGCCGGGCAGGTCGCCGATCTCCTTCTTCCCGGTGCCGAGCCAGGAACCGGAGGACATCAGCGTCCAGAAGCCGGTGGAGTTCTCGCCGCCCGCGGTGTCGTAGAGGTCCGGCAGACCGAGGTCGTGACCGTACTCGTGGGCGAAGACGCCCAGTCCGCCGTTCTCCGGCTGGACGGTGTAGTCGCCGACCCAGATGCCGGTGTCGCCGATCTGGGTGCCGCCGAGCTTGTTCTGCTCGGGGCCGGTGGCGCCGGCGTCGGTGCCGAAGGCGTACCAGCGGTGGGCCCAGATCGCGTCGGTGCCCTGGGCGCCGCCGCCCGCGGACTCGTCCTCGCCGGCGTGCACGATCTGGAAGTGGTCGATGTAGCCGTCGGGCTCGTTGAAGTCGCCGTCGCCGTCGAAGTCGTAGCGGTCCCACTCGTCGAACCGGGCCACGTCCGCCTTGATCTGGGCGTCGGTGCGGCCGGCCGCCTTCTGCTGGGCGACGTAGGCGTTCAGGCCGTCGCTGACGACGTTCCAGACGCTGGGGCAGTTGGTGTCGCCGCAGGCGTTGTTGCCGTAACGGGCCTCGTTGTACGGGACCTTGACCCAGTCGGAGACCTCGCCCTCGACCGAGTAGCGGCCGGAGGACTGCTTCTCGTAGTAGGTCTTGACCGAGTCGACGCCCTTGCCGGACCCGAAGTACAGGTCCTCGAAGTGCTGCTGGTCGTAGTCCTCCTGCCAGGCCGTGGAGTTGTCCTTCTTGCGGTCCGGCTTGGCTATCCGGTTGTGCAGCGGGCCGGCCTCGCCGCCGTAGCGGCTGTCGACCTTGTCGCCGAACTCGACCAGGATCGTGAAGATCTTGTCGGTCTTCTCGCGGCCGAGCTCTACGTACTTGCTGTCGCCCTTCTTGCTCTTGAGCTGGACGACCTTCGAACCATCACGGTTCTTGACCGATGCCTTACCGGATATGACCTGGTTGAGGGCTTCCTCGCGCTGGGCCTCCTGCGTCTTGGAGAGCGGCCCCTCGAGGTCGTGCTCGACGTGGTTGTGCGCCGCCGGGTCGTGCCGGTCCACGGCGCCGGCACGGTCGGCCTTGTCAGCCGAGTCGGCCTGGGCCACGGTGAACGCAGAGCAGGTGGCGGTGACCGCCGCGAGTGCCACGCCTATCGCGGCCGCTCTGGACGTCCAGGTTCTACTGGTCACTTGAGATCCCCTCCCGCGTGCGTGCGCGCGGCCGAAGGAGGTTCCGTCTGTGGAAGGTCCCGCACGCACGTGATCAACGCGTGTAGTCAAGTGACGACATTTGACTAGAGGTTCGCCAGAAAAAATAGACCTTGACTTGAACAGATCAATGGCACTATGCGGAGTCCGGGTTCGCTTACCGGACACATCCGTGCGAAACCTGCGGGCGCGCACAACCGTCCCGGTGAGGGACGCCATGAATCCGTGCGCCCCCTGTGCACCGGCCCTGTCGGTCAGGTCACGCTTACCGTCCGTTCCCCTCGGGCACGCTCGCGGTGAGAGTCGTCTGGCAAAACCGACCCGAACCGGTGGAAAGCCAGGCGGACAGCCCCCGACTCCCGAGGACACGATGGCCATGCCCCGTCCGACTGTCGCTCAGCTCGCCTACGGTTCATGCACCGTGATCTTGTCGACGCTCGCCATGCTGCTGTTGTCCGGCGCGAGTTCGGCCGTGGACGTCACGTTCGTCGCCGTCTCGGCGCTCGCCCTCGGACTGCTGGTGGCCATGACGGTGCCGCGCCCGGCGCCCCGGCGCCCCGTCGCGGTGGGACGGCCCGCCGGGGCGGAGCGGTCCGTGGCCCCGGAGCCGGTACGGGCCGCCGCCCCTCCGGCCCGCGAGCCGGTGCGGGAGCGCGCGGCGTCCTGAACGGGCGATGTCCTGAGCGGGCGGCGTCCTGAGCGGCGGCCGTCTCATCCGGTGCCGACCACCACGGTCTTGGCCGCCTTGTCGTGCAGGCCCTGCTTGTAGGGCCGGTCGAAGAAGCTCCAGCCGCCCGCGATCGCGGTCCACAGGCAGGCGCAGCAGAACGCGAACGGCAGCCACAGCACGAGGGCGCGGACGAACGCGGTCTGCACGGAGGGGGTGGAGCCGTCGGCGAGGTCGGCCACCCGCATGCGCAGCCACTTCTTGCCCAGGGTCTGGCCGCCTCGGGCGGTCAGGAAGGTGTCGTAGGCGATGTAGAGGACCGCGGCGACGAGGGACTGCCCGAAGGAGTTGCCGACGTTGACGCGGTCGCCGTCGACGCTGTACTCGCTGATCCCGAACGGCCAGGTGAACAGCCAGACGACGATGCCGACGAGGATCATGTCGATGATGCGGGCCAGCGTGCGCCTGCCGCTGTCGGCGAGCGGGGGCATGCCGGCGAGGGGGTCGGAAGGGCCGGAAGCGCCTCCGTAGGGACCTCCGCCGCCGTAGGGACCACCGCCACCACCGCCGTAGGGCCCGCCACCGCCTTCGGGGGGCGGGGGCGGGCCGCCGGGGGTGTCGTACGGGGAGCCCGGCCCCGGGGTCTCGGGGCCGCCCGGCGGGGGGTGCTTCTTGAACGGGTCGTCGTCCGGCGGCTGCTGACCGGGGCCGGGGGGCGGTTCGGTGGTCATGCCCCCGAGTCGATCGTGAACCCTCCGGCCCCGCATCCGGCGAGCGGCCGTCCGGAGTAGCGGCGGTACGGGTGACGCGGGCTCAGCCGGCGGCGACGAACGTGTGCGCGGCCTTGTCGTGCCAGCACTGGCGCCAGGGCTTGTCGAACAGGCACCACAGGACGCCGACGACCCCGACGACGAGCAGTCCGGGCACGCTGTAGACCAGCCAGCGGCGCAGGGCCGCGCCGAAGGACGGCGCCTCGTGCCCCTCGATGTCCCGCACCTCGACGCCCAGCAGCTTCTTGCCCAGGGTGCGGCCCCACTTGGCGGTCGGCAGCACCTCGAGGAGGACACCGGCGAGGAGGAGGACGGCGAGGACGATGCCGAGGTGGACGGAGGTGGTGCCGTCGAGCAGCCAGACGGTGACGGTCTCGCCGGACAGCCTGGCCGCGTCGATCTTCGCGTCGATGTGGTCCACGGCCTCGATGCCGAGCGGCACGGCGGCCACGGCGGTGACGGCGCCGAGGACGACGGTGTCCAGCAGCCGGGCGGCCAGCCGTCTGCCGAGCGCGGCGGGACGGGCCGCGGCCTGGCGCCGGGCGGCGGCCTGGAACACGTCCTCGACCGGCGGCTTCCAGGGCGCGACGGGCGGCTCCTCGCCGCCGGCCAGCCGGTGCACCTGCTGCGCCCAGGAGGACTGGCCCCCGCCGGCGCCGCTCGTCAGGGGCGCGGAGACGGCAGCGGCGGGCTGGGGAACCGCGCCCGCCACGTGGCCCGTCCCCGCCGCGCCCGCGGTCTGCGGGGGCACGGCCGGGGCGGTGGCCTGCCGGGGTCCGGACGGCGCCGTGGCGGCAGCGGCGGCGGCACGGTCGGCCGCGGCCTTCCCTGCCCCGAACCCGGGCCGTCCGGGGGCGGCGGGGCCCTTCTGCTGTCCCACGGGGCCCTGTCCCGTGCGCGGGGTGACGGCGCGGAACGTCATCGTGCCCTCGTCCGCGGGCTCCCCGTCGGGGGCCCCGGTCCCCCGTCGCGGCTTCGCCTGCCCGCGGAACACGAAGGTGTCGCCCGAGCCGGCCGCGGCCTGCCCGTCCGGGACGCCCGCGCCCGCGGACCCGGTCTCCGGCGCGGAGGACGCGGCGGGTACGGATGGTGCGGACGGCGAGGCCGTGTGCGGTGTCCTCGGGTCGGCGCCCCAGGACACCTTGCGGTCGGGGTCGCCGCCGAAGCCCGTCTGGTGGGAGCGGTCGGCGCCCCACGCCGAGGCGGGCTCGGGCCGGCTGCTGTGGGGGGACCCGTCCGGGAACGGCTCCCCGACCGGGTCCTCGTCGAAGAAGTGCGGTCCGGTCTCCTCGACGGAGGGCCGCGCCGGGCCCGCGCCGGGCGGTGGCGCGGGCGGCTCGCCGTCCTTGGGCGCCGGGCGGCTCGTGCCGGGCACCCAGGAGGCGCCGTTCCAGTACCGGACGTATCCGGGAATGGACGGGTCCGGGTAGTACCCTTCGCGGGGCCTGTCGTCGCCGGGGGCCGGGGTTGGGGCACTCATTCCGTCGTCCCGTATCTGCTCGATGGGGTGGGTCGGGGGGAACCACATCTACCAGACGAGCGGGGACCTGACCGCCCGTCCGGCCGGACCCCACTCCTTTCGGGCGCCTTCTCGTTCAGAAAAGCTTGCTCGGGTTGAGAATGCCCAGCGGGTCGAAGACCTGCTTGACGGCCCGCTGCATCTCCAGTCCCACGGGGCCGATCTCGCGCGCCAGCCACTCCTTCTTCAGCACGCCGACCCCGTGTTCGCCGGTGATGGTGCCGCCGAGTTCCAGGCCGAGCGCCATGATCTCGTCGAAGGACTCGCGGGCCCGCCGGGACTCCTCGGGGTCCGTGGCGTCGAAGCAGACCGTCGGGTGGGTGTTGCCGTCGCCGGCGTGGGAGACGACGCCGATGGTGAGCCGGTGCTTCTCGGAGATCCGCTCGACGCCGTCGACGAACTCGCCGAGCTTCGAGCGGGGCACGCACACGTCGTCGATCATCGTCGTGCCCTTGACCGCTTCGAGCGCGACCAGGGACATCCGCCGTGCCTGGAGCAGCAGTTCGGACTCGGCGGCGTCCTCGGCCGGCACGACCCGGGTGGCGCCCGCCTCCTCGCACAGCGCGCCGACGGCGGCGAGGTCGGCGGCCGGGTCGGTGGTGTCGAAGGCGGCCAGCAGCAGGGCCTCGGTGGACTCCGGAAGGCCCATGCGGGCCATGTCGTTGACGGCCTTGACGGTCGTACGGTCCATGAGTTCGAGGAGGGAGGGGACGTGGCCGCCGGCCATGACGCGGCACACCGCGTCGCAGGCGGCGGCGGAGGAGGAGAACTCGGCGGCCAGCACCAGCTGCCCGGGCGGCTTGGGCCGCAGGGCGAGGACCGCGCGGACGACGATGCCGAGGGAGCCCTCGGAGCCGACGAACAGGCGGGTCAGGTCGTACCCGGCGACGCCCTTGGCGGTGCGGCGGCCGGTGGACATCAGGCGGCCGTCGGCGAGGACCACGTCGAGGCCGAGGACGTAGTCGGCCGTCACCCCGTACTTCACGCAGCACAGCCCGCCCGACGCGGTGCCGATGTTGCCGCCGATGGTGCACGTCTCCCAGCTGGAGGGGTCGGGCGGGTAGTACAGGCCGTGCTCGCCGACCGCGCGGGAGAGCGCGGCGTTGACGACGCCGGGTTCGACGACGGCGATCCGGTCGACCGGGCTGATCTCCAGGATGCGGTCCATCTTCGTCAGGGAGAGCACGACGCAGCCGTCGGTGGCGTTGGCGGCGCCGGACAGACCGGTGCGGGCGCCCTGCGGGACGACGGGGACGCGCAGTTCGGTGGCGGTGCGCATGACGTGCCGGACCTGGTCGACCGTGCGCGGCAGGACCACCACCGCGGGGCGGCCGGCCGGGCAGAAGCTCGCCATGTCGTGGGCGTAGGAGGCCGTGACGTCGGGGTCGGTGAGGACGGCCTCGGGGGGCAGGCCGCCGAGCAGCCGGTCGACGAGGGGGCCGGCCGCCACCGTGTCTTCATCGCGTCGCGCTTCGATACGGCTCATGATCACAGCGTGGCATCGGGGGCCATCGGTGTGAACCCCGTGTACGGCAGCCGCGTCACGCCGGAGTGTGATCATCGTATGGACATGGGGTGTGACGCACCGTGTACGCCATGACGGTGTGCGCCACGGACGACAAGCCCCACGAGCCCCGGCGGCGGGTCCGCCGCCGGGCGCTGCTCGCCTCGGTCGCCGGATGCGCGGTGCTGGGCGCGGTGCCGGTGCTGTTGCTCTGGGGGCACCGGGCGCCGCCCGATCCGGCTCCGGGGGCGCGGGCGCTGGCGGCGGTCACCGGCGGGGTGCCGGCCGCGCTGCCCGACCTGGAGGCGCTGGTCGAGGAGCGCGAGCGGCGGGTGCGCGGGCGTCCGGGGGACGCGGAGGCCTGGGCGGTGCTCGGGGCGGCCCGGGTGGAGCAGGGGCTGCGGCTGGCGGACCCGGCGTACTGGCCGCGGGCCGAGAAGGCGCTGCGCACCTCGCTGAAGGTGCGGGCGAAGGGGAACGCCCCGGCGCTGCGGGGAATGGCCGCGCTGGCGAACGCGCGGCGGGACTTCGCCGGGGCGCGGAAGTGGGGCGAGGCGGCGCGGAGGCTGGAGCCGGAGCGGTGGACGACGTATCCGCCGCTGATCGAGGCGTCCGCCGGGCTCGGGGACGACGAGGAGACGGGGAAGCTGCTGGAGAAGCTGACGGACCTGCGCTCCGGGCCCGCCGTGATGGCGCGGGCGGCGGCCGTGTACCGGGACCGGGGCTGGCGGGAGGACGCGGCGGCGAAGCTGGCGGACGCGGCGTCGGCCGCCGGGGAGCCGGCCGAGCGGGCGGCGTACCTGGAGCGGGCCGGGCAGCTCGCCTGGGAGCGCGGCGACCGCCAGGACGCGCTGCGGTACTTCCGGGAGGCGGTGCGGATCGACCCCGACCAGTGGGCGGCGCAGGCGGGACAGGGCAGGGCGCTGGCGGCGCTGGGGCGGACGACGGAGGCGCTGAGCGCGTACCGGGCGGCGCTGGCGAGGCAGCCCCGGCCGGAGTACGCGCTGGAGCTGGGGGAGCTGTACGAGTCGCTGGGGCTGGAGCGGGCCGCGGAGGTGCAGTACGGGGTGGTGCGGGAGCGGGTTCGGCTGGCCGCGGCGCACGGGGGCGACGAAGGGCTGGTGCTGGGGCGGTTCGAGGCGGACCACGGGAACGCGGCCGGTGCCGTGCGGCGGCTCCGGGGGCTGTGGGAGCGGCAGCCGTCCACCGCGGTGGCGGACGCGCTGGGGTGGGCGCTGCACCGGGCGGGCGAGCACGAGGAGGCGCTGCCCTTCGCCGTGCGGGCGACCGAGGGGACGGAGGGGGGCGGGGTGCGGAGTGCGCTGTACGTGTTCCACCGGGGGATGATCGAGCGGTCGCTGGAGCGGTACGGGGCGGCTCGGCGGCACCTGCAGGAGGCCCTCCGGATCAACCCGTGGTTCTCGCCGGTGCGGGTGCCGCAGACGAAGGCGGCACTGGCCCGCCTGGGTGAGCCTTCCCTCCGGGCGGGGCCCGGGCTTTCCTGAACGGCGCGTCGGTGCGGGGCGGGGGTGTCGCGCGGCCCGGCGTCGGCGGTGTGCCGCGCGTCCACCCGTGCCGCCCCGGCGGCACGGGTGGACGCGTTGCGGGGGTGTGTTACAGGTTGCCGCGCTTGGCCTGTTCGCGTTCGATGGCTTCGAAGAGGGCCTTGAAGTTGCCCTTGCCGAAGCCCATGGAGCCGTGGCGTTCGATGAGTTCGAAGAAGACCGTCGGGCGGTCCTGGACCGGCTTGGTGAAGATCTGCAGCAGGTAGCCGTCCTCGTCGCGGTCGACGAGGATCTTCAGCTCGCGCAGCGTCTCCACCGGCACCCGCGTCTCCCCGGCCCACTCGCCGAGGGTGTCGTAGTACGAGTCGGGGGTGTCCAGGAACTGCACGCCGGACGCGCGCATCCGGCGGACCGTCTCCACGATGTCGTTGGTGTTCAGCGCGATGTGCTGCACGCCCGCGCCGCCGTAGAACTCCAGGTACTCGTCGATCTGGGACTTCTTCTTGGCGACGGCGGGCTCGTTGATCGGGAACTTGACCTTGAGCGTGCCGTCGGCGACCACCTTCGACATCAGCGCGCTGTACTCGGTGGCGATGTCGTCGCCCACGAACTCCTTCATGTTCGTGAAGCCCATGACCTTGTTGTAGAACTCCACCCACTCGTTCATCCGGCCGAGCTCGACGTTGCCGACGCAGTGGTCGACGGCCTGGAAGAAGCGCTGGGCCGGCGGCTCGACGATCGGGTCGGCGGCGACGTACCCGGGCAGGTAGGGGCCGTCGTAGCCGGTGCGCTCGACCAGGGTGTGGCGGGTCCTGCCGTACGTGGCGATCGCGGCCAGGACGACGGTGCCGTGCTCGTCCTTCAGCTCGTACGGCTCGGCGACCGGGCGGGCGCCGTGCTCGACGGCGTAGGCGTACGCGGCGCGCGCGTCCGGGACCTCGATGGCGAGGTCGACGACGCCGTCGCCGTGCGCGGCCACGTGGTCGGCGAGGAAGGCGCCCCACTCGGTGGACTGCTTGATCACCGAGGTGAACACGAAGCGGGCCGAGCCGCTCTCGAGGACGTAGGCGGCGGTCTCGCGGCTGCCGTTCTCCGGTCCGGAGTAGGCGACCAGCTTCATGCCGAAGGCGGTGGAGTAGTAGTGCGCCGCCTGCTTGGCGTTGCCCACGGCGAAGACGACCGCGTCCATTCCCTTGACCGGGAAGGGGTCGGCCTGCCGGGCGGTGTCGGGAGCGTGGTGTGTGGTCTGCGTCATAGGGGCAGGGTGGTGCAGCCCTGCAAGGTGCGCAATAGTTCGCCCGTTCACTGGGCAATGTGTTCAGCCGTACGCCCGCTCCGTCGGGCTTTCTGTACAGGATGACCATCGGGGAGGCCGGTATGGCGATCGATCATCTGGACGGGCGGATCATCGTGCTGCTGGCGCGGGAGCCGCGGATCGGGGTGCTGGAGATGTCGCGGCGGCTCGGGGTGGCGCGCGGCACCGTGCAGGCCCGGCTGGACCGGCTTCAGTCGAACGGAGTCATCCGCGGATTCGGTCCCGAGGTGGATCCGGCGGCCCTCGGCTACCCGGTCACGGCGTTCGCCACGCTGCAGATCCGGCAGGGCCAAGGAGCCGACGTGCGGGCCCACTTGGCGACGGTGCCGGAGGTGCTGGAGCTGCACACCACGACCGGTACCGGGGACATGATGTGCCGGCTGGTGGCGCGTTCCAACGCCGATCTCCAGCGGGTGATCGACCGCGTCGTCGGTTTTGATGGCATCGTCCGGGCGTCCACGGCGATCGTCATGGAGAACCCCGTTCCGCTGCGGATCATCCCGCTGGTGGAGCAGGCCGCGCTCGGCGAGTGACCCGACCTGGCCGAGCTGGGGTGAGCGGACGTGAACTTCTGGGAGTACCTGGCCAACCGCCATCAGCAAGTGCTCGCCGACGCCTACCAGCACGCCAGTGTCGTCTTCCAGTGCATGGTGATGGCGACCCTGCTCGGTGTGCTGATCGGGGTGGTCACCTACCGCAGCGAGTGGGCGGGCAACCTGGCCACGACCGCCACCGCCACCCTGCTGACCATCCCGGCGCTGGCCATGATCGGTCTGCTGATCCCGGTCGTGGGGCTCGGGGTGCCGCCGACGGTGATCGCGCTGACGCTGTACGGGCTGCTGCCGATCGTGCGGAACGCGATCGTGGGGCTGCGCGGGGTCGATCCGTCGCTGGTGGACGCGGCCGAGGGGATCGGCATGTCGCGTACGGCCCGGCTGGCGCGGGTGGAGCTGCCGCTGGCCTGGCCGCCGATCCTGACCGGGATCCGGGTCTCCACCCAGATGCTGATGGGCATCGCGGCCATCGCCGCGTACGCCTCCGGTCCCGGCCTCGGCAACCTGATCTTCCGCGGGATCGCCTCGCTGGGCAGCGAGAACGCGCTGAACCAGGTGCTCGCGGGCACCCTCGGGATCATCGTCCTCGCCCTGCTGTTCGACGCCGCGTACGTGCTGATCGGACGGCTGACCATTCCCGGGGGGATCCGTGCCTGACGCCGGGACACCCGGGACGGAGTCCGGTTCGGCCGGGGCGGCCATCGAGCTGGAGGGCCTGACCAAGCGGTACCCGGGCAGCGCCCTGCCGGCGGTCGACGACGTCAGCATGGACGTCCGGGCGGGCGAGACGGTGATTCTCGTCGGGCCGTCGGGGTGCGGGAAGTCCACCCTCCTGAAGATGATCAACCGGCTGATCGAGCCGACGGCCGGCCGGATCCGCATCGGCGGCGAGGACGTCACCGACATGGACCCGGTGCGGCTGCGCCGCACGATCGGGTACGCGATCCAGGCGAGCGGGCTGTTCCCGCACATGACGGTGGCGCAGAACATCGCGCTGGTGCCGAAGATGCTGCGCTGGCCGGCGGCCCGGGTGCGGGCGCGGGTGGAGGAGATGCTGGACCTGGTCGGTCTGGACCCCGGCGAGTTCCACGGCCGCTATCCGCGTCAGCTGTCCGGCGGTCAGCAGCAGCGGGTCGGGGTGGCGCGGGCGCTGGCGGCGGATCCGCCGGTGCTGTTGATGGACGAGCCGTTCGGCGCGGTCGACCCGATCACCCGGGACCACCTCCAGGACGAGCTGATCCGGCTCCAGCGGGAGCTGCACAAGACGATCGTCTTCGTCACCCACGACTTCGACGAGGCGATCAAGATCGGCGACCGGATCGCGGTGCTGCGCGAACGCTCCCACATCGCCCAGTTCGACACCCCGGAGGCGATCCTCACCAACCCCGCCGATGACTTCGTGTCGGGCTTCGTGGGCGCCGGGGCCGCGCTGAAGCGGCTCAATCTCACCCGGGTGCGGGACGTGGGGATCACCGACTATCCGACGGTGACCGTCGACGACCCGCTCCAGCACATCTTCGAGCGGCTCCGCTCGGGCGGCGTCAACGAGGTCCTGGTGCTCGACAAGCGGGGGCGCCCCTACAAGTGGCTGCGGCGCGGCGACATGATGCGCGCCAAGGGGTCGCTGGCCCGCGCGGGCACGCTGGTGCACGACACGGTGACCCGGGACGCGACCCTGCGGGACGCGTTGGAGGCGGTGCTGACCGACAACACCGGCCGGGTTCCCGTCACCGGGCGGCGCGGTGCGTACGAGGGCGTGGTGGACGTGGAGACGCTGATGAACTCCGTGCACGAACTGCTGGAGGCGGACCGGCTGGAGGCGATGGACGCCCAGCACGATCTCCAGGAGCAGCGGTCCGCGCAGACGCACGCGGAGCAGGAGGGCTTCGGCGGGGAGGCGAAGGCGTGAGGGCCTCCGCCTCCGGCTCTTCCGGACCTTCCGACCCCTCCGGGCCCTCCGGCTCCTCCGGGCCTTCCGGCTCCTCCGGGTTCTCCGGCTCTCCCGGCGCTCCCGGCTCTTCCGGCGCTTCCGGCGCTTCCGGCGCTTCCGGCTCTCCCGGGAGGCGGCCCGAGGGCGGGCAGGGGGTGGAGGGGCGCGCGCTCCGGGAGGAGGGCGGCGGGCGGCCGGACGGGGCGGAGGCCTCTCCCCCGCCCCCGGCCGCGAAGCCGCCCCGGGTGACCTGGCAGAAGCTGACGTTCCGGCCGGCGGTGCTGATCGCCCTGCTGCTGGCGACCTGGCTGTGGTTCGAGCAGGCGGACCTCGACGCGCTCACCCGGAACGCGCTGTCGAACGGACAGGTGTCCAAGGCGCTGTGGCAGCACATCGAGCTCACCGTCATCTCGACGTTCTTCGTGCTGATCATCGCGATCCCGCTGGGCATCCTGCTGACCCGCCGCATGTTCCGCAGGGCCACCCCGGTGGCGATGGCGCTGGCCAACATGGGCCAGGCCACCCCGGCGATCGGTCTGCTGGCGCTGCTGGTGATCTGGCTGGGCATCGGCCGCAGGGCGGCCCTGATCGGCATCATCGCCTACGCCGTGCTGCCGGTGCTGGCCAACACCATCGCGGGCCTGAGGGCCAACGACCCGACGCTGCTGGAGGCGGCGCGCGGCATCGGCATGTCCCCGCTGGGCGTGCTCGGCCGGGTGGAGCTGCCGCTGGCCGTCCCTCTCATCCTGGCGGGCGTGCGGACGGCGCTCGTCCTGAACGTCGGCACGGCGACGCTGGCGACCTTCGGCGGCGGCGGAGGGCTGGGCGTGCTGATCACCACCGGGATCACCAGCCAGCGGATGCCGGTGCTGGTGGTGGGCTCGGTCCTCACCGTCGCCCTCGCGCTGCTGGTGGACTGGCTGGCCTCCCTGGCGGAGCTGCTGCTGCGGCCGCGGGGTCTGGAGGCGGGCCCGTGAGACGTGTCCGCCTGCTCCTGGCCGGGGTGCTGCTGGCGGCGGCCTCGGGCTGCGGGCTGACCAGCGGCTCCCCCATGGTCGACGACGTGGAACCGGGCTCGATCGGCAAGGGGAAGCCGCTGGAGGGCGCGGAGCTCACCGTCACCTCGAAGCAGTTCACCGAGCAGCTCATCCTCGGCGCGATCATGGGCATCGCCTTCCAGGCGGCCGGCGCGCAGGTCGTCGACCGGACCGGCATCCAGGGCTCGGTCGGCTCCCGGGAGGCGGTCGTCAACGGCGACGCGGACGCCGGGTTCGAGTACACGGGCACGGCGTGGATCACGTACCAGGGCAACAGCACGCCGATCCCCGACGCGCGCGAGCAGTGGAAGGCGGTGCGGGACGCCGATGTGCGCAACGGGGTGGTCTGGCTGGAGCCGTCGGAGCTGAACAACACCTACGCCCTCGCCATGAACCGGGCGAACCACGAGAAGTACCGCACCCGGACCCTCTCCGAGGTGGCGGAGCTGGCGAAGTCCGACCCGGGGGCGGTGACGCTGTGCGTGGAGGGCGAGTTCGCCAACCGCGCGGACGGGCTGCCGGGCATGGAGAAGGCGTACGGCATGGACATCCCGGCGCGCGACGTCACGCAGATGGACACCGGGATCATCTACACCCAGACGGCCAAGGGCGCCTGCACGTACGGCGAGGTCTTCACCACCGACGGGCGCATCAAGTCCATGAACCTGGTGGTGATGGAGGACGACAAGAAGTTCTTCCCGAACTACAACGCGGCGCCGACCGTCAACTCCGACACCTTCGAGGAGTGGCCGGCCATCGCGGAGGTGCTCGCCCCGGTGACGGCGAGGCTGGACAACACCGTGGCGCGGGACCTCAACGCGAAGGTGGACGTCGACGGGGAGGACCCGCACCAGGTGGCGCTGGACTGGATGGTGGCGGAAGGGTTCGTCAAGGAGGGCTAGCAGCTGGGGACTTTCCCGGTGCCCTTCTCCAGGGCGACCAGCGCGTCGACGGCGCCCCCGAGGGTGGTGACCGGGATCAGGCGCAGGCCCTCGGGGAGTTCGGCCCGGGCGTCGGAGCACTCGTCCTTCGGCACCAGGAAGACGGTGGCGCCGTCCCGCTTGGCCGCCTGCGTCTTCAGGGGCACGCCGCCGACCGCGCCGACGGCGCCGGCCGCGTCGATCGTGCCCGTGCCGGCGACGACCCGGCCGCCGGTCAGGTCGCCGCCGCTGCCGTCGCCGTTCAGCTTGTCGACGATGCCGAGGGAGAAGAGCAGGCCGGCGCTGGGGCCGCCGACGTCGGCGAGCTCGAGGGTGACCTCGATGCCGTCGTCCTCGCGGTCGAGGTATCCCAGGGCGGCCCGGGTGGCCTCGTCCTGGGACTCCCGCATCTGCTCGCGGTTGTACTGCTCGATCTCCTTGACGCTGTCCCCGCTGGGGTAGACGGAGTCACGGGGCATGACCGCCCGGTCCGTGTCGAACCAGCTGCCGACGACGTCCGGGAGGTTGACGCGGGTGTCCGGGGAGGTCGCCTCGATGGTGGTCATCCGCAGCTGCCCACTGGTCTCGCGGACCGGTGCGCCGGTGATCGTGATGACCTGGGCGCCCTTGTTCTCGCCGAGCACGTTCGCGGTCAGCCCGGGCTGCGCCACGGAGAAGGGGAGCGGGGCGAAGCCCGCGGTGGCCAGCAGGGCCGCTATGGGCGCCGCCAGGACGGCGAGGGCTTGGGGACGCGTGAGGCGGGAGAGCACGGAGCCAATCTAACCTGCCGCCGCCGCGGGCAGTCGCGCCGTCCGACGTACCGCCGCCCGCGGGACGGGTGGCTCAGCGGAGTGCCTCCGCGACCTCGCGGGCCGCGTCCATCACCCTCGTCCCCACTCGCTCGGGCACGACCTCCGCCAGCATGACCACACCCACGCTGCCCTCGACCCCGGTCACCCCGAGCAGCGGCGCGGCCGCCCCGCACGCGCCCGCCTCCAGCTCCCCGTGCGTCAGCGTGTATCCGGGATCCTCCGCCCGCGGCTGCCGGGCCGACAGGATCGCCTTCCCCGCGGCCCCCCGCTCCAGCGGGTGCCGGAACCCCGCCCGGTACGCCACGTGGTAGTCCGTCCACGACGGCTCCACCACGGCCACCGCCAGCGCCTCCGCCCCGTCCACCAGCGTCAGGTGCGCGGTCGCGCCGATGTCCTCCGCCAGCGACCGCAGCGCCGGCATCGCCGCCTCCCGCACCAGCGGGTGCACCTGCCGGCCCAGCCTCAGCACGCCCAGCCCGACCCGGGCCCGTCCGCCCAGATCACGGCGTACGAGAGCGTGCTGCTCCAGCGTGGCGAGCAACCGGTAGACAACAGTCCGGTTCACGCCCAACTTGTGGGAAAGCTCGGTGACGGTCAGCCCGTGGTCCGTATCGGCCAGCAGCTTGAGGACACGCAGTCCCCTGTCGAGCGTCTGAGAGGTCTCCGCGGTCACGACGCCCACTCCTTAGTGGTGAGGTCGGCGGCCCCCTCGCGGCAGGTGCGTCACCGAGTCCCGTCGGTCACGCGCTCGAGAGGCCGCCGATCGGCCGGCGGCCCGGTCCTGACCCGGGCACAGTCGCTTCACGGCTGCGCTCCGCGGCGGCGCTGCCACGGGGCGTGTGCGTTGCGGGGACAGTAGCGAGCCGGTTCGGTCAGCGGAAGGCTCCGTCCAGAATCCGGGCACTCTCCCGGGGAAGTCGCTCCGTTTGCCCCCATACGCGCACACGGCGTCACCGCATGCGCGTGGCCCACTCCTGCACCTTCTCGATCCGCTGGCGCAGCTGTCCCGCGGTGGCCTCGGCCGAGGGCGGGCCGCCGCAGACCCGGCGCAGCTCGGTGTGGATGACGCCGTGCGGTTTGCCGCTCTGGTGGACGTACGCGCCGACGAGGTTGTTGAGCCGCTTGCGCAGCTCCATCATCTCCTTGTGGGAGACCACGGGACGCCGCTCGGCGGGCAGTTCCAGCAGGTCGGCCTCGGTGTCCGGCTTCTTGCGGCTGTGCGCGATCTGCCGGGCCTGCCGCTTCTGCAGCAGCAGCTGCACCTGGTCGGGTTCGAGGAGGCCGGGGATGCCGAGGTAGTCCTGCTCCTCCTCGCTGCCGGGGTGGGCCTGCATGCCGAACTCGGCGCCGTTGTACATCACCCGGTCGAAGACGGCGTCGGACTCCAGCGCCTCGAAGGGCAGCATGTCCTGCTCGCCGGTGTCCTCGTCCTGCTCCCGGTTCGCCTCCTCCATCTCCTTCTCGGACTCGGCGTACGGGTCCTCCTCGCCCTCCTTCTTGGGCTTGTCGAGGACGTGGTCGCGTTCGCGCTCCATCTCGTTGGCGAAGCCGAGCAGGTCCGGGATGGTCGGCAGGAAGACGGACGCGGTCTCGCCGCGCCGCCGGGACCGTACGAAACGGCCCACGGCCTGGGCGAAGAACAGCGGGGTGGAGATGGTGGTGGCGTACACGCCGACCGCGAGGCGCGGGACGTCGACGCCTTCGGACACCATGCGGACGGCGACCATCCAGCGGTCGGTGTTCCCGCTGAACTCGTCGATGTTCTTCGACGCGCCGGTGTCGTCGGACAGCACGAGGGTGGCCTTGTGGCCGGTGATCTCGCGAATCAGCTTGGCGTACGCCCGCGCGGACTCCTGGTCGGCGGCGATGACGAGGGCGCCGGCGTCCGGGATGGCCTTGCGGACCTCGGTGAGGCGCTGGTCGGCGGCGCGCAGCACGGCCGGCATCCACTCGCCGCGCGGGTCCAGCGCGGTGCGCCAGGCCTGGCTGACGGCGTCCTTGGTCATCGGCTCGCCGAGGCGGGCCTCGATCTCGTCGCCGGCCTTGGTGCGCCAGCGCATGTTGCCGCTGTACGACATGAAGATGACGGGCCGCACGACACCGTCGGCGAGGGCGGAGCCGTACCCGTACGTGTAGTCGGCGGACGACCGCCGGATCCCGTCGTCGCCCTCCTCGTACACCACGAAGGGGATGGGGTTGGTGTCGGAGCGGAACGGCGTGCCGGTGAGCGCGAGCCGCCGCGTGGCCGGCTCGAACGCCTCCAGGCAGGCCTCGCCCCAGGACTTGGAGTCGCCGGCGTGGTGGATCTCGTCGAGGATGACGAGGGTCTTGCGCTGCTCGACGCGGTTGCGGTGCAGCATGGGGCGCACCCCGACACCGGCGTACGTCACGGCGACGCCGTCGTACTCCTTGCCGAGCGGTCCCGCGCTGTACTCCGGGTCGAGCTTGATGCCTATCCGTGCGGCGGCCTCCGCCCACTGCTTCTTCAGGTGCTCGGTGGGCGCGACGACGGTCACCTGCTGCACGACGTGGTGGTGCAGCAGCCAGGACGCCAGCGTCAGCGCGAACGTCGTCTTGCCGGCGCCGGGCGTGGCCACCGCCAGGAAGTCCCGGGGCTGCGTCTGGATGTACTTCTCCATCGCCCCCTGCTGCCAGGCGCGCAGCTTGCCGGCGGTGCCCCAGGGGGCACGTCCGGGAAAGGCCGGGGACAGGTGGTGCGAGGCGGTGCCGGCGGTGGTAGTCACGATCTCCGTGGGGTGGTCGAGCGGCGCGGTGCGGATGACGACCGGGCCACCCTACCGATGCGCCGGCGACGCGAACGCCGCTACGCGGCCGTCCCGCCCGAGGGTGGGACCGAGGTCACAGTCAGCGCGCGAAGCGGGGCAGCCCGGACGCGATCTTGGGAACGTCCAGTGCGCCCTGGCAGACG
Organism: Streptomyces caelestis; assembly: GCF_001279005.1. Taxonomy (GTDB): domain Bacteria; phylum Actinomycetota; class Actinomycetes; order Streptomycetales; family Streptomycetaceae; genus Streptomyces; species Streptomyces heliomycini. The sequence goes on from NZ_LGCN01000029.1 coordinate 160,250, forward strand.
TCCAGCACGAACCGCTCGGCCTCGTCCACGTCGAATTCCGGATCGAGCGAATGCCCGTTCATGTGGAGGAAGACCCAGGTCGCGTACCAGGCGAGGCGCTTGTTGCCGTCGACAAGGGCATGATTGCGGGCGAGGGACTCCATCAGGGCTGCGGCTTTCTGCCACACGTCCGGATACGCATCCTGGCCGAACACGCTCGACTGCGGACGCGCCAGGGCCGAGTCCAGCAACCCGTAGTCGCGCACCGCGTCCTCCCCGAGCCGCTTCGCGAGGTTCAGCAGCTCGGGCAAGGTGAGGTAGTGCATCAGGCGAGCCTCCGGTTCAGCTCCGCACTGGCCTTCAGCACATGGTCGGCCGCCTCGTTGAACAACCGTGAATGTTCGTTTATGGCTGCGACCACTGCATCGTGCGCGAAGGCCTGCATACTGCGTCCTTCCGCAGCGGCGCGCTCACGCAGGGCGTCGAGCTCTTCGTCGGTAAACCGCAGGTTCAGTCCAGCCATGCCTCGACGGTACTACGTGGTACCACTCGGTGTCATGCCGGTTCCGCCCGCACCCGCGCCGCCACCCACGCCCCCGCCAGCGCCACCGCCGCCATCGGCAGGAACACCGCGGCGAAGGCGGCCGGGTGCGAGCCGGTGGCCTCCGTCGCCGCGTGACTGACCGTGCCGCCGCCGAGGGCCGCGAAGGCGGCGCCGCCCGCGGCGAGGAGGAGGACGTTGGAGAGGCCGTCGGAGATCTGGAGGGCGGCGGAGTTGGTGCCGGCCTCCTCGGGGGCGGAGAGCTGGAGCAGCAGCACGCTGGTGGAGGAGATCACCAGGCCCATGCCGAAGCAGCCGAAGGCCCAGGCGACCGCCACCGTCCAGGCGGGCACGGCGTCGATCAGCACGGACGGGGCCGCCGCGATCGCCGCCGCGACCAGGACCATGCCGAGGATCATCAGGCGCTCCCGGTACGGCTCCAGGCGGGGCCGGGACTGGAACCAGGAGCCCAGCGCCCAGGTGCCGCCGCCCGCCGCGAGGGAGAAGCCGGCGAGGGTCGGGCTGAGGCCGCGCTGGGTGACCAGCATCAGCGGGACGAAGGACTCCGCCGCGATGAAGGAGCCGGCCGCGACTCCGCGCAGCAGGACGACCGAGGGCAGTCCGCGCGCCGCGCGGTACGTGCCGCGCGGGAGCAGGCCGAGCACGGCCGGGATCAGCAGGGCGACGCCCAGCGCGCCCGGCAGCAGGGAGACCCAGCGCAGGTCCTGGGCGGCGTACTGGAGCAGGCCGGCGCCGAAGGAGATCGCCAGGGCCAGACGGATGCGGCGGCCGTCGAAGGAGGCGGGCGCGTCCCCGTTCACCGGGCCGGACGCCAGGCGCCGTATCCGGGGCAGCGCGAGCGCCAGCGGGAACACCACGAGCACCGGTATGCCGAGGAACACCCAGCGCCAGCCGAGGTGCTCCGTCACCGCGCCGGAGGCCAGCGGGCCGACGATCGACGGCACCACCCAGCTCGCCGCGAACGCCGCCATGATCGCCGGCCGCAGCCGCTCGGGGTAGGCCCGCCCGACGATGACGTACAGCGCGACGATCACCAGGCCGCCGCCGAGTCCCTGCACGGCCCGCCCCAGGATGAACAGCCACATCGCCCCGGCCGTCCCGGCGAGCAGCAGCCCGGCCGCGAAGGAGGCGATGCCCCAGGTCAGCGGCGCGAGCGGGCCCCGCCGGTCGGACCACTGGCCGGACAGCACCATGCCGAACAGGCTGGTCGTGAAGTACCCCGAGAACGCGAACGCGTACAGCGGCACCCCGTCCAGCTCCCGCGCCGCCACCGGCATCGCCGTACCGACCGCCGTCGCCTCGAAGGCGATCAGCAGCACCACGGAGACGACGCCGATGCTCAGCGCACGGTAGGAGCCGCTGAGCACGGTCTCGTCGGGGGCGGTGGGCGGCGGAGGGGCGTCGGCGGGCTCGGCGACATCGGTGTCACGCGGGTTCGGGGCGGTCATGACCGTCAGAGTAAGGGCCACGGCACGGTTTGACCCCTGTCGGGGGTCGGGACCGGCACCGGGACCTTGGTCGTAGGACCGGGGCCGCCGTTCATGAACGGCGTGTGGCGGTCGTGTTGCGTCCCCGGCCGTCTCCTTGAGCACCGCTCGAGGCCCGCCGTACGGTCGTCACACCGGTTCGGAACAGCGGGACGCCACACGGCGCTCCGCCCCCGACACGGCCGTGTGCCCGAGTGGCCCAGGGGTTCGATCGCACATCGAATGACGCGGGTTCGATTCCCGCCACGGCCTCCGCACAGGGCGGGGTGCTCTCCGGAGCGCCCCGCCCGCCTCGTCAGCGCTCCGAAGGGGCGCGGGGCTGTATCGATGTGCGGCTCCGCCGCGTGGGCGCGACCAGCCACAGCGGCGCCGCAGCCGGCCGCCGAACCCGACCGCCGCACCCCCGGCGGAGCGCTAAAGCACTCCGCCCGCCTCGTCCTGGAAGAGCTCCGTCCAGTAGTGCCAGTCGGCGTCGGTGGTGGTGCCCGTCGGGTCGAGGGAGGACAGGGCCTGGATCATCGTCAGCGCCAGCTGGTCGTAGGCGTCGCTGGTCAGCGCGTGGCCCGACGCCTCGTCGACGGCGTGTTCGCGGTGGAGCAGCCAGAGGGTGAAGGCGAGGGTGGAGACGTCCGTGTTCAGCGGGTGGAGGACGCCGTCCGGTTCGCTCCAGTTGAGCACCGCGCCGGTGGCTCCGTCGACGACCAGGCTGTTGCCCTCGATCAGGTACCCCAGGCGTATCAGGTGGCCAGCGCGGGCGGGGAGGAGGGCGTCGGGGAGCTCGCGTGCGTCGGCGTAGTACTCCGCGAGGGTGTGCAGCGGCAGGTCGGTGTCCAGCTGGAAGAGGAAGCCGTCCTCCGGCAGGCCCGTCTCGCGCAGGAAGCGGCGGGTCGGCCCGTGCGTCAGCGTGGCGGGGAAGTCGACCTCCTCGAAGCGGACCACGCCGCCCCGGCCGAACTCGTCGTCCAGCAGGCGGACGGGGAGGTCCAGGGCGAGGCCCGAGGCCGTGCCGGGGCCCGCCGCCAGGGCCAGCGGCCTGATCAGCGCGGCCATCCTCCGGAACGGCGCCGGCTCGCCGTCCCCGCCCTCCTCGAGGGCCGCCAGCAACTGCCGGGAGGCCTCCGCGACCGCCTTGGCGCCGTACCGGCCCGCGTACGCGGCGAACTGGCCGCGCAGTCCCGCCAGTTCGTCCGTCGCCGCCGCGAACCGCACCAGCGTCGGCAGGGACGGGGCGAGCGGGCGGCGGTCCATCGGGTCGGGGCGGTCGTGGAAGAAGAACGTCGTGGACACCTCACCGGTCGCCCCGTCGAGCAGCACCGACTCCGTCCGCGGACCGGCCGGGTCCAGCAGTCCGCCGATGACCGACTGCTCCCGCGGCTCCGCGGGGAGCCGGCCGCCGGGGCCGCCCGTCGCGTCGCCCATCGTGCGCGAGCCGCCCTGCCGCGCCGGCTCCGCGAAGCCGAACAGGCCGCTGTCGGCGGGCAGTCCGGGGCCGGTCGGCCAGCCGCGCGTGGACACGTGCGTGAGGCGGGGACAGAGGTCGGCGTCGGTCAGCGTGATCGCCGCTGTGGCGACGGTGTCGGTCGTGCTCATGATTCCCCCGCGATACGTGTGCTCGGCCCCGGGTTCGCGAACGCCCCGCCCGGGCAGGACGGACCGGGCCCTCCCGGATCCGGCAGCCGTCCCCCACTGCTCGGAACACTACGCGGCACCACTGACAACGCCCCCGGACCGGGGCGGCGAACCGAAGCGCCCACCACTCAAGACGCTCCGGCGCCCCCGTTCGTTGCCTTCCCGCGGGGACCGGCCCGCCGCGGGTCTCAGCCCCCGGTCACCACCGCGGCCTGCGGACGGATCGGCAGGCGGTTCACCGGGCGGCCCGTGGCGGCCCGTACGGCGGAGGCGATCGCCGCCGGCGAGGTCACCACCGGCACCGCGCTGACCGCCTTCGCGCCGAACGGCGCGACCACGTCCCGCTCCTCGACCAGCTTCACGATGTGGATGTCCGGGGCGTCCAGCGCCGTCGGGAGGGCGTACCCGGTCAGGTCGGGGTGGCGGACCAGCCCGCGCGGCGTGCGCAGGTTCTCGGTGAGCGCGGCGCCCAGGCCCTGGGTCACGCCCGCCTCGATCCGGGCGGCCAGCTGCACCGGGTTCAGCACCCGGCCCACGTCCTGGGCGACCGCCAGCTCCACGACCCGCACCGAGCCGATCTCGATGTCGACGTCGACCACCGCGCGGATCGCGCAGAAGGCCATGCCGACGAAGGCGTCGCCCTGGCCGGACCCGTCCAGCGGCTCCGTCGGATGCGGACGGCACTGGGCGGTGGCCCACAGCTCCTTGCCGTCCAGTTCCTCGGCGACGGTCGTGGACAGCACGCCGTCGTACGAGGTGATCTTCCCGTCGGTGATCTGGAGCAGCTCGGTGGACATGCCGAACTTGTGCGCGAGGGGCTGGAGGAGCTGGGTGCGGACCATCTTCGCCGCGCGCTCCACCGCACCGCCCGACACCCATGTGTGCCGGCCCCGGCAGCCCGCGCCGGCCGTGGGCTGGTCGGTGTCGACGGGCGCCACGTGCACCTCGTCGACGCCGAGGACCTCCTGGACGATCTGCCGGGCCAGGGTGGAGAAGCCCTGGCCGCTCTCCACCGCCGCGCACAGCACGGTCGCCACGCCGTCCTGGACCCGCACGGTGGCCGTGGACACCTCGTCCGCGCCCTCCGCGCCGAGCATGTGCACCATGCCGAGGCCGTAGCCCACGCCGCGGCGCACCGCGCCCGGCTCGCCCGCGCCCTCGGGGCCGCCGGGCAGCAGCCACTCGTCCTCGGGGGTGTCCTTGGGCAGCGGCGGCAGCGGGAAGTCCCGCACCGCCTCCAGGAGTTCCGCGACCGGGGCCGGGCAGGTCACCGTCTGACCGGTGGGCAGCACGTCGCCGGTGGCCAGCACGTTGCGCAGGCGCAGCTCCGCCGGGTCGGCGCCGAGCTTCTTGGCCAGTTTGTCCATCTGCGCCTCGTAGGCGGCGCAGACCTGCATCGCGCCCTCGCCGCGCACGTGGCCGGAGGGCGGGTTGTTGGTGCGCACGGCCCAGCCCTCGATGAAGGCGTGGGGGACGACGTACGGGCCGCAGGCGAAGGCGACGGCGGCGGCCAGGGCCTCGGAGGAGGTGTCGGCGTAGGCGCCCGCGTCGAGCAGGATCTGCGCCTCGACCTTCACCAGTCTGCCCTCGGCGTCGGCGTGGTGGCGGTAGCGCAGCAGGGTGGGGTGGCGGTGGGCGTGGCCGAGGAAGGACTCCTCGCGCGTGGCGGCGAGCTTCACCGGGCAGCCGGTCCGCAGCGCCAACAGGCCGAGCGGGAGCTGGAAGCCGCGGTCCTCGCGGTCGGCGGTGGCGCCGGGCACGCCGGTGACGACGACCTTCACCCGTTCGGGTGTCAGGCCGAGGACGGCGGCGGCGGTGTCCCGGTCGCCGTGCGGGTCGGTGGAGGCCAGGTACAGCTCGACCCCGCCGTCCGGGCGGGGCACGGCGAGGCCGGCCTCGGCGCCGATGGGGGCGGGGTCCTGGCGGCCGATGCGGTACAGGCCGTCGACGACGACGTCGCCGACCGCGTCGGGGTCGCCGTGACGCAGCGGGATGTGCCGGATCAGGTTGCCGTCGGGGTGCAGCGGTTCGGCCTCGAACGCCTGCTCGGGGTCGGTCACCGGGTCGAGCACCTCGTACTCGACGATGACGGCGGCGGCGGCCATCCGCGCGGTGTCCGGGTGGTCGGCGGCGACGGCCGCGATGGGCTCGCCGTGGTGGCGCACGACCTCGGAGGCGAAGACCGGGCGGTCGGCCGTGCCGCGGCCGTGCACCGGGTCGCCGGGGACGTCCTCGTGCGTGACCACCGCGCGGACGCCGGGCATCTCCCGCGCGTGCGTGGTGTCGATGGACACGATGCGCGCGTGCGGGTGCGGCGAGCGCAGCACGGCCGCCCACAGCAGGCCCTCGGCCCACAGGTCGGCGGCGTACGGGAAGGTGCCCTCGGTCTTGGCGCGGGCGTCGGCGGCCGGGAGGGAGACGCCGAGGCCGTGCGGGAGCGGTTCCGGCTCGGGGGCGACCTCCACGGCCTGCGCGGTGGCTGCTTCGTTGGTCACGCCTGGCCTCCGTCCGGGCCGTGGGGCTGGTCATGGGGCTGTTCGTCGGAGCCGGGGGCGCCGAACGCCGCGGGGTTGACGCCGCCGGCGCCGGGGCCCGCCTGGTGCGGGATGCGGGGCGGGTCCGCCTCGCCGTCGGAGTCGTCCCCGTCGGACGCGGCGTGCGCCTCGCGTTCGGCGACGACCTCCTTGACGGCGTTCACCACGCCCCGGTAGCCGGAGCAGCGGCAGAGGTTGCCGCACAGGGCCTGGCGGGTCTCCAGCTCGGTGGGCGCGGGGTTGCCCTCCAGGAGGTCGTGCACGGTCATCGCCATGCCCGGCACGCAGAAGCCGCACTGCACGGCGCCGCACCGCGCGAGCGCCCGCTGTACGTCGGAGGGCCGGCCGTCCTGCGCCAGTCCTTCGACGGTACGGACCTCGCTGCCGGCCGCGGTGACGGCCGGGACCAGGCAGGACGCCACCAGCCGGCCGTCGACCTGCACGTTGCAGGCCCCGCACTCGCCCTGGGAGCAGCCGTCCTTGGCGCCGGCGAGACCGAGCCGCTCGCGCAGCACGTAGAGCAGCGACTCGCCGATCCAGGCGTCGGTGACGGGCCGGTCGGTGCCGTTGACGCGGAGCGCGTAGGAGGCGAGGGGGTGGTCGTCGTGCGGGGGCGGCGCGTCGTCCGCCCCGTGCGCCGCGCCCGGTTCGCCCCGGCCGTCCGGGGCGTCCGGGCTGTCCGGGGCGTCCGGGCTGTCCGGAGCGTCGGGCGCCGGGTCGGTGTCCGGGGGGCCGGCGTCGGCGGGTCCCGTCGCCGGTTCCGCGTCCGGGGCCGGCTCGACGGGGGCCTCGGAGGGCTCCAGCGGGCCCTCGGCGGCCTCGGGAGCCCCGTGGGCGTCCGCCGGGGCGTCGGCGGCCTCGGCGGCCTCGGAAACGGGCTCCGGGGCGTCCTGGCCGTCGGGGTGCGGGTGCTCGGGGGGTTCGGTCGGGGCGTCCTCGGCGGTCTCCGCCTCGGGCTGCCACCGCGGCTCCGCGTGCCCCTCGGCGGCGAACGGCTGGGGCACGCCGGCCGACGGGGTCCCGGCGTGCCCGGCCGCGTCGGACGGCTGCTCGGGCGCGAAGTCGGCGTCCGGCCACTCCGGCGCGTGCTCCCCGGCCGGCCGCACGGGCGTGCCGTGCGCCGGCGTCCCGCCGTACGCCTCCTGACCGGGCACGGAGTCCGACCCGGACCGCCCCGACGCGTGCTCGGGACCGAAGTCGGCGTCCGGCCACTCCGGCGCGTGCTCCCCGGCCGGCCGCA
>NZ_LGCN01000030.1 GCF_001279005.1 Streptomyces caelestis
CGCTGGGCGAGGCGTGGGCGCACGGTGCGGACGTCGACTGGGACGCCTTCTACCAAGGCGCCCGTCCCCACCGCGTCGACCTCCCCACCTACCCCTTCCAGCGGCAGCACTACTGGCCCCGCTTCGCCGACTCCGCCGGTGACGTCACCTCCGCCGGTCTGGAATCGCCCGACCACCCGCTGCTCGGCGCCTCCGTGGAACTCGCCGGCGGCGACGGACTCGTCGCCACCGCCCGCTGGTCCCTGCGCAGCCAGCCCTGGCTCGCCGACCACGCCGTGTCCGGCACCGTCCTCGTCCCCGGCACCGCACTCGTCGAGTCCGTCATCCGCGCCGGCGACGTCCTCGGCGTCGGCAGCGTCGACGAACTGACCCTCCAGGCCCCCGTCGTCCTCCAGGAGCGCGGTGAGGTCCAGGTCCAGATCGGCATCGGCGACGCCGACGACTCCGGCCGCCGCCCCGTCACCGTCCACACCCGGACCACCAGCCCCGACGGCGACACCGAGGACCTGTGGACCCTGCGCGCCCAGGGCACCCTCACCGAACCGGGCGCCCCCGCCGTGGCGCGGCCCGAGGACTTCACCGCCTGGCCGCCGCCCGGCGCCACCGCCCTGGCCGCCGACGGCTTCTACGACCTGCTCGCCGGCCGCGGCTACGAGTACGGCCCCGTCTTCCAGGGCGTCCGCGCCACCTGGCGGCGCGGCGACGACGTCTTCGCCGAGGTCGTCCTGCCCGACCAGGTGCGCGGCGACGCCGCCCGGTTCGGCATCCACCCCGCCCTGCTCGACGCCGCCCTGCACGCCGCCGCCCTGCACGCCGCCGGGCTCGCCCCCGGCGGCGACGACCGCACCGTCGTCCCCTTCGCCTGGTCCGGCGTGTCCCTGTACGCCACCGGCGCCACCGCGCTACGGGTACGGATCTCCCCGGCCGGCGAGGACACCGTCACCGTCCACCTCACCGACCCGAGCGGCGCTCCCGTCGCCGTCATCGACTCACTGGCCGTCCGCGAGGTGGCCGCCGAGACCCTCGACCCGACCGCACGGGCCGCCCGCGACTGGCTGTTCCACCTCGACTGGACCCCCCTCACGCCCGCCGCCCCCGCCGACGCGACCGGCTGGGCCGTGCTCGGCGCCCCCCACACCCCCGTCACCGCCCCCGACGGCACGTCGCTGCCCGTCCTCGCCGACCTCACGGCTCTCGAC
>NZ_LGCN01000031.1 GCF_001279005.1 Streptomyces caelestis
CTGGTCACCTACCTCGGCAGCGTGATGGCGCTGATCGCGCTGCCGCTCCAGATCAAGGAACTGACCGGCTCACCGCTCGCGGTGGGCGCGATGGGCGCCGTCGAACTGGTGCCGCTGGTGGTCTTCGGCCTGTACGGCGGGGCACTCGCGGACGCGGTCGACCGGCGCAAGGTCATCGTGCTCACCGAGGCGGGGCTGGGACTGCTGGCCGCCGTGCTGCTGCTGAACGCGCTGCTGCCGCACCCCATGCTGTGGCCGCTGTACGTGGTGGCGGCCTCGGTGGCGGCACTCGCCGGACTCCAGCGCCCCGCCCTGGACTCACTGCTGGCCCGGATCGTCCCGCACGAGCAGCTCCCCGCCGCGGCCGCGCTCAACGCCCTGCGCTGGCAGGCGGGCGCGATCGGCGGACCCGCGCTGGCCGGCCTCGTGGTGGCGTACGCGGGCAACGTCCCCGCCTACGCCACCACCGTGGTCTGCTTCCTCGCGTCGGTCCTGATGTGCCGCCGGCTCTCACCCGTGCCGCCCGTCGAGCACGCCGCCAAGCCCTCGCTGCGCGGCATCGCCGAGGGAGCCCGGTACGCCTGGTCGCGGCCGGTGCTCCTCGGCACGTACGCGGTCGACCTGGCGGCGATGTTCTTCGCCTTCCCCAACACCATCTTCCCCTTCCTCGCCGACGAGCTCGACGCCGACTGGGCACTGGGCCTGATGTACTCGGCGGGCGCCGTCGGGTCGCTGCTGCTGAGCCTGACCAGCGGCTGGGTCTCCCGGACGCGGCGGCACGGCCTGCTGGTGGTGTTCGGCGCCGCCGGCTGGGGCCTGGCCATGGCGGCGGCCGGCTGGACGTCGAACGTCTGGCTGGTGCTGGTGTTCCTCGGCCTGGCGGGAGCGGGGGACATGCTGAGCGGCCTCGGCCGCTCGACCATCTGGAACCAGACCATCCCCGACCGGCTGCGCGGCCGGCTCGCCGGCATCGAGGTCCTCTCCTACAGCGTCGGCCCCCAGCTCGGCCAGGTCCGCGCCGGGGCGATGGCCGGCTGGACCGGCGCCCGCCCGGCGATCTGGACCGGCGGCCTCGCCTGCGTCGCC
>NZ_LGCN01000032.1 GCF_001279005.1 Streptomyces caelestis
CCCGGCTGGCGGCGGCGTTGACGCCGGAGGTGGACGCGGTGCTGGCCGCGCATCCGCTGCGGGAGCCGGTCAGCGGCAGCGACCCGCTGCCGCTGCTGGTGGAACGCGAACGGGCCCTGTACGGCGCCTGGTACGAGTTCTTCCCCCGCTCCGAGGGCACCCCCGAGCACCCGCACGGCACCTTCGACACCGCCGCCCGCCGCCTGCCCGCGATCGCCGCGATGGGCTTCGACGTCGTCTACCTCCCGCCCATCCACCCCATCGGCACCACCCACCGCAAGGGCCCCAACAACACCCTCGACGCCGGCCCCGACGACGTCGGCGTGCCCTGGGCCATCGGCTCCCCCGCGGGCGGCCACGACGCCGTCCACCCCGACCTGGGCACCCTGGAGGACTTCACCCGCTTCGTCGCCCGGGCCGGCGACCTCGGCCTGGAGGTCGCCCTCGACTTCGCCCTGCAGTGCTCCCCCGACCACCCCTGGGTCCACAAGCACCCCGAGTGGTTCCACCACCGCCCCGACGGCTCCATCGCCCACGCGGAAAACCCGCCCAAGAAGTACCAGGACATCTACCCCATCGCCTTCGACGCCGACCTCGACGGCCTGGTCGCCGAGACCGTGCGGATCCTGCGGCACTGGATGGAGACGGGGGTGCGCATCTTCCGGGTCGACAACCCCCACACCAAACCCGTGGTCTTCTGGGAACGCGTGATCGGCGAGATCAACGCCGCCGACCCCGACGTGATCTTCCTGGCCGAGGCCTTCACCCGCCCCGCGATGATGCACACCCTGGCCCAGATCGGCTTCCAGCAGTCCTACACCTACTTCACCTGGCGCACCACCAAGCAGGAACTGACCGAGTACCTCACCGAACTGACGGGGGACGCCGCCGCCTACATGCGGCCCAACCTCTTCGCCAACACCCCCGACATCCTGCACGCCTACCTCCAGCACGGCGGACGGCCCGCCTTCGAGGTCCGCGCCGTCCTGGCCGCCACCCTCTCCCCCACCTGGGGCATCTACAGCGGCTACGAACTGTGCGAGAACACCCCCCTGCGCGA
>NZ_LGCN01000033.1 GCF_001279005.1 Streptomyces caelestis
GAGCCGTCTCCGTTCGTGGTGGAGGGCCGGGCGTCCCAGGCCGGGAAGACGGTGTTCGTGTTCCCGGGGCAGGGCTCGCAATGGGCTGGGATGGCGAGTGAGCTCCTCGACGAGTCGGAGGGGTTCGCGCAGTCCATGCGGGAGTGCGCGGCGGCCCTGAGTCCCCACACGGATTGGTCGTTGCCGGACGTGGTGCGTTCGGGTGAGGGGCTCGACCGGGTGGACGTGGTGCAGCCCGTGCTGTTCGCGGTGATGGTGTCCCTGGCTCGGCTGTGGCGTGCGTTCGGGGTGGTGCCGGACGCGGTGATCGGGCATTCGCAGGGGGAGATCGCGGCGGCGGTGGTCGCCGGCGGGCTGTCCCTGGCGGACGGCGCGAAGGTGGTGGCCCTGCGCAGCCGGGCGATCGTACGGCTCGCCGGGCACGGCGGAATGGTGTCGCTCGCCCTGTCGTCGCAGCAGGCCGCCGAGACCGTCGCGGCCTGGGACGGGCGCCTGTCGGTGGCGGCGGTCAACGGCCCCTCGGCGGTGGTGGTGTCCGGAGACACCGACGCTCTCGACGAACTGCTCGCGTCCTGCGCGGCGGACGGGGTGCGGGCCCGGCGGATCGATGTCGACTACGCGTCCCACTCCGCCCATGTGGAACATGTCGAAGGGGAGTTGCTGAAGGAGTTGGCGGGCATAGCGCCCGTCCGGGGCGACGTGCCGCTGTTCTCCACGGTGACGGGGCAGTGGCTGGACACCTCGGCGATGGACGCTGCGTACTGGTACACGAACCTGCGCCGCACCGTCGGCTTCGAGCCCGCCGTCCGCTCCCTCGCGGGCCAGGGCTTCGGCTCCTACGTCGAGGTCAGCCCGCACCCGGTGCTGGCCATGGCGGTCGAGGAGACCCTGGAAGCGGCCGGTCCGGCGGGCGTGGTCCTCAGCACGCTGCGCCGCGACGAAGGCGGGCTGCGGCGCATGCTCCTGGCCGTGGGACAGGCACACACGCGGGGCGTCGCCGTCGACTTCTCGCCCGTCTTCGACGGCACCGGGGCGGTCCGGACCGA
>NZ_LGCN01000034.1 GCF_001279005.1 Streptomyces caelestis
GTCGTGCAGGAAACCGCCCGAGCGTGTGTACGACGTCCCGGGCACACTCCGGTCCGGGTGGTAGAGGGACTCGACGTCCCATCCACGGTCAGCCGGGAACTTGGACACGGCGTCGACACCCTCGGACACCAGCCGCCACAGGTCCTCCGGCGACGACACCCCGCCCGGGTAACGGCACGCCATCCCCACGATCACCACCGGATCGTCCGCCACCGACGGCAGCGACCCCACCGGCACAGCCACGTCACGCACGGTTCCGAGCACGGTGTCGAGCAGATGGTCGGCGAGGAGTTCCGCGGTCGGGTAGTCGAAGACGACGGTGGCGGGCAGGCGCAGCCCGGTCGCCTTGCCCAGCCGGTTCCGCAGCTCCACCGCCGTCAGCGAGTCGAAGCCCAGGTCCTGGAAGGCCCGGTGAGGGCTGACCGTCTGTGCGCCCGAGTGGCCGAGGACGAGGGCGATGTGTCCGCGCACCAGGTCCAGCATCATCTCGCGGCGTTCGGTCTCGCCGAGCGCGGTCAGCCGTTCGGCCAGTCCGGTGGTCTCGGCAGACCCTGTGGCCGCCGCGCGACGGGGGGCCGTCCGGATCAGCCCGCTGAGCAGCGGCGGAATCTCTCCCTGCGCGCGGAGCGCCGGGAAGTCGAGGCGCACGGGGAGAAGGACCGCCGCATCGGCGGCCATCGCAGCGTCGAACAGGGCGACGCCCTGCTCCACCGTCACCGGGGGGAGGCCGGAGCGGGTGATGCGGCGGTGGTCGGTCTCCGACAGCGCCTGGGTCATGCCCGCGTCCTGCGACCACGGACCCCACACCAGCGACACCGCCGGCAGCCCCGACGCACGCCGACGACGCACCAGAGCGTCCAGGAACGCGTTCCCCGCCGCATAAGCCGACTGACCCGCGCTGCCGAACGTCCCCGCCACCGACGAGAACACCACGAAGGCGGTGAGGTCGAGGTCCTTGGTCGCCTCGTGCAGGTGCCAGGCCGCGTCCACCTTCGGACGCAGCACACCCGCCAGCCGCTCCCCCGTCAGC
>NZ_LGCN01000035.1 GCF_001279005.1 Streptomyces caelestis
ACCGCGCGCGACTTCGACGGGCGGCTCGCCCTCGGCGCCCGCGAGGAGGACCGCCCGGTGCTCGAACACCGACCGCCCCGACGCCAGCGAGAAACCCACGTCGAGCACGGACGCGGTGTCGAGGGAGACGATCCGGTCCAGCTGGTCTTCCAGAGCCTCCTCGGACTTCGCGGACACCGGCCACGGCACGACCCCGGGGACGGCCCCGGGCACCGCGGCCGGCGTTTCCGGCTCGGCCTCCGGGGCTTGCTCGATGATGGTGTGCGCGTTGGTGCCGCTGATGCCGAAGGACGACACACCGGCACGGCGCGGACGCCCGGTCTCCGGCCAGTCGACGGTCTCGGTGAGCAGGCGCACCTCGCCCTCGGTCCAGTCCACGTGGGTCGACGGGGCGTCGATGTGCAGGGACTTGGGCAGCAGACCGTGGCGGAGCGCCATGACGGTCTTGATGACGCCGGCGACACCGGCGGCGGCCTGGGCGTGACCGATGTTCGACTTGATCGAGCCGAGCAGCAGCGGCCGGTCGGCGGGCCGGTCCTGGCGGGCGGTCAGGCCGTTGGAGGCGCCGTCCTGGTTGACGGCCGAGCCACGGACCACGGCGAGCACGGGGTGGCCGTTGCGGCGGGCGTCGGAGAGGCGTTCCAGGACGAGCATGCCGACGCCCTCGGACCAGCCGGTGCCGTCGGCGGCGTCCGCGAACGCCTTGCAGCGGCCGTCGGGGGCGAGGCCGCCCTGCCGGGTGAAGCCGGCGTATCCCATGGCGGTCGACATCACGGTGACGCCGCCCGCGAGGGCGAGGCCGCACTCGCCGGAGCGCAGCGCGTGGGCCGCCCAGTGCAGGGCGACCAGGGAGGAGGAGCAGGCGGTGTCGATCGTGACCGCCGGGCCCTCCAGGCCGAAGGTGTAGGACAGGCGCCCGGAGATGACACTGGTGGCGAGACCGGTCGGGGCGTGGCCCTCGGCGTCCTCGCTGGAGTTCATGACGAGGGTGGTGTAGTCCTGGCCGCTGGTGCCGACGAAGACACCGGTCTGGCTGCCGCGCACGGTCGCCGGGTCGATGCCGGCGCGTTCGAACGCCTCCCAGGAGGTCTCCAGGAGGAGCCGCTGCTGCGGGTCCATGGCGAGGGCCTCGCGCGGGGAGATCCCGAAGGGGAGATCCCGAAGAAGCCGGCGTCGAAGTCGGCGACGTCGTAGAGGAACCCGCCTTCGGAGGTGGCGCTGCGGCCGTGGCCGCCGTGTCCACCGCGCATGAGGGTGTCCAGGTCCCAGCCGCGGTCGGTCGGGAAGGCGGAGATGCCCTCACGGCCCTCGACGACGAGCCGCCACAGTTCCTCGGGCGAGCTGACGCCGCCGGGCATCCGGCAGGCCATGCCGACGATGACGATCGGGTCGTCGGCCGTCGCGGGGAGGGCCGTGGCCGCGGGGGTGCCGGTGACCCGCTCCTCGTCGAGAAGGGCGGTCACCAGGTGTCCGGCGAGCACGGTGGGTGTCGGGTAGTCGAAGACGAGGGTCGCCGGGAGCCGCAGGCCGGTGACGGCGGTGAGGCGGTTGCGCAGTTCGACCGCGGTGAGCGAGTCGAAGCCGAGGTCGTGGAAGTCGCGGTCGGCCTCGACGGCCTTGGGCGAGGAGTGGCCGAGCACGGCGGCGGCCTCGCCGCGGACCAGGTCGAGCAGGAGGCGGACGCGCTCCTCCTCCCGCGTCTCCAGGAGCTGCCGGACCAGGTCGGCGGCGATCCGGGCGCCGCCGACGGCGGTGGCGGCGGCGCGCCGGGTGCCGCGCACCAGGTTGCGCAGCAGTGGGGGCACCTCGCCGGGCATCCGGGTGTTGCCGGAGGCTCCGATGGGCACGAGGAACGGCTCGTCGGAGACCACGGCGGCGTCCCAGAGCGCGAGGCCCTGGTCGACGGTGAGGGGCGGTGCGGCCGAGGCGGCCATCCTCCGGGCACCGGCGTCGGAGAGGGTGCCGGTCATGCCGCCGTCCTGGACCCAGGCGCCCCAGGCCAGGGAAAGGGCGGGCAGGCCGGCTGCGGAGCGCTGCTGGGCGAGGGCGTCCAGGAAGACGTTGGCCGCCGCGTAGTTGCCCTGGCCGGCGCTGCCCATCACGCCG
>NZ_LGCN01000036.1 GCF_001279005.1 Streptomyces caelestis
GGTTCTCCTCGGTGATGGCGATCAGCGCCTGCTCGACCTGCTCACCGCGCGCACGGGTCTGCTTCTCCATCGCGGAGCCGTCGGCCCAGTACGCCTCCAGGGCCGCGGTGGCGGTGACGAAGGCGGGGTTGTTGCCGCGGAAGGTGCCGTTGTGCTCGCCCGGCTCCCAGACGTCCAGCTCGGGCTTGAACAGGGTCAGCGCCATCGGCAGCCCGTAGCCGCTGATCGACTTGGAGACGGTGACGATGTCGGGCGTGATGCCGGCCTCCTCGAAGGAGAAGAACGCGCCGGTGCGGCCGCAGCCCATCTGGATGTCGTCGACGATCAGCAGCATGTCCTGGCGTTCGCACAGCTCGGCCAGGGCGCGCAGCCACTCGGGCCGGGCGACGTTGATGCCGCCCTCGCCCTGCACGGTCTCGACGATCACGGCGGCGGGCTTGTTGAGGCCGGAGCCCTGGTCCTCCAGGAGCCGCTCGAACCACAGGAAGTCCGGGACCTGGCCGTCGAAGTAGTTGTCGAACGGCATCGGCGTGCCGTGCACCAGCGGGATGCCGGCGCCGGCCCGCTTGAACGCGTTGCCGGTCACGGCGAGCGAGCCCAGCGACATGCCGTGGAAGGCGTTGGTGAACGACACGATGGCCTCGCGCCCCTTCACCTTCCGGGCCAGCTTCAGCGCGGACTCCACGGCGTTGGTGCCCGTCGGGCCCGGGAACATGACCTTGTACGGCAGGTCGCGCGGACGCAGGACGTAGTTCTGGAAGGACTCCAGGAACGCGCGCTTGGCCGTCGTCGACATGTCGAGGCCGTGGGTGACGCCGTCGCGCTCCAGGTAGTCGATCAGGGCCCGTTTCAGCACGGGGTTGTTGTGCCCGTAGTTGAGTGAGCCGGCTCCGGCGAAGAAGTCCAGGTACTCATGGCCGTCCTCGTCGTACATGCGGCTGCCGTGCGCACGGTCGAAGACGGTGGGCCAGCCGCGGCAGTAGCTGCGCACCTCGGACTC
>NZ_LGCN01000037.1 GCF_001279005.1 Streptomyces caelestis
GAACCGAAGTCCGGCAGCAGCTCAGTGAGGCTCACGGATGCCGTATTCAGGTCTTCCGGGTCGCTGTCCGCGCCCTCGTCCCGCACGCCCTCGCCACCGCCGGTGCCGGCCTCAACCTCGATACGCCGCCGCTTCGACCCCCGCTGCGCTCTTCGATCGGTGTCGTCCTCGTCCACCGAAGACTCCGAACCACCGAGCCGCTTGCCGCCCCCCGCAACGAAGCCACTCTCCGCAAACTCCGTCCGGGACGTCCGGGACGCCTCGACACCGCCATCCACCCCGACCGACGCCGAAGCATCACCCCGGGCAACCAGAGGCACTGCCGGCCCCGAATACTCCTCGGCCAGAGCGAAAACGTCCGCGTCCTCATCCACCGACCCGCCAGCCCACGCCCGCGACCCCACGGCCTCCCCGTCATCACCGGGAAACACAGACCCGCCAGCCCACGCCCGCGACCCCACGGCCTCCCCGTCATCACCGGGAAACACAGCGAAGTCCCCAAAATCCCCGGACTCCATATCCACATCGAACCCGAGCCCGTCCTCGAACCCGAGCCCCTCGTCGGAACGGACCGGGGCCGCCGGCCGCGCATACGCCGTCTCCTGCACCACACGGGGCTTCGGAGCGCTGACCCCGTGGTGCAGGAAAGGACTCAGAATGTCGGCGATCTGCCCGAGCTCATGAGGCGTGAGTTCGTAGGACCGCCCAGACTCACCGACGTCGATCGGGCCCATCAGATCCCAGCTGCCCTCACCCGCCTGCTGCGCCTCATCCCCATGAGAAGTCAGCGGCACCCCCAGCGGCCGACCCCGCTCATCACGCGGCGACGTCAACAACGCCCGCCCACCATCGCGGGCCCCACCATCATGGGCCTGCGCATCACGAGGCCCGTAACCGTGCGCGATCTCATGGGCAAGCAGAACAGGAGACGCCTGCGTAAACCAGACGTTCTGCACCATGTCCCCAGGGGCCTGAGGCCGCCCGTCCCTGACCTGGACCACGTCATGCGCGTCCGCCTCGGAATCGACGAACTCCACCGCGAGCTCCAACCGCGGCCCCGACGAATCCGAGCCATCGTCCAGACCCCCCGGCTGGACAGCCGGCAACCGGCCCCCTCGCGCGTTCAACTCCGCCAAACCCGCGAAAGCGTTGCGCCGCATCACCTCCACCCGACCCGCATCCACACCCCGGTCGTCGAGGAAGATCCGGCGGGTCAGACGGATGGTCTCCTGACCTGGCCGGTCACCGGCATACCACTCCCAGACGAACCCGACCTCCGTCCACTCACCCGACCCACCCGGCAGCACCCGACCAGGCAACCCGTCCCCGCCCACCTCCACCACGAACGCTTCCCCCGACCCCGGAACGAAACGATCCGTACGCACCTC
>NZ_LGCN01000038.1 GCF_001279005.1 Streptomyces caelestis
GCGGTCAGGACGCCGTCGGGGCCGATCTCGAGGAAGGCGTTCGCCCCGGCGTCGGTGAGCGCCCCGACGCCGTCGGCGAAGCGGACGGTGGCGCGGACGTGGCGCACCCAGTAGTCGGCCGAGCACAGCAGGCCGGGGCCGGCGATCCCGCCGGTCACGTTGGACACGACGGGAATGCGCGGCTCCGCGTAGGCCAGCTTCTCCGCGACCTCACGGAAGGCGTCGAGCATCGGCTCCATCAGCGGCGAGTGGAAGGCATGACTGACGGAGAGCCGCCGCGTCCTGCGGCCCTTCGCGGCGAACTCCTCGCCGAGTGCGACGACCTCCTCCTCGGCGCCGGACACGACCACGGCGTCCGGACCGTTCACCGCCGCCAGGGCGATCCCGTCCGTGAGGCGCGGGGCGACCTCCTCCTCGGTGGCCTCGATCGCCACCATGGCGCCACCGGACGGGAGTTCCCGCATCAGCCGGGCACGCGCCGCGACCAGCGCACACGCGTCCTCCAACGACAGCACCCCGGCCACATGCGCGGCCGCGATCTCCCCCACCGAGTGACCGGCCACGAACTCCGGCCGCACACCCCAGCTTTCGACCAGCCGGAACAACGCCACCTCGACCGCGAACAGCGCGGGCTGGGTGTACCCGGTGGTGTCCAGGAGTCCCGCCTCCGGCGTGCCCGCCTCGGCGAACAGCACCTCCCGCAGCGGACGCTCCAGCTCGTCCTCGAAGTGGTTCAGTACGGCGTCCAGCGCCTGCGCGAACACCGGGAACCGGGCGTACAGCTCACGCCCCATGCCCGCCCGCTGCGCACCCTGACCCGAGAACAGCACCGCCAGCGACCGCTCCACCGCGCGACCGCGCGCGACTTCGACGGGCGGCTCGCCCTCGGCGCCCGCGAGGAGGACCGCCCGGTGCTCGAACACCGACCGCCCCGACGCCAGCGAGAAACCCAC
>NZ_LGCN01000039.1 GCF_001279005.1 Streptomyces caelestis
CATGCGTGACGGCGGGAACGGTCACCTCGTGGGTGGCCCCGCGATAGGAGGCGACGGCGGGACGCGGCCGGTCGGCCGGCAGCGTCGCCTCCTCCGGCAACTCGGCCAACGCAGCCTTCCAGAAGGCGAGTTGCCGCTCCTCTTCGGTGGCGAGGAGACCGCGCTGCCACAGGCTGTAGTCGGCGTACTGGACCGGCAGCGGCACCCACTCGGGGGCCGCGCCCCGCGAGCGGGCCGCGTAGGCCGTGGCGAGGTCCCGCAGGAGCGGGCCGTTCGACCAGCCGTCGGAGGCGATGTGGTGCATCACCACAAGGAGCACGTGCTCCTCGGAGGACAGTGCCAGCAGATCCGCACGGATGGGCAGCTCGGCGGCGAGGTCGAAGGTGACGCCGGCCAGCCGGGCCAGCGCCTGGTGCAGGGACCCCTCCGTCACCGGGGTCACCGGGAGCGCGAGGTCGGTCTCCGCGAGGGAACGGACGGCCTGGTGAGGCGTGCCGTTCTCGGAGGGGAAGGTGGTCCGCAGGGCTTCGTGCCGGCCGGCCACGTCGACCAGCGCGCGGCGCAGCGCCTCGGCGTCGAGCGCGCCGGTGAGCCGGACGGCCAGCGGGATGTTGTACGTCGGTGACGGACCCTCCAACTGGTCCAGGAACCAGAGCCGTTGCTGTGCGGAGGACAGTGGCGGCCGTTCGGGCCGCTCCCCCGCCACCAGCGCCGGTCGCTCGTCCGCGCCGGTGCCGACCGAGATCAGCTCGGCCAGCCGCCCGACGGTCGGGTACTGGAAGATCTCCCGTACCCCGAGTCGTATACCGAAGGCCTGCCGGATCTTCGAGATGAGCCGGGTGGCGAGCAGGGAGTGTCCGCCGCGGTGGAAGAAGTGGTCGTCGATGGTGACGGAGGGCAGGGCGAGGGTGTCGGCGAAGAGGCCGCA
>NZ_LGCN01000040.1 GCF_001279005.1 Streptomyces caelestis
GGGGAGGACGGGCGCGCCTCGGGGGCGGGGGTGACGGTCCCGGGCGGGGCCGGGGAAGCGGTGGGTGTGCCGGTGTCCGTCCGGGGGACGGGGCGGGGGCCCGCCTCCGTGCCGGTGTCCGTGCCGCCGCCCTGGAGGGCGGTCAGCCGGACCAGGGCCACGGCGCCGGCGGCCACGACCAGGCTTCCCACGACCGGCAGGACCTTGCGGGGGCGGGGCCTGCGGTGGCGGCCCCGGGGGCGGGAGGCGCCTGCCGGTGGCTCCTCCGCCGGTGTGGTCGGTGTCATCGCGATCCCCTCCCCCCGCGTGCGCGCCTGCGGCGTGCCGCGGTGTGCGCACGCTATGCGCTCCCGTGAGGGGCCGGGCCGGGAGCCGGAACGATGTCACTCGAACGGGTGGGCGGGGGGTGACGAGGGAACCAGGCGTGCGCCCTTTTCCCGGTGGGCGCGGGCTGCGATGATCGGAGCGAGTGGAAGTTAACCCGCGTTAACCGGAGGGCGTCGATGAGTGAGGAACGGTTCGGGGAGTTCGTGCTGGTGCGCCGGCACGAGCGGGGGCACGTCGCGGAGCTCGTCCTCGACCGCCCGGGGGCCATGAACGCCGTGTCGACCGGGATGGCCCGCTCCCTCGCCGGCGCCTGTGCGGCGCTGGGGGAGGACCGGAGCGTGCGGGTGGTGGTGCTGAGCTCCTCGCACGAGCGGGCGTTCTGCGTGGGGGCCGATCTGAAGGAGCGCAATTCCTTCAGCGACGCCGACCTGGTGCGCCAGCGGCCCGTGGCGCGCGGGGCGTACACCGGGGTGCTCGAACTGCCCGTGCCGACGGTGGCGGCGGTGCACGGGTTCGCGCTCGGCGGCGGGTTCGAGCTGGCCCTGGCGTGCGACGTGATCGTCGCCGACCGTACGGCGGTCGTGGGGTTGCCCGAGGTGTCGGTCGGGGTGATCCCGGGCGGGGGCGGCACGCAGTTGCTGCCCCGGCGGGTGGGGGCGGCGCGGGCCGCCGAGCTGATCTTCACGGCGCGGCGGGTGGAGGCCGGTGAGGCCCGGGAGCTGGGGCTGGTCGACGAGCTGGTGGAGGAGGGGCGGGACCGGGAGGAGGCCCTCGCCATGGCGTCCCGGATCGCCGGGAACTCGCCGGTGGGGCTGCGGGCGGCCAAGCGGGCCCTGCGGCTCGGGCACGGACTGGACCTGTCCGCCGGGCTGGAGGTCGAGGACGCGGCCTGGCGGTCGGTGGCGTTCTCGGGGGACCGGGCGGAGGGGGTCGCCGCCTTCAACGAGAAGCGCAGACCGGAGTGGCCCGGGGAGTAGGGGCCGGCGAACCCCGTTCGCTCCTTTAATGTCCCGGTTCGACCTGAATCTTCCTAACCTGGAGAGATGGGTGAGGAGAGCCGGCTGGCGGCCGTGGTGGCGCTGGCTCAGGGCATGGCCGCCGCGCACGGTTCGCGGGACGCCTGGCGGGCCGCGGCCGGCGGGGCCTGCCGGGCGCTGGGCGGGAGCTTCGCCGCGCTGTCGGTGTGGGAGCGGGGGCTCGGGCGGCTTCGGGTGCTGGTGAACGTCGGGGAGCTGGCCGAGGGCGAGGAGGAGTTCCCGGAGGACGAGTCCTATCCGGTGCACCAGTTCGCCGAGATCACCGAGTTCCTGCACGAGCGGTGGGCGGGGGGCGGCGAGCCCGACGCGTGGGTGGAGACCGCCGAGGGGTCCCCGGCGGAGCGCTCCGGGTACTGCGGGCAGCGGGTGGCCGCGCTCAGGCGGCGGGGGCGCGGGTGCTGCGTGGTCGCGCCGATCGTGCTGCACGGGCGGGCCTGGGGCGAGCTGTATGTGGCCCGGCCGGCCGGTGCGCCCGTCTTCGGGCGGGGCGACGCCGACTTCGCGACGGTCCTGGCCGCCGTCGTGGCCGCGGGGATCGCGCAGACCGAGCGGCTGGAGGAGGTCCGGCGGCTGGCGTACACGGACTCGCTGACCGGGCTGGCCAACCGGCGCGCCGTGGACGCCCGGCTCGACGAGGCCGTCGACCGGCACCGGCGCGACGGGGCCGTCGTCAGTCTCGTGGTGTGCGATCTGAACGGGCTGAAGCGGGTCAACGACACGCTGGGGCACGCCGTGGGGGACCGGCTCCTGGAGCGGTTCGGGACCGTGCTGTCGCTGTGCGGGGCCACGCTGCCGGGGGCCCTGGCGGCGCGGCTCGGCGGGGACGAGTTCTGTCTGCTGGCGGTGGGGCCGCCGGCCGACGAGGTCGTCAAGGCCGCCGACGAGGTGTGCCGACGGGCCGTGGAGCTGGGGATCGGGGACGGTGTCGCCTGCGGGGTGGCGTCCACCGAGGATCCCGTCGGGCCGGTGCACTCCGCCCGGCGGCTGTTCCGGCTGGCCGACGCGGCGCAGTACCGGGCCAAGGCCGAGCGCGCCGCGCATCCCGTCGTGGCCGGACGGAAAGGGCCGGACGATCCCGTCGTACGGCTCGCGGACGAGCCGTCGCGGGCGGCGGACGGGGAGCGGCGCCGGTTCCGGGGGCGGCATTCGCCGTAGCGCACGGCCCGCCGGTAAGGGGTGAGGCGCCGACCCGGTGGTGACATCGTTGAATTCACTGCGTACGCTCCTGAATATGAATATGCACACTGTGGTGGTGGGGACCGCCGGCGTGACCGCGTCCGACGTGCTCGCCGTGGCGCGCGGCGGCGCCCCCGTGGAGCTGTCCGCGGAGGCGGTGGCCGCCCTCGCCGCGTCCCGCGGGATCGTGGACGCCCTGGCCGCGAAGCCGGACCCCGTGTACGGGGTGAGCACCGGCTTCGGCGCCCTGGCGACCCGGCACATCGACCCCGGGCTCCGTGGCCGGCTGCAGCGCAACATCGTCCGCTCGCACGCCGCGGGCATGGGGCCCCGGGTGGAGCGCGAGGTCGTACGGGCGCTGATGTTCCTGCGGCTGAAGACCCTCTGCTCCGGGCGCACCGGTGTCCGGCCCGAGGTGGCGCGGACGATGGCCGAGGTGCTGAACGCCGGGATCACCCCGGTCGTGCACGAGTACGGCTCCCTCGGCTGCTCCGGCGACCTGGCCCCGCTGTCCCACTGCGCCCTCACGCTGATGGGCGAGGGGGAGGCGGAGGGGCCCGACGGCGGCGTGCGGCCGGCCGGCGAACTGCTCGCCGAGCACGGCATCCGGCCCGTCGAGCTGCGCGAGAAGGAGGGGCTCGCCCTCCTCAACGGCACCGACGGCATGCTCGGCATGCTGGTCATGGCCCTCGCCGACCTGGACCTCCTCTACACGTCCGCCGACGTCACGGCCGCCCTGAGCCTGGAGGCGCTGCTCGGCACCGACAAGGTGCTCGCCCCCGAACTGCACGCCATCCGCCCGCACCCCGGCCAGGCCGCCAGCGCCGCCAACATGCTGGCCGTGCTGAAGGGTTCGGGGCTGACGGGGCATCACCAGGACGACGCGCCCCGCGTCCAGGACGCCTACTCGGTGCGCTGCGCCCCGCAGGTCGCCGGCGCCGGACGGGACACCCTGGCCCACGCCCGGCTGGTCGCCGAGCGTGAACTCGCGGCAGCCGTGGACAACCCGGTCGTCCTACCCGACGGCCGGGTCGAGTCCAACGGCAACTTCCACGGGGCCCCGGTCGCCTACGTGCTGGACTTCCTCGCCATCGCCGTCGCCGACCTCGCCTCCATCGCCGAGCGCCGCACCGACCGGCTGCTGGACAAGAACCGCAGCCACGGGCTGCCGCCCTTCCTCGCCGACGACCCCGGCGTGGACTCCGGGCTGATGATCGCCCAGTACACGCAGGCCGCCCTGGTCGGCGAGTTGAAGCGGCTCGCCGTACCGGCGTCGACGGACTCGATCCCGTCCTCCGCGATGCAGGAGGACCACGTCTCCATGGGCTGGTCGGCGGCGCGGAAACTGCGGACGGCCGTCGACAACCTCACCCGGGTCGTCGCGATCGAACTGTACGCGGCCACGCGGGCCGTGGAACTGCGCGAGGGGCTGACCCCGGCGCCGGCCACGCGGGCGGTCGTCGAGGCCGTGCGGGAGGCGGGGGTGGGCGGCCCCGGACCCGACCGTCACCTCGCCCCCGACCTCGCCGCGGCGGAGGCGTTCGTGCGGGACGGGCGGCTGGTGGCGGCCGTGGAGACGGTCACCGGACCGCTGAGCTGAACCGGCCGGGCCCGGCGGCCGTTCCGCCGGGCCCCGCACGCGCGCCTACAGACCCAGGCGTTCCCGGCGGACCGAGTAGACGACGAAACCGGCGCCGAGGGCGAGGCAGGCCGTGCCGCCGGCGATGTACGGGGTGCTGTCGAAGCTGCCGGTGTCCGCGAGGCGGACCTCCTCGGCGGTGCCGTCGACGGACGTCGACACGACTCTCGCCTGCTCCGTGACCTGCGGAGACGGACTCGCCGAGACCGTGTCGGCCACAGGCGTGTTCGAGGTCGCGTTCGCGGACGGAACGAACCACAGGGCGCACAACAGGGTGCCCGCGGCGGTGGCGGTCAGCAACGGACGGAGCGCGGATGACACGGAATATCGATCCCCTTGTGGCGCTGGCGAATTGGCCGTGTGGGGCGATGTTAGTGAACGGCGCGGGTCACGGGAAAGTCACAGGGGTCCGGGGACGTACGCTCCGGACATGAACACCCCAGAGACATCACGGTTTGTACGGCTTCGCGTGGAACTCGTCCTCGAGATCGACGACGAGGAGGCGGTGACCGGGGCCGCGTTGCGCAGGATCGCGGACGACGGCGATATGCCGGACGAGGAACGGGTACACGCCGAGAGCGCCGTGACGGAGGACACCGCGGAGGCACTCGCCCACCTCGTCGACCCGTTCACCCTGATCGACGAGGTGCCGGGCGTGGAACTGCTGCAGGCCTCCTGGAGCGGCGAGGAGATCGACTACGACCCCGACTCGGCGGAGTGGGACCTCGACGAGGACGATGACGACGAGCCCTACGACGACGAGGAGGAGGCGGACAGGGCCGGCTGAGGCGTTTTGAGGAAATCGTGACCCCGGGCGGCAACCGCCGCCGGGGCCGGAACGTCTCAAGCGACGGCGCACCGATCCGCATCCTCACCACCGTTCGCCCCGGCGGACGTGGTGAGCCCCACACCTTCGGGCCGTGGGGAACGGGGGAAGCCGGTCGTAGCGTTGAAGGTTGTGGACGGGTCCTCGGTTTCGGGCCGAGGGCTCGTGGGGTTGGGATTCGGCAACGATGGAGAAGCGTGTGATGACGGACGGTAAGCGGCGCAGGGGTCTGGCGGCCGCGTCCGCTCTGCTCGGCGGAGTGCTGGTGCTCTCGGCGTGTTCCGGCGGCGGAGACGACAGCGCCTCGGGCGACAGCGGCAAGGGCGACTCGCAGGCCCAGGTCGACGAGGCGGCGGCCAAGAAGTCCTCCGAGGCACAGATCAAGATCACGCCGAAGGACGGCTCCAACAACGCCTCCATCAACAACTCCGCCGCCGTCACCGTGGCCAAGGGCACGCTCACCGAGGTGAAGATGACCACCGCCGACGGCACCGCCGTCGACGGTGAGATATCCGCCGACAAGAAGAGCTGGAAGCCCAGCGTGCAGCTGGAGCGGGCCACCACCTACAAGCTGTCGGCCACCGCCGAGGACTCCGCGGGCCTCGCCGCCCACGAGAACGCCTCGTTCACCACGGTCGCCCCGGACAACAGCTTCATCGGCACCTTCACCCCGGACGACGGCACCACCGTCGGCGTCGGCATGCCGGTGTCGATCAACTTCGACAAGGCGATCACCAACAAGGCCGCGGTGCAGAAGGGCGTCACCGTCTCCACCACCAGTGGCCAGGAGGTCGTCTGCCACTGGTTCAACGCCAACCGCATGGACTGCCGGCCCGACGAGTACTGGCAGGAGGGCTCCACCGTCACGCTGAAGCTGGCCCTCGACGGTGTCGAGGGCGCCGAGGGCGTCGTCGGCGTCCAGCAGAAGACGGTCACCTTCAAGATCGGCCGCAACCAGGTCACGTACGTCGACGCCAAGACCAAGCAGATGAAGGTCACGCAGGACGGCAAGACCGTCCGCACCATCCCGATCTCCGCCGGGGCGCCCGAGAACAAGACGTACGAGGGCCAGATGGTGATCTCCGAGAAGTTCAAGGAGACCCGGATGAACGGCGCGACGGTCGGCTTCACCGACGACGACGGCGAGGGCGAGTACGACATCAAGGACGTGCCGCACGCCATGCGCCTGAGCACCTCCGGCACCTTCATCCACGGCAACTACTGGGGCGCCAAGTCCATCTTCGGCAGCGTCAACACCAGCCACGGCTGCGTGGGTCTGTCCGACACCAAGGGCGCGAACGACCCGAGCACGCCGGGCGCCTGGTTCTACGACAACTCGATCATCGGAGACGTGGTCGTCGTCCAGAACACCGGCGACAAGACCATCGCCCCCGACAACGGCCTCAACGGCTGGAACATGAGCTGGGAGCAGTGGAAGGCGGGCTCGGCGGTCTGACGCCGGCCGCGCACGCGGCGCCTCTCCCCACCACCCGGCCGATGCCGCCGTCCGCCCCTTCCGGGGAGCGGGCGGCGGCATCGGTCTTCTTCTCATCAGGCTCTTACGGGGCGCTTATCGCTTCATCACCCGGCGTCCCTAGCTTGCCGCCATGTTCTTCACCTACCTGAGGCGCGAGCTGCGCCGCCGCAGAAAGGCGGCCCTCGTCGTCGCCTCCGGGCTCGCGCTCGGCATCGCGCTGGTCATCGTGGTCGACTCCGTGTCCTCCGGCATGGGCAAGGCGCAGGAGAAGGTCCTGCAGTCCCTGTACGGGCTCGGCACGGACATGACGGTCACCAAGGCCGCCGAGGCCCGGTCCGAGGCCGCCGGTGAACGCCCCCGGTTCCAGTTCGACGCCCAGGACGACTCCGGCGGGGAGCAGAGCAGCGACCGCGTCATGGTGCAGGGCTTCCAGACCCTGGCGAGCTCCACCGTGACCGAGGTCGGCGAACAGGACGGTGTCGCCGACGCGGTGGGCGGACTGAGTCTCCAAGTCATGAAGGTGAGCGGCGAGTTCACCCGGGGTCGGTTCCAGCAGGACGGCCGGAGCGGCCAGGGCGGCGGTCCCGGCGGCGGCCAGTCCTCCCCGCAGGGCCGGGTCGAGGGCGGCGGCGCCGACTTCGACGTCAACAGCTACTCCGTCTACGGCACCGACGTCACCGAGCCCGCCCTCGGCCCGCTGACCTCCTCCGAGATCACCGACGGACGCGCCTTCAAGACGACCGAGACCGACGCGAAGGTCGCCGTCGCCGACTCCGCCTACGCCAAGGAGAAGGAGCTCGAGACCGGTGACACCGTCACCGTCAAGGGCGCCGGGTACAAGGTCATCGGCATCGCCACCGCCACCAGCGGGGACGCCGCGGCCAACCTGTACCTGCCGCTGAAGCAGGCGCAGACCCTCGCCGGCGCCGAGGACGAGGTCACCACGATCTACGTCAAGGCGACCGACTCCCAGCGGATCGACAGCGTCAAGTCCGTTATCCAGAAGAACATTTCCGGTACGACCGTCACGACCTCCGCCGACCTCGCGGACACCGTCTCCGGCTCCCTGTCCACCGCCTCCTCGCTCGCCGCCGGCGTCGGAAAGTGGCTGTCGGCCGTGGTGCTCGTGGCCGCGTTCCTCGTCGCCGGCCTGCTCACCTCCTCCGCCGTCTCCCGCCGGGTGCGCGAGTTCGGCACCCTCAAGGCGCTGGGCTGGAGGTCCGGCCGGGTGACCCGGCAGGTGGTCGGCGAGTCCATGGTCCAGGGCCTGATCGGCGGCGCCCTCGGCATCGCTCTCGGCCTGGCGGGCGCGTACGCCGTCACCGCCGTCAGCCCCACCCTGCAGGCCCAGCTCGGCGGCGGCAGCGGTGGTGGCGGCGTGGGCGGTCCCGGCGGTGGCGGCATGGGCGGTCCCGGACGGCAGGCCGCCGCCAAGACCCTCGACGTCGCGCTCACCGCGCCGGTCAGCCTCACCACCCTCGCCCTCGCGGTCGGCCTCGCCGTGGCCGGCGGTCTCGTCGCCGGCGCCTTCGGCGGCTGGCGCGCCTCCCGGCTGCGGCCGGCCGACGCGCTCCGCCGCGTCGGGTAACACCCGCCCGGCACCGGCCCCGGGGCCCGCCCGCAGCGGACGGGCCCCACCCCCGTACGCGATCCAGGAGCAGACCCATGTACGAACTCAGAGGCGTCACCCGGCGTTACACGCGCGGCAAGGAGACCGTCCACGCCCTCGACGGAATCGACCTGACCATCCCCGACGGCGACCGGCTCGTCATCCAGGGCCCCACCGGCGGCGGCAAGTCCACGCTGCTGCAGATGCTCGGCGGCCTCGACCGGCCCAGCTCCGGCGAGGTCGTCCTGGACGGCACCGACCTGGCCAAGCTGCCCGAGGCCCGGCTCACCCGGGTCCGCAGCGAGAGCATCGGCTTCGTCTTCCAGTCGTTCAACCTGATCCCCACGCTCACCGCGCAGGAGAACGTCGAGACCGCGCTCGTCCCGCTCGGCGTGAAGGCCAGGGAGCGCCGGGAGAAGGCCGCCGAGGCGCTGGCGTCGGTCGGCCTGGGCGAGCGGCTCGGGCACCTGCCCGGTGAGATGTCAGGCGGCCAGCAGCAGCGCGTGGCCATCGCGCGGGCCCTGGTGAAGGAGCCGAAGGTGCTGCTCGCCGACGAACCCACCGGAAACCTCGACGAGTCGATGCGCGACGAGATCATGGACGTGCTCATCCGCATGTGGAAGGAGCTGGGGCTGACCTTCGTCATGGTCACCCACGACTCGGCGATCGCGAAGGCGGCCTCGCGCCTGGCGACGATCCGCAAGGGGCGGATCACCGTGCGGGAGAACCCGGGAGTCTGACCGGAAGGGGCGTCAACCACGCGGTTGTGTAACGGAGTTCCTGCGGTGGCGTTACAGCCGTCCGTCGACTTCGGCACCCTTTCCGGTGTCCCTTGAGACGCTTGATCACCCCTCGGCATACTGCGTGATCCGGGGGGTGCGCACATGCGTACGAGACCACCCCCGGCCGGGTGGCGTCGAGTTCGCCCGGCGACTTCGCTAGGGGGAACCTTGCGCAGACAAGTGAAGAGAGCGTGCGCGGCCACGGTCGCCACGGCGACCGCCGTGGCGCTCGCGGCGGGCATGGCCGGCCCGGCGTCGGCGAACGGGGAGCGCACGGCGGCCGCCTCCACGACGGAGACCTCCGCGCCGAAGGCCAAGCACCGGATCACGCTGATCACGGGTGACCGGGTCGCCGTGGACGCCAAGGGCCGCGTGGTCGGTCTGGAGCGGGCCGAGGGCCGGGAGCACATACCCGTGCAGGTCCGCCGCACCGGCGGCCACACCCTGGTACTGCCGGCCGACGCCGCCCGGCTGGTGGCGAGCGGCAAGCTGGACCAGCGGCTGTTCGACGTCACCGAGCTGAACAAGGCCACGATCCGCGGCTCCCAGAAGCGGGGCCTGAAGGTCATCGTCGGCTACCGGGGCGCCGCCCAGGCCGCCAAGGCCGACGTCCGTGACGCGGGCACGGTCCGCCGCACCCTGAAGACCCTGAACGCGGACGCGGTGCAGACCCCGCACGAGGACGCGCCCGAGCTGTGGGACGCCGTCACCAACGGCGACCGCACCGCCTCCGGCATCGCCCACGTCTGGCTCGACGGGGTCCGCAAGGCCTCCCTCGACACGTCCGTGGCGCAGATCGGCACCCCGAAGGCGTGGGCGGCCGGATACGACGGCAAGGGCGTGAGGATCGCCGTCCTGGACACCGGCGTCGACGCCACCCACCCGGACCTCAAGGGCCAGGTGACCGCGTCCAAGAACTTCAGCCCCGCGGCCACCGCCGGCGACAAGGTCGGCCACGGCACCCACGTCGCGTCCATCGCGGCCGGCACGGGCGCCCGGTCCAAGGGCGCGTACAAGGGCGTCGCGCCCGGCGCGAAGATCCTCAACGGCAAGGTCCTCGACGACGCCGGCTACGGTGACGACTCCGGCATCCTGGCCGGCATGGAGTGGGCGGCCGCACAGGGCGCCGACATCGTCAACATGAGCCTGGGCGGCGGTGACACGCCCGAGGTCGACCCGCTGGAGGCGGCGGTCGACAAGCTCTCCGCCGAGAAGGGCGTCCTGTTCGCCATCGCGGCCGGCAACGAGGGCCCGCAGTCGGTCGGTTCGCCCGGCAGCGCGGACGCCGCCCTCACCGTCGGCGCCGTCGACGACAAGGACGGGCTCGCCGACTTCTCCTCCACCGGCCCGCGCGTCGGCGACGGCGCGATCAAGCCGGACGTCACCGCTCCCGGCGTGGACATCACGGCCGCCTCGGCGACGGGCAACGACATCGCCAAGGAGGTCGGCGAGAAGCCGGCCGGCTACATGACCATCTCCGGTACGTCGATGGCGACCCCGCATGTCGCGGGCGCGGCGGCGATCCTCAAGCAGCAGCACCCGGAGTGGACCTACGCCGAGCTGAAGGGCGCGCTCACCGGCTCCACCAAGGGTGGCGCGTACACGCCGTTCGAGCAGGGCTCGGGCCGCGTCCAGGTCGACAAGGCGATCAAGCAGACCGTGATCGCCGACCCGGTGTCGCTGAGCTTCGGCGTCCAGCAGTGGCCGCACACCGACGACAAGCCGGTCACCAAGCAGCTCACCTACCGCAACCTCGGCACCCAGGACGTCACCCTCAAGCTGACCTCGACCGCCACGAACCCCCAGGGCAAGGCGGCCCCGGCCGGCTTCTTCACCCTGGCCGCCACGACGGTCACCGTCCCCGCGGGCGGCAAGGCCTCCGTGGGCGTCACGGTCGACACCAGGCTCGGCGGCACGACCGACGGCGCCTACTCGGCGTACGTGGTCGCCACCGGCGGCGGGCAGACCGTGCGCACGGCGGCCGCGGTGCAGCGCGAGGTCGAGTCGTACGACGTGACGCTGAGGTTCCTCGACCGCGCGGGCAAGCCGGCCTCCAACTACGTCGCCAACCTCGCCGGCATCTCCGGCCTGGGCGCCGGCCGGTGGCACCGGCCCTACGAGGCCGACGGCACCGTCACCGTCCGCGTGCCCAAGGGCGGTTACGTCCTGGACACCGGCATCTTCGTCAACCCCGACCCGGAGAAGTACGAGGGCGCCGACTGGCTCGCCCAGCCGAAGCTGAACGTCACCAAGAACACGACGATCACGCTGGACGCCCGCAAGGCCAAGCCGGTGAAGATCACCGTGCCGGACAAGGCGGTCAAGCCGGGATTCGCCTCCGCCGACTACACCGTCGAGACGAAGGACTCGGCCTACGGCTTCGGCTGGTGGCTGGACTCGTACGACAACTTCCGCTCCGCCCACCTCGGCCCGCAGGTCACCGACGGCTCGCTGTACCAGCAGTGGGACGCCCACTTCAGCAAGGGCGCCAAGGAGCAGTACAGCACCGTCACCGGCGCCAAGGTCAAGAACCTCGCCACCGGGTACACCCGGACCTACAAGGCCGGCGAGTTCGCCACGGTGAAGGTCGGCATGGGCGCTGCGGCGAGCGGCAAGAAGGGCGTCGTCAGCGTCTTCGGCACGTTGCCCGGGAGCAGCGGCGCCTCCTCGTTCGGCCAGGCACAGAACCTGCCCGGCACCCGCACGCTGCACCTGTCCACCACGGCCGGGGCGAAGTGGGACCTCGACTTCGAGCAGCAGGGCGGTGTCGACGCGGAGGGCTGGCCGATCTGGGAGGCCGGCTACGTCATCGGGTACGCGAAGGGCTACAAGGGCGGCAAGACGTACCAGGAGACCGTGAACACGGCCGTCTTCGGGCCGCGCCTCACCTCCGACTACGGCCTCTTCCGTGACGGCAACAGCATCTCCGGACTGGTCCCGCTGTTCGCCGACGGCAAGGGCCACGACGGCTCCTCGGAGTTCACCTCCGTCACCACCAGCCTCTACCGCAACGGCAAGAAGGTCGGCTCGCACGACGACCCGCTGTTCGACGAGAAGGAGTTCAAGGTCCCGTCCGCGGACGCCTCCTACAAGCTGACCACCTCGGTCAAGCGCAGCGCCAAGGTCGCCGCCGCCTCCACGCGGATCGACGCGAGCTGGACCTTCCGCTCCAAGAAGACCGCCGGCCTCAGGCAGCTGCCCGCCTCCACGGTCCGCTTCCAGGCGGCCACCGGCCTGGACAGCAAGGTGACGGCCGGCAAGAAGGTCACCTTCCCGGTCGCCGTCGAGGGCGCCGCCAAGGGCAAGAACCTCAAGTCCCTGTCGGTGTACGTGTCCTACGACCACGGCAAGACCTGGAAGAAGACCACGGTCACGAAGGGGAAGATCACCGTCAAGAACCCGGCGAAGGGGAAGGCCGTCTCCTTCCGCGCCAAGATCGCCGACAAGAAGGGCAACACGTCGACGATCTCGATCTACAACGCGTACTACGGCAAGTAGTCCGTGAGCGGACGGCCCGCCGGAAGCACCGCTTCCGGCGGGCCGTTCCGTGGTCGGGGGGCCTCCCGCGTCACGGAGCCGCCGCGTCCGCCCCGGACCGCCTCGCGTCCGCGCCCCAGCTGGCCAGCAGCCGCAGGGCCTCCGCCGACGGCGAACCCGGCTCCGCGAAGTACGTGACCAGCGACTGACCCGTGTCGTCGCCGGCCGGCCGGAACGACTCCCACAGCAGCGTCAGCTCACCGACCAGCGGATGCCGCACGCGCTTGACGCCATGGCTTTTCTCCTTGACGTCGTGCGCCGCCCACAGCCCGCGGAACTCCTCGCTCTTCACGGACAGCTCGCCCACCAGCGAGGACAGCTGCGGGTCGTCCGGATGGCAGCCCGCGTCCATGCGGAGATAGGCGACCATGTCGTACGCCTTCCGCTCCCACTCCACGAACAGCTCGCGGTAGTCCGGGTTCAGGAACACCAGCCGCGCCCAGTTCCGCTCCTGCGCCGGGAGGAGCCCCCAGTCCCCGAAGACCGCCGCCGCCATCCGGTTCCAGGCGAGGATGTCCGAGCGCCGGCCCACCACGTACGCCGGGACCGCGTCCATCGACTCCAGCAGGTGCCGCAGCGGGGCGCGGACCTGCTGGGCCCGGGCCGCCGGCTTGCGCTTCTGCCGCTTCGGCTTCGCCAGATGCGTGAGATGGGACCGTTCGGCGTCGGTGAGGCGCAGGGCGCGCGCGATCGAGTCCAGCACTTCCGCCGACACGTTCCGCCCGTTGCCCTGCTCCAGGCGCGTGTAGTACGCCACGGACACCCCGGCGAGCTGGGCCAGCTCCTCGCGACGCAGACCGGGCACCCGGCGGTGCCGTCCGAAGTCCGGCAGACCCACGTCCTGCGGCTTCAGCCGGGCCCGTCGGGTGCGCAGGAACTCGCTGAGCTCCGTCCGCGGGTCGAGGCCACCGCTCGCGGGGCCGGCCGGGGGGGTGTGCTGCTCGTCCATATCCCCAGTATCCCCGGTCGTACGCACAGCATCCTGTCCCCGCCAGTGGTACGCACAGCCAACGTAGGCAGAGCCGTGGCCTGGGTAAGTCCGGAATGCCGGGGCAGGCTGGAGGCCGTGCCCGGCCGAACAGGAGACAGCCGGGCGTACGACCTCACGAGGAGAACCCCCGGTATGACCACTGTCGCCGCATACGCCGCACCCGCCGCCAAGGCTCCGCTGGAGCGGACGACCATCGAGCGGCGCGCGGTCCGCGAGCACGACGTCCTGATCGACATCAAGTTCGCCGGCATCTGTCACTCCGACATCCACCAGGTCCGTGAGGGCTGGGGCGAGGCGATCTTCCCGATGGTCCCCGGCCACGAGATCGCCGGTGTGGTCTCCGAGGTCGGCCCCGGCGTCACCCGGTACAAGGTGGGTGACCGCGTGGGCGTCGGCTGCATGGTCGACTCCTGCCGCGAGTGCGACAACTGCAGGGCCGGCAAGGAGCAGTACTGCACCGGCGGCAACGTGATGACCTACAACGGCATCGGCAAGGACGGCGAGCCGACCCACGGCGGCTACTCGGAGAAGATCGTCGTCGACGAGGACTTCGTCGTCGGCATCCCCGAGGGGATCTCGCTGGACGAGGCCGCCCCCCTGCTGTGCGCCGGCATCACGACCTACTCCCCGCTGCGGCACTGGAACGCCGGTCCCGGCAAGAAGGTCGCGATCGTCGGGCTCGGCGGCCTCGGCCACATGGCCGTGAAGATCGCGCACGCGCTCGGCGCCGAGGTGACGGTGCTGTCGCAGTCCCTGCGCAAGAAGGACGACGGGCTGCGGCTGGGCGCCGACCACTACTACGCCACCGCGGACCCGGCCACCTTCGAGGAGCTGAAGGGCGCCTTCGACCTGATCGTCTCCACGGTCTCCGCCCCGCTCGACCTCGGCGCCTACCTGTCGCTGCTGCGGACGGACGGCGCGCTGGTGAACGTGGGCGCCCCGGAGGAGCCCGTCTCCCTCAACCTCTTCTCGGTGATCGGCGGACGCAAGACCCTCGCGGGGTCGAGCATCGGCGGCATCCGGGAGACCCAGGAGATGCTGGACTTCTGCGCGGAGCACGGCATCGGCGCGGAGATCGAACTGATCGGCGCGGCCGAGATCAACGAGGCGTACGAGCGCGTCCTGAACAGCGACGTCCGCTACCGCTTCGTGATCGACGCGGCGACGATCTGACCCCGGCCGCCGGCCGGGGCCTGGACCGCGGCGGTCAGCGCGGCAGTGTCGCCGGGCTGCCGCCGTTCGCCTCGTAGCCGGCCACCGCCAGGGCGCGGTAGACGGCGAACTCGGCGGCCGGGTCGGGGGAGAGGGTCCAGGGGAGGGCGCCCACGTGGCCGTCGACGTGCATGAGCTGGCTCATGGCCTCCGCCCAGCGCTCGCCGCGGACCAGGAAGAAGACCAGCAGGTGCCGTACGTGCGCCGTCATCGGGTCGTCGGGGCGGGCCGAGTGCACCGCGTGCAGCGCGCCGTGGACCGCCTTGGTGACGGTCTCGCTCTGGTGGAAACCGGCGACCAGGTTCACCTCGGGCAGGTGCTCGAACACCGCGAAGAGCGGCATGGCGGCGAGCAGGGAGCCCTGGGGCGCCCGCGCCGCCGCGGCCTCCGCGAACGCGAACGCCTGCTGCCGCGAGCCGTGCCACTTCTCGCACCAGTAGTGCAGTGCGGCCAGGTGCGCCCCCATGTGGGCCGGGGCGCGGTCCAGGATCTTCAGCCAGACCTGCTCGAAGTCCTGCCGCGAGTAACCGAGTCCACGGGCCACCGACAGCTCCACGAGGTACGGGACGGGGTCGCCGGGAGCCAGCAGCGCGGCCTCGCCGCACGCCGTCCTCGCCTCCTCCATGATGATCCGGAACTCGTCCGTCCCGGGCGCCGCCGTACGCCACGCCTGCTGCACCAGGAACTCGGCGTGCACCGCGGCGCCGCCCGCGTCCTTGGGCATCTCGGTCCGCCACACCCGCAGCCACTGCCCGCCCGGCGCCTCGCCCACCCCGCCGGGCCGCTGCTGCAACTCCAGCGAGGCCGCGCCCGCGAACGCCTGGACGCGCTGCCAGCGCCGCTCGCCCTCCGGCTCCGTGCCGGCCAGCAGCTGCTGCGCCGCGCGGTAGTCCTGCGTGCGCTGCACCAGGTCCAGGACGTCCAGCAGGTCCTGGTCGGGACCCGGCATGCGGACGTCCAGCTCCTCCTCGCGGGCGAAGCCGTAGTTCACCGGGTCCGCCGCGTCCGGGTGGCCGGCGGGGACCCGTGTGATCGTCCCGCGCCCGCGCCGCACGAACGGCACCACCACGAAGCCGAGCATGACGAGCGCGATCAGGACCCAGAGAATCTCCATGCCACCAAGCGAACCAGACCACGCCGACAATTGGCCAACCCGGTACCGGACCCTGTGGAAAGCTCCCGGCGGCCGCCCGCTGCGCCCACGCCGCCTGCCCCGCCGTCCCTCATCCGCACCGTGCGCGCACTACCCTCGGTTCCCATGAGCGACAGGCATATCAGTCAGCACTTCGAGACGTTGGCGATCCACGCGGGCAACACCGCCGACCCCCTGACGGGCGCGGTCGTCCCGCCGATCTACCAGGTGTCCACCTACAAGCAGGACGGCGTCGGCGGCCTGCGCGGCGGCTACGAGTACAGCCGCAGCGCCAATCCGACCAGGACCGCGCTGGAGGAGAACCTCGCCGCCCTGGAGGGCGGCCGCCGCGGCCTCGCGTTCGCGTCCGGACTGGCGGCCGAGGACTGCCTGTTGCGCACGCTGCTCGGCCCCGGCGACCACGTGGTGATCCCGAACGACGCGTACGGCGGCACGTTCCGCCTCTTCGCCAAGGTCGTCGCCCGCTGGGGCGTGGCATGGTCCGTGGCCGACACCTCCGACCCGGCCGCGGTCCGGGCCGCGATCACCCCGAACACCAAGGTCGTCTGGGTGGAGACCCCCTCCAACCCGCTGCTCGGCATCACCGACATCGCCGCCGTGGCCCAGGTGACCCGGGACGCGGGCGCCCGGCTCGTCGTCGACAACACCTTCGCCACGCCGTACCTCCAGCAGCCGCTCGCGCTCGGCGCGGACGTCGTCGTGCACTCCCTGACCAAGTACATGGGCGGCCACTCCGACGTCGTCGGCGGCGCCCTGATCACCGGCGACGCGGAGCTGGGCGAGGAACTCGCCTACCACCAGAACGCGATGGGCGCGGTCGCCGGGCCCTTCGACTCCTGGCTGGTGCTGCGCGGCACCAAGACGCTCTCGGTCCGCATGGACCGGCACAGCGAGAACGCCACGAGGATCGCCGACATGCTCACCCGTCACCCGCGCGTGACGAGCGTCCTGTACCCGGGGCTGCCCGACCACCCCGGCCACGAGGTCGCCGCCAAGCAGATGCGGGCCTTCGGCGGCATGGTCTCCTTCCGGGTGGAGGGCGGCGAGGAGGCGGCCGTCGAGGTCTGCGACCGGGCCGAGGTGTTCACGCTCGGCGAGTCCCTGGGCGGCGTCGAGTCGCTGATCGAGCACCCCGGGCGGATGACGCACGCGTCCGCGGCCGGCTCCGCGCTCGAGGTCCCCGCCGACCTGGTGCGCCTCTCCGTGGGCATCGAGAACGTCGACGACCTGCTCGAAGACCTCCAGCAGGCGCTCGGACGGTGACGGTCACCAGCCCGTGAGCGGTGGAGTCGTCCGAGACGGCGGCTCCACCCAGGGGCGCGCCGTCAGCGCCCACACCACGAACGCCACGGTCCCCGCCAGCAACAACAGCCACATCACGCGGCGGGCGAGCACCCTGCGGCGCAGCACGCGGGCCCCGCGGCGCGCCGCCTCCGCGTGGAGTTCGGGCGGCACGCGCGGCGGCGACTGCTCCAGCATCCGCCGTACGGTCGCCTCACGCCTCATCCGGGTCACGACGGCACCGCCTTGACGCCGCCCACCGCGGAGGCCGGTCTCGGGGGCGGACTCAGCACGGCGGTCATCGCGCGGTGGAGGACGGCCCGCACGCGTTCCGCGGACAGGCCGAGCAGGGCCGCCGTCTGTTCCTCGGCGATCCCCTCGCGCAGCCGCAGCACCAGGACCAGGCGTTCCTGCGGGGAGAGCCGGGCCAGCAGGCCCGCCGGGCGGGCGCGGGGGCGGAGCAGGCCGCCGCGCCGGTGCCAGGCGCCGTTCGCGAAGCGGGTCGCCAGGCACTGGCGGGTGTGGGCGTAGGGGTCCTCGCCGTGCAGCCGGTCCCAGCTCGCGTACGTGCGGGCCAGCGCCAGGGTCAGCAGGCGCCGCGCGTGCGGGTTGTCGTCCGGGGTCTCGGCGGTGAGCAGGGTCGCGAGGTGCAGCAGCCGGGTGCCGGCGCCCGCGACGTACGCCTCGAACTCGCGGACGCGGAGGTCGTCCTGGGACGTGTGCCGTGGTCGCACCCTCGCCTCCCGCCGTCCCTGAGAGCCCTCGGCTCTCATATCAGGCCAGAGTGCGCCCCCCGGTCAAGAGACGTGCACGCGCGATGCTCCGGTTTTTTCGCCCCCGCCGCCCCTCCCCGGTCCCGTCCCCCCGGGACCCCCGCTCCTCGGACGCCGGAGGGGCCGGTTTTCGCCGGGTGGGCCGGAATCAGCCCGTCCGGCGTTCGGGGACGGGGCCCGCTCAGGGCCGGAAGGGAGTCCGGGGAGCGCAGCCCCCGGAGATCAGGAGTCGGTCCGGTCCGGCGCGGACATCCGCGCCGACAGCGCGCCGTTGAAGCGCGTCAGGAGCGTGCAGAACGCCTCGCGCTCCTCGGGCGCCCACTCCTGCGTCAGCTCGGCCATCAACTGGCGCCGCGAGGAGCGCACCTCCTCCAGGCGCGACTGCCCGCGCGGGGACAGCTGGAGCACGACCGCGCGCCCGTCCTCGGGGTGCGAGGTCCGCTTGACCAGGCCGGTGTCGACGAGCGGGGCGACCTGCCGGGTGACCGTCGAGGAGTCGATGCCCATGCTCGCGGCGAGCGCCTTGACGCCCATCGGGCCTTCCTTGTCGAGACGGTTGAGCAGCAGGTACGCGGCACGGTCCATCGAGTTGCGCACCTGGCCGACCCCGCCCAGACGCGTCTGTTCGGCACGGCGGGCGAACAACGCCACCTCGTGCTGCAGCGTGTCGAGGAGACCGGTGTCACCGACGGCCGTCAGGTCCGTCCTCATGTCCATCGACATATCAGGTGTTGTGGGCATGGCCGAGGGCTCACTTCGTGGAGGGCTGCTCATCGGGGGACAGGGTACGCGGCCGGACGGCGGCCCGTACCGGCGCTGCGCAAAGCCGAGTCCGCGGGTTGGTCACACCGGTCGCCTCCGCCGGCGAACTGCGATCCTGGAGCCATGAGCTACAGCACGGCCGGATCCCTGCGGACCGTCACCCTCGACGATGTGCGCGGCGCCCGGAAGATGCTCGCGGGCGTGGCCCGGACGACCGCGCTGGAGAGCAGCAGGCACCTGTCCCGGCGGGTGGGCGCGCCGGTGCGCCTGAAGTGCGAGAACCTGCAGCGGACGGGGTCGTTCAAGCTGCGCGGCGCGTACGTGCGGATCGCCGGGCTGCTGCCCGAGGAGCGGGCCGCCGGGGTCGTCGCGGCGAGCGCCGGCAACCACGCGCAGGGTGTCGCGCTGGCGTCGTCGCTGCTCGGGGTGCGGTCCACGGTGTTCATGCCGAGGGGCGCCCCGCTGCCGAAGATCAGCGCCACCCGGGAGTACGGCGCCGAGGTGCGCCTGCAGGGCCAGGTGGTCGACGAGACGCTGGCCGCGGCGACGGAGTACGCGCACCGGACGGGCGCCGTGTTCATCCACCCCTTCGACCATCCGGACGTCATCGCGGGCCAGGGCACGGTGGGCCTGGAGATCCTGGAGCAGTGCCCCGAGGTGCGCACGATCGTCGTCGGGGTCGGCGGGGGCGGACTGGCCGCCGGGATCGCGGTCGCGGTGAAGGCGCTGCGGCCCGATGTGCGGATCGTCGGCGTGCAGGCGGCGGGCGCGGCGGCGTACCCGCCCTCGCTGGCGGCCGGGCGTCCGGTGCCGGTGCGCGACCCGGCGACGATGGCCGACGGGG
Source organism: Streptomyces caelestis (assembly GCF_001279005.1). Taxonomy (GTDB): domain Bacteria; phylum Actinomycetota; class Actinomycetes; order Streptomycetales; family Streptomycetaceae; genus Streptomyces; species Streptomyces heliomycini. The sequence continues at coordinate 19,427 of NZ_LGCN01000040.1, forward strand.
TCAGGGTGGGGCGCCCCGGCGACGTGCCGTTCGGGATCGTCGGCGAGTTGGTGGACGAGGTGTGCACGGTCACCGAGGACGAGCTGTCGGCCGCGCTGCTGCTGTGCCTGGAGCGGGCCAAGCTGGTCGTCGAGCCGGCCGGGGCGAGCCCGGTCGCGGCGCTGCTGAGCCGGCCCGGCGCCTTCGAGGGACCGGTCGTCGCGGTGCTGTCCGGCGGCAACGTGGACCCGGTGCTGATGGAGCGGGTGCTGCGGCACGGCATGGCCGCGCAGGGCCGCTACCTGGCCGTGCGACTGCGCCTGACGGACCGGCCGGGCGCCCTGGCCTCGCTCCTGGGGGCGTTGTCGGCGGCCGACGCCAACGTCCTCGACGTGAGCCACGTACGGACCGACCCGCGGCTCGGGCTCACGGAGGCGGAGGTCGAACTGCACCTGGAGACCAAGGGCCCGGAGCACTGCGCGGAGGTCGGACGGGCCCTGCGCGAGGCGGGTTACACGGTCATGGACTGACGGCCGACGGAGCGTCACTCCTTCGGGCGAGTCCATGGTGATACGCGATACATCGCGTTATGGTGTATCTCGTCGCCGGGTGCTCCACCACACGCCCCGCCGCCCGGCGGAAAACCTCAGCACACCACAGCGCGCGAACCTAGGCTTTCCGAAGAATCACGACGACGTGGAGACTCATATGCCAGGCGCCATCTATGCCGAAGGTCTGGTCAAGACCTTCGGGAACGTCAGGGCACTGGACGGCGTCGACCTCGAAGTCCCCGAGGGCACCGTCCTGGGCCTGCTCGGGCCGAACGGCGCGGGCAAGACCACCACCGTCCGCTGCCTGACCACCCTGCTGCGGCCCGACAGCGGCAAGGCCGTCGTCGCCGGCCTCGACGTGCTGAGGCAGCCCGACGCCGTGCGCCGCTCCATCGGCCTGTCCGGCCAGTTCGCCGCCGTCGACGAGTACCTGACCGGCCGCGAGAACCTGCAGATGGTCGGCCGGCTCTACCAGATGAGGGCGAAGGCGGCGAGGGCCCGCGCGGACGAGCTGCTGGAGCAGTTCCACCTCGCGGACGCCGCCGACCGCACCGCCAAGACCTACTCCGGAGGCATGCGCCGCCGCCTCGACCTCGCCGCCGCCCTGGTCGTCTCGCCGCCCGTGATGTTCATGGACGAGCCGACGACCGGCCTCGACCCGCGCAACCGCCAGCAGCTGTGGGAGGTGATCAAACAGCTCGTCTCCGGCGGTACGACGCTGCTGCTCACCACCCAGTACCTGGAGGAGGCCGACCACCTGGCCCACGACATCGCGGTCGTCGACCACGGCCGGGTCATCGCCCAGGGCACCTCCGACCAGCTCAAGGCCCGTACCGGCGGCGAACGCGTCGAGGTCGTGGTGCACGACCGCGAGGACATCCGGGCCGCGTCCGCCCTCCTCGACAAGTACCGCCTGCGCGGCGTCGGCCAGGGCGACACCACGGTCGAGGACCACATGCGCAAGATCACCACACCGGTCTCCGGCGGCGCGAAGCTCCTCGCCGAGATCATCCGCGACCTCGACACCGACGGCATCGAGATCGACGACATCGGTCTGCGCCGCCCCACCCTCGACGACGTCTTCCTCTCCCTCACCGGCCGTGTCGCGGAGTCCGGGGACGAGGCCGAGGACACCAAGGAGACCGCGAAATGAGCGCCGCCACCGACACCGTCCGGGCCACGGCCCCCGGCAACCCCATCGGCCGGTCGATCCGGGACTCCCTGGTTATCACCCGGCGGAACCTGATTCGGATGAGCCGGATTCCCGAGATGCTGATCTTCGGGCTCATCCAGCCGATCATGTTCGTGGTGCTGTTTACGTACGTCTTCGGCGGCTCGATCAGAGTCGGCGGTTCGCTCTCGCCACAGGACTACCGTGAGTTCCTGATGGCGGGCATCTTCGCCCAGACCGTCACGTTCGCCACGGCGGGCGCGGGCGCGGGCATCGCCGACGATATGCACAAGGGTCTCGTCGACCGTTTCCGCTCGCTGCCCATGGCGCGCGGCGCGGTGCTGACCGGGCGCACACTCGCCGACTTGGTGCAGACCGCGTTCACTCTGGTCGTCCTCGCAGGCGTCGCGCTCCTCATCGGCTGGCGCGTCCACGAGGACTTCGGCAAAGTCCTGGCCGGGTTCGGTCTGCTGCTCCTGCTCGGGTACGCGTTCTCCTGGATCGGCGCCCTCATCGGCCTGTCCGTCCGAACCCCGGAAGCGGCCACGTCCGGCGGGCTGATCTGGCTCTTCCCGCTCACGTTCATCTCGAACGCCTTCGTGGACTCCAACAACCTGCCAACGGTCTTCCGACATATCGCCGAGTGGAATCCGTTCAGCACCACCGTCCAGGCGTGCCGAGAGCTCTTCGGTAATCTGCCACCCGGCTTCAGAACTCCGGACGCCTGGCCGATGCAGCACCCGGTACTCGCGTCCGTCCTGTGGTCGCTGCTGATCCTGACGGCCTTCCGCACGCTCGCCGTGCGCAAGTACCGCTCGGCGGCCGCATGACGAAGCCCCCGGCGCCGCACAGGGTGCCGGGGGCCCGTCGGGGTCTCGCGGGGGCGGGTCAGCCGGTGTACGGCTTCGCCTCCAGGATCTTCACCGAGGCCTTCCTGCCGTTCGGCAGCTCGTACTCCGCGTCCTCGCCGACCTTGTGGCCGATGACGCCCGAGCCGAGCGGGGACTGCGGCGAGTAGGTCTCGATGTCGGTGCTCGCGTACTCGCGGGAGGCGAGCAGGAAGGACAGCGTGTCGTCCTCGTCACCGTCGAAGGCGATCGTCACGACCATGCCGGGCGCCACGACACCGTCGGCCGCCGGGGCCTCGCCGACCTTGGCGTTCTCGAGGAGCTGGGTGAGCTGGCGCACACGGAGCTCCTGCTTGCCCTGCTCCTCCTTGGCCGCGTGGTACCCGCCGTTCTCCCGCAGGTCGCCCTCCTCGCGCGCGGCGGCGATCTTGGCGGCGATCTCCGTGCGCGCGGGACCAGTAAGGTACGCAAGCTCGTCCTTGAGCTTGTTGTACGCCTCCTGGGTCAGCCAGGTGACGTTCTCGCTGGTCTGGGTCACAGGTGCTCCTCGTAGGTACTGGGAAATACAAAGCATCGCCCTACCCAGAAGGATGTTCCTCCATGGATGGGCGAAACCACGAGCCTAACAATTGAGTGCCCGTAGGGGGAGGACATAAGCCACCGGACTCATGTCAGCGCAGGTCAGTGGCGAGGTATTCCCCGTGGCGTCAGTCCGCGTGGCAGCCGACGAGCTCGGCCGAGGTGGGCCGGGAGGTGGTGCGGAGCGTGACGACCTCGTCGATGCGCGTGGCGTCCTCGTCGAAGCGGAAGTCGGCGCGGCCCACCTCGGCGCCGTCCTCGGACTGGGAGCGGACCGTGCAGTAGCCGGTGGCCCCCGCGTCCTTGTGCACCTCCAGGTGCACCTTCACGGAGTCCTCGGCGGTGTCGAAACCGATCATCTCGGCGCTGATCTCGTTCTGGGCCACGTAGTAGTAGCCGAACCAGCCGATCAGCCCGAGCATCAGCACCGACAGCACGGCGCCGACGACCTTGAGGGTGCGGTCGGCACGCTCGTCCGAGGAGCGGCCGTAACGGCCCTCGGGCGGCCGCGTGCTCGACGTACTCATGATCGTCTCCTCGGCAGGAGGGGATCGGCGCCCCTGGCGGGCCCCGAAGCGGAAAACCCCGGAATTATTCGTCCCCCGATTCGGTCACTATAGAAGCCTGCGACTGCGCCGCCGCACTGAGGGCGCCTACCGACTTGAGGATTGAGTCTTGACTGACCAGCTGCGACTGATGGCCGTGCACGCCCACCCCGACGACGAGTCGAGCAAGGGCGCGGCCACCATGGCGAAGTACGTGTCCGAGGGGGTGGACGTGCTGGTGGTGACCTGCACGGGCGGGGAGCGCGGCTCCATCCTCAACCCGAAACTGCAGGGCGACGCGTACATCGAGGAGAACATCCACGAGGTGCGCAAGAAGGAGATGGACGAGGCCCGGGAGATCCTGGGGGTGAAGCAGGAGTGGCTCGGGTTCGTCGACTCCGGGCTGCCCGAGGGCGACCCGCTGCCGCCGCTGCCGGAGGGCTGCTTCGCCCTGGAGGACGTCGACAAGGCGGCCGGTGAGCTGGTCCGCAGGATCCGCGCGTTCCGCCCCCAGGTGATCACCACCTACGACGAGAACGGCGGCTACCCGCACCCCGACCACATCATGACCCACAAGATCACGATGGTGGCGTTCGAGGGCGCGGCGGACGTCGAGAAGTACCCGGAGGGCGAGTACGGCCCGGCGTACCAGCCGCTGAAGGTGTACTACAACCAGGGGTTCAACCGCCCCCGCACCGAGGCGCTGCACCGGGCGATGCTGGACCGCGGCCTGGAGTCGCCGTACGGGGACTGGCTGAAGCGCTGGAGCGAGTTCGAGCGCAAGGAGCGCACGCTCACCACGCATGTGCCGTGCGCCGACTTCTTCGAGATCCGCGACAAGGCGCTGATCGCGCACGCGACGCAGATCGACCCCGACGGGGGCTGGTTCCGGGTGCCGATGGACCTCCAGCGGGAGGTCTGGCCGACGGAGGAGTACGAGCTCGCGAAGTCCCTCGTCGACACCTCCCTCCCCGAGGACGACCTCTTCGCGGGCATCCGGGACAATGCCTGACATGAGCGCAAGCGCAAGCCTGGCATTGACCCACCTGGTCCCCCTCGCCAAGGAACTCGACGAGGACAAGGTCACCCCCGGTGTCCTCGGTTTCATCGTCTTCGCGGTGATGGCTCTGGCGGTGTGGGCCCTGATGAAGTCCATGAACCGCCACATGGGCCGCGTGGACTTCCCGGAGGACTCCGAGGGGGCCGGGGCCGAGAAGACGGAGGCGGCGGGCGCCGCCGAGAATCGGGGCTGAGCCCGCGTCGACCGCGGGCGGTCGTGCCTTCCCCGGCGCCTCAAGGGCCCGGGGGAGGCACCCCGCGAGCGCCGGGCCGCGCGGACGGTCCGGTCCACGGTGGCGCCGGGCGCCGGCTGCGGCTGGTCGTGCCCACCCGCCCCCCGTTGCCCGAAAGGCAGGGGAGGCGCCCCCATCGCCCTGCGGAACGGGTGGGCACAGCCACCGGCCGGTGACCAGTGCGGCCTACGCCTTCCCGGTCACCGGTACTCCCATCACCTCCCGGGCGTGGCGGCTCGGGACCATGCCCAGGTTCCAGGCCTGCCAGCCCGCCTCCAGGCTGACGCCCCGCTCCAGGAGGAGCGGGTACACCTCCACGCAGTCGGCCAGTCTCCCGTCACGCGAGGCGTGGCCGGCCCGGCCCAGCTGGGACAGCTCCTCCCGCGCCACCGCCGTACCGACCTCCGTGCCGCCCGGCGCCGCGTACGGCAGCCGTCGCGGGCCCGGTGACGGCGGTGTCCGCCGCCGCCGGTTCGCGCCGGTCCGGGGCGGCGGACGATCGCCTGCCCGCCTCCGCGGCCCGGGTGCGGGAGGATGGGGGCATGGCGAACCGACTTGCGCAGGCCACGTCCCCCTACCTCCTCCAGCACGCCGACAACCCCGTCGACTGGTGGTCCTGGTCCGAGGAGGCCTTCGCCGAGGCGCGGCGGCGCGATGTGCCGGTGCTGCTGAGCGTCGGCTACTCGAGCTGCCACTGGTGTCACGTCATGGCGCACGAGTCCTTCGAGGACCAGGCCACCGCCGACGACATGAACGCGCACTTCGTCAGCGTCAAGGTGGACCGCGAGGAGCGCCCGGACGTCGACGCCGTCTACATGGAGGCGGTGCAGGCGGCGACCGGGCAGGGCGGCTGGCCCATGACCGTGTTCCTCACCCCGGACGCGGAGCCGTTCTACTTCGGTACGTACTTCCCGCCCGTCCCCCGGCACGGCATGCCGTCGTTCCGGCAGGTGCTCCAGGGCGTCCGCCAGGCGTGGGCCGAGCGGCGCGGCGAGGTGGACGAGGTGGCGGGGAAGATCACCCGGGACCTGGCCGGCCGGGAGCTGTCCTACGGCGACGACCGGCTGCCCGGCGAGCAGGAGCTCTCGCAGGCGCTGCTCGGGCTGACCAGGGAGTACGACCCGCAGCGCGGCGGGTTCGGCGGGGCGCCGAAGTTCCCGCCGTCCCTGGTGATCGAGTTCCTGCTGCGCCACCACGCCCGCACCGGCGCCGAGGGCGCGCTGCAGATGGCGGCGGACACCTGCGAGCGCATGGCGCGCGGCGGGATCCACGACCAGCTCGGCGGCGGCTTCGCCCGGTACTCCGTGGACCGGGACTGGGTGGTGCCGCACTTCGAGAAGATGCTCTACGACAACGCGCTGCTGTGCCGGGTGTACGCGCACCTGTGGCGGGCCACCGGCAGCGAGCTCGCCCGCCGGGTCGCGCTGGAGACCGCCGACTTCATGGTCCGCGAACTGCGCACCGCCGAGGGCGGTTTCGCGTCCGCGCTGGACGCCGACAGTGACGACGGCACGGGCCGGCACGTCGAGGGCGCGTACTACGTGTGGACGCCCGCGCAGCTGCGGGAGGTCCTCGGGGACGAGGACGCGGAACTCGCCGCGCGGTACTTCGGCGTGACCGTGGAGGGCACCTTCGAGGAGGGCGCCTCGGTGCTGCAACTGCCGCAGCTGGACGAGGTGTTCGACGCCGGGCGGATCGCCGGCGTCAGGGAGCGGCTGCTCGCGGCGCGTTCCGCGCGGCCCGCGCCCGGCCGGGACGACAAGGTGGTCGCCGCCTGGAACGGCCTGGCGATCGCCGCGCTCGCCGAGACCGGCGCCTACTTCGACCGGCCGGACCTGACGGAGGCCGCCGTCGCCGCCGGCGACCTGCTGGTCCGGCTGCACCTGGACGACCACGCCCGGATCGCCCGCACCAGCAAGGACGGCCGGGTCGGGGCCAACGCGGGCGTGCTGGAGGACTACGCCGATGTCGCCGAGGGCTTCCTGGCGCTGGCGTCGGTGACGGGTGAGGGCGTCTGGCTGGAGTTCGCCGGACTGCTGCTCGACCATGTCCTGGCCCGCTTCACCGACCCCGGATCGGGCGCCCTGTACGACACGGCGTCCGACGCGGAGCGGCTGATCAGGCGTCCGCAGGACCCGACCGACAACGCCGTCCCGTCCGGCTGGACCGCTGCCGCGGGCGCCCTGCTGGGCTATGCCGCGCACACCGGCTCCGCGCCGCACCGCACGGCCGCCGAACGGGCGCTGGGCGTGGTGAAGGCGCTCGGACCGCGCGTCCCGCGGTTCATCGGGTGGGGGCTCGCGGTCGCCGAGGCCGTGCTGGACGGTCCGCGGGAGGTCGCGGTGGTCGGTCCGGCGCTCGACGACCCGGCCACCATCACCCTGCACCGCACGGCGCTGCTGGGTTCCGCGCCCGGCGCGGTGGTCGCCGCCGGGACCCCGGAGAGCGACGAGTTCCCGCTGCTCGCCGACTGTCCCCTGGTCGGGGGCGAACCGGCCGCCTATGTCTGCCGCAACTTCACCTGTGACGCGCCGACGACCGACCCCGACCGGCTGCGGACGGCGCTGGGCGGCTGAACCGGCGGCCGTACCCGGCCGCCCGTCGTGCCCGGCCGCCCGTCGTGCCCGGACGAGAACCGCGACGGCACGGCCCGCGGCAGGGAGGACCCGACGGCGCGCCGGGCGTCCCGCGGGGGCGCGGGGCCGTCGCCGCGGAGGCGGCTCCGCGGGGCGTCCCCTCAGCGACGCTCCGAGTGGGCCGCGACCGCCTGCTCCACGATCGCGACCAGTTGCTCGTGGTGCGCGCCCTTCCAGTACGCGCGCCCGCACTCACCGCACTGCGCGAACACGTCGTACGTACGGTGCGTCCCGCCCTTCAACTGGTCGGCGACCTCGTCCTTGGTGGCCCGCCGCAGCAGCCCGTTGCAGGCGGTGCACCGGCTCCATGGACGCAGCTCGGGCCGGAACCGGTCGAGCACGTAGGCGAGCTGCTCCTCGGGCCGGGTGCTGTACACGAACGCCCCCGCCCACAGCTCCCGCCGCCGCAGCAGCCCCCGGTCCCGGCTGAGCATCACCCGCTGCTCCGCCGCCGACCGCGCGGCCAGCGCCGGATCGCCGATGTCCGTCGACTCGTACGCCGTGTCCACGCCCAGCAGACGGAGCCGGCGCGCCAGCGTGCCGAGGTGCACGTCGAGCAGGAAGCGCAGGGGAGCGCCCGGCACCCGCTGGGGGTGCTCGACGGCGCGTACGGCCACCGACTCGCCCGCGGCCGGCACATGGCCGGCGGGCACCTCGCGGCCGTCCACGAGCAGCGCGCCGACCTCGGTCAGCGGGACTCCGAGGGACTCGACGACGTGGCCGAGGCTGGAGACGCCGTCGGTGGCGGCCTTCGTGGCGCCGGTGGGACGCGCCCGGGGGACGAAGAGCAGCAGCTCGGGGTCGAACGCGACGTGGATCTCGGGACCGTTCACCCGGCCAAGGATGTCATGTCAGGTGTCCGCCGCCCCGGGATTTCACGGGGAGCGGGCCGTGCCCGGCCCCGTACGCCGAGGCCTTCGGCAGGCCGTTCAGTAGGCCGTTCAGCAGGGACGACGTCGCGGCCCGCGCCTCCGGGCAGTCCGGGTCGAGCCCGGTGCGCGCGGCGATCGCGTCGGCGGGCAGCCGTCCGGTGGCCGACAGGCTCTCCCGCGCCCGGGAGCGCACCGCCGGCGGCCGGGCCCGCAGTGGTGTCGCCTCGGGCCGTTCGGCCGTCGCGCGCCGCACGGTCCCGCGCACCACGTGCCGGACGGAGGCGGGCCGGGGCTCCTCGGAGGGCCGCGCGGCGAGCGCCGCGACCATCGGCCGGTCGTACTCGTCCGGGAGGACGGTGTCCTCCTTAGCCGGGGGGCGGCGGACGACGGTCGCCGGCGGCACCCCGGCGCGCTCGGCGATCCGCTCGGCCGTCGTGGCGTCGCGGCGTCGTGGCCCCGTTCCCCGGTCAGCGCGAAGGCCGCACCACGGATCTCCTCACGGGTCCTGCGTCTTCTTCCGCTCGCGCAGCCCCGGGCGGGGCGGGTCGGCGGGGGTGAGGGGAGGGGGTGCGGCCTTCATGACGGCCCTGGCCGGCCACGGCGACCGGCGCCGGTCGCTACCCGTGCCGGTACGCCACCAGGGAGATCCCCACGTAGTGGGCGATGAAGGCGGCCAGGGTGAAGGAGTGGAAGACCTCGTGGAAGCCGAACCAGCGCGGTGAGGGGTTGGGCTTCTTGAGGCCGTAGATCACCCCGCCCACGCTGTAGAGCAGCCCGCCGACGACCACCAGGACGAGTACGGCGAGGCCGCCCGTGCGCAGGAAGTCCGGCAGGAAGAAGACGGCCGCCCAGCCCATCGCGATGTAGCAGGGCGTGTAGAGCCAGCGGGGGGCGCCGACCCAGAACACCCGGAAGACGATCCCGGCCGCCGCGGCGGCCCAGATGCCCCACAGCAGCCACTGTCCCTTGGAGTCCGGCAGCAGCAGGATGGTCAGCGGGGTGTAGGTGCCCGCGATGATCAGGAAGATGTTGGCGTGGTCGAGGCGGCGCAGCACCCCGTCCATGCGGGGGCTCCAGTCGCCCCGGTGGTAGAGCGCGCTCACGCCGAACAGCAGGCAGGCGGTCAGGGCGTAGACCCCGCAGGCCAGGCGGCCCCGGGTCGAGTCGGCGAAGGCGGTCAGCACCAGTCCGGCGACCAGGGCGGCGGGGAACATGCCCAGGTGCAGCCAGCCGCGGAGCTTGGGCTTGACCGGATGCGGGAGGGAGGTCGCCACCGGACCGCGGCCGTCGGCCGGCGGGTCCGTGGGCGCGTCGGGGGCGAACGCAGTCATGTCCCGCATGGTACCTACGGGGCCGTAAGTCATGCCTCGCGGTGACCGATTGGGTCCGTCGGGCGGCCATCCTCTCATGCCGCTTCGCCGAGTCGTCACGCAAAGAAATCGTCAGGTGCACCCAACGTGCGCGTAAAGGCCCACGAAAAACCGTGGCCATCGTCACGTTGCTCACTTGTGCGGCCCTCTGGACAGATGGGCGCGCTCGTCGGATGATCAAATGAGTGCGGTCGACACCGGATGAGCGCGCAGCGCACCACCGTGCAGCATCCGGGTCGCAGCCCCCATGGGGCCTCCCAACAAAAAACCCTCATTTAGGAGCAATCGTGGCGCGCGACATCGCGGAACCCGGCGTCCCCACCACCCACCAGGGACTGATCTCCTGGGTCGACGAGATCGCAGACCTGACGCAGCCGGACCGGGTGGTCTGGTGCGACGGCTCGGAGGCCGAGTACGAACGCCTGTGCGAGGAACTCGTCGCCAAGGGCACCTTCCGCAAGCTCGACCCGATCAAGCGCCCCCACTCCTACTACGCGGCCTCCGACCCCACCGACGTCGCCCGCGTCGAGGACCGGACCTTCATCTGCTCCGAGAAGGAGGAGGACGCCGGCCCGACCAACCACTGGAAGGCCCCCGCCGAGATGCGGGAGACCTTCCGGGGCGAGCAGGGCGTCTTCCGCGGCTCGATGAAGGGCCGCACCATGTACGTCGTGCCCTTCTGCATGGGCCCCCTCGGCTCGCCGCTGTCCGCCATCGGCGTCGAGATCACCGACTCCGCGTACGTCGCCGTCTCCATGCGCACCATGACCCGGATGGGCCGGCCGGTCCTGGACGAGCTCGGCTCCGACGGCTTCTTCGTCAAGGCCGTGCACTCGGTGGGCGCCCCGCTGGAACCCGGCCAGGAGGACGTCCCCTGGCCCTGCAACCGGACCAAGTACATCTCGCACTTCCCCGAGGACCGCGAGATCTGGTCCTACGGCTCCGGCTACGGCGGCAACGCCCTGCTCGGCAAGAAGTGCTACGCCCTGCGCATCGCCTCCGTCATGGCCCGCGACGAGGGCTGGCTCGCCGAGCACATGCTCATCCTCAAGCTCACCCCGCCCACCGGTGAGTCGAAGTACGTCGCCGCCGCCTTCCCGTCGGCCTGCGGCAAGACCAACCTCGCCATGCTCGAGCCCACGATCTCCGGCTGGACGGTCGAGACGATCGGCGACGACATCGCCTGGATGCGCTTCGGCGAGGACGGCCGCCTGTACGCCATCAACCCCGAGGCCGGCTTCTTCGGCGTCGCCCCCGGCACCGGCGAGCACACCAACGCCAACGCCATGAAGACCCTCTGGGGCAACTCCGTCTTCACCAACGTCGCCCTCACCGACGACGGCGACGTGTGGTGGGAGGGCATGACCGAGGAGACCCCGGCCCACCTCACCGACTGGAAGGGCAACGACTGGACCCCCGAGTCCGGCACGCCCGCCGCCCACCCCAACGCCCGCTTCACCACGCCCGCCGCGCAGTGCCCGATCATCGCGCCCGAGTGGGAGGACCCCAAGGGCGTGCCGATCTCCGCGATCCTCTTCGGCGGACGCCGCGCCAGCGCCGTACCGCTGGTGACCGAGTCCTTCGACTGGAACCACGGCGTCTTCCTGGGCGCCAACGTGGCCTCCGAGAAGACCGCCGCCGCCGAGGGCAAGGTCGGCGAACTGCGCCGCGACCCGTTCGCCATGCTGCCGTTCTGCGGCTACAACATGGGCGACTACATGGCGCACTGGATCGACGTGGCCAAGGACAAGGACCAGTCCAAGCTGCCGAGGATCTACTACGTCAACTGGTTCCGCAAGGACGACGCCGGCAGGTTCGTCTGGCCCGGCTTCGGCGAGAACTCCCGCGTCCTGAAGTGGATCGTGGAGCGCCTGGAGGGCACGGCGGAGGGCGTCGAGACCCCCATCGGTGTGCTCCCGGCCAAGGCCGCGCTGGACACCGAAGGACTGGACCTCTCCGACGCCGACCTGGACTTCCTGCTCACCGTCGACAAGGACGTGTGGCGCGAGGAGGCCGCCCTGGTCCCCGACCACCTCGACACCTTCGGCGACCACACGCCCAAGGAGCTGTGGGACCAGTACCACGCGCTGGTGGAGCGCCTGGGCTGACGCCCGCACGGACCCCGCGGCCGGTCGGTATGAGGATGCCCTGACCAGCGATCGTCACGCCACGACCGGCCGCGGAACACACCGGCGAGGCCCGCACAACGACGTGCGGGCCCATGGGCCCGTCGCCGTCCCTCCCGCCCGCCCCGGCGGAAGGGACGACGACGGGCCCTCGCCCGTGCCGGGCCCACGGCGACCGGCCCTTTGGGCGCCGGGGCCGGCGTGGTCGACCTCCTGAACGGCGTCCAGGACCGTCCGCCGCTCCGGGACGGTCCGGCGGGCGACGAGCGCCTGGAAGCCGGCGATCAGCGGCGCCAGTTCCTCCCCGTCCGCCACCCGGGCCTGGTTCGTGGTGGCGATCCGGTCCAGCCCCTCGTCCTTCGGCCGGTCGCCGTGGCCGGGCACATCGACCGCCAGTCCCGCACACCGGCGTGCCCGCGCCCTGGGCGGCCGGCCGGTGCACGTCCGCCGGAAGCTCCTCCACCACGTCCATGGCCGTCATGCAGGCGGGCGCGTTTCCGAGGTGAGTGCGGCCGCGACTGCCGGGGAGGTCAGCAGGGCACGCAGGCGGCCGGGTGGGAGGCCCGCCATGCGGCGCAGGGCGCGGGTCATGTGGGACTGGTCGGTGTAGCCGAGTTCCCGCGCCAGGCCCGCCAGATCGCGCTCGCCCTCGCCGAGGCGGTCCAGTGCCCGCGCGAGGCGCAGCCGGTCCCGGTGTGCGGACAGCGTGATGCCGGTGACGCCCGTGAAGGTCCGGCTCAGATGATGCGGTGACGCGCCCACGATCCGGCCCAGCGCCGCCAGCCCGATGGCCGGCTCGGCGGCCAGCGCGGCCCGCGCGTCGTCGGTGAGGCGCCGGCGGGCGGCGGCGGAGGCGGGACGGCCGGAGGCGGCGCGGGAGGGGGCGAGCCCTGCGAACACCTCGCCCGCCAGCCGGGCGGTGCACTCGCCCAGCGTGAAGGCGTCGGCGCCCCCGCGGGCCCGCGCCAGCAGCAGCCGGTGGGCGAGCGTCAGCTCCGGCGTCACCATGACGACGCCCTCGGGAACGGTGGGATCCCCGCCCAGCAGCTCCGCGACCCGGGGCTCGGACAGAACGATCTCGGTGTACGAGTCCGGTCCCAGCGGATGCGCGAACTGCTGTTCCGCACCAAGGCGTTCGACATACACGCTGGCCGCGTCCAGGACGTGCTCCACACCGTCGACCCGGCCGCGCAGCACCCCGTCCCGGAGCAGCACCAGGCCGAACACCGGGGCGGGCCGCACCGACGACCAGCCCCGCCCCGTGCTGCCGCAGCGCACGTCGGCGAGCAGGACGTCGTCGTCGCGCAGATACACCCGCCGGTCCCCGGCCATGAGGGCATCGTAGGGTCCGCGCCCCTTGCCCGGGCCCCCGCGAACCGGACACGGACGTACAAGCACCGGTGTACCGGCTCCTCCCAGGATGGTTGTCGTCCACCGCGAAACCACACCACTCCAGGGGGAGAGCATGACCGACCACCTCGTCCCGTCCGGCGCACCGACCCGCCGTGGAGTCCTGCGCGGCGCGGCGGCCGTGGGCGCCGGCGCGCTCGCGGCATGGGCGGGCGGCCCCCCGGCGGTGGCCGCGCCCCGCCGCCGTGCCGTCGTCCGCCGCCGCACCGGCCCCTACGACGTCATGGCCCTCCTGGACGCCCACGGCACCTTCCCCGGCACGCGGCAGGGGGTGTTCCCCGACGCGGGCGACGCGGACTGGGCACGGGCCGAGCGGCTGGACCCGGCGGCTTTCGGGCCGGACGACACCTGGGAGCTGGACTTCCGCTGCTACGCCGTACGGCGGCCCGGTGGCCGCGTCACGCTCGTCGACACGGGGATCGGTCCGGCGGGCAGCCCCGCGTCGGGCTGGGCACCGGTGCCCGGCCACCTGCCGTCGGTCCTGCGACTCGCGGGTATCGAGCGGGACGACGTCGACACCGTGGTGCTGACCCACCTTCACGAGGACCACTTCGGCTGGACCGTCGACCCGGCCGGCGCCCCGATGTTCCCCGACGCCCGCCATGTGGTGCAGCGTTCGGAGATCGCGGCCCTGGACGCCGACGACAGCGCCCCGTCCTACGTGGTCGAGCCCCTGCGCCGGGCCGGACTGCTGCACCAGATCGACGGCCGGGTCACCGTGCAGGGCCGCCCGGGCGGTGCGTCACTGACCGCCGTACCGACACCCGGCCACACCCCGGGCCACCAGTCCGTGCTCGTCGACGGCGGCCGGGACGGCGTCGTGATCACGGGTGACGTGCTGGTCCACGCCGTCCAACTCGCCGCGCCGGACGTCGCCTACCGCTTGGAGAACGACCGGGCCACGGCCCGCCGCACCCGCCGTGCCCTCCTCGCCGAGGCCCGCACCCACCACCACGTGCTGGCCACCGCACACCTGAACCAACCGTTCGTCCGCCCGGTCCTGGGCGGCTGACTCCCCGCATCACGGCACGAGGGACGGCTGCCGCGGGTCGCGGCCCGCGGCAGCCGTACGGCAGGGCCCTGCGGCGGACGCCACGGACACCGTGCCTCCCCGGCCCGGGACGGCCCCTGCCCCGGAGCAGACGGCCGAGCAACCGGAGCACGCGGCCGCACCGGCACGTCGTCACCGCTCCCGGCGCTTCGCCCGCCCCCGCCGCCTGAGCCCCGATCCGATCCACCTCGCCATGACCGGGCCGGTGGTCCGCAGTCCCACCGGCGAGGCCATCGTCTCCGGGCACGGCCCCGTGCATCCGCGGCGACCACGGATCTCGGCGTCGGAACAACGGGTGGAAACTCTCAAGGCCCTTTTCCGGAGGGCTCCTTACGGACATCCGGGCGCGCGACGGCCGGTATTCGATCATCCGCCGGAAGGATGTGAGGACCGTCCGTCTCCCTCGACGATGATCTCAACGGCTCGAACACCGCACTCGAACGCAAGGGAAGGACAAGCAGTTGCGCATCGCCCGGCTCCTCGGAACCGTCCTGAGCACCACGTTACTGGCGACCGCCGCCGTACTCACCGGACCGGCTTCCGCCGGACCGCGGGACTCCACCTCCCTGGACGGAGGCGCACTGCGGGACGCGCTGGACGCCGTCCACGAGGCGGGCATGTACGGCGTCTTCTCGTCCGTCCGGGACGGTGGCGAGCGGTGGACCGGGGCGGCCGGCGTCGCCGACGTGGACACCGGCCGCCCGGTCACGCCGGGCATGCGGCAGCGGGTGGGCAGCATCAGCAAGACCTTCACCGCCGTGGGCCTGCTCCAGCAGGCGGAGCGCGGCCGGATCCGGCTCGACGCGCCCGTCTCCGCCTACCTGCCGGACCTGATACCCGGGGAGCGCGGACGGCGGATCACCGTACGGATGCTCCTCAACCACACCAGCGGGATCGGCGACTACGTCGCGGGCGCCTTCCCCTCCCTCACCCGGGGCTCGGCGGCCAGCCTCGACGAGGAGCGCTTCCGCTCCGTCCGCCCGCGGGAACTGGTCCGGCTGGGCCTCGCGACCCCCGCGACCGGACGCCCCGGCTCGGCGCCGGGCACGTACTCCAACACCAACTACGTCGTCGCCGGGCTCCTTCTGGAGAAGGTCACCGGCCAGAAGGCCTCCGCGTACCTCACCCGCAACGTCATCGACCGGGCCGGACTGCGTCACACGTACCTGCCGCGCACCCCGTACCTCAAGGGCCCGCACCCGCGGATGTACGAGTCGTTCCACGGTCTGATCGACCCGCCCCGCGACTACAGCGTCTACGACATGTCGTGGGCGTACACGGCGGGCTCGGTCGTCTCCACCACCGACGACCTCAACCGCTTCTACCGCGCCCTGCTCGGCGGGAAGCTCGTCGGCGCGGCGTCCCTCGACGAGATGACGCGCACGGTCCCCGTCTCCGGCATGGACTACGGCCTCGGCATCTACGCCCTGGACCTGCCCTGCGGCCGCTTCTGGGGCCACGACGGCGCGGTGTTCGGGGCCGGCACGATCGCGCTGTCCAGCCGGGACGGCAAGCGGCAGATGGCCGTCGCGCAGAACCTGATGAAGTACCAGGAACTCGACGAGGACGGCGTACCGCGGGTGCACCCGATCGACAACGCCTTCGGCGCGTACGTCGTCCGCGCGCTCTGCCCGGAGGCCGCCGGGACCGGGGCCGCGGGCCCGGAGGCCCGCGGGGAGCGGATCACGCGGCTGCCCCGGATCGACGACTCCCCGTTGACCGGCGCCACCCCGGCCGGTCGGCCGTCCGTCTAGCCGTCCAGTCCTGCTCACGAGCCGGCCGTTGCCGCGCGCACCGGCCGGCGCGTCACGGCGGTGATGTGCCTCTCGCCGGGCCGCTCGGCCGGGTGACGGCGGGAAGAGGTGTGGCGCCCGGTCCGCGCGTCGCTGCGGGTGCACGCGGACCGGGGCCGTTCGGGGGAGCCCTCGCGGGGGGCTCAGCGGGAGGACGCGAGGGGGCGCGGCTCCAGGGCCGCCGTGTGCGCGTCCATCCGCTCGGCGGCGAGGATCGCCACCGCCGTGTCGGCGCGGGAGGCGGCGACGACCAGGGCGCGGCCGGCGAGCGTGTGCGCCCGCCGGTGCAGGGCCGCCGCGTTCGGCTCGCGGTCCCTCGTGGTCGCCGACGCGCGGGCCGGCGTACGTCCTCCCCGCAGGCGGGCGATCTCCCCGGCGAGCCGCTCGGCCGCGGTGTCCAGATCGGCCGAGGGCGCCGCCACGCGCAGCTCGTCGGTGACGGCGAGCAGCGCGGCGAGGTGGCCCGCGAGCTGGATGTCCAGCTCTTCCTCACGGGAGCGGTGGGGGAAGTCGTGGGGGGCGCCGGCCATCGTGCTGTGGACCGACTTGGCACGGATCGGCTCGTACATGGATGGCCTCCTGTGATGCAACAGGAAACCATCCTAGCTTAGATCCAGTCTAAAGTTGAGTCGTTCGTAAGAAGGCCGTCCGCGAGAAGGCCTCAGGGCTGGCCGTAGCCGTCCAGGAAGCGGGCGATCCGCCCGACCGCGTCCCGCAGGTCGGTGACCGAGGGCAGGGTCACCACCCGGAAGTGGTCCGGCTCCGGCCAGTTGAAGCCGGTGCCCTGGACGACCATGATCTTCTCGCGGCGCAGCAGGTCCAGCACCATCCGCCGGTCGTCCTTGATCTTGAAGACGTCGGGGTCGAGACGGGGGAAGAGGTACAGCGCCCCCTTCGGCTTCACGCAGCTCACGCCGGGGATCTGGGTGAGCAGCTCGTACGCCGTGTCCCGCTGCTCGCGCAGCCGTCCGCCGGGCAGGACGAGCTCGTTGATCGTCTGGCGTCCGCTGAGCGCCGCGACCACCCCGTGCTGGCCCGGCATGTTCGCGCACAGGCGCATGTTCGCCAGGATCGTCAGGCCCTCGATGTAGGAGTCGGCGTGGGCGCGCGGGCCCGAGATCGACATCCAGCCCACCCGGTAGCCGGCCACCCGGTACGCCTTCGACATGCCGTTGAAGGTGAGGGTGAGCAGGTCGGGGGCGACGGAGGCGGTCGGGACGTGCCGCGCGTCGTCGTAGAGGATCTTGTCGTAGATCTCGTCCGAGCAGACCAGCAGGTTGTGGCGGCGGGCGATGTCGGTGAGGCCCTTGAGGACCGCCTCGTCGTAGACGGCGCCGGTCGGGTTGTTCGGGTTGATGACGACGATCGCCTTGGTGCGGTCGGTGACCTTGCGCTCCACGTCGGCGAGGTCCGGCATCCAGTCGGACTGCTCGTCGCAGCGGTAGTGCACCGCCGTGCCGCCGGAGAGGGAGACGGCCGCCGTCCACAGCGGGTAGTCGGGCGCGGGCACGAGCACCTCGTCGCCGTCGTCCAGCAGCCCCTGCATCGCCATCACGATCAGCTCGGACACGCCGTTGCCGATGAAGACGTGCTCGACGTCGGTCTCGATGCCGAGGGTCTGGTTGTGCATGACGACCGCCCGCCGCGCGGCCAGCAGGCCCTTCGCGTCGCCGTAGCCGTGCGCCGTCGACACGTTGCGGAGGATGTCCTCCAGGATTTCGGGCGGGCACTCGAAGCCGAACGCCGCCGGGTTGCCGGTGTTCAGCTTGAGGATGCGGTGACCGGCCGCTTCCAGCCGCATCGCCTCCTCGAGCACCGGGCCCCGGATCTCGTAACAGACGTTGGCGAGCTTGGTCGACTGGATCACCTGCATGCTGGGAGCTTACGGGCCGGTATGGCCCTTCGGGCCGTGTTTTCCGCCACGTGGGGCGCGTCGTTTCGAGTGGTTGTGTCCGATCGGCCGTGCGCCTCCACCACCTCCGCACCGGCCCTCCCCTCCCCGGCCCCCTCTTTCTCCGCGGGTCCGGGCGAACCTGAGGGCCTCGCGGCGCCCGGTCACCGGTCGGAAACGAAGCCTTGTCCCCCCGCCCTCCGCATGCTGACAATGCGCATGACAACTTCGTGGGCGGCCGGGCTCCTCCGGCCGCCCGACGCCGCAAGAGGGGACCCCCATGAGAAAACCTCTCGTCGTCGCGCTCTGCGCCCTGGCCTTCGCCGGGGCGGGCGCGACTCCCGCGGTCGCTTCCGCGCCTTCCCCCACGGGCGCGGACGCGGCCCCGACCACGCTGACGGATGTCGTCGACGGCGTGGTCGGGACCGCGGCGGACGCCTTGTCCGCACTCACCGCGCCCCGGGAGGGCGCGGTGAACTTCGCCGGCGCCGTCTCGCTCAGCAACTGCTCCGGCTCCGTCGTCCGCATGCCCGGCTCCGCGGCCGACGACCCGGCGCTCGTCCTCACCAACGGCCACTGCCTGGAGAGCGGCTTCCCCGCACCCGGCCAGGTCCTCGTCGACCGCGCGTCCAGCCGTACCTTCGGGCTGCTGAACTCCTCCGGCGCCAAGGTCGCCACCCTGCGCGCCGACCGGCTCGTGTACGCGACCATGACCGACACGGACGCCGCGATCTACCGGCTCGACACGACGTACGCGCGGATCAAGAGCGCGTACGGCATCGACGCGCTGACCCTGAGCGCCACCCGCCCGGCGGCCGGCACGTCCATCAGCGTGGTGTCCGGGTACTGGAAGCGGATCTACACCTGCTCCGTCGACGGGTTCGCGTACCGCCTGAAGGAGGGGAACTGGACCTGGAAGGACTCGGTCCGGTACACCTCCGCCTGCGACACCATCGGCGGCACCTCCGGCTCACCGGTCGTCGACGGCGCCACCGGCCAGGTGGTCGCCGTCAACAACACCGGCAACGAGGACGGCGGGCGCTGCACGGTCAACAACCCGTGCGAGGTCGACGAGAACGGGCGGGTCACGGTCCGCCAGGGCATCAACTACGCCCAGCAGACCCACCTCTTCCCCGCCTGCTTCGGCGTGGACAACAAGCTCGACCTGAGCGCGAGCGGCTGCGCCGTCCCCAAGCCGTGAGGACGTGAGGGCGGGCGGTCAGCGGGGAGTCCTGCGGACCGCCCGCCCCGCGAGCACGTCCGTGCGCCGCCCGTCCTCGATCACGAACCGCCCGTCGACCAGCACGTGCGGGATGCCCGTCGGAAGCGTCCGCGGTGCGGCGAAGGTCGACCCCGCGGCCACCGTCGCCGGGTCGAACAGCACCAGGTCCGCCCTGTACCCCTCGCGGACCAGTCCCCGGTCCGGCAGCCGCAGCCGCGCGGCCGGACGCGAGGTCAGGTGCGCGACGCACTCCTCCAGCGACAGCACCCCCAGCTCCCGGACGTAGTGCCCGAGGTAGTGCGGGAACGTCCCGTACGCGCGCGGATGCGGTTTCGCGCCCTGCAGGATGCCGTCCGAGCCGCCGGTGTGCACCCGGTGCCGCATGATCGCCCGGACGTTCTCCTCGTGGCCCACGTGCTGGAGGATCGTCGGGGCGAGCCTGTCCTTCAGCAGCAGCTCCCGCGCGACCGCCCAGGGCGACTCGCCGCGCGCCCGCGCCGACTCCAGGACCGTACGGCCCACGTACGCGCTCAGCGCGGGATCGCCGACCCCCGAGATCTCGATGGTCTCCCACTCCACGGGCACCCCGTGGCAGCCGTCCGAGCCGGTGACCTCCAGATGGTGCCGGATCCGCCCGGCGGTCCCCTCGTCCGCGAGCCGCCGCAGGATCTCCTCCGGCCCGCCCTCGCTCGCCCAGCTCGGCAGCAGCGCCACGAGGGTGGTGCAGCCGGGGGTGTAGGGGTAGGTGTCGAGGCTGATGTCCGCGCCCGCGTCCAGGGCGTCGTCCAGGAGCGTCAGCAGCTCGGGCGCCCGGCCCTTGTTCACGCCGAAGTTCATGGTGGCGTGCGCGAGGTGCAGCGGGCAGTCCGCCTCCCGCGTCAGCGCCACCATCTCCTCGTACGCCTCCAGCGCGCCGGCGCCGTAGGAGCGGTGGTGCGGGCAGTAGTAGCCGCCGTACGACGCCACCACCCGGCACAGCTCGGTGAGTTCGGCGTCCGCGGCGTACATGCCGGGCGTGTACGTCAGCCCCGACGACATGCCGACCGCGCCCTGCTCCATGCCCTCCGCGACCAACCGCCGCATCCGGTCCAGCTCTTCGGGCGTGGCCCGCCGGTCCTCCCAGCCGACGGCGAGCGCGCGGACCGTGCCCTGCGGGATCAGATAGGCGGCGTTGACCGCGATGCCCCGGTCGAGCCGGTCCAGGTACTCGCCCACCGACCGCCAGTCGAAGTCGACGTCGTCCCCGGAGCCGTTCCAGCCGGCGATCGCCCGGCGCACCTCGCCGAGCGTCCGGTCGTCGACCGGCGCGTACGACAGCCCGTCCTGGCCGAGGACTTCGAGGGTGACGCCCTGCGCGGCCTTGGCGCTGTGGTCGGGGTCGCGCAGCAGCGCCAGATCGCTGTGGGCGTGCATGTCGATGAAGCCGGGGGCCAGCACCAGCCCCTCGGCGTCCAGTTCGCGCCGGGCCCTCGGACGCTGGCAGCCCGCGTCCGCGGCCTCCTTGACGATGGAGACGATGCGACCGCCGTCCACCACGACGTCCGCGCGGTACGAGAAGTCGCCGGAGCCGTCGACGACGTCCGCGTCCCGGATGACGAGCTCTTCCACGGTCCGGCCTCCTAGAAGAACGTACGGATGTAGTCGACCACCGTGCCGTCCGCCTCCGCCACGGGGACGAGCACCCACTTGTCGAACGACGTGCACGGGTGGGACAGGCCGAGGCCCACCCAGTCCCCCACCTCCAGATCGGCCTCCCCGGTGGTGCGCAGCCAGGCGTGCTGGTCGGACAGTCCGGTCACCGAGATCCCGTCCGCCGGGCGCTCGACGCCGTCCCGGCTGACCACCTGGGCGAACGGCAGGTCGAGGTCGTAGGCCGCGTCCCGCTTGCCCGCGTTGGCGAACGCCTGCTCGGCGGAGGGGCGGGACACCACCTGCGTCCACAGGCGGAACGCCGGTTCCAGCGCGCCCTCCTCCGGAACCCGGTTGAAGGGGGTCAGCTCGCGGTAGTGGCCGTCGTCGTGCGAGACGTACGCGCCCGAGCGCAGCAGCTTCAAGGCGGGCGCGGAGAGGCCGGGGACCTCGGCGAACACGTCCGCCACCACGTCGAACCAGGCGCTGCCGCCCGCGCTCACCACGATCTCGTCGAGGCCCGCGAAGCGCCCCGCGCGGTCGAAGTCCACGGCGAGCGCCACCAGCCGCCGCAGCCAGGCGCGCACCCGCTCCGGGTCCGCCCGCGGCACCTCGCCCTCGTACCCGGCGACCCCCACCAGCCGCAGCGACCGGGCGCCGGCCACCGCGTCGGCGACGGCGGCGCACCCGGCCTCCGTCCGCGCACCGGTGCGGGCGCCCTCGCCCGCGGCCAGCTCGACGACCACGTCCACGGGCCGCGAGACGCCGCTGAGGGCCGCGTCCATCAGCTCCACCCCGCGCACGGAGTCGACGTAGCAGACGAAGCGGAAGGCGGGGTCGGCGTCCAGCTCGCCCGCGATCCACCGCAGGGCCGCCGCGTCCACCAGTTCGTTGGCGAGGAACACGCGCTGGATCCCGAACGCCCGCGCCACCCGCACCTGGTGCGGAACGGCCAGCGTGATGCCCCACGCCCCGTGCTCGATCTGCCGCCGGAAGAGCTGCGGGGCCATGGAGGTCTTGCCGTGCGGCGCGAAGGCGAGCCCGTGCCGGGCCGCGTACGTCTCCATCAGCTTCAGGTTGTGCTCCAGACGCTCCGCGGAGAGCGCGAGGACGGGCGTGGTGAAACCGTCGGTGAAGAGGTTCCGGCGCTGCGCGGCCAGCTCGCCGACGGTCAGCCCCCCGGCGTCCGGCGGAAGGCCCTTGAAGCGGTGGTCGACCCGTTCCTCGGTGAGGTGGGTGAGAGCGTCGAGGGCCATCGGATCCTCCCTGATCAGTCGTGTTGCATTCCTTGCAACACTCGTTGCGCATATCGCTTACCGCTGTCTAACATCTCGGCCACGCGCGGTCAACGGACACCGCGCCCCTCCACCCGACGAGGAGCCCCGCCATCGTGACCGCCACCGGACCCTGCAACGCCCCCGACGTCGTGGACGTCGTCGCGCTCGGCGAGTCCATGGTGACGTTCCTGCCCTCCCGGCCGGGCCGCCTCGCCGACGTCCCCTCCTTCGACCGGGGCATCGGCGGCGCGGAGTCCAACGTGGCGTGCGTGCTCGCGGCGGCGGGCCACACCACCCGGTGGATCAGCCGGGTCGGCGCCGACGGCTTCGGCGACCACCTCGTCGAGGCGATCGGCGGGTACGGCGTCGACGTGTCCCACGTCCGCCGCGACCCGGCCCGCCCCACCGGCGTCTACTTCCGCACGGCCGGCGACCGCGCCACGGACGCCCACGAGGTCGCGTACTACCGGGCGGGCTCGGCGGCGTCCGCGATGTCGCCGGCCGGCGTGGACCTGGACGCCGTACGCGCCGGACGCGTCCTGCACCTGTCCGGCATCACGGCGGCGCTCTCCTCCGGCTGCCTGGACCTGCTGCGGGAGCTGACCGCCCCCCACCCCGCCCGGCCCCTGGTCTCCTTCGACGTGAACCACCGCCCGAGCCTGTGGCGCGACGCCCACGGCCCGGAGGTCCTCCTGGACCTGGCGCGCGGCGCGGACATCGTCTTCGTGGGAGAGGACGAGGCGGAGCAGGCCTGGGGCGTCACGGGCGGCCCGTCCCGGATCAGAGAGGCGTTGCCCGAACCGGAGATCCTGGTCGTCAAGCAAGGAGCACGGGGGGCAGTCGTGTTCCACGCTCCCCGCGGGCAGTCGTGCCTCCCCCGGAGCCCGGAAGGGCCTGGGAGGCGCCCCCAGGGCGACGGGGGTCCCCCCGCTCGAGAGAAGCCGAGAGCGGGGGAGGAGCCGAGAGAGGGGGAGGGCGGGCGCGACGGCGCCCCGCAGGCGCCGGGCCGCGCGACCCGCCTCCGCCCAGCGCCGGCACAGGGCACCTGTGAACCCGCTCTGAAGGTCGACGTGGTCGCCACCACCGGCGCCGGCGACGCCTTCGCCGCCGGCTTCCTCTCGGCGACCCTCCGGGACCTCCCCGTACGCGACCGCCTGCGCCACGGCCACCTCATGGCCGCGGCCGCCCTCACCACCCCCGGCGACCTCGCCGCGCCCCCGCCCCGCGCCCTCGCCGACCGCCTCGCCGCCCTCGACGACACCGCGTGGGGGAGACTGCGACTCGGCCCCGGCTGGATCCGAGCCGATGAACACGAAGGGCCCGAGAAGGAGGCACGCACCCCATGAGCCAGACCGTAGACCGCGCCCTGAGCATCCTCCCGCTGCTCGCGGAGGGCCCCGCCGACCTCGGCCAGGTCGCCGGCCGCCTGGACGTGCACAAGTCCACCGCCCTCCGCCTCCTGCGCACCCTCCACGAGCACGGCCTGGTCTACCGCCAGTCCGACCAGCGCTACCGCCTCGGCGCCCGCCTCTTCGCCCTCGCCCAGGAGGCGATGGAGAACCTCGACGTCCGCGAGATCGCCCACGCCCACCTCGTACGCCTCAACGAGAAGTGCGGACACACCGTCCACCTCGCCGTGTACGAGGAGAACGAGGTCCTCTACATCGACAAGGTGGAGAGCCGCTACCCGGTCCGCATGTACTCACGGATCGGCAAACCGGTCGCCCTCACCGTCGCGGCCGTCGCCAAACTGCTCCTCGCCGACCTGCCCGAGCACGAGCGCCGCGTCCTCGCGGAGAAGCTCGACTACCCCATGTACACGTCCCGTTCGACACCCCACGCCACCGCGTTCCTCCAGGAACTGGCCAAGGTGCGCGAACAGGGCTGGGCCACCGACCTCGGCGGCCACGAGGAGTCCATCAACTGCGTCGCCGCGCCGATCCGCGGCGCCGACGGCCGGGTGGTCGCCGCGATGTCGGTCTCCGCGCCGAACGTCGTCGTCACCGCCGACGAACTCCTCACCCTGCTCCCGCTGGTGCGCCGTACGGCGGACGCGATCAGCGGCGAGTACTCCGGCAGAACCCCAGTGAAGGACATCCCCGCATGACCGAGAAGACCGCGCTCACCCCCGCCACCCACACCGCCCCGCCCGCGAAGTTCTCCCACGGCGTCCGCAAGGGCGGCATCCTCCAGGTCGCCGGTCAGGTGGGCTTCCTCCCGCACGAGGAGGGCAAGGCCCCCACCCCCGCCGGTCCGACCCTGCGCGAGCAGACCCTCCAGACCCTCGCCAACGTCAAGGCGATCCTCGAAGAGGGCGGCGCGGGCTGGGACGACGTGATGATGATCCGCGTCTACCTCACCGACGTGGACCACTTCGCGGAGATGAACGAGATCTACAACGCCTACTTCGAGGAGCAGGGCCTCACCCAGCCGCCCGCCGCCCGCACGACCGTCTACGTCGGTCTCCCCGCCGGCCTCCTCATCGAGATCGACGCGCTCGCCGTCCTCGGCTGACCCGCGCGCCCTTCCCGCACCCGCACGCCGTACGTCGTCACGGCACGGCGTCCCGCACCCCTGGGACGCCGTGCCGCGATCCCCCCTGCCCGAAAGCCCCATGCACTTACCCAGAGGACCCCCGCATGTCCCACCCGTTCCTCCCGCTCGCCTCCCTTGCCGCCGCGGAGGCGCCACCGCACACCGGAGGCCTGCTCCTCCTCCTCGACGGCACGGCGGGCCTGCTGACCGTCGCCGCCATCGGCATCGCGCTCCTGCTCTTCCTGATCATCAAGGTCCGGCTCCAGCCGTTCGTCGCGCTGCTCGCCGTCTCCATAGCCGTCGGCCTGATGGCGGGTCTGTCGGTCACCGAACTCTTCGGCACGGTCCAGCGCTCGGACGCGGTGTCCACCATCGAGTCCGGCATGGGCGGCATCCTCGGCCATGTCGCGATCATCATCGGCCTGGGCACGATGCTCGGCGCGATCCTGGAGGTCAGCGGCGGCGCGGAGGTGCTGGCGGGCCGGCTGCTCGGCCTGTTCGGCGAGAAGCGGGCGCCCCTCGCGATGGGCCTCACCGGTCTGATCTTCGGCATCCCGGTCTTCTTCGACGTCGGCATCTTCGTCCTCGCGCCGATCGTGTACGCCGCCGCCAAGCGCTCCGGCAAGTCGATCCTGCTCTACTGCCTCCCCCTCCTCGCCGGCCTCTCGGTCACCCACGCCTTCCTGCCCCCGCACCCGGGCCCGGTGGCCGCCGCCGGACTGCTCCACGTGGACCTGGGCTGGGTCATCCTGATGGGCGTCGTCTGCGGTCTGCCGGCCGTCGTCGCCGCCTGGGTCTACTCCGCCTGGATCGGCAAGCGGATCTTCGTCCCCGTACCGCAGGACATGGTCGAGGCCGCGCAGGAGGCCAAGGACGCCGTCGTCGCCGAGCAGCGCGCCTCCGGGGCCGAGCCGCGGGAGGCGCCGGTGCCGCTCGGCACGGTCCTCGGCATCATCGGCACGCCGCTCCTGCTGATCCTCGCGGCCACCTTCTCCTCGATCGCGCTGGACCCCTCCACCCTCCGCTCGGTCATCGAGTTCTTCGGCCACCCCTTCGTGGCGCTCACCCTCGCCCTGTTCCTCGCGTACTACCTGCTGGGCATCCGGCGCGGCTGGTCCCGCAAGTCCCTGGAGACCGTCTCCACGTCCTCCCTCAAGCCGGTCGGCAACATCCTGCTGGTGGTCGGCGCGGGCGGTGTCTTCGGCGCCGTCCTCAAGGCCAGCGGTGTCGCCCAGGCGCTGTCCGACACCTTCAACGACGTCGGCCTCCCGGTGATCGTCCTCTCCTACCTGATCTCCGTGGTGCTGCGGGTCGCGCAGGGCTCGGCGACGGTGGCGATCGTGACGACGGCGGGCATCGTGGCCCCGCTGCTGGCCGAGGGCGACCACTCCCAGGCGTTCGTGGCGCTCGTCATCATGGCCATCTCGGCGGGCTCGATCTTCGCCTCGCACGTCAACGACGGCGGCTTCTGGATGGTCGCCAAGTACTTCGGCATCAGCGAGCGGGACACGCTCAGGACGTGGACGGTGCTGGAGAGCGTGCTGTCCGTGGCCGGGTTCGTGGTCGCCGCCGCGCTCAGCCTCGTCGTGTGAGCCGTGGCGCCTGTGTAGGCGTCCGATAACGAAGTTGGGGTCGGCCGTGTCCGGCACAGGTTTATCGACCATACTCCTGCGGTGTGGAGCAGCGCATAGGTTCGAGCAGCCAGCCCCTGGAAGGCGCCGGTTTCGACCCGGCATTCATCCCCGGGCTCACCTCGCCCGCGTCCGGCCGGGAGGAGGACGCGAAGGCGAAACCGGAGGACACGGCCCCGGAGGAGGACGACGCCCCGGAGCCGGTGGCCGAGGCGGAGGCCGGGGCCGGGGAGGGGGCCGCCCCCGAGGAGGAGGCGGCCCCCGACGGCCCCGTCTTCGAGGCCTTTGACCGCCGCGCCCGGGTCGTCGCCGACCACAGGGGCGTACGACTGCGCCTGGACGACCAGGAGTGCGAGTTCCGCTGGGACGAGATCGGCGCGGTGGAGACGGAGACCGCCCGCTTCGGCAAGCGCTGGACGGTCACCGTCCACACCCCCGACAGCCGTTGGTACCCCCTCGAGGTCGAGGCCGACTCCCGGAGCCGTTTCACCGAGTGGGACACCGCTCTGGACGCGGTCCTGGACGAGTACTTCGAGGAGGGCGCCGACGACTTCGCGGAGGCGGCCGAGGAGGACACGGAGCCGACCGGGGCCGAGGAGGCCACGGACGGCGCCGAGGGCGGCGCCGCGAAGCAGCGGACGTCCTAACCGCAGTACTGCGCCGCCTTGCCGATGGAGCGGTACATGCAGTCCGCGTTCTCCAGGAGTTGCAGGACGGCGTCCCGGTTGCGGGAGGTCTCCCGCTCGATGACCTCGTCGGGCGGGTAGAACCCGCCTCCGGAGCCGGAACCCGGGTACATCTCGAAGGTGTACCCGAAGATCCTGTGCGCGCCCCACAGGTAGTCGTCGATCGACCCGTCCGTGATGTACAGGTCGCTGGACTGCTGGGGCGTGTAGCCGTTACTGGTCGCCATCTTCCGGCCGACGGCCTGGAACGCGGCGTGGTCGTCGGCCGTCATCCCGGTTGTGGTGTCGGAGTAGGTGTAGCCGAACGGCCACAGCACCAGCTCGCTGTAGGTGTGGAAGTCGACGCCGGCCTTGATCTGCTGCACTCCGCCGACGACCCGGCTGCGCACGAAGTCCGCCACGACCTTCACCTCGGTCGCGGACTCCGGGGCGGAACCCCGGTAGGTCTCCGAGGACTTGGAGCCCGAGGAGCCGCCGCAGCATCCCCAGCGGTGGTCCCAGTTGCGGTTCAGGTCGGTCCCGACGTACGACGAACCGGAGTTCGGCTGGCGGTTCTTGCGCCAGGAGCGGTAGGAGCCGGAGGCGATGTCGTACTCGCCGCCGTCCGGGTTGAGGTCGGGGACGATCCAGATCTCCCGGCCGTCGACCATGCCGGTGATCCGGGAGTCGTTGCCGTACCCCGCGCCGAGCTCGCGCAGCAGGTACAGGGCCATCTCCACGGTCAGGTGCTCACGGGCGTGCTGGTGGTGGGTGAACAGGACCTCCGGCTCGCTCTCGTCGCTCGCCACGTTGTCGCTGACCTTGATGGCGACGATGTCCCGGCCCTGGTGGGACGTGCCGATCACCCGCTTGCTCATGATGTTCGGGTACGCCGCCAGCCGCTGGTCGATCTCCGCGTTCATCTCGGCGTAGTTGTGGTAGCGGGAGTCGGCCGAGGGGAAGTCGAACAGGCGCATGCCGTCGGCGGCGGACGAGCGGTCGGGGGCGGCGCCCAGGGGCGTGACCTCGTAGCCCTGTCGCCGCAGCGCCTTGATCTGGTCCGCCCGCCCGGAGACCACCACGGTCTCCTCGTCGGCCTCGTCCACGGTGACGCCGGAGCGCTGGATCGCCGTACGGGTCACGGGGCTCGTGCGCTGGTGGATCTCGTACTGGCGGACGTCCTCGGCCGAGGGCGCGGGGCGGTCGGCGCCGTCCGCGCCGGCCCGGGTCGCCGTCAGCGACAGCGGCGCCGCGAGGGCGAGGGAGAGGAGGGTGGCGAGCGCGGCGGAGCGCCGTCTGCCGCGGATGCGGAGTCGCATGAAGTCTCCTTGTGGGAGGTGGGGTTGTTCATGGCGACGTGCGTGGTGCGGGCGTGGTGCGGTGCCGACATCGTCACGGAGTGACATGGACCGGTCAAGGTGGGGAATCCGGCCGACCGCTCGGGCAGGTGCATCCTGTGGGGATCCCCGCACGCCCTCTTGTCCGACCGGCGACCATGGGCTTTCTTGACCCCCATGGCGGACACCACGGGCGACATCGAAGACACCGGCGTACCACTCGGGGGCGAACCGGCTCCCCGTCAGTCCCTCTGGCGCCACATCGGGCCCGGCATCGTCGTCGCGGCCACGGGGGTGGGCGCCGGCGACCTCGTGGCCACCCTCGTCGCGGGCGGCAACTTCGGCTACACCCTGCTGTGGGCCGCGATCGTCGGCTGTCTGGTGAAGATCTCCCTCGCGGAGGCGTGCGGCCGGTGGCACCTGTCCACCGGGCGCACCCTCTTCGACGGCTGGGCGAGCCTCGGCCGCTGGACGACCTGGTTCTTCGCGGTCTACGCCGTGATCTGGGGCTTCGTCTACGGCGCGGCGGCGATGTCGTCGAGCGCCCTGCCGCTGCAGGCGCTCTTCCCGGACGTGATGGACCTCGAAGGGTGGGGCATCGCCTGCGGCCTGGTGGGCCTGGTCTTCGTCTGGTTCAACAAGTACGGCGTCTTCGAGAAGGTCATGACGGTCCTGGTGGGCGTCATGTTCGCCGTCACCGTCTACCTGGCGGTCCGCGTCACCCCCCACCTCGGCGACGCCTTCGCCGGCCTCCTCCCGGTCCTCCCGGACGAGAAGGGCTCGGTCCTCAACACCCTCGGTCTGATCGGCGGCGTGGGCGGCACCATCACGCTGGCGGCGTACGGCTACTGGGTCAACGCCAAGGGCTGGACGAACACCGGCTGGATGAAGGTCATGCGCCTGGACAACCGGGTCGCCTACGCCACCACCGGCGTCTTCGTCATCGCGATGCTCCTCGTCGGCGCCGAGCTGCTGCACTCGGCGAACATCGCGATCGCGAGCGGCGACAAGGGCCTGATCCAGCTCGGCGACGTCCTGGAGCGGCAGTACGGACCGGCCACCGGCAAGCTCTTCCTGATCGGCTTCTTCGCCACCTCCTTCACCTCCCTGATCGGCGTGTGGCACGGGGTGAGCCTGATGTTCGCCGACTTCCTGGCCCGGCGGCGGGGCGAGCGGGAGGCGCGCGGCGACGAGCTGGCCTCCGGCCGCCGCGAACGCTCCTGGGCCTTCCGCGCCTACCTGCTCTGGCTCACCTTCCCGCCCATGATCCTGCTCTTCCAGGGCCAGCCCTTCCGCCTGATCATCGTCTACGGCGTCCTGGGCGCCGCCTTCATGCCCTTCCTCGCCCTCACCCTGCTCTGGCTCCTCAACTCGAGCCGCACACCGCGCGAGTGGCGCAACGGCCCCCTCAGCAACACCATGCTGGCCGTCGCCGGCCTGCTGTTCCTGGTCCTCTGCGTCAAGCAGGTCCGGGACCAGCCGTGGTCGGAGTTCTTCTGACCCGCACGGACCGCCGGCCCTACCGCAGCTCGTCCCACTCCGGGCTGAGCGCCATCTCCCGCAGCTGGTCGACGGTCAGCGCGGGGGTGGCGCGGGACGGCTCGGCGTGCGCGGCACCGTTGTTGAAAGCGCTGATCACCACGCGGAAGCCGTCCTCGCCGGGCCGCAGGGTGTCGGCGGTCCACATCAGGACTCCGGCGACCCGGTCGTCCCCGTTCCCCTGCCGGACGGCGACGCGGGTGCCGTCGGGCAGGGTCTCGCCGTCGGTGTAGAGCTCTCCGGCGATGTCGCCCATGCCGTGCTGGACGTTGACCTGGACGAGGCTCTCGCCCCGGCCGTCGTCGACCACGACGTAGGCGAAATCGCCCTCCGGGTCACCCTTCCTGACCACGTCCAGTCCCTCCGGGAGCAACCCGGCCAGCGTCCTGCCGACGTCCTCGCCGGAGGCGGCCGGCGGCAGGTCGGCGGTCGGGGCGCCCCCGGCGGGCTCCGGCGTCTCGGGGATCGCGTCCACCACCCGGCGCCACACCTCGGCCGTGACGACCTCCTCCAGCTGCTCGGCCGACAGCGGCGGCTCCGCACGGGAGACCGGCGCGCCCTTCTGCGCGGGAGCGTTCCACTCGCCGACGCTGACGTGCTGCCCCTCGGCCGTGACCAGGTCGGCGGACCAGTACTTGGTGTCGACGCGTTTGTCGGGATACTCGTACCCCTTGAGCAGCCGCAGCAGCGAGCCGTCGGACAGCCGGGTGGAGGAGCAGTCGTCGTAGGGGACGAACGTCTCGTCGGGACACCGCGTCAGCTGCCGGACCTGGGCACCGCCCGGCTCCACCCGGTCGAACCCCACGGTGATCGCGGCGGCACCCCGCCCGTCGTCGTGGACGAGAGACGCGTACGGCCCCGGTTCGTCGGCCGTCCCGCGGGCCTCCTCCCGACTGAACTCGCCCTCGGGCAGCAGCTCCTTGAGCCGGTCGAGGAGGGTGTCGCCGGACACGGGAGCCGGGGCGGAGGCGGCGGCCGACGCGGACGGCCGGGAGGCGGCCCCGGTGGCCGCGGCGGAGACGTCCGATCCGTCGGAGTTCCCCTGCGGCAGGAACATCGCCCCGCCCACCCCGACCAGCGCGACCCCGGCGACCCCGCCGAGCACCCCGGCCCGGCGCCGCGTCAGCGCCCGCCGTCCGCGGGCCCGCCCACCGGCGACGAGGGCCGAACGGTCGGCGTCGAAGCCTCCGCCGGTCTCGTGCAGCGCGGCGGAGAGCCGTTCCTCGAAGGGTTCCTGATGCTGGTTTTCGGGCATGGCGAACCACCCTTTCCGCATGGTGGGAGAAGTGAGAGCCGAAGTGGGGAGTGGGAACGGGGGGACAACGGGCTCCGGAGACGTCAGGTTCCGGCGTACTCCGTGAGATCTTCGCCGAGCAGTTCGCGCAACCTGCCCAGCGCCCGGGAACAGCGGGTCCGAACGGCCGCCGAGCTGACGTTCATGACGTCGGCGGTCTCCTCGACGGACCGGTCCTCCCAGTACCGCAGGACGACGACGGCCCGGTCCTTGGCGGGCAGCCGCGCCAGCGCGTCCAGCAGCGTGAGCCGCAGTGAGGCGTCCCCGTCCCCGGCGCCGGGCAGGTCCGGGAACACGTCCGTCGCCCGTTCACGGCTGCTGCGCCGCCGCTGGTGGGCGAGGAAGGTCCGGGTGAGCACGGTCTGCGCGTACCCGGCGGGGTTCCCGACCCGGGAGACGCGTCCCCAGCGGACGTACAGCCGCCCGAAGGTCTCCTGCACGAGATCCTCGGCCAGGTGCGTGTCCCCGGCGGTGAGCAGACACGCGGACCGGTACAGGTGGCCGGCCCGCGCCGCCGCGAACTCGGCGTACTCGTCCGCCCGCGCCTGTCTCATGTGCCGTGCCCCCTGTGTTCGTCCGGTCCCGTGTCCGCCGCCTTCACCTCATTGATGCGGTGGGGCGGGGAGAATGTTTCATACGGACCTCACGGCGGAACGGGGCCGCCCCCGCCCACGGTGACGTGGGCGGGGGCGGACGACGGGCGTCGCGCCGGCTACGGCAGCGCGTGGACGTGCGGGCCCACCGCGTCGGACCAGGCGTTGCCGGCCGTGGCGTCCCAGTTGGTGGACCAGGTCATCGCGCCCCGCAGCGACGGGTAGGTCCTCGACGGCTTGAAGGTGCCGCAGTGGACGCCCTTCGTCAGGCAGTCCAGGGCGTTGTTCACCACCGTCGGCGAGACGTGGCCGCTGCCCGCGCCCCGCGTCGAGGCCGGCAGGCCCAGGCCCACCTGGGACGGGTCGAGACCGCCCTCCAGCTGGATGCAGGCGAGCGCGGTCAGGAAGTCCACCGAGCCCTGGCTGTACACCTTGCCGTCGCAGCCCAGCATGGAACCGCTGTTGTAGTACTGCATGTTGACGACCGTGAGGATGTCCTTCACGTTCAGCGCGGTACGGAAGTACGAGCCGGACGTCGACTGCATGTCGATGGTCTGCGGCGCCATCGTCAGGATCATGTCCGGGCCCGCCTTCGCCGACAGGGCGCGCAGCGCCTGCGTCATGTAGGTCGGGTCGAGGCCGTTCTCCAGGTCGATGTCGACGCCGTCGAAGCCGTACTCCCGCATCAGGGCGTACACCGAGTCCGCGAAGTTCGTCGCCGAGGCGGGGTCGTTCACCGCGACGGTGCCCTTCTCGCCGCCGACCGAGATGATGACCTTCTTCCCGGCCGCCTGCTTGGCCCGGACGTCCGCCTTGAACTGGTCCACGGTGTAGCCGCCCAGGCCCGCCGAGTCCAGGTGGAAGGTGACCGCGCCCGGTGTGCCGGTGGCGTCGGCGAAGGCGACCGCGATGATGTCGTAGGCGCTCTGCACGTCCGAGAGGCGCTGCACCGCCGCACCGTTGTCGAAGTTCTGCCAGTACCCGGTCACCGCGTGCCGGGGCAGGTCACCGCCCCCGCCTCCGCCGCTCTCCTTCGTCCGCGCCGTCACCGCCGCCGACTTCGGCGACTCGCCCGCCGCGTTGACCGCCGCGACCTGGAAGGAGTACGACGACGCGGCCGCGAGCCCGGTCACGGTCGCCGACGTGCCCGACACGGCCGTCACCTTCGCACCGTCGCGGTAGAGGGTGTAGCCCGTGGCCCCCGACACCGCGTTCCAGGCCAGGGACACCGACGAGGACGTCGTGCCGGAGACGCCGAGACCGCCCGGTGTGCCCGGGACCGTCGGTTCCGGGTCACCGCCGCCGCCCCCGTCGGGGCCGAACACCGACAGGTCGTCCGCGTAGTAGGCGGCCTGGCCGTACCAGCCGTGGGTGTAGACCGTGACCGAGGTGGTGGAGGAGCCGGTGGTGAAGCCCGTCGACAGCTGCTTCCAGCTGCCGGAGTCCGGGGTCCAGGTGGAGACGTCCGTCGTACCGGTGCCGGTCACGCCCAGGTAGGCGTACCCGCCCCGCACCCAGCCGCTCAGCCGGTACGTGGAGTTCGGCTTCACCGCGACGGTCTGGGCGCAGCGGGCGTTGTCCTGCCCGGCGGGTGTGGCCTTGAGCGCGGCCGTGCCGCCGTGGACCGGGGAGGAGACGGTCGTGCCGCTGTCCGCCGAACAGGTCCAGCCGCCCAGGCCCGCCTCGAAGCCGGCGTTCCTGGCGTTGTCGACGTCCGCCGCGGACGCCTGGCCCGCGCCGGCGAGGGGGAGGGCGAGGGCGAGGGCGGAGACGAAGGCTCCGGTCCAGAGACGTCTGCGTCGAACGGGCGTTCCTGGTGCGCGGTTCATGGAGGCCTCCGGTGGGGGAGAAGAGGGGGGAGGAGAGGAGCGGGCGACGGTGGCCACCGTGTGCAGCACAAGGTGGTCCAGACCAATCGTGTTGTCAATAGGTCCAGACCGGAATCGACCGGTGGAACGGTCCCGGGGTGCCGCCCGGCGTCAAGGCGGTGCACGGGGAGCCACACCCCCGGGTCCCGGACGGGACCGGCGAGATGCTCGACGTGTCCCGTTTTGGCGCGCCTTGTGCATCAGTAGTTGTCGTTCGGCTGCTCAAACGCTGTTCTCCGGTCACAGACCCGCGGATACAGTGCTGACGTAGTCACGCAGTGAAGTCACCGGGGAGCATCGGAGTGACGCCCGATGGGCCGAGGGGCCTGGGAGAACGGGGAGCCGCGCGTGCCAACTGCCATCGCCGTGACCGGCGCCGACATGGCGCTGCCGGCCCAGGACGAACGCACCCTGCCCGCCGCGGTGCTGCGGGACGTCGACACCCGCCCGCTCGAACAGGTCCTGTCCGAGCTGCAGATGCTCATCGAGCACCACGGGCACGTCATCGTGGTCTGCTCCCGGGCCGCCCCCACCGCCGTCCGGCGACGCCTGCACACCCTGCGCTCGCTGCTGGAGAGCGACCGGATAGCCCTCTTCAGCCCCGATCTGCCACCGCTCGGACTGGCCGTCCTGGCCCGCCAGTTA
The DNA here is from genome assembly GCF_001279005.1 of Streptomyces caelestis. GTDB lineage: Bacteria > Actinomycetota > Actinomycetes > Streptomycetales > Streptomycetaceae > Streptomyces > Streptomyces heliomycini. The sequence goes on from NZ_LGCN01000040.1 coordinate 53,776, forward strand.
CGGCAGCTCGCCTCCTGCGACCTCAGCCCCGGCGTCCTCGCCTCCGCCGGCCGGCTGCTGATCCACTACATCCACTGCGGGGCCCTGCTCGGTTCCGTCGCCCGCCTCGACCGCGTCCCCGTCGACCTGAAGCAGCACGCCAAGTCCTGGATGCCCGGCAGCCAGTTCGCCGTGCTCGCCCACCCGCAGCCGCGCCTCGTCCGCCTCGGCCCCGACGCCTCCCTCGACGGCCCCGAGTTCGGCACCTGGATGCTCGTCGCCAAGGGCCGGCTCCCGTCCGACTGGGTCACCACCACCCTGGCCCCGGCCTGGAAGGTCCAGGGCCTGCGCGAGACACCGCTGCCCGCCGAGTCCCCCGGCTGGTGGGGGACCGGCAGGATCATCGAGTTCTGCACCTACCTGCCCGACCTGTCCGTCCTGTACCAGCTGGTCACCTCCGTACGACGCGGCAGCTGCCACTGGTGCGGCATCGACGTCATCGGCGACCGGTGCGTGTTCTGCTCCGCCGTACCGCCCGCACCCGAGGGCACGCCGGCCCTCACCCGGGGCACCTGACCCCGCTCGCCCCCGCCCGACCACCGCTCGCCCCCGCCCGATCCCGCCCGACCGATATCCCCGATGAGGTTGCACGGTTCATGAACTCCCGTCAGCGCCGCGGCGTGATACTCCTGCTCCTGTCGGTCCTGTGCGCCCTGGGCGCGTTCGCCGGCGTGCTCTCCGTCATCAGCGACGTGGAGTCCAAGGTCGGCCCCGAGGTCACCGCGTACCGGCTGAAGACGAACGTGGCGCCCTACACCCCCCTCAGTACCGGCCAGTTCGAGAAGATCGAGATGCCCGAGCGGTGGCTGTCGAAGAACGCCGTCACCGACCTGGACGAGATCCGGGGCAAGATCGCCGTGACCGACCTGCGGGAGGGCTCCCTGCTGCAGAGCGACATGATCGTGAACCAGCCCGCCCTGCGGCCGGGACAGCAGGAGGTCGCCATCATGATCGACGCGGCGACCGGCGTGGCCGGCAAGATCACACCGGGCTCCTCGGTCAACGTCTACGCCACCTTCGAGGGCGAGCGCGAGGGCGACCCCGACCAGTCCAGGATCATCGTGACCAACGCCAGGGTCCTCGACGTGGGCCGGCTCACCGCCCTCCGGCCCGACGAGAACGACCGGGACCGGGAGCCCACCGACGCCGTCCCGATCACCTTCGCGCTGTCCGCCGGCGACGCCCAGCGCATCACCTACGCCGAGTCGTTCGCCCGGCGGGTCCGCCTCGCGCTGGTCGCGCCCGGAACCGACGGCACCGTCCCGGACTCGCAGCGGACGTACGAACTCGCGAAGGACAAGTGAGAGGCCCGCATGCCCACGAGGATCCTCCCGGCAGTCGGCGACGCGGACGCGGTCCGGTCCCTCACCACACTGCTCAGCCAGCTCCCGGACGCCGAACCGGTCACCCCGGTGGCCGACTCCACCCAGCTCGTCGACACCCTCGCCCGGCTGGCCGCCGAGTCCGTCGACGAACTGCCCGAGGTCGTGGTCGTGCACGAGCGGATCGGCCCCGTCCCCGCCCTGGAGCTGATCCGCGAAGTCGCCCTGCGCTTCCCCGCCGTCGGCGTCATCCTCGTCACCTCCGACGCGAGCCCCGGCCTCTTCCAGGCCGCCATGGACTACGGAGCCCGCGGCCTGGTCGCCCTCCCGCTCGGCTACGAGGAACTCGCCAGCCGCGTCCAGGCCGTCGCCCAGTGGTCCGCCGGCGTACGACGCCACCTCGGCTCCGGCGGCGACGTGTTCACCGGCTCCGGCGGCACCGTCGTCACCGTCAGCGGCGCCAAGGGCGGCGTCGGCGCGACCCTGACCGCCGTCCAGCTCGCCCTCGCCGCCCAGGCCTCCGGCCGCCCCACCGCCCTGGTCGACATGGACCTCCAGACCGGCGACGTCGCCGCCTACCTGGACGTCCAGTTCCGCCGCTCCGTCGTCGACCTCGCCGCCATCAACGACATCTCCCCGCGCGTCCTCGCCGACGCCGTCTTCCGCCACGACACCGGCCTCGCCCTGCTGCTCGCCCCCGGCGAGGGCGAACGCGGCGAGGACGTCACCGACCGCGCCGCCCGCCAGATCGTCAGCGCCCTGCGCTCCCGCTACGAGGTCGTCGTCATCGACTGCGGCGCCCAGCTCGGCGGCGCCGGCGCGGCGGCCGTGGAGATGGCCGACACCGCCCTGCTGGTCACCACCCCCGACGTCATCGCCGTACGGGGCGCCAAGCGGACGGTGCGGATGTGGGACCGGCTGCAGATCCGCAAGGCCGAGGAGACCACCGTGGTCGTCAACCGGCACACCCGGTCCACGGAGATCCAGCCCCCGCTCATCCGGAGGATCACCGGCACCGTCGTCGCGGCCACCGTGGTCCCCGCCCACTTCAGGGAACTCCAGGCCGTCGTGGACGCCGGCCGCGTCCACGAACTGGAGAACAAGAGCACCGTCAAGCAGGCCCTGTGGGGGCTGGCCGGCGAACTCGGCCTGGTCAAGGCGGCGCAGGGCGCCCGGAAGGCGGGCCGGCTGCGCGGCGACCGCGGGTCGGTGGGCCTGCGGCGGCGCAGGGACTCGGGGGGATGAGGCGATGAGGACGACGGCGTCACGGCGACCGGACGACCGGGGCCAGGTCACCATCGAGTTCCTCGGCATGACCCCCACGATCCTCGTGACACTGGTGGTGCTGTGGCAACTCGTGCTGGTGGGGTACGCGTTCACGCTCGCGGGGAATGCTGCGGACGAGGCCGTACGGGCGGCCACGGCGGCGGCGCCGGGCGCGCGCCAGGGCGCCTGCCGGGCGGCCGGGCTGGACAAGCTGTCGGGAGCGTGGGCGGGAGGGGCGACCGTGGACTGCGCGACCTCGGGCGGTTTCGTCACCGCCGACGTGGAGCTGGACGTCCCCCTCCTCTTCCCCGGCGTCCTCTCCCTCCCCCTCGACGTGGAGGGGCACGCGGGCGCGGTCGAGGAGGAGACGGACTGACATGCCGCAGACGCCGTGCGCACGCCACCCCCGCGACCGCGGCCAGGTCGCCGTCGAGTACCTCGGCTTCCTCCCGGTCCTGCTCGTCGTCGCCATGGCCGCCGTCCAGCTCGGCCTGGTCGCCTACACCGCCCAGCAGGCCGGTACGGCGGCCCGTGCGGGGGCGCGCAGCGCGTCGCTCGACCGGGAGGCCGGACCGGCCTGCACGGCGGCGGTCAGCGACTGGCTGGCCGGGCGCACCGGCTGCGCGGTGGCGAAGGGCGGCGACGAGGTCACCGTCACCGCCACGATCGACATCCCGTCGATCGTCCCCGGCTGGAACTTCGACCCCGTCCGCAAGACCGCCACGATGCCGGTCGACCACTGAGGAGCGAGCGACCCATGAGCCTGCGGGCACGCATCAACTCCCCCGAGGAGACGGCCGGACGGGGTGAGGACGGCCACCTGGTCGCCTCCTACCGCGCCAAGCTCCTGGAGGAGATCGACCTCGCGGAGATGAGCGCGCTGGCCGCGGCCGAGCGCCGGGCCCGGCTGGAACGCGTCCTCGGCCACATCATCAGCCGCGAGGGCCCGGTCCTGTCGACCGTCGAACGCTCCCAGCTGATCCGCCGGGTCGTCGACGAGGCCCTGGGCCTCGGCATCCTGGAACCCCTGCTGGAGGACGCGTCCATCACCGAGATCATGGTGAACGGCCCCGACGCGATCTTCGTGGAGCGCGGCGGCCGGGTCGAACAGCTCCCGCTCCGCTTCGCCTCCAACGACCAGCTCATGCAGACGATCGAACGCATCGTCTCCACGGTCAACCGCCGCGTCGACGAGTCGAACCCCATGGTCGACGCCCGCCTCCCCTCCGGGGAGCGCGTCAACGTCATCATCCCGCCGCTCTCCCTGACCGGCGCCACCCTCACCATCCGCCGCTTCCCCCGCTCCTTCACCCTCCAGGAACTGATCGGCCTCGGCTCGCTGGACGAGCCCACGCTGTACCTGCTGGCCGGCCTGGTGCAGGCGCGCTTCAACGTCATCGTGTCGGGCGCGACGGGCACCGGGAAGACGACCCTCCTGAACGCCCTCTCCGGCCTGATCCCCGAGCGCGAACGCATCATCACCATCGAGGACTCCGCCGAACTCCAGCTCCAGCAGCCGCACGTCATCCGCCTGGAGTCCCGCCCGCCGAACGTCGAGGGCAAGGGCCAGGTCACCATCCGCGACCTCGTCCGCAACTCCCTCCGCATGCGCCCCGACCGCATCGTCGTCGGCGAGGTCCGCGGCGGTGAGTCCCTGGACATGCTCCAGGCCATGTCGACGGGCCACGACGGCTCCCTCGCGACCGTCCACGCCAACAGCGCCGAGGACGCCCTGATGCGGCTCCAGACCCTCGCCTCCATGTCCGACGTGGAGATCCCCTTCGTCGCCCTGCACGACCAGATCAACAGCGCCGTCGACGTCATCGTCCAGCTCACCCGCTTCGCCGACGGCGCCCGCCGCATCACCGAGGTCGCCCTGCTGGAGAGCCACGGCTCGGAGCCGTACCGGCTGGCCACGGTCGTCCGCTTCCACGCACAGCCCATGACCGCCGACGGCCGCGTCCACGGCGCCTACGAGCACCACCCCCTCCCGCGCCGCACCGCCGACCGCCTCCACATGGCGAGCCAGCCCGTCCCCCAGGCGTTCGGCATCGCCCAGTCCTACGACCAGCTCGCCACCCGAGAAGCCAGGTAGGAACCGCCCCCATGGAGCTGCAGAACCTGATCACGCTGACCACCGGCGTCACGCTGCTGACCTGCGTCCTCGCGGTCGTCGGCGTGCACGCGTACGCCACCGGCAGGGCGCAGCGGCAGGCGCTGGTGGACCGGCTGTCGGCCACCGGTCGGATCCCCGTCGCCGGCCGCCGGCGTCACTTCCCGGCCCTGGACCGCCGCCTGCGCCGCACCGGGCTCGGCAAGAAGCTCGAACTGCGCCTGGCGGCCACCGGCCTGGACGTCACCCCCGGCGAGTTCTTCGTTTACATGCTCGCCACGGTCGCCGGCCTGTGGCTCGTCGGCCAGGCGACCCTCGCCCCCTTCTTCGGCCCGATCGCCGGCCTGCTCGGCATCGGGGTGGCGCTGCAGTTCCTCAACTGGCAGCGGCAGAAACGCATCGAGAAGTTCATCAACCAGCTCCCCGAGCTGGCCCGCATCCTCGCCAACGCCACCCAGGCCGGCCTCGCCCTCCGTACGGCCGTCGGCATGGCGGCGGAGGAGCTGGAGGCCCCCGCGGGCGAGGAACTGGCCAAGGTGGCCAGCCAGCTGGCGGTGGGCGCGTCGATGGACGACGCCCTCGGCGAACTCGCCGACCGCCTCCCGTCCCGCGAGCTCGTCGTCCTGGTCACCACCCTCGTGCTGTCCAACCGGGCGGGCGGCCAGGTGGTGAGCGCCCTGCGGAACCTGACGGAGACGCTGGAGGAGCGCAAGGAGACCCGGCGGGAGGTCCGCACCCAGCTCTCCCAGGTCAGCATGACGTCGTACGCCGTGCCCGTCCTCGGCGTCGGCTCGTTGTTCCTGATGGACGGGGTGAAGGACGGCGCCCTGGAGCGCATGACCGGCTCCCCGGCCGGACAGGCCGCGGTGATCATCGCGTTCGGCCTGTACGCCGTCGGCTTCGTCCTCATCCGCCGCCTGTCCCGCATCGACGTCTGAACGGCGAGGAGGACCGACCGACATGGCACTTCTGCTCGCCCTCCTGACGGGCCTCGCCGTCTACGGCGTCTTCGCCGGCGTCCGCATGTACCGGGCGGAGGCGAAACTCCCCGGCGACCTGGCCCTGGCCCTGGAGGTCGGCTCCACCCGCACGGGCGCGGTCGACTCCCTCGTCGACCGCCTGGGCATGCGCTACGCCCCCGCCGTACTGCGCCTCATGGGCCCGGGGCAGGTCGCCAGGTACCGCCGCAGGATCGACCTGGCGGGCAACCCCGGCGGCCTCACCCTCGACCGCTACGCCGCCCGCCGCGCGGTGTACGGCTTCCTGGGCGTCGTGGGCTTCCTGGTCTTCCTGATGCGCGGCCAGCTCTTCATGGCCCTGCTGCTCCTCGCCTTCGGCGCGTTCTGGACGGAGGTCGGCATCTGGTCGGCGATCCGCGTCCGCAGGGACGTCATCGAGCGGACGCTGCCGGACTTCCTGGACGTGCTGGCGGTGGTGGTGAGCGCGGGCCTGGGCTTCCGGCAGGCCCTGGACCGGGTGTCGTCGAAGTACGAGGGCCCGTGGGCGGACGAGCTGCGCATCACGCTCCGTCAGATGGACCTGGGCATGAGCCGCAGGCAGGCGTTCGCGGAGCTGCGCCGCCGCAACGACTCGGAGCAGGTGGCGATGTTCGTCACGGCGTTGCAGCAGGGCGAGGAGCTGGGCGCGCCGATCGTGGACACGCTGGTGTCCCTGGCCAAGGACATGCGCCGGACGGACGCGCAGAACGCCCGCCGCAAGGCGGCCCGCGCGGTACCGAAGGCCACCATGATGATCACCACGTTCATGGTCCCGGCCACGATGATCCTCCTCGGCGCCGGCCTGATCCTCGGCTCCGGCATCGACTTCGGCGCGGTCACGGGCGAGTAGGGCGGGGGCGGGGTGCGATGACGACGACCGGGGAGCGCACGGGGCTGTTCCGCCGCGCGCCCAGACCCTCGGAGATCACCACCCCGCCGACGGGCACGGTCCTCCCGCCCCACGCGAGGACGGGCGCCCCGGACGTCCCGGTGACCTCGGCGACTCCGGCACTGCCCCCGGGCTGGGAACCGGCGACGGGCACCCGGCCCCGGCTGCCCGATCCGTCGGCCGCCGACGGCGCCGGCCCCCCACAGGGCCACGGAGCGGTAGCCGCCGACGGCGCCGAGCCCCCACAGGGGCCACCCGCACCCGACGACGAAACCCGCACGGGTGGTGCGGAGGGGAACCCCCATCCGGCCGAAGACCGGACGCACCCCCCACGACCCGCACAGGCCCCGGACGTCCAGATCCAGATCAACGCCCTCCAAGCCCTGTGCCGGCAGGCATTCGGCTTCAGACTGGCGATGATCGCCCTGGCGACCCCCTCCGCCCTCCTCAACGCCGCCCCCGGCTGGAGCACCCGCCTCGTCGCCCTCGCCGTGGTGGCCACCTTCATGGCCTCCTACGTCCTCTTCAGGGACTGGGAACGCTTCGGCCCCCTCCTCCTGCGCCACCCCACCCTCCTCGCGGCGGACACCCTCTTCGGAGCCCTGCTCCTCATCTCCGCGGGCCCCGACACCACCCTCGCCTACGTCAGCGTCTGCACCCCCCTCCTCGCGGGCCTGATCTACGGCTGGCGCGGCGCGGCCGTCTTCGCCTCCCTCCAGGGTCTGATCCTCCTCCTGGTCCACGCGGCCCTGGACAGCCCGCGGACGGACCCGGCGGAAGCACTCCTCCTCCCCGGCCTCTGCGTGATCGCGGGCGCGGTCGGCTCCAGCCTCCGCAACCTCATGCTCCGCCTGGGCACGGCGACCCGGGCCCTGACCACGGTCCAGGCCCGCCTGGCCGTCACGGAGGCGGTCAGCGCCGAACGAGCCCGCCTGGCCCGGGAGATGCACGACTCGGTGGCGAAAACCCTCCACGGGGTGGCCCTGGCGGCGGACGGCCTGGCCGGCACGGCGGGCGCCCCGCACATGGACCCGGCCCTGGTGGGACAACAGGCGGAACTGGTGGCCCGCTCGGCCCGCAGAGCCGCGGCCGAGTCCCGCGAACTCCTGGCCGACCTGCGCCGGGAGGCGGACCCGGGCCAGGGCGTGGACGTCCTGGTGGAACTGGCCGCCCGCACCGGCGACTTCTCCGCCCGCACCGGAGTGCCCGCCACCTACCGTCCCACCGGCGAGCACGCGGTCCCGCCCGTCCCGCCCGCCGTGGCCCGCCAACTCCTCACCATCGCCGCGGAGGCCATGGAGAACGCCCACCGCCACGCGCGACCGACCAGGGTCGACGTCCACGCCGGAGTCCACGGCGATCTGCTCCGCATCAGCGTGTACGACGACGGCACCGGCCTTCCGCCCGGCACCGACCTCGGACGACTGCGCCGCACGGGCCACTTCGGCCTGGTCGGCATGGTCGAGCGGGCGGCCTCGGTCGGCGCCCGCATCCGCATCGGCCGGGGCGCGCACACGCGAGGCACCGAAGTCCGCCTGGAACTCCCGCTGGCGGCCGTGACGACACCCACGGAGACCACCCCATGACGACACCCCCCCACCCCTTCGCGAGCGTCCCGCCACCGGCTCCCCTCCGGGTCGTCGTGGCGGACGACAACCCGGTGGTCCGCGCCGGCCTGACCGCCCTCCTCACCGGCCACGAGGACATCACGGTGGTGGCGGAGGCGGCCGACGGCCGGGAGGCCTGCGAGGCGGCCCGCGCCCACCGCCCCGACGTGGTCCTCCTGGACGTCCGCATGCCCGGCGTGGACGGCATCTCGGCACTCCCGTACCTGGTGCGGATCGCTTCCGTGGTGATGCTGACGTACAGCGGGGAGTCGGAGATCGTCCGGGAGGCCCTGCGCAGGGGAGCGGGCGGCTACCTGGTGCACGGCGAGTTCACGGCGGACCAGTTGGCGGCGGCGATCCGCGACATCGGGGAGGGCAGGCCCCACTTCACCCCCACAGCGGCAGGGGCATTGCTCTCGCAACTCCGTCAGGACCCGCGACCGACCGGGACGCTACCGGAGGGACTGGGCGCTGCACGCGCAACTAACGCGCCGTCAAACGGACTCGACCTCCACCACATTCCGCCCTCGCCTACTTCTGCGGAAAACCTTTCGCAACTGCAACCAGGTGTGGCACGATCGTCGTCTGGGTGGACGGGCGGCCGTCCGGTCGCTCCCGACAGGTCGAGGTACCGACTCAGCGCGAGGGAGGCGGAGATCATGGACCTCATCGCATCCGGCATGACCAACCAGCAGATCGCCGCCACATGCTTCATCAGCGAGAAGACGGTCAAGAACCACATCAACCGCATCTTCGCGAAGCTCCACAGCACGAGCCGTTCCGAGGCCGCGGCGAAGTGGCTCGGCACTGCGCCCGGTTCGGGCCGAGGGGTGGGGTGACCTCCGGTGACGGCGAGGGAGACGAGGAACCGGGCCCGCGCTTGGGCCCGGGATTGGGCCCTGGGGCCCTCTGACGGACAGGACTCCCACCCGTACGGTGCGGATGCCGAAAGCGGCCCCACGAGGCAGGCCGCTACCGCGTCAGCCGGAGGGGAACACCATGAGCGACCTGATGACGAAGACCGCCGTCGCGACCAAGGTCCGGGTCAACGGCTGGAAGAACACGACGGTCGAGGCCCTGCAGCGCCGCAACGCCGACAAGGGGCAGACCGCGGTCGAGTACCTGGGCATCATCGCGGTGGTCGTGCTGATCGTGCTCGCGATCACCGGCACCAGCATCGGCCAGACCATCCTCGGCAAGATCAACGAACAGATCGCCAAGGTGGCTCCTTGACGCGATTCCGCCGGTACGACGACGCAGGGCAGGCCTTCCCCATCTACATCACGGTGGTGGGGGGCCTGCTCTTTCTCGCGCTCGCGTACTTCGCGGTCGGCCAGGCCGCGGTGAATCGGAACGGCGCGCAGACCGCCGCCGACGCGGCGGCGCTCGCGGCGGCCCAGGACACACGGGACGCGCTCGCGAAACGGTGGGTTCAGGACCTGCTCGATCCGGAGAAGTGGCAGGCCATCTTCAACGGGGACGTCGACGGCATCGGTCTCACCTGCGGACGCGCGCACGAGCTTGCCGCGCGGAACGACGCCCGTGTGATCGGATGCGATCTGGCGGGCCTCCTCGGCTACAGGGTCGAGGTGGAGACCAACAAGACCGTCGGAGACTCGATCGTCCCCGATACGGAGAACCGCCGCTCCGACGCGACCGCCACCGCTGTGATCGAACCCCGCTGTACTTTCCCGCTCCCGTCCGAGGCCGCTGAAGAAGCTGAGGAAGACGTACTGCCGCTGCTCAGCTGCAAGGGCGGCGAGGAATGGGAGCTGGACCCGAAGGCGCCCGACGAGCTCCTGCCGCAGCCCGAGGACCTGTTCGACGTCCACCTGGCCGACTGACAAGCGAACGACGAGTGATGAAGGAAGCAGAGAGATGAGCATTCGGATCACTGCGCAGGCCCGCAGGGGGGTGGTCGCGTTGACCATTACGGCCGGTCTTGCCGTGGGCGCCGTGGGCTGTGGCGGTGGAGGCGATGACGACAAGCCGAGCCCTTCGGCGTCGGCCTCCAGGGACAGTGGTTCCAAGCCGAGTGCTCAGGAGGGGCAGGCGGAGACTCCTCTGGCCGAACTCAAAGGTACAGACGGACTGCTTCTACAGGTCACCTCTGCCGTACGGGATTCCGGCGGCTTCGTCACCGTGAGCGGAAATCTCAAGAACGACGGTGCGGAATCAGTGGCCGTCCCGCCTCAGACGAGTGGGGACGAGACCGAGGTCATCAAACACGGCCCCTCGCTCGGTGGTGCCACCCTCGTGGACTCGAAGGGGAGGAAGCGCTATTACGTGCTGCGGGACACGGATGGCCGACCACTGACCACAACCGGTCTTGCCACCCTCAACGCAGGTCAGGCCCTTCCTGTCTTCATGCAGTTCCCCGCACCGCCGACGGACACGGTCGAGGTCGACCTCCAGGTACCGACGTTCTCCAGCGGCACGATCAAGATTTCCGGGTGAGGCCGGCCATGACTCGTACCCCGACCCGCTTGGCGCCGCCCCGTCTCGCCCTGGTCCTGTCGGCTGCCACGGTCATGGCCGCCACCCACCTGTACGGCGCGGTGGTGGCCCACGCGGACGACGGCCCCAGCGTTCCGCCGGGAACCGAGGCGTCCGCGTCCGCACCCGTCGAGGTCGACCCGAACGACCCCGACCTCAAGCTCCCGGAGGGCGCCACCCTCACCGAGCCCAAGGTCCTCGACATCAAGCAGATCGTGGAGGAAAAGAGCGGCGACGAGCGCCGCGAGGACACCAACTCCGACGTGACGTTCGCGCTCCAGGCCGAGGTGCTGTTCGGCAAGGACAGCGCCAAGCTCGGCGCGGAGGCGAAGGCCCGTATCGTCACGATCGCGGGCGAGATCAAGACGCAGAACGCGACGAAGGTCCGCGTCTTCGGCTTCACCGACGACCTGGGCTCGTCCGCCCACGGCGACGTCCTGTCCCGCCGGCGCGCCAACGCCGTACAGGCCGTCCTGGGCCAGCAGTTGAGCGACGCGGACATCACCTACGAGGTGCGCGGATACGGCGAGCAGTACCCGATCGCCGACAACTCGACGGAGGCCGGCCGCAAGAAGAACCGCAGGGTCGAGATCACCTTCCCGCGCACGGCGGGCTGAGCCGGCCGGAGCAGGCGGTCGGCGACGGCGCCTGAAGGTCCACCTCGACCCGGGCCCCGGCCCGCAGCCCCCACCCCGCCATCGCCCCGGCCTCGGCTTCCAGCACATGCCGTGCCCGGAGCCGGGGCAGACCGAGCCGTCCGGGCGGCATGGTGCGGACGGCGACGACCCGGAGCCGCCGGTCGAGGTAGGCGACGTCGATGGGCATGCGCATACGGAAGGTGTGCACGCTGTTGGCGGGGGAGAGCAGCAGGGCCCCGTCGAGGGAGTCCCGCCCCAGCAGCCCTTTCGTACGGGCCCGATAGGAGGCGGCGATCTCCAGCGCAACGCGCACCGGAGGCCGCTCTCCGTCCTCCCCCCGCACGATCAGCTCCCCACGCCCGTCCCGCCAGCGCCCCATCCCGACCGCCCCCTCGACCACCCACCGACGAACCCTCCGCACCGAACGTATCCCCGCGGGTCCCCGAAGTCAGTGCTTGCGCAGGTGCTCCGCCAGCGCGGCCAGGGTCCGGGCCGTCTCGGACAGGCCCGCGACGGCGGCCTGGAGCTCCGAGGCGATGTGGCGGGCCGTGGGAAGGGCGGCGGACGGGACGGCGACCGGCGTGCCGCGGTAGCCGATGGGGCCCTCGTTCCAGCGCTGGTAGTAGCCGGTGAACGCCTGCCCGGCGGGCGCTTCCGCGAACCGGACCCGGCCGAGCTGGATCTCGGCGCCGCCGGCGTTGCGGGTGATGTCGAGGCGGTAGTAACGGTAGGCATGGGAGGTGGAGCGGAGGTGGAACGCGCGGGTCTGGAAGCGCTCGGTGAACTTTTCACCGCTCCGGGTGTCCAGTGGCGTCCACGTGTCGCCGTCGTGCGAGCCGAAGAGGGTCCAGTCGCGGGGGTCGCGTTCGGCGCAGTCGTTCGCCGACGTCAGGGAGTACGAGGCGACGGCGGTGGGGCGGACGAGGGTGAGGTCGAGGTGGGCGGTGTCCGCGAACGCCAGCCACTTGCCGCGCTCGTCCTCGAGGAGGTTGTCGGCCACTTCGCCCCCGCCCTCGAACTCGTCGCTCGCCTCGACACCGCCCACCTCGACCTCGGAGACGTCGGGGTGCAGCACGACCGTCCCGGAGTTGCCCCGCTGGTCGCGCCAGGTCACCCGCTCGACGGGCTCCCCGCCGTCGTCGACCAGCAGCCGCAGTTCGTGCGAGGTGTGCCAGTCACCGCCCCATCCCTCCTCCGTGTGGAAGCGGTGCAGGGGGGACGCCGAGAGGTTCACGGTGTCGTCCGAGAACGGCCGGCGGTCGGTGAGCCGCCCCCGGTACTCGTACGCCGTACCGTCCGCGGTGCGGTACACGCCGTGGAAGTCGGACATGGTGGACTGGAAGCTGATGGCGGCCTCGGCGCCGCCCTCACCACGCCAGCCGAGCTGGGCGGGCAGGGAGTGCTCGTCCCGGTCGATGTGGAAGAGCAGCCGCTGTGCCGCCTGCCAGGGGGCGAAGGCGGCGTGGGCGGGGCGGATCTCCGTCCGGTAGGTGAAGACCGAGTCACGGGCGGCCTCGGCGGCCCGCGCACGCTCGGAGCGGCCACGCTCCCGGACGGGGTCCAGGGTGATCCGGTAGAGCCGGAGCATGCTGCCGGACTTGGCCGAGGAACGTATCTCCAGCCTGTTGACGCCGGGCTTCAGCAGGCGCCCGGGCACCGCGAAGACGTTGTCGTGCGGGAGGTCGCCGCCGCCGGGCACGGTGAGGTCCTCGGCCACCACCTCACCCTGGACCAGTACGTCCATCGGCGCGTACCCGAGGTCGGAGCCGAGCCTGGAGACCAGGGCCGTGACGGTGAGCGTCGCCTGGGGGACGTCCTCCGGGTCCTCCACCTCGAAGTCCAGCGTCACGCTCCCGCCCGCGCTCAGCGCCACGTGCGACCCGGCGAACCGGGCCCCGTGAAGCCTGACCTCGGAGTTGGCCAGCCGGGTCGGATCGACGGAGAAGTCGGCGTAGGTGGCCTCAAAGCCCATGGCAGCTCCCGCTCATGACGTCATGTCAGAGAACACCGCCGAGCGGCGGCGACCCGTGATCCAGGACCCTAGTGGGCGGGGCTGACAACGACGGCGGCACGGGCGGTGGCGCCGCGGCACGCACGGGTGGGCAGAACCGGACCGGCCCGCGAGGCCGGAAGGAGACCCCGGCGTCCAGCCGCTGGACCGCCCCTCCCTCGACCAGCCGGACGGCGACGCCCCTGACCCTCACGGCCCTCGTCACCGGCCACCCGCTCAGGGAGCCGAGGGGCCCCGCGGGGTGACGGCCCGCCGGGAGCGTCGGTTTCGAGGACCCGCCCCGGGTGGGTAGGGAACCCCCATGACCACACTCGGCGCAGTCTTCCGTCCCCAGCTCGCCCCCGAGCGGCTCCGTTCCGTCGCCCGGCTCGCCGACGACGTCGGGCTCGAGGAGCTCTGGTTGTGGGAGGACTGTTTCAGGGAGGGCGGGATCTCGACCGCCGCCGCCGCGCTGGCGTGGACCGAGCGGGTGCGGGTCGGGGTCGGGCTGCTGCCCGTGCCGCTGCGGAACGTCGCCATGACGGCCATGGAGGCCGCCAGTCTGCACCGGATGTTCCCGGGGCGCGCGATCCTCGGCGTCGGGCACGGGGTGCAGGACTGGATGGGGCAGGTCGGGGCGCGGGCCGAATCGCCGCTCACCCTGCTGCGGGAGCACCTCGTCGCGCTGCGGGCCCTGTTGCGAGGGGAGCGGGTCACCACCGAGGGACGGTACGTCAGGCTCGACGACGTCGCCCTCGACTGGCCGCCGCAGGAGCCGGTGGAGGTGCTGGCCGGCGCCACCGGGCCCAGGACCGTGCGGCTCACCGGTGAGGCCGCCGACGGGACCGTCCTCACCGCCGACACCTCGCCCGACGGGGTGCGGCGGGCGCGCCGGCTCATCGAGGAGGGACGGGCCGCGGCGGGGCGTACCGACGGATCCCACAAGGTCGTCGTCTACCTGCTCGCGGCCACGGGGGACGGTGCCGGTGAACGGCTGCGGGCCGAGCTGGCCGCCGAGGGGGCCGGCGGGGAGGCGGACCTCGGGGTCGCCGGGGACGCGGAGGCCGTCGCCAAGGCCGTACGGCGGCTCGCCGAGGCCGGGGCCGACTCGGTGATCCTCCAGCCGACCGGCGACGAGCCGGACCCGGAGGGGTTCGTGCGGTTCGTGGCGGAGGAGGTACGGCCGCTGGTGCCGTGAAACCGGGGGGACGGCGCGGGGCTCCGCTTCCCGTGCAAGGCGATCCGGACGGTCCCCGGTTTCACCGTCGAGGCGTACCTGCCGCGGTTGCGCGCCCTGCACGAGCGGATCGAGGCCGAGGGGGCCTTTGTGGCCCACAGCACCCGGCACCTCTTCCACGCCCGCAAGGGCGGAGCCGGCCGCACCGCGCGCCGGTGGGTTTCCGCGTCGTCACGGGATGCGGCCGGCCCGTGGAGCGGGGGATCACATGGGTTCGGACCACGATGATTCGCGCCGGCAAAGCCGCGCCGGGCGACGGTACCGCGCGGCGGAGGGGGCTGCGCGGTGCCCGAGCCGACCTTCTCGGGTCAACCCGGTGTCCGTGCCCGGGTCACCCGTCGGAGGGATGACCGGAAGTGCGGTCACTCCGGTGGCGGATGGCGTCACATGCGGCGCGGAGACCCCTCACCGCTCGTTTTTCACGCGATTTCACTGGCTTTCGGCCATCTCGGGGCCTCGGAGGGCGTCTTTCGGGGCCGTCCGCGCGTCGTCAGGCGGTTTCGGAGAGTAGTTGTGGCGCGCCGATGTACGCAGCATCACTTACGAAGGGTTATGGTGGAAACCCCCCCTCGGGCCGGTCCGTCTCCCCCCCACGGACCGGCCCGTTTTTTCTTGGCCCCGGGCGAGCACCCCACGGGGCGACGGTCCGGGAACGGTGGGCACACCGCATGCGGTCCCCGTGCACATGTGCCGCCCGCACACATACGGCGGCCATACAGGTGACGGACCGCGTGCCGCCGCCGGACGGACGGCGAGCGCGACCACCCCGGCCTTTGGGGACCCCCGCCCCGGCAGGGGTACGCTTCGCCTTCGGGGACCGCCATACGGACAGGGGCCGCCCGCGGCCGAGACCGGGCCGCCCGCCGCGCGACGCGGCGGGGCGCGCCGCGCCTGTCCGATCCGCACGGAGGGGCTGACGATCACGTGAACCTGCGCGACAAGCTGCGCGGCCTGCTGGTCAGGCTGTACGCACGCCGGGTGGAAGGTCACCTGGACACCGCTCAGGTGCCCAAGCACATCGGCGTCATCATGGACGGCAACCGCCGCTGGGCGAAGGCCGCGGGTTCCAGCACCGTCCACGGCCACCGGGCCGGCGCGGACAAGATCGAGGAGTTCCTCGGCTGGTGCAGCGAGACGGACGTCGAGGTCGTCACCCTCTGGCTGCTGTCGACGGACAACTTCGACCGGCCGAAGGAGGAGCTCGTCCCGCTCCTCGGCATCATCGAGGACGTGGTGCGCACCCTCGCCGCCGACGGACGCTGGCGGGTGCACCACGTCGGCACGCGCGACCTGCTGCCCGCCGGGATGCAGACCACCCTGAAGGAGGCCGAGCAGGCCACCGCGGACGTCGACGGCATAGTGGTCAACGTCGCCATCGGATACGGCGGTCGCCAGGAGATCGCCGACGCGGTGCGCTCCATGCTGCTGGACGCCCACGAGCGCGGCACGTCGATGGACGAGCTCGCCGAGGCCGTCGACATCGACATGATCGGGCGTCACCTCTACACCCGGGCCCAGCCCGATCCGGACCTCGTCATCCGCACCAGCGGCGAGCAGCGGCTGTCCGGATTCATGCTCTGGCAGACCGCGCATTCGGAGTACTACTTCTGCGACGTGTTCTGGCCGGCCTTCCGCAAGGTCGACTTCCTGCGCGCGATGCGCGACTACGCCGCACGTCACCGGCGCTACGGCGGCTGAGCGCCCCGCGCATCCACCTCAGGTCACACGGAGTTCACCGGCGCGCCGTCATATGCCGTGGCATGGCGGCGTTCGTTCGAGGGCATAACCCAGACAGGTCGACACCCGAACCACGGGTGTCGGATCTCAGCGGGCGGCACAGGCGCCGTCCGCCCGGGAGGCCCTTTGCACCAGCCCGACCGTGCGGTCACGGCACGGAAGAAGCGGCGGAGGGCCGGTTTCCGGCCCGCTGTGCACGAGGGCCGTCGACCGGTCCAGCTCCGCCTCGTCGCTCCCCGACCTCATCCGAGGGGGTACGTCCTTCCGTGGTGACCAGCGCAAAGCGCCACAAGCCAGACCGGCGCACCTATGTTCTCGACACCAGTGTCCTGCTGGCCGATCCAGGCGCCCTGAGCCGCTTCGACGAGCACGAGGTCGTGCTCCCCGTCGTCGTGGTGACCGAACTGGAGGCCAAGCGGAACCATCCCGAACTCGGCTACTTCGCCCGCCAGGCGCTGCGTCTGCTGGACGACTACCGGGTGCGGTACGGCCGCCTCGACGCCCCCATCCCGACCGGGGACCTCGGCGGGACCGTACGGGTCGAGCTCAACCACTCGGACCCCAGCGTGCTGCCCAGCGGCTACCGCCTGGGGGACAACGACTCCCGCATCCTCGCGGTCGCCCGCAACCTGCAGGCCGAGGGGTTCGACGTCACCGTCGTGTCCAAGGACCTCCCGCTCAGGATCAAGGCGTCCTCCGTGGGCCTCCTCGCCGAGGAGTACCGCGCGGAGCTCGCCATCACGGACTCCTCCGGCTGGACCGGAATGTCCGAACTGACCCTGCCCGGCGAGCAGGTGGACGTCCTCTTCGAAGAGGGACGCGTGTACGTGCCCGAGGCCGCGCACCTGCCCGTGCACACCGGACTGACCATCCAGTCGGAGCGCGGCAAGGCGCTCGGGCGGGTCACCGCCGACGGCAACGTGCGGCTGGTGCGCGGCGACCGGGAGGCGTTCGGCGTCAAGGGCCGCAGCGCCGAGCAGCGGATCGCGCTCGATCTGCTGCTCGACCCGGACGTCGGGATCGTGTCCATGGGCGGCCGGGCCGGCACCGGCAAGTCGGCGCTGGCGCTGTGCGCCGGCCTGGAGGCGGTGCTGGAGCGCCGTCAGCACCAGAAGGTGATGGTCTTCCGTCCGCTGTACGCGGTGGGCGGGCAGGAGCTCGGCTATCTGCCCGGTTCCGAGGCGGAGAAGATGAGCCCTTGGGCGCAGGCGGTGTTCGACACGCTGTCGGCGGTCACCAGCCGGGAGGTCATCGAGGAGGTCACCGCGCGCGGCATGCTGGAGGTCCTGCC
The DNA here is from genome assembly GCF_001279005.1 of Streptomyces caelestis. GTDB lineage: Bacteria > Actinomycetota > Actinomycetes > Streptomycetales > Streptomycetaceae > Streptomyces > Streptomyces heliomycini. Next base: position 71,399 of record NZ_LGCN01000040.1, read on the forward strand.
GCTCACCCACATCCGGGGCCGCTCGCTGCACGACGCGTTCGTGATCGTGGACGAGGCCCAGTCGCTGGAGCGGAACGTCCTGCTGACCGTTCTGTCCCGCATCGGGGCCAATTCCCGGGTCGTCCTGACCCATGACGTCGCCCAGCGCGACAATCTGAGGGTCGGCCGGTACGACGGTGTGGTCGCCGTCGTCGAGAAGCTGAAGGGGCATCCGCTGTTCGCGCACGTCACCCTGACGCGGTCCGAGAGGTCCCAGATCGCCGCGCTGGTGACCGAAATGCTGGAGGACGGGCCGATCTGACCCGCGGCTTCCCAGGGAGGTCGGTCACCCTGTGGTCGGCGCCGTCCGGAAAGGCGTAGAGCCTAGCCGGGCGGCGTCGGCGCGTGTGCGGATTTCCGGAATTCCCCAGGGCCAAACGGGATGTGAGCTTTCACACGCAACGGATAATTGCCTTGCGGCGCCGGGTTACGGCAGAGTCTCACTCCTGTCAGGCCCCGCATACGACACACCTGTACCCCTTGGGGTACCACCCACGCCTTTGAGGCGGTGGGGGAGGTACAGCACCACAGTCTCAACTCCATAGCGTCGTCGTATGCCGCCCGAGTCACCACGCGGCGCTCCCTCGCAGGAGTTGCCCAACGGGCCCGCGCCTCCCGTGACCCGTAGTTGGGGAGGCCAGTGCCAGGGGCACGATTGCGTCCGCGAGGGTCACCGGAGCGGGCGATGCTGGAAGGAAACCGTGTGAGCCGGATCTCGGTCCGGGGATTCGCAGTGGCCTCGGCCACCGCGGTCACCGCTGTCGGAAGCGTCGTCGGCGTTGCCTCGGGCAGCACCGCGCAGAACAACGACGTCGAAGCGACGGCAAGCGGCACCACGCTGCTCGCGGACATCCCCGCGGGCCAGCAGGCCCAGGTGCAGACCGCCTCCCTGACGCAGCAGGCCGAAACGATGGCCATCGCCGCGGACGCGAGCGCCAAGAAGGACGCCGAGGAGGCCGCCCGCAAGGCCGCCGCCGAGACGGCGGTCGCGAAGAAGAAGGAAGCGGCCGAGAAGGCGGAGCAGGAGGCCAAGGAGGCCAAGGAGCGCGCGGAGGCCAAGGCCGCCGCCAGCCGTTCCGCGACCCGTGACGCGTCCAGCTTCGCGGTCCAGTCGTCCTACACGATCGCCCAAGTACAGGCGATGGCCCGGCAGATCGTGCCGGCGGACCAGTTCCAGTGCTTCAGCAACATCGTGGACCACGAGTCCAGCTGGAACTACCGGGCCGACAACCCCACCTCCGACGCCTACGGCCTGGTGCAGGCACTCCCGGGCTCCAAGATGGCCTCCGCCGGAGCCGACTGGGCGACGAACCCGGCCACGCAGATCAAGTGGGGCCTGGGCTACATGAACGACCGCTACGGCAGCCCCTGCGGCGCCTGGAACTTCTGGCAGGCCAACCACTGGTACTAGAGGTACCAGGGCCCCTTCGGCCCCGCCCCGCTCAACCACGGCACAGCCCCACACCGTCCTGCGGTGCGGGGCTTTCGCCATGTACGGTCTGACCGACGGCTCCAGGGGGAGTGGTGGGGGGAAACGGGGGAAGAGGACGGATCATGTCGCGAGTGCCAGGGTGGCTCGGCCGGGTCGGAGCCGGGCTGACCGAGGTCAGCAGGCGGCTGGAGGAGCGCCGCGCCGAGGTGGAGCGGGACCCCCGGCTGGATGTCGATCCCGATCCCGATCCCGGCCCCGAACCCGGACGGGTGGAGACCCCGGGCCCCGCCCCCGAGTCGTCGCTCGCGTACACAGCCACCGTCGTCCCGGCCCGCCCCGACCCGGCGCAGGCCGTGCCCTGGGGGGTACGGGTCGCGGCCGAGGCCGGCTGGCGGCTGCTGGTGCTGGCCGGCACGGTCTGGGTGCTCATGCGGATCATCAGCGCCGTCCAGCTGGTGGTGCTGGCGTTCGTGGCCTCGCTGCTGATCACCGCGCTGCTGCAGCCGACGGTGGCGCGGATGAGGCGGCTCGGCGTGCCGCGCGGACCGGCCACCGCGCTGACGGCGCTGTTCGGGTTCGTCGTGATCGGCCTCATCGGCTGGTTCGTGACCTGGCAGGTCATGGAGAACATCGACCACCTCTCCGACCAGATCCAGGACGGCATCGACGAGCTGCGCAACTGGCTCCTCAACAGCCCCTTCCACGTCACCGACAAGCAGATCAACGAGATCGCCAAGAACCTGCGGGAGGCGGTCGGCGCCAACACCGAGCAGATCACCTCGGCGGGTCTGGAGGGCGTGACCGTCGTGGTCGAGGCGCTCACCGGCATACTGCTGGCGGTCTTCTCGACGCTGTTCCTGCTCTACGACGGCAAGCGGATCTGGGAGTGGTCGCTGCGGCTCGTTCCGGCGGCGGCCCGTCCGGGTGTCGCGGGGGCGGGCCCGGCCGCGTGGCGGACGCTGACGGCGTACGTGCGCGGCACGGTGATAGTGGCTCTGATCGACGCGATCTTCATCGGTCTCGGCATCTACTTCCTCGACGTGCCGATGGCGGTGCCGCTCGCCGTGTTCATCTTCCTGTTCTCGTTCATCCCGCTGGTGGGCGCGGTGGTGTCGGGAGCGCTCGCGGTGGTCGTCGGGCTCGTCACGCAGGGCGTGTTCACGGGCGTCATGGTGCTGGTGGTGGTGCTGGCGGTGCAGCAGATCGAGGGGCACATCCTCCAGCCGTTCATTCTGGGCCGCGCGGTGCGGGTCCATCCGCTCGCGGTGGTGCTGGCGGTCGCCTCGGGCGGCATGGTGGCCGGCATCGGCGGGGCGGTGGTGGCCGTGCCGCTGGTCGCGGTCACGAACACCGTCGTCGGTTATCTGCGGGCGTACGCCCACGAGACGGTGCCGGTCCACGCGCCCCGGCCGCGCGGCGCCACGGCGATGTCCGAACCGGGCGCCCCGCCGGCGCCGGCGCCGGCGCCTCAGCCTCCGACGCCGGAGGCGGATGCGGATGCGGAGAAGGAGAAGCGGCCGGGGGACACGGGCGAGGAGTAGCCACACTGCCGTAGCTGCGGGCAGTCGTGCCTTCCCTTCCCGTGCCCGAAGGGCCTGGGAGGTGCCCCCCAGGGCGGCACGGGTGGGCGATGGGGGTCCTCCCCGCTCGAGCGAAGCCGAGAGTGGGGGAGGCACCCGGCGAACGCCGGTGAGTGGTGTCGGTGCGGGACGGGGGTGTTCGCGCAGCCCGGCGCTTACGGGGTGCCGTCGCGCCCACCCGTGCCGCCCTGCGGCACGACTGCCCGCGGAGGCGCGGGGACGCGGGGCGCGGAGGCGTGGGGACGCGGAGGCGCGGAGGTGTGGGGACGCGGAGGCGCGGGGATGCGGAGGCGCGGGGGTGTGGGTGTATGGGGTGGGCCCGCCTACCGGGGGGGGTGGGCGGGCCCGAGGGGTGGGGCGGTGGGCGGGGTTACTCCGCGAGGGCCGCTTCCGCGTCCAGGGTGGCGGCGACCGCCTGGACCACCGAGGCGATCTTGAAGGCCTCCTGGATGACCTCACGCTCCACGCCGGCCTTGCGCAGCACCTGCTCGTGGGAGTCGAGGCACATGCCGCAGCCGTTGATCGCGGAGACCGCGAAGGACCAGAACTCGAAGTCGACCTTGTCGACGCCCGGGTTGCCGATGACGTTCATCCGCAGACCGGCGCGCAGGTTGCCGTACTCGTGGTCCGACAGCAGGTGACGGGTGCGGTAGAAGACGTTGTTCATCGCCATCACCGCGGCGGCGGCCTTGGCGGCCGTGTACGCCTCCGGCGACAGGTTCGCCTTCGCCTCCGGCTCCAGCTCGCGCAGCACGATCGCCGAGCGCGAGGCGATCGCCGTCGACAGCACCGTGCCCCACAGCTGCTGGGCCGGCAGGTCGGAGTTGCCGATGACCGAGCCCAGGTTGAGCTTCAGGTCCTTGGCGTAGTCCGGTATGCGGGACTTCAGGGAGTCGAGCGACACGTCAGCTCACTCCCCGGCCAGCAGCGCGACCGGGTCCAGGGTCTCGTCGCCCTTGGACCAGTTGCACGGGCAGAGCTCGTCGGTCTGCAGGGCGTCCAGGACCCGCAGGACCTCCTTGGGGTTACGGCCGACGGAGCCGGCGGTCACCATGGAGAACTGGATCTCGTTGTTCTGGTCCACGATGAACACGGCGCGCTTGGCGAAGCCGTCCTCGCCCTCGATGCCGAGCTCGCGCATCAGCTCGTGCTTGGAGTCCGCCATCATCGGGAACGGCAGGTCGCGCAGGTCGTCGTGGTCCTTGCGCCAGGCGTGGTGGACGAACTCCGAGTCGCCGGAGAAGCCCAGGACCTGGGCGTCACGGTCGGCGAACTCGTCGTTCAGCTTGCCGAAGGCGGCGATCTCGGTCGGGCACACGAAGGTGAAGTCCTTGGGCCACGCGAACACGATCTTCCACTTGCCCTCGTAGGTCTTGTGGTTGATCGTCTCGAACTCCTTGCCCTTCTCCAGCGAGACACAGGCGGTCAGTTCGAAATCGGGGAACTTGTCACCGACAGTGAGCACGGGCTCTCCTTGCAGCGGGGAAACACCCGGATTGCGGGTGTTTCCCATGGGTTGGACCTTGTTGATGTTGGCACACCGTGTATTGATTAGTGAAATAGCTACACTCGGGCGTGTTGATCGGAGGTAGCTATCAGTGACCGTGGGCAAGAGGCGCAGGCAGCCCAGTTTCGCTCAGCTCCGCGCGTTCGCCGCGGTGGCCGAGCATCTGCACTTCCGGGACGCCGCCTCGGCGATCGGGATGAGCCAGCCGGCGCTGTCGGGCGCCGTGTCGGCGCTGGAGGAGACGCTCGGTGTCACCCTGGTGGAGCGTACGACGCGCAGGGTGCTGCTCTCCCCGGCCGGTGAGCGGCTCGCCGTCCGCGCCAAGGCGGTGCTGGAGGAGGTCGGGGCGCTGCTGGAGGAGGCGGACGCACTGCGGGCGCCGTTCACCGGGGTGCTGCGGCTCGGCGTGATCCCGACCGTCGCGCCCTATCTGCTGCCGACGGTCCTGCGACTGGTCCGCGGCCGCTATCCGCTCCTCGACCTCCAGGTGCACGAGGAGCAGACCGCGAGCCTGCTGGACGGACTGGCCGGCGGCCGGCTCGACCTGCTGTTGCTCGCGGTGCCCCTCGGCGTTCCCGGTGTGACCGAGATCCCCCTCTTCGACGAGGACTTCGTGCTGGTCACCCCGCTCGGCCACCGCCTCGGCGGCCGGGAGGGCATCCCCCGCGCGGTGCTGCGCGAGCTGAACCTGCTGCTGCTCGACGAGGGCCACTGCCTGCGCGACCAGGCCCTGGACATCTGCCGGGAGGCCGGGCGGGCCGACGTCCCGGCCACGACGACGGCGGCCGGACTGGGCACCCTCGTCCAGCTGGTCGCGGGCGGCCTCGGGGTGACCCTGCTGCCGCGCACCGCCGTCGAGGTCGAGACCGCCCGCTCCAACCGGCTGCTCACCGCCCGCTTCGCCGACCCGGCCCCTTCCCGCCGCATCGCCCTCGCCATGCGCACGGGCACGGTGAGGGCGACGGAGCACAGGGAACTGGCGGCGTCCCTGCGGGCGGCGATGCGGGACCTTCCGGTACGGATAGTGGGGAGCTGAACGCCCCCACCGTCCGTGCCGTTCACTCCGTGCGCAGCCCGTCCGGACGCATCATGCGCAGCAGCGGGGGCAGGCTCAGCAGGGTCACCGCGAGGACCACGCCCGCGCCGACGCCGGTCATCCGGAAGACGCTCGCCCAGTCCACGCTCACCGGTGTCGCGGTCATCTTCAGCAGCACCGCGCCCAGGGTCACGCCCACCACCGAGGCCAGCAGCAGGCCCAGGCCGATCGGTATCGCCGTCTGCCAGAGCACCGACAGGCTCAGGGTGCGCCGGCGGGTGCCGAAGGCGACCAGGGCCGACAGCAGCTTGCGGCGCTCCCGCAACTGCTCCAGCTGGGAGACCAGCAGACTCGCCCCGATCAGCGCCAGCACGGCCACGGCGCCGACGAACAGGCCCGTGCGGATCGACTCGTAGCGGTCGGAACGCTCGGTGGCGTACCACGTCCCCGGAACGCTCATCGGATCGATCTCGGCCGCCGCGTTGCGCACGTACTCGCGGACGTACGGCACCGAGTCGTCGATCACCAGATACAGCTCCCCTCTGACCTCCTCCGCCATGGCTGCGGGCATCGCGCCCGGGGTCATCAGGAAGCCGTTGCGCCGGTTGCCGGTCGGGTCGTCGATCGGGTCGGCCTGCTTCACTCCCTCCGGGAGCGTCCAGGCGACGGCCTCGGTCTCCCCGGGGCCTTCGGGCGTCTCCAGGTACAGCTTCCGGCCGGGCTTGTTTAGCGCCGCGGTCCCGTCGCCGTAGTCGTCGCTGCGGAGCGTGAACGCGTCACCGTCCCGGCAATCCGGCAGCTTCGCGACCTCCCGCAGGGTGGCGCAGTCGCCGATGGTCAGCGGCGCGCCGTTCTGCGGCTCCTTCTGCGGCGGCGCGTCATAGAGGTACCCCTCGGACAGGGCGTGCACCTTGCGTACGCCCTCGGTCCTCTCCAGCTTCGTCGCGGCCGCGCCGAGTTCCACGCCCGTGGGCACCCGCACCTGCATCTGGGCCCTGGTCACGTCGTAGTCGGTGGCCTTGGTGTAGTCGTCCTCCACCCCGGCGAACAGCATCTGCAGCGCGATCGCGCCGGCCACGGCCACCGCGATGCCGTTGACCATGCGGGCCGCCGCGCCGCTGCTCAACCGGAGTCGGCGCACGGCGAGTTGCCAGGAAACGCTGCCCGAGCCGAGCCGGGCGACGACCGTCTCCACGATCCACGGCAGCAGCGCGGTGACGCCGACGAGCAGACAGACGACACCGCCGGTGACCAGGTACTGGTTGAAGTCCCCGTTCTCCCGGCCCTGGCCGATCATGGGGAACAGCATGCCGGCACCGGCCAGCGGCAGCAGCAGCCGCCACCACAGCCTGCGGCGGGCGGGCCGCGCCGTGCGCACCACGCCCAGCGGCTCGATGACCACCCCGCGCAGCGCCAGCAGCGTCACCAGCACCGCGGCCCCCGGAACCGCCACCGCGACCAGCAGCGCCAGCAGCGGCGAGGGGTTCAGATAGCTCGGGAAGACACTGATCCGGAACACCTCGACGGACGCCCCGAACTCACGCCCCGCCAGGAAGAACCCGGTGCCGAACACCAGCCCCAGCAGTGCCCCGCCGAGCGCCTCGCCCGCGGCGATCCGCCGGGTCATGCCGCCGTCGGAGCCGACCAGCCGCAGCGCGGCCAGCCTGCGGTCGCGCCGCTCGCCGCCGAACCGTACGGCCGCGGCGATGAACACGGCGACCGGCATCAGCAGCACCACGAAGACGACCAGGACCAGCAGCACGAGGACCGGGTCCATCTCCTCCTCCACCGGGTTGGGGTCCCCGAAGGAGTCGATACGGCCCACGATCCCGTCGCCGACCCGCTGTGCGAGGCCCTCGGCGCCCGCGTAGTAGGCGAGCTCCTGCGAGCCGATCAGCCCCTGCTCGCCGATCGTCCCCACGATGTCGTACGACAGCCGTTCCCGCAGCAGTCGACCGTCGTCGGAGCCGAGGAGTTCCCTCAGCGCGGGGGAGACCCACATCTCGCCCGGCGCCGGGAACTCCCGGAGCCCCGGCGGCAGCGGGGCCTTGGCGCCCTCCGGCTCCAGCAGCCGGCCGCGGATGTCCCGGCCGTCGAACTCGGTGTCGGTGTCCGCGGTCACCAGGGTGTCGTCGGCGCGCTCGATCTGCTCACCGAAGGTGTAGTCGAGCCGCGCCTCCCCCCGCCGGTCCCGCTCCGCCAGCGCGCCCGGCAGGGCGGTGGTCAGCAGCAGCAGCGCCACCCCCAGCCCGACCCCGACGGCGGTGAGCAGCGCGCGGATCCAGCCCTCGCGTCCGCCGGCGAAGGCGAACCGGACCCCCATGACGAGGTCCCGCACCCACTGACCGGCATTCATACGGCGCGCTCCATGTCCCGGGACTTCCCGTCGCGCACGACGACCTCGCGGTCGGAGTACGCGGCCACGCGCGCCTCGTGGGTGACGAGGACGACGGCGGCGTTGGTGGACCGGGCGGCCTCGGTGAGCAGCTCCATCACCCGCTCGCCGTTGAACGAGTCCAGCGCGCCGGTCGGCTCGTCGGCGAACAGCACCCGCGGGCCGGTGACCAGCGACCGGGCCACGGCGACCCGCTGGCCCTGACCGCCGGAGACCTCGCCGGGGCGCTTCTTGCGGATGCCGTCGACCTCCAGGCGCTCCATCCAGGTCAGCGCGGCCCGCTCGGCCTCCTTGCGGGGCGTGCCGTTCAGCCGCAGCGGCAGGGCGACGTTCTCCACACAGGTGAGCTCCGGGACGAGCTGGCCGAACTGGAAGACGAAGCCGAACTCCGAGCGCCGCAGGGCGCTGCGCTCGGCGTCGCTCATCGCGGTCAGCTCGCGTCCGTTGTACAGGATCGACCCGGAGTCGGGGGTGACGATCCCGGCGAGGCAGTGCAGCAGCGTCGACTTGCCCGACCCGGAGGGCCCCATCACGGCGACGACCTCGCCGGGGTGGATGGAGAAGGCGGCGCCGTCGAGCGCGGTGGTCGGACCGTAGACCTTGCGCAGGTCCCGGGCGGCGAGCAGGGAACCGGCGGGAACGGGAGTGGTCATCGGGTCACCGCCGCGCGGAGCTTGTCGAGACGCGCCGCGGTCAGTTCCAGCCAGCGCAGGTCGGCTTCGAGGTGGAACAGGGCGTGGTCGCAGATGAGCTGGTCGGCGAGGTCGCCGGTGCGCTTGCGGTCGGTGAGGATCCGCATGCCGCGCAGGTGCTCCGAGCGCTGCGTGTCGAGGATGTCGGCGGCGTCCCGGCTGGTGAGCAGGGCGAGGACGACCTTGGTGTAGAGCGTGGACTGGAGGTACGGCTCCGGCTTCTCCGGTGTGGCGAGCCAGCGCTCGACATCGGTGATGCCGGCCTCGGTGATCGCGTACCGCTTCCGCTCGGGACCGCCGCCGGTCTCGATGCCGTCGACTTCGACGAGCCCGTTCTTCAGCAGGCGGGACATCGTCGAGTAGACCTGGCCGTAGTGCAGCGGCCGGTCGTGACCGAACTTCTCGTCGAAGGCCCGCTTCAGGTCGTAACCGTGACGCGGACCGGACTCCAGGAGTCCCAGGAGGGTGTGACCGATGGACATGCGGAGCACTCTACACACGGTGTATACGCGGTGTGTATACACCCCGGGCGCAGAGCGCGGGCGAGGGCGGGAAAGCGCAGGTGGGGGCCGATTGTCACGGTTCCGCTACCGGGGGCCGGGCGTGCTCGGCCCGCCCGGGCGGGGCCGTTCAGGTCGAAGGGGGCCCGGGGGCGGACCCCCCGGGGGGACGGCCGCGGCGGGGCAGGGGTCCCACCTCGCCGGGCAGTCTCCCGGCCTCCGCGAGGGCCCGCCGCAGCAGGAACTCGATCTGCGCGTTCGCCGAGCGCAGCTCGTCGTTGGCCCAGCGCGCCAGCGCCTCGTACACCGACGGGTCCAGCCGCAGCAGCACCTGCTTGCGCTGCGGCCGGCCCTGGGGGGCCGAGCCCCCGGACGGAGTCGTCACTGGTAGAGCGTCCCGGTGTTGAGGACCGGCTGCGCGGAGCGGTCACCGCACAGCACCACCATCAGGTTGGACACCATCGCCGCCTTCCGTTCGGGGTCCAGCTCCACGATGTCCTGCTCGGCGATCCGGGCCAGCGCCGACTCCACCATGCCCACGGCGCCCTCCACGATCTTCTGCCGCGCCGCCACGACCGCGCCGGCCTGCTGCCGCTGGAGCATCGCCGAGGCGATCTCGGGGGCGTACGCGAGGTGGGTGAACCGGGACTCGATGATCTGCACCCCGGCCGCCTCCACGCGCGCGTGCAGTTCGACGGCGAGCTTCTCGGTGATCTCCTCGGCGTTGCCGCGCAGCGACAGGCCGTCCTCGTCGTGGGCGTCGTAGGGGTACTCGATGGCGATGTGCCGCACGGCCGCCTCGGTCTGGGTGGAGACGAACTCGACGTAGTCGTCGACCTCGAAGGTCGCCTGCGCGGTGTCCTCCACCCGCCACACCACGACCGCGGCCAGCTCGATCGGGTTGCCGTAGGCGTCGTTCACCTTCAGGACCGCGGTCTCGTGGTTGCGCACCCGCGTCGATATCTTCCGGCGCGAGGTGAGGGGGTTCACCCAGCGCAGCCCGTCCTGCCGGATCGTGCCCCGGTAGCGGCCGAAGAGCTGCACCACCCGCGCCTCGCCCGGCGCCACCATGTTCAGCCCGCACATCGCGAGGAACGCGGCGACGGCGACCAGGACGCCGCCGATGATCAGTACGGCCTTGGCGCCGGCCCCGGTGACCGCCGTGGCGGTGACGATCAGTCCGGTGCCGAGCAGCAGACCGACCAGGCCGAGCAGCAGGGCCAGCCCGCCGCCGATGCTGTGCGCCGCGAACTCCCGCACGCGTGGGGCCGGCATCTCGGGCACATCGGCCGTGACCTGCGTGTCGTGTGTGGACATGGGTGATCCCCCGTTTCTCCGGGCGCTCGCCGAGCGGCTAGCACCTGCCTAGCTAAGTGATAGCACTTTACCCGATCACGGCAACCTCACACCCCTCTCGCACGTCGGTTCCATTGGGTCAGGTGCTGATTCTCACGCCCGTAAAGGTGGGATCGGCGGCTCTTTGTCATAGCTCCCGGTGTTAGCTTTCTGAGCTGACCCGAGCGGCGAACTGGTGTGGCCACAGAGCACACACGAACGAAGCGGAGCGGAACGGACGCATGGGACGAGCGGAAGAAAGACGCGCACGACAGCGCGGTGGGCGCCGTGCGGCACCCCAGGGCCGTTCGTCGGGCACGGCCGGCCGCGGCGGCATACGCCGCCTCTTCACCTGGAAGAAGATCCTCGGCACGTTCTTCGGCCTCTGCCTGCTCGGCATGGGCGCCTTCATCGTGCTGTACATGATGATCGACATCCCCGAGGGGAACGCCGACGCCGAGCTGCAGAGCAACGTCTACGAGTACAGCGACGGCAGCATCATGGCCCGCACGGGCGAGCGCAACCGCGAGATCGTCGACCTGGCGAAGGTGCCCAAGGACGTCCAGCGCGCCTTCGTCGCCGCCGAGAACAAGTCCTTCTACAAGGACTCCGGCGTCGACCTCAGGGGCACCGCGCGCGGCCTGCTCAACACGGTCTCGGGCAAGGGCGCGCAGGGCGGTTCGACGATCACCCAGCAGTACGTCAAGAACTACTACCTGACGCAGGAACAGACCGTCACCCGCAAGCTGAAGGAACTGGTCATCTCCCTGAAGCTGGACCGGGAGAAGTCCAAGGACTACATCCTCGCCGGCTACATCAACACCAGCTACTACGGCCGCGGCGCCTACGGCGTCCAGGCCGCCGCGCAGGCCTACTACCGCGTCGACGCCGAGGACCTGACCGTCGAGCAGGGGGCGTACCTCGCCGCGCTGCTCCAGGCGCCGAACCAGTACGACTGGGCGATCGCCAGCGACACCGGCAAGAGGCTCGTCCAGGAGCGCTGGAACTACGTCCTGGACAACATGGTCGAGCAGAAGTGGCTGGACCGGGCCGACCGCCAGGGCATGAAGTTCCCGGTGCCCGAGGAGCCCAAGGCCGCCCCCGGCATGGAGGGCCAGACCGGATACCTGGTCGAGGCCGCCAACGCCGCGCTCAAGCGGCAGCTCGTCGCCCAGGGCACCGCCGAGGACATGAAGCAGGCCGACGCCATGCTGGACCTCGGCGGCTACACCGTCACGCTCAACATCGACAAGAAGAAGCAGAAGGCGCTGGAGGAGGCGGTCAAGACCAAGCTCACCAGCAAGCTGGACCCCGACAAGCGCGAGGTCGACGCCGACGTCCAGGCCGGCGCCGTCTCCGTCGACCCGAAGACGGGCGCGGTCGTGGCGATGTACGGCGGCGTGGACTACGTGAAGCACTACACCAACAACGCCACCCGTGACGACTACCAGGCCGCCTCGACCTTCAAGCCGGTGATCCTCGCCGCGGCCGTGGACCAGGACGCCGAGACCCAGGACGGCGTGCCGATCACGGCGAACACGCTGTACGACGGCACGAGCGAGCGGCCCGTGCTGGACGGCGGCAAGGAGGTCGGCTTCGCGCCGCCCAACGAGGACGACCGGAGTTACGGCGACATCACCGTCCAGGAGGCGATGAACAAGTCCGTCAACTCGGTCTTCGCGCAGATGGGCATCGACGTCGGCATGACCGAGGTGGTCGGGACCGCGGGCGAACTCGGCATGGAGACCGAGGGCATGGAGGCCGTCCCCGCGCAGACCCTGGGCAGTATGGGCGCGAGCCCGCTGGAGATGGCCGGCGTCTACGCCACCCTCGACAACCACGGCAAGAAGGTCACCCCGGCGATCGTGAAGTCAGTCGAGCACAAGGACCGCGCGGTCGAGTTCCCCGACCCGGTCGGCGAGCAGGTCATCAGCCGCGAGGCCGCCGACACGGTGACCTCCGTGCTGACCGGTGTGGTCGACGACGGTACGGCCAAGACGTCCGTGCGGGAGAACCCGCTGCGCAACGGCCAGGAGGTCGCCGGCAAGACGGGTACGTCCGACAACAACAAGTCGGCCTGGTTCACCGGCTTCACGCCCGAACTGGTCACCTCGGTCGGTCTGTTCGGCGAGGACGCGAAGAGCGGCGAGCAGGTCCCGATGTACGAGGCGGCCGGCGTCGACTACCGCGTCAACGGCGGCGGCCCCCCGGCGGAGATCTGGGCCGCGTACACCTTCGGCGTCATGGACGAGGTCACCGAGTTCGACCTGGACACCAAGCAGGGCAACGCGGTGAAGAAGCCGAGCAGCTCGCCGTCCGTCTCGCAGTCGCCGTCCGGGACGCCGAGCGACGAGCCGACGAGCGAGGAGCCGACCACCGAGGCGCCGCCGGAGACCTCCGCGCCGCCGAGCTCCGCGCCGCCGAGCTCCGCGCCGCCGACGTCGGAACCGTCGGCGGACCCGACGACCTCCGCACCGCCGACGTTCGAGCTCCCGGGGGGCCCGGAGGACCCGGGGGACGACGAGGAGCAGTAGACGGAGAACGAGCGGGGCGCCCGGTGATCACACCGGGCGCCCCTTCGTCACGTCGTACGGCGGTTCAGCCGTGGTTCAGCTCGAACCACACCACCTTGCCCGTGCTCAGCCGGGTCGCGCCCCAGCGCCGGGCCAGCCGGTTCACCAGGTACAGCCCGCGCCCGCCCTCGTCCGTGGCCCGCGCCTGCCGCAGCCGCGGCAGCTGGGGCACGTCGTCGCCGACCTCGCAGCGCAGCACGTCGGTGCGCAGCAGCCGCAGCGTGACCGGCCGCGTGGCGTACCGCACGGCGTTGGTCACCACCTCGCTGACCAGCAGCTCGACGGAGTCGCTCAGCTCCTCCATGCCCCAGCGGGACAGTGCCCGCCGGGCGAGGCGGCGGGCCCGGCCGGGGGCCGCGTCCTCCGGCTCCAGGAACCAGTACGCCACGTCGCTCGGCGCGATCCCGTCGAAGCGGGCGGCGAGCAGCGCGATGTCGTCGTCCCGGTCGCCCGGACCGAGCATGTCGAGCACCTCGTCGCACAGCGCCTCAAGGGGCGGCGGGTGATCGGGCCCGGTCAGCTGCGCGGTCGCGGCGAGCTTCTCCCGCAGCTGCTCGATCCCGGTCCACACGTCCCGCAGCCGGGACTCCACCAGGCCGTCGGTGTAGAGCAGCAGGGTCGCCCCGGCGGGCGCGTCCAGCTCCACGGCCTCGAAGTCCACCCCGCCCACGCCGATCGGGGCGCCCGCGGGCACCCGCAGCACCTCGGCCCGGCCGCCCAGTTCCAGCAGGACGGGCGGCGGGTGGCCGGCGTTGGCGATGGTGATGCGGTGCGACACCGGGTCGTACACCGCGTACAGGCAGGTCGCCATGCGGTCCACGCCGAGCCGCTGCGCCTGTTCGTCGAGGTGGTGCAGCACCTCCTGCGGGGGCAGGTCGAGCCCGGCCAGGGTCTGCGCGGTGGTGCGCAGCTGGCCCATGATCGCCGCCGAGGTCATGGAGTGCCCCATGACGTCGCCGACCACCAGCGCGACCCGGCTGCCGGGCAGCGGGATGGCGTCGTACCAGTCGCCGCCGACCCGCGCGGTCTCCGCGGCCGGCAGGTACCGGGACGCCAGCCGCACGCCGGTGCAGCGCGGCAGGTTCTCCGGCAGCATCGTGCGCTGCAGCTCGTCCGCGATGTACGCCTCCCGCCCGTACAGCACCGCCTTGTCGATGCCGAGGGCGCTGTGCGTGGCGAGCTGCGCGGCGACCAGCAGGTCGTCGGCCTCGAACGGGATGCGCTCCGGGCGGCGCAGGAACAGCGCCGCGCCGATCACCCGCCGCCGGCCGCGCAGCGGCGCGAGGATCGCCCGCTGCCCGTCCGGTACGGCCGACGCGCCCTCCTCGCCGAGCAGTTCGGGCAGTGCGGCGCGGGCCGCGGGCGCGTCCGTGAACACCGGCCGTACACCGCGCAGCACCTCGGCGAGCGCGCTGCCGGGCCGCACCGTGCACAGCTCCGCGCCGACCGAGTCCAGCTCGGACGGCTCCGGCGGCGCGACCGGGGTGAACCCGCCCTCGGTGTCCCGCTCGGCCGGGATCCGGTCGGTGCGGCGCAGCCGCAGCACCAGCGGGCCGGTGGGCCGCTCGTCGCCGACCGGCAGCGGATCGCGCAGGTAGACCAGGATCGCGTCGGAGAAGGTGGGCACGGTGGCCCGGCACAGCCCCATCACGATCTCGTCCAGGTCGATGCCGCGGGCGATCCGCCGGGTCGCGGCGCCGACGAACCGCAGCCGGTCCCCGTCCCGTCGCATCGGTGTGGGCCGGCCGGGCTGGGCGAGCTGCCCGGTACGCCGCTCCGTGCCGTCGGGGCCCACGACCGGCTGCACCGGAATGCCCTCGGGCGCGGGACGCGGCCGGTGCGTGTCCGGCCCGGCGCCCTGCCCGGCACCCGGCTGGGAGTGCTCGGAGCCGGGCCCGGCCGCCGGGTCCTGACCGGTGTCGCCGGGCGTCACCGTGTCCGGCGACGCGGCCCCCGACGGTTCCGGGGACGCGGCCCCGGACGCGGGAGGCTCGTCGCCGGAACGGCCCTGTACGGGTAAGGCGGCCCCGGTGCCCGGCACACGCTCCGGTGGCGGGGTACGCAGGAGCGCCCCGCGGGGATCCGCGGGGTCGACGCCCGGCTGCGGGCGTTCGAAGGAGGTCGGCTGCTCCGTCACGCGTGTCGAGTCCATCCGTCCGGCGCACGCCGTGCGCGCGGTTCGTCCCGCCGGAACTCCGATACCCGGAATACGTGCCCCCGGAACGGATTTCCCGCGTGGTCAGAGGTTGTTCCTGTGCCGCCGGCCGGCCGTTCCCGGCCGGCGCCGGTGTTTCCGTACCCCTCGCTCACGTCCTGCCGCCCCTCGGTGACGATCGGTCAAGCCTGGTGCGCGTTCCGGTGATTGCTGCCCCGCACCCTTGCGGAGGACGATCCTACGTTTCCTGCCCGGGGGCGCAGCAAGGGTCTCACGAGGACGCATGCGCCGGAGTGCGGTCCCAGTCCCGTGGCAGTGACGGTACCGTCCACGACGGGTCCGGGCGCCAGTTCTCCCACCCGTCGGCGAACGGCGGCCCCCAGGACTCGATCACCGTCACCGCGGCCCGTCCGGCCTCCCGCACCCTCCCGGCCAGCGCGGAGTCGACCAGACCGTCCCGCCGGGCCTGCGCGAACTCGTCCTCGTCCAGCCAGGACCAGTTCCGGTCCGGGCGCACGGAGATGTCCAGGAAGTGATCCTCGGAGTCCACCCCGCCCGCCCAGCGGGCCAGCGGCTCCTCCAGGTTCACGTACCAGTTCTTGAACCGCCAGCCCGGCTCCCAGAACAGCCACACCGACCAGGGATCGCCGGGCCGGGCCAGCTTCAGCACGCCGGTGCCCAGCCAGCGGCCCCGCCCCACCGTGCGCGGCTTGGTGTACCGGGTGCCCAGCGGCTCCCGGTGCACCGGCGTGCCGTCGGCGAGCACCGGCTTCACGCACTCGGTACCGGGCGCCATCCACACCGCGAGCAGTTCCGGGTCGTCGCGCACGACCGTGACGGGGCGCGCGATGTGGATGCGCGCGCCGCCGTTCTCCCGGTACCGCCACAGGATCTGTGCCCCGGGCGCCCAGTGTCCGGCCGTCCCGCCCGCTTCCTCTTCTGCGCGCATCGTCGCTCCGCCCTCCGCCATGGCCAGATAGTAGGCGCCCCGGCCCTACGACGCCGTGGCGCCCCGTCACGGTTCACACCCGGTGCGCGAGGTTTCACGGGCGCGTCATGCGCAGGACGTCCAGCGCCTCGTCGAGCTGTTCGACGGTGAGGTCGCCGCGCTCGACGTAGCCGCCCTCCAGGACCACCTGCCGGATGGTCTTCCGCTCGGCCAGGGACTTCTTGGCGACCTTGGCGGCCTCCTCGTAGCCGAGGTACTTGTTGAGCGGGGTGACCACGGACGGCGAGGACTCGGCGTACTCCCGGGCGCGTTCCCGGTGCGCGACGATCCCGTCGACGGTGCGGTCGGCGAGCAGCCGGGAGACGCCTGCGAGCAGCCGCACCGACTCCAGCACGTTCTTCGCGATGACCGGCAGCATGACGTTGAGCTCGAAGTTGCCGGAGGCGCCGGCCGCGGCGACGGTCGCGTCGTTGCCGGTGACCTGCGCGCACACCATGAGCACGGCCTCCGGGATCACCGGGTTGACCTTGCCGGGCATGATCGAGGAGCCGGGCTGGAGATCGGGCAGACCGATCTCGGCGAGGCCGGTGCGCGGTCCCGACGCCATCCACCGCAGGTCGTTCGCGATCTTCGTCAGCCCGACGGCGACGGTGCGCAGCTGCCCGCTGGTCTCCACGACGCCGTCCCGGGCGCCCTGCGCCTCGAAGTGGTCGCGCGCCTCGGTCAGCGGCAGCCCGGTCGCGCGGGCGACCTCCTCGATGACGGCGGCGGCGAACCCCGGCGGGGTGTTGATGCCGGTGCCGACGGCGGTCCCGCCCAGCGGCAGCTCGGCCAGGCGCGGCAGGGAGGCGTTCAGCCGCTCGATCCCGTACCGCATCTGGGCCGCGTACCCGCCGAACTCCTGGCCCAGCGTCACCGGGGTGGCGTCCATCAGGTGGGTCCGTCCGGACTTCACCACGTCGGCGAACTCCTCGGCCTTGCGCTCCAGGGACGCGGCGAGGTGGTCGAGGGCCGGAATCAGGTCGCGGGTGACGGCGGCGGTCGCGGCGATGTGGAGGGACGACGGGAAGACGTCGTTGGACGACTGCGAGGCGTTGACGTGGTCGTTGGGGTGCACGTCCCGCCCCAGCCGTTCGGTGGCGAGCGTGGCGATGACCTCGTTGGCGTTCATGTTGGAGGAGGTCCCGGAGCCCGTCTGGAACACGTCGACGGGGAAGTGCTCGTCCCACCGGCCCTCGGCGACCTCGCCGGCCGCCTCCTGGATCGCCTCGGCGACGTCCTCGTCCAGCACCCCGAGCCGGGCGTTCACCTTGGCAGCGGCGCCCTTGATCCGGGCCAGGGCCTCGATGTGGGCGCGCTCCAGGCGCTGCCCGGAGACCGGGAAGTTCTCCACGGCGCGCTGGGTCTGCGCGCGCCACTTGGCGTCGGCCGGTACCCTCACCTCCCCCATGGAGTCGTGCTCGACGCGGTAGTGCCGGTCGTCGTCCGTGGTCGTCATCGTCGTACCTCCGAGCATGCACAGCAGCCGTGTCCGACGAGCGTATTCCCGGACGGCCGCCGCCCCACCGCAGGAGGAGCGCGGCGGGGCGGCGGTCCCGTGGGGGGAGGTCAGCCGTTCTGGAGGGTGACGTCGTCCAGGAGGAAGCCGGTCTGCAGGCTGCGGTCCTCGCCGGCGGTGAAGGTCAGGGTCACCGTCTGCCCGGCGTACGCCGACAGGTCGACCGACCGCTGCACGTAGCCGCTGCCGGCGTTGGCGTTGGACAGGGTGGCGAGCGTGGTGCCGCCGGCCTTGACGGTGAATTTGTCGTAGGCGGTCGAGCCGGACTCGTCGGTGTCGATATGCAGCCAGTAGGTCAGCGACGCCGTCGAGCACCCGGCCGGCACGGTCACCGTCTGGCTGAGCGACTCGGTGCTCGTGGTCCCGTTCCCCCCGAGCCAGGCGAACCGGCTCCCGCTGTGGGCCGACTGGCCCGAGTGGGCGCCGATGGCCCCGGTGGTCCCGGTCCACGGCGAGGTGCCGCTCTCGAACCCGCCGTTCACGACCGCTCCGGCGGTGTCGCAGTCGCCGCCGGTGCCGCTGTCCACGGCCCGCTGCCAGATCGTGTACGCGATGCCGTCGGACGCGCGGTCCAGTCCGGTGGTGTTGATGTTGGTGAGGGTGTCGCAGGAGGAGTGGTAGCAGGGGTCGTACGCCCTGCTCGCCGTGCCGCCCCACTTGGCGGCCTGCGCGGAGGTCTTCCGCGCGCTGGCGCCCATCGCGTAGCCGGAGGTGGGGATGGAGTACTGCTCGAAGGAGTAGTCGTCGCTGCGCCCCGCGCCCTCGGTGTTCTCCTCCGGCTGGAGGCCCAGCGAGTCCCAGTACGCCTTCATCGGCGCGGCGGCCGAGGAGGTGATGTGGTTGATGAAGTAGCCGCCGTTGGTGGAGGCGATCATGTCGAAGTTGTAGTACGCCTTGATCCTCGCGCGCTCGGTCGACGACAGCGAACGCACGTAGAAGTCAGACCCGTTGAGGCCCTGCTCCTCGTCGGTCCACCAGGCGAAGCGGACCCGGTTGCGCATGGCCGGGTTCTGCTGGGCCAGCGTCAGGGCGTTCTCGAGCAGGGCGGCCGAGCCGGAGCCGTTGTCGTTCATGCCGGGCCCGGCCGAGACGCCGTCGAGGTGGGCGCCGAACATGTACACGTTGCCGGCGTCGCCCTTCGGCCACTCGGCGATCAGGTTGGGCCCGGCCCCGCTGGTGCAGCCGGAGGTGCACGGCTGCTCGGTGACGGTGTACCCGGCGGCCTGCAGCTTGCCCTTCACGTAGGCGACGGAGTCGCGGTAGCCCTGGGTGGTGGACCGGCGGTTCCCGCCGTTCCGTCCGGCGATGGCGCTGAGTTCGCTCAGGTGCGCCCTCACCTTGGTCACGTCGACGTCGGGCGCGGCGACGGCGGTGTTCGCGGCGGGCGCGGAGTCGGTGGCCGCGGCGGGGAGTGTGCCGCAGCCGAGCACGACAGCGAGCGAGAAGCCCGCCACGGCGAATCTTCGTTTCACCTTGTCTCCTCCGGGAGGTGGCTGTGGGGTGAGCCACACAGGATTGACATGGCATGAGCATGTCGGAGTGGCGAGAAGACTCACAGGGTTGGTCGGGCCCGTCAACGGAAAGGGTGAAGTCGGGGCTTGATTGTCCGAAAGAAGCACACGGGATCCGCTATGCGGACGGCGGTGATCCGCTCCAGCGCCCCCGAAGGGTCGGGAACGGGAAGGGGCGGTGGGGCGAGAAAACCTCGCCCCACCGCCCCTTCCCGCGGAACTACGCCAGTCCGGGCCCCCGCACCGGAATCGACGTGAACGTCGGCTGCTGCGGCGAAGGATCCTGGAAGAAGTCATTCCCCTTGTCGTCGACGACGATGAACGCGGGGAAGTCCTCCACCTCGATCCTCCACACCGCCTCCATCCCGAGCTCCTCGTACTCGACGACCTCGACCTTCTTGATGCAGTCCTGCGCGAGCCGGGCCGCCGGCCCGCCGATGGACCCCAGGTAGAACCCGCCGTGCGCGTCACACGCGTCGGTGACCTGCTTCGACCGGTTCCCCTTCGCCAGCATCACCTTGGACCCGCCGGCGGCCTGGAACTGCTCCACGTACGAGTCCATGCGCCCGGCCGTCGTCGGTCCGAACGATCCCGACGCGTACCCCTCCGGCGTCTTCGCGGGCCCCGCGTAGTAGACCGGGTGGTCCTTCAGGTACTGCGGCATCCCCTCGCCCGCGTCCAGCCGCTCCTTGATCTTCGCGTGCGCGATGTCCCGCGCCACGACCAGCGGCCCGGTCAGCGAGAGCCGGGTCTTGACCGGGTACTTGGTCAGCTCGGCCAGGATGTCGTCCATCGGCTGGTTGAGGTCGATCCTGACGACGTCGCCCGACTCCTCGAGCTGCTCGTCGGTCGTCTCCGGCAGGAACCGCGCCGGGTCGGTCTCCAGCTGCTCCAGGAACACGCCCTCGGCGGTGATCTTCGCGACGGCCTGCCGGTCCGCCGAACACGACACCGCGATCGCGACCGGGCACGACGCCCCGTGCCGGGGCAGCCGCACCACCCGCACGTCGTGGCAGAAGTACTTGCCCCCGAACTGCGCCCCGATCCCGATCCTCTGCGTCAGCTCGAAGACCTTCTCCTCCAGCTCCTTGTCCCGGAAGCCGTGCCCGAGCGCCGACCCCTCGGTGGGGATCTCGTCCAGGTAGTG
This sequence comes from Streptomyces caelestis, assembly GCF_001279005.1. Lineage (GTDB taxonomy): Bacteria > Actinomycetota > Actinomycetes > Streptomycetales > Streptomycetaceae > Streptomyces > Streptomyces heliomycini. Next base: position 91,808 of record NZ_LGCN01000040.1, read on the forward strand.
CGCGGAGGCGTACTTCGCGGTCTTCAGCGCGTACTCGGCCGACGTGCCGCCGACGACGATCGCCAGGTGGTACGGCGGACAGGCGGCCGTGCCCAGCGAACGGATCTTCTCCTCCAGGAACTTCATCATGGAGGTCTCGTTCAGGACGGCCTTGGTCTCCTGGTAGAGGAACGACTTGTTGGCCGACCCGCCGCCCTTGGCCATGAACAGGAACTTGTACGCGCCGCCGTCCGTCGCGTACAGCTCGATCTGCGCGGGGAGGTTGGAGCCGGTGTTCTTCTCCTCCCACATGGTGAGCGGAGCCATCTGCGAGTAGCGCAGGTTCAGGTTCTTGTAGGCGTCGTAGATGCCCTTGCTCAGGGCCTCCTCGTCGCGCCCGGACGTCAGCACGTTCTGCCCGCGCTTGCCCATGACGATCGCCGTACCGGTGTCCTGGCACATCGGCAGCACGCCCGCCGCCGCGATGTTCGCGTTCTTCAGCAGGTCCAGGGCCACGAACTTGTCGTTGGCCGACGCCTCGGGGTCGTCGATGATGCGGCGCAGCTGCGCCAGGTGGGCCGGGCGCAGATAGTGCTGGATGTCGTGGACGGCCTCCTCGGCGAGCTTGCGCAGCGCCTCCGGCTCCACCTTGAGGAACGTCCGTCCGTCGGCCTCGAAGGTGGAGACACCTTCGGAGGTCACCAGCCGGTAGGGGGTGGTGTCCTCTCCCATGGGGAGCAGATCGGCGTACTCGAACTCAGGCATCTCGCCCATTCCTCACTCGACAGACGGCCGCCCGCCGACGTTGGCGGGCGCTCACCAGCGTAGGACCTGCTCCTCACGGCGAACCTGTGAGGTTGTCCTCAGTCGTCCCCGTCGGGGGGTGGTCGCGATCTATCGCGTTTCGGTACGCTGCCGCCGTGGACCTTCAGAAGCACGCCCAACAGCCGGACACGGCACCGCGGACGGCCGAGCTGCGCGCCTCCGACGCCGACCGGGACCGTACCGCCGGCCTCCTGCGCGAGGCCCTCGCCGAGGGCCGCCTCACCCCCGACGAGCACGCGGAGCGCGTCGAGGGCGTGCTGGCCGCCAAGACGGTCGGGGAGCTGGAGGCGTTCGTCCGGGACCTGCCGGCGGCCCACCAGCGGCGCGCGGCGCACGCCTCCGCCCCCAGCCGCCCCACCACCGGCGCCATCCCGGTGGACCCCGACGACAACGTGGTCGCGGTGTTCGGCGCCGCCACCCGCAAGGGCCGCTGGCGCACCGGGCGCCGCATCCACGCGTACGCGATCTTCGGCAGCGTCGAGATCGACCTCAGCGAGGCGCTGTTCGACCACCAGCAGGTCATGATCAAGTCGTTCGCCGTCTTCGGCAGCGTCGAGATCCGCGTCCCGGAGAACGTGTCGCTGCGCGGCATGGGCGGCGGCGTGCTCGGCTCCTTCGAGGTGGCCACGCTCGACGCGACCGACGCCGAGGCCCCGGTGGTCTACGTGGACGGCTGGGCGGTGCTGGGCTCCGTCGAGGCGCGGCCCAAGCGCGGCAAGCTCGTGGCGGACATCCTCGACCGGGTGCAGCGCAAGGTCGACCGGAGCACGCGCAGACACCTGGGGCACTGACGCGCGGTCCGGAACTCAGTGCATAGGCGCGCGCACAACGGGTAAGCCTTGCTGCATCGTGTCTCGCTCGCGAAGCCGTCGTCAGGAGTAGACCGTGCTGCAACCGCCGCATTCGTCCCTGCAGATAGCCGCTGTCCCGGCCCAGCGAGCGGCAGCGCGGGACAGGGACCAGGACGCCCCCTGGCATACCGAGGCGGTGTGCCGGCGCGACGAGGCGGGGCTGTTCTTCGCACCCTCCAAGGAACCCACCGCCGCCCGGCTCTCCCGCGAGGAGGCGGCCAAGCGCGTCTGCGCCCGCTGCCCGGTGATGGTCGAGTGCCGCGAGCACGCCCTGCTCCAGCCCGAGCCCTACGGCGTCTGGGGCGGCCTCACCGCCGCCGAACGCCGAGTGGTCCTGGCCCGCCGCAGGCGCCGCGAAATGGAACTGAAGAAGACCTCCCGCCCGGGCCGCATCGCGGCAGCGGGCTGACACCCACGCGCAAAGGAAAAGAGCGCCCCCTCCGCACAGGGGGCGCCTTTTCACGCCGGGCGGGTCGACCCGCCCAGGGGTGTGGGGCTGTGACATGTGCGGCTCCGCCGCGTGGGCGCTCCCTTCGCACGGGGGCGCCTTTTCACGCCGGGCAGGTCGACCCACCCAGGGGCGCGGGGAACTGCGCGACCAGCCCCCACGCACCCGCACTCGCCCACGCGCCGCGCCGCAGGCACAACGCACTCGCCCACGCGCCGCGCCGCAGCCCCCGTACCGAAGTGACGTTTCACTTGCCCCGGTCGAAGTCGATCGCGCTGTAAGCCCGCAGCTTGCTGAGCCGGTGCTCGGAGTCGATCCTCCGGACCGTCCCCGACCTGGACCGCATCACGATGGAATCGGTCGTGGCCGTCTCCGACCGGTACCGCACTCCGCGCAGCAGCTCGCCGTCGGTGATCCCCGTCGCCACGAAGAACACGTTGTCCCCGGTGACCAGGTCCTCCGTGGTCAGCACCCGGTCCAGATCGTGCCCGGCGTCGACCGCCCGCTGCCGCTCCTCGTCGTCCTTGGGCCACAGCTTGCCCTGGATCGTCCCGCCCAGGCACTTCACCGCGCAGGCCGAGATGATGCCCTCGGGGGTGCCGCCCACCCCGAGCAGCAGGTCGATGCCCGTGCCCTCGCGCAGCGCGAGGATCGAGCCGGCCACGTCGCCGTCGGAGATCAGCTTGATGCGCGCCCCGGTCTCCCGGATCTCCTTGATGATGCCCTCGTGCCGCGGCCGGTCGAGGATCACCACGGTGACGTCCTCGGGGGTGGCCCGCTTGGCCTTGGCGACCCGGCGGATGTTCACGTTCACCGGCGCGTTGATGTCGACGAAGTCGGCGGCCTCGGGGCCGGTGACCAGCTTGTCCATGTAGAACACGGCCGACGGGTCGAACATCGAGCCGCGCTCGGCGGCGGCCAGCACCGCGATGGCGTTCGTCATGCCCTTGGCGGTCAGCGTCGTGCCGTCGATCGGGTCGACGGCGATGTCGCACTCCGGGCCGGTCCCGTCACCCACGCGCTCCCCGTTGAAGAGCATCGGGGCCTCGTCCTTCTCGCCCTCGCCGATGACGACGACGCCGTTCATCGAGACGGTGGAGACGAGGGTGCGCATGGCGCGCACCGCGGCGCCGTCGGCGCCGTTCTTGTCGCCGCGCCCTACCCAGCGGCCGGCCGCCATGGCCGCGGCCTCGGTGACCCGCACGAGCTCCAGGGCGAGGTTGCGGTCGGGGGCTTCGGACGGGACATCGAGCTCGGACGGCAGGTGATGGTGTTCGGTCATCGGAGCGCACCTTTCTGTACGACGACGGCCGGATGAGGGTGTGGGACACGACTCTATCGCCAGTACGACAAAATGAGCAGGGCCCCCCACGGATGAGCGCACCGGGCACCTGCGACGATAGGGGCGTGGCAGGAACGAGCAGTGTGCAGAAAACGGCCCGGGACATGATCCTTTCCCTGGCGGTCATCATGCTCGTCGCGGGAGTGGTCTGGCTGTTCATCCCGCACGAGGACGGTGAGCCCGACATCAAGCGGGTCGACTACCGGGTCGACCTGCTCACGGCCCGCCGGGCCGCCTCCTACCCCGTGGCCGCGCCGGAGGGCCTGCCGGAGGCGTGGAAGCCCACCTCCGTCCGCTACCGGGGCACCGAGTCCGAGGCCTGGCACCTCGGCTTCCACGCGCCCGACGGGGAGTACGTGGCGGTCGAGCAGTCCGCGGGCAAGCGGTCGGCGTTCATCGAGGACACGACGCAGGGCGCCGTGAAGACGGAGACCACGCAGCGGATCGACGGCGAGACCTGGACGCGCTACGAGGGCGACCACTACGACGCGCTGGTGCTGGAGGGCACCGAGGGCTCGACCACCGTCGTGACCGGCACGGCGTCGTTCGGGCAGCTGACGAAGATGGCCGGGTCGCTGCGCACGGAGTGAGCGGAACCCACAGGGGGCGGGGCCCTGCCGGATCGGCCGATCCGGCAGGGCCCCGCCCCCTGTGGTCCGTGCCGATGCGGCTCAGACGGTGGTGACGACCTGCTCGTACTCCAGGCGAGGGGAGCGCGGGAACCACGCGTCCGGTCCGGGGCGGCCGATGTTGACGACCATCAGCGGGGTGTGGTCGTCGTCCAGGAACTCCTTGCGGAGGCCCTCGAAGTCGAGGCCGGTCATCGGGCCGGCGGCCAGGCCCGCGGCGCGTACGCCGATGATGAAGTAGGCGGCCTGGAGGGCGGCATTCAGCGCGGCGGCGCTCTCCCGCACCGGGCGCTCGCCGAAGAAGACGTCCTTGGCCTGCGGGAAGTGCGGGAGCAGGGCGGGGAGCTCCTCGTGGAACTCGTTGTCCGCGGACAGGATGGCGACCAGCGGGGCGGCGGCCGTCTTGGCCCGGTTGCCCTCCGCCAGGTGGTGGACGAGGCGCTCACGGGCCTCGGGGGAGCGGACCAGGGTGATGCGCAGGGGGTTCTGGTTGAAGGCGGTGGGGCCGTACTTGACCAGGTCGTGGATCGCCCGCACCTGCTCGTCGGTCACCGGCTCGTCGGTGAACGTGTTGGCGGTGCGCGCCTCGCGGAACAGCAGGTCCTGGGCGGCGGGGTCGAGGGCGAGAGACATGCGTGAACCTTCTCGGGGGTACGTCGGCCCGTATTTCCGTGTATGAAGCACGGACCTTTTGGCGGGTCCGACCGTACGCCCTTGATGTTCAATGTTCAATTAAATGTGGAGCTCGGTGATCCACTTCACTGATCGGCCTCCCCGGCGTCCTCCGCCCCGTTCTCCTCCGCGAGCGCCGCGTCCAGCCGGGCCCGCGCCCCGTCCAGCCGGCGCCGGCACACCCTGGCCAGCTCCTCGCCCCGCTCCCAGAGCGCGAGGGACTCCTCCAGCGTCGTGCCGCCCGTCTCCAGCCGTCGTACGACCTCGATCAGTTCGTCCCGCGCCTGCTCGTACCCGAGCGCCTCGGCCGCTGCCGTCTGCTCCGTCTTGCTGGTCATCCGCCCACCCTAAACATCGACTCGGACAGTGAACTCGCCCTCGGACACCCGCGCCCGCAACACCTCGCCGGCCTCCACCCCGGCCGGATCCCGCACCGCGTGCCCGTCCGCCCGCTGGAGCACGGCGTACCCGCGCTTCAGGGTCGCGGCGGGGGACAGGGCCACCACGCGCGCGTGCGTGTGCGTCAGCTCGGAGTCGGCCCGGTCCAGCCGGTGCCGCAGCGAGCGCCGGACCCGCTCCAGCAGCGCCGTGACCTCCTCCGCGCGCGCGTCGACCATCCGGTGCGGATCCTGCACCGAGGGCCGGGCCAGCGCGTGCGCCAGCCCGCGCTCCTCCCGGTCCAGCAGCGCCTGGACGCAGCGCCGCGCCCGGTCGCGCAGCATCCGTACCCGCTCGTGCTCCTCGCCCACGTCCGGCACCACCTTCTTGGCGGCGTCGGTCGGCGTGGAGGCACGCAGGTCGGCCACGTGGTCGAGCAGCGGGTTGTCCGGCTCGTGCCCGATCGCGGAGACGACCGGCGTACGGCACGCCGCCACCGTCCGCACCAGCTGCTCGTCGGAGAACGGCAGCAGGTCCTCCACACTGCCGCCGCCCCGCGCCACGATGATCACGTCCACGTCGTCGACCGCGTCCAGCTCCTTCACGGCCTGGACCACCTGCGGCACCGCGTGCACCCCCTGCACGGGCACATTGCGCACCTCGAAGCGGACGGCGGGCCACCGGTGCCGGGCGTTCTCCAGCACGTCCCGCTCGGCCGCCGAGGCCCGCCCGCACACCAGCCCGATCAGCCGCGGCAGGAACGGCAGCGGCTTCTTCCGCTCCGGTGCGAACAGGCCCTCCCGTGCGAGGGACTTCTTCAGCTGCTCGAGGCGCGCCAGCAGCTCCCCGACCCCGACCGGCTTGATCTCGGCGGCCCGCAGCGACAGCTGCCCGCGCGGCGCGTACCACTCCGGCTTGCAGTGCACCACCACCCGCGCGCCCTCGCTCACCACGTCCGCGACCGCGTCGAACACCTGCCGGTAGCAGGTCACGCCCACGGAGACGTCGTACGACGGGTCGCGCAGCGTCAGGAACACCACCCCGGCGCCCGGCCGCCGCGACAGCTGGGTGATCTGCCCCTCGACCCACACCGCGCCGAGCCGGTCGATCCACCCCCCGATCAGCCGCGACACCTCACCGACGGGCAGCGGCGCTTCCGCAGACGTGTTGAGAGCCATGTCCGCGAGAGTAGTGCGCCCCACCGACAACGCACCGTGACCGGGCCTCCGCGCGCGGCCTTACGATGGGACGCATGACCGCTTCGCCTGGCCGCCGTGTCCTGCTCGCCGCCCCCCGGGGCTACTGCGCGGGAGTGGACCGCGCCGTGATCGCCGTCGAGAAGGCCCTGGAGCAGTACGGGGCCCCCGTCTACGTCCGGCACGAGATCGTGCACAACAAATACGTCGTGCAGACCCTGGAGAAGAAGGGCGCGATCTTCGTCGAACGGACGGAGGAGGTCCCGCCGGGCAACATCGTCATGTTCTCCGCGCACGGCGTCGCCCCGGTCGTCCACGAGGAGGCCGAGCGCGGCCGGCTCGCCACCATCGACGCCACCTGCCCGCTGGTCACCAAGGTCCACAAGGAAGCCGTCCGCTTCGCGAACGACGACTACGACATCCTGCTGATCGGCCACGAGGGCCACGAGGAGGTCATCGGCACCTCCGGCGAGGCCCCCGACCACATCCAGCTCGTCGACGGGCCCGACGACGTGGCCAAGGTCGAGGTCCGCGACCCCTCCAGGGTCGTCTGGCTCTCCCAGACCACCCTCTCCGTCGACGAGACCATGGAGACCGTCGACGCCCTCAAGGAGAAGTTCCCCCAGCTGATCTCCCCGCCCAGCGACGACATCTGCTACGCCACGCAGAACCGCCAGCTCGCGGTCAAGCAGATGGGCGCCGAGGCGGACCTGGTGATCGTGGTCGGCTCGCGCAACTCCTCCAACTCCAAGCGGCTGGTGGAGGTCGCCAAGCTGGCCGGCGCCCGTGCGGCGTACCTGGTGGACTTCGCCGACGAGATCGACGAGGCCTGGCTGGAGGGCGTGAGCACGGTCGGCGTCACCTCGGGCGCCTCGGTGCCGGAGGTCCTGGTCGAGCAGGTGCTGGAATGGCTGTCGGGGCGCGGCTTCGAGGACGTCGAGATCGTCAAGGCCGCCGAGGAGTCCATCACCTTCTCGCTGCCCAAGGAGCTCCGCCGCGACCTGCGCGAGGAGGCGGCGGCCCTGGTGGCCGAGCGCGGCGGCTCCGGGGCGTGATCCGCGCGGTGACGGTGGAGCGGGTGTGACGGCCGAGGAGGCCGGATCCGTGACGTCGCGTCCCACGTCGTAACGTGGGGCCATGCAGATCTTCGGCGTGGACATCGGCGGTTCCGGGATCAAGGGCGCCCCGGTCGACCTGGACAAGGGGGACCTGGCGCAGGAGCGCTGCAAGGTCCTCACCCCGCACCCGGCCACACCCGACGCGGTGGCCGACGGCGTGAAGCAGGTCGTCGACCACTTCGGCTGGACCGGACCGGTCGGGGTCACCTTCCCGGGTGTCGTCACCGGCGGCACCACGATCCGTACGGCTGCCAACGTCGACAAGAGCTGGATCGACACCGACGCGCGCGTGCTGCTCGGCGACCGTCTGGGCGGCCTGCCGGTGACGGTGGTGAACGACGCGGACGCGGCCGGCGTCGCCGAGATGCACTTCGGCGCCGGACGCCACCGCCGGGGCACGGTGATCCTGCTGACCTTCGGCACCGGCATCGGCAGCGCCCTGTTCGTGGACGGCGTCCTCGTCCCCAACAGCGAGCTGGGCCATCTGGAGCTGCACGGCCACGAGGCGGAGAAGCGGGCCTCCAGCAAGGCCAGGGAGGACCACGACCTGTCGTGGGAGGACTGGGCGCACCGGGTGCAGAAGTACCTGGCCCACGTCGAGATGCTGTTCTCGCCCGAGCTGTTCATCATCGGCGGCGGCGTCAGCCGCAAGTCCCACAAGTTCCTGGACCGCATCCAGGGCATCAAGGCGGAGATCGTCCCCGCCCAGCTGCAGAACAACGCCGGCATCGTGGGCGCGGCGATGCGGGCGGCGACGGGCGCCTAGGACCTACGGCCGGGCGGGACGGTTCCGCGCGGTGCGCCGGTTGGCCGCGCGCACCCGGCGCGTCCTGCGGACGAGCACGATCAGACCCGCGACCAGCGTCCCGCCGTAGAGCCACCCGGCCTGGGTGGCGAGGCCCGTCACCATGCCCATCAGCCGGTCGCCGGTGCCGCCGCCGCCCTCGTCGGCGAGCGGGACCAGCCCCACGGCGAACGCGATCGGCACCACGACGGGCGCGACGAGCAGGTCCCCCTCGCGCACCCACAGCGCGGTCAGCGCGCACACCGGCGGGAAGAGCACGCCGTACACGGTCTGCGAAGCCCCGAACAGCGCCTCGGTCAGCAGACCGAGGACGAGCATCGTCAGCCCGCAGAACAGGACCGAGCCCAGACCGGTGAGCCGCGGGTTGGGCAGCCGCCGGACCGCGGGCGGGGAACCGGGCCGGCCCTCCGGCACCCGGGCGGGCCGGGCGGACCGCGTGGCCCCGCCCCCCGCCGCCCGTCCCGCCTGCGAAGGCAGCGGCGGCTTGGCCGGTCCGGCCGGGCTGTCACGTCGCGGTCCGTACCGTCCGTACCGTCCGTACCGCGCGGGTCGCGTCCTGTGTTGCTCCACTGAACCAACGTAGGTCGTTTTATGTGCCGAACGGCCCCTGAGACACGCCGGGGATCGGAGTCCGGCCGGACGTTCGACTGTGTCGCCGGGGTGCGGGCGGGCACGCCGTAGACTGGTGGATCGGCCCACGCAGCCCCGTCGGCCGGTCCTCGTCCCCATCCTCACGTACGGGAAGTCGCAACGTGTCGCTCACGATCGGAATCGTCGGTCTGCCGAATGTCGGCAAGTCGACCCTGTTCAACGCCCTGACCAAGAACGACGTGCTGGCGGCCAACTACCCGTTCGCCACGATCGAGCCGAACGTCGGCGTCGTCGGCGTCCCCGACCCCCGGCTGACCAAGCTGGCCGAGATCTTCGGCTCCCAGCGGGTCCTTCCGGCCACGGTCGACTTCGTCGACATCGCCGGCATCGTGCGCGGCGCGTCGGAGGGCGAGGGCCTCGGCAACAAGTTCCTCGCGAACATCCGTGAGTCCGACGCGATCTGCCAGGTCATCCGTGCCTTCAAGGACGAGAACGTCGTGCACGTCGACGGCAAGGTCTCGCCCAAGGACGACATCGAGACGATCAACACCGAGCTGATCCTCGCCGACCTCCAGACCATCGAGAAGGTCCTTCCCCGCCTCCAGAAGGAGTCGCGGATCAAGAAGGACATCGGGCCCAAGGTCAAGGCGGTCGAGGAGGCCAAGGAGATCCTGGAGAAGGGCGACACCCTCTTCGCCCACGGCATCGTCCAGGGCACCGAGCGCAACGAGCTCCTCCACGACCTGCACCTCCTCACGACCAAGCCCTTCCTCTACGTCTTCAACGTCGACGAGGACGAGCTGACCGACGAGGCCTTCAAGGACGAGCAGCGCGCCCTGGTCGCCCCCGCCGAGGCGATCTTCCTCAACGCCAAGCTGGAGGCGGACCTCGCCGAGCTCGACGAGGACGAGGCCCTCGAACTCCTCCAGTCCGTCGGCCAGGACGAGCCCGGCCTCGCCACCCTCGCCCACGTCGGCTTCCGCACCCTCGGCCTGCAGACCTACCTCACGGCCGGCCCGAAGGAATCCCGCGCCTGGACCATCAAGAAGGGCGCCACCGCCCCCGAGGCCGCCGGTGTCATCCACACCGACTTCCAGAAGGGCTTCATCAAGGCGGAGGTCATCTCCTTCCACGACCTGGTCGAGACCGGCTCGGTCACCGAGGCCCGCGCCAAGGGCAAGGCCCGCATGGAGGGCAAGGAGTACGTCATGCAGGACGGCGACGTGGTGGAGTTCCGCTTCAACGTGTAGCGGGTACTCCATCCCACATCGATGACCTGGAAACGTACAGGTCATACAGGTCATGAGGGAGGGGCCCTGCCTTTCCAGGTCGGGCCCCCGGCTGGTTCCCGCGCTTGCCCAGGTCCATGGACAGGAAGGGGGCTTTCCTGCCGCGGTGTGCGGTGAAGGGAAGCCACGGAGAGCCGACCGCCTACCGGATCAGCCCTCGTACTCGCCGTCCTCGTCCCCTGCGCGAGGTGCGGCGGGCCGGCGCCGGCTGTGCGCGGTGTCGCGGAAATGCGGAGGTGTCGTGTCGCTCTCGTTCGTCTCCCGCCGGCCTTGGCTCCGTTCGCCCGTGTCGGCATCCGGGTCCGCGGCCGCGTTAGTGAACGGCGAACCCCCGGGGTCCGGGAAGCGCGGCGACCAGGGTCCCGTGTGGTCTCCTTCACTCGAAGGCCCGTCTCCCGGTCCCTCGTCGTCGCCCTCGTCGGGCACCGGGAGAAAAGTCTGCCTGATCTCCTCGGCGGCCTCGTCCAGCCCTTCCTCTTCCAGGATCCGCACCACACGATGCACAAGCACCGTGTGCCCGTCCGTGTCCGGCTTCAGGCCTGCTGCCACTAGCAACAGGCGCAGCCGATCCGCGACCCCCACTTCCTCCTCGGGGTCGAACACCCCTCCCTCCTGGCCGTGTCCGTCCCACGATGGGCCCCCGACGGTCGCCTCGCTCCGCGCGCCCACGTGCGGTACGAGCAGGTGACGGAAGAGCTCGGGCACCTCCTCGTCATTGGCCGCCGCCGCGATCTGGGCGAGCGGGCCGATCATGCCGACCGCCTTCTCGATCTCGTTCTCGTGGCGGGCGAGCCACCACACCACCGCGCTGCCCGCGCTCTTGAGTACGTCATCACCGAGGTAGCGTCGCTTGTTGCGCTCGTGCTGACGCTCGTACTCCCAGACCACCTCGTCCTTGCGAAGGTCGCTCAGCTTCCTCAGGCGTTCGCGGTCGGCGGGGGCGAGGGTCAGCGTCACATCGGCCGCGAGAGCCTTCACCCGTCCGCTCCGGTCGGGGAGCGGGGCGCTCAGCTCCCCCTCCAGGAGGTACCGCGCGAAGCTCACCCGGCCGGGCTCCTCGTGGCGGACGACCTCCAGGGCCCGGCTGACGACCGAGGACACGGCGAGGGCGGGGGAAGCGCCGTCTGACCGGCCGGCGTGGTCGTCGGGGACCGGCCTCCACCACACAGTGGCGGAGAAGAGGAAGTCGTAGCCGTCTGCCCCGCTCGGCAGCGCCGCGTCGATCACCCGCGTCTCCTGGTACGGCTGCTCCGTCGGTGCCGCGGGCGGCACGGGTTCCCTGGGTTCGTACGGGCCTGCCGACGCACGGCCACCGCTGAAGACCGTCATCACGAGCAGCAGGGATCCCGAGGTCGTGACCATGGACATGAAGCCCCACAGCCATGGCGACCAGTGCAGGAGGTTTCCGAGCACAGCCGGTGTGAGGCCGCAGAGAGCGACGAACAACAGGCTGGGAAAGCGGTGTCTCATCGTTCCTCTTCCGTGGTCCGTGGTCTGGTACCCGCACGCTCCGTGTTCTCCGTGCGGGTGTATTGCGCGTGGTCGATGTGCTGCCAGAAGAGGGTGGCGACGCCCGCCCGGGACGGGTGGTGCGCGGACCCCGCCCAGCCGCAGGCGATGACGTAGAGGCGGTGGAGAGCGGCCGTGCGGCCGTGCGTTGCCCCGACCATCACGCCCAGCGCCATTTCCCGTGTGCTGTCGCCCGCCGCGGCGCTCAGCCAGCTGCTCACCAACAAGTTCCAGAGCCTCGTCGGCGGCTGGGAGAACACCGTCTCCCAGCCCAGGAACAGGTCCGGCCACGGCGGCGGGTCCGGTGCCCGGTCGCTCCTCAGCAGCTCCGCTAGCAGGCGGAGATGAAGCTCCGCATTGCGCGGCCCCCGACGCGTCCGGTCCCGCAGACGGTCGATTAGCAGCCGGTAGAGCCGGCGATCGCGGCCGGCGAAGCCGAGAAGTGCCTCCCGGGCCTCGCGTGCCGCCTCCCCCTTCCGTACGGCGAGGTAGTGAAGCCGTACCATCGCCTGATCCGGGTGCGTCGCGCCGAGGCTCTGCAGGCAGGCGACGGTCAGGACGCGGGCGAGACCGTCCGACAAGGAGCCGGAACTCACGCACCTGTAAATCCGCTTGCGGAACCATCCTCCGAACCTCTCGTGACTGAGGCCGAGTTCGAGGGCCGCCACGGCTCGCGGTTCGCAGGACGCCCCGGTCGCACTGTCCGCCCAGCGGACCGCAAGGTCGAAGAGGTGGTCGGGCCGCCCGACGGCCAGAGACCGCTCACTGAAGCGGACGATGACGTTCACCCGGTCGTCGGTGGTCAGACCGCGCAGCCCGGCGGCATGGCCGATCCAATCCCTGAGATCGTCGCGTACTCCGGGGAAGTTCGCCCAGAAGTACGTCCGTACCGCGTCGGCATAGGCCAGCCGCTCGAAGTGGAGCCGTCCGTCCGGGTCCCGCTCGATTCCGAGCCCCGCCAACCGCTCCCCGAAATCCGTCCGCGCGAGCTCGGTCGTCGCCTCCTCCTCGTGCCTCACCGTCCTCATAAGGTCGTGCCACGCCTCGTAGACGATGTCAGCGCCGGACTCCTCGAACATTGCCGTCGCGAGCAGCAGGGCACGCTCGGGCGCAGTACGGACCGAGACCACCTGTCGGCCCACCTCACCGGCGCGGTCGGTCACCGCGTGCATCGCCTGGTCGAGCCATCCCGCGAAGTCGGCGCCGAACCGGTCACTGTCACGAGCGGCCCTCACCAGCCCCGCGAACCGCGCCAGTTCCCGCATGGGGGAGCGGTCGCACAGGCGCTGAAGTCCGGAGCCCTCCAGGTCTGCGGGGCGGAAGGCCATCCGGTCCATGCGGAGGTACCGGGTGACGACGGCGACGCCCCGGGGGCGCCCCAGTGTCACCGTGTGCGGTTCGAGGCCCGGCGCATGGGCGTGCTCCATGCCCGAGGGCAGGACGACGACCATGTGGGCCCCCGCATCCTGGACCTGTGACCGGCGCACGGCCAGGTGGCGCTGGGCCTTGGCGTACGCCTCTTCGTCGGCGATCCCGGACAGGTCGAGGAGGAAGCGGTCCCCCTCACCGGGAGCGAGGGGGTTCTCGTCCTTGCCCATGACGGGAAGCTCCTCGAACCGGACTCCCTCCTCTTCGGCGCCCCCGTCCTCACCGACCCCGTGCAGCAGCATGATCGCCGCGGCGCGGCGGCCGCTGCCGGGCGGAGCCTTCAGCAGCACCACCGATCCGGGCTTCTCCAGGCGGTCGGAGGCGACGCGGTAGCTCCGCGGCGGAACGAATCGGTCGGCCAGGCGCATCCGGTCCTCGCGGGCGATCCGGAGGGACTCGACCCCTTTTCGGATCATCCAGTCCGTGCCGACGCCGTAGAAGACGTACTGGTGCCCCTCGCCGTTGTTCACCGGGGCGCGCGGATCGTTGACGGTGACGCGGTCCCGTCCGGTCATCGTCCGTCGTCCGAGCGTCGGCGCTCACGCTCGAAGCGCTGGTGGACCGTACCGCTGTTGTCGCCCGCCGTGAACTGGACCCCGGTGTTGTCGCCCTGGAAGTGGGGAGCGTTGTACTGGTGGCCCCGACCGGTATTCACGGGACCCTGCGGCTCGTTGACGAAGGTGCCCAGGTCACCGTTGAGGTTTCCGATGCCGCCGCGGACGCGCTGCTCGACGTCACGCGTCCGCATCCTGGTATGTCCGGCGGCCCGGTCCGACTTCTTGCGGGAATTCGCCTCCGCTCGCTCCCGCGCCGCACGGGCGTCGCGGTCCTCGTCGCCCAGCTCCGGCAGCAGCCGGGCGAGGGTGTCGCCGAGCGACGTCAGGTCCGACTCGGCGTTGCGGTGGTCGAACCGCCTGTACTGGCAGTCTGCCAGTTCTCGCAGGTCTTCCGGGAGGACGGAGGGGTTGATCCGTGTGGCCTTTCCGACGAGCACGGGGATCACCAGGATCCCGCGGTCGAGCGCGGTCTGGATCTCACGACGGGTCCAGTCCTGCTCGGCTTCGAGGGCGGGGCGGCCGTCGGCCCCCTGTACCTCCGCCCAACGCGGGCCGATCACGGCGAGAAGTGCCTGGCACTCCTCCATAGCCCTGATCAGTTCCACCGGGAAACGGCGCCCGGCCTCGATCGAGTTGCTGGCGAAGAAGATCCGCTCGTCGCCGAACCGGCGGGAGAGCTCTCGCGCGATCATGGTCGCGGCGTTTTCCACGTCACCTGTGCGGTAGTTGACGAAGACATCAGGCATGAAGGTTCCCTTCGTGAGAGGAGGGCGGAGGCGCATGGGTATGGGCGCGAGGGCTGCAGACCGGGCTCCGGGACTCTGGCTCATCCGGGGTACGAGGCGCCCGACCGCCCGACCGCCCGACCGCCCGACCGCCCGACCGCCCGACCGCGTGACGGCACGGTGCGTCCACGGAAGGGCGTACGGATGGAGGTGCGCCGTCCGGCGCTTCACTGGTCGCGGGTAGCCCGAGGAAGGCGGAGCACGGAGCGAGCGTCGGGCGGGGATCAGAAGGTCCCGTCGGGATCGCGGGATCCGGAGGGCCGACCGGGCAGTCCGGCGAGCCGGACGGCTCGAGGAGCCGGCGTCGGTCCTGGAAGCGGTCTCAGTCGTGCGCGGGGGCGAGTACCCGTGCCAGCGCCGGTTGCAGATCGTGTACGGCCCGGCTGCTCCGGAACCGGGAGAGTTCCCGCGCGAGACGCCGGACGTCGCTGTTCACCGTCGCCGAGGATACGACCGGCATCATCCCCAGGAACTCCCCGGCGATCGTGCACGCGTGCTCGGCATCTCCGGAGGCGGCGTGGGCCAAAGCCCTGCGGAAGCCGTACCGGGCGCGGGTGCGCAGCGCGTGCGCTGGAAGGCGGCGGCACTCCCGGTCGAGGACCTCGGCGGCGGCCTTGGGGCGACCGAGGTCGTAGAGGCACCAGCCGGTCGTCATTGCCGCCGGATCGCTCACGTGGGTGGTGCCGATCACAGGCTCGGCGCCGCTGCGGGCGTCGTCGCTGCCGAGCAGTTCCCGCGCCCTGTCGAGACTGCGGAGGCAGTCGTGTTCGTTGCCGATGAGCGCGTGTCCCTGCGCCTCCCGCTGGGCCGCGAGTCCCCGGATACGCGGCGGGAGCTCGCTGCTCTGGGCCCGCTGGGCCAAGGCGACGGTGCCTGCGGCGTCCCCGTTGTAGAGCGTGACAAGGGCGCGCCGCACAAGCGCGTAGGAACCGAGGTGCGGATCGCCTCCGGCGTGCGCCAGTTCGACGGCCTCACCTGTCCAGCCGAGGGCCGCGCCGCTGTCCCCGGCCTCCTGGGCCATCCAGCCGCTGAACTCCGCGAATCGCGACGCGAGCAGGAACCCGCGGGCACGAGTGGCGGACGGGGCGCCGGCGGCCAGCCCGGTGACCGTGCGCGTCTGCGTCTCCAGCAGGGGAAGCAGGGCCTTCGGCGCGGTGGACTGGCCGAGCTTTCGCAGTTGGTCGAACTGCGCGCGGAAGGAGGGGAGGAGGGGGTCGGCGGCAGCGGGCGCCTGACTGCCGAGTTTCAGGCCGAGGTCGATCAGCGCCCCCGTACCCGCCGAGAGGACCGCTCGACGCCCGACGAGCCAGAGGTTCGTGGCGGCGGGGGTTTCGGTGGTGTCCGAGTCGCTCTCGGGGCGGACGGCCAGGCGCTGCAGCTCACCGTTCGCGCCGAGGAAGGCGTCGCACCGCCGGGCCAGTTCGGGGGATGCGGAACGTTCCCCGCGCTCGACCTTGCTGAGGTGCCCCTTGTCGTAGTTGAGAGCTGCGGAGAACTCGGTCAGAGTCAGCCCGGCTTCCTGCCGTAAACGGCGAAGTTCCGGGCCGAAACGTAAAGGTGTGCTCATCGTTAGCCTCCCCTTGAACAATGATCGTGAGAGTTGTGTGCTTCTGCAGGGAACTTCCGTTCGATATTCGCTGGCCGATACGAAGGCTGACGACGAACACCCGTTGTGACCGCGGCGTTTCGCTTCGCATCCGAGGGCGAGTCTGGCACGAGGCGCGCCTCAAGAATCGGGGTTCGGCGTGGTTGCCCGTTGCCTCTTCTGTCGGGCTGCAGAGGGTGGCAGCGGGGGAGCGGCCCGGTCGGTGCGTGATGTTGAGCGGGCGGTGCCGGGTGGGCAAGTCACGGCTGGTCGAACAGCTTGCAAAGCGGTCTGGAGCCCCGTTCTTGTTTTACGCGGCAACCTGCGTGTCCCCTGGAGATGACCTCGGACGGTTCGCCTCGGGACGCCCAGCGTCGAAGCTGCTGATGGTGCGGCTCGTGGCCGCCACGCGGCCGGAGAGCTGGGATGCCGCGTTCGACAGCGCGGGAGGCCCGCGTACATCCTCGTCACGTAGCTCTTGACCACATGGCCGTAGCCGACCTCCTCGGGGTGCTGGGGCGGCATCGGTCACCTCTCCGGGTGCAGGTCGGTACGGTCGATCCAGGTGGGGGCGACGAAGATGTTGTCGCCGGTGGGGGCTTCGGAGGCTTCCAGCAGGGACCAGGTGCGGGACTCTTCGATCAGGTGCTCCCAGGGCGCGGTCCAGTCAAGTTCCCAGTCCAGGCCGGTGTCGGAGATGCCGTAGGTGCGGCCGGCGTCCACCCGCCAGAACCGGGAGTAGAGGATCACCTGGGCGTGGTCGGCCAGGTCGTTGATGATCTCGGTGAAGTGGGCCGAGGGCCAGCCAGGGGCGTCGTCTGCCACGGTGGCGCGTAGGCGCGCGGTGAGCGGCGGGACGACAGGGGTGCGGGCGCTGAGTTCGGTCAGGGCCCAGCGGATGCCGCCCGGCTCGGTCCAGTCCGGTGGGGTCGCCCGTTCCAGGCAGGCGCGGTAGGCGCGGCGCAGGGGCTCGACGGCTCCATCAATCTCCAGGCTCGCCAGGGCCGTCGCCGCCCATTCGCGGACGGTCGGGTTGTCGCTGTCCAGCAGGCCGATGAGAGCGGGGCCGCAACGGGGATCGCCCACCTCCTCGAAGACCTCGATGGCGGTCAGCTGACCGAAGCCGCCGAGGGAAAGCAGGCCGTCGATGACGGCGGGTAGGGCGTCGGCGCCGATCCAGATCAGCTCCGCGCGGGCGTCGTAGGACTCGTCTGCCTTGCCGTCGAGCTGCTGGACGAGTGTCTCGATGTGGGAGGTCATGACACCGGCTGGTCGCGGCGCCAGAAGGTGGGCAGCCACCAGCAGAGCACCGAGGAGTCCGCCGGCCACGGGGCCCAATCCTCCGCTCCCCAGACCTCGAAGGAGTCTCGCGTGACGTCGATCAGGCGCCAGGCCGGGTCGAGCGGTTCGTCCGCTGCCGGGGGCCGAACGAACCGTCGGCCGTGCTGGTCGCAGGCGCCGAAGTCCTGGTAATTGCGCTGGGCCTCAATCAAGGAGACCTTGTTCGCCCCGCCATCCATGGTCGGCCACCGGAACTGGATGGCGTCATCCTCCCAGAAGCGGACGGGGCAGATGGCGTATGAGCCGGGCATCTCGTCCAGGACGAGATGCCCGCAGCAAGGGCAGGGGTAGCGACGGCTCACCCGCGCAGTCTCATTGACCTGCTGTCGCCGGCGCCATGTATTTCCAGGCCAGTGGCGACTCGCCAGTCCGCAGCCAGTCCGCAGGACACTCGTAAATGGTTGTCGGGAGCCAACGCATGCCAACGATAAAATCCTAGGTCAGAGCCCTGGAGGGGGCTCCGCCGCAGGTTAGGATCTGGCCTCAGACATTCCGCTTCAACGTCTGACCTCATCGTCAGAGGCGGCCTGACCTGTGAGAACGCTGGTCAGGCCGCTGTGCTGTCCGCAACAGTCCACAGAACGGTTCGACCTGGCCCGCCTGCATCCTGCATTCGGACCGCGGCAGCGGACCCGAACTCAACCGGCCGTCGCGACACCGGGGTCGTAGTCGATGGTGGATGTTCGGTCGGTCTCCTCTACGTTCGCATGGTGCACGGCGCGCAGGGGCGCCATGGCCGTGGTACGGCCCCGTTTCACGCTCACCGTGCCGCCATCGAGGCGCAGGCTGCCGCTCCTGCCCCTCTCGTGGGCTCGTCTTCGTCGTTCCCGTGGAGGCTCGGCGTCGAGTCGGTGGTGAATGCTGACGCATTGACGTAATATTTGCGTCAACATAGAGTGGGGGCATGCTCTTCCCCACGCCTGCTCTCAAAGCCGAGGATCAGCGTGTTCTCGGTGAGATCGAAGACCTTCGCCGCTCGTTGCGTCTTCAGGTCCGGTCCACTCCGGCGAAGTGGACCGAAGGGCTGCGCAAGTTCTTGACCGCGGATGCGGTCGCGGCCTCCAACTCGATCGAGGGCTTCAAAGTGTCCACGGTCGACGTCGAGGACCTTCTGGAGGGCGAACGGGATGTCGACGTTTCTGAGGAGGACCGGGAGGAGACGCTCGCTTATCAGCGGATGATGACCTACATCCAGACGCTGCACGACGTCGCGGACTTCCGATACGGCAAGGAGCTGCTCAACGCGCTCCACTGGATGCTGCAGGGACACCGGCACACCCCGCGGAAGCCGGCCGGGCAGTGGCGGCGCGGAGCGGTGTACGTGACGGACGCCCGCGACCCCAGCATCGCGGCATATACGGCACCGGACGCGGCCGAGGTGCCTGCGTTGACGGGTGAACTGGTCGAGTGGCTGAACACGGACGATGGAACCCACCCGCTGGTGCGGGCCGCCATGGCGCATCTGCACCTTGTCGCCATCCATCCGTGGGCGGACGGCAACGGCCGCATGTCCCGGTCCCTCCAGACGCTCATGATCGCGAGACAGGGAGAACTGGCCCCCGAGTTCTCCTCGATCGAGGCTTGGCTGGGGCGCCCCGGCAATACCTGGGAGTACTACCGCGAGTTGCAGCGCCGGGGGGCCACCTATCGCCCCGACCAGGACGTCTCCGATTGGGTACGTTTCAACCTCACCGCGTACCACCAGCAGGCACAGACCGTACGCAATCGCCTGGATCGTTCGAGTCGGGTGTGGCTTCTGCTGGGTGAGTTCGCTGAGGCCCGGGGACTGGAAGAAAGGGTGGTCTCCGCCCTGCACGACGTGGCGATGTCCGGGCGGGTGCGTCGTACGCGCTACGAACGGGCGGAGGACCTGAGTCTGCAGCGTGCCCAACGCGACCTCCGGGACCTGGTCGCGGGCGAGATCCTGACGCCGGTCGGCCGTACCCGTGCCCGCTTCTACACCGCCGGACCCGCCTTCCCGGGGGCGGCCCTGGAAGCGGCTCGGACCCCGCTGGCGCTGGCCGATCCGTACACGAGCTGAGAGCATCTCGCGAACTGCCGGGTCAATCGCGATGGCGGTGTGGAACGCGTGCACTCGCAGTGTGTCCGAGTCGTTGCTCGCTCCGTCTCCCATGGCCGGCCGGCGGAACTGGACCCCGTCGTCATCCCGGAAATTCGAGGCCGGGCCCCTGGTTTTTCCCGTGCCGGGATGACGCGGAGCGCCCGCGTCGGCACTTCGATACCATTCGTTGGTTCAAATTGATATCATTGATGTGTTGTCGGGCTGTGGAGGGATGGCTGATGGCCAGGACCGTGATTGATCTGGACGACGAGATCGTCGAGCAGGCGATGCGGGTGTACGGCGTGAAGACCAAGGCCGCCGCGGTACGGGCGGCCATGGAGGAGGGGGTGAAGCTGCGGCTGCGCCGGGAGCTGTTCGACGCCATCGACGAGGGGGAGTTCGAGGACGCGTTCGCGGAGATCCGCTCGCAGACCGGGCCGCGTCATCCGGACGGCACGCTCAAGCATGAGGGCGGGGCCTCGGCGGCGTGAAGGGGCGCTATCTCGTCGACAAGTCGGCGCTGGCCCGTCGGGGCAAGGCAGCGGTGCGAGCGCGGCTGGATGTGCTGGACCGCGACGGGCTCCTCGCGGTCTGCGCCCCGACGGAGTACGAGATCCTGTACTCGGCTCGCGGCAAGCCCGAAGCGCTGCGACTGCGTACCCTGCTCCGCGGCTTCGACTACCTGCCCTGCAATGATCAGGAGTTCGAGCGGGCACTCGAGATCCAGGGCCTGGCGCTGAACGCCGGCTTCCACCGCGCGCTGTCGCTGGCCGACGTCCTCATCGCGGCAACCGCTGAACGGCACCGGGCCACGGTCCTGCACTATGACGGCGACTTCGACATGATCGCCTCGGTGAGCGGGCTGAAGGCCGAGTGGGTCGTGGAGCCCGGCACGGCCGACTGAGCCGACGCGTGCCGGTGCGGTCGGTGTTCTCATGCCGGGGAAAACCCGCCCCTTCGTCACCTGCCGCCATGGCGGGGCCCGGCCCGTCCTTTCACGGAAGGCGGTGGCCGCGGTCTCGGCGCGCGTCGCCGCGCCCGGTCTCGTCGCGCCCGCGGCAGGGACAGGGGTGGCGGTCGCTCACCTGCGCAGCCTCGTTGCAGGTCCGGCCGGTGCGCCATGGATTTCTCGGCCTCTGCACGCCCGGCCAGTTCGCAGCCAGTCCGCAGGACACCCGTGAACGGCCGTCGAGAGCCAACGCATGCCAACGGAGAAAGCCCGGTTCAGAGCCCTGGATGGGACTCCTCCGCAGGTCAGGATCTGGTTTTGGGTATTCCGCTTCAACGTGTAGGGCGCTCCCACCGCGATTCCGCTGCCGTACGCACGGCTCACCAAGGGGTCGGCCCGTTCAGGGTCGGCCCCTTGGTCGTGGCGGTGCCGACTCGGCGCGGGCCCTGTCCCCGCGCCGGGCGGACGTCAGCCGCTGACGGTGATGTTCGAGCTGCCGCTGCTCTGGTAGCCCTCGGTCGCCATGACCATGTAGTACTTGAACTGGCCGAGGTTCATGCCCGCGCGGGCCCAGGCGTCGAAGTGGTTGCCGGTGGTGATGGTGCCGGAGCCGCTGGTCACCTTCGACTGGCGGACGCTCCAGTACTGGTCGAAGGTGCGGGTGCCCTCGACGGAGGGGGCGTTGTACCGCGTCGTCCTGTAGATGTCGTACGTGCCGCCGTCGCTGTAGACGGTGCCCTTGTGCTGGCCGGTGGGCCGGAAGCTGCCCCAGTTGTCGACGATGTAGTACTCGACCAGCGGGTTCGAGGTCCAGCCGTAGAGACAGCCGTAGCCGTTGCCCGAGGGGTTGAAGTACCCGGTGTAACGGACCGTCCTGCGGCCGCCGTTGGCCCAGCCCTTGCCCGCGACGAAGTTGCCGCAGTTGGTCCACCTGGTGCTGTAGCTGCCGCCGCCGTTGAGGGTCATGGAGACCGAGCCGCCGCCGTCGGTCCAGAACGTGTAGTACATGCCGTCGTAACCGGTCTGGTTGGTGGTGATGGTGGTGGCGGCGTGGGCGGTGCCGGGCAGCAGCAGCCCGGACGCGGTGGCCAGCGTGGCGGCGCCGGCGCCACCGAGGAAGCCCCGACGGCTCAGGCCGGGGGGAATGATCGCCTGCTGGGTCTGGTCCTGCTGCGTGCCTTCCTGGTGCATGTCGTTTCCTTCCGGTCAAGGCAGGTGGGGGACCGCACGGCCTTCTACCGCCCGGCGGCCTTGCGTGGAACGCGGTCTTCTGCTTCGGCGGCCTCAGTTTTCTGAGAGCTTCATGACCCTGTCAACAGTTTCGGCATTCTTTCGGAAACGTCTCCGTGCTCGGAAAAATGCTTGACGAATGCATTTTCCCTGTTCAAAGCGCTGATCGCGTGAACCCGCGGGCGACGGGGAGGGGGTTCGGATCAGGTCGGGGCGCAAGTGTGTGCGGTCAACTCGAAAGTTTCGGGGGCGGGGGGAGAGTGCTTCGGCGCTCCGTCGGCACCGGCCGTCGGTGAAGGCGCGGAGGAGGTCCGTCCGGCGACGCCGCTCGGCGGGTGTGCGGCGGTCCCGGAATCACCCGGTGAATCGGGGGGTATCCGAAGCGGGTAAGCTCCGGGCAGGCGATGATTGCCGGGAGACAATAATGGCCCTGTGGCAACGAAGTAGCCGTGTCATACCGGACGGGGAAGGCAGTGGAATGTTCCGATGGGGCGGAAACACCTCCGCGCACTAGCCGTCGACGCCCCACGGCGTCGGGGAGCCCGGTGTCGCGGCCTCGTGCTCAGGCGGTCCGGTCGTCCGACCGCATGCCGTCGTCGTGCATCCGCAGCGCCGCCGCGTCGCAGAACGCCTCCAGCCCTTCCAGCAGTGCCGCCCGTTTCGCCGCGGGCATGAGCGTCAGCACCGACTGCAGTTCCTGCTCCCTGCGTGCGCGCAGGTCGTCGAGGAACGCGCGGCCCCGCTTGCTGAGGTGCAGCCGGACCTCTCTCCGGTCGGCCCGGCCGACCACACGGTCGACGAGGCCGACGGCGACCAGCCGGTCGCAGAGCCGGCTGGTGGACGGAGGGGTCGAGGCGAGGGCGGCGCTGAGCGTGCGCAGATTGATGCCGTCCTGGTGCTCCAGGGTGAGCAGCACGCGCATCTGGGACGCGGAGGCCGGGGCGGTCGAGGCGCGGCCCCACAGGACTTCCAGCAACTCTCCCGCCGTCGCGGTCACACGGGCGACCTCGACGGGCTCCGGGTGGGGGCGGAAAGCAGCCACTGTCACACTCTCGCAGGCACTGGGACAGCGGCCAGCGTACTAGCCATTCGCAGCGGCTACACATGGGTCCGACGCCCCGGGGCGCCCGGTGAGCGGCGTCGCCGCTCGGGTGGGGACACAAGAACTCTTCGAAGGATTGGTGTTATTGCCATCGTGAACAGACTCGTGACCGCTGAGCGGGCTCTGCGTACAGCGGCACCCCATGAACTGCTCGACGCCACCCGTCGCGTGCTGGCGGAGCTCTACGCGGCGGAATCCGCCGAACTGTTCCTGGCCGACTACAGCCTGACCGCGCTCCAGCCCGTGGCGGTGCTCCCCTACACCACGGAGCCGGTGTCCGTGCACAACAGCGTGGTGGGCCGGGCCTTCGGCGCCCAGGAACCGGTGGTCGAGTCCGCCGACGGCCGCGTGCGCGTGCACCTGCCGGTCAGCGTGCGCGGCGACCGGCTGGGCGTGCTGTCGGTGACCCTGCCGGACGAGGACGGCGCCGAAGGCGTCCTCGAGGAGCTCGCGGAGATCGCGCGGGCGCTCGGCCACGAAGTGGTCGTCGCCGAGCGTGACACCGACGTCTATCTGCAGGCGCGCCGCAAGGACCGGCTCACCCTGGCCGCCGAGATGCAGTGGCAGCTGCTGCCCGCGCGCTCCTGCTCGCGCCCCGAGTACGAGCTCGGCGCACAGCTGGAGCCCGCGTACGCGATCCACGGCGACAACTTCGACTGGTCCGCCACGGCGGACCATCTGATGCTCTACGTCACCAACGGCATGGGCGAGGGCATAGAGGCCTCCCTGCTGACGAACCTGGCCATCAACGCCCTGCGCAACGCGCGGCGTGCCGGTCTCGCCATCGACGACCAGGCCGCCCTCGCCGACCAGGCGGTCTACGCCCACTACCAGGGCCGCCGCTATCTGTCGGTGCTGATGTTCGACTTCGACCTGGTGACCGGACGCGTGGCAGTCGTGGACGCGGGATCCCCGCAGATGTTCCGGCTGCGGAACGGATCCGTCGAGCCGGTCACCTTCGAGGCGCAGCTTCCGCTGGGCATGTTCGAGGAGACCGACTACGTGACCCAGGAGTTCCGGGTCGAGCCCGGGGACCGGCTCGTCTTCGTCAGCGACGGTGTGCACGCGGTCGCCGGCCCCCAGGGGGAGACGTACGGCGACGCCGCGCTCGCCCGGGCGATCCAGTCCACCCGGCTGCTGCCGGCCGCCGAGGTCCCGCGCGCGGTCCTCCGGGAGCTGACCGGCCACCGTGGCCGGTCCCTTCCCGACGACGACGCCCTCGTCGTCTGTCTCGACTGGCACGGCCGCTGACCCGGGCGGGCGCCGCCGGTCTCCTCGCCGATGTGCCGGTCCGTGTTGTTCGCCGCACACGGTCGACGTTAACGTTTGCCATGTGGCAATAATTGCTACATGGATACGGCCGGTCGGCGGCCCTGCGGGCGAGGAGACGGTGAGGGTGTCGGAGCAAGAGGCGGTCGAGTCGGCGGCGCGCGGGCTGCGCGCCTTCCTGGAGAGCCGTCGCGAGCAGATCGCCCGGCGCTGGGCCGACGCCCCGCTCTTCCGCGCCGTGTTCACCGTGTCCCGCGAC
This sequence comes from Streptomyces caelestis, assembly GCF_001279005.1. GTDB lineage: Bacteria > Actinomycetota > Actinomycetes > Streptomycetales > Streptomycetaceae > Streptomyces > Streptomyces heliomycini. The sequence goes on from NZ_LGCN01000040.1 coordinate 116,007, forward strand.
GAGGCGGTGGAGGCCTGCGAGGCCGTCGTGGACGCCCTGTCCGAGGTGGCGTCGACCGGGAGGCTGGAGGACGTCGCGGCCCCCGGCTTCGACCGGGTGCGCGAACAGCTCGGACGCATGTCCGAGGCCCGGAGCCGCACCGGATCAAGCCCCGCGCAGATCGCGGACGAGGTGGCCGCCCTGCGGGCGCCGGTCGCCGAGCTGCTGCGGGCGGAGCCCGCCGACGCGTCCGCCCCGGAGGCGGCCGAGAGCATGCTGGCGCTGACCGTCCTGATGGGCACGTTGCGCCTGGTGGTGATGCAGACGGCGCTCGGCTCGGGCCAGGAGCTCATCGCGCGGCAGCGGCAGCAACTGCTCGAGGTGGCCACCCCGGTCATCAGTCTGTGGGAGGGCGTCGTCGCGGTGCCGCTGATCGGCACGCTGGACAGCGCCCGCAGCCAGGTCGTCATGGAGTCCCTGCTGGAGAGCATCGTCGACCGGCGCGCCCGCTACGTCATCCTGGACATCACCGGTGTGTCCACGGTCGACTCCCTCGTCGCGGAGCATCTGACGAAGACGGTCGACGCCGCGCGGCTGATGGGGGCCGAGTGCATCGTCTCCGGCATCCGCCCGGCCATCGCCCGGACCGTCGTGCACCTCGGCATCGACCTGGGCTCCGTCCTCACCCGCGCCTCGCTCGCGGACGCCCTGGCCCACGTCCTCTCCCGGCAGGGCATCGAGGTCTCCCCGCGCGCGGACACCCGGTGACCTCCCCCCACCCGGGCCACGCGGCCGCGGCGCCGGTCCCGGCGCGGGGGGAGAGGCCGCTCGTCACCCTCCGGGGAGAGCCGCACGGCGGGACGGCCGAGCGGCTCCGGCAGGACGTCACCCACCGCATCGCCCGCGGCGGGGCGACGGGTGCGGTCATCGGCCTCTCCGGCGTGGACGGCGTGGACGGCGTGGACTCGTTCCCGGGGCGGGTCCTCGCGGAGATCGCGGCGGACACCCGTCCGCCGGCGGCCCACACCGCCGTGGCCGGCATGCGGCCCGCCGTGGCGATCACCCCGGTCGGGCAGGGGCCCACCCTGCCCGGGGCGGCCACCGCACTCGGCGCCGAGCAGGGGACGGAGCCGCTGACGCGGAGCCTGCCGGCCGCCGCGGACGGACGGGGGAGGGGGACGTGACGCCGACCTCCGGTCCCCCCGTCGCGACGAGCCTGCCGGTCGCCTCGGGCCCGGACCTGACACGGGTGCGGCAGCGGATCCGCCGGGCCGCCGCCGGGCTCGGCCTCGGCCCGGTGCGGCAGGCCGAACCGGTCACCGCGGCCGGCGAACCGGCCCGCACCACCCTGGCGCACGGCGGTGGCGGCCACGTGGAGATCGCTCCGGTGACGCGGGGCGCGGCCCGGGGGCCGCGGCTGTCCCTCGTCGACAGCGGTCCCGGGGTCCATGACGTCGAGCCGGCCACGACCGACGGACACACCAGCGGCGGCGGCCCGGGGCGCGGCCTCAGCGGCGCCCGGCGCCTCGTGCACGCATGCGAGCCCGACACCGAACCCGGCCGGGGCGCCCCCATCACCGTCGTCGCCCGGACCGCCGACGTACCCGCGGCCCGTTCGGGGGCGTGGTGACACGCGCCCGGGACGTTCCGGCGCACGACTCCACCCGCGCCCCCGCCGGAGCGGTGTCGTGATCCCGCCCGACGTCCGCGAGGTCGCCACGGCGTCCGACGCGGCCCGCGCCCGGAGGGCCGCCGCGCGCCTCACGGCCGCCCTGGAAGTCCCCGGGGTCGAACGGGCGCGCTTCCTCACGGCGCTCACGGAGCGGCTGCGCCGGTGCCTCGACGGTGACGGCGCGGAACTCGCGCTCACCGTCGAAGCGCCCGGCCCGGACGGGACCGCGCGGATACAGGCGACGGTGCGGCCCCTCCCGGCGGGCGGGCCGGCCTCCCCGTGGCGGCTCGCCGTCCCCTGCCCCGGCCCCGTGCCCGGGAGCCTCGCCCACCCGGCGGACCCGGACGAACCCGCGTCGACCGACGCCGTCCTGGCCGCCGACGAGGAGACGGCGGCCGTTCTGAGGCGGCTCGACGAGGTGGAGGAACTCCTCCGCCTCCACCGCGAGGAACTGCACCAGACCAACCAGGGCGTGCTGGCCCTGCACACCGAGCTGGACTCCGCCGCACTCGTCCAGCGCGGTCTGCTCGACGCCGAACGGGCCACGCGCGGCGAGGCGGAGAAGGCCCGGCGGCTGCTGACGTTCCTCACCGACGTCAGCGCGGCCGTGACGGCATCCCTCGACCACGAGGACATCCTGCGCCGTCTGGCCGACCGGCTCGTCCCGGACTACGCGAGCCAGGTCGACGTATGGCTCTTCGACGGGAACGAGGCGGCCACCGGCGGCGCCCGCCCCGCCGCGGCGGTCACGGCCGCCCGCGCCGGCCGTCCCCAGCACGCCGGACGCCACCCCGGCGGACTGCCCGGCACCGAGGACCTCCCGCCGTCCGCGCTCTCCCCCGGCCGGCCCGTGCTGTGCATCCCCCTCGGGGTGCGCCGGATCCTGGGCGTGCTGACCCTCACGGCGCCCGGCGACCGCTTCGACGCGGACACCGGCGTGATGCTGGTCGAACTCGCCCGCCGGATCGCCGTCGCCCTGGAGAACGCCCTCCGCTACGAACAGCACCGGGACACCGCCGAGACGCTCCAGCGTGCCCAGCTCACCGACCTGCCCGCCGCCGACGGCCTGCGCCTGGCCGCCCGCTACCTGCCCGCCACCCGGGGACTCAACATCGGCGGCGACTGGTACGACGCCTTCTTCCAACCCGACGGCAGTCTGCTGACGGTCATCGGCGACGTCACCGGGCACGGGCTGCACGCCGCCGTGGTCATGGGCCAGTTGCGCACCGCGCTGCGCGCGTACGCCGTCGACGGGGCCGGCCCCGCCGAGATCCTCACGCGTCTGCACCGCATGCTGCGCCACCAGCAGCCCGACCTGTACGCCACCGCGACGATCGCGCGCTTCCGGCCGGGAGACCCCCAGGTGACGTGGGCCTCCGCCGGACACCCCCCGGGGGTCGTCCGGGCTCCCCGGGGCGCCGTGCGGGTGCTGGGCAGCAAACCCGGGGTCATGCTCGGCGTCCCGGTCCCCTTCACGCACCGGGACCACACCACCGGTCTCGAACCGGGCTCGACCCTGCTGCTCTACACCGACGGCCTGGTGGAGCGGCGCTCCCGGGGCATCGACACCGGCATCGAGCTGCTCGGCCGGGCCCTGGCCGCGCTGGACGAGTCCGCCCTGGAGGACCTGGACCTGTGCGCCGAGTCGCTGGTCGAGCCGCTCGTCCACGCGTCCGAGCGGGACGACGACGTCTGTCTCCTGCTCTGCCGCAGCGTACCGCCGCAAGGCGGCGCCCCGGCGGCCGACGGCCGGCGCCGAGGCCGGCCCACCGGGGTGCCGCGTCCCGCCCGCGCCTTCGGTGAACGCCCGTCACCGCGATAGCGTGGAGATTCCGAGGGAAGAGGGCGGATGCCGTGAACGTGTCTGGACAGCAGTCGTCCGTGGAGAGCCGCCTGCGGGCGGCGCCACCCCACGCCCTGCCCGCCACCGCCGGGGCACTGCTGTCCGAGGGGTACGGCGCCCGGGAGGTCACCCTCTTCCTGGCCGACTACGGCCTCACGCTCCTCCAGCCGGTCACGCACCTGCCGCACACCGGAGAGCCGGTCTCCGCGTACGACGGTCCGGCCGGCACCGCGTTCACCTCCCAGAAGCCGGTGGTCGAGATCACCGGCGACCCGGCCACCGAGCTGATCCACCTGCCCATGACGGTACGGGGCGACCGGCTCGGCGTCCTCTCCGTCCGTGTCCCCGCCGGCTCCGCGGATCCGGCCACCGTGCTCGGGCTCGGTGAGTTCGCCACCGCACTCGGGCACGAGGTCGCCACGGCCGGCCGGGACACCGACCTCTACCTGCAGGCCCGCCGCACCCGCCGCCTCACCCTCGCGGCCGAGATGCAGTGGCAGCTCCTGCCGGGGCGCGGCTGCGCCCGCCCCGAGTACACCATCGGGGCCCACCTGGAGCCCGCCTACGCGATCGGCGGCGACAACTTCGACTGGTCCACCGGCGCGGACCACCTCACCGTCACCCTCACCGACGGCATGGGCCAGGGCATCGACGCCTCCCTGCTCACCGGCCTCACCGTCAGCGCCCTGCGCAACGCCCGCCGGGCCGGCATCGGCCTCGCCGACCAGGCCGCGCTCGCGGACCAGGCCGTCTACGCCCAGTACGGCGGCAAGGTGTACGCCTCGACGCTGCTGCTGCGCTTCGACCTGGACACGGGAATCGTGAGCGCCGTCGACGCGGGCTCACCCCAGATCTACCGGCTGCGCGGCGCCGGGATCGAACGGATCGAGCTGACCGCGCAGTTCCCCCTGGGGATGTTCGAGGAGACGCCGTACGAGGAGCAGACCTTCCGGGTGGAGCCCGGAGACCGCCTGGTCGGCATCAGCTCCGGGGTGCACGGCACCAGCTCGGCGGCCGGAGACCTCTTCGGGGAACGGGCCCTGCGCCAGGTCCTGGGCGCGACCCGGCGGACCCCGCCGCACGAGACGGCCCGCGCGGTCGTCGCCGGGCTGATGGAGCACACGGGCGGCAAGGACCTCCCCGCCGACGCCGCCGTCCTCTGCCTCGACTGGACCGGCAGGTCCGGCACCGCGGCGGGCGACGGGTCCGGGGCGGGGTGAACCCGCCCGGTCACGGCGCCTCCGGTGGGTGTTCCCCATCGCTCCGGGCGGCGAGGAACGCCCTCATGACGCGGCGCAGCGCCGACCGCTCCGCCGGGTCCATCCCGGTCAGCACGGCCGCCAGGGCCCGCGCCCGCCGGGCCGCGACGTCGTCCAGTACGCGGCGTCCCTGCGTGGTCAGGCTCAGCCGGACCTCGCGGCGCTTCTCCGGATGCAGCGAACGCTCCAGCATCCCCGCCGCCTCCAGCCGGTCGCAGAGGCGACTGGCCGTGGGGAGGCCCGTGCCCAGTCGCTCGGCCAGCGAGGTCAGGTTCAGCTCCGTGGCCGCCTCCAGGACCAGCAGCGCCCGCAACTGGTGCGTGGACAGGCGCAGGGCCGCCTGCTGAGCGGCCACCGACCACAGGTTCGTCAGACTCTCCACAGCGTCGGCGATGTCCAGCGCGACGGCGTCCGGGGCGTCGTCCGATCCCTCATCGGGGTCGTCGCCGGGGCCGTCGAGACAGGTCACCAAAACATCGCTTTCATTATGTTTCGGACGCTGCGAAGATAATCCTCATCCCCTCGCTGTACCCGAAGACGCGCGGTGCAAGCCGGTTCCCGACGCCGTCGGCACAGCCGGCGGGCGACCGCGCCGGTTCATGGTGAGGTGCGGGAAGAGCCGGTGCCCGATTCGGCGGCCGGGCGGGCGGGGCGGAGCTTCCGGGCCCGGGTGCGACAGCCGTCGGGGCCGCCCGCATCGGCGGTGATCGGCAGCCGGGAAGCCCGCGGACGAGCGGTCCGGCCCCGGTCGCGCCACCAGCGGCGGACCGACTCCACTCGGTCGTCCACCGCGACGCCGGCACCGGATCCCCGCGTTCGTCCGGCCCGACCGGAGTCGACAGCGCGGACCGCGGTCCGGGATCGAGGTGCGCGACGCGTTCGCGCCCACCGCCCGGCCGCCGCACCCGCCCCCCAGGGCTCGCCCGCCTCCGGGGCGGACGTCCCCTCGCGGAGCGTCGTCCCGCCCGCTCGGGCCACGGCCCGGATCAGACGGGTTCCGGCCGCGGTTGCGGGGGCTGCGGTTCCCGGTGTGGCTCGGGTGCGGCCGTCGTCCCCCACCGCGCGGTGGTGCGCAGGTAGCCGTGGACCACCGAGGCCATCGCCAGGAGGAGGAGGGGCCCGTACGCCCACGGGTACGCGGCCATCTCCTGCGGCAGCCGGCGGTACGCCACCAGGAGCACGGTGAAGACCACCGTGCCGTGGGCGACCAGCCAGGTGGCCGACCGGTCCCAGCCGTGCGCGAGCGAGCGCATCGCCGCCTCGACCGTGAGCGCGAACACCACGCCGGCGACCAGGTCCACGCCGTAGTGGTAGCCGAAGCCCAGCGTCGCCGAGAGGGTGGCGACCAGCCAGAACGTACCCGCCCAGCGCATCGCGCGTGAGCCCTTGCGGGTGTGGACGAAGAGCGTGACGGCCCACGCCGTGTGCAGGCTGGGCATGCAGTTGCGCGGGGTGATCCCGTCGAACGGGATCGGCTGCGGGGCGCCGATGGACGGCAGGGTGTCCGGCCACAGGTGGCCCACCGCCCACGCCCCGCCGTCGGCGCCGTAGGCGTAGACCGGCCCGACGACCGGGAAGACCATGTAGACGGCCGGCCCGAGCAGGCCGATGACCAGGAACGTGCGCACCAGGTGGTGGGCCGGGAAGCGGCGCTCCACCGCCACGTGGCGCAGCTGGTACAGCCCGACGAGCGCCGCCGCGAGCGGGAGCTGGCCGTAGACCAGGTGGAGGAGGAAGGGGCCGATCGGCTCGGTGGCCTCGACGATCCGGCCGGCCAGCCACGACGGGTCGCCCAGCGCGTGATCGGCGAGCGCGACGTACGGGTCGAGCACCGTCGGGCGGGTCTTCGAGGTGATGAGCAGCCAGGTGTCGCCCGTCTTGTGGCCGGCCACCAGGAGCAGGCCGAGACCGGCGCCCTTCAGCAGCAGCAGGCGTTCCGCCCCGGTGCGGCGCGTGACGGCGACGACCGCGATGCCCAGGACCACCCACAGCGCGCCGTTGCCGAAGTTCATCTCGGCGCCGGCCGCCCACCGCACCAGGAAGAAGGCGACGTCGATGCCGATCGCGGCGCCCGCCGCGACGAGCCGTTGCCGCCAGGTGAGCACCACCATCGACAACGCGAGACCGGCGTACAGCAGCGGTCCCGAGTCGGGGGCGAAGACCACCTCGCGCGCGTGGTGGGTGATCGGCCCCGGCAGGCCGTAGCCGCGCGCGACGCACTCCAGCGCCACGAGGAATCCGAGGGTCGCCACACCCGCGGCCGCCCACAGGATCGCCCGCGGCCGACGTGCGCGCGCCGGTATTCGGCTTGGTTTTGTTTTCAACTTCCTGGTCTATGCGTGAAGGTCTATGTATGAAGATCGGGTGATCGTTTGATGGTCGGGGGTCCGCACATGCTAACGGCCCCCCGCGGGCCCGATGTGCGTCAGGGCCTCCCCGCTCGGACCGCGACCTCCCTCCACCTGCGCCTACGATGCGGCTCGTGTCCATACCTCCGCCCCACGGGCCCCCGCAGGAACCTCAGGGCCCTCAGGGCCGGCGCCCCGCTTCCCAGGGCCAGGCCCCGTATCCGCCGCCGCGGTCCGCCCACGGGGCCGCGTCCGGTTTCGCGCCGTACGGGCTCTACGGGCCGTACGGGCCCAGGCCCCCGGCCGTCGTCAACGGTGTCGCCGTCGCCGCCCTGGTGTTCGGGGTGCTGTGCCTGGTGCCGGCCGTCGGGCTGGTGCTGGGGCTGGTCGCGTTGTGGCAGATCAAGCGGCGGGGGGAGCGGGGGCGGGGGATGGCGATCGCCGGAACCGTGCTGTCGTCGCTCGGGCTCGCGCTGTGGGGGGCGGCCCTCGCCTCCGGCGTCCTGGCCGACGCCTGGGAGGGCCTCAAGGAGGGCATGCGCGGCAACGGCGTCCTCGTCCTGGCCGAGGGCGAGTGCTTCGACTCGCCCGGCGGACTGGAGGGCTGGACCGCCGACGCCGACCGGGTGCCCTGCGAGCGGGAGCACGACGGTGAGGTCTTCGCCGTCGTCACCCTCCCCGACGGCCGCCACCCGGGCGACGACAGCCTCACCGACACCGCCGACGAGCGGTGCCACGACCTCCAGGACGCCTACGTCATGGACCCCTGGGCGCTGCCCGGCCACGTGCAGGTCTACTACCTCGTCCCGTCCCGCGAGAGCTGGCGCTTCGGCGACCGCGAGATCACCTGCGTCTTCGGCGACCGGGACCCGCGGCAGACCCTCACCGGGTCGCTGCGCCGGGACGAGACCACGCTCGACGCGCACCAACTGGCCTATCTGGAGGCCGAGCGCGTCCTCGGCGCGGTGCTGGACGAGACTCCCGGGTCGGGCTTCCCCGAGGACGACCTGCCGGAACACAGGCAGTGGGCGGCGAAGGTCGCGGACGCGCTCGCCGAGGAGGTCCGGATGCTGCGGGGGCACGAGTGGCCCGCCGGCGCCGAACGGCCGGTGGGGGACCTCGCCGCCGACCTGGAGGAGGCGCGAGGGGAGTGGGCGAAGGCCGCCGGCGCCGCCGACGCGGACACGTACATCGAGCACGCCGACGCGGGCTGGGGCGTGACCGACCCCTACATTTCGGTCACCGCGCGCCACGCCCTGGGCCTGGCCGCCGCGCCGCCCGAGTACGACGGGGAGGCCGGACGCGACACCGACGGCGGCGGAATGAAGGTGTGAGGGCTGCCATAGCGGGGAGAAAGTGCCTGCGTAAAGCCCTCACCCGGCAGAAGTCATCACATCGAGTGATTCTCTGGCCTTCGCTTGCCCGGGACAACCTACGGTTGCCACGCTGTTGCTGTCCGTACAACCTGATGGGAGCGGCCCGTGACATTCGGTGAACAGCCGGCGTACCTGCGTGTCGCAGGTGATCTCCGCAAGAAGATCGTCGACGGCCGGCTGCCGCCGCACACACGGCTCCCCTCCCAGGCGAGGATCCGCGAGGAGTACGGCGTCTCGGACACGGTCGCGCTGGAGGCGCGCAAGGTGCTCATGGCGGAGGGGCTCGTCGAGGGCCGCTCCGGCTCGGGGACGTACGTGCGCGAGCAGCCGGTGCCCCGGCGGATCGCCCGCTCGGGGTTCCGTCCGGAGCGCGGGGCCACGCCGTTCCGTCAGGAGCAGGCCGACGCGGGTGTCCGGGGCACCTGGGAGTCCAGCAGTGAGCAGACCGAGGCCTGCGGCGCCGTCGCCGAGCGGCTCGGCATCGAACCCGGCGACCGCGTGATGCGCACCAGGTACCTCTTCCGGGAGGCCGGTGAGCCGATGATGCTCTCCACCTCCTGGGAGCCGCTCGCCCTCACCGGCCGGACCCCCGTGATGCTGCCCGAGGAGGGGCCGCTCGGCGGCATGGGCGTCGTCGAGCGCATGCGCGCCATCGACGTGATCGTGGACAACGTCACCGAGGAGGTCGGCGCCCGCCCCGGCCTCGCCGAGGAACTGGTGCTGCTGGGCGGCGTCCCCGGGCACGTCGTCCTGGTCATCCGGCGCACCTACTTCGCCTCGGGACGGCCGGTCGAGACCGCCGACGTGGTCATCCCCGCCGACCGCTACCGAGCCGCCTACCACCTCCCGGTGAAGTAGCGGACCCGGCGGCGAGGGGGGCGGGTCTCCCGCCCCGTCGTCTCCGGCGGCCCGCGCCCGCGCCTCCCCGTCCGCTCCCCGGCGGCGATCGCCACGCTCCTCCGTCGATCCGCCGCGCGCCCTTCCGCGCCCCCGGCCCGCCTCCGCTCCGGCGCGCCGGCCGTGTCGCCGTCGCCCCCGGGCCGTAGCAATCTGGCCGTTCTCCCAGGTCGTACCCGGAGCGCGGCGTACCGGGCGCCATGCCGCTGACCGGACGCGTCGACCTCCCCGCACGGCGCATCCACCACCGTGCGCCCCCTGCGTTCTGGCTGGTTACGTGCCTCTTTGTGAAAAGGCGTATTCGCTCAGTGAAGTGAAGGCGTAGGCTCGGGCATATGCGGACTGGGGTTTCCTTATCGGGCGGGACGCGGCACCGGCCGCGGGCGGGAAGCGGAGGGGAGCGATGAACGACGGCACGGTGACTCTTCCCTGGCTCGTCGTGCGCCAGGACGACAACGGCAATCGCTACCGAGTGGGCAGGTACGCGACCCGCGCCGAGGCCGAGAAGATCGCGGACAGCCTCGACGGGCGCGGACACGAGCAGCTCTACTGGGTCGAGCGGATCGGCCAGAACGGAACGTCCGCCGGCTGACCCGGACCGTCGGCGAGCCCCCGCCCGCCCCTCCCGTAGGCTCCGGCGCATGAGCGAGCGGATCGTGGTGGTCGGTGCGGCCCTGTGGCACGAGGGGCGGCTGCTCGCCGCCCGCCGGAGCGCACCCGCCGAACTGGCCGGACGCTGGGAGCTGCCCGGCGGCAAGGTCGAACCGGGCGAGGCCCCCGAGGCGGCCGTCGTACGGGAACTGCGCGAGGAACTCGGCGTCGACGCCGAGGTCGTGGAACGCGTCCCGGGGGAGTGGCCGCTGCGGACGCCGTACGTGATGCGGGTGTGGACCACGCGCCTGCGTCCCGGATCCGCCGCCCCCCGGCCCCTGGAGGACCACGACGAGCTGCGCTGGCTCACCCCCGACCGGATCTGGGACGTCGACTGGCTCGACCACGACGTGCCCGCGGTCCGCGAGACCCTCGTCCACCTCGGCCTCCGCGAAGGCGTGTGAGGCACGGGTCGGGCGCGTGGAGGCGGGGGTGACGGTGCGTGAGCGCCTTCCCGCGCCGCTCGTACCACGATGCGCCGTCGGGCGCGGTACCCCGTTCGGAATATCGGGTATGTGCCCCTTAAGCCCATGAAAACGGACATGGGTCGACTCCCTCGGCGGGGAGGTGATCCGCGTGATCGACACCGATGGCGACCACGCCGCGTGGACCTTCTCCGCAGACCCGGGCACCGTGCGCGCCGCCCGCGGCGCCGTCCGCGACCAGTTGCGCCTCTGGGACCTCGACGACGTCGGCGACCTCGCGACCCTGCTGGTCAGCGAACTGGTCACCAATGCCCTGCGGTACGCCACCGGCCCCATCGGCGTACGCCTGACACGCCCCACGGGCCTCGGCGGCGTCCTCCTGGTGGAGGTCTCCGACCCCCTCCCCGAGCCCCCGCGCGAGCGCGCCGCCCGGCCCGAGGACGAGGGCGGACGCGGGCTGCAGCTGCTGGCCTCCGCCTCCCGCCGCTGGGGCACCCGGCCGGGCGCCGCCGGCCGGCCGGGCGCCGCCGGCAAGACCGTGTGGTTCGAACTCGCGGTGCCGAGATGAGGGATCGCACGCCCGTTCAGGGTGTGCGCGCCCGCCCCTTCCGCCGAGTGACCGGTCCGAGGCCGCGGAGGTTGCCGAAGAGGGGGTTCGACGACGTGTCCGCTGGTTAGAAGACTGGAAGTGTTCTCACGGCACGGACCGAAAAGCATCGGGACCGTGCTGTGATCGTGAACACCGTGTTGTACGGCACCGTAGTGCTGGATACTGCGGGCAGCCGCCCCCGGTGACCGGTGCCGGACGCGGTGAGCTGGAGGGGACGGTTCGCGTGAGCGAGATACCAGCGAAGGCCACGGAGTCCGAGGACCCGTCGGGCGGCGCGAGAAGCGGGGCCGCCGACGGCCTCTTCTCCGGCGACGCTCCGTCCGGCGACGCGATGTGGCAGAGCAGCCCGCCCGGCTCGATGTACGACTACATCAAGGTCGCCTCCTTCTCCATCGGCCCGGACGGGCTGGTCGACCAGTGGAGCCTGCGCGCCGAGCAGATCTTCGGCATCCCCGCCGAGCGCGCCGTCGGCATGGACCCCATCGAGGCGTTCGTCGAGCCCGTCCGCCGGGAGCGCGGCCAGCGCAAGATGGCCGAGATCCTCGACGGCCGGGAGTGGACCGGAGTGGTGCCCTTCCGGCTGCCGGACTCGCTGGTGACGGACGGGCGCGATCGGGAGGGCCTCGCCGAGGTCTACGTCATGCCGACGCGGACCGAGGAGGGGCAGAAGGCCGCCGTCTGCATCGTCGTCGACGTCCGCACCCTGCGCCGCATCGAGACCGACCTCGCCGCCTCGCAGGCCATATTCGGCCAATCCCCGTTCGGTTTCCTGCTGATCGACCCCGACCTGCGGGTGCGTCGCGCCAACCAGCGGTTCGCCTCCATCTTCGGCGGCGCCCCCGACGACCACCGCGGCAAGAGCGTGCACGACTACCTGCCGCGCGGCGAGGCCGAGCGGGTCGCCGCGACCCTGCGCCGGGTGCTGGAGACCGGCGACTCCATCACGGACATGCACGTCACGGGCTACGTACCGGGCTCCGACGAGCGCCGCCACTGGTCCGTCAACCTCTACCGCGTGCACAGCGGCAGCGGCCGGCCCATCGGCATCTCCTGGCTCGGAACCGACATCACCGACCGTCGCGCCGCCGCCCGGGAGGCCGCCGCCGCGCGGCGCAATCTCGCCCTCCTCAACGAGGCGGGCGCCCGGATCGGCAACTCCCTCGACCTGGAGACCACCGCGCGCGAACTCCTCGACGTCGTCGTCCCCGGCTTCTGCGACCTGGCCACCGTCGACCTGTACCAGGGGCTGCTGGCCGGCGACGAGACCCCGCCGGGACTCGCCGACGGCAGCGCGGAGGTGCGCCGCGTCGCCTTCGCCAGCGCGGTCTCCGACGCGCCGTTCGGCGGCACCGGTGATCCGGTGAAGCTGGGCGCCGTCCACCACTACCCGTTCAACTCGCCCTGCGCGGACGCCCTGCGCACCGCCCGCCCGCAGAGCGTCCCCGGCGGGGACGGCGGCCTGGTGCAGTCCACGCTCGCCGTGCCGATGGTCGCCCACGACACCGTGGTGGGCCTCGCCCAGTTCGCCCGCACCAAGGGCAGCGAGCCGTTCGGCGACCGCGACCGCGACCTCGCGGTCGAACTGGCCGCACGCGCCGCCGTCTGCATCGACAACGCCCGCCTCTACCGGCGTGAGCACGAACGCGCGTTGATACTGCAGCGCTCCCTGCTCCCGCCCGGTGACCCGGAGGCCTCCGGCCTCGACATCGCCTGCCGCTACCTGCCCGGCAACGCGGCCACCGGCCGGACCGGCGAGGTCGGCGGCGACTGGTTCGACGTCATCGAACTCCCCGGCCACCGCACCGCGCTGGTCGTCGGCGACGTCATGGGGCGCGGTCTGCGCGCGGCCGTCGCGATGGGCGAACTGCGCACCGCCGTAAGGACGCTGGCCCAGCTCGACCTGGAGCCCGCCGAGGTGCTCTCCCAACTGGACGAGATCGCCCGGGGTCTCGGCGCCCCCGGAGGCGTCCAGCAGGCCACCCGCGCCGCCCGCCGCCCCCGCGAGGCCGACCTCTCCGAGGTCTACCTGGCGACCTGCGTCTACGCCGTCTACGACTCGGTGACCAGGCGCTGCACCTTCGCCAACGCGGGCCACCTGCCGCCCGTCCTGGTCGAACCCGGCGAGCCCGCGCTGATGCTGGACGTACCGCCCGGCATGCCGCTCGGCGTCGGCGGCGAACCCTTCGAGGAGGTGGAGGTCGAACTGCCCGAAGGCGCCCTCCTCGCGCTCTACACGGACGGACTGGTCGAAAGCCGCGACCATCCCCTCGACGAGGGGCTCCAGGCCTTCGTGGGCGCGCTCACGGACCCGTCCCACCCCTCGACGGCGGCACGGCGTGCCGACTCCCCCCCGAACCTGGAGGACGTCTGCGACCACGTCCTCAACACCCTCGACACCCACCACGGCGAGGACGACATCGCCCTGCTGATGGCCCGCGTCCAGGGACTGCCCGCCGACTCCGTCGGCGACTGGACCCTGCCCCGCGAGCCCCGCAGCGTGGGCCGCGCCCGCGAGTACGCCCGCGCGCGACTGACCGGCTGGGACCTGGAGCCCCTGGTCGACACCACGGAGCTCCTGGTCAGCGAGCTGGTCACCAACGCCCTGCGGTACGGCGAGGGGGAGATCAGACTCCGTCTCCTGCTCGACCGGACCCTGGTCTGCGAGGTCTGGGACGCGGGTCTGGTCCAGCCCCGCCGCCGCCGCGCCCGCGACACCGACGAAGGCGGCCGGGGCCTCCAGCTGGTCGGTCTGCTCAGCGCGGCCTGGGGCTCCCGCCGCACCCCCCGGGGCAAGACGGTCTGGTTCGAACTCCCCCTCCCCGGTGCCGACACCGTCCTCACCGACCCGGCGGAGGCCCTGCTGAGCCTGTTCTGACGGCCCGTCGGAGCGGTGCGTACGCTTGCCTCGTGCACACCACCCCGACCACCCCGGTACGGCTGACGGCCGGCTCCCTCACCCTGCGCCCCTGGGCGCCCGAGGACGCGGCCGTCCTGGCCGGGCTGTACGAGGACGAGGCGATGCGCCGCTGGGCGGGCGCGCCCGTGCACGACGAGCCGAGCGCGGCGCGCTGGGTGGCCGAGCAGCACCGCGGCTGGGAGACCGGCGAACGCCTCGCCTTCGCCGTGGAGGAGGCGTCCGACGCCCGACCGGTGGGCCACGTCGTGCTCAAACGGCCGGTCGCGTCCGCCGCCCCGGCCGAGGTCGGCTACTGGACGGCGGCCCACGCGCGGGGCCGGGGAGTGGCGCCGCGCGCCCTGGCCGCCGTGGCCGACTGGGCCTTCGCCGCCTTCGCCCGGGAGGGGCTGACCCGCCTCGACCTGCTGCACCAGGTCGACAACACGGCCTCCTGCCGCGTCGCCGAGAAGAGCGGCTTCACGCTGTCCGGCCTGCTCCCCGCCGCCCCGCCGGACTTCCCCCTCGACGGCCACCGGCACACACGGCAGGCGCCCTCTTCCGCATGATCGCAACCGGAACACCCGTTCCCCTCGTCCTCCCCTCGACATCGACGACGCGGTTGCCTGCGGGAGCGGGCGGGTGAAGAGGAGCCGGCATGGAACGCACCGAGCCGCAGGAACCGGCGGCCGCGGCACACGACCCGTCCCCGGAGTCGGCGTCCGGTGCCGTGCCGGGGGGCGTCGGTGGGTCCGGGCGCGCGGAGCCGGCGGTCGCGGACGGCGGGGCTTCCCCGCCGGGGCGGGCCGGAGCGGGTGTCCCGGCCGACGCGGCTTCCCGGCGGGAGCCGGTCGAGGGCGCAGGCGACGGCTCCTCCACGGCCCCCGACGGGCAGGCCGGCAGACGCCGCAGACCCTGGGTCCGCCGGGCCCGGCGCACGGCCCTCGCGGTCACGCTCCTCCTGGTCGTCCCCCTTCTCGCCGTCGAGACCGCCCTGCGCGTCAACTACACGGGGGACCCGGCGGACGGCACGTACACCCGCGACCGGGACGCCATGTGGCTCGGGCACG
Organism: Streptomyces caelestis; assembly: GCF_001279005.1. Classification (GTDB taxonomy): domain Bacteria; phylum Actinomycetota; class Actinomycetes; order Streptomycetales; family Streptomycetaceae; genus Streptomyces; species Streptomyces heliomycini. The sequence goes on from NZ_LGCN01000040.1 coordinate 131,030, forward strand.
CCTGGGTCGACGGGCGGAAGAAGGACGCCGACGTCACCGCGCTGGCCCGCCGCCTCGAGGACACCGGGATCCGTGACCTGTACGTCCACTCCGGACCGCTGGAGCACGACGGGACCCTGCCGAAGTCCGCGTACCCGCGTGCTCGTTGGCTGATCGACGCCGTGCACCGGGAACTGCCGGGCGTCCGGGTCCAGGCCTTCCTCGGGGACGTCCTCGCCAACGGCGGCCCCGACGGCCTGCGCCTGGACCACGCCGCCACCCGCGAGGAGGTCGTCCGCAGCGCCGGTCAGGTCCTGGACACCGGCTACGACGGCGTCCACCTCGACCTGGAGCCCCTGCGCTCCGGTGACCGGGACTACCTCTCCCTCCTGGACGACCTGCGCGCCGTCACCCGCGCCGAGGACGCGCACCTGTCCGTGGCCGCCCACCAGATCGACCCGCTCCCGGCCCTCCACTCCGTCGTCGGCCTCTTCGCCGAGAACCCCAAGTGGTGGTCGCAGGAGTTCTTCGGCCAGGTGGCCCGGCGCGTCGACCAGATCGCCGTGATGTCGTACGACACCGCGCGGCCGCTGGAGAGCACCTACGGCGGCTACGTGGCCCAGCAGACCTCCCTCGCCCTGGAGGTCACCCCGCCCACCACCCACCTGCTGATGGGCCTGCCCTTCTACTACGAGAGCAACCCCAGCCACTGGGGCCACGCCGAGACCGTCGCCGCCGCCGTCCGCGGCGCCCGCCTCGGCCTCTCCCGCACGGACCCCGACCGCGAGCTCTTCGGCGTCGCCCCGTACATCGACTTCGCGGCGACGGAGACGAACTGGCGGGAGTACCGGGAGGGCTGGCTGCGCCCTAACGCCTCCTGATCTTCGAGCCCAGCCACACCAGCGGGTCGTACGTGCGGTCCACCGCCCGTTCCTTCAGCGGGATCAGCGCGTTGTCCGTGATCCTGATCCCCTCCGGGCAGACCTCCGTGCAGCACTTGGTGATGTTGCAGTAGCCGAGGCCGTGGTCGTCCTGGGCCGCGCGCCCCCGGTCCAGGCCGGTCTCCCCGGCCGCGTCCAGCGGGTGCATGTCGAGTTCCGCGATCCGCATCAGGAAACGGGGCCCGGCGAACGCCGGCTTGTTCTCCTCGTGGTCGCGGACCACGTGGCAGACGTCCTGGCACAGGAAGCACTCGATGCACTTGCGGAACTCCTGGGACCGGTCCACGTCCTCCTGCGTCATCCGGTACTCGCCCGGCCCGACCCCCTTTGGCGGGACGAAGGCCGGGACCTCCCTGGCCTTGGCGTAGTTGAAGCCGACGTCGGTCACCAGGTCGCGGATCACCGGGAAGGCCCGCAGCGGTGTCACGGTGATCGTCTCGTCCCGCCCGAACACCGACATGCGGGTCATGCACAGCAGCCGGGGACGCCCGTTGATCTCCGCCGAACACGAACCGCACTTGCCGGCCTTGCAGTTCCAGCGCACGGCGAGGTCGGGGGCCTGGGTGGCCTGGAGGCGGTGGATGATGTCGAGGACCACCTCGCCGTCGTTCACCTCGACCGCGAAGTCCTCCAGACCGCCGCCCTCGACGTCCCCGCGCCACACCTTGAAGCGGGCCTCGTAGCTGCTCACTCGTAGAGCTCCTCTTCGGCCAGGTACTTGACCAGCTCCTCCTTCTCGAAGAGGGCGAGCAGGTCGGGGCGGATGGGTTCGGTGGTCTCACGGGTCAGGGCGATCCGGCCGCGTGCCGGACCGGTGGCCGCGAAACCGTCCACGGGGTCGGCGAGCGCGCACAGCAGGTTCACGTTGCGCCAGGAGCGTTCCATCCCCGAGTGGTCCTCCCGGGTGTGCCCGCCGCGCGACTCGGTGCGCTCCAGCGCCGCCCGGGCCACGCACTCGCTGACCAGCAGCATGTTCCTCAGATCCAGGGCGAGGTGCCAGCCCGGGTTGAACTGCCGGTGCCCCTCGACGCCGGCCCGGCGGGCCCGCAGGCGCAGCTCGGCGAGCTTCTCCAGAGCCTGCTCCATCTCGTGCTCGCGGCGGATGATGCCGACCAGGTCGTGCATGGTCCGCTGGAGTTCCTGGTGCAGGGTGTACGGGTTCTCCGGCGGCCCCCCGTCCGGCTCCCCGCCCTCCGCGGAGAACGGGCGCAGGGCCTCCGCGGCGGCCGCGTCGACCTGTGCGTCGTCCACGCGGGGCCGCGCGGCCCCGGCCCCGCTCGCGTACTCGGCCGCGTGCAGGCCCGCCCGGCGTCCGAAGACCAGCAGGTCGGACAGGGAGTTCCCGCCGAGCCGGTTGGAGCCGTGCATCCCGCCGGCCACCTCACCGGCCGCGAACAGCCCCGGCACCCCGCGCGCCGCCGCCGAGTCGGAGTCGACGGCGATGCCGCCCATCACGTAGTGGCAGGTCGGCCCGACCTCCATCGCCTCCGCCGTGATGTCGACGTCCGCCAGCTCCTTGAACTGGTGGTACATCGACGGCAGCCGCCGCTTGATCACCTCGGCCGGCATCCGGGTGGACACGTCCAGGAAGACCCCGCCGTGCGGGGAGCCGCGGCCCGCCTTCACCTCGGCGTTGATCGCGCGGGCCACCTCGTCGCGGGGGAGCAGCTCGGGCGGGCGCCGGTTGTGGTCCGGGTCGTCGTACCAGCGGTCGGCCTCCTCCTCGGTCTCGGCGTACTTCTCCTTGAAGACGTCCGGGACGTAGTCGAACATGAACCGCCGGCCCTCGGAGTCGCGCAGCACCCCGCCGTCCCCGCGCACCGACTCGGTGACGAGGATGCCCTTCACCGACGGCGGCCAGACCATCCCGGTCGGGTGGAACTGCACGAACTCCATGTTCAGCAGCGGGGCCCCGGCCAGCAGCGCCAGCGCGTGCCCGTCACCGGTGTACTCCCACGAGTTCGAGGTCACCTTGAACGACTTGCCGATCCCGCCGGTCGCGATCACCACGGCGGGCGCCTCCAGGACGAAGAAGCGCCCGGACTCCCGCTCGTACCCGAAGACCCCGGAGACCCTCTCGCCGTCCTTCAGCACCCGGGTGACCGTGCACTCCTGGAAGACCTTCAGCCGGGACTCGTAGTCCCCGGTCTCCCGGAAGTCCTCCTGCTGGAGCGCGACGATCCTCTGCTGGAGGGTGCGGATCAGCTCGAGGCCGGTGCGGTCGCCCACATGCGCCAGGCGCGGGTACTCGTGGCCGCCGAAGTTGCGCTGCGAGATCCGGCCGTCCTGCGTCCGGTCGAACAGCGCGCCCCAGGTCTCCAGCTCCCACACCCGCTGCGGCGCCTCCCGGGCGTGCAGCTCGGCCATCCGCCACTGGTTGAGGAACTTCCCGCCGCGCAGGGTGTCGCGGAAGTGGACCTGCCAGCCGTCCCCGGCGTTGGCGTTGCCCATCGCCGCCGCGATGCCGCCCTCGGCCATCACGGTGTGCGCCTTGCCGAACAGCGACTTGCAGATCACCGCCGTACGGGCGCCCCGCTCGCGCGCCTCGATCGCGGCGCGCAGACCGGCGCCGCCGGCCCCGACCACGACGACGTCCCACTCCTGTCGGTCGACCACGGACATCAGTCAAGTCCCCCAGCTAGAAGAAGCGCGGATCGTCGAGGACACCGGACGCGACGAGGTACACGTAGAGGTCGGCGAGCGCCACGCTCAGCAGCGACGCCCAGGCGAGCTGCATGTGCCGGGCGTTCAGCCGGCCCACCGCCCGCCACATCCGGTAGCGCACCGGATGCTTCGAGAAGTGCTTCAGCTTCCCGCCGACGATGTGCCGGCAGGAGTGGCAGGAGATCGTGTACGCCCAGATCAGCGCGATGTTGACCAGGAACACCAGGGTGCCGAGCCCCATGTGGCCCCAGGCGTAGTGCTCGTCGCGGAAGGCGAGCACGGTGTCGTAGGTCAGGATGCCGGCGACCGGGACCGCCGCGTAGAAGAAGTACCGGTGGACGTTCTGCAGGATCAGCGGGAAGCGGGTCTCCCCGGTGTACTTCCCGTGCGGCTCGGCCACCGCGCAGGCCGGCGGGGCCGCCCAGAAGCCCCGGTAGTAGGCCTTGCGGTAGTAGTAGCAGGTCAGCCGGAAACCGAGCGGGAAGATCAGGATGATGATCGCCGGCGAGATGCCCCACCAGCTGCCGAACAGCTCCCAGTTCGGCCCGGCCCGCATCGGCGCGCAGTTCTCCGCGAGACAGGGCGAGTAGAACGGCGAGACGTACGGCGCCGCGTAGTAGTCGGCGTTCGCGAAGGCCCGCCAGGTCGAGTAGACGACGAAGGCGAGCAGCCCGGCCGCGGTGGCGGCCGGGGCCAGCCACCAGCGGTCGGTCCGCAGGTGCGGGGCGGCGATCGCGGCACGCGTACCGGTGCGCACACCGCCGCTTCTCGGACGGGGTCGTGTGGCGGAAGGTTCCGTGCCAGTGGCCACTGGTCCACTCCGGTGGGGGTCGGGGGCGCCGCGGTCGGCGGGGGTCAGGGGGCGCGCCGGTCGCGGGCGCCGAGACCCTCGTCGTCCGTGTCCACCCACAGCGAGGGGTCGTACGGAGTGTCGGAGATGGTCACGAGATCGGGGCGTTTCTGCGGGGCCGTGCGGACGGCGGCCGTCTCCCGCAGCAGCGCGACGCTCTCGCGCAGGTGATCGGTGTCGGTGCGGACGCGGCGCATCTCCAGGCCGCCGCTGCCCAGCTGCTTCTCCAGGCGCCCCACCGACCGGATCAGGTCGTCGAGGCAGCGCTGGACGGATGTCAGTTCCTCGTGCACGGACATGACGTGACCTCACTTCCACGGGTCCTTCTGGCCCAAGGCGGCAACGTTCATGCGCCTGAGAGTGTTGCGCGTCACACCTTGCGCTGTGAAGGGATGTGCGTCGATTGGCCGAGGCGTACGGGTGCACCGAGCGGTGCTTTGCGCCGCACGGGTGGGCTTGCCGTCCGTGGTCGCCGTGTCGCCCCGGGTTGCCGAACCCTTTCCTCTTCAGTGGGCCGCATACATCGGATGAGATCCAAATACCACCAAAAGTGATCGTAACGTCCGCGGCTTCCCGGAGGTACTCAGAGATGTCCCACGACGGCGTCGGCCCGCGCGCGGCTCTGCGCTCGGCCGCCTTCCTCACGGCGGGCGTGCTCGCGGTGCCCGCGCTGGCCGGATGCGGCTCCGACGACCCGGCGGGCAAGCCCCTCGCGGGAGCGGACGTCGCGCGCGCCGACCGGACCCTGATCGCCGACGGGGGCACCCTGCGCTGGGCCGTGGACACCGTTCCGGACACCCTGAACGCCTTCCAGTCGGACGCCGACGCCACCACCACCCGGATCGCCCAGGCCGTCCTGCCGTCGCTGTACCGGACGGACGGCCGGGGCCGGCCGGTGCGCAACCCCGACTACCTGGAGTCCGCCGAGGTCGTCGACACCGAGCCCCGGCAGGTGGTCCTCTACCGGCTCAACCAGCAGGCCGTCTGGAGCGACGGCCGCGAGATCGGCGCCGCCGACTTCGCCGCCCAGTGGCGCGCCCTGTCCGGGAAGGACACCGCCTACTGGACCGCCCGCAACGCCGGCTACGACCACATCGAGAAGGTCGAGCGGGGCCGGAACGACCTCGAGGTCAAGGTCACCTTCAGCCGTCCCTACGCCGACTGGAAGTCGCTGTTCACGCCGCTGTACCCGAAGCAGGTCATGGGCGCCCCGGACTCCTTCAACGACGGGGCCCGCAAGAAGCTCAAGGTCACCGCCGGGCCCTTCACGGTGAAGAAGGTCGACACCGGGGAGGACGAGGTCACCCTCGCCCGCAGTGCGCGCTGGTGGGGCGACCCGGCGAAGCTCTCCACGATCGTGCTGCGGGCCGTGCCCCACGACAAGCGGATCTCCGCGCTCACCGCCGGCACCGTCGACCTGGCCGAGATCGACCCGGCCGCCGCCCGCCGCATCACCGCCGCCGCGCTGCCGCGGAACGGGGACAGCCCTCTGGCGGGCCCCGCGGCGGACCGGTCCGCCGCGGACGCGCTGCGCTCCTGGGCCGTCGCCAACGGCTCCGACGAGGAGGCCGCCGACGAGGAGATCTCCGCCCGCGAGAAGCTGCGCGAGAAGGCCGCGAAGCACGCCCGCCGGCAGAAGGCCCTCGGCGGCTTCGAGGTGCGCAAGTCGTTCGAGCCCGCCTACACCCAGCTCGCCCTCAACGGCGCCGACGGCCCCCTCGCCGACGAGCGGGTCCGTCGCGCGGTGGCCCGGGCGCTGGACCGCGAGGCCATCGCCGAGGCGGTCCTGGAACCGCTCGGCCTGCCCGCCGAGCCCCTCGGCAGCCACCTCGCGCTGTCCGGCCAGGCCGCCTACGCCGACGGCAGCGGAGCCCTCGGCGAGCAGGACGCCAAGGAGGCGCAGGCGCTGCTCGCGGACGCCGGCTGGGAGCCGGGCGGGCCGGTGAAGAAGGAGAAGAAGAAGGACGACGAGGAGGAGGCGGCCGGCTCGGAGGGGGACGACGGGAGCGACTCCGAGGGCGGCGACGACGGCACGTACATCGTCGGAGAGGACGACGGGAGCAACGGGGACGGCGGGGACGACGACAAGGCCCCGCGGGACTCCGGTACCGGCGCCGGGCGGCTGACGCGGGGCGGCGCCCCCGGCGCCTACGCCCCCCGGGGCACCGCCGCCCCGGCCCGGGCCGGGAGCGCCCGCGTCGCCAAGGACGGCAAGGCGCTCACCCTCCGCTTCGTCCTGCCCTCGGGACCGGGCTCGGACACGCTGCGCACCGTGGCCGACCGGATCGCGACGATGCTGGAGCGGATCGGCATCGGCACGAAGATCTCCGAGGTCGACGACGAGAGCTACTTCAAGGACCACATCGCGTCCGGCGAGTACGACCTCGCCCTGTACTCCTGGCCCGCGACCGCCTACCCCGCCACCGACGCCCGCCCCGTCTACGCCAAACCGGCCCCGGCCGCGGACGGCTCCCTGAACGTGGAGCAGAACTACACCCGCGTCGGCACCGACCAGGTCGACCAGCTCTTCGACCAGGCCGTCACCACGCTCGACGACTCCGAGCGCCGCGCCCTGCTCCGCAAGGCGGACTCCCGCATCTGGGCGGCGGCCGGTTCCATCCCCCTCTACCAGCGCCCCCAGCTCACCGCCGCCCGCAAGAACCTGGCCAACGCCGGCGCGTTCGGGTTCCGCACGCCGGTGTACGAGGACATGGGCTTCCTGAAGAAGGGCGCGAAGCCGGCGGCGGGCCCGTCGCCCGACGCCCCGTCCGCCGGGTAGCGCGGAGCCGGGAGGGGGCCGGGTACGGACCCGGGAGGGGACCGGCGGCGGCTTCCCGCCCTGCTCCGGGGCCGCCGGCGAGGACGGCCTCCCGGCCCGCGCCGCCGCCGGCCGTGCCCGGCCGGATCCGCCGCGGCCGAGGCGGAGATCCGGCCTCTGAGCTGCGCCGACGCCTTCGGGACCACTCCAGGGCCGACACACCCGTACCATGGGGTGAGGCCGAGGCGTGTTCAGCCCGGCAGGGCCCGCGCATCACAGACGCTCGTGCGGGGCATTCCTCAGTATTCCGGGAGTACGCCTTATATGGCCACGCGCCACGACATCCGCAACGTCGCCATCGTCGCCCACGTCGACCACGGCAAGACCACCATCGTCGACGGCATGCTCAAGCAGGCCGGCGCCTTCGCCGCGCACCAGCTCGACCAGGTCGACGACCGCATGATGGACTCGAACGACCTGGAGCGTGAGAAGGGCATCACGATCCTCGCCAAGAACACGGCGGTGAAGTACCACCCCAAGGACGGCGGGGAGCCCATCACGATCAACATCATCGACACCCCCGGCCACGCCGACTTCGGCGGCGAGGTCGAGCGCGGCCTGTCGATGGTCGACGGTGTGGTGCTGCTGGTGGACGCCTCCGAGGGCCCGCTGCCGCAGACCCGTTTCGTGCTGCGCAAGGCGCTCCAGCAGCGGCTGCCGATCATCCTCTGCATCAACAAGACGGACCGTCCGGACGCCCGCATCGACGAGGTCGTCAACGAGACCTACGACCTCTTCCTCGACCTGGACGCCGACGAGGAGCAGATCGAGTTCCCGATCGTCTACGCCTGCGGCCGGGACGGCGTGGCCTCCCTGACCAAGCCGGAGGACGGCACGGTCCCGGGCGACTCCGACTCGCTGGAGCCGTTCTTCTCCACGATCCTGGAGCACATCCCGGCCCCCACCTACGACGAGGGCGCCCCGCTCCAGGCCCACGTCACCAACCTCGACGCCGACAACTTCCTCGGCCGCATCGCCCTGCTCCGCGTCCACCAGGGCGAGCTGAAGAAGGGCCAGACGGTCGCCTGGATGAAGCGCGACGGGTCCGTCTCCAACGTGCGCATCTCCGAGCTGATGATGACCGAGGCGCTCACCCGCAAGCCCGCCGAGAAGGCCGGCCCCGGTGACATCTGCGCGGTCGCCGGCATCACGGAGATCATGATCGGCGAGACCCTGGCCGACCCGGAGAACCCGGTCCCGCTGCCGCTGATCACGGTGGACGAGCCGGCGATCTCCATGACCATCGGCACCAACACCTCGCCGCTGGTCGGCCGCGGCGCCACCGGCAAGGGCGCGGACAACAAGGCGGTCGTCAAGGACCGCAAGGTCACCGCCCGCCAGGTCAAGGACCGCCTGGACCGCGAGCTGATCGGCAACGTCTCGCTCCGCGTCCTGGACACCGAGCGTCCGGACGCCTGGGAGGTGCAGGGCCGCGGTGAGCTGGCGCTGGCCATCCTGGTCGAGCAGATGCGCCGCGAGGGCTTCGAGCTGACCATCGGCAAGCCGCAGGTCGTCACCAAGGAGGTCGACGGCAAGACGTACGAGCCCGTCGAGCGCATGACGATCGACGTGCCCGAGGAGCACATGGGCGCGGTCACGCAGCTGATGGGCGTGCGCAAGGGCCGGATGGACAACATGTCCAACCACGGCTCGGGCTGGGTCCGCATGGAGTTCGTGGTCCCCTCCCGCGGCCTGATCGGTTTCCGGACGGAGTTCCTGACCCAGACCCGCGGCACCGGTATCGCCCACTCCATCCACGAGGGCCACGAGCCCTGGTTCGGCACCCTGACGACCCGCAACAACGGCTCGCTGGTCGCCGACCGCTCCGGTGCCGTCACCGCGTTCGCGATGACCAACCTCCAGGAACGCGGCGTGCTCTTCACGGAGCCGGGCACCGAGGTGTACGAGGGCATGATCGTCGGCGAGAACTCCCGCGCCGACGACATGGACGTCAACATCACCAAGGAGAAGAAGCTCACCAACATGCGGTCGTCCTCGGCCGACTCGTTCGAGGCGATCGTCCCGCCGCGCAAGCTGTCGCTGGAGCAGTCCCTGGAGTTCTGCCGCGACGACGAGTGCGTGGAGGTCACCCCGGAGGCCGTGCGCATCCGCAAGGTGAACCTGGACGCCCGCGAGCGCGCCCGCGCCGCGAGCCGCGCCAAGCACGGCTGACGGTCGTAGGAGCGCTCCTCACGAACGGCGCCGGACACCCGCACACGGGGGTCCGGCGCCGTTCGCGTACGAGGCGGGGAACACCGCCGGTGAACGGCCCGGAGTCAAGGGGAGCGCACCCGGAGTCAAGGGGAGTGCAAAGGCACGGCAGGGAAAGGGAAAGCGGGAGAAGGCAGGCGTAGGGAAAACCCTTGATCTGGCCGGAGCGTGCCGCTGGAACGGCCGGATCGCACTAGCCTGCTTTCGGAGCGGCGTCCCGCGGCCGGCGGATCCGGGCCCCGCGGTCCATGGCCAACGGCCCTGCCGGCCAAGCGCGCTGAGCGCGCGGCAGCCCCGGAACGCAGCCCGCACGGCGGGTACGTTACGCGCAATCGGTTTTCCCCGCGCGATCGTCCGATATTCGGACAGTCACCTCCGATAGATGTGTAACAAGTCCGTTTCGCAGGGATCTTTCACCAAACGGTTTGTCCGGATTTTGGAAGATGTAGGACCCAGCTGTGATCGAACCGATACCTCGGGGGTGTGGTTCGGCCGGTGGCGCATGGCAGATAGTTAGGCGCGTAGAGCTCGGCTGAACGGGTCACGCGCTGACAGCGCCGACTCACGAGCGCGGGGGGCACCTGACGATCTCCGACACCGGCGACGGGCGGTGGGCGGTGAGATGTCGTGTGCTCCTCTTTGCGGTGAACCAATGGACTCATGAGGAGGAACCCATGCGCGGTGCCAAGAGCGCCAAGTGGGTCGCGGGTGCGATAGTCGTCGCGCTGGCCGCCACTGCCTGTGGAGGCGGCGACGGTGACGAGGGGAAGAGCAAGGGTTCCGGCCCTGCGGGGTATGTCTCGATCGACGTCGGTGAGCCGCAGAAGCCGCTGATCCCGGCCGACACCAACGAGTCCAACGGCTCGTACGTCATCCAGGCGCTGTTCACCCAGCTCCTGGACTTCGACTCCAAGGGCGAGATCGTCTACACGAACGCCGAGTCGGTCACCACCGAGGACTCGAAGACGTGGACGGTCAAGCTCAAGAAGGGCTGGAAGTTCCACAACGGTGAGGACGTCACCTCCAAGTCGTACATCGACGCCTGGAACTGGTACGCCAACATCAAGAACAACCAGCAGAACTCCTTCTGGTTCCAGGACATCAAGGGTTACGACGACGTCCACCCGGAGAAGGGCGACCCGAAGGCCGAGACCATGTCCGGTCTGAAGGCCCTGGACGACCACACCTTCACCATCGAGCTGAAGTACACGATGCCGTACTTCAACTACAAGCTGGGTTACGCCACGTGGGCCCCGCTGCCCAAGGTCTTCTACGACGACCCGAAGGCCTTCGGCCAGAAGCCGGTCGGCAACGGTCCCTACACCTTCGAGAAGTGGGACCACAAGAAGCTCATCCAGGTCAAGGCCTGGGACGAGTACCAGGGCCCGAACAAGGCGAAGAACAAGGGCGTCCAGTTCAAGGCCTACACGACGCTCGAGGCCGCCTACAAGGACGTCGTCTCCGGCAACCTGGACATGATCCGCCAGGTCGGCCCGACGGACCTGCCGAAGTACAAGCAGGACCTCGGCGACGGCGCCATCGAGCAGCCGTACGCGGCCATCCAGACGCTGACCCCGGCGTTCTACTCCAAGACCTTCAAGGACATCGACCCGAAGGTCCTGCAGGGCCTGTCGATGGCGATCGACCGCGAGACGATCACCAAGACGGTCCTGAACAACACCCGCACGCCGGCCGAGTCCTTCACCCCGCCCGGCGTCAAGGGCAACCAGGACCTGGACACCGACGTGTTCACGTACAACCCGGAGAAGGCCAAGCAGCTCATCGAGGAGGGCGGTGGCGTTCCGGGCAACAAGTTCACCGTCCAGTACAACACCGACGGTGGGCACAAGGAGTGGGTGACCGCGGTCTGCGAGTCCATCCGCAAGGCCACCGGCGTCGACTGCGTCGGCGACCCCAAGCCGGACTTCGCCACGGACCTCGAGGCCCGTGACAACGACCAGGTGAAGGGCATGTACCGCGGTGGCTGGGTCGCCGACTACCCGGTCAACGCAAACTTCATGAAGGAGCTCTACCACACCACCGCCGAGGCCAACAACGGTCGCTTCTCCAACAAGGAGATCGACAAGTTGATGAACGAGGCCGACCAGGCCGATTCCCTCGAGGCGTCGGTGAAGGCCTTCCAGGAGGTCGAGAAGAAGCTGGTCGAGCACATGCCGGCCATCCCGCTCTGGTACTACCGCATCAACGGCGGCCACGGTAAGAACGTCGACAACGTCAACGTCGACTTCCACGGTGACCTCGAGGTGTGGGCCGTCACCACCAAGTAAGAGGATCCTCGGGGATCTTCCCACTCGGCCGTAAGCCCGCCGCCGCTCAGGCGGCGGTGGGAGGTGCGTGGGGCCGTCTCGTCACCAGGAGGCGGCCCCCCACCTGCGTTAACCCCTCACGGAGGCACCTATGGGGCGCTATGTCGCACGACGACTGCTCCAGATGATCCCGGTCTTCATCGGGTCAACCTTGATCATCTTCTGTATGATGTACGCCCTTCCCGGCGACCCCGTCCGGGCGATGATGGGGGACCAGGCGTACGACCCGGCGGTGGTCGCGAGCATCAAGAAGGACCTCGGTCTTGATCAGCCGCTGCTGCAGCAGTACGTGAACTACATGACCGGGCTGGTCCAGGGTGACTTCGGCACCCAGATCGCCAGTCAGCGGCCCATCAGCGACGTCATCACCGACGCGTTCCCGGTGACGATCAGGCTGACGATCTTCGCCTTCACCTTCGTCACGCTCGTGGGCATCGGCCTCGGCGTCGTCGCCGGTCTGCGCCCCGACACGCTGCGGGACCGCGGGCTGCTGACGCTGACCCTGGTCCTCGTCTCGATGCCGTCCTTCGTGCTGGGCTTCCTGCTGCAGTACCTGCTCGCGTTCAAGTGGTCCGTCACCACCCCCACGGTGACCGACTCGACGGACTTCGGCCAGCTCGCGCTTCCCGCCACCGTGCTGGCGTCGCTCTCCCTCGCCTACGTGGCCCGGCTGACCCGCACGTCGATCGCGGAGAACCTGCGTTCCGACTACATGCGCACCGCCGTCGCCAAGGGACTGCCGCGCCGCCGCGTCATCGGCGTCCACCTGATGCGCAACTCGCTGATCCCCGTGGTCACCTTCCTCGGCATCGAGATCGGCAGCCTGATGACCGGCGCCATCGTGACCGAGGGCATCTTCAACGTGCGGGGCATCGGTATCGAGATCTATGAGGCGCTCACCCGGCGCGAGGGCGCCACGGTCGTGGGCATCGCCTCGCTGATGGTGCTCATCTACCTCGCCGCCAGCTTGATCGTCGACCTGCTTTACGCGGTCCTGGACCCGAGGATCCGGTATGCCTGACAAGACCATCGAGAAGACGGTCGACGCCCTCCCCGGGGACACCGCGAGCACCGCCGGCGTCGTCGTGACCGACTCCGGCCCGGCTCCCGAGAAGGCGCGCAGCCTCTGGTCCGACGCCTGGCACGACCTGCGGCGCAACCCGCTGTTCCTGGTCTCGACCGTGCTGATCGTGTTCCTGCTGGTGATGGCGATCTGGCCGGGACTGTTCACCAGCGCCTCGCCGCGCGACGCCGACCTGGCCAAGCACTACCTGGGCAAGCCGAACTGGAGCCACTTCTTCGCCCCGGACTGGTTCGGCTACGACGTCCAGGGCCGCTCGATCTACGCCCGGGTCGTCTACGGCGCCCGTGCCTCGATCACCGTCGGTGTGGGCGTCACCGTCGCCGTCACCGTCCTCGGCACGGTCATCGGCATGATCGCCGGCTACTTCGGAGGCTGGACCGACACCCTGCTCTCGCGGTTGACCGACATCTTCCTCGGCATCCCGTTCCTGCTCGGCGCCCTGGTGATCCTCAACTCCTTCGACGACCGCACCGTCATGGTCGTCATCATGGCGCTCGCCTTCCTCGGCTGGACCCAGATCGCCCGTGTCGCCCGCGGCGCCGTGATCACCGTCAAGCAGGCGGACTACGTGGTGGCCGCCAAGGCGCTCGGCGCCTCGACGTCCCGGATCATGTTCCGGCACATCCTGCCCAACGCGGTCGCGCCCATCATCGTCGTGGCGACCATCGCGCTCGGCGGCTACATCGCGGCCGAGGCCACCCTGTCCTTCCTGGGCGTGGGTCTCGGCGACACGGCCGTCTCCTGGGGCGGCGACGTGGCGCGTGGACGTGAGCAGCTCCGCATCGCCCCCCACACCCTGATCGTCCCGTCGGTGATGGTCTCGATCACGGTGCTCTCGTTCCTGATGTTCGGCGATGCGGTACGCAACGCCCTCGACCCCAAGCTGCGCTGAGGGAGGCGTACGTGACCATCATCGAAGAAACGGCCGGGAGCCCCGCGCCGGACGCCTCGCGGGACGCGGATCGCCCGCTGCTCGAAGTGCGCGACCTGCACGTGGAGTTCCACACCCGCGACGGGATCGCCAAGGCCGTCAACGGCGTCAACTACTCCGTCGACGCGGGCGAGACGCTCGCCGTGCTCGGCGAGTCCGGCTCCGGCAAGTCCGTCACCGCCCAGGCCATCATGGGCATCCTCGACATGCCGCCCGGCCGCATCCCCCAGGGGGAGATCCTCTTCCGCGGCCAGGACATGCTGAAGATGTCCGGCGAGGAGCGCCGGAAGATCCGCGGCAACAAGATCGCGATGATCTTCCAGGACGCGCTGTCCTCGCTGAACCCGGTGCTCTCCGTGGGCTACCAGCTCGGCGAGATGTTCCGCGTCCACCAGGGCCTGTCCAAGAAGGAAGCCAAGGCCAAGTCGATCGAGCTGATGGACCGGGTGAAGATCCCGGCCGCCGCGGCCCGGGTCAACGACTACCCGCACCAGTTCTCGGGCGGTATGCGCCAGCGCATCATGATCGCGATGGCGCTCGCCCTGGAGCCGGACCTGATCATCGCCGACGAGCCCACCACGGCCCTCGACGTGACCGTCCAGGCCCAGGTCATGGACCTGCTCGCGGAGCTCCAGCGCGAGTACCACATGGGTCTGATCCTGATCACCCACGACCTCGGCGTCGTCGCCGACGTCGCGGACAAGATCGCGGTGATGTACGCGGGGCGGATCGTGGAGACCGCGCCCGTGCACGAGCTGTACAAACGGCCCGCGCACCCCTACACCAAGGGCCTGCTCGACTCGATCCCGCGCCTGGACCAGAAGGGCCAGGAGCTGTACGCGATCAAGGGACTGCCGCCCAACCTGACGCGCATCCCGTCCGGCTGCGCCTTCAACCCGCGGTGTCCGCAGGCGCAGGACGTCTGCCGCACGGACGTCCCGCCGCTGTTCCCCGTCACCGAGCGGGACGGCGGCGCGCTGGCCGGCCGCGGCAGCGCGTGCCACTTCTGGAAGGAGACGATCCATGGCTGAGCCGGAGAAGACGAGCGAGGCCGTGGACGCCACCCCCAACGTCGCCCGGGTCGAGACCGTCGACGCCGCGACCGAGGAGCAGGCGGTGGCCGCGATCGACGCGCCCGTCGAGCGCGGTGAGCCGATCCTCCAGGTGCGCAACCTGGTGAAGCACTTCCCGCTGACCCAGGGCATCCTGCTCAAGCGTCAGGTCGGTGCGGTCAAGGCCGTGGACGGGATCTCCTTCGACCTGTACCAGGGCGAGACGCTCGGCATCGTGGGCGAGTCCGGCTGCGGCAAGTCCACGGTCGCCAAGCTCCTGATGATGCTGGAGAAGGCGACCGCGGGCGAGGTCTTCTACAAGGGCCAGGACATCACCAAGCTGTCCGGGCGTGCGCTGAAGGCGGTCCGGCGGAACATCCAGATGGTGTTCCAGGACCCGTACACCTCGCTCAACCCCCGTATGACGGTGGGCGACATCATCGGGGAGACCTTCGAGATCCACCCCGAGGTGGCGCCGAAGGGCGACCGCCGCCGCAGGGTCCAGGAACTCCTGGACGTCGTCGGCCTCAACCCCGAGTACATCAACCGCTACCCGCACCAGTTCTCGGGCGGTCAGCGCCAGCGCATCGGCATCGCCCGCGGCCTGGCCCTCAACCCCGAGATCATCATCTGCGACGAGCCGGTCTCCGCGCTGGACGTGTCCGTCCAGGCACAGGTCATCAACCTGATGGAGAAGCTGCAGGACGAGTTCAACCTGTCCTACCTCTTCATCGCGCACGACCTGTCCATCGTCCGGCACATCTCGGACCGCGTGGGCGTGATGTACCTCGGCAAGATGGCCGAGATCGGCACGGACACGCAGATCTACGACCACCCGACGCACCCCTACACCCAGGCGCTGCTGTCGGCGGTCCCGGTCCCCGACCCGGAGGCCCGCGAGGGCCGCGAGCGGATCATCCTCACCGGCGACGTGCCGTCCCCGGCCAATCCGCCCTCGGGCTGCCGCTTCCGCACCCGCTGCTGGAAGGCCCAGGACAAGTGCGCCCAGGAGGTCCCGCTGCTGGCGGTGCCCGAGCGCTTCAAGACCTCGGACTCCCCGGCGGCCCACGAGTCGGCCTGCCACTTCGCCGAGGAGAAGGACGTCGTCCACGCGGCCTGACCGCACCACGACGGCACGAGCCTGTTCCCGGTACCCGCGCGGGTACCGGGAACAGGCCTTTTCCGGTTCCGGCCGCCTACCGGCCGACCGGATTCACACCGGCTCGCGGGACGCGGCCGCGGGGGCCGTCGGCCGCCGCCGGCCGAGACGGTCCAGGACACGCTCGCGAAGGAGCTCGTACTCCTCGCGAAGCCTTCGTATCTCGGGCGGGCGGGGGATGACGACGCCTCCGACCACGTGCTCCTGCGGCCCGAACTGCTCACGGGTGAGGTCGATCTCGACGCCCATGCCCAGGCGGTTCCACCAGTGGTAGTCCACGCGCTCCCCGTCGACGTGGACCTCTCCCCTGATCAGCTCACCCCCCAGCAGGTCGTTGAGGACCATCGCGGTCACCCCGCACTGGTCCCGGGCCGGGTTCTCCGCGGTCCAGCGGGACCGGTACTCGGGGGTGCACGTCTCGGCACTCCAACTGCTGCGCACGGCTCGTTCGACGTCGGTGAGAAGCAACGGTGTCATGCCGGTGATCCTGCCAGGGGGCACTGACACCGCCGGGCCGTTCCGCGTCGGCCCGGGGCGCCCCCGCGCGGGTCACCCGTTCGGAGCCCGCCGCACCCCGACGGTGGAACCGAATGAGCCCCACGTGCCGCTCGCGGCGATATTGACGTAAAGGACCAGCACGCCACGGCACACGTACGAGGAGGCACCCATGCGCGGAGCCACGCACGCCCGACGGGCCGTCTGCGCGGTGGCGGCCGTCCTCGCCGCGGCCGCCTGCGAGGCAGAGGCCAGCGGCGGCGGCGACGCCGGCGCCGTACTGAGCGCCTCCTGGGGCGACCCGCAGAACCCGCTGGAGCCGGCCAACACCAACGAGGTCCAGGGCGGCAAGGTCCTCGACATGGTCTTCCGCGGGCTGAAGCGGTACGACCCGGTCACCGGCGAGGCGAAGGACATGCTCGCCGAGAGGATCGAGACCTCCGACTCGCGGAACTTCACCGTCACCGTCAAGGACGGCTGGACCTTCAGCAACGGCGAGAAGGTCACCGCCCGGTCCTTCGTCGACGCCTGGAACTACGGTGCGAGCCTGAGGAACAACCAGCGCAACGCGTACTTCTTCGGCTACATCAAGGGCTACGACCAGGTCCACCCCGAGGAGGGCGAACAGACCGCCGACACCCTGTCCGGTCTGAAGGTCACCGGTGAGCGCACCTTCACCGTCGAGCTCGCCCAGAAGTTCTCGACCTTCCCCGACACCCTCGGCTACAACGCCTTCGCCCCGCTGCCCCGCGCGTTCTTCGACGACCACGACGCCTGGGTGAGGAAACCGGTCGGCAACGGCCCGTACCTGGTGGACTCGTACACCCGCGGCTCGCAGATGTCCCTGCGCACCTGGAACGACTACCCCGGCCCCGACAAGGCGCGGAACGGCGGCGTCGACCTCAAGGTCTACACCGACGCCAACACCGCCTACACCGACCTGATGGCCGGCAACCTCGACCTCGCCGACGACATCCCCGCCGCCCAGCTGAAGAACGTCAGGAGCGACCTCGGCGACCGCTACCTCAACACCCCCGCCGGCATCCTCCAGACCCTCGCCTTCCCCTACTACGACGACGCCTGGAACAAGCCCGGCTCGGAGAAGGTCCGCACGGGCCTGTCCATGGCGATCGACCGCAAGCAGATCACCGACACGATCTTCCAGCGGACCCGCACCCCCGCCACCGACTGGACCTCACCCGTCCTCGGCGAGGACGGCGGCTACCGGGCCGGCCTGTGCGGGGACGCCTGCGCGTACCGGCCCGACGAGGCCAAGAGGCTCATCCGGGAGGGCGGCGGGCTGCCCGGCGGCAAGGTGACGATCACCTTCAACGCGGACACCGGCTCCCACCGCGAATGGGTCAACGCCGTCTGCAACTCCATCAACAACGCGCTGGACGACGAACACGCCTGCACCGCCGACCCGGTCGGCACCTTCGCCGACTTCCGCGGCCGGATCACCGACCGCAAGATGACGGGCCTGTTCCGCGCCGGCTGGCAGATGGACTACCCGCTCATCCAGAACTTCCTCCAGCCGCTCTACTACACGGGCGCCTCCTCCAACGACGGCATGTGGTCGAACGAGCGGTTCGACGGCCTCGTCGACCGGGCCAACCAGGAGACCGACGACGCCAAGGCCGTCGGACTGTTCCAGCAGGCCGAGGAGGTCGTCCGCGACGACATGGCCGCCATCCCGCTCTGGTACCAGAACGGCAGCGCCGGCTGGTCCGAACGGCTCTCCGACGTCAGGCTCAACCCCTTCAGCGTCCCCGTGTACGACCAGATCAAGGTGGGTTGAGCCGCCATGGGACGCTACGTCGTCCGGCGGCTGATCCAGATGGTCCCGGTGTTCGTCGGGGCCACGCTGCTGATCTTCCTCATGGTCAACGTGATGGGCGACCCCGTCGCGGGCCTGTGCGGCGAGCGGCGGTGCGACCCGGCGACCGCCGCCCGGCTGGAGCAGGAGTTCGGCCTCGACGAGCCGGTCTGGCGCCAATACCTGACCTACATGGGCAACGTCTTCACGGGCGACTTCGGCACGGCCTTCAACGGCCAGGAGGTCACCGAGCTGATGGCGACGGCGTTCCCCGTCACCATCCGCCTCACCCTGATCGCGATCCTCTTCGAGGTCGTCGTCGGCATCGCCCTCGGGGTGGTCACCGGACTGCGCCGGGGCCGCCCCGTCGACACCGGCGTCCTGCTGTTCACCCTCGTCGTCGTCTCCGTGCCCACGTTCGTCACCGGTCTGCTGCTCCAGCTGCTGCTCGGGGTGGAGTGGGGGTGGATCCGGCCCTCGGTCTCCTCCGGGGCGCCCTTCGACGAGCTGATCCTGCCCGGCCTGGTCCTGGCCTCGGTCTCACTGGCGTACGTCACCCGGCTGACCCGCACCTCCATCGCCGAGAACCGGCGCTCCGACTACGTCCGCACCGCCGTCGCCAAGGGCCTGCCCCACCGCCGGGTGGTCGTGCGGCACCTGCTGCGCAACTCGCTCATCCCCGTGGTCACCTTCATCGGCGCCGACATCGGCTTCCTCATGGGCGGCGCGATCGTCACCGAGCGGATCTTCAACATCCACGGCGTCGGCTACCAGCTCTACCAGGGCATCCTGCGGCAGAACACCCAGACCGTCGTCGGCTTCGTCACCGTGCTGGTGCTGGTCTTCCTGGTCGCCAACCTCGTCGTCGACCTCCTCTACGCCGTACTCGACCCGAGGATCCGCTATGCCTGAGCAGCACTACGAACCCGAACCCGCCCTCGCGGGGGCCGCCGCCGGCGGCGCCGTGGACCTGGACGTCGTGGAGGCCAGGACCCCGGAGCGGCGCCCGCAGGGCCCGGACGGCTCCGGACCGCGGGGCAAGCCGCGCTCCCTGTGGTCCGACGCCTGGCGCGACCTGCGCCGCAACCCCGTCTTCCTCGTCTCCGCCCTGGTCATCCTCTTCCTGGTCCTCATCTCCCTGTGGCCCTCGGCGATCACCTCCGGCAGCCCCCTCACGTGCGACCTCTCCAAGGCCCAGGAGGGCTCCCGGGCCGGCCACCCCTTCGGCTTCGACGGCCAGGGCTGCGACGTCTACACCCGCACCGTCTACGGCGCCCGCACGTCCGTCGCCGTCGGCGTCCTCGCCACCCTGGGCGTCGCGGTCCTCGGCAGCGTCCTGGGCGCCCTGGCGGGCTTCCTCGGGGGCGCCTGGGACTCCGTCCTCTCCCGCGTCACCGACGTCTTCTTCGCCATCCCGGTCGTCCTCGGCGGACTGGTGCTGCTCTCCGTCGTCACCAGCGACACCGTCTGGCCCGTCATCGGCTTCATCGTGCTGCTCGGCTGGCCGCAGATCTCCCGCATCGCCCGCAGCGCCGTCATCACCGCCCGGCAGAACGACTACGTCCAGGCCGCGCGGGCGCTCGGCGCCTCCCGCTCCCGGCTGGTGCTGCGGCACATCGCGCCCAACGCCGTCGCGCCCGTCATCGTCGTCGCGACCATCGCGCTCGGCACCTACATCGCGCTGGAGGCCACCCTGTCCTACCTCGGCGTCGGCCTGAAGCCGCCCAGCGTCTCCTGGGGCATCGACATCTCCGCCGCCTCCCCGTACATCCGCAACGCCCCGCACGCGCTGCTGTGGCCCTCCGGGGCCCTCGCGGTCACCGTCCTGGCGTTCATCATGCTCGGCGACGCGGTGCGCGACGCCCTCGACCCGAAACTGAGGTGAGCCGCCGTGCTGCTCGAAGTGCGGGACCTGCGCGTGGAGTTCCACACCCGGGACGGGGTCGCGAAGGCCGTCGACGGTGTCAGCTACGGCGTGGACGCGGGCGAGACCCTGGCCGTGCTCGGCGAGTCCGGCTCCGGCAAGTCCGTGACCGCGCAGGCGGTCATGGGCATCCTCGACGTCCCGCCCGGCCGGATCACCGGCGGCGAGGTCGTCTTCCGGGGGCGGGACCTGCTGAAGCTGAAGGAGGACGAGCGGCGCAAGGTCCGGGGCGCCGAGATGGCGATGATCTTCCAGGACGCGCTGTCGTCCCTCAACCCCGTGCTCAGCGTCGGCGACCAGCTCGCCGAGATGTTCACCGTGCACCGGGGCATGTCCCGCAGGGACGCGCGGGCCCGGGCCGTGGAGCTGATGGACCGGGTGCGCATCCCCGCCGCCCGGGAGCGGGCCGGGCAGTACCCGCACCAGTTCTCCGGCGGCATGCGCCAGCGCATCATGATCGCGATGGCGCTGGCCCTGGAACCCGCACTGATCATCGCCGACGAACCGACCACCGCCCTCGACGTCACCGTCCAGGCCCAGGTCATGGAGCTGCTCGCGGAACTCCGGCGCGAACTGGGCATGGGCCTGATCCTCATCACCCACGACCTGGGCGTGGTCGCCGACGTCGCCGACCGCATCGCCGTGATGTACGCGGGCCGGATCGTCGAGTCGGCGCCGGTGCACGACGTCTACAAGGCCCCGGCGCACCCGTACACCCGGGGCCTGCTGGACTCCGTCCCGCGCCTGGACCTCAAGGGCCGGGAGCTCCGCGCCATCAAGGGCCTGCCGCCCAACCTCACGCGCGTCCCGCCGGGCTGCGCCTTCCACCCCCGCTGCCCGCTGGCCCGTGACGTCTGCCGCACCGACGAACCCCCGCTGTACGAGGTCTCGGCGACGCGCGGGAGCGCCTGCCACTTCTGGAGGGAGTGCCTGGATGACTGAGCCGGTCCTGGAGGTCAGCGGCCTGGTCAAGCACTACCCGCTGACCCGGGGCGTCGTCTTCCGCAAGCAGGTCGGCGCCGTGCGCGCGGTCGACGGCGTGGACTTCACGCTCGGCCGGGGCGAGACGCTGGGCATCGTCGGCGAGTCCGGCTGCGGCAAGTCGACGGTCGCGAAGATGCTGGTCAACCTAGAACGTCCGACGGCCGGTTCGATCCGCTACAAGGGCGAGGACATCACCCGGCTGTCCGGGCGCGCGCTGAAGGCCGTGCGCCGCAACATCCAGATGGTGTTCCAGGACCCGTACACCTCCCTCAACCCCCGCATGACGGTGGGCGACATCATCGGGGAGCCGTACGAGATCCACCCCGAGGCGGCGCCCAAGGGCGACCGGCGCCGACGGGTGCGGGAGCTGCTGGACGTCGTCGGCCTCGACCCGGAGTACGCCAACCGCTACCCGCACCAGTTCTCCGGCGGCCAGCGCCAGCGCATCGGCATCGCACGGGGCCTGGCGCTGCGCCCCGAGGTGATCGTCGCCGACGAGCCGGTCTCCGCGCTGGACGTGTCGGTGCAGGCCCAGGTCGTCAACCTGATGGACCGGCTGCAGAGCGAGTTCGGCCTGGCGTACGTGTTCATCGCGCACGACCTGTCGATCGTCCGGCACCTCTCCGACCGGGTCGGGGTGATGTACCTGGGGCGGATCGTGGAGACCGGCACGGACACCGAGATCTACGAGCACCCGACCCACCCGTACACCCAGGCCCTGCTCTCCGCCGTGCCCGTACCGGACCCGCGGGCCCGGGAGCGCCGCGAGCGGATCATCCTCGGCGGCGACGTCCCGTCGCCGACGGACGTCCCCTCCGGCTGCCGCTTCCGCACCCGCTGCTGGAAGGCGCGGGAGCGCTGCGCGCTGGAGGCGCCGGCGCTCGCGGTGCCGGCCTGGTTCGAGGCGTCCGGCGGCCCGGCGGCGCACGACTCGGCCTGCCACTTCGCGGAGGCCGTACCGGTCGGGCGCTCCGCGCCGGAGCAGGTGGTGCCGGTGGAGGGGCACGGCAACGGGCCGGGGTGACATGGCGCACCCCGGCCCGCTCACGGCACCCGCACGGCCGTACGCCGATCAGCGTGCCGTGTCCGTATATCGGTACCGCTTCCGCAGAGTTGCGCACGTGTTAACGCGGTTCGTCCCCGTTCGCGAGCCCCAGCGAGCGCTTGAGGAAGCCGAGCTGGAGGCGGAGCAGGTTCTCGGCGACCTCCTCCTGCGGGGTCATGTGGGTGACCCCGGACAGGGGCAGCACCTCGTGCGGGCGGCCGGCCGCCAGCAGCGCGGAGGAGAGCCGCAGCGAGTGGGCGACCACCACGTTGTCGTCCGCGAGGCCGTGGATGATCATCATCGGGCGGTGCGGCTCGACGGCGCCGACCAGGCCCGCGTCGTCGATCACCGAGTTGCGGCGGTAGACCTCCGGCTGCTCGTCCGGGTGGCCGACGTACCGTTCCTGGTAGTGGGTGTCGTAGAGGCGGAGATCGGTGACCGGGGCGCCCACCACGGCCGCGTGGAAGACGTCGGGGCGGCGCAGGACGGCGAGGGCCGCCAGGTAACCGCCGAAGGACCAGCCCCGGACGGCGACCCGGTCCAGGTCGAGCGGGAAGTCGGCGGCGAGCGCCCGGAGCGCGTCCACCTGGTCCTGGACGACGACGTCGGCGAGGTCGTCCCGGACGGACTTCTCCCAGGCGGGCGAGCGGCCCGGCGTCCCCCGTCCGTCCGCGACGATCACCGCGAAACCCTGGTCGGCGAACCACTGCGAGGTCAGGTGCGGGTTGTGGGCGGCGAGCACCCGCTGCCCGTGCGGACCGCCGTAGGGGTCCATGAGCACCGGCAGGGGAGTGTCCCCGGCGTAGTCCCGGGGCATAAGCACGGCGCACGGAATACGGCGTGCGCCCCCCTGTGTCAGCGTCACGCGGGGGGACATACCGGGGTCTTCGGCGTACGAGGGGACAGTCGCCGTCGGTTTCCCGTCACGCAGGACCTGGACCCGCGAACCTGGCCGGTCCGGCACCGCGGAGACGAGCACGGTCACGCCTCCGGCGCGTACCGCCGAGTGCACACCGGGCTCCCGCGAGACGCGTTCCACGCCGAGTTCGTTCACCCGGTAGACGTGCACCTCGCCGACCTCCGGGTCGGCCGCCTCCTCGCCCGCCGACGCCGAGACCAGCACGTCGTCGGCGGAGACGTCCAGTACGGCGCGGATGTGCAACTGCGCTCCGGTGAGCGGTCGTTCACCGACGGCGAGTCGTCGCGCGCCCCCCTCGTCCGCGATCCGCACCAGCTGCCCGGAGGGGCTCCAGCAGGGCGCCCCGGGGAAAAGTTCCAGCCAAATCGGATCTTCGTCGGCGTGCACCATCCGGGTCGCCCCGGAGTCCGGGTCCACGGCCAGGATCAGCGCGGCGCGCTGGTCGCGCGCCTGGACCAGCAGCAGCGGGGCACCCGCCGCTGACCAGTGCACATGGGCCAGGTACGGGTAGCGCGCACGGTCCCAGGAGACCTCGGTGCGCGTCCCGTCGAGGCCGATCACGAACAGCCGGACGTCCGCGTTCGGGGTGCCCGCCGCCGGGTACGGCACCCGCTGCGGCTCCCGCTCCGGGTGCGCCGGATCGGAGATCCACCAGCGCCGTACCGGCGTGTCGTCCACGCGCGCCACCAGCAACCGGTCCGACTCCGGAGCCCACCAGAAGCCCCGCGAGCGGCCCATCTCCTCGGCCGCGACGAACTCGGCCAGACCGTAGGTGACACCTTCCGACTCCGGGGTCGCGAGGGCGTGTCCGTCCGCGCCCTCGGCCCCCACGACGCGCAGCGCGCCCCGGGAGACGAAGGCGACGTACCGTCCGTCGGGCGACGGACGGGGGTCGATCACCGGCCCCGGCGCGGGCAGTTCACGTGCCGTCCCGGCCCGCAGTTCGGCCGTGAAAAGCCGCCCTGACAAGGCGAAAGACGCCAACTCGACGGCCGCGTCGGTGGCGTAGCCGACGATGCCGGCGCCGCCTTCGCGGCTCCGCTCGCGCCGCGCCCGCTCCTCGGCGGAGAGGTTCTCCGAGGCCCCGCCCAGGAGGGCGCGCGGGTCGGCCGCCACGCGCTCCCCGCCCCCTTCGGTGTCGAGGACCCACAGCGAATTGGCCCGGTCCGTACCGGAACCGGAGCGCAGGAACACGACACGCGAGCCGTCGGGAGCCACGCTGAACGAACGCGGCGCGCCGAGCGTGAAACGCAGGGTACGGGCGTGCCGTCGGGGGAAGGAGTCGGTCTCGGTCGTCATGCCATGACCATATTGGCCATGCGCCCCCTTGTGCGGCCGTGCGCCGACCGATGCGCACGTACGGATAGTTATGATCGTTAGCGCATAGTGGGTATGAACCTGCTGGCTGCTGTCTGGCTTTGCTTGCCCCCATGTTCCTACGTCCCCCTACCCCCGCGCTCTGGGACCTTTGGAGGTGAACCGCCGTGGCACTCTCGATTTCGGCGGTGGTGCTGCTGGCGATCATCGTCTTCCTGCTGATCAAGAAGTCGGGTCTGAAGGCAGGGCACGCCGTGGTGTGCATGCTGCTCGGCTTCTACCTCGCCTCGTCGACGATCGCCCCGACCATCAGCGAACTGACGACGAACCTCGCGGGGATGATCGGCAGCATCAACTTCTGAGCGCCGTCTTCCGGCCGGGACCCGTGGCACGTCCCGGGACCCGGCCGGAGCCCACGTCCCGTCAGGCCTCCCCTTCCGCCCCGGGCCGGTCCCCGTGGGCTCCGGACGGCGACGCCCGAGGGGCGGACACGCCTGCGCTCCGTCCGGCCTTCCGCCGCGGCCGGACGCCGTGGCGCCGGCGGCCCGGAGGGCGGGCCGTGGGGGAGCGGCGCGTCGGCAGCCGTGCCGACGGCCGTCACGTCGTCCGCGGCGACTCCGCCGGGACCGTGCGGGCGGGATCGTGCGGTGGGACCGTGCGGGCGGGGGAGGGCGACGGGGGACCGGTCGCCGGCGACAGCCGGAGCGGGTGGTCCTCCCGACTCGCGCGCCTCGCCCCCTCGCCTGTTACTCACTGGTAAGCAATGATGGCGGGGCCATCATCCACGCGCGCAGGGCGGAGCCGACGGTGACGACTTCCGAGGAACAGAGCGAGGCGCAGGCGAGGGTGCACGTCTTCCGGGACGACGCCCTGGGCGATCACGACGCGGTCGGCCTCGCCGAGGCGATCCGCCGGCGCGAGGTCGGCGCCGCCGAGGCCGCCCGTGACGCGGCGGCCCGGGTCGGGGCCGTGGAGTCCCGGCTCCACGCGGTCCAGGTGCACCTCGACGTCCCGGCGCACGGCTCCGCGCCCGCCGGCGCCTTCGCCGGGGTGCCGACCTTCGTCAAGGACAACACCGACTACCAGGGCCTGCCCACCGGGCACGGCAGCGCCGCCTTCGCGCCCCGCGCCGCCCGACGGCACGCCCCGTTCACCCGCCAGTTCCTGAGCACCGGTGTCACCGTCCTCGGCAAGACCCGGCTGCCCGAGTTCGGGTTCAGCCCCACCACGGAGTTCGAGGGGGCCGAGCCCGTCCGCAACCCGTGGCACACGGACCACTCGGCGGGCGGTTCCTCGGGCGGCAGCGCGGCCCTGGTCGCCGCCGGAGCGGTGCCGATCGCGCACGCCAACGACGGCGGCGGCTCGATCCGCATCCCGGCCGCCTGTTGCGGACTCGTCGGTCTCAAGCCGACCCGCGGCCGGGTGGTGGCCAACGCGCAGGGCCGCCGGCTCCCCATCGACCTCGTCACCGACGGCGTCGTGAGCCGCTCGGTGCGCGACAGCGCGGCGTTCCTGGCCGCCGCGGAACAGCACTGGCGCAACCCCGGGCTGCCGCCCGTGGGCCTCGTCGAGGGCCCTTCGGACCGCCGTCTGCGCATCGGCCTCCTGGTGGACTCCCCGAACGGCGTCCGGGTGGACGCCGACACCCGGGCGGCCGTCACGGAGACGGCCGAGCGCCTCGAACGGCTCGGTCATACCGTGGAACCGGTGGAGCTGTCCATCGACCCGCACTTCACCGACGACTTCCTCACCTACTGGGGCATGCTGTCGTTCCTGCTCGGCGTCACCGGCAGGACGCTGGGCGCGGACTTCGACCGGAGCCGTATGGACGGCCTGAGCCGGGGCCTGCGCGAGGCGTACGTGGGGAAGTGGAAGCGGACGCCGGGCGTCGTGCGCCGGCTGAAGCGCACGCGGGAGGCGTACGCGGCGGGCTTCCGGGGCCTCGACGTGATCCTCTCCCCGGTCCTGGCCCACACCACCCCGCCGATCGGCCACCTCAACCCGGCCGTCCCCTACGCCACCCTGATCGAACGCATCCTCGCCTACGTGGCGTTCACCCCGGTCAACAACGTCGTCGGCACCCCGTCGATCGCGGTCCCGGCCGCGCACACGACGGCGGACGGCCTGCCGGTCGGCGTTATGGTCTCGGGCCGCCCGGGCGCCGAACGCACCCTGCTGGAGCTGGCGTTCGAGCTGGAGGCGGACCGGCCGTTCCGGCGGCTCCAGGATTCCTGAGGGGAGGCCCGGGTGCCGCCCCGCCGTCCTTCAGAGCAGGAGCAGCACCGCCGCGCCCCACAGCACCGACAGGGCCACCAGCGGAGGCCCGACCGGCATGCCCTGCTGCCCCGACGGCGCCTCCGCCGACGGTCGCAGCTCCGGGCGGAGCAGCAGCGCCCGCACTTCCCCGGTGACGCGCTCCGCACCCGGCTCGCGGCCCAGGCGGCGCTCCAGCCACGTCCAGCCGGTGGGGGAGACCCCGACGGAGGAGCCCTCGGCCCGGCTGATGCGGATGCCGTCGTCGGAGTGCCGCACGGACGTGATCACGTCCCACGGGACCCGCCGCACGCGCCACGCCCCGGTCACCCACAGCCCGTTACGGTCGGCGGTGATCCGCCAGGTGAGCGCCGTCGACACGGACGTCACCAGCCACGGCAGGACCACGGCCAACCACAGCAGGCTCCACGACGGCCCCTCATCGAGCGCGGCCCATATGCCGCCGCCCTGCACCAGCAGCAGACCGAGGCCGACCGCACGCGAGAAGCCGTGGGCCCGCCACACCCGCGGGCCCGCCGTGGGCGTCATGCCGGCGGCGACCTCGTCGACGGGCCGCTGCGGGTCCTTCTGCTCATGGTGCTGCGGCCCGCGCTTTCCCCACCCCGGAACGGCCGGTCTCACCGCGGTGACGCTGCACTCCACCACCACCTCGGCGGCGTCCGCGTCGGTGCGCGCGGCGAAGGCCACCTCGGCGCCCGCGTAGGGGACGCCGTACAGGACGGCCTCCCGCAGCGGCGGGGTGGGGCCCCCGCCCCGGATGATCTCCGTGAGCCTGTCGAGTCCGACGGCGGCCCCGGGGCCCTCGTCCACGTCGCGGTCATCCTCGTCCTCGTCCTGGTCCTCGAAGACGTATTGCGAGTGGAAGTGCAGGATCGGCCGGAAACCCTCCGGATCATCGGCCGCGAACACCCAGGTGCGGCTGTCCTTGTGGTCCTCGCGCACCAGCACGTGCAGCACCGGCAGCGGTCCGCGCCCCAGTCGCCGCGAACGCGTCCGCCCGACCGCCCCGTTCACGAGGAACGCCAGTGCCGCGGCGGAGCCGCCCAGCACCAGCAGCTCCCAGCCGAAGACGTCGTACGGCTCCGCGACCAGCGCCGCCCAGTCGCCGTCCACGACGACGTCGACCCGGCTGCCCACGGGGAAGTCCTCGGGGAAGGCCGTCTCGAAGCGATGGGTACGCCCGTCGGCCGTCACCGTCAGGACGTCGGCGTCCTCGTCGCTCCGGTCCAGGGCCGTGACCCGACCGGACAGTTCCGTGGCGCCCGCGGCCCGCTCCTCGTACGCGTCGGCGACCTGCTGGGCCTGCTGGAAGCCGAACCCGGCGACGGCCAGCAGCAGCGCGGCCAGGACGAAGAAGAGCCGGCCCCGGCGGAACGTCCGCGCGGCGGCGGGCAGCGGCTGTGCGACCGGTCCGGCCGCCTCCAGGGCCAGCGACCGCTGCCGTCCGGCGGCGGCCAGCCGGTGGACGATCCCCGCGGTGGCGAACGCGACGGCCAGGAGGAACGCGAGCGCGGACGGCCGGCCGAACGCGGTGAAACCCTCCTCGACGACGAGGGCCGCCAGCACGGCCGCGAGCCCGGCGAGCGCGAGCCGCGGTTGCCGCCACACCCAGTACGGGGTCAGCACCATGACGACGGCCACCCCGAGCCCTGGCCAATCGGTGCCGCACGGGTCGGCGGACGTGCAGGCGGCGACGGGGCCCGCCTCCAGTTCCCACACGACGGAGACGACCAACGCCAGGACCGCCCACAGAGGATGGGCCCACAGGGCGGGTACGGCGGCGAGCCAGCGCCGGGCGTCGGGAGTCCGCCAGTCGGTGGTGCCGGGCGGTATGTGCTCGGCGGGCAACGGCACGGGATGTGTGGACACCCGCGCATTATGATCACACGCGCTGTCCGGCGGGATCAGCCCTCGACCGCGTACGGCACGAAGCCGGCCCATGCGGCGGGGGTGAAGGCCAGCCGGGGGCCCTCAACGTTCTTCGAGTCACGGACGTGGACCGTGCCGGGTTCGGTGGCGATCTCGACGCAGGAGTCGCCTTCATTTCCGTCGCTGTAGCTGCTCTTGAACCATGCGAGGACCGAAGTGTGGTGGCCGGTGACCTTGCGGATCATGTTTCCCCCAGCAGTTCCTCGATGAAGGCCAGCGACTCCCGAGGTGGGAGAGCCTGCGCACGGATGGTGCCATACCGTAGTTCGACGATGCGGAGTTGCCGACTGTCCGAGACCGGGCGGCCGTTGAACGCTCCCTCGCAGCGTGCCACTGCCGAGCCGTCCTCGAACTTCAGCAACTCGATCTTCCCGTCCAGGCCGGGATGGACCTCGCAGCGCGTCGGCATCACTTGAAGCGTCACGCAACGCAGTCTGCCCACCTCAAGCAGGTGTTCGAGCTGCGCGCGCCACACCATTGTGCCTCCGAGCGGACGCCGTAGCGGAGCTTCCTCCAGGACGAAACCGAGTGTGGGCGCCGGGTCCTTCTGGAAGATGGCTTGCCGGTCCATGCGGGCGGCCACCATCCGCTCGATTTCCTCCTGCGAGTAGGCGGGTTGCCGTGACTCGAAGGCCGCCCTGGCGTGATCGGCCGTCTGGAGGAGCCCGCTGATGCTGTGGCAGACGTAGAGGCCGATCTCCACGGCTCGCCCCTCCATCTGCGCCAGATCCCGCACCTTCTTCGGGTACCGGACCTTCTTCACGTCCTCCTTCATCGCCGCGATGAGCCCACCGGCGCCCAGCACCTCGTCCGCCGTGTCCAGGTACTCGGGCCTCGGGATCCGCTTGCCCGTCTCGATCTTGTAGACGAGGTCCTCGCCGTACCCGACCGCCACCGCGAAGTCGCAGACCCGCATGCCCGTCGCTTCCCGGCGAAGCCTCAACTGCCTTCCCACCGTGGCGATCACGGCGAGCGCCCAGTCGTCGTCCGGGTCCACCTCCCAGCCCGGCTCGTCCGTCCGGTCCGTCCCGGTCCCGATCCGCACCGCCTCACCGTTCACCGACATGCGCGCCCCTCCGTAGTGCTGCGACGTACTGTTCCGCCCCGCTCGCAGGAGTTGCTTCGACAGTCCCGACAGCGCTGGACAAAGCCTGGACTGTAGCTCTACGTAACAGGGCAATCACAGATCACGGTACGTCCGATCGGCCACGCTCGGTGACGTGAATCAGCAAACTCAGGGAATCGCCGAGCATGGGTCACGACCCGAACCCGACCACGGCGTCCGCAACTTCAGCATGCTGCTGTCGTCCACTCCCCGCGGTGCCCGCCTCGCCCGCCTGCTCGCGGTGGACACGCTCCGGAGCTGGGGACTCCCGCACGAACGGGCGAGCCACGTCGTCGCGGAATTGGCCACCAACGCGGCCACCCACGGTCGCCTCCCCGGCCGCAGCTTCCGGCTCACGCTCTACGTGGTCGGCACCACGCTCCGCATCGAGGTCACCGACACACGCGGTGACCGGATGCCCGCGCCGCAAGCACCGGACGCGACGGCCGAGTCGGGCCGGGGCCTGCTGCTCGTCGAGGCGCTGGCCGACCGCTGGGGAGTAGCCGAAGGGCGGTTCCCGCGCAAGACCGTCTGGGCCGAACTGAGCTTCACGCCGCCGGAACCCGCACCCTCGCGCTCCGGTGCCGTCGACGACTGAAAGACAAAGAACTTCAGGGAAAACACCCCCCGCCAAACCCCACCCCTCCCGCCCGTGGTCGCGCTCACTCGGGCGGGTGAACATCCTCGAACCGGCTGGATTTCGCGGCCCCCAAGGGGCGACGCTCAGCGCAACGCACCACCGCAACCACAGACATGAGACGGCCCCCGCCGGGACGGACAATCCCGGTGCGAGGGCCTGACCACCGAGGAAGAAGAAGGCTTCCCGATGGGTACCCAGAACCCTAGCGTGCCCCCGCACGCACAGGCCCGCCTTGCGGGCAACAAGCACCCGAACCGGGCCCACCGCACCACCGGCGGGCTCCAACACGACAACACCCGCCACACCACCCGCTTCACGGTGATCGGCAACCACCTGGCCCAGCACCGCGAGCTCTCGCTGCTCGCCATCGGGCTCGGCACGCACCTCCAGTCACTGCCGAAGGGCGCCCCCGCCGACATCAAGACCCTCGCCGCCCGGTTCCCCGAGGGGGCCACCCGCATCGCCGCCGCCCTGCGCGAGCTGGAGACCCACGGCTATCTGCGCCGCGAATGCGTCCGCACCTCCACCGGCCGCATCGTGACCCGTACGATCTCGTGCAACCAGCCGGCGGCGGCCCGCCACCCCGCTGAGGCACCCTCCCGAACGACCGCCGGACCGCAGCCGCAGCCACAACCGCAGGAGGCCTGCGAGGAGCGCACCCCACGGGAGACGCGTGAGCAACGAGCACCCCGCAAACCCCTCCCC
>NZ_LGCN01000041.1 GCF_001279005.1 Streptomyces caelestis
ACGGCCTCACGGTCAGCGGTGCCCGGCCGTCCCTCGTCGAGTACGTCCGTCAGCTCTGGGACCGGCGGCACTTCATCCTCGCCTTCTCCCGGGCGAAGCTGACCGCCCAGTACAGCCAGGCCAAGCTGGGTCAGCTGTGGCAGGTGGCGACGCCGCTGCTGAACGCGGCGGTGTACTTCTTCATCTTCGGTCTGCTGCTGGGCGCCCGCCGGGGGATCCCGCACGAGGTGTACGTGCCGTTCCTGGTGACGGGCGTGTTCGTGTTCACCTTCACCCAGAGCTCGGTGCTGGCGGGGGTGCGGGCGATCTCGGGGAACCTGGGGCTGGTGCGGGCGCTGCACTTCCCGCGTGCCTCGCTGCCGGTCTCGTTCGCGCTGCAGCAGCTGCAGCAGCTGCTGTTCTCGATGATCGTGCTGGTCGTCGTGGTGATGGCCTTCGGGAGCCCGCCGGCCCTGTCGTGGCTGCTGGTGGTCCCGGCGCTGCTGCTGCAGTTCGTGTTCAACACCGGGCTGGCGCTGATCTTCGCGCGGATGGGCAGCAAGACGCCCGACCTGGCCCAGCTGATGCCGTTCGTGCTGCGCACCTGGATGTACGCCTCCGGCGTGATGTTCAGCATCCCGGCGATGCTGCACGACAAGGACGTCCCCGGCTGGCTCGCCGAGGTGCTGCAGTGGAACCCGGCCGCCGTCTACATGGACCTGGTCCGCTTCGCGCTGATCGACGACTACGGCTCCGCGTACCTGCCCCCGCACGTGTGGGCGTTCGCGCTGGGCTGGGCGCTGCTGGCCGGCGTGATCGGGTTCGTCTACTTCTGGAAGGCTGAGGAGAGGTACGGCCGTGGCTGACACCACCGACGAGAAGATCCCCACGGTC
>NZ_LGCN01000042.1 GCF_001279005.1 Streptomyces caelestis
CCAACTCGTCCAAGCGCACCTCGTCCAGGAATTCACTCAGCTCGGCCGGAATCTCCTCCGAAGAAGACCGCTGCGAGTGAAGCCGCTGCCCCGGCAGTTCCAGCCCCCTCTCACGCGCATACAGATCAGCAATCTTCATCAAGACCGCCGCCCGCAGAAAATACTGACCATAACTGAAGTCTTCGACTTGTTTCCTATCGGCTCCAACTCTGCTGGCGATGTATGAGAAAGTCCTCTCCTTCCGCAGCAGCTTCAACTGATGCCGAGCGGCCTTCACCCCGACTGCGAACCGCGGCGCATCACGGTATTCCCGCCGCAAACCATGGATCGCGTCCACCACCTCGCGCGACACCAAGTGCCATTTCTCGTCCCGGATGGCCTTCTTTTTCGTAGGATCGGCACCAATCTCCCGGAGCAGGGCGTCCAGCGAACCCAGTTTGGACGTCAGATCATCAACGGCCTCCTCCAGCCTCCGCACATCACTGCCGTCCCCGCCCGGGAAAGACCGCTGCGAGTCAAGCTCCTGCACCTGCAGTTCCGGCCCCCTCTCAGCCGCATACAGACCAGCGATCTCCTTCAAGGTCGCCACCGGCAGAACTCGTTTCTCATGCCTGAAGTCGTTGACTTCCTGACTCTTGGCTCCAACTTTGTTGGCGATGTATGGGAACTTCTTCTTCTCCTTCTGCAGCCACTTCAACTGCTCCCGAGCGACCTGCACTCGGACTGCGAACCGCGGCGCATCACGGTACTCTTCCCGCTTTTCATAAATCGCGTCCAGCACCTCGGGCGACACCGAGTCCCATTCCTCTTCCCGGATG
>NZ_LGCN01000043.1 GCF_001279005.1 Streptomyces caelestis
ACTTGAAGAAGGGCGGCAGCCAGAGGCAGTCGACGCCCAGCCATTGCAGGTAGTCCAGCTTGGCGGTCAGGCCCTTCAGGTCGCCGATGCCGTCACCGTTGCTGTCCTGGAAGGAGCGGACGAGGACCTCGTAGAAGACGGCTCGTTTGAACCAGTCCGGGTCCCGGTCCTTGGCGGGGGTGTCCTCGAAGGTGTCCGGGACGGGTTCGTTGACGATCATGCTGTGGGTGACCCTCCGATCGACGGGCTGGACGGTCGCAGGACGCGGCTGCGCTCACCCGGGGGCTCACTCCCGGATGCCCGGCCGACGACGAGCACATGCGCTCCTCCCGGACCCAGGCGCACATAGTTGGCCCTGCCCCATTGATAGGTCTCGCCGGTGAGCTCGTCGCGCACCGGTGCCGACTCGTGCCACTCCAGGCCGAGTTGCGGCATGTCCAACGAGACCGTCGCCTCCTGGGTGTGGTGGGGGTCGAGGTTGGCGACCACCAGAACCGTGTTCGAACCCCGCCGCTTCGAGTACGCGATGACCTCCTCCTTGTCGGCGTGGTGGAAGTGGAGGTCGCGCAGCTGCCGCAGGGCCGGGTTCTCGCGCCGGATGGTGTTGAGCTTGGTGATGAGGGGGGCGAGGGTGCGGCCCTCGCGTGCGGCGGTCTCCCAGTCCCGGTGCCTGAGCTGGTACTTCTCGGAGTCGAGGTATTCCTCGCTGCCCTCGCGCAGGGGGGTGTTCTCGCACAGTTCGTAGCCGCTGTAGATGCCCCAGGTGGGGGAGAGGGTGGCGGCCAGGACGGCGCGGACCTCGAAGGCGGGC
>NZ_LGCN01000044.1 GCF_001279005.1 Streptomyces caelestis
GTGGCGGGGGGCTTCCGGGCCGGGTCCTGCTTCTTCTGCGGGTCCTCGGTGGCCGCGCGGCCACCGGGGAGGGCAAGGAGGAGGGTGCGCCGGCAGAGGCGCAGGAGGGCGGCGGCGGTGGGGTTGCCGCGCAGGGCCCGGAGGGCGGCCAGGTCGTCGGTGCGGGGGCGGTATCCGGCGCCCAGCGCCTCCTCCAGGAGCGTGAGGTAGCCGGCGGCGGTGCCGGGGAGGGCGGCGCGGTAGCGGCCGAGGTCGGCCAGGAGGAAGGCGCGCAGCCGGGCACTCTCCCGCGTCGCCTCGTCGAGGTCCGCGGCGAGGCGGAGACAGTCCTGGAGGTCGTCGGCCGGGGCGGGGGTGGGGTGCAGGGCGAGGGCGAGGGCGCGGCGGAGCACGCACAGCTCCTCCGCGCCGAACGCCATGCCGCCGCGGGATCCGTAGGGCGTGGGCATGCCGTGACGATACGTGCTAATCGGACAAACACCGTGCATAGGGCAGGTGTGGCGCGGGACGCCACCCGGGTGGGCGGGATGCCTGCGGCGCGGGGCCGGTTCGGCGGGGGTGCGGGGCTTGTGCCTGCGGCGCCGCTGCGGCCTCGGTGGGGCTCGGGGGGCGCCTGCGGCGGGGGGGGGGGGGGGGGGGCGCGGGGGGGGGGGGGGGCCCCCCGGGGTGGCGGGCGCGCCCGCCCCCCCCCCCCCCCCCAGGGGGGGTGACACGGGCCGGTTGGGGGACGGACACCCCCGACGCGGCCCCCCCCCCCCCACCCCCCCCAAGCGCCACCCCAACCCCCCCCAGGCCCCCACG
>NZ_LGCN01000045.1 GCF_001279005.1 Streptomyces caelestis
GCGGGTGATCCGTGCGGCGCTTGCCGACGCGGGGCTGTCGGCGAGGGACGTGGACGCGGTGGAGGCGCACGGGACCGGCACGCGGCTGGGAGACCCCATTGAGGCGCAGGCGCTGCTCGCCACGTACGGCCGGGAACGCCCGGCAGAGCGGCCGCTGTGGCTCGGCTCGCTGAAGTCCAACATCGGCCACACCCAGGCCGCCGCCGGTGTCGCCGGAGTGATGAAGATGGTCCTCGCCATGCGGCACGGACTGCTGCCCCGCTCCCTGCACATCACCGAGCCGACGCCGTACGTGGACTGGAGTACGGGCAACGTGCACCTGCTCACCGAAGCCATGCCCTGGCCGTCGGGCGAGAAGCCCCGGCGGGCCGGGATCTCCGGGTTCGGGATCAGCGGGACGAACGCGCACGTGATCGTGGAGGAGGCCTCCGAGACGGAGGCCCGCGAGACGGAGGCTCCCTTGGCAGCCGAGCCGCGTACGCCGGTGCCGTGGGTGGTGTCCGCCAAGTCCCCTCAGGCGCTGCGGGAACAGGCGGCGCGTCTCGCCGGGTCGTGCGGTGCGGGCGTCCGGGCCGGCGATGTGGGTCTGTCACTCTCGGTGACCCGCGCGCATCACGAGTACCGGGCCGTGGTGGCCGGAGACCGCGCGGAACTCCTTCAGGGCGTAAGGGCGTTGTCAGCGGGTGAGCCGTCTCCGTTCGTGGTGGAGGGCCGGGCGTCCCAGGCCGGGAAGACGGTGTTCGTGTTCCCGGGGCAGGGCTCGCAATGGGCTGGGATGGCGAGT
>NZ_LGCN01000046.1 GCF_001279005.1 Streptomyces caelestis
ACTTGAAGAAGGGCGGCAGCCAGAGGCAGTCGACGCCCAGCCATTGCAGGTAGTCCAGCTTGGCGGTCAGGCCCTTCAGGTCGCCGATGCCGTCACCGTCGCTGTCCTGGAAGGAGCGGACGAGGACCTCGTAGAAGACGGCTCGCTTGAACCACTCCGGGTCCCGGTCCTTGGCGGGGGTGTCCTCGAAGGTGTCCGGCACTGGCTCGTTCACGGTCATGACGTTCCTGGCCCTCCGTTTCGCTGTGCGGCGGGCGGTCTCGGTACGTGCAGGACATGCGCGGGAGCCCGCCCCGGCTCCAGCCGCACGTAGTTGGCGCTGCCCCAGTGGTACGTCTCGCCGGTGAGCTCATCGCGCACCGGTGCCGACTCGTGCCACTCCAGGCCGAGTTGCGGCATGTCCAACGAGACCGTCGCCTCCTGGGTGTGGTGCGGGTCGAGGTTGGCGACCACGAGCACGACGTCGGAGCCGCTGCGCTTGCTGTACGCGATGACGGAGTCGTTGTCCGTCCGGTGGAAACGGAGGTTCCTGAGCCGGTGGAGCGCGGGATGTGCGCGCCGGATGGTGTTGAGCTTGGTGATGAGGGGGGCGATGGTGCGGCCCTCGCGTGCGGCGGTCTCCCAGTCCCGGTGCCTGAGCTGGTACTTCTCGGAGTCGAGGTATTCCTCGCTGCCGTCGCGCAGGGGGGTGTTCTCGCACAGTTCGTAGCCGCTGTAGATGCCCCAGGTGGGGGAGAGGGTGGCGGCCAGGACGGCGCGGACCTCGAAGGCGGGC
>NZ_LGCN01000047.1 GCF_001279005.1 Streptomyces caelestis
ACCGCGGGGTTGGAGGAGGGCAGTTCGGTGTAGGAGCCGAGGCCGAAGGCCGGGTTCTGCTTGCGGATCTCGATCATCCGGCGGGTCCAGTGCAGCAGCGAGGAGGGCGAGGCCATGGAGGCCTCGACGTTGGTGACCTGGTAGCCGTAGACGGGGTCCATGATGG
Organism: Streptomyces caelestis; assembly: GCF_001279005.1. GTDB lineage: Bacteria > Actinomycetota > Actinomycetes > Streptomycetales > Streptomycetaceae > Streptomyces > Streptomyces heliomycini. Next base: position 167 of record NZ_LGCN01000047.1, read on the forward strand.
TCGGCAGGAACAGCCGGCCGGGGTCGCTGGAGGAGAATCCGGCGTTGCGGTCGGGGGTCCACTGCATCGGGGTGCGGACCGCGTCGCGGTCGCCGAGCCAGATGTTGTCGCCCATGCCGATTTCGTCGCCGTAGTAGATGATCGGCGAGCCGGGCAGGGACAGCAGCAGGGCGGTGAAGAGCTCGATCTGGTTGCGGTCGTTGTCCAGCAGGGGGGCGAGGCGGCGGCGGATGCCGATGTTGGCGCGCATGCGGGGGTCCTTGGCGTACTCCGCCCACATGTAGTCGCGTTCCTCGTCGGTGACCATCTCCAGGGTCAGCTCGTCGTGGTTGCGCAGGAAGATGCCCCACTGGCAGCCCGAGGGGATGGCGGGGGTTTTGGCGAGGATCTCGGAGACGGGGTAGCGCGACTCGCGGCGCACGGCCATGAAGATGCGCGGCATGACGGGGAAGTGGAACGCCATGTGGCACTCGTCGCCGCCGGCGGCGTAGTCGCCGAAGTAGTCGACGACGTCCTCCGGCCACTGGTTGGCCTCGGCCAGCAGCACGGTGTCCGGGTACTGCGTGTCGATCTCCTTGCGCACCCGCTTCAGGAACGCGTGCG
>NZ_LGCN01000048.1 GCF_001279005.1 Streptomyces caelestis
ACTCGCCATCCCAGCCCATTGCGAGCCCTGCCCCGGGAACACGAACACCGTCTTCCCGGCCTGGGACGCCCGGCCCTCCACCACGAACGGAGACGGCTCTCCGGCGGCCAGTGCCCGCACACCGGCGAGCAGTTGTTCCCGGTCCCCCACCACCACGGCCCGGTGCTCGAAGCGGGAGCGGGACACGGCGAGCGACAACCCCACGTCACCGGCCCGCACGTCCGGGCCGCACACCTCCAGCAGCCGTGCCGCCTGCTCCCGCAATGCCTGGGGCGACTTCGCCGACAGCACCCACGGCACCGGCGCGGACACGTCGTGGGCCTCGGAGGAGGATGCCTCCGGGACCTGTTCCAGGATCACGTGCGCGTTCGTCCCGCTCACGCCGAACGACGACACCCCGGCCCGGCGCGGCCCGCCGCCGGTCTCCCACGCGCGCGCCTGGGCGAGCAGCCGGACCTCACCCGCCGACCAGTCGACCCGGGGGGTCGGCGCGTCGACATGGAGGGTCCGCGGCAGTTGCCCGTGCCGCATCGCGAGGACCATCTTCATCACTCCGGCGACACCGGCCGCCGCAGAGGTGTGGCCGATGTTGGACTTCAGCGAGCCGAGCCACAGCGGCCGCTCTGCCGGGCGTTCCCGGCCGTACGTGGCGAGCAGCGCCTGCGCCTCGATGGGGTCTCCCAGCCGCGTGCCGGTCCCGTGCGCCTCCACCGCGTCCACGTCCCTCGCCGACAGCCCCGCGTCGGCAAGCGCCGCACGGATCACCCGC
>NZ_LGCN01000049.1 GCF_001279005.1 Streptomyces caelestis
GGTGGTACGGGTGGTCTGGGGGCGGTGGTCGCCCGTTATCTGGTGGCCGAGCGTGGGGTGCGGGATCTGGTCCTGACGTCCCGGCGGGGCCCCGACGCCCCCGGCGCCGGTGAACTCGCCGAGGAACTCACCACGCTCGGCGCCCGCGTCGACATCGTCGCCTGTGATGTGTCGGACCGTGATGCGGTCCGGGCCCTGGTCGCGTCTTTGGTTGCGGGGCGTGGTCTGCTGGCGGTGGTGCATGCCGCGGGTGTGGGGGACAACGGGCTGGTGGGTGCGTTGTCGCCGGAGCGGGTGGACGGTGTGCTGGCGCCGAAGGCGGATGCGGCGTGGTGGTTGCACGAGGCCACGGGTGGTCTGGATCTGGCGGCGTTCGTGTTGTTCTCGTCGGCCGGTGGTCTGGTGCTGACGGCGGGTCAGGGCAATTACGCTGCGGCGAATGTGTTCCTGGACGCGTTGGCGGCGCGTCGGCGGGCGGAGGGTCTGCCGGCGACGTCGATGGCGTTCGGGTTCTGGGACGTGGGTGCGGGTCTTGGCCGGTACCTGGGTGAGGTGGACCGTCGGCGGATGGCGTCGCAGGGTCTGCCGGTGCTCTCCCACGAGGCCGGGCTGGAGCTGTTCGCGGCCGGCCTGGAGCGCGGCGAGGCCACGGTCGTCCCGCTGCGGGTCGACACCGCCGCCCTGCGCACCCGCACCGACGAGGTCCCCGCCCTCCTCCGCGCCCTCGCCCC
>NZ_LGCN01000050.1 GCF_001279005.1 Streptomyces caelestis
CCTGGGCGCGGTCAACTTCATCACCACGATCATCTGCATGCGCGCGCCCGGCATGACGATGTTCCGCATGCCGATCTTCACCTGGAACGTGCTGCTGACCGGTGTGCTGGTCCTGCTGGCCTTCCCCGTCCTCGCCGCCGCGCTGTTCGCCCTGGAGGCGGACCGCAAGTTCGGCGCGCACATCTTCGACGCGGCCAACGGCGGGCCACTGCTGTGGCAGCACCTGTTCTGGTTCTTCGGCCATCCCGAGGTGTACATCATCGCGCTGCCGTTCTTCGGCATCATCACCGAGATCATCCCGGTCTTCTCCCGCAAGCCGATCTTCGGCTACCTGGGTCTGGTCGGCGCCACCATCGCCATCGCCGGCCTCTCGGTGACCGTGTGGGCGCACCACATGTTCGCCACCGGCGGTGTGCTGCTGCCGTTCTTCTCCTTCATGACGTTCCTGATCGCCATTCCCACCGGGGTGAAGTTCTTCAACTGGACCGGCACCATGTGGAAGGGCAGTCTCTCCTTCGAGACCCCGATGCTGTGGGCCCTGGGCTTCCTGATCACCTTCCTGTTCGGTGGTCTGACCGGTGTCATCCTGGCCTCGCCGCCGCTGGACTTCCACGTCACGGACTCGTACTTCGTGGTGGCGCACTTCCACTACGTGGTGTTCGGCACGGTCGTCTTCGCGATGTTCGCCGGCTTCCACTTCTGGTGGCCGAAGTTCACCGGCAAG
>NZ_LGCN01000051.1 GCF_001279005.1 Streptomyces caelestis
ACGGGGGGCGGGTCTTGTCCTTGAGCGTCGGGTGGGGTGGGGGCCTTGTTCTCGCGCTCTCCCGGTGGGGGTTCCTCGGGCGGGTTCGGTCGGTTACGCCGTCGCCGGGCCCGGGGGCGGTGGGGTGAGGTGGTGGGCCAGCCAGGTGGGGACGCCGCCCAGGAGGCGGAAGAGGCGGCGGGCCTCCTCGCGGAGGCGGGAGGCCTCCGGTTCGGTCTCCGTGTCGGCCAGGGAGACCAGGGCCGGGGCCGTGCCGACGAGGTAGCCCAACTCCTCGCGGATCCGCAGGGATTCGGCGAAGCCGCGCCGGGCCTCCGTCAACTCGCCGTCGCGCAGGGCGAGTCCGGCCAGGTGGCGCCAGGTGGCCGAGAGCAGCAGCGGGTCGGCGTGCGCGGTGGCGCCCGCGTGGGCGCGCCGGTACGCGGCCCGCGCCGCCTGCGGCGACCGGGTGAGGTTCTCGGCGATCAGCCCGCGCCGGAAGTCCAGCAGCGCCCGCCCCGCCGCGCCCGGCGCGATCAGCGCCGCCGCCCGGCCGAGCGCGGCCCGCGCCTCGTCGGCCCGGTCGCGGACCCGGAACAGCGTGGCGGCGTAGGCCAAGTACCCGCGTTCACAAGCGGCGGCCCCCCGCTCGTCGTCGCTGTGCGCCAGCGCCTCGGCCGTGCGCAGCGCGTCCTCGGCCTCCTCCCACCCCGCCTCGGTGTACAGGCACCGCTCCACCAGCAGCGACGCCCGCTGCAGCGCCGCGTCCGGGCCGGCCGGTTCGAGCAGGGCGGCGGCGTCGGCCCAGCAGGCGCGGGAGCGCAGCCGCCACACCGCCGTCTGGAGGGGATCGTCATCGGCGGTCGTTCCGTCACCGGACATGGCGGTGTGCGCCACGTTGCCCTCCCCGAGCACGCCATCGAGCTGTTGAGTGGTGGCCGCATCTCAGCACGAACCGACGGGCCCGGCCAAGAGGGTGGGTGAAGGATTTCACAAAGTCCCGGATCGCGGGCCCGAATCGCGCGCCCGCCTCCCGGCGGGTTCAGCTCATCCGCAGCGCGAGGAAGAAGTCCAGCTTGTCCTCCAGGCGGGACAGGTCACGGCCCGTCAGCTGTTCGATGCGGCCGACGCGGTAGCGCAGCGTGTTGACGTGCAGGTGGAGGCGGGACGCGCAGCGGGTCCAGGAGCCGTCGCAGTCGAGGAACGCCTCCAGGGTGGGGATCAGCTCGGCGCGGTGCCGGCGGTCGTAGTCCCGCAGCGGGTCGAGGAGGCGGGCGGTGAAGGCGCGCCGCACGTCGTCGGGGACGAAGGGGAGCAGCAGGACGTGCGAGGCGAGCTCCTGGTGTCCGGCCGCGCAGACCCGGCCCTGGCGCGCCGCGGCCACGCGCCGGGCGTGCCGCGCCTCCTCCAGCGCCCCGCGCAGCCCTTCCGCCGAGTGCACGGCGGCGGAGACGCCGAGGGTGAGCCGGCCGTCGCCGTCGAGTCCGGCCGTGAGCGGGTCGCGCACGGACGCCAGGAGCGCGTCGGCGAGGACGCCGGTGCCGGAGTCCTCGTGCTCGCCGGTCACCGAGGACAGCGGTACGAGGGCGATCGCCTCGTCGCCGGTGTGGGCCACCGCGACGCGGTCGGAGTGCTCGGGCCCCGTCGACGCCGGGTCGACCAGGATCTCCTCCAGCAGGGCCTGGGCCACCGGCCCGCCGTCGACCTCCCCGCCGTCCCAGTCGACGCGGGCCACCACCACCTGCCAGTGCGGCGCGGTCCCGAGCCCGGGCAGCAGCACCGGCGCGGCCACCCGCAGCCGCGCCGCGATCTCCGCGGGCGCGGCGCCCGTCTGCACCAGCTCCAGCACCTCCTGCGCGAGCCGGCGCCGCACCGTGCGCGCCGCGTCCCTGCGGTCCCGCTCGACGGCGATCAGCTGGGTGACGCCGTGCAGCAGGTCCAGCCGCTCCTCGGCCCAGTCCCCGGCGTCCGCCTCGACCACCAGCACCCAGTCCGACAGCACCGTCTCGCGCACGTCGTGCGGCGCCGACGCGGAACGTCCGCTGCCGCGCACCGGGAAGAGGCTGTACGCCGTCTGCCCCCGCGTGACCCGGTGCGGGCCGCGCCGGCCGGTGCGGGCGGCCGCCAGCTGTTCCGCGGCGAGCCCCGCGCACACGTCGGCGGGCAGTGCCGGGCCCGCCGTCCTCGCCCCGGCGATCAGCCGGCCGGTGGGCGAGAGCACCCACGCCCGCAGGTCCAGGTCCGAGCCCAGCAGGTCGAGCACGACCTCCGGGCCGCCGCCCGCCGGTCCGGAGGTCATCATCCGCCGGTGCCGGTCCACCACGGCCGCCAGATCACCGGCGCGCTCGCCCGACACCTGCCGCACAACGTGCTCGGTGATGGTCGCGAAGGCCACCGACTCGTGCACCGCGAACAGCGGCAGCCGGTGCCGCGCACAGGCCACGACCAGGTCCTCCGGCACGTCGCCCAGCTCCGCCGTGCCGGCCGCGACGGCGGCCACCCCGGCCTGCGCCAGGATCCGTACGAACGGCTCGGAGTCCGCCGCGTCCCGGCGCCAGGCCAGGCCCGTGAGCACCAGTTCCCCGCCGGAGAGATAGCGGCTGGGGTCCCTCAGGTCGGTGGTCATCACCCCGCGCACACCGCGTTCCAGCTCGTCCTCGCCGCCGAGCAGCCTCAGGCCCAGCGCGTCGGTGTCCAGCAGTGCGCGCAGCCGCATTCTCGTCTCCGTCGTTTCTTGTCTCGATACCTGCGGTGGACCGTGGAGGGGCCTTGCCGAGAGGGCCCGTCGGGTGGCTGATCAACGGTGTCGGCCGTGTCCTGGACCGTGTCCCCTGTTTCCGGGGGAAGGTGGGGAGGTAACAGAGGACCTCCGTTCATATGAATCTACAAGATGACCTCGCTGGCCAGCCAACTCCTTCATGGTTTCCGTGACTGACCCCACGGAGCGCACGGCGGTGTACTGGCCGCACCCCGGGTGGACCGCACAGGTGCGAGCCGGGCCCGTCGCACCCGGACTGGCTTGATCCGTACGCCCCACGAGACGAAGAAGAGAGCCGGTCATGGACTTCCTTCGCCCCGCCGGCTGGGAGGAGGCGCTCGCCGCGAAGGCCGAGCACCCCGCCGCCGTACCGATCGCGGGCGGCACCGACGTGATGGTCGAGATCAACTTCGACCACCGCCGGCCCGAGTACCTCATGGACCTGAACCGCGTCGGCGACCTGTACGAGTGGGAGGTCGGCGAGGACGCCGTACGGCTCGGCGCCTGCGTCCCGTACGCGCGGATCATGGAGCACCTGCGCGCCGAGCTGCCGGGTCTCGCCCTCGCCTCCCACACGGTCGCCTCCCCGCAGATCCGCAACCGCGGCGGCGTCGGCGGCAACCTCGGCACCGCCTCCCCGGCCGGCGACGCCCACCCGGCGCTGCTCGCCGCCGGGGCCGAGGTCGAGGCCGAGTCGGTGCGCGGGGCGCGCCGCATCCCGATCGACGCGTTCTACACCGGCGTGAAGCGCAACGCGCTGGCGCCCGACGAGCTGATCCGGGCCGTCCACGTCAAGAAGGCCGACGGCCCGCAGCAGTACTCCAAGGTCGGCACCCGCAACGCCATGGTCATCGCCGTGTGCGCCTTCGGCCTCGCCCTCCACCCGGAGACCCGGACGGTACGGACGGGGATCGGCTCGGCCGCCCCGACGCCCGTCCGGGCGCGGGCCGCCGAGGAGTTCCTGAACGCGGCCCTGGAGGAGGGCGGCCTCTGGGACAACGGGAAGGCCGTCGTCCCGTCCCTCGCCCAGCGGTTCGCCGACCTGTGCGCCGCCGCCTGCGACCCGATCGACGACGTGCGCGGCACCGCGGGCTACCGCCGCCACGCCGTCGGCGTCATGGCCCGCCGCACCCTGACCTGGACCTGGGAGTCGTACCGCGGCGCCCGCCGCACCACGGAGGGAGCCGCGTGATGCGCATCGACTTCACCGTCAACGGACGCCCCCGGGAGGCCGACGACGTCTGGGAGGGCGAGTCCCTGCTGTACGTGCTGCGCGAACGGCTCGGCCTGCCCGGCTCCAAGAACGCCTGCGAACAGGGCGAGTGCGGATCGTGCACCGTGCGGCTCGACGGCGTGCCCGTGTGCTCCTGCCTCGTCGCCGCCGGGCAGGTCCAGGGCCGCGAGGTCGTCACCGTGGAGGGCCTGGCGGACCTCGCCGGGCAGCGCTCCCGCGGCGCCGTCGCGCGGCCCGGCGAGGACACCGGGCTCTCCCCGCTCCAGCAGGCCTTCCTCGACGCCGGCGCCGTCCAGTGCGGCTTCTGCACGCCCGGTCTGCTGGTCGCCGCCGACGAGATGCTGGAGCGCCACCCCGACCCGAGCGACGCGGACATCCGCGAGGCCCTGTCGGGCAACCTGTGCCGCTGCACCGGCTACGAGAAGATCATGGACGCGGTCCGCCTGGCGGCCGCCCGCCGGGCCGAGAGGGGCTGAGCATGCCGGCGAAAGGGATGCCCACCACCCTCACGCAGGGCTCGGGGACCAAGGGCGGCATCGGCGAGTCCACCCTCCGCCCGGACGGCGCCCTCAAGGTCACCGGCGAGTTCGCGTACTCCTCCGACCTGTGGCACGAGGACATGCTCTGGGGGCAGATCCTGCGCTCCACCGTCGCCCACGCCGAGATCGCCTCGATCGACGCGAGCGAGGCGCTCGCCGTCCCCGGCGTGTACGCCGTCATGACGTACGACGACCTGCCGACCGGCGTGAGGAACTACGGCCTGGAGATCAGGGACACCCCGGTCCTCGCCCACGGCAAGGTCCGCCACCACGGCGAACCGGTCGCGATCGTCGCCGCCGACCACCCGGAGACCGCCCGCCGCGCCGCGGCGAGGATCAGGGTCGACTACCGCGAACTCCCCGTGGTCACCGACGAGGCCTCCGCCCTCGCCCCGGACGCGGCCCTCGTCCACGAGAACCGCGACGACCACCACATCGCCCGCGTCCCGCACCCCAACATCGTCCACCGCCAGCCCGTCGTGCGCGGCGACGTGGCGTCCGCGCGGGAGCGCGCGGACGTGATCGTCGAGGGCGAGTACACCTTCGGCATGCAGGACCAGGCCTTCCTCGGCCCCGAATCCGGACTCGCCGTCCCCGAGGAGGACGGCGGCGTCCACCTCTACGTCGCCACCCAGTGGCTCCACTCCGACCTGCGCCAGATCGCGCCCGTGCTCGGCCTGCCCGAGGACAGGGTGCGGATGACGCTGGCCGGCGTCGGCGGCGCGTTCGGCGGCCGCGAGGACCTGTCGATGCAGATCCACGCCTGCCTGCTGGCCCTGCGCACCGGCAAGCCCGTCAAGATCGTCTACAACCGCTTCGAGTCCTTCTTCGGCCACGTCCACCGCCACCCGGCCAAGCTCCACTACGAGCACGGCGCCACGGCGGACGGCAGGCTGACCCACGTCAAGGCCCGCATCGTCCTCGACGGCGGCGCGTACGCCTCCTCCTCCCCGGCCGTGGTCGGCAACGCCGCCTCGCTCGGCGTCGGCCCGTACGCCGTCGACGCCGTCGACGTCGAGGCCGTCGCCCTCTACACCAACAACCCGCCCTGCGGGGCCATGCGCGGCTTCGGCGCGGTCCAGGCGTGCTTCGCGTACGAGGCGCAGATGGACAGGCTGGCGGCGCGGCTCGGCCTGGACCCGGTGGAGTTCAGGCAGCTCAACGCCATGGAGCAGGGCACGCTCATGCCCACCGGGCAGCCCGTCGACTCCCCGGCGCCGGTCGCCGAACTCCTGCGCCGCGTCAAGGCGAGGCCCATGCCCCCGGAGCGCCAGTGGGAGTCCGGCGAGGGCGCCGACGTGCGCCGGCTGCCGGGCGGCCTGTCCAACACCACGCACGGCGAGGGCGTCGTCCGCGGGGTCGGCTACGCCGTCGGCATCAAGAACGTCGGCTTCTCCGAGGGCTTCGACGACTACTCCACCGCCCGGGTCCGCCTGGAGGTGGCCGGCGGTGAGCCGGTCGCCGCCGTGCACACCGCGATGGCGGAGGTCGGCCAGGGCGGCGTCACCGTGCACGCCCAGATCGCCCGCACCGAGCTGGGCGTCGCCCGGGTGACCGTCCACCCGGCCGACACCCGGGTCGGCTCGGCGGGGTCGACGTCCGCCTCCCGGCAGACGTACGTCACCGGCGGCGCGGTCAGGAACGCCTGCGAGCTGGTGCGCGAGAAGGTCCTGGAGCTGGGCCGGCGCAAGCTGGGCCCGTCCCACCCGGCCTGGGCGGGCGCCGGACTCCTGCTGGAGGGCGGCAAGGTCGTCACCGACGGAGGCGAGGTGCTCGCCGACCTGGTGGACGTCCTCGGCGACGAGGCCGTCGAGGCCGAGGAGGAGTGGCGGCACCGGCCGACCGAACCCTTCGACCCGCGCACCGGACAGGGCGACGGCCACGTCCAGTACTCCTTCGCCGCGCACCGCGCCGTCGTCGAGGTCGACACCGAACTCGGCCTGGTGAAGGTCGTCGAGCTGGCCTGCGCGCAGGACGTCGGCAAGGCGCTCAACCCGCTGTCCGTGACCGGCCAGATCCAGGGCGGCACCGCCCAGGGCCTGGGCATGGCGGTCATGGAGGAGATCGTCGTCGACCCGAGGACCGCGAAGGTGCGCAACCCGTCCTTCACGGACTACCTCGTCCCCACCATCCTCGACACCCCGGCCATCCCCGTCGACGTGCTCGAACTCGCCGACGACCACGCCCCGTACGGCCTGCGCGGCGTGGGCGAGGCCCCCACCCTCTCCTCGACCCCGGCGGTCCTCGCGGCCATCCGCGACGCGACGGGCCTGGAACTCAGCAGAACACCGGTCCGCCCGGAACACCTCACCACCGGGACCGGGTGACCCCGACGCCGCTACGGGCGGTCGTGCCCCACCGCAGCCGAGGAGAGCGAGACATGCTGGACATCGCCGAGGAGCTGAACCGGTGGGTCGGGCAGGGCCGTGACTTCGCGGTCGCCACCGTGGTGGCGGCCGTCGGCAGCGCGCCCCGCGGGCCCGGCGCCGCGCTCGCGGTCGACACCGCGGGGACGGCCGTCGGCTCGCTCTCCGGCGGCTGCGTGGAGGGTGCGGTGTACGAGCTGTGCGAGCAGGCGCTGAGGGACGGCGACACCGTCCTGGAGCGCTTCGGCCACAGCGATGAGGACGCCTTCGCCGCGGGGCTGACCTGCGGCGGGGTCATCGACGTCCTGGTCACGCCGGTACGGGCGGCGGACCCCGCCCGTCCGGTGCTCGCCGCCGCGCTCGCCGCCGCCGCGCGCGGGGAGGCGGCGGCGGTGGCGCGGATCGTGAACGGCCCGGCGGAGCTGAGGGGCCGCGCGCTGACGGTCCGCCCGGACGGCTCGTACCGGGGCGGCTTCGGCGGCCGTCCGGAGCTGGACCGCACGGTCGCCGCCGAGGCGGGCGCCTTCCTGGACGCCGGCCGCACCGGGACCCTGGAGATCGGTGCGCGGGGCTCGCGGTGCGGAGCACCGCTCACGCTTCTGGTCGAGTCCTCCGTCCCCCCGCCCCGGATGATCGTCTTCGGGGCGGTCGACTTCGCGTCGGCACTGGTCCGGGTCGGCACGTTCCTCGGCCACCACGTCACGGTGTGCGACGCCCGCCCCGCGTTCACCACGCGCGCCCGCTTCCCGGAGGCCGACGAGATCGTCGTCGAGTGGCCGCACACCTACCTGCGACGCACGCCCGTCGACGCGCGCACGGTCCTGTGCGTCCTCACCCACGACGCCAAGTTCGACGTGCCCCTGCTGGAACTGGCCCTGCGCCTGCCGGTGGCGTACGTCGGCGCGATGGGCTCCCGCCGCACCCACCTGGACCGCGCCGCCCGCCTGCGCGAGGCCGGCGTGACCGAGGCGGAGCTGGCCCGTCTCAGGTCGCCGATCGGCCTCGACCTGGGCGCCCGCACTCCGGAGGAGACCGCCCTGTCCATCGCGGCGGAGATCGTCGCGAACCGGCACGGCGGCGCAGGCGTGTCCCTCACCGGGGCCCACACCCCGATCCACCACGACGGCGCCCACGGGCCGGAGCGGGCCGGCGGCGTGACGGGGGTCAGGCCGGACGGGGGGCCGACAGGACGGCGGAGGCACGACGGACCTCGTCGAGGAGGTCCCTGAGGGACTTCACCAGTGCACGGAGTCCGGAGTGCCCGGTGCCGTGGGCGAGCTCCTGCATACGACGCAGGGGCTGCACGATGACTCCGTGCAGTTCCTCGGCCCGGTCGGACACCTCGCCCAGCCGGTCCAGCACCTGCTCCCGGCACTCCTCGTCGGGGACGCCCGCCGGCCGCGGCATGACGAGCCGGGGGTGGCCGAGGGACAGCCCGAGGTCCGTGGCACGACGCATGACGTACTCGAGGGTGTGGCGCGGCACCTCCCCGACGGGCACCGACGACAGGTGCCGCAGAACGGGTTCGAAGAGGTCCCAGATCTCCGCCAGCACCTCCACGGCACAGGGCTCGGCCCCCGGCGACGGCGCCGGAACGGGCACCGCGGGATCGGCCGCCGGAGCGTACGTCCCGGCGGCCGAAGGGACGGCCGGCCCGGTCCGCGGCTCGGCCACCGGAGCGTCGGCCGCCGGTGACACGGTCTCCATCGGTGCGGCCCGAGCCTGCGCCGGGACGAACGCGACCGGTGCCGGTGCCGGTGCCGGTACCGGGTCCGGGTCCGGTGCGAGGGCCACCGGGGGTGCCGGGACCTCGGCCGACGGGACCGCCCCTCCGGGGGGCTCCACGCCCGCCTTCTCCAGATAGGCCCGGCACGCCCCGGCCGCCAGGCGGAAGAACCACCAGCGGTCCCGCTCCGTGTACCGCGGCCGGACGACCACCATCAGCGCGCAGGCCTGGAGCGCCAGGAACCACTGGTGGCGCCAGCCCGTGTTGATGCGGTGCACCGCGCCCCAGCCGATCATCGCCCCGCGCACCCGCGCGACGGTGTCCGCCAGCCCTTGCGGGATCAGCGGTCCCTCGCACGCGGGGTCCTCACCGGTCAGCGCTGCCAGCAGTTCCTCCCGGGCGGGTCCGGACATGTGGGGCAGGTACTCGTCGGCGACCAGACAGAGCAGCAGATGAACCGGATCGCGGGCCAGCAGCGCGTGCCGGTGGTACCAACTCAGGTCCACGAGCCAGAAGTCGTCGGCCGCGGCCTTCCCGCTGACCGGCACGAGGATGTTGCCCGGATGCAGATCTCCGTGGGCGCGCCCGCGCACCGCGAGTCTCACCTGGCACTCGCTCAGCGGCGAACCCTCCCCGAGCACCACCGGATTGGGCAGCGGGCGGGCGTTCCCGCCCAGCGTGAACCAGGCACTCCCGCTGTCCGGCCCCATCCGCTCCCGCAGCCAGCGTCCGGCCCTTTCCGCTCTGCCGGACGACTCGCCCAGCATGTCCTCGACGAACCGGGCCGCCGAGAGGGGCTCGACGCCGGCGTCCCTCCTCTCCCCACCGGTGACCGGATCGGGGTTCCAGCCGCCCAGCACCCCCTTGACGACCTCCTCCACGAGGGCGGGCGTCCGCCGGTCCGTGCCCAGCCCGGCGAGCGTCCCCATCCCCTCCTCGGTGCCGTCACCGGCCGGATGCTGGATCATCACCCAGTAGTCGTCCAACCTGGCGGTCCTGTCGTCCAGTTCGACCAGGTGGGAGTCGATGAAGTCCTCGTTGCCGGGGACCCGGTCGGACAGCGCGGCCCGGTGATTGCGCGGTTCCGTGTCGGCGTGGGCGGAGCACGGGACCAGCTTGACGATCCTCATGCCGCTGGTGCGTCCGGGCCTCAGATCGCGCAGGAACCCGGACACGAGGATTCCCCCGCTCCCGCCGGTCGCCACCAAGTCGGCTTCTTCCAGTTCCAGTTGACTCTGGCCGAGCCACTCGGCCAGCGCCTTGCCCACGGGCCGGCCACCGAGGACGGACAGGGCGCCGGACAGGGAATGCTCCATGTGTCCAGTATGGCCGGACGGAGTCGGCGCAGCGGACTCGTACGGAAGCCGGAACGCGCGTGTGATATGTCATGCGGGGGACAAGGGGGGCACCGTGTCACGCATCAGGGGGGCCCGGCGCGCGAGCCGGGTGACGAGCCTGTCCGGAACGGTTGACGCGAGGGCGCTGGGCGCGGCCCTCGCCGCACGGGACGGGAACGGTGAACGTACGCTCGCCTACCGGGGGTTGCGCGTCGTCGGCGCCCTGCGTCTGGACCGCCGGAGCCTCGACGCCGCAGTGGCCCTCGTCGACTGCGTGTTCGAGGAGCCGCTCGACCTGACGGAACTCTCGGTGCCGTCGCTCGACCTGTCGGGTTCGGTCCTGCCCGCGGTGCACGCCGACCGCCTGGTCGTCGACGGCGAACTCCGCCTCACGGGCGCCAGGCTGGGGGACGGCGTGTCCGAACCGAGGCCCATGACGGATCCGGCGGACGACGGTACGGGACGACGGGCGCCGCGGCGGCTGCACGAGGGGACGGCCACCGGAGTCCTCCGGCTGGCGGACGCCCGGATCGGCGGGAACCTCGTCGTCGAGGAGCTGTCCGTGGCCGACGGCGGCGCCTGGTCCCTGCTCGCGCCGCGGCTGACGGTCGAGGGTTCGGTCCACGGCCGCGGCCTGACCGCCAACGGGTCCCTCTACCTGAGGGACGCCCGCGTCACCCACGCCGTCAACCTGCACGCCGCCGACGTGGGCGGCATCGACGCCACCGGGATCATCTGCACGGGCTTCTACGCGGACTGGGGGTTCCGCAGCACCGGGCAGGTGCTGCTGCGGGCGGCCGAGGTCGGGGGCGTGGTGACCTTCCACGACGGCATCCTCGCCGGGCCCGCCGGCTCCCTGCTCTGCGGCCGGCTCCGCGTCCCGCGCCTCAGGCTGGATCTGCGCGAGCCCCCCGCGGGCCGGGTGGTGCTGCAGGACGCGACCGTCGACGTCCTGGTGGACTCCGAGTCCACGTGGCCGGCGCCGGGCGCCCTGTCCCTGGAGGGTTTCGCGTACCAGCGGCTGGAGACGGAACGGTCCGTGGAGGTGCGCGCCCGGATCTCCTGGCTCACCCGCGACCCGCAGGCCGGCGCCCGGACCTTCGAGCAACTCGCGAAGTCGTACCAGAGCGGCGGAGACGAACGCTCCGCCCGCACCGTGCGGCACGCCCGCGAGCGGTACCTCAGTCGCAACGACCGTCTGTCCGGCCGGATCTGGGGTCTCGTGCAGGACGTGCTGTTCGGCTACGGATACGCCCCCCGCCGGGCGCTGCTGTGGCTGCTGTCGCTGGTCGCCGTGGGCTCGCTGTGGTTCGCCACGCACCGGCCGCCGCCCGTCGGCGGCGACTCCAAGCGCGCCTGGGATCCCGTGTTGTACAGCCTCGACCTGCTGATCCCCGTCGCGAGCCTCGGGCACCGGGGCGCCTGGGACCCCGCGGGAGCGAGCAAGGCCGTCGCGCTGCTGCTGGTCGTCGCCGGGTGGGTACTGGCGACAGCCGTGATCGCCGGCGCCCGGCGCGTGCTCGGCCGGGGCTGACATTCCGTACATGACCCGGTGCGCTGCGGGTACGAGCCGGTACTCTCGTAGCCGGCGCCGCCCCGCGTACCGCATCCGAGGCTGCACCGACCTGCGGACGAGGGCGCGGCATTGCCGATGAGCGGGACCTGAGGTACTCCATGGGGCGCGACGACTACTGGGTGGCCATATCCCGGGAGGGGGAACTCCTCGGCGGCGGCTTCTTCGTGACCAGTTCCTACGTCCTGACCTCCACCGCCTGCCTGCCGGGACTGCGGACGCGGGAACACGTCGACCTGCACACCGCCCAGGGGCTGCCGCTGCGGGCCATGGTGTACGAGCTGGCGGAGGACGTCGGGCTCGCCCTGGTCAGCGTGTTGCCCGACCCGGACGCCGACTGCTCGGCACCGCAGGCCGACAGCGCCGTCAAGGGAGACGGGTGGCTCGCCCCGTACCGTCCCGGCCCGCAGAGAACGGTCCTGCGGGGCACGGTGGACGCCGTCGTGCCGGACCGGCGGGACGGCGGGGGCCGTCCGCTGTGTGTGATCGAACTGGTCGGCGACCCGCCGTCCGACGGTGGCGAGGGATATGCCGGAGGGCCCGTGGAGCGACGCACCGAGGGCCAGGACCCCGCGGTCATCGGCATCCTCCTCGACCCCGAGGCCTCCGGCCGGCTGAGCGGGACGGGCGGGGGCACCCTGGCCGCCGGCGCCCTCAGCAGCGCGTTCGAGGTCTTCGAGAAGCTGTCGGCCGAGTATCTGGTGGGGTTGCTCAGTGAGGGACTCCCCGTACCTCCCGCACCCCCGGCGATGCGGGCCGACCCTGCTCCCCCCGGTCGCGGTGAGCCCTTGCGGAAAAGGAGGGAAAAGGCGAGCGAGGTGTTCGAGACCGGCCGGTTCATGGTCCGGGAGATGAACGCCCTGGCGGCCGAGAACCCGCTCCTGGCACGCGACATGCGCCCGTTCTACATGCGGTTGGCGAACGAGGTCTGCGACGAGGCGTTCCGGACGTTGAGGGGGGAGCCGGACGATGATTGACTCCTTCGAGGCGGCGGCGGAATGCGCGGAGGAGGCGCTGCGCGACCCCGGGGGCCTGCGTTTCGCCCATCTGCCCAGTCTGGTGGCGTTCGTCACGCGCTTGCCGGCCGAGCCCGACGAGGCGGAGTGGGATCCGCGTGAACTCGCCGAGGGCGTACGGCTGAACCGGTTGCTGTGGGAACTGGGGTTACGGGGTGAGGCCGCTCGGCTCTTCGACGTGCTCACCGCGAGGCTGATGAGGCTGCCGGGAGACACGGATCGCGCCGTGGCCGCCGGGAACGCCCTGGCCGCGGTGGGCATGAGGCTCGGCCGTGGGGAGGACGTACGGACCTTCCTCGATCTCCTGGCCTTCGACATGGCGGACGCCGACGTCGACGAAGCGCTGGCCCTGATCACCTTCGTCAATCTGGCGGTCGTCACCCTGACGCTGGGGGACCTGGATTCGGCCGCCTCCCGGGCCCGGTCCGCCCGGAGCCTGCTGCGTCACCTCGACGCCCCGCACAGCGCCGAACCTCGCGAGGTCCTGGCGGCCGTGGAGTGGCGGCTCGCCGACAGCGGACACGGTCCGGGGCCGGGGGGCCGGGAGCCGGTCCGGCGCAAGCCCGGTGAGGAACGGCCGGGCCCTTCCTCGGTGGCCCTGAGCGCGTTCGCCGGCCAGGCCGCCGACCTCGTGAGGGAGACAGCCGGCGACGACCCGCGGGCCTTCTTCTCTGTCGCCGGCCTTGCCGTCGCCCGTGTCACGGCCGCGCTGCGGGACGGGGACGCCAAGGCCCTGACGACATCGGTGCAGGTACTGGAAGTCACCTGCCAGCGGCTCTCGGCGATGCTCGGCGCCGACCATCCGGAGGTCCTCGGTGTGCTGGCGGATCTCGCGGCGGTGCAGGTGGAGTCCGCCCGGGTGACCCGGTCCCCCGCCCGGCTGGAGCGGGCGGTCGCCCAGCTCGCCTCCGTGTCCGGCCGGCTCGACGCGAGGCTCGGGCCCGAGCATCCCCGCTCCGTCGCGACGCTCACCAATCTGGTCACCGCACAGGTGGAGTCGGTGCGCGCGACCGACGAGGCCGACAAGGCGGACAAAGCGGAGCGGACCGCGCAGGCACTGACGGAGCAGGCGCGGCGGGCCGGCGAGCGACTCGGTGCGGACCATCCGGTGACGCGGCTGGTGCGCGCCTCCTCGCGCACCTGCCGCCGCATCGCGTCCAGGGGGGACGGCCCGTGGGGCCGCGGGTCCACGATGCTGATCACGTTGGCCGACACGCCGAGCGGGTGGTCGACCGGGCGCGGGGCCTACCGCTCGTTCGACGAGGCGGTGGGGCGGCTCGGCCGGCGCGAACAGCCGGCCGGAGGGGGCGCACTGCTGCTCGCCGGTGGTCCCCGGAGGCGGCAGCCCGCCCCCGGGGACCTCGTGTTCGGTACGGTCGTCGACCGGCGCGGGGGCGGGCTGCTGCTGTCGCTGGACGGCCTCACGGGTGTCGTTCCCGCGGGTGAACTCTCGCTCCGGCGTGATGCCGACCCGCTTTTGACGGTGGAGACGGGGGACCGCGTCCAGGTCATGGCCCTGGGGCGCCGGGACGCGGAGGGCCATGCCGTCCTGTCCCTCAGGCGCGCCCGGTCCGTGGAGGCGTGGAGCGAGCTCGAGACCGTCAGGGCCGAGGACGGCCACGTCACCGGCACGGTGATTGACGCGGTCCGGGGCGGACTCGTCCTCGACGTGGGCGTACGGGCCTTCATGCCGTCCGGCCTGGCCGTCCGGCGACAGGGCGACCCTCCGCACGGGCTCCTCGGTACGGCGGTCAAGGCGAAGATCATCGAACTGGACCGGTACCGGGGCCTCGTGCACCTCTCCCGCCGTGCCTGGCTGGAGGAGGCCGACGCCGCCCTCCGGCCGGGCCTTCGCCGGGGACGGCGGTCCGGGCAGGTGCGCAGGGGCACGGTGACCGAGGTCCTGCGGGACGGAGCGGTGGTGGATCTCGGGACGGCGGTGGGGCTGGTCCCGCGGTCGGAACTGTCGTGGCGGCATGTCGACGACCCCTCCGACGTGGTGCGCACGGGCGACCGGGTACATGTCCGGGTGCTCGGCCCGGACGTCGACGGGAGGCGTCCCCTGCTTTCCCTGAAGGCGGCTCACGACGGGCCGTGGCGACAGTTCACGACCTCCCACCGACCGGGAGAGATCGTCGAGGCCACGGTCGTGAGACTGCTCTCCTTCGGCGCCCTCGTCCGGGTCCAGGAGGGGATCGACGGACTCGTCCACCGCTCCGAGCTGGCCGGCCGCCGTATCTCCCGTCCGGAGGAGGTCGTGAGCCCCGGGGAGCAGGTCTTCGTCGCCCTCGCCGACATCGACTACGACCGCCGGCGGCTCTCGTTCTCCCTCAGGGAGGCCGACGAGGCCCTGGGAGCCGATCCCGAACGCGCCGAGCTGGACCTCGCCCGCTACGGCATGGCCGAGCACTACGACAGCCGGGGGAACATCGTCCACCCCGACGGCCTCGACGCGGAGGCCGACGCGTGGCTGCCGGGTTCCTGGGGACAGCGTGAGCAGTGGGAACGCCGGTCCCAAGAGGCGGTGTTCCGTTTCGTGCGGCACCAGGCCTGGGTCGTCGCGAGGCGCGACGGGTCTTCGCGCCCCTAGCTCACTCCTGTCTGAGCAGGCGGTTCACCGCCCGTCCGAAGACCAGCCGGCCCGTCCGTGCCAGAACCGCGTCGCAGAAGGAGGGCAGGAAGCGGACGCCGATGTCCTCCCGCCACACCACCCGCGCCCGGCCGCCCGGCCCCGGCCGTACCTCGATCTCCGCCCAGCCGGTGACGACCCGGCCGCGCTTCTCCAGCCGGCAGTACCCGGGGGAGCCCTCCTGCGGGGGCCGCCACACCGTCACGTCCATCGGGTCGTCGAAGGAGAGCGGGCCCAGGCCCGTGCGGGCGACGATCCTCGTGCCCGCGCCGGTGGGCGGGGGAGTGCGCACCGTCGTCCGGGTCAGCGGGACCGCCTCCCCGTGGCGGGACCACGTCGTGAGTCGGCGCCAGGCCTCGTCGGGGGAGAGGGGCGCCGTGCGCTGGAGCTGGAAGGTGGCCACGGGTGAATCCTAGGAAATCCGCCCGGCCCGTCGGCACGTCCGGGCACGGGTCACCCGCCCGGCCCAGTCCCGCCCGGCCCAGTCCCGGGCGGTACCGGCCCCACCGGTACGCCTCCGCGGGCTCCGCCTTCCCCGGGGGCGGGCGGCCGGGGAACCGTCATGTACACGCAGCCCCGCCTCTTCGGTCCGGCGATGACGCCGGGGACGGCCGGCGCCGTGCCGTCGCGGAGCCGGTCGTCGCGCGGTCCTTCGCGGTCGCGCTCCGCAGGACCTCCGAGAGGCCCGGTTCCCGGCCGACCCGGTGCAGGGTGTCGTCGGTGCGGCCCCGCGGCGGGCGCATCGGGGCGGGGCGGCGGCCGGTGAGGCGTGCCGTCTCCTCGGTGGTGCGCTCGAGCTCCTCGCGTGTCCCGTCCGGCTCCGGCTCCGTCGGGCGGCGGTGGGTCCAGGTGCGGTCGGCCACCTCGTGCCCCTCGCCGGCCGTCCGCCGGACCGGCTCCGGGCACCGCTCGATGTGCCGCCTGCCCGGCAGGAAGAAGGTCGCCGGGACCCGTTCCTCCTTCAGGGCGTCCGGCAGCCGCGCGCAGCGCCCGCCGGCGCCCGCGCCGAAGGTGAGCGCGACGCACGTGACCTCGCGGCGGTCGACGGCGCCGGGAGCGGTCGTCACCCGGTCGGGCGGCCGTGACCTGAAGAGCCGCCCAAAAGGCGTCAGGGCCGCCCCGATACGGGCAAGCTGTGACCAAGTGTTTGAGGCGACCACGAACGCGGCACCCGCGTTCCGGTAGAAGACCACGCCTCCCAGGGACGGAGCACAGCCCCGATGCGCATCCTTCGCACCAGAGCCCCTTTCCGGGGGAGGGCGTTCGGATGACGTCGTACGCCGTCGTGATCCCCACCCTGCTGCGGGACACCCTCGCCGACTGCCTCGCCGCGCTGGCCGCCGCGCACGGGCCGCGCCCCGACGAGATCGTCCTCGTGGACGACCGGCCCGACCCCGACCCCGCGCCCAACGCGCTGGCCCACGCCCTGACCGTCCTCGGCGACCTGCGCGAACGCACCACCATCGCCGCCACCGGCGGCCGGGGGCCCGCCGCCGCGCGCAACACCGGGCTGCGCGCCGTCACCGCGCCCTGGGCCGTCTTCCTCGACGACGACGTCCAGGTGGGGCCGCACTGGTGCGCACAGCTCGTCCAGGACCTCGAGGAGGCGACCCCCGACACCGCCGGGATCCCGGGCGTCATCACCGTGCCGCTGCCCGGCGGACGCCGCCCCACCGACTGGGAACGCGGCACCGCCGGACTCGCCCGGGCCCGCTGGATCACCGCCGACATGGCCTACCGCACCGAGGCCCTCCGGCAGGCCGGCGGCTTCGACGAACGCTTCCCCCGCGCCTTCCGCGAGGACGCCGACCTCGCGCTGCGCCTCCTCGACGCCGGCTGGCGCATCCGCAGGGGCCGCCGCACCACGCTGCACCCGGTGCGCTCCGCCTCCCGCTGGGCGTCGGTGGGGCAGCAGCGCGGCAACGCCGACGACGCGCTGATGCGGCGGCTGCACGGCCCCGACTGGTGGGACAAGGCGGTCGCGCCGCGCGGCCGGATCCGCCGGCACGCCGCGATCACCGCCGCCGGCGCCGCCGCCTGCGCCCTCGCCGTCGCCGGGCACCGCCGGGCGGCCACCGCCTGCGCGCTCGGCTGGGCCGCCGGGACCGCCGAGTTCGCCCGCGCCCGCATCGTGCCCGGCCCGCGCACCCGCGAGGAGGTGACCACCGTGCTGGCCACCAGCGTCGTCATCCCGCCCGCCGCGACCTGGCACCGGCTGGCCGGGGCCTGGCGCCACCGCAACGCCCCCGCCTGGCGGGAGGCGGCCCGATGAGCCCGGTGCGGGCGGTGCTGTTCGACCGCGACGGCACCCTGGTCCACGACGTCCCCTACAACGCCGACCCCGACCTGGTACGGCCCGTCGACGGCGCCCGCGCGGCGCTCGACGCGCTCCGGGCCCGCGGCATCCGCACCGGCGTCGTCACCAACCAGTCCGGCATCGCGCGCGGACTGCTCACCGAGGCCGACGCCCGCCGCGTCAACCGGCGCGTCGACGACCTCCTCGGCCCCTTCGACGTCTGGGCCGTGTGCCCGCACGGCCCCGACGACGGCTGCCCCTGCCGCAAACCCCGGCCGGGCATGATCCTTCGGGCGGCCGGCCGCATCCGGGTGGACCCGGCCGACTGCGTCGTCGTCGGCGACATCGGCGCCGACGTGGAGGCCGCGCGACGCGCCGGCGCCCGCGCCGTCCTCGTCCCCACGCCGAAGACCCGCCCCGAGGAGACCTCCGCCGCGCCCCATGTGGCCCCAAACCTCCCGGCCGCGGTGCGCCTGATCCTGGACGCCCCGCCGTGGAACGAGCCCGCGGAGCGCCCGCCGTGGGGGAGGCCCGTGTGAAAGCCCTCGTCACCCGGCTCGACAGCTTCGGCGACGTGCTGCTCGCCGGGCCCGCCGTGCGGGCCGTCGCCGCCCGGGCCGACACCGTGACCCTGCTGTGCGGGCCGCACGGGGCGCCCGCCGCACGGCTGCTGCCCGGGGTGGACGAGGTGCTCGTCTGGGACTCGCCGTGGACCGGGTTCCAGCCGCCCGAGGTCAGCCGGGAGGAGATCGACGCACTCGTCGACGCCGTCGACGCCGACACCGCGCTGATCCTCACCTCCTTCCACCAGTCCCCGCTGCCCACCGCCCTCCTCCTGCGCCTGGCCGGCGTCCGCTGCATCGCCGCCGACAGCGAGGACCACCCCGGCTCCCTCCTCGACGTGCGCCACCACCGCGCCCCCCGCGCCCACGAGGCGGAGGCCGGGCTCGACCTCGCCGAGGCCGCCGGCTTCCCCCGGGTCGACGACGGACGGCTGCGGGTGCTCCCGCCGCCCGCGACCGGAGCGCTCACCGGCTTCGGGGAGGGGGAGTACGTCGTCGTCCACCCGGGCGCCAGCGTGCCCGCCCGTGCCTGGAGCCCCGACCGGTGCGCGCAGGCGGTGCGCGAACTCGCCGCCGCCGGACGCCGGGTGGCCGTCACCGGCGGCGCGGGGGAGCGGGACCTGACCGCGTACGTCGCCGGCGGCCGGGCCGTCGACCTCGGCGGCCGCACCGGAGCCGCCGAACTCGCCGGCGTGCTCGCCGGGGCCGCCTGCGTGGTCACCGGAAACACCGGTCCCGCCCATCTCGCCGCCGCCGTCGGCACCCCGGTGGTGTCCCTGTTCGCGCCGGTCGTCCCCGCCGAGCGCTGGCGGCCGTACGGGGTGCCGCACGTGCTGCTCGGCGACCAGGACGCGCCCTGCGCCGGGACCCGCGCCCGCAGCTGCCCCGTACCCGGGCACCCCTGCCTGGACACCGTGACCGCGCTCGACGTCGTCGCGGCGGTCGACAAGCTCGTGGAGGCGACATGAGGATCCTGCTGTGGCACGTGCACGGGTCGTGGACCACGGCCTTCGTGCGGGGCCCGCACACCTACGTCGTCCCCGTCACCCCGGACCGCGGACCCGACGGACTCGGCCGCGCCCGCACCTTCGACTGGCCCGACTCCGTCGTCGAGGTGCCCCCGGAGCGCCTGAGCGAGGAGGACGTCGACGTCGTCGTCCTGCAACGCCCGCACGAACTCGCCCTGGTCGACCGGTGGCTGGGACGCCGCCCGCCCCTGGTCTACCTGGAGCACAACGCCCCGCACGGAGACGTGCCCGACACCCGGCACCCCGCCGCGGACATCCCCGGCGTCACCCTCGTCCACGTCACCCACTTCAACCGTCTGATGTGGGACGACCGGGGCGTCCCCGCCACCGTCGTCGAACACGGCATCGTCGACCCCGGCCCGCTGTGGACCGGGGAACTCCCGCACGCCGCCGTCGTCGTCAACGAACCGGTGCGGCGCGGCCGCACCACCGGCACCGACCTGCTGCCGGCCTTCGCCGACGCCGCGCCCCTCGACGTCTTCGGCATGCGGACCGAGGGCCTCGCCGGCCACCTCGGCCTGCCCCCCGACCGCTGCCGCGCGTACGAACTGACCCAGGCGGAACTGCACGAGGCGCTGGCCCGCCGCCGCGTCTACGTCCACCCCGTGCGCTGGACCTCCCTCGGTCTGTCCCTGCTGGAGGCGATGCACCTCGGCATGCCCGTCGTCGCCCTCGCCACCACCGAGGTCACCGAGGCCGTACCGCCCGGCGCCGGTGTGGTGTCCAACCGCGTCGACGTGCTGACCGACGCCGTACGGGACTTCGTCGCCGACCCGGCGCACGCCCGCCGCACCGGTGAGCGCGCCCGCGCGGCGGCGCTCGCCCGCTACGGGCTGTCCCGGTTCCTGGACGACTGGGAACGGCTGCTGAAGGAGGTGACCCGATGAGGACCGCCGCGGTGTCCGGGCACACGAGCCCTCTCGCCGCACCCGGCGACGTCGACGGCACCGCCGTGCTCCCGCGCCGCGCCCGCCCCCGGCCGGCCCGCCGCGAGGGCCACGACCGGGCCGTCCGGGCCGTCCGGGCCGGGTGAAGGACGGGTGCCCACGGACGCGGGGAGCGGGGCCGGGACGGCGCCGTCCCCGTCCGCACGACGCGCCGCCGCCGGCCCGCGGCCGCGGCCGCGGCTCCTGGTGCTGCGCGCCCTCGGGCTCGGCGATCTGCTCGCCGGGGTCCCCGCGCTGCGGGCGCTGCGGCGGGGGTTCCCCGGCCACGAACTCGTGCTGGCGGCGCCCGCCGGGCTCGCACCGGTCGCCGGGGCCA
Source organism: Streptomyces caelestis (assembly GCF_001279005.1). Lineage (GTDB taxonomy): Bacteria > Actinomycetota > Actinomycetes > Streptomycetales > Streptomycetaceae > Streptomyces > Streptomyces heliomycini. The sequence goes on from NZ_LGCN01000051.1 coordinate 20,308, forward strand.
CGGGAGCGGTCGACCGGGTGCTGCCCGCCTCCGCCCCCGGACGGGCCGTGCCCCGCGCCCTCGGCTGGACCGGCCCGCCCCCGGACGTCGCCGTGGACCTGCACGGCAACGGACCGCCCAGCCACCGCCTGCTGCAGGAGCTGCGCCCCGTGCGGCTGATGGCGTTCGCGCATCCCGCGACCCCGCGGATCGAGGGCCCGCCCTGGTACGCGGACGAACACGAACGGGACCGCTGGTGCCGGCTGCTGCGCTGGTACGGCGTCGACGCCGACCCCGCCGATCTGCTGCTGCCCCGCCCGCCCGCCGCGTCCCCCGCCCCCGGCGCGGTCGTCCTGCACCCCGGCGCGGGGGCGCCCGCGCGCCGCTGGCCCGTGGAGCGGTACGCGACCGTCGCTGGGGTCCTGCGCGAGCGCGGGCTGCGGGTGGTGGTCACCGGCGGAGCGGACGAGGAGGACCTGGTGACGCGGCTCGCCAAGGAGGCCCGGCTGCCCGACACCGACGTCTTCGCCGGCGGCCTGCCCTTCGGCCGGCTCTCCGCGCTCGTCGCCGGCGCCCGCGCCGTCGTCAGCGGCGACACCGGCATCGCCCATCTGGCGGTCGCCCACGCCACCGCGACGGTCACCCTCTTCGGCCCGGTCCCGCCCGCCCGGTGGGGCCCGCCCGCGCACCCCCGCCACCTCGCCCTCTGGCACGGCCCGGAGGGCGACCCCCACGGCCGCCGCCCCGACCCGGCCCTTCTGCGCATCACCCCCGGCGAGGTGCTGCGCGCCCTCGACCGGCTCCCGGAAAGGGAGATCCCGCCGTGACCGCCCCGCCCACGGGCCGCCGCCGGCCCGGACGCGCGCTGCCGGGAGCCGTCGCCGGCGCGGGGCCGGCCGGCGAGAGGGAGGACGCACCATGACCGATCACCCGCGCCTCGGCGTCGTCATCGCCACCCGTGACCGCCGCGAGCGGCTCGCCGGCACCCTCCGGCAGCTGCGCCGGCTGCCCGAGCGGCCCGAGATCCTCGTCGCCGACAACGCCTCCACCGACGGCACCCGCGCCATGATCGCCCGGGACTTCCCCGGGGTGGGGGTGCTGGCACTGCCCGTCAACCACGGCGCCCTCGCCCGCAACCACGGGGTCCGCGCCCTCGACACCCCGTACGTGGCGTTCAGCGACGACGACTCCTGGTGGGCGCCGGGGGCCCTCGGCCGGGCGGCCGAACTGTTCGACGCCCACCCCCGGCTCGGTCTGGTCGCCGCCCGCACCCTCGTCGGCCCCGGCGCGGACCCGGACCCGCTCAACGACGTCCTGGCCGGCTCCCCCCTCGGCCCGGCCGCCGATCTCCCCGGCACCCAGGTGCTCGGCTTCCTCGCCTGCGGCGCCGTCGTCCGCCGCGGCGCCCACCTCGACGCGGGCGGCTTCCACCGGCTGCTGTTCTTCGGCGGCGAGGAGACCCTGCTCGCCTACGACCTCGCCGCGCGCGGCTGGGGCGTCACCCACTGCCCCGACGTCGTCGCCCACCACCACCCGGCCCCCACGGCCCGCCCCGGCCGCCCGGCGCTCCAGCGCCGCAACGCGGTCCTGACCGCCTGGCTGCGCCGCCCCGTCCCGTACGCCCTCGCCCGCACCGCGGCCCTCGCGGCCGAGGCGCGCGACGACGACCAGGCCCGGCGCGCCCTGCGGGAGGTCCTCGCCCGCCTGCCGGCGGCGCTGCGCGAGCGCAGGCCGCTGCCCCCGCACGTGGAACGGGCCGCCCGCCTGCTGGAACCCGAAAGGACGACCGTATGACCGACCCCCGTACGACCGTCGTCGTCATCACCCACAACCGGCGCCCCGAACTGCTGCGCACCCTCGGCGAACTCGCCGGACTCCCCGAGGAGCCCCCGGTGGTCGTCACCGACAACGGCTCCACCGACGGCACCGCGGAAGCCGTCGCCCGCCGCCACCCGGACGTCCGCCTGCTGCGCCCCGGCCGCAACCTCGGCGCCGTCGGCCGCAACCTCGCCGTACGGGACGTCCGCACGCCGTACGTCGCCTTCTGCGACGACGACTCCTGGTGGTCGCCCGGCTCCCTGGCCGGCGCCGCCGACCTGCTCGACCGGCACCCCGCGCTCGGCTCGGTCACGGCGCGGATCATCGTCGAACCGGACGGCACCGACGACCCGATCGTCCGCGAACTGCGCGACTCGCCCCTCCCCGGTCCGCCCTGGCTGCCCGGCCCGGCCCTCGGCTCCTTCCTGGCCGCCGCGACCGTCCTGCGCACCGACGCCTTCCGCACCGCCGGCGGCTTCAGCCCGCGTCTGTGGCTCGGCGGCGAGGAGGAACTGCTCGCCGCCGACCTGGCGGCCGACGGCTGGTGGCTCACGTACGCCGATCACCTGACGGTCCACCACCGGGCGTCGGCCGCGCGGGACGCCACCCTGCGCCGGATGCACGGCATCCGCAACACCCTGTGGTTCACGTGGCTGCGCCGCCCGGTCCGCCCGGCCCTGCGCCGCACCCTGGACCTGGCCCGCACCGTCCCCCGCGACACCGCCTCCCTGCGCGCCTTCGCCGAGGCCGCCGCGGCCCTGCCCTGGGTCCTGCGCGAACGCCGGGTCCTCCCCCACGAGGTCGAGTCCCGCCTGCGCCTCCTGGACCCCGCCCAACGCACCTCCACGGCCCGCCGTTACATCGGCTGAACCCCGCCACGCGCACCGGGGTCCGCCCGCCGCCGGACGAAGCGCGGGGCGAGCCCCGGTGCGGGGGCCCGGTCCGTGCTCACCGGGCGTTCGCCCCCGGGGCCGCGAGAGCGTTCCGTGCGCGGGCCGCGGCCGCGCGGGCCCTCGCCCTCCCGCGGCTCCTCGCCGGTGGCCGTGCCGGAGTCCTGGCCGAAGACCCCGGAGCCCCGGCGTCCTCGCGGAGCCGGGCCGGGCGGGCGCCGTGCTTCTCTCTCGCTTCCGGGTCCGGGTACGGCGCTCACCTCCCGCCGCACCGGTTCCCTGCCGCCCGCACGGGGCGAGTGCTCAGCCGCCGGACCACCGGCACAGCAGCCGGAACGCCGCGAAGAGCGTGGGCGGCCACACCGCCGCGAAGGCCCCGATCGCCCACGGGGCCGAGGTGACGATGCCGGTCACCATCAGCGCGACGGACACCGCGAGCAGGGCCGCCACGGTCCGGCCGTGCGGCCGGCCGGAGGCGATCCGCGCCGACGGGCGCGTCGGACCGGGCCTCCGGCGGAGCCGGAGGGTGCGCAGCCGCCGGTCCAGGCGGCGGTCGCGGCACAGCGTCCGTTCGATCTCGTCGAGGACGCGCTGTTCGTGCTCGGGGAGCCGACCGAGGGCCACCGTCCCTCCTCCCACGGCCGCGCGGGCATGGGCGCCCGGGTGCCCGCCGCGCGCCCCGCCTAACCGGCGCCGGCGCGCGGCGCCAGCACCTCCACCAGCCGGTCCGCCCCGTCCGGCGCCCGTCCCTCACGGAACGCGTCGCGCAGCTGCCGGGCGGCCACCCGGCCCGAGGTCAGACACCAGTCCCACCACCGCTCCAGCCGGCGCGCCTCCAGCCGCTCGGCGGCCAGCAGCGCGGGCCAGCCGCAGGCGCGGGCCTGCGCGGTCACCTTGGCGCCGCCGGCCACCGGGTCCACCGCCAGCACCGGCGTGCCGACCCGCAGCGCCAGCACCAGCCCGTGCAGCCGGTCGGTGACGACGAGGTCGAGCCGGGCCAGCACCGACTGCACCTGCGCCGGCGTCGCGCTCAGGTGCCAGTCCCGGGTGTCCAGCCGGGTCTCCAGCTCCAGCCGGGCGCAGTCCTTCCCGGCCAGCCAGCGCGTCACCCGCTCCGCGACCTGCCCGTGCCGCCGCCGTCCCGCGTACTCCTGCTGCCCGTGGGTGAGGATCACCCCGACCACGGGCCGCGCGGGCACCGCCGGGGCGCGGGCCGCCAGGTCCTCGGTCGGCTCGCTGCCGGGGGCGTCCCGCGCCAGCACGTGGTGGAAGCCGGTCACGGCCGCGCCGTCCGGGTCGATCACCGACGTCCCCACGGCGATCCGCACGCAGTGCGCGAAGCGCCGGTGCAGCTCCTCGACCTGCGGCCCGTGCAGCGGCCCGCACACGAACACCAGGTGCGAGTAGTCGCCGGGGCGCACGTCGCCGAAGTGCGGCGCCTCCGGCCGGAAACCGGGGCTCCACACGACGTCGTACGCCATCCCGGCGCCCCGCAGCACCTCCTCCACGCGGCGCAGCGCCAGCACGTCCCCGGCGGTCGCCTCCCCGTCGCGGAAGCTGAACCACCCGGTCAGCAGGACCCTGCGCGGTCCCGGTCGCTCTCGTCCGTCCACAGCGCGCACCGGGTGCCCCGCTCCGGCGGGGCGCAATCAGCACCGCACACCGCCGGTCGTCGAGGACAGAACCCGTCCTCGATGACCGCTAGCGTGCGGGCATGACGACGACGAAGCGGGTGCTCGGCACACGGGCGCTGAACCGGGCCACCCTCGCACGGCAGTTGCTGCTGGAGCGCTCGCCGATGTCCGCCGAGGACGCGGTCGGGCACCTGGTCGGGCTCCAGGCGCAGAACGTCAAGCCGCCCTACCACGCGCTCGCCGCCCGCCTCGACGGCTTCACCCCCGAGGCGCTGTCCCGGCCGATGGCCGACCGGACGGTCGCCCGTCTCGTCACCCTGCGCTCGACCCTCCACACCCACACCGCCCGCGACTGCCTCACCCTGCGGCCGCTGGTGCAGCACGCCCGCGACCGCGAGCTGAACCAGTTCCGCGAAGGACTCGTGGGCGTCGACCTGGACCGGCTCGCCGTCCTCGCCCGGGACCTCGTCGAGGCCGAACCGCGCACCATGAGGCAGCTGCGCGAGGCCCTGCTGAAGGAGTGGCCCGACGCCGACCCGCAGTCCCTCTCCGTCGCCGCCCGCTGCAGGCTCCCCCTCGTGCAGGTCACCCCGCGCGGACTGTGGGGCCGCAGCGGCCAGGTCACGCTCACCACCGCCGAGCACTGGCTGGGCGGGCCCGCCGAGCCCACGCCGGCGCCCGACGGCACCGTGCTGCGCTACCTCGCCGCCTTCGGACCGGCCTCCGTGAAGGACATGCAGACCTGGGCCGGCCTGACCCGGCTGCGCGAGGCCTTCGAACGCCTCCGCCCGGACCTCGTCACCTTCCGCGACGAGGCCGGCGCCGAGCTCTTCGACCTCCCGGACGCGCCCCGCCCCGCCCCGGACACCCCGGCCCCGCCGCGGTTCCTGCCCGAGTTCGACAACCTGCTCCTCTCCCACGCCGACCGCACCCGCGTCGTGCCGCCCGAGCACCGGGGCCGCCACTGGCGGGGCAACACCGCCTACCGCACCCTCCTCGTCGACGGCTTCCTGGCGGGGCTGTGGCGGCTGGACGAACACGCCCTCGTCGTCGAGCCGTTCGGCCGGCTCGACGGGAGGCGGCGGGCGGAGGTCGTCGCCGAGGGGGAGCGGATGCTCCACGTGATGTACCCGGGGAGCGCGCACGACATCCGCTTCGGGACCGTGCGGGAGTGAACGCGGGCTTGGAGAGGGGGCGTTGCGGGCTGCTCGTGGAAGCCCGCAACGCCCCCTGGTCTGCCGCCCGAGGGTTGCTCGGGAATCCGTCAGGCGGACGTCGTGGTCGTCGTACCGCCGACGATCGGCTGCGGGGCGGCGACGGCGGAGGAGGGGGCGGCGATCAGCGCCGTCGCGGCGGCGACGGTCGCCGCGACGGCGGCCTTCTTGGCACGGGTGAGCCCGGGCATGGGTCTCCTCACGGGTTGCCGGTGGGGGTCGCGCGGGGTGAGGGGCGGGCACGAGGGCTTCGGGACCGGCCCCGTGTGCCCGGCGAGCGGCACCCCGTTACGCTACGAGCCGGAGCGCGACCGTCCCAATGAGGGAACCCCCTAGGGGAGTCGGGGCAGGGAAAACCCTCGGTCGCCCGGCGGCGCCCCGCGGGGCTACGGGGTGCGGCGGCCCGCCGCCAGGCGGACGATGTCGACCCGGGAGCGGATGCCCAGCTTGCGGTAGACCCGGGTGAGGGTCGCCTCGACGGTCTTCACGCTGATGAACAGCCGGCCGGCGATCTCCCGGTTGGTGGCGCCCTCCATCACCAGCGCGGCGACCTGCCGTTCCATCGCGGCCAGCCCGTCCAGGGCGCTCGGTGCGGCGGCGGGCACGGTCTCCGGCTCCGTGGGACCGGCGGTCACGGCCCGCTCCACCTGGCGCAGCCACGGCAGCGCGCGGCAGCGCCGGAACAGCCGGGCGGCCTCGTCGTACGCCCCCGGCGCCCGCCCGCGCAGCCGGGCCAGCGCGAAGGCGGACCGCGCCTCCTCCAGGCCGTACCCCAGCTTGCCGAGACGCTCCTGCGCCGACGCCAACTGCGCGTGTGCCGCCTGGTGCTCACCGCGTGCCGCACGCACCAGCGCCTCGGCGCGGTCGAGCACCGCGAGGACGCTCGCGCGGTTCAGACGCAGCGCGTGCGTCCGCGTGACGTCGATGAGCTCCTGCGCCTCGCCGACCTCGCCGATCCGCACCAGCGCCTCGGCGAGGTCGCCCTGCCAGCGGCCCCGCGCCGGGTCGCTGATGCCCATGCCGTGCTCCAGCTCCCGCACCCGGCGCAGCGAACGGACCGCGGCCTGCGCGTCCCCCGCCACCGACTGGGCGTAGCCGAGGGCGGCCAGGGCGAGGGAGAGGTACAGCTGGTCGCCGTCCACCTCGGCGTGGTCCGCCGCCTCGCGGGCCAGCGTCAGCGCCCGGTCCACGTCCCCGCCGGACGCCTCCGCGAGCGAGGCGAGCATGGCCGAGGCGCTCTCGCCGATCCCGGAGTCCCGGGCCATCCGCAGGCTCTCGCGGGCCAGGTCCAGGGCCCGGCCGCAGTGCCCGAAGCGCAGTTCGGTGTCGGCGAGCAGCCGCGAGAAGTGCACCTCGCTCTCCACCATGCCGCGCCGCCGCGCCTCCCGCAGCAGCGCGGTGATGGCCGTACGGGCCTCGGGCAGCCGGTCGCTCATGAGCAGCCAGCGGAACCTCGCCATGGCGGCGCCGTTGTGGTGGCAGGCCACGTCGGGGTCCTGGGGCTCCTGGAGCGCCCGCTGGATGGTGGCGGGGGCGTCGGGATGGCCCATCAGGGTCTCGGTGGACGACTGGAAGGCGAGCGCCAGCAGTTCGGTGCGCCGGTCGCCGCCCCGGGCGGCCAGCTCCGCGGCGTGCGCGGCCTCCTGGCGGGACTTGGCGAAGTCGCCGTCCACCACCACCTCCCGCCAGGCCAGCTGGTAGTGGACCAGCGCCAGCAGCCGGGGGTCGTCACCGGCGTCGGCCAGCACCTGCGGGAACACGGCGTCGACCTCGCCGAGCGCCTGCCCGGCCGCCTCGATGACCACCATCCACGCCCGCACCCGCTCCGCCGGCGCCGTCGCCCGGGTCAGCACCTCGCGCGCTATGTCCCGGGCCAGGTCGGCCTCGCCCGCGGTGATCGCGTCCTCGGCGGCCCGCAGCCGCCGCGCGTCGGGTCCCGGTTCGCCGTCGGCCGGGGTGTGCCGGGCGGCGAGCAGCCCGAGCGAGGCGGCGACCGAGGGCGCCCCGCGGTCCCGGGCCAGCGCGGCGGCCCCGGCGAGCCGGGCCGCCACCTCCGGATCGGGGCCGGTGGCGGCCAGCGCCAGGTGCCGGGCCCGCTCGATGGGGTCGGAGGCCGCCGTGGACAGCGCCGTGTGCACCGCCCGCCGCTCCCCTGCCGGGGCCTCCGCGTACAGGGCGGCCGAAATCAGCGGATGCGCGAACCGCAGCGCCGGCTCCTCCGGGTCCGTCGCCAGCAGCCCCAGCGCGACGGCCTGCGCCGTCTCCGCCTCCGCGTTCTCCCGGCCGGCCGCGTGCAGCAGCGCCAGGGTGGGGCGGGCGCCCGCGCTGGCCACCAGCAGGGTGCGGCGCGCCTCGTCCGACAGCATCTCCAGACGGCTCAGCACCAGGGCCCGCAGCGAGGTCGGCACCGGCAGCGGCTCGCCCGGTCGGGGCCGGGCGGGGCTCTCGGCGAGGGCGCGGCCCAGTTCGAGGGCGAACAGCGGGTTGCCGCCGCTGGTGCGGTGGATGTCACGGGTCGTGGAGCGGGACAGACCGGTGTAGCCGCGGTGGTCGAGGAGCGCGGACACCTGGGTCCGGGAGAACGGGCCCAGCCGCACCGCGAGCGTGTCCGGCGGACAGGCGCGCAGCTGACGGTCGTACTCCTCGCCGTCCGTGCGCACCGCGCACAGCATCCGCACGGGGCTGTCGCCGAGCCGCCGGGCGGCGAAGCCGAGGAGTTCGGCGCTGGCGGAGTCCAGCCACTGGAGGTCGTCGGCGACCACGAGGACCGGTCCCTCGGCGGCCAGCGCCCGCAGCGTCGAGAGCACCGCGAGGCGCAGCGCGAGGCCGTCCCGCTGGAGGGTGGACTCGCCGCGCCCGGTGAGCGCCGACTCCAGGGCGGTGCGCTGGGCGGCGGGCAGCCGGGCGGAGACCCTGTCGAGGACCAGACCGAACAGATCGGCCAGCGCCAGGAACGGAAGATGGGATTCGGACTCCGTGGCCGAGCAGCGCAACACCGTCCCCGTGGCACCGGCGTTTTCCGCCGCGAGTGCCCGCAGCACGGTCGACTTTCCTATTCCCGCCGGGCCGTGCAGCAGCACGCTGCCCCCACGGGCCAGCTGCTCCCGCGCCTCGGAGTACAGCTCCTCCCGGCCTATGACCAGGTCGGGGCGGCACCTGGCAGACTCCTTGAAGTCCCGTCGCACGGTCACCGCTCCCCTCCGTGTGGCGTGTCCTGGCCAATATTAGGCAACGGGCTCCTCAATTCCGGACGGACCGGGTAGTGAGGCAAATTACAGCGGTCCGGACGACGGCGAAATCCAAAGTCGTACCGCTGGTAATACCCGCGAGGGGAGAACACCGCAAACCTAGGGCAACCACCCCGCCCGGCGGGCCGCGACCACGGCCTGCCCCCGGGTCCGCACCCCCAGCTTCCGCATCGCCGACCGCAGGTACGCCTTGACGGTCTCGGCCGTCACCCCCAGCCGCTCCGCGGCCACACCGTTGGTCGACCCCGCCGCCACACAGGCGAGCACGTCCACCTCCCGGGGCGCGAGCCGCACCGCCGCGGCCGGCGCGGCGTCCGCGGTGAGCAGGGCGCACGCCCGGAGCAGCTCGGCCCGCAGCGCGGGATCCGCGAGGCGCGGCGCCAGCGCCCGCAGCGCCGCGTGCGCCTCCCGCACCTGCTCCCGGGCCGCCCCGGACCCGCCGCCCGGCGCCCCGGAAGCCGGACCCGGCCGGGCGGCCGCCACCAGCGCCGCCGCCTCCTCCCGCACCACCAGCGCCTGCTCCACGTCCCGCGCCGCCTGGACCGCCGCGCCGAGCGTGCGGTCGCCCAGGGGCTGCGCCGCGCGCAGGGCGCCGTAGAGCACGGCCCGCACCCGGCGCCGTACGACCACCGGTACGGCGACGACGGCGCGCAGGCCCTCGGCGGCCACCGGGACGTCGTACTCGTGGCTGATCCGCCGCGAGACGGAGTAGTCCGTCACCGCGCACGGCCGGGCCAGCGCCACCGCCCTGCCGCCCAGACCGTTGCCCGAGGTCACCGCGAGCGCGCTCAGCGCGGGCGTCGCGGTGCCGCTCAGCTCACTGATGCGCACCTGCCGCCGCCCGGGCTCCACCAGCCCGCCGAAGGCGACCGGCAGCCCGGTCGCGCGCCGCAGCCGGGCCAGCGCCCCGCGGATCTCCACCGCGTCGCCCGCCCCCATCGGGTCAGCTGTCACCTGTTCGTCCCTTCACCGCGGCTCCCGTGCGGACGCACACCCCCGTTCGGGGGTAGTGAGACCCGCATCACGGATTACACGATGGCGGGGAGCCGCCCGGCAATGGTCCGGCACGAGGAGGAGACATGACGACGGCGACGGAGGAGTTCCGCAGGGCCCGGGACTTCCTGCTGGAACACCGCGAGGACTACGCCACCGCCCACCGGGACTTCGTCTGGCCCCGGCCCGAGCGGTTCAACTGGGCCCTCGACTGGTTCGACGTGATCGCGGACGGCAACGACCGCACCGCGCTGCACCTCGTCGAGGAGGACGGCGACGAGACCCGGCTGTCCTTCGCCGCCCTCGCCCGCCGCTCCGACCAGGTGGCCAACTGGCTCCGGCAGCGGGGCGTGGCCGCCGAGGACCGGGTGCTGGTGATGCTCGGCAACCAGGCCGAGCTGTGGGAGACCGCCCTGGCCGCGATGAAGCTGCGCGCCGTGGTCATCCCGGCCACCCCGCTGCTCGGCCCCGCCGACCTGCGCGACCGCGTCGAGCGGGGCCGCGTCCGCCACGTGATCGCGCGCGCCGCGGACACCGCGAAGTTCGACGGGGTGCCCGGCGACTACACCCGGATCGCGGTGGGGGAGGGGGCGGGCGGCGGCTGGCAGCCGTACGCGGACGCCTACGGCGCCGCCGAGCACTTCGCGCCCGACGGGCCCACCCTGCCCGACGACCCCCTGATGCTGTACTTCACCTCCGGCACCACCGCCCGCCCCAAGCTGGTCGAGCACACCCACACCTCGTATCCGATCGGCCATCTGGCGACCATGTACTGGATCGGCCTGAAACCCGGCGACGTGCACCTCAACATCTCCTCGCCCGGCTGGGCCAAGCACGCCTGGTCCAACCTGTTCGCCCCGTGGAACGCCGAGGCGACCGTCTTCCTGCACCACTACACCCGCTTCGACGCGGCCCGTCTGATGGCCGAGATGGACAAGGCCGGCGTCACCACGTTCTGCGCCCCGCCGACCGTGTGGCGCATGCTCATCCAGGCCGACCTGGCGCAACTGCGCACCCCGCCCCGCGAGGTCGTCGCCGCCGGCGAACCCCTCAACCCCGAGGTCGTCGAGCAGGTCCGGCGCGCCTGGGGCGTCACCGTCCGGGACGGCTTCGGCCAGACCGAGACCGCCGTCCAGGTCTCCAACAGCCCCGGCCAGGTCCTCAGGGCCGGCTCCATGGGCCGCCCCAGCCCCGGCTACCGCGTCGAACTCCTCGACCCGGTCTCCGGCGCCCCCGGCGCCGCCGAGGGCGAGATCGCGCTCGACCTCTCCGACCGCCCGGTGGGCCTGATGACCGGCTACCACGGCGACCCCGACCGCACGGCCGAGGCGATGGCCGGCGGCTACTACCGGACGGGCGACATCGGCTCCCGCGACGAGGACGGGTACATCACCTACGTGGGGCGCGCGGACGACGTCTTCAAGGCGAGCGACTACAAGATCAGCCCCTTCGAGCTGGAGAGCGTCCTGCTGGAGCACGAGGCGGTCGCCGAGGCGGCCGTCGTCCCCGCCCCGGACGCGCTGCGGCTGGCCGTCCCCAAGGCGTACGTCGTGCTCGCCGAGGGCTGGCGGCCCGGCCCGGACACCGCCGAGGCGCTCTTCGAGCACTCCCGCGAGGCGCTCGCCCCGTACAAGCGGATCCGCCGCCTGGAGTTCGGCGAGCTGCCCAAGACGGTCTCCGGCAAGATCCGCCGCATCGAACTGCGCGAGGCCACGGCCGCCGGCTCCACGGACGAGTACCGCGAGGAGGACTTCCGGTGACCGCATCCCTGTCGTACGCCCACGGCGCCGGCGCCACCCCGCTGCTCGGCGACACCATCGGCGCGAACCTGGGCCGCACGATCGCCGCCTGGCCCGACCGCGAGGCCCTCGTCGACGTACCGTCCGGCCGGCGCTGGACCTACGCCGAGTTCGGCGCGGCCGTCGACGAGGTGGCGCGCGGACTGCTGGCGAAGGGCGTCGGGACGGGCGACCGGGTCGGCATCTGGGCGGTCAACTGCCCCGAGTGGGTCCTGGTGCAGTACGCCACCGCCCGCATCGGCGCGATCATGGTGAACATCAACCCGGCCTACCGGGCGCACGAGCTGGAGTACGTCCTCCGGCAGTCCGGCGTCGCCCTGCTGGTGTCCTCCCTCGCGCACAAGGGCAGCGACTACCGGGCCCTGGTGGACGAAGTACGCGGAGCGTGCCCGCAGCTGAGGGAGACCGTCTACATCGGCGACCCGTCCTGGGACGCGCTCACCGCGGCCGCCGCCGAGGTCCCGGCCGAGCGCCCGGAGGCCGTCGCGGCGGGCCTGAGCTGCGACGACCCGGTGAACATCCAGTACACGTCGGGCACCACGGGCTTCCCGAAGGGCGCCACGCTCTCCCACCACAACATCCTCAACAACGGCTACTGGGTGGGCCGCACGATCGGCTACACCGAACAGGACCGGGTGTGTCTGCCCGTGCCGTTCTACCACTGTTTCGGCATGGTGATGGGGTGTCTGGCCGCCACCTCGCACGGCGCCTGCATCGTGATCCCCGCGCCCTCCTTCGACCCGGCGGCGACGCTGGCGGCCGTCCGACAGGAGCGCTGCACCTCGCTCTACGGCGTGCCCACCATGTTCATCGCCGAACTGAACCTGCCCGACTTCGCGTCGTACGACCTCACCTCGCTGCGCACCGGCATCATGGCGGGCTCGCCGTGCCCGGTGGAGGTGATGAAACGGGTGGTCGCCGAGATGCACATGGAGCAGGTCTCCATCTGCTACGGCATGACCGAGACGTCCCCCGTGTCGCTCCAGACCCGTGGGGACGACGACCTGGAGCACCGCACCGGCACCGTCGGCCGGGTGCTGCCGCACATCGAGGTCAAGGTCGTGGACCCGGCCACCGGCGTGACCGTGCCGCGCGGCACCTCGGGTGAGCTGTGCACCCGCGGCTACAGCGTGATGCTCGGCTACTGGAACGAGCCGGAGAGGACCGCCGAGGCGGTCGACGCGGCCCGCTGGATGCACACCGGGGACCTCGCGGTGATGCGCGACGACGGGTACGTGGAGATCGTCGGCCGCATCAAGGACATGATCATCCGGGGTGGGGAGAACGTCTACCCGCGCGAGATCGAGGAGTTCCTCCACGCCCACCCGAAGATCGCGGACGTGCAGGTCGTCGGGGTCGCGCACGAGCGGTACGGCGAGGAGGTGCTCGCCTGCGTCGTCCCGCGCGACCCGGCCGACCCGCTCACCCTGGAGGAACTGCGCGCCTTCTGCGCGGACCGCCTCGCCCACTACAAGATCCCGAGCCGGCTCCGGCTCCTCGACGCCTTCCCGATGACGGTGTCCGGGAAGGTGCGCAAGGTGGAACTGCGGGAGCGGTACGCGGCGGAGTAGCGCCGCTTCCCCCGACCGCCCCGGCGGAAGACCTGCCGTGAGCCGCCCTTTGGACCCGCAGCGGCGGCCTCGGAGAGGAGGAAGCCGAGGCGCTCGTGGAGGACGCGGGCGCCGCCGGCGACGGCGCCGGTCCGCTCGTCATCCGGGCAGCCCGGTGGCCGTCCCGCCCATGTGCGCGACCTCGGCGCGCATGCACACGCGCGGCCACCGGTCGAGCCCGTGCGCGGCCTCCTCGGCGCGGATCCGGCGCAGCCCGGGCGTGAGTCCGGGCCCGTCCAGGGTGCGGAAGCCGAGCCGTGCGTAGTACGGGGCGTTCCACGGCACGTCGGCGAACGTGGTCAGCGTCAGCGCGGTCAGACCCCGCTCGCGGGCGTGCCCGGCGGCGTGGGCGAGCAGGGCGCGGCCCACGCCCCGGCGGGCGGCGCGCGGGTGGACGGAGACCTGCTCCACGTGGAGCGCGCCGTCGACCGGTTCGGCGATCAGATAGGCGACGGGCCGGTCGTCGGGGGCCTCGGCGGCGACCCAGCAGCGGCCCGCCCGCCGGTGGCGTTCCAGCACGTCCAGGGCGGGCGGTTCGTCGTCGGCGACGTCCGGCATGCCGAGGCCGCGGAACGGCTCGCCGGCCGCCCGCTCGATGTCCTGGAGGGCGGGCAGTTCACCGGGGGCGGCGGAACGGATGCGCATCCGCCGAGTATCGGGTGCCCGCGGCGGGCGCGTCGCCCGGTTTTCAGGCCTCGTAGGCGTCCGGCGCGCCGCGGGCCCGTCCACCGGCCGCGGGGCGCCGACGGGGCCGGGCGGGAACAGCGGGACGCCCGGGGCGCCGGCGCGGACCCGGGCCTCCTCGTCGTATCCGGCGGCGGAGAAGTACAGGGACACGCGCCGGCGCCGATCAGGACACCGGGGGCCGGTCGGGCCCGCAGGCGTCCGGGGCCGTCCCGGACGTGTTCATCCCCCGCCCCCGCCGCATCCGCCGCCGCCTCCGCAGCCGCCGCCTCCGTGGCCGAAGGGAGCGCCGCCACCGCCGTAGGCGCCGCCGCCGGGGGAGCGGCGAAGGCCCTTGCCCCTGATCCTGACCCGTTCGGTCAGCCCCGCCCGCAGAGCGAAGCGCGGTACGAGGACTCTCAGGGCGGGCTCGCCGTGCAGGGCGACGGCGAGCAGTTTCCGGTCGTCGGACAGGGCGTGCCTGCTCGACGGCACCGGGAACGCCTTCCGCAGGACGCCCACCCGCCTGCGGGCGGCCCTGGTCGGCCGGAGCGGCACGGCGCGCAGCGGCACGGCGCGCAGCATCCCCGCCTCCGCCAGCCCGACCCGCACCTCGGCCAACGCCCAGCGGACGTCCGGGTGCCGGAGCAGCTCCCGCAGGTCGGAGGGTTCGGCCAGGCAGCGGTGGACCGCGCTCTCCAGGTACAGCGCGCGCACCTCGCCCGTGAGGGCGTCCACCCGTCCCACGGCGACCTCGGCCGCCACGTCCAGTGAGACCCCCGGCGGCGGCAGCGGCGGCAGGGCCCGTCCCGCCTCCCCGTCGACCGCCCGGATCGTGCCGGGCGCCCCCGCCTCGACGGCGCCCCGCAGGTGCAGGGCGACGACGGCCACCGTGACCGCGGCGCGCGGCCCGCCGGCCAGCAGGGCGATCTCGTGCGGCGTTCCCCGGACGCGCCCGGTGTCGGTCATGGCAGGCCCCCCTCGGCCGGGGCCCGCCGCCCCCGTGCCGGCGGGTCCCGTGTGCGGGGAGTGTGCCCGTTCGCAGGGGTGGTCGAAGCCTCCCGGGCCGCCTTCAGAGGTTCGCTTGAGGGTGGCGTAGCCGTCGTACGGCCGATGCCGTAGCCGTGCTCAGGCCGTCTCGTGGTGCTCGGACAGGCCCGGCCAGTCGTCGGGGCCGCCGCCCTGCCACTCGATCAGGTCCGTCCCCTCGACGTCGGTGACGTACAGGTCGGCCAGCCGCAGGATCTCGCCCACGTCGTCGACGTGCGTGGCGATGCCCAGCATCTCGTCGCCGGAGGTGACCCGCCGGGAACCGTCCAGGGCCGGGGAGTGCACCACGATGTGCGGATGTTCCGTCGGATGTGCCATGCCTTCAGGCTGCTGCGCACCGGAGGGATCCGCACCCCGGATGCGGCGGAGCGCCCGGACGGGGGCCGCCCGCATCCGGACGCCGCAGGGGGTGCGGACCCGGGGCCGCGGCGGATGCGACGGTCCGGGACCCCTCCCCTCACCGGGGTCGTACGGGATCGCCGCGGGCCGTGCGCGAGTCGTCGGACCCGTCGGGCCGGGTCCCGGGCGGCCCCGGCGCCCCGGGCCTGTCAGGAGAGCGGGACCGCCGGCGGTCCCGCCCCGCTTCCCGGCGCTCCCGGGAACCGCGCCGCGCGTTAGGTTGTGCGCGTGCGACTGAGAGTGGAGTTCACGACCGAGCCCTTCGACCTCGACGAGGCGCCCGCGCACGCGGTGGTGGCGCGGGAGGTCGTCGAGGCGGCCGAGCTGGACGCGGTCGACGTCGGACCCTTCGGCAACACCGCCGAGGGCGGCGCCGACGCGGTGCTCGGCGCCGTGGACGCGGTGCTGCGCGGGGCGCTGACGGCCGGCGCCACCCGGATCTCGCTCCAGGTCAACGTCGTCGAGGAGCGCGACCGGTGACCGGCGCCGGTGACGAGGCCTTCATCGCGGCGGTGAAACCGCTGGTCGACGCCGTGGGCGGCGAGATGGTCCCGCCGGACGAGGCCGGAACCGACGACGTGGTGCTCTCCTGGCGGGGCGCCGGCGTCGTCGCCGTACGGCTGCCGCAGCTCGCGGACTCCCTCGACCGCATCCTCGCGGCGCTGGAGCGCGGCAAGGGCATGCCGCTCGCGGACCTGGACCGCAGGGCCAAGCAGGAGGTCGTGCGCGCTCTGGAGGCGCGCGGCGCCTTCGCCGTACGGCACGGCGTGGAGACCGTGGCGAGCGCGCTCGGCGTCAGCCGCTTCACCGTCTACAACTACCTCAACCGGGAGAAGGGCGCCTGAATCCGCCGGCCGGCGGAAGCGCCCCTGCGGTGACGCCGATTTTTCAACAAACTGTTGACGTGGTCGTCCGTGGCGGCGTTCACTGGCGGCACGCCCGCTCGACACCAAGGCCGCTCGCGGCCACGGAGGCCTCCGTGACGTCGACTTCCCCGCCCCCGGGCCTGGCCCGCTTCAACGCCCTGGAGGAGCGCGCGGCCCTCGCCGCGCTCCACGAGGTCTGCGCCTCCACGGCATGGGCCCGGCGGCTGCTCGCCGCCCGCCCCTACCCCACCGCCGACGACCTGTACGCCGCCAGTGACGCCGCCACGGCCCACCTGACCGCGGCCGGCCTGGAAGAGGCGCTGGCCGGGCACCCGCCGATCGGCCGGCCCGGGCCCAGGGACGCGGCCTTCGCCCGGGAACAGAGCGGCATGGCCGGCGCCCCGGACGGACTGAGGGCCGAGATGCTCGAACTGAACCTGGCCTACCGGGAGAGGCTCGGCCAGGTGTTCCTCGTCTGCGCCACCGGCCGGACCGGCGAGCAGCTGCGCGACGCCGTCCGGGAACGCCTCGGCAACACGCCGGAACGGGAGCGCGGGATCGTCCGCGCCGAACTGGGGAGGATCAACCGCATCCGGCTGGCCCGCCTCGTCGACGCCGAAGAGGACCGACGCACATGAGCACCGACACCACCGCCTCCGTGTCCACGCACGTCCTGGACACCAGCGCCGGCCGCCCCGCCGGGGGCGTCGCCGTCCGCCTCGCCGCCCGCTCGGGCCGGGACGCGGACTGGCGGGCGCTCGGCGGCCGTGCGACCGACGCGGACGGGCGGTGCGGGGACCTGCCGGCCCTGCCGGAGGGAACCACCCACGTGCGGCTCGACTTCGCGGTCGAGGCGTACTTCGCACAGCCGGCGGGCAGCCGGGCCGAGGCGCGGCGGGACGGCGGCGCCCACGTGTTCTTCCCGGAGGTGGCGGTCACGTTCGCCGTCGTACCGGGCGAGCACTACCACGTACCGCTGCTGCTCAGCCCGTTCGGCTACTCCGTCTACCGAGGGAGCTGACGAGTGACGCCGACCATCCTGGGCCAGAACCAGTACGGCAAGGCGGAGAACCGGGTCGTCAGGATCGTGCGGGACGGCGCCACCCACCACATCAAGGACCTGAACGTCTCCGTCGCCCTGTCCGGCGACATGGACGAGGTCCACTACTCCGGCTCCAACGCCAACGTCCTGCCGACCGACACCACCAAGAACACCGTGTTCGCGTTCGCCAAGGAGCACGGCATCGCGTCCGCCGAACGGTTCGGCATCCACCTCGCCCGCCACTTCGTCACCTCCCAGGAGCCCATCCACCGGGCGCGCGTGCGCGTCGAGGAGTACGCCTGGGAGCGGATCGGGACGGCCGGCGAGGGCGGGCACTCCTTCGTCCGCAGGGGCCAGGAGACCCGGCTCGCCCAGATCACCTACGACGGGCAGGAGTGGGAGGTCGTCTCCGGCCTGAAGGACCTGACGGTGCTGAACTCCACCGACTCCGAGTTCCGGGGCTACGCCAAGGACGCGTACACGACGCTCGAGGAGACCCGCGACCGCGTCCTCGCCACCTCCGTCTTCGGCCGCTGGCGGTTCAACTGGACCGACGACGCACAGGAGATGCCCGACTGGGAGACGTCGTACGAGGAGACGCGCCAGCACCTGCTCCAGGCCTTCGCCGAGACCTACTCGCGCTCCCTGCAGCAGACGATGTACCGGATGGGCGCGCGGATCATCGACCACCGCGGAGAGATCGACGAGGTCCGCTTCTCCCTCCCCAACAGCCACCACTTCCTGGTGGACCTGAAGCCGTTCGGCCTCGAGAACGACACCGCCGACGGCGCCGTGTACTTCGCCGCCGACCGCCCCTACGGCCTGATCGAGGCCACCGTCCTGCGCGACGGCTGCGAGGCGCGGATACCGGCGGACCTCACCCACCCCTGAGCGCACGGCACTTCGGCGTACCCGGAAAGGACCGGCCATGGCAGCGGACCGGCGCACCGTCATCGATAACTGCGCGATCGCGACCGTCGACGCACAGGACACCGAGTACGCGTCGGGGCACGTCGTCCTCACCGGCAACCGCATCGAGTCGCTCGGCGCGGGCGCGGCCCCCGCGGGCCTGGAGAACGTCGTCCGCCGGATCGACGGCACCGGGCACCTGGCGACCCCCGGCCTGGTCAACACCCACCACCACTTCTACCAGTGGATCACCCGGGGCCTGGCCACCGACCACAACCTCTTCGACTGGCTCGTCGCCCTCTACCCGATGTGGGCGCGCATCGACGAGCCGATGGTGCGCGCGGCGGCCCGGGGCTCCCTCGCGATGATGGCCCGCGGCGGCGTCACCACCGCCACGGACCACCACTACGTCTTCCCCCGGGGCGCCGGCGACCTGTCCGCCGCCGTCATCGGCGCCGCCCGTGACCTGGGCGTCCGCCTCACCCTCGCCCGCGGCTCCATGGACCGCGGCGAGAAGGACGGCGGACTGCCCCCGGACTTCGCCGTCGAGACCCTCGACGACGCGCTCGCCGCCACCGAGGAAACGGTGCGCCGCCACCACGACGCCTCCCCCGGCGCCATGACCCAGGTCGCCGTCGCCCCCTGCTCGCCCTTCTCGGTCTCCACCGAACTCATGCGGGAGGGAGCCGGACTGGCCCGGCGGCTCGGGGTGCGCCTGCACACCCACGGCTCGGAGACCGTGGAGGAGGAGAAGTTCTGCCACGAACGGTTCGGCATGGGCCCGACCGACTACTTCGAATCCACCGGCTGGCTCGGCGAGGACGTCTGGATGGCGCACTGCGTCCACATGAACGACTCCGACATCGCCGCCTTCGCCCGTACGAAAACCGGCGTCGCCCACTGCCCCTCCTCCAACGCCCGCCTCGCGGCCGGCCTCGCCCGCGTCCCCGACCTGCTCGCCGCCGGCGTCCCGGTCGGCCTCGGGGTCGACGGCACCGCCTCCAACGAGTCCGGCGAACTCCACACCGAACTGCGCAACGCCCTGCTCGTCAACCGCCTCGGCCCCCACCGCCAGGCCGCCCTGACCACACGGCAGGCGCTGCGCCTCGGCACGTACGGCGGGGCCCTAGTGCTGGGCCGCGCGGGGGAGACCGGCTCCCTGGAGCCGGGCAAGCTCGCCGACCTGGTGCTGTGGCGCATGGACACCCTCGCCCACGCCTCCATCGCCGACCCGGTGGCCGCGCTGGTCCTCGGCGCGGCGGCCCCGGTCACCGCGTCCTTCGTCGACGGCCGCCAGATCGTGGAGAACGGCCGCCTGCTCACCGCCGACGAGGACGAGATCGCCCGCTCCACCCGTACGCAGGCCCGGCGGCTGGCCCGGATTGCCGCACGCGACTGAGCACCCCGGCGCGTCCGGCGGGCCGGACGGGCACGGGTTGACCCTCCCCTTACGTCAGGCTTGAGACTTCGGGCCGAGGAAAGGGGCGGACGAGTGGGCTATTCCGTGGGGCAGGTCGCGGCCTTCGCCGGGGTGACGGTGCGGACGCTGCACCACTACGACAAGGCGGGGCTGCTCTCGCCCGGCGACCGCAGTCCCGCCGGCTACCGGCTCTACGGCGAGGCCGACCTGGTGCGTCTGCAGCAGATCCTCTTCTACCGGGAGCTGGGCTTCTCCCTCGACGAGATCGCCGAGATCTTCGCGGACCCGCAGGCGAACGCCCTGGAACACCTGCGGGCCAGACAACGGAAGCTGGAGGAGGAGATCGCCCGGCTGCGGCGGCTGGCCGAGGTGGCGCAGCGGGCGATCGAGGTCCAGCGGACCGGAGTGCCGTTGACCCCCGAGGAGCGCTTCGAGGTCTTCGGCGAGATCACCTTCGACCTGAGCTACGCCACCGAGGCGGAGCTGAAGTGGGCGCACTCGGCGGGGCGGCGCGAGGCGATGGAACGCGCGGACGCCCACACCAAGGAGGACTGGCGCCGGCTCATGGAGGAGGCCGCCGCCTGGCGCGCGGAGCTGCTCACGGCCTTCGACCAGGGGGAGCCGGGCGACGGCGAGCGGGCCATGGACCTCGCCGAGGAACACCGCCTGCACATCTCACGCTGGTTCACCTCCTGCCCGTTCGACATGCACCGGCGCATCGCGGACGACTTCGCCGCCGACCCGCGCGCCTTCGCCCTGGTCGTACCGCACTCGCAGCAGCGCCCGGGCCTGGCCGCCTACCTGCGCGAGGCGGTCCACGCCAACGCCGCCCGCCGCACGGGCGGCCCTGCCGAACCCGAGGAGAACCGATGAGGATCCTGATCGCCGCGGCCGGATCGCGCGGCGACGTCGCGCCCTACACGGGCCTGGGAGCCGCACTGCGCCACGCCGGACACGACGTCACCCTGGCCACCACGGACGCCTTCGCACCCCTGGCACGCGACGCCGGACTGGCCTTCCGCTCCCTGCCCGCCGATCCACGCGGGCGCGGCGCCGTCACCGACAAGCGCGAACTGATGCGCAGCGCCGCCGCGTTCATCGCCGAACTGGGCCAGGGCTTCGCCGACGCGATGACCGAGGGCACGGACCTGCTCCTGCTGTCGACCACCACGGCCCCGCTCGGCTGGCACCTGGCCGAGGCCACGGGCACGCCGACCCTGGGCGCGTACCTCCAGCCCACCGCGCCCACCGGCGACTTCCCGCCCGTCGTCACCGGATCACGCTCACTGGGCCGCACCGCCAACCGGCTGGCCGGACGCTTCGCGCTGCACATGACCGACCGCCTCTACGCACAGGCGGCCGCACGACTGCGCCACCGACTCCAGCTGCCTCCCCTCTCCGCCGCCCGGACGCGCCGACGGCAGGAGCGGGCGGACTGGCCCGTCCTGCACGGCTTCAGCACCGTCCTGGTGCCCCGCCCCTCCGACTGGCGCCCCGGCCTGAAGGTCGTGGGCAACTGGTGGCCCCACCACGAGGCGACCGAACGGCTTCCCGCACGGGTGGAGGACTTCCTGGACGCCGGCCCCCGGCCCGTCCTCATCGGCTTCGGCAGCATGGCGGGCGGCCACGGAGAACGGCTGAGCGACCTCGCGGTGCGCGCCCTGCGCCGCGCCGGACTGCGCGGCATCCTCCAGACGGGAAGCGCCGGGCTCGCCGCCGACGGCGACGACCTCCTCACCGTCGGGGACCTGCCGCACGCCCTGCTGTTCCCGCGCCTGGCCGCGGTGGTCCACCACGCCGGAGCCGGCACCACCGCGGCCGCGCTGCGCGCCGGGGCGCCGGCGGTCCCGGTGCCGGTCACCGCCGACCAGCCGTTCTGGGCGGAACGGCTCGCCGCCCTCGGCGCCGCGACCGAGCCGATCCCCTTCGGGTCCCTCACCGCCGAACGGCTCGCCGACGCCCTCGACCGGGTGGTGGGGCGGCAGACGTACGCGCGGGCCGCCGCGACGGCGGCCCGGCACATGGCGACCGAGGACGGAGCGGGCGACGTCCTCAAGACCGTCGAGCGGCTGACCGGGAGCTGACGCCGGCGGCTTCCCGCCCACCCCGGCCCCGCGGCCGGCCGGCCGTACGCTACGCCGCCCGCGCCGCCGCCACCTCCTCCCGCAGCCGGGGCAGCATCTCGTGGTACACGCCCGGGCACAGCGTCCCGCCGTACTCCTTGTGGCCGTGGAGCCGCGCGGAGGGGATGCCGTACCGCGCGCACACGTACGCGCACAGCGTCACCAGGACGTCCCACTGGGCGTCCGGCGGCACCGCGCCCGCGTGGTACGCGCCCTCGCACGCGATGCCGACGGCCTGCTCGTTCTGTCCGGAGGTGTGGGAGCCGAGCACGAAGTCCCGGCCTCCGGCGAGCGCCCGGAGGCTGCCGTGCCGGCCCTCGGTGATCCAGCCGCCCCGGCTGACCAGGAAGTGGTAGCCGGTGTCGACCCAGTCGTTCTTGTCCAGGTGCAGGTCCTGCACCCAGTGGGCGTGGGCGTGTGCCTGGGCGCGGGAGAAGTCGGAGCCGTTGGCGCTCACCGTGTGGTGGATGACGATTCGGCTCGGCCGGTACCGCAGGAGGCCGATGGTCCCCTGCGGGGAGCGGGCGCCCCAGTCCGCGGTGGAGTCGATGTCCGGCTCCATGGCGTCGGCGTCGCGTGCGTGCGCGGTGCCCGGCAGGACGGTGGCGGCGGCCAGGGAGGCCGCGCCGGAGAGCAGGAGACGGCGCCGGAGGGCGTTGTGGGGATGCACGTCACTCCTCGTGGGGAGGGGGTGGGGAGTGGTGGGGCCGGCGACGGAGGGCCGCCGGTCCCACCACGTGATCGCGTACGTGCCGGGCCCGCGCCGTCAGGTGTCGTCGGCGAGCGCCAGCAGCCGGTCGCGGGAGCCGTTGAACTGGTCGCGGTCCACGTTGCCCGAGACGCCGGGGACCGAACCGGTGCTGGTGTACTGCCACACCGTCCAGGTGGGGAAGCCGCTGGGGACGGCCGGGGAGGAGGCGGAGGTCCAGTGCGCCACCCACAGGGGGCTCTTGGCGGACATGCCGGTCCAGTTGCCGGTGCAGGTGTTCCACCAGCTCGCCGTCGTGTAGATGACGACATCACGGGTGGTGCGCGCCTTGTACGTGGTGTGGAAGTCGTTGATCCAGGTGCGCATCTGTGTGGTGGACAGGCCGTAGCACATCGCCCCGTACGGGTTGTGCTCGATGTCCAGGACGCCGGGCAGCGTCAGGTGGTCCCGCGACCAGCCGCCGCCGTTGGCGGCGAAGTAGGTCGCCTGGGCGGTGCCGCTCGAGGCGTCGGGGAGCGCGAAGTGGTACGCGCCGCGGATCACGCCCGCGGCGTGCGCGGCGGGGTAGTTGGTGTTGAACCGGTCGTCCTTGTAGGTGGTGCCCTCGGTCGCCTTCATCCAGGCGAACTGGATGCCGGCGTCGCGCACCGAGGTCCAGTCGATGCCGCCCTGCCAGTGCGAGACGTCGATGCCCTGCACGCCGTCGGTGGGGGCGAGCAGGCCCCGCGCCGGCTTCTCGGCGGGAACGCCCTCGTGGATGCGGGCGCCGACGCCCATGTAGGCCTGGCCGGGCTGGACGTGGAGGGGCTTCGGATCGGGCCGCGGTGCTGCGTTCGCGACGCCGACGGTCGTGGCCGTGAGCGCCAGGGCGGCGCCGAGGACACCGAGCGCGGTGGCCGTCCGTCTTCCGAGGCGGAAGACGCGGGGGAGTACCTGCATGGGACCTGCCTCCTGACACATGTGGGGATGAGAAGGAGGTGACGTCGGCCGCTGCCACCCGGACAGTTCCGTACTTTCTGGCGTGCGCGCGTCATTAATTACGCACGTGCGCTCACCACCTGTAAAGGGTTTCCCGTTCTCTCTGGTGGTCTGGTCCACCGTAGGAGTGGATGGCCAGGAAACGTGGGAGCCGAACGGAGGAAACTTTCATCGGATGAAAGGAGAACCGGGCCCCGGTTTCCCGGAGCCCGGCCGCGGAGGGCGCGCCCGCGGTCCCTACAGCCCGAACGGACCGGCGTCCTCCGTCAGCTCCCGGAAGACGTCCTGAGGGTTCGGCACCAGCTTGCGCTTCTCCAGGTCCAGCAGACCGCCGACGGCCGTGATCTCGGCCGCCACGGTGCCGTCCGTCTTGGTGACGGTCTGTTCGATGGTGAAGGTCTTGCCCCCGTTCCAGACGAAGACGCAGCTCACGTCGACCTCGTCACCGGCCAGGAGCTCGCGCCGGTAGCGGATGGTGGTCTCCAGGGCGACCGGCCCCACGCCCTCGGAGCGCAGGCGGGACTGGGTGATCCCCGCTTCCCGCAGCAGCGACCAGCGTGCGTGCTCCGCGTAGTTGAGGTACACGGCCTGGTTGAGGTGGCCCTGCACGTCGGTCTCGTACCCGCGCACGGTCACCCGGACGGAAAACGGCTCGCTCATCGCGTCTGTCCCTCTCACGCCTGATCGGCTGGTCGCCCGACCCGCCGATCCTGGCATGTCCCTCACACCCGGCGCGGGGAGGCCAGCAGATAGCGGGCCCGCGTCCTCGGCTCCGTGTACTCCCCGACCTGCCAGCCGGCCCCCTCCAGGGTGGTCGCGCAGGCCCGCAGCGCCTCGCCGTCCGGCTCGTGCACGGCGACCGCCTCGGGCTGCGGGGTCTCCCGCACCCGGTAACCGCCGCCTTCGGCGTCCGCGCCGGCCGGGCGGTGCCCGGCGGCCTCCAGGGCGAGCGCGGCGGCCTGCACCAGGTGCGCGCGCTCCCAGCCGCACGGCCGGTCGGTGGCGCCGTCGGTGTTGGTCATCCGGCGCAGCTCCAGCATGCCCTGCCAGGCGCCGCGCACCTCCCGGAGCCGGGCGGGGCCCGGCTCCGGCGCGGGGTGCTCACCGCCGACCCGCGCGGCGAACACCCCGGTGGGGGCCGGTCCGTCCGTTTTCACCGGGGCGGGCTCCGGCTCCGGCTCCGCCTCCCGTATCCGATGCCCCGCCGGGGTCAGGAAGTGATCGTGCGGCGGCCTCGGGTGCCGGAAGGCGAGCCCGCGCTTCACCAGCGCGGCGAGCTGTGCCGGCGTGCCCCTCAGCCGCCCGGTGCCGGGATCGGCGGCGTCGACGAGGCGGCGCTGCGCGGCGGTGAGCGGTCGGGTCATCGGCGTCCGCAGGCGTACGGGAGGAAGGTGGCCCACTGCCGGGGGGCGAAGGTCAGGCGGGGGCCCTGTATGTGCTTCGAGTCGCGGACGTGGACGGTTTCGGGGGCGAAGGCGACCTCCACGCACTCGGGGCCGTCGTTCGTGCTGTAACTGCTCTTGAACCACTCCAGCGCGGGACCGTTCCCGGACGGGCGGTTGGTCATCAGGTCTCTCCCAGCACTTTCTCGATGAAGGCCAGCGACTCACGCGGTGCGAGGGCCTGGGCCCGGATGATGCCATAGCGGATCTCGAGAAGTTGGATCTCTTTGGGGTCGGAGATCAGCCGACTGATCAGCTGGACCTCGACGTGGCCCACAGTGACCCCCTCCTTCAGCCGCAGCAGTTGAAGCGCCCCAGCGAGCCCCGCGTGGTCCTCACGGTCTGTGGGCAGCACCTGGATCTCCACATTTCGCCGCTGACCGACCTCCAACAAGCGTTCGAGCTGTTTCCGCATCACCATTCTGCCCCCGAGCGGGCGGCGCAGCGTCACCTCTTCCTGGACGAAGCCGAAGACGGGAGCGGGCTGCTGGTCGAAGACCCTCTGACGTGCCAAGCGGGCCTCGACCAGCTCGTCCACCTGCTCCTCCGTGTACGGAGGCCGCCGCATGCCATAGATGGCCCGTGAGTACTCCGGTGTCTGAAGCAAGCCGTGCACGA
Organism: Streptomyces caelestis; assembly: GCF_001279005.1. Classification (GTDB taxonomy): domain Bacteria; phylum Actinomycetota; class Actinomycetes; order Streptomycetales; family Streptomycetaceae; genus Streptomyces; species Streptomyces heliomycini. The sequence goes on from NZ_LGCN01000051.1 coordinate 45,712, forward strand.
CGTGATTGGCGTAGGCGCACAACTCGACCGCCTCTTCCTCCAGCTTGGCCAGGTCCCGCACCTTCTTGGGGAACCGGGCCTTCGCCACGTCGTTCTTCAGCCCCGAGATCAGCCCGCCCGCTTCGAGCACCCGGTCCGCCGCCTCCAGGAACTCCTCCGCCGGAGCCCTGCGCCCGCGCTCGACGGACGAGACCTGCTCCTCGCTGTACCGAATGGCCGTTCCGAGACCGGCCTGGGTCATGCCCGCCCGCTCCCGGCACATCTTGATGACCCGTCCGACGGTCCGCAGGACGGCCGCCGACTCCTCGTCCGCGCCGTAAGGTTCCACGCTCATGTCCCCACACCTCCGTGGGGTCAACACGCGGCGGGTGCGGGACGTCACGCGTCGCGACCCGGACAGGCCCGGACACCTTCCGTACGGCGCTCCCGGGTACGGCAGCCGGGTCTGTTCACGGCGGAGCCGGATGGACACGCTGAGTGACATGAACGTCGAGATCGCCCCCGTGGACGAACACACCGGCCCCGCCCGCCGCTTCCGCATCCGCCTCTCGGCCACGGCCCGGGGCGCCCGGCTCGCGCGTCACCTGACGGCGGGCCAACTGGCTTCGTGGGGCCGTCCGTACGACTCCGAGGGCAACCGCACGGCGTCACTGCTCGTGGCCGAACTCGCCGCGAACGCCGTACGGCACGGGCGGGTACGGGGCCGTGACGTCGTCCTGCGCCTGACCCTGCACCCGGAGGACGCCACACTCCGTATCGAGGTCACGGACGCCCGCCCGGACCGCCACCCCCCGACCCCCGGCGCGCTCGCCCCCGCCGAACCCGACACGGAGTCCGGCCGGGGCCTCCTCCTCGTCGAGGCGCTGGCCACCCACTGGGGCACCACCTGCGGAGACCCGTACACCAAGACGGTGTGGTGCGAAGTCCCGCTGGGGTGACGGCTCGGGAGCCGGTCGAAGGGGCAGTGGGCAATGGGTGCGGTGGAGAGCTGGTCCCGCGTGATGCGTCTGCTCCGGGAGCACGCCCCGGCCGATCACGCGGATCTGCCCGGACCCGCCACGGAGGAGATGCTCGCGCACGCCGAGGAGCGGATGGGTCTCTCCTTCCCTCGGGATCTGCGGGCGTGGCTGCTGCGGAACAACCTGGACCTTCCCGAGGAGGACGTGGACGACGACGCGCAGTGCTGCGGCTTCGCCGGGTTCCCGGACGAGGGGAGTTTCTTCCTGGGCATCCGTGCGATGGAGAGGCTGTACGCGAACCGCGTGACGTCCGTGGGCTTCGACCCTCCGGACCAGCCGGACAACCCCTTCTGGCGCAACGAGTGGATCCCGTTCCTGTCGGACCGGGACGGCTGGTCGGGGAAGTTCATCGACGCGCGGGACGGACGCATCGGCAGATGGTTCGTGGGTGAGATCACGATCACGGGCGAATACGAGACCCTGGCCGACTATTTCGACTCCCTGGCGCGGACGCTGACCAGGATCGTCGACGGGAGTCACCCGGTGTGCCGGGTGTCCGAGGGCCGTCTCGTCTGGTCGTGACCAGCCGATGGCCCGGTACGGGTCGGGGCGGTGAGCGAGGAGCCGGGATGTCGGATGGCGGTGCGCGGCGAGCGCGGAGTCTCCCGGTGACCGGCGGTCTTCGCCGAAGTCATCCGCATGGCAGCCCCTTGGCTACTCGCCGTTCAAGTGTGTGGTCAGGCGTGACAGCAGCGGCAACGCCGCCTCAAGCGTCTTTCGTTCATCGGAACTGAGGACGTCGTTGATCGCGGTGCCGAGCCAGTCGGCACGCCTTCGGCGCTCCTCGGCCAGCCGGCCGCTTCCCGTCGGCGTGAGGTGGAGCAACACCTTGCGCCCGTCGCTGGGGTGTGCCTCGGCGCGCACGAGGCCCTGAGCCAGGAGTTCCTTGACCGCCTTGGCGGCCGACTGGTGGCTGACTCGCCGCTGTTGTGCGATGTCGGCGGTGGTCAGCGGGCCGCCGCGGTCCAGGTAGCCCAGGACCGCGGCCTCGCCGGGCGGCATCTTGTCGGCAGTGCGCACCGTGCGTACGAGCCGTCCGACAGTCAGGCGAAGTTCTTCCGCCAGCTGATTCTCGTCCATGGCGCCAGCTTACCCACATTCGTAAACCAAACTGTACAACCTATATGCATTGTTTGGCTTGGCGTCACAGGGGTCGGGGCGGGGTGCCGAAGTCAAGGCGCCGACGACCCTCGCGACGAGATGTCTACAGCCAGACTGTACAGTCTGGCTGTAGAAATGTGGTCGGCTCGGAAAGGACCCACCGTGAAGCTCACCAAGCACGCCCATGCCTGCGTCACGCTCGAGAAGGACGGCACCCGCCTGGTCATCGACCCCGGCACCTTCACCCCGGACGCGGCAGAGACCGTCGCCCGGGCCCACGCCGTCCTGATCACCCACGACCACTTCGACCACTTCGACGAAGAGCTCGTCGCCGCTGCTCTCGAAGCCCGGCCCGGGCTGCAGGTCTACGGCACAGCCGCTGTCGCGGCCACCCTCGGCAGCCACGATGGCCGCGTTCACGCCGTCGCCGCGGGCGACGCCTTCAGCGTCGGTTCCCTCACCGCCACCGTCCACGGCCACCGTCACGCGCCGATCCACGCCGACATCCCGTGCCCCGACAACGTCGGCTACCTCCTCGACGACGGAGCCGTCTACCATCCCGGCGACGCCTACTTCGCGCCCGGCGTTCCCGTGCGCACTCTCTTGCTGCCGACCAGCGGCCCATGGACGAAGCTCGGTGAAGCCGCCGACTACGTCCGCACCGTCAGGCCCGAGCGCATCATCCAGATCCACGAACTCATGCTCAGCGACCTCGGTCAGCACTCCACCGCCCGTCTCCTCGGCGAGAAGGGCCTGACCGGCACCCCGATCGACCGCCTCGAGCCCGGCACCACCGTCCAGCTGTAAGACCCCGGACCCCAGGGGGCGGGCATGCGTTCCGCGGCATGTACGGCCGGCGGCTCGACCGCGTCGCCGAACGAGGCGGGTCCGCTTCCCCGCGTACGCCCCGGAGGAACGCCGTCGGCTGGTCGATGCCGCGCACCGTCCCCGTGCGCACCGGGGCAGCGGGTGTTCATCGAGGCCGAGGACCAGCGCGTCATGCGGTTCCGCCTCGCCGGGCGCGGACCGCAGCCGGCGCGCCCGCAGCTGCCGTACGGGAGAAGGGCGCCCAGCGGGAGAGGCCGAAGCCGGCGCCCTCGCGGCGGATCTCGAAGGCGCCGTGGCCGGGCAGATGGGCGGGGAGCACGAGGGCGTTGTGGTCGGCCGCGTAGGCGAACATCCGTGCCCGGCTGGCGCGGGCGGCGTCCTCGTCCTCCTCGAAGCAGCTGTTGAGGTGGGGCTCGTGGATCTGGATCGCGCCGTGCAGCAGGTCACCGGCGAACACCGCCCGGTCGCCCTCGGACTCCAGGTGGACGACCGAGGAACCCGGGGTGTGCCCGGGGGCCGGTTCGAGTCGGAGGTGGGCGTCGATGACGTAGGAGTCCTCCCAGGTCGTGACGAGCCCCGCGTCGATCACCGGCTGGACGCTGTCCTCGTAGACGTTCTGGTTCCCCCGGCCGAACCGGGTGCGGTGCAGGTTGTCGGGATGCCAGTACGTGACGTCGGTCTGCGGCATCAGGTACGTTGCGTTGGGGAAGGTGGGCACCCAGTCGCGTCCGTCGAGACGGGTGTTCCAGCCGACGTGGTCGTCGTGCAGATGCGTGTTGACGACGAGGTCGACGTCCTCCGGCCGGACGCCGGCCGCGGCCAGGTTTCCCAGGTAGTCGGTGTCCAGGTACGACCAGATCGGTTGCAGGGGACGGTACTTGCCGTTGCCCGCACCGGTGTCGATCACGATGACCCCGCCCTCGCTGCGCAGCACCCAGGACTGGGTGGCGACGCGGGTCAGGTCGGTGCGGGCGTCCCAGTGGTCCGGGTCCAGCAGGGCGGCGTGCCGCTGCCATTGCTCCGGCTCGCTGCCGGGGAAGAACACGTCGGTCGTCATCGGTGAGACGTCGGAGAACTCGATGACGCGGGTGATCTCGACGTCTCCCAGTTTCAGGGTGGTGGTGGGCATGTGTCTCCCTCGTTCGGAGCGGGGGCCGCGGAACGACGTCCGCGGCAGGCCGTGCCCTCGACTCTGCGGGCCCCCGGCCGGGGCGGCCAGCCCCGCTCCTGCCTACCCCTGCCAGGTGCAGGCTGCGGGCGTCGCCGCCGCGCATACTGGGCCCATGGACCGCAGATCACCGCTCGGCGAGTTCCTGAGGGCGCGGCGGGCGCGGTTGAGCCCGGACGACGTCGGCCTGCCCCGGTACGGGGACCGGCGCCGGGTGCCCGGGCTGCGCCGGGAGGAGGTCGCGATGCTCGCGGGGGTCAGCGCCGGCTACTACACGCGGCTCGAACAGGGACAGCCGGTCAACGCCTCGGCGGAGGTCCTCGACGCGATCGCGACCGCCCTGCGACTGACCCGGGCCGAGCGGGAACACCTGCACGTCCTGTCGACGACGCGTCACCGGGCCCGGCCGGCGACGCCCCGCACGGAGCACGCCTCCGCCGATCTGCGCGCGCTGCTGACCACCATGGACCACGTGCCCGCCCTCGTCGTGGGCCGCCGCAACGACGTGCTGGCCTGGAACGCGGCCGGGCACGCGCTGCTCGCCGGGCACCTGGATCCCGCCTCGCCCGACGGCCCCGACACCCGCCCCAACCTGTCCCGGCTGGTCTTCCTGGACGCCCCCACCCGCGCCCTCTACCGTGACTGGCCCGCCAAGGCCCGCGCCGTGGTCGGCAACCTGCGCAACCTGACGGCCCGCGATCCGAAGGACGCCCGCCTCGCCGCGTTGCTCGGCGAACTGAGGAACCGCAGCCCCGAGTTCACCGCCCTGTGGGACGAACACACCGTCGACCCCTGCGGCCGCGACGTCCACGCCCTGGCACACCCGGTCGTCGGGGACCTCACCGTCACGCAGCAGGCGTTCCGGGTCCCGCAGGAACCGCATCAGTCCCTCGTCACCCTCACCGCGGAGCCCGGATCCCCCTCCGCCGCGGCCCTGACGACGCTGCGACGGACGTGCGGCGCCGTCCCGTGACCTCGGCAGGCGGGCCTGCCGACCGGTGAACCCGGGCCGCCGTAAGGGCGCTCACTCCGGCCGTGCGGCGGACGCGGCCGCGGCGGCCGTGGCCAGCGGATCGCGGAGCGGACGGCCCAGCAGGTCCGCGAGGTCGTGGGTGGTGCCGTCCAGGAAGCCGTGCCGGACGCCGGTGGCGATCGAGACCAGCATGGGCGGCTGGAACGGCAGCAGCCCCGGGGTCTCGTCGAGGAGCCTGCGCCGGTACTCGCCCAGGCCGACGGAGCGGTGCGGGACCCCCAGCCGCGTCGCCACCCGCTCCGCCGTGACCGGCGTGCCGACGAGGTCGAGGACGCGCCCGGAGTGCCGCGCCGGATCGGCCGCGACGAGCGCCGCCGCGTCGGCGAGGTCGGCCCGCGCGACCGCGGCCAGGGCCCCGTCGCCGAACGCGGATTCCAGGGCTCCGTCCGTCCACATCAGGAGACCGCCGAACAGTTCGGCGTAGAGGCCGTTGCGCAGGATCGTCCACGCCAGGCCGCTCCGGCGCACGAGGCGTTCGGTCGCACGGTGGGCCAGTGCGAAACCGAGATGGTCGCCGGCGCCGGTCAGGCTGGTGTAGACGACGTGGCGGACACCGTCGCGGCGGGCGGCGTCCAGGACCGCCGTGTGCCGCGCGAGGACCTGGTCGTCCTCGGCGTAACCGGCGGAGACCAGCACCAGGGTCGACACGCCCGCCAGGTCGAGGCCCGGGGGGTCGTCGAAGTCGAGCCGCCGCGTTCCGTCGTCCGGCGTGCGGCTGCCGCCCGTGGCGGCGGCGCCGTCGGCGCGCAACCGCGCGAGAACGGCCGAGCCGAGGTTCCCGTTCGCTCCGGTCACCAAGATCATGTCAGTCGAAGTCTTCCGTCGTGGTTCTCATCGGTAACTACGCTTGATCCTCGACCGCACGCAGCCCGGCCACAAGAAGGCATCCTGATGTCACTCACGCACACGGGGGTAACCACCGCCCCCGCCGAACTCGATCCCTGCGGACGGGAGGACCACCCCGACTGCGGCATCCGCGACGTCCTGGACCGCATCGGGGACAAGTGGTCGGTGCTCGTGATCGTCGAACTGGCGGGCGGACCCCGCCGGTTCCGTGAACTCCAGCGCGCCGTCGAGGGCATCTCCCAGCGCATGCTCACCCTGACGGTGCGCAGGCTCGAACGCGACGGCCTCGTGCTGCGCACCGTGTACCCGACGGTCCCGGCCCGGGTCGACTACCGCCTCACCGGGACGGGGGCCGGCCTGACCCATCTGGTCAAAGCACTCGCCGACTGGTCCCTGGCCCACCGCGGGGCCATCGCCGAGGCGCGCCGCGCCTACGACCGGGCCCACCCCGACCACGACATCCGCTGACGGGGATCCTCGCCCCGCTCCGGGATCCCGGCGACAGGTCACGTGGTCCCGCAACGGGTCCTTCCCGCCCCGGTCGAGGCGGCGGCCCGGAACGAGGGACACGGTGACGTGCCGGACACGTGGGACGAGGCCCCGGCCTCCCGCGGCCCCGGTGGGGGCGGGGAACCTAGCCCGTGAACTCGGGCGCCTGGTAGGGCGTCCACCAGCTGAGCAACCCCCAGACCCCGAGCGCGAGCGCGCCCGCCGCGACCACGGCCGCGAGCCAGGGGCGGCGCAGCGCGCGCAGGGTGAGCAGCCAGGCGGCGAGCGGGACGAGCGCGCCGCCGGCGGCGATGAGCGGGAGGTCGACGTAGAGGACGCTCAGGTCCCGGTGCATGCCCTCGAACCCGCCGTGGACGCTGACCCGCGCCCGCGGCGCCCAGGCGCCCGCCGCGACCACCGCGCCGAAGGCCGCAAGGAGGATGCCCGCACAGCCCAGTCTCTCTTCCCGCATACCTTGATCCGACGTGATCGTCCCGGCGGTGGTTCCCGGGCCCTACTGCCGGTATCCGCTCAGGAACCGCCCGATCCGGCCGATCGCCGTCTCCAGGACGTCCGCGTGGGGGAGGGTGAGGATGCGGAAGTGGTCGGGGGAGGGCCAGTTGAAGCCGGTGCCCTGGACGACCTGGATCTTCTCCCGCAGCAGCAGGTCGAGGACGAACCTCTCGTCGTCGTGGATCTCGTGCACCTTCGGGTCCAGCCGCGCGAACGCGTACAGCGCGCCCTTCGGCTTCACGCAGCTCACGCCGGGGATCTCGTTCAGCTTCTCCCAGGCCACGTCCCGCTGTTCGCGCAGTCGTCCGCCGGGCTCGGTGAGCTCGTGGATGGACTGGCGGCCGCCGAGCGCGGCCTGGATGGCGTACTGGGCGGGCGCGTTGGCGCACAGCCGCATGGAGGCCAGCATGGTCAGGCCCTCGAGGTAGTCCTTCGCGTGCTGCTTCGGACCGGTGACCACCAGCCAGCCGGAGCGGAAGCCCGCCACGCGGTAGGTCTTGGACAGGCCGCAGAAGGTGAGGACGACCAGGTCGGGGGCGAGTGCGGCGGTGCAGTGGTGCACGGCGTCGTCATAGAGGATCCGGTCGTAGATCTCGTCGGCGAAGACCATCAGGCCGTGCCGACGGGCCAGGTCGAGGATGCCCTCGAGCACCTCCTTCGGATAGACGGCGCCCGTCGGGTTGTTGGGGTTGATGACGACCACGGCCTTGGTGCGGTCCGTGATCTTCGCGGCCATGTCGTCCAGGTCCGGGTACCAGTCGGCCTGTTCGTCGCACAGGTAGTGGACCGCCTTGCCGCCCGCGAGGTTGGTCACCGCGGTCCACAGGGGGAAGTCCGGTGCGGGGATCAGGACCTCGTCGCCGTCCTCCAGCAGGGCCTGCACGGCCATGGACACCAGCTCGGAGACGCCGTTGCCGAGGAAGACGTCGTCGACGTCGACCTCCAGGCCCAGGGTCTGGTAGCGCTGCGCCACCGCGCGGCGGGCGGAGAGGACGCCGCGGGAGTCGGTGTAGCCGTGCGCCCGGGGCAGCATCCGGATCATGTCCTGGAGGATCTCCTCCGGCGCCTCGAAACCGAACAGGGCCGGGTTGCCGGTGTTCAGGCGCAGCACGCTGTGCCCCGCCTCCTCCAGCGCGTTGGCGTGCTCGATCACCGGACCGCGGATCTCGTAACAGACCTCGCTGAGCTTGCTCGACTGCCGGAACTCCATGCGCCGCTTCCCCTCACGTCGTGTTGCTTGGTTTTACCAAGTGGGAGCTTGGAAAGTCCAACAACATGTCTAGACTGCGTCGCATGTCACCACGCCGAAGCTACGACCAGTACTGTTCCGCAGCCCGCGCGCTCGACGCCGTCGGCGACCGCTGGACCCTGCTGATCGTCCGGGAACTCCTCGCGGGACCGCGCCGCTACACCGACCTGCACGCGGACCTGCCCGGCGTCAGCACGGACGTACTGGCCTCCCGGCTCAAGGACATGGAGCGCGACGGCCTCGCCACCCGCCGCCGGCTGCCCCCGCCCGGAGCGGCGTACGTCTACGAACTCACCCCGCGCGGAAGCGCGTTGCTGCCCGTCCTCCAGTCCCTGGGCGCCTGGGGCGAGGCCGAACTGGGCGAGCGGCGCCCCACGGACGCGGTGCGGGCCCACTGGTTCGCGCTGCCCCTGCTGCGCGCCCTGGAGGGCGAGGGGCTGGTCGAAGTCCGCCTGGAGGAGGGCAGGTTCCACCTGCACGTCGGCGCCGGGGGCGGCCCCGTGTACGGCGACGGCCCCGCCCCCGGGGAGCCCGACGCCCTGCTCTGCCTGGACACCGCCGTCTGTACGGCGATCAGCCGCGGCGAGCTGACCCTGGCCGACGCGATCCGCGCGGGACGGGTCGAGGTGACGGGCGACGGCACGCTCGCCAAGGCCCTGCGGGACACCTGAGACGAAAAAGCGGAAGGCCCGCACGGGGCGGGCCTTCCGGGAGGGCGTCACGCGGTCGGCGGCACTCCGGGCGGACGCCCGGACCCCCGCGTCAGCCGGTAGCCGGCGACGCCCGCCAGGGCGGCCAGGACGCCGCCCGCCGCCGTCCATGTCCAGCGGTCGGACCACCAGCCGGAGGTCCAGCCGTCCTCGGGCTCCAGATCGGCCAGGACGGCGGTGGGCGAGTCGTCGTCCTTCGCTCCCTCCGGCTCGGCGCGCGTCGCGATGCCCGGCACCAGCGGTTCGGACAGCGCGCCGTCCACGGCCGCCGCGCCGCCCATGTCCTTGGACTCGACCCGCAGTTCGGCGTTCACCGGCTGGCCCAGGTCGGCCGTGGACAGGCGCAGCGCCGTGAGGCGGACGTAGTACGTGCCCGGCAGCGGGTCGTTCGCCCACGGCTCCGACCAGGCGCGGACCGTGCGCAGCACGCACTCCAGCTCCACCGAGGGCCGGTCCGCCCCGGCGGTGCGGGTCTGCGCGCCGTACTGGCAGGCCTGGCGGCGGCGCAGACCGTCGTACACGTCGATCTGCCAGGTCTCGGCCGCGTGGCTCTCCGGCAGCTTCACCGTCGCGCGGACGGTGGGGCGCTGCCCGGCGTCCGCCGGGAACGACCAGTACAGGTAGTCGCCCGTGGAGGCGCGCGCGGTGGCGGTCCGCCCCTGCGCGACCTCCGTCGCCGTGCGGAACGAGGTGCCCGCGCGGGTGGGCGCCCCGTCGTCCCCGGACGCGCCGGGGGAGGGGGAGGAGTCGGCCGCGGCGGGGGCGGCGGCCAGCCCGAGCGTCAGCAGGGCGGCACTCAGTACACGTACGGCGCGCATCAGTTGGTCCTCCAGACGGCGACCCGCCAGCGTGACAGCCAGCCCCAGACGAGACCGGCGAGGAAGCCGGTGAGGATCAGCGCGCCGAGCAGCCACCAGCCCCGGCCGAGACCGAAGGAGGCCACGTCGTCCGCGCCGTCCGGCGCGTCCACGACGTCGACCGTCAGCTCCAGCGGAAGACCGGGCGTGGTCTTCACCCCGGAGTCCGCCGAGAAGGAGGTGGTCACCGCCAGGCACACGGTCTCGGCGGCGGGCTTGCCGCTGTCGTCGTCGTCCCGCTCGGGCTTCGGGTACCGCAGCCCGGTGGACAGCACGTCCGTACGGCCGGTGCCGGTCGCCTCGCCGCGCACGATCTCCCGGTCGTGCACGGTGACGGCCCGCAGCAGCACGCCGTGGTCCGGGCGCACGGCGCGGTCCGCCGCCACGCTCACCGAGGCGCGCAGCTCCTGCCCCGACAGCAGCTCCACGCGGTACCAGCGCTGCTGCCCGAACTCCGCACGGTCGGTGTAGAGGCCGGACTCCAGCACCGGCGCCTTCTCGCACGAGCCGGCGCCCTGGGCGGCCACCGGCGTCACCACGGGCTCGGCCGCGCGGTCCACCAGCTCGTTCACCCGGTCGGTGAGTTCGTCCTGGTGCTCGACCGAGGTGTACGTGCCGCCGGTCGCCTCGGCGATGCAGCTGAGCTGCCGGCTCAGCTTGGCGTTCGGCACCAGGCCCAGGGTGTCGATGGTCAGGCCGATGCCCTTGGCCGCGATCTCCCGGGCCACCTCGCACGGGTCGAGCGGGGCGCAGGTGTCCTCGCCGTCGCTGATCAGCACGATCCGCTTGGAGCCGGCGCCGCCCTCGAGGTCGTCGGCCGCCTTCAGCAGGGCGGGGCCGATCGGGGTCCAGCCCGTCGGGGTGAGCGTGGCCACCGCCGTCTTGGCCTCGGTGCGGTCCAGCGGGCCGACCGGGTAGAGCTGCGCGGTGTCCTTGCAGCCCTCCTTGCGGTCGTCGCCGGGGTAGTTCGCGCCCAGCGTGCGGATGCCCAGCTCGACCTCCTCCGGCGTCGCGTCCAGCACCTCGTTGAACGCCTGCTTCGCCGCCGCCATCCGGGACTGCCCGTCGATGTCCTTGGCCCGCATCGAGCCGCTCACATCGAGGAGGAGGTTCACCTTCGGCGCGTCCTGGCCCGTGGGTTCACCGGCGGCCGCCCCGGCCGGGAAGGCGAGCCCGGCCGTCAGTGCGGCGAGCAGGGCACAGGCGCCTGCCACCGGCCGTTTTCTTCTGATCATCGGCGGATCCTATTGATCGGGAGCGCCGTGCTCCAAAACGGGCCGTCATCCGGACCCGTACCGCAGCGGATTGGGCAGCTGCGTCCATTGGTCCCCCGCTGTCCGCGGCGACAGCCGCATCAGCGTCAGCGCCTTCGCCGGCAGCGGCCCGTCGAGCAGGGCGGTCAGGTCCGGGGTGCGCGGCAACCGCGGCACGGCGCTCTCCAGGGCCGCCCGCAGCGCCGGTCCCGATCCCGCCGTGCCCGCCAGCGCGCCGGCCACCAGCGAACCGAACAGCTTGCGGCGCAGGGCGCGTTCGTCGTCCGTGACCATGCGCGCGGGCAGCCGCCCGGGGAGCGGGACGCCGTGCCGGGCGAGCCGGGCGGGGCTGACCCGCAGATCGGCCAGATCGCGGTAGACCAGCCGCACCGGGTCCCCGTCCGGTTCCAGCACCACCAGCAGGTTCTGGCCGTGCGCCTCCAGCGCCACCCCCAGCTCCAGCAGCCGCAGCCCGACCGTGAGCGCCAGCCGTGCGAACCGGCCCGCCCAGGCGGGCGAGCGGGGCAGTCCGGTGGTCGCCAGCGCCGCCACCGGGACGACGCGCTCCCCGGCCGCCGCGTACTCCTCCGGCGGCTCGCGCAGCAGCGCCGCCAGATCGGGGGACCCGGCCGCCACCGCGCCCAGCGTGCGGGTGACGTGCAGCAGCCCGTCCGTGCGCGCCGCCACCGCCTCCCCGAAGTCCGACAGCACCGCCGACGCGGCCACCGAGCCGAGCGAGATGTCCCGCACCGAGGACGTCAGCCGGGCGCTCAGCGCCGTCTTGACGTGCGGCCCCTCCGGCAGCGCGAGGGTGCGCAGCGCCATCAGCGGACGCGCCGCGAGGCGCCGCCCGCCCGTCCGCTCCAGCACGTGCGCCGCCTGCCACGGATGCACCGGCACCACCACCCGCCCCGGCTCCCGCAGCCACGTCGGCCACACCCCCGTCACCAGGCAGCCGGCCTCCGGCACGGGTACCAGTCCCAGCTCCACGACCGGCCCGTGCTCGGGCCCGTAGGCGAGCTGCTCGGCCACCGAGAAACCCGGCCGGCAGCGGCAGCCGGGGTGGAACGGATGCCCGTCGACCACTCGCTGCTCCCACTGCCAGCCCTCGGTGGGCCACCGTGCCGGGTGATCCCGCCGCCCCGCCCGGGACAGCGCCAACGACGCCGCGCTGAGCCCGAGTTCGGTGGCGAACGCCGCCGAGTGCGGTACGGCCAGCTCCGTCATCAGCCGCGCCGGATCGGCGTAGGCCGCCCCGTCCAGCCGTACGGCGGTGACGTACGCGCCGGTCGCGTACGGATCCGCGTGCGGGCCGCGCAGCCGCCGGCCGTCCGCCAGCCGCAGGGTGAGCCCCTCGCGGTCCGCCTCCCGGCGGACGATCCACGGCAGCGGCTCGTGCGCGAGACCGCGCCACAGCCGGGTCAGCACGGCCGCGCGGGCGCCGGGCAGCTCCTCGGCGTACCGGGGCACGAGAGCGGGCCGTACGACGGCCAACTCGTCGGCGACCTCGGCCTCGGCGGTGGGGGGACGGTGCACGGGCGGGCTCCTCGGTGACGCGCGGGACGGGGCGTGGGGGTGGACGATGACAGACATACTGATCGTCTCCGTCCGGACAGACCGTAAGGAACCAGAGGAACGCGTGGACCTCATCACCCCGCCCGCGGACGACGACACGGCCCGCCGCGCCGACGCGTACGCGGCGGTGCCGCTGCTGAACTGCCTGCTGCGCGAAGTGGCGCGGCCCGTGCCGGGACCGGGGACGCACGCGACGTACCGCCTGCCCGGCACCGGCCGCCTGCTGCGGGTGCGCGGCACCCGGCGCCCCCGCGCACCCGAGGTCCACGCCGCGGGCGCCTGGCGCCGCGTGGGCCACACGGAGCTGGTGAAACTCGTCGCCGAGGAACTGCGCCGGCACACCGGTCTGTCCAACCACGAGCTGCCCGCCGAGATGCTCGACAGCCGGGAGGCGGTGGCCGCGCTGCTCGCCGCCCGCGCCCGGGCCACGCCGCCCGACGACCCGTACCTGCGCTCCGAGCAGGCCCTCGTCACCGGCCACACCCACCATCCCGCCCCCAAGGCGCGGGGCGGCGGCCCGGCGGCGGCCTGGCTGCCGTACGCGCCCGAGGCGCACGCCCGCTTCCCGCTGACCCTGCTGGGGCTGCGCGAGGACACGGTGGTGGAGGAGGGGGACACCGCGGCCCTCGACGGCCTGGGCGCGGCGCCGCCCGGCTACCGCCTGCTGCCCGCCCACCCCTGGCAGCTGGAGCTCGCGGCCCGGGACCTCGCCCCCGCCTTCGCCGACGGCCGACTGGTCCGGCTGGGCACGACCGCCTTCCCGGTGTGGCCCACGGCGGCGGTCCGCACCGTCTACGCGCCCGAGCGCGACCTGTTCCTGAAGTTCAGCCTGGACGTGCGCATCACCAACGACGTCCGCCGGCTGTGGCGCCACGACCTGCTGAGGCTCCGTACCACCGACACGGCCGCGCGCGACGCCTTCGCCGAGTCGGACGCGGCCTGGCAGAGCGACCGCGGGCACCGCACCGCGGACTTCGCCCACGAGCAGCTGGCCGTGGTCGTCCGCGACGGCCTGCGCGGCCACCTCCCGCCCGGCGCGACCCCGTACCTGGCCGCCGCACTGGTGGAGGGCTTCGACGGCAGTCCGCTGGCCGCCGCCCCGCGGCCGGCGGACTGGTGGGGGGCCTACCTGTCGCGGGTGGTTCCCCCGGCCCTGACGGCCTTCGGCGGACACGGCGTCGTCCTGGAGGCCCACCTGCAGAACACGCTCGTCGCCATGGACCCCGACGGCACGCCGGTACGGGCCCTGTACCGGGACGCGGAGGGCGTGAGACTCCTGTCCGAGGTCTCCCGGGAGGCGGGCTGGGAACGCCTGGTCTACTGCCTGGTCGTCAACCACCTCATGGAGGTCGCCGCCGCCCTCGCCGACCACCACCCCGGCCTCGACCCCTGGCCCGCTCTCCGCCGCGAACTGGCCCGGCACGACCTCCCCGAGATCCCCGCCCTCCTCACCGCCCCCACCCTCCCGGCCAAGACCAACCTCCTGCTGCGCTGGACCGCGGCGGACGGCGCGGACGCCCGCTACCGTCCGCTGCCCAGTCCGCTGGCCGGCGGGTGACTCAGCTGCGCTCCGCCCGCGGCGCGGGCCCCGCGCCGTCGCGGGCCAGGGCTCCGGGCCACCACGCCCGGGGCCCGATGTCGATCACCAGCGCGGGGACCAGCAGCGAGCGGACCACGAGCGTGTCGAGCAGCACGCCGAACGCCACGATGAAGGCGATCTGCACCAGGAAGGCCAGGGGGATGACCATCAGCGCGGCGAACGTCGCGGCGAGCACCACACCGGCCGAGGTGATCACCCCGCCGGTCGTGGTCAGCCCGCGCAGCACGCCCCGCCGGGTGCCGTGCACGAGCGCCTCCTCCCGCACCCGGGACATCAGGAAGATGTTGTAGTCGACGCCGAGGGCCACCAGGAACACGAACCCGTACAGCGGGACCGACGCGTCGGTGCCGCTGAAGCCGAGCAGGTGCTCGAAGACGAGGGTCGAGACGCCGAGGGTCGCCAGGAAGTTGAGCGCCACGGTCGCGACCAGCAGCACGGGCACGAGCAGGGAGCGCAGCAGCAGGACGAGGATCAGCAGGATGATGACGAGCACGACCGGGACGATCAGGGTGCGGTCGTGGGCGGCGGTCCGCTGGGTGTCGTACTGCTGGGCCGTGTAGCCGCCGACCAGCGCGTCGGCTCCGGAGACCGCGTGCACGCTCTCGCGCAGCCGTTCGACGGTCGCCTTCGCGGCGTCGCTGTCCGCCGCGTCCTCGAGGGTGGCGTCGATGCGCACGCGCCCGTCGACGACCAGCGGCTCACCGGCTCCCGGCCGCCCCGAGGCGGAGACGGCGCCGGCCGAGTCCACGCCCTGCGTCCTGCGCGCCGCGGCCGTCACCTCGGCGCCGCGGTCGGCGTCGGCGATGATGACGGCCGGGTTCCCGGACCCGCCGGGGAAGTGCTCGCCGAGCGTCTTCTGGGCGGCGACCGAGGGCGCGTCGTTCACGAAGATCTCGTCGAGCGGCACCCCCTTGGCGGACAGGGAGGGGGCGAAGGCGGCGAAGACGGCGAGGACCAGCGCGGTCAGCAGCCACACCCGGCGCGGCCGGCGGTCCACGGTCGCGGCGACCCGGCGCCACACGCCGTGCCCCTCCACGGACGCGTCCGGCGCCTTCGGCCGGGCGGGCCAGTACGCGGCCCGGCCCAGCAGGGCCAGCACGGCCGGCAGGAAGGTGAGCGTGGAGAGCACCGCGCACACGATGCCGATGGCGCCGACCGGTCCCAGGGCGCGGTTGTTCGTCAGGTCGCTGGCGAGCAGGGCCAGCAGCGCGAGCGCCACGGTGGCGGCGCTCGCCGTGATGGCGCCGAAGGACCTGCGCACGGCCGTCACCGCGGCCGCGTACCGGTCGCCGCGCTCGGCGAGCTCCTCGCGGAAACGGGCCGACAGCAGCAGGGCGTAGTCGGTGGCCGCGCCGATCACGAGGATCGAGAGGATGCCCTGCACCTGGCCGTCGACCCGGACCACGTCCCGGTCCGCCAGCGCGTAGACGACGGCGCAGGCGAGCCCCAGGGCGAAGACGGAGCCGAGGATGATCAGGAACGGCAGCAGGACGCTCCGGTAGACCAGCAGCAGGATCAGCAGGACGGCGCCGAGCGCCACGCCCAGCAGCAGTCCGTCGATGCCCGCGAACGCGTCCGACAGATCGGCCTGGCTCGCCGCCGGACCGGCGATCCGCGCCGTGGTCCCGGACACGCCGTCCGCCGCCCGGCGCACCTCGTCCAGCACCTCGGGCAGCGCGTCGCCCAGGTCGGGCTCGAGCTGGACGACGGCCTGCATGGCCTCCCGGTCCTCGGAGACCAGCGCCGGAGAGGGCCGGCCGACGACACCGGCGCGGCCGGCGAGGGCGCCGACCGCGTCCGAGGCGGCGGTCTGCTGGGCCCCGGTGACCCGGCCGCCGTCCGTCGTCCAGACCACGACGGCCGGCACGGTCTCGGACTGGTCGAACGCCTTCTGGGCATCCAGTACCCGAGTGGACTCGGCGCTCTGCGGGAGGAAGGAGGCCTGGTCGTTGGTGGCCACCTCGCCCAGCTTGCCCGCGTACGGCCCGAGGGTCCCGCCCACGCCCAGCCAGACGATCAGCAGGGCGAGCGGGACGAGCCACCGGGCCCGGCTCGGTGCGTTCTTCATGTGGATCCCCATGCGCCGAAGGAGTAAGTCAATGATTAAGTATCTCAATCGTTGAGTGATTCTATACTGGCGGGCATGAGCGGCTCCGGCACCCCCTCGGCACGTACTTCGGCGGACGACCCGACAGGGTTGCAGTCCTTCGCGGTCCAGTTGCGCCGAATGAACAGCGAGTTCAACCGCATCGCCCAGGAGTTCGCGCACGCGCAGGGTCTGCACCCCACCGACATGCAGGCCCTGATCGCGATCCTGGACGCGGACGCCGACGCCGGCGCGCCGGGCGAGCCCATGACGCCCGGCCGCCTGCGCAAGCAGCTCAACCTCACGTCCGGAGCGGTGACCGCGTGCCTGGACCGCCTGGAGCGGGCGGGCCACATCCGGCGCGTCCGGGCGGCCGACGACCGCCGGGTGGTGCACCTGGAGTACGCGGCGCAGGCCAGGAGCCTGGCCAGGGAGTACTTCCGGCCGCTGGCGCACAGCACCGACACGGCGCGCGGCCGCTTCACCTCCGAGGAGCTGACGGTGGTCGTGCGGTTCCTCAGGGAGATGAACCGTGAACTGGTGCTTTTGCGGCAGCACGCGGGCTGACGGGAGGCCGCGGGTAGGGTTCGGGGCATGCTGACCGAGGTCACCGCCACCCGTTACGTCACGCCGCTCCACCAGGGTGGCTCCGTGCCCGGCGTCTTCGAGGCCGACGACCTGGGCACCTACGTCGTCAAGTTCACCGGCTCCGCGCAGGGGCGCAAGGCGCTGGTCGCCGAGGTGATCGTGGGGGAGCTGGCCCGGGCCCTCGGGCTGCGCTTCCCCGAGCTGGTGCTGGTGCGCTTCGATCCGGCGGTGGCGGACGGCGAGCCGCACCAGGAGGTGCGGGAGCTGCACGCCGCCAGCGCCGGCGTCAACCTCGGCATGGACTACCTGTCGGGCGCGCAGGACCTCACCCCCGAGGTCGCCCGGGTCTTCCCCGTCGAGCCGCTGGAGGCCGGGCGGATCGTCTGGCTCGACGCCCTCACCGTCAACGTGGACCGCACCGTCCACAGTTCCAACCTGGTCGTGTGGCCGACGCGGGGCGTCGCGCCGCCGAGGCTGTGGCTCATCGACCACGGGGCCGCGCTCGTCTTCCACCACCGCTGGGAGGGCTCGGACCCCGCCAAGGCGTACGACTTCCGTCATCACGCCCTCGGCCGCTACGGACCCGACGTCCACGCGGCGGACGCCGAACTCGCGCCGAAGGTGACCGAGGAGCTGCTGCGGTCCGTCACCGCCGAGGTCCCCGACGACTGGCTGGCCGACGACCCCCACTTCGCCACGCCCGATGAGGTCCGCGAGGCGTACGTGACGTACCTGCACGCGCGCGTGCGGACGTCCGGGGCGTGGCTGCCCACCGACTTCCCCGGCCCGGACGAGCTCGCCGAGGAGAACGCCCGGCGGGCGGCGAGGACGCGGCGGGGGCGTCCCGACTGGCTGAAGCGGGTTCCCGACCTGCACGGCAAACCGGCGGCGGCCCAGGACTGGTCGGTGCACCTGGGCCGCTCGGACCCGTAGGGGCCGGCCCTTGAGCCGCTCGTACGCCGGCAGGGTGAGGAAGCCGGCGTCGTCCTCGTCGGGGGAGACCTCCGGCAGCAGGTCGTGCGCCGGCCGCCGCCCGCTGCCCCCACCGCTCGCCCCGGCTCATTCGAGGTGCGCCAGATCCGCCTCGGTGTCGATGTCGTACGCCTCGGCCACGTCGCCGCACTCGACGAGTGCGATCCCTTCCGCGTGCTCCCTCAGATAGGCGCGCGCGCCCCGGTCCCCGGTCGCGGTCGCGGCGATCCCGGCCCAGTGCGCGGCGCCGAGCAGCACCGGGTGGCCGCGTACGCCGTCGTAGGCGGCCGAGGCGAGCGACTCGGGGGAGCGGAGGGCGCCGAGCACCCGGGCGATCGCCTCCGGACCGATCCCGGGCTGGTCGACCAGCGAGACCAGCGCGGCCCGTGCGCCCGTCCCGGCCAGTGAGTCGAGACCGGCCCGCAGGGAGGCGCCCATGCCCTCCTCCCAGGCCGGGTTGTCGACGAGGACGCAGTCCGGCAGGAGGGCGCGGGCGCGCACCTCGTCCGCCCGCGCGCCGAGCACCACGTGCACCCGCGCGCAGCCGCCCGCGCGGAGCACTCCCGCCGCGTGCTCCACGAGCGGCCGTCCCCGGTGCCCGAGCAGCGCCTTGGGCCGCCCGCCGAGGCGTCGCCCGCCGCCCGCGGCCAGCAGCAGTCCCACGGTCCGGTCTCCGTTGTCCGTCATGCCTCCTGCATACCGCACCCGTCGCGGGGTATCGGGACGGCTCCGGACGGGCGTCCGGGGCCGATTCGTCACGCTGCGGAGCAACTCGATGACGCAGCGGACTGGCGCGAGGGGGCCGGGGTGGCGTTTACTGGCGCGACCGGTCTGCGGGGCGCCGCGGCCGGCCGGGGAGGCGTACGACGACGTGCCAGGGGGAGGACTGTGTCGCACAGCGTGGAACAGAGGTGTGTGCCCGGCAGTCAGGTGGACCCACACGTGGCGGGGCTGCGCTCCGCCGTGTCCCGGTTACGCCGGCAACTCGCCGCCCATCCCGGGGACTTCCGGGACCGGAGCGTCGCGGAGGAGGAGCTCGCCGCGCTGGCCGGCATGGCCGCAGCCGGCGACCTCGAGGTTTCCCGGCTGCGCCGTTCCCTGCTGCTGGTCGCGGGTGCGATCGGCTCGGTGAGCGCGCTGGGGCAGGGCGTGCGCGAACTGCGCGAGGCGGTGGACCTGTTCGGTCCGTCGCCACGCGTCTGACGCGCCCCGCTCAGGCGGTGGGGGAGGCGCCCGGCGTGGTGAGCGCCTCGGAGAGCTCCGCCGCGACCTGCCGGAGCGCCGGCACGATCCGTTCCGTCGCCTCCTCCGTGACCCGCCCCGCCGGGCCCGAGACGGAGATCGCCGCCGCCGTGGGGGAGTCCGGCACCGGTACGGCGAGACAGCGGACGCCGATCTCCTGCTCGTTGTCGTCCATCGCGTAGCCGAGGCGCCGTACCTCCTCCAGGGCCGCGAGGAAGCCGCCCGGGGTGGTGATGGTCCTGTCCGTCGCGGCGGGCATGCCGGTACGGCCGAGCAGGGCCCGCACCTCCTCCGGCGGGAAGCCGGCGAGCAGGGCCTTGCCCACGCCCGTGGAGTGCGGCAGGACGCGCCGGCCGACCTCGGTGAACATCCGCACGGAGTGCTTCGACGGCACCTGCGCCACGTACACGACCTCGTCCCCGTCGAGCAGCGCCATGTTCGCCGTCTCGCCGGTCTCCTCCACCAGGCGGGCCAGGTGCGGGCGCGCCCAGGCGCCCAGCAGCCGGGAGGCGGACTCGCCGAGCCGGATCAGCCGCGGGCCCAGCGCGTAGCGGCGGTTGGGCTGCTGGCGTACGGAGCCGCAGGCGACCAGCGTGCGCATCAGGCGGTGGATGGTCGGCAGGGGCAGTCCGCTGCTCGCGGCCAGCTCGCTCAGGCCGACCTCGCCGCCCGCGTCCGCCATCCGTTCGAGCAGGTCGAAGGCGCGCTCGAGGGACTGCACGCCGCCACTGGCGGCGGACCGGGCGGAGCCGGTGGTGCTGGCGCTGGACGTCGGCACGGCGCGTTCCTTTCGAGGCCTGGCGGGGAGGGCAGAAGCCTACCCGGCGGCCGGTCGACCGCCCGCTTGTGCGCAGCCGTGTTCTGCTGAGTGGAATTCCCATTCCGTTCCACGGAATCGTCCGGAGGTGTTCGTGACCCCGGGCCGTGCGGGGCGCGTGCCCTTGACGGCCCGCAGGCGCGGGGGAAGACTCCTTCAACGGAACGTTGAATTCCGTCCCGGCGAGAAGTCAGGGGGATCCGCGTGCCCGACGCCGAAGCGGTGCTGCGCTCCACGCGCGTCATCACCCCCGAGGGAACGCGCGCCGCCTCCGTCACGGTCGCCGACGGCACGATCACGGCCGTCCTGCCGTACGACGCGCCCGTCCCCGACGGCGCCCGCCTGGAGGACCTCGGCGACGACGTCCTGCTGCCCGGCCTGGTCGACACCCACGTGCACGTCAACGACCCCGGCCGCGCCGAGTGGGAGGGCTTTTGGACCGCGACCCGCGCGGCGGCGGCCGGCGGCGTCACCACGCTGATCGACATGCCGCTCAACTCCCTCCCGCCCACCACCACCGTCGACCACCTGCGCGCCAAGCGGCGGGCCGCCGCCGGCAGGGCCCATGTCGACGTCGGCTTCTGGGGCGGCGCCCTGCCGGACAACGTCGAGGACCTGCGCCCGCTGCACGAGGCCGGCGTCTTCGGCTTCAAGGCCTTCCTGTCGCCCTCCGGCGTGGACGGGTTCCCGCACCTGGACCGGGAACGACTGGCCCGCTCCCTCACCGGGATCGCCGCCTTCGACGGCCTGCTGATCGTGCACGCCGAGGACCCGCGCCACCTCGACGCCGCGCCGCGGCGCGGCGGCCCGAAGTACGCCGACTTCCTCGCCTCCCGCCCCCGCGACGCCGAGAACACCGCCATCGCCCACCTCGTCGACCAGGCGAAACGCCTGGGCGCGCGGGTGCACGTCCTGCACCTCTCCTCCAGCGACGCGCTCCCCGTGATCGCCGCGGCCAAGGCCGACGGCGTACGCGTCACCGCCGAGACCTGCCCCCACTACCTCACCCTCACCGCGGAGGAGGTCCCGGACGGCGCCGGTGCGTTCAAGTGCTGCCCGCCCATCCGCGAGGCCGCCAACCGGGCCCCGCTCTGGCGGGCCCTGGCCGACGGCACCGTCGACTGCGTCGTCACCGACCACTCCCCGTCCACCGCCGACCTCAAGACGGACGACTTCTCGACCGCCTGGGGCGGCATCTCCGGACTCCAGCTCGGCCTGCCGGTCGTCTGGACCGAGGCCCGCGGGCGCGGCCACGGCCTGGAGGACGTGGTCCGCTGGATGTCGGCGCGCACGGCCCGGCTGGCCGGCCTCGACGCGCGCAAGGGCGCCATCGCGCCCGGCCGCGACGCCGACTTCGCCGTCCTCGCCCCCGACGAGGCCTTCACCGTCGACCCGGCGGCGCTCCAGCACCGCAACCGCGTGACGGCCTACGCGGGCAGGACCCTGTACGGCGTCGTGAAGTCCACCTGGCTGCGCGGCGAACGCATCCTCGCCGACGGCGGGTTCACCGAACCGAAGGGCCGGCTCCTCACCCGTTCCCCCTGGCCCCGACCCCCGAAAGGCAGGACCGGACCACCGTGACGGCGATCGAGAGCTTCACCGGCGACGCGCCCCCCTACGGCGGCGGCGACCCGTACGCGGACTACCGCACCGCCGTCTTCCCCTTCACCCACCACACCGACCTCGCCGACCGCCGGCTCGGCGCCGGCGTCGTCGCCGCCAACGACGAGTTCTTCGCCCAGCGCGAGAACCTCCTGCTGCCCGGACGCGCCGAGTTCGACCCCGGACGCTTCGGGCACAAGGGCAAGACCATGGACGGCTGGGAGACCCGGCGCCGGCGCGGCACCTGTGCCGGCCACCCGTGGCCGGCGGACGAGGACCACGACTGGGCGCTGATCCGGCTCGGCGCGCCCGGGGTCGTCCACGGGATCGTCGTGGACACCGCGCACTTCCGCGGCAACCACCCGCAGGCCGTGTCCGTCGAGGGCGCGTCGGTGGCGGGCTCCCCGTCGCCCCGGGAACTGCTCTCGGACGACGTGGAGTGGACGACGCTGGTCCCGCGCACCCCGGTCGGCGGCCACGCGGCCAACGGCTTCGCCGTCACGGCCGGACGGCGCCTCACCCACCTGCGCCTCAACCAGCACCCCGACGGCGGCATCGCCCGGCTGCGGGTGTACGGCGAGGTCGTCCCGGACCCGGCCTGGCTGGCCGCGCTCGGCGCCTTCGACGTCGTCGCGCTGGAGAACGGCGGCCGGGTCGAGGACGCCTCGGACCGCTTCTACTCGCCGGCGTCCCACACCATCCGGCCCGGCCGCTCCCACCGGATGGACGACGGCTGGGAGACCCGGCGCCGCCGCGACCGGGGCCACGACTGGATCCGCTACCGCCTGGCGGCGCAGGCGCGGATCCGCGCCCTGGAGATCGACACGGCGTACCTGAAGGGCAACAGCGCGGGCTGGGCGGCGGTGTCGGTGCGGGACGGCGACACGGCCGGCTGGCGGGAGATCCTCCCCCGCACCCGCCTCCAGCCCGACACCGCCCACCGCTTCGTCCTCCCGAAGCCGGCGGTCGGCACGCACGCGCGCCTGGACGTCTTCCCCGACGGCGGCGTCTCCCGGCTGCGCCTGTTCGGCGCCCTGACCGAGCGGGGGGCGGCCGCCCTGGCGGCCCGCCACCGGGCGCCGGGCGGCTGACCGGCCGGGAACGGAACGCGCGGGGGCGCACCGGCCGCCGACCGTGCCGGCGCGCCCCCGCGCGGGACGCACGGCGGGTGTCACGCCGCGTCACGCCATGCTCCGGACGTCACGCCGGCGTGACCGACGAAGCGGGGAACTTTACGGAACAGACCAGCCCGACGGGCCGCCGCACAGGCGGGCCTCGTGCCGCGCACCACCGCGCCCCGCGCCTGCCGCCACGCTCCGGACGTGACCCCGTCGTGATCACCGGAATGGGAAACTCACGGAACGGATCACCCCGGCGGGCCGCCCATGGGCGGACCTCGTGCCGTCGTGCCCCGCGCGTCGCGCCGTGCTCCGCAGGTCACGCCGGTGTGGTCACCGAAGCGGGGAACTTTACGGAACAGACTCACCCGTCCGTGGGGTGGCCCGGCGGCCGGACGTCATGCCGCGTGTCCGCCGTCCACCGAGAACTCCGCGCCGGTGACGTACGCGGCCCCCGCCAGATGGGCGATCGTGTGCGCCACCTCCTCCGCCGCACCGAAGCGCCCCAGCGCGGTCACCGCCGCCTGGCCGGACGCGTGGGGTCCGTCCGCCGGGTTCATCTCCGTGTCGATCGGGCCCGGGTGCACGATGTTCGCCGTGATCCCACGCCCGCCCAGCTCCCGTGCCAGGGCCTTGGTCAGACCCACCAGCGCCGACTTGCTCATCGTGTAGAGCGTGCCGCCGGGGCCGGACACGCGCTGGGTCAGGCAGGTGCCGACGGTGATGATCCGGCCCCCGTCCGTCATACGGGCGACGGCCGCCCGCGAGGTCAGGAAGACGCCCCGCACGTTCACCGCGAGCACCCGGTCGACGTCGGCGGGGGACAACGTCTCCACCGGCCCGAGCACGCCGATCCCCGCGTTGTTCACCAGGATGTCGAGCCGGCCCAGCTCCCGCGCGGCGGCGTCCACCGCCGCGGCCGCCTCCTCCGGGTCGCCGGCGTCCGCGCGCAGGGCCACCGCGCGGCGCCCCAGCGCCTCCACGGCCCGTACGACGCCCTCGGCCGCCTCCTTGCCGTTCACGTACGTCACCGCGACGTCCGCGCCCTCCCGTGCCAGCCGCAGTGCCGTCGCCGCGCCGATCCCGCGGCTGCCGCCGGTCACCAGCGCCGCCTTGCCGAGCAGGGTCTTCTCCGGGGTCTTCACCGATGTGTCCGTCGTGTTCGTCGTCATGCGTCCATCTCAGCGCCCGCGTCCCCGGCGCGCTGGCGGTGAACGGACGTCGACCTGCGGCGCCGCCGATGAGTTGCGGCTCCCACCGGGGTCTGAACTGATGACGACACACCCCACCCTCCCCGTACCGGAAGGCAGGAACCCGTCATGGGCAAGCTCGTAGTCACCACCTTCGTCACCCTCGACGGCGTCTATCAGGCCCCAGGCGGCCCCCAGGAGGACACCAGGGACGGCTTCGAGCAGGGAGGGTGGAGCGTCCCCTACGGCGACGACGACTTCGGCCGGTTCGTCAACGGGGTCTTCTCCCGCGTGGGCGCCTTCCTCCTCGGCCGTCGTACGTACGACATCTTCGCCTCGTACTGGCCGAAGATGACCGACCCCGCCGACCCGGTCGCCGGCAAACTGAACGCGCTGCCGAAGTACGTCGCCTCCACCACCCTCACCGACCCCGCATGGGCCGGCACCACCGTGCTCCGCGGCGACCTCGCCAAGGAGGTCACCGCCCTCAAGGAGCGCACCGACGGCGAGCTCCAGCTGCACGGCAGCGGCGCCCTCGCCCGGTCCCTGTTCGCGCTCGACCTCGTGGACACCCTGCACCTGCTGACGTTCCCGGTCGTCCTCGGCGCCGGGCGCCGCCTGTTCCCGGAGGGCTCGATGCCGAGCGCCTTCCGGCACACCGGCGGAGAGATCACCGCCGCGGGCGTGTCCGTCCAGACCTACGACTTCTCCGGCCGCCCCGAGTACGGCTCGTACGAGCTCCCGGAGAACGCCTGACCCCGGCCGCGCCGGCCGCATCGGCCGCGGGGCGAGCGCGTTTTGACGGAAGACCGCGATCCGCGGCGGCCGGAGCGCCGAAAGTCTGCGATGCCGCGACGTCGGTAGGGGATCCGCCCGCGGGGCGGTGCCGGGAGGCGACGCCCGCGTAGATTCGTCGACCGTGACTGGTGACAAGGCGGCGCGGACCGCCCCGGTGTTCACGGGGCGCCGATGGTTCTTCCCGTCCGCCCTCCTCCACGCACTCGACCCCGACACGGCCCGCTCCGGGCGGCGGCCCCGGCGCACCGCGCGGGACTGGGCCGTCGACTTCGCCTGTTTCCTGCTGGCCGTGCTCGTGGGCCTGGCGGGCGCCGAGACGCTCCGCGACGACCCCGACATCCCGCACGCGCTGGCCGTCGCCGACCAGGTGCTCGGCGCGCTGTCCTGCGCCGCGGTCTGGCTGCGCCGGCGGTGGCCGTTCGCCCTGGCCGCCGCGATGATCCCGGTCGGCTTCGTCTCGGAGGCCTCCGGCGGCGTGGCGGTCATCGCCCTGTTCACGCTCGCCGTGCACCGGCCCTTCCGGTACGTGGCCTGGGTGGGCGGCGTCCACGCGGCCTCCGTGCCGCTGTACTTCTGGTGGCGGCCCGATCCCGACCTGCCGTACCTCGCCTCGCTGGTCCTCCTCTTGGTGCTGTTGGCCGCGACCGTCGGCTGGGGCATGTTCGTACGGTCCAAGCGGCAGCTCATGCTGAGCCTGCGGGACCGGGCGCGGCGGGCCGAGACCGAGGCGCGGCTGTGGGCCGAGCAGGCGCAGCGGCTCGCGCGCGAGGCCATCGCGCGGGAGATGCACGACGTGCTCGCGCACCGGCTGACGCTGCTGAGCGTGCACGCGGGCGCCCTGACCGCCGCCCGGGGTCAGGCCGGCGCCGCCGCCGACCCGCGCAGCAACTCCGTCGGCCGGACCGGTCTGCGCTCCCGCCGGGACAGCTCGCACGCCTCCGCGATCAGCAGCGCCTGGAGGGCCTCCCGCCCGTCGCACGGGTTGGCCCGCTCGCCCCGCACCACCTCGACGAACGCGATCAGCTCGGCCTCGTACGCGGGCCCGAACCGCTCCAGGAACCCGGTCCACGGCTTGTCCGCGGCCGGCGGCCCGGTCGGTTCGGTGGACGCGATCGGCGTACGATCGTCCAGGCCGACGACGATCTGGTCCCGCTCCCCGGCGAGCTCCATGCGCACGTCGTAGCCGGCGCCGTTCAGCCGGGTCGCCGTGACCGTGGCGAGCGTGCCGTCGTCGAGGGTGAGGAGCGCCGCGCCGGTGTCGACGTCGCCGGCCTCGCGGAACATCGCGGGACCGGCGTCGGACCCGGCCGCGTAGACGTCCGTGATCTCCCGGCCGGTCACCCAGCGCAGGATGTCGAAGTCGTGGATCAGGGTGTCCCGGTACAGCCCGCCGGACTGCACCAGGTACCCGGCCGGCGGCGGCTCCGCGTCGCTGCTCGTCGCCCGTACGGTGTGCAGCCGCCCGAGCCTGCCCGAGCGCACCGCCTCCCGCGCGCCCGTGTAGCCGGTGTCGAAGCGGCGCTGGAACCCCATCTGCAGGACGGTTCCGGCGGTCTCGACCTCCGTGATCGCCTGTAACGTGCCCGTCAGGTCCAGGGCGATGGGCTTCTCGCAGAACACCGGCAGTCCCGCGCGTGCCGCCCGGCCGATCAGATCGGCGTGGGCGGACGTGGCCGCCGTGATCACCACGGCGTCCACTCCCCAGGTGTAGATCTCGTCCACCCCGGGTGCCGCCGTCTCGCCGAGCCGGTGGGCGAGGGCCTGGGCCCGTGCCGGATCGACGTCCGTGAGGATCAGGGAGCCGACGTCGCGGTGCCTGCTGAGTGTGTGGGCGTGAATGGTGCCGATACGGCCCGTACCGATGACCCCGATGCGCATGGAAACAAAGTGGGGCTCGCGCCGCTCCCTGTCAATGCGTATGTCCGGACAACCGAACTACACGACTTCCCGTCAACAGCGCGCGGGGCTACGCTCGGCCCGTGCCGAAACCAGAAGTGGACCCGACCGTACAGCTGGAGCTGAGCGTGGACCGCGGCTCCCCCGTGCCGTTGTACTTCCAGCTGTCCCAGCAGCTGGAGTCCGCCATCGAGCACGGCGTGCTGACCCCCGGCACCCTGCTGGGCAACGAGATCGAGCTCGCCGCGCGGCTCGGTCTGTCCCGGCCGACCGTCCGCCAGGCCATCCAGTCCCTCGTCGACAAGGGACTGCTGGTGCGCCGCCGAGGGGTCGGCACCCAGGTGGTGCACAGCCGGGTCAAGCGCCCGCTGGAGCTCAGCAGCCTCTACGACGACCTGGAGGCGGCCGGTCAGCGCCCCGGGACGAAAGTGCTGGTCAATACTGTGGTGGCGGCGTCCGCCGAGGTCGCGGGCGCGCTCGGCGTGGCCGAGGGCGGTGAGGTGCACCGGATCGAACGGCTGCGGTCCACCCACGGGGAGCCGATGGCGTACCTGTGCAACTACCTGCCGTCCGGCCTGCTCGAGCTGGACACCGGCCGGCTGGAGGCCACCGGTCTGTACCGGCTGATGCGGGCCGCCGGGATCACCCTGCACAGCGCCCGCCAGACCATCGGCGCCCGTGCCGCCACCGCCGGCGAGGCCGAGCGGCTGGGCGAGGAGACCGGCGCCCCGCTGCTCACCATGGAGCGCGTGACCTTCGACGACACCGGTCGCGCGGTGGAGTTCGGCACCCACACCTACCGGCCCTCCCGCTACTCGTTCGAGTTCCAGCTGCTTGTACGGTCCTGACAATCCGAGGCGCCGCGCACCCCGTGCGGTCCTTATGTCCGGACAATGTGACCGGCTGCCGGTCCCCGCGCGGGGACGCCCGATGTCCGTGTTCGAGAATGGGGCGTTTGGGGCCGGTGCGGTCATCGGCCCCTTGCATACGCAAGAGCACAGCAAGAAGGGCAAGTCCTCGTGTCACGGTTTTCGACCTGGGTGGGCATCGCGCTGGCGGGGGCGCTGAGTCTCTCGCTCGCCGGATGCAGCGGTACCGGCGGCAAACGGGCGGAGGACGCCCGCGCGGCCGCGGCGGCCCGGGGCGGGGCGGCGGTGGACACCCCCCGCTGGACCTTCGCGATGGTCACCCACGCGGGAGACGGCGACACCTTCTGGGACATCGTCCGCAGCGGCGCGGAGCAGGCCGCGCTGAAGGACAATGTCCGCTTCCTCTACTCGCACGACGACGAGGCCCAGCAGCAGGCGCAGCTCGTGGACGCGGCCGTCGACAAGAAGGTGGACGGCATCGTCGTCACCCTCGCCAAGCCGGACGCGCTGAAGGCGTCCCTGGCGCGCGCCCGCGAGGCCGGCATCCCGGTCGTCACCGTGAACAGCGGCTCGGCCGAGTCCAAGGAGTTCGGCGCGCTCACCCACATCGGCCAGGACGAGACGATCGCCGGCGAGGCGGTCGGCGAGGAGTTGAACGAGCGGGGCCGGAAGAAGGTCCTCTGCGTCCTGCACGAGCAGGGCAACGTCGGTCACGAGCAGCGCTGCGACGGGGTGGAGGAGACCTTCGACGGCACGGTGGTCCGCCTCCACGTCAACGGCACGAGCATGCCCGACGTGCAGTCGGCGATCGAGGCCCGGCTGCAGTCCGACGCCGGCGTGGACGCCGTCGTCACCCTGGGCGCCCCCTACGCCGACACGGCCGTCAAGGCCCGCGAGGGGGCGGGCGGCGACGCGGAGATCGACACCTTCGACCTCAACGCCAAGGTCGCCGCCGGTCTGAAGGACGGCAGCCTCGGCTTCGCCGTCGACCAGCAGCCCTACCTCCAGGGCTACGAGGCGGTCGACCTGCTGTGGCTGTACCGGTACAACGCCGACGTCCTCGGCGGCGGCCGGCCCGTGCTCACCGGACCGCAGGTCATCACCGGGGACGACGCCGCCGCCCTCGAGGAGTACACGCAGCGGGGGACCCGATGAGCGCGACCACTTCCGACGTCTCTGATGAAAGGTTTCTGCGCAGCTCTTCGCCGCTCCAGCGGCTGCTGACCAGACCCGAGCTCGGCTCCCTCGTCGGCGCGATCGCCGTCTTCTGCTGCTTCGCCCTCGCCGCCGACAGCTTCCTGCGCGCCTCCAGCCTCGGCACCGTCCTCTACGCCTCCTCCACCATCGGCATCATGGCCGTCCCGGTCGCCCTGCTGATGATCGGCGGCGAGTTCGACCTGTCGGCCGGGGTCCTGGTCACGTCGTCGGCACTGGTCTCGTCGATGTTCAGCTACCGGATGACCGCCAACGTCTGGGTCGGCGTCGGCGTGTCCCTGCTGGTCACGCTCGCCGTCGGCGCCTTCAACGGGATCATGCTGGCCCGCACGAGGCTGCCCAGCTTCATCGTCACGCTCGGCACCTTCCTGATGCTGACCGGCATGAACCTCGGCTTCACCAAACTGATCAGCGGCACCGTCTCCACCAGGACCATCGCCGACATGGAGGGCTTCACCACCGCGCGGGCGCTCTTCGCGTCGACCCTCACCGTCGGCGGCACGCACATCAAGGTCACCGTGCTGTGGTGGCTCGCCCTGGTCGCCCTCGGCAGCTGGATCCTGCTGCGCACCCGCGCCGGCAACTGGATCTTCGCGGTCGGCGGCAACGAACAGGCCGCCCGCGCGGTGGGCGTCCCCGTGGCCCGGACCAAGACCGCCCTCTACATGGGCGTCGCCCTCGGCGCCTGGATCTGCGGCCAGCACCTGCTCTTCAGCTACGACGTCGTCCAGTCCGGCGAAGGCGTCGGCAACGAGCTGATCTACATCATCGCTGCCGTCATCGGCGGCTGCCTGATCACCGGCGGCCACGGCAGCGCCGTCGGCTCGGCGGTCGGCGCGCTGATCTTCGGCATGACCAGCAAGGGCATCGTCTTCGCCGAGTGGAACCCCGACTGGTTCACGTTCTTCCTCGGAGCGATGCTGCTCCTCGCCACCCTGCTCAACACCTGGGTACGCCGCCGCGCGGAGGCCTCGAAATGACCCGGACCGACTCCCGCACGGCCCTCGTGGAGCTGTCCGGCGTCAGCAAGCACTACGGCAACGTCCGCGCCCTCGAGGGCGTGTCGCTGGAGGTGCACGCGGGCGAGATCACCTGCGTGCTGGGCGACAACGGCGCCGGCAAGTCCACCCTGATCAAGATCATCTCCGGACTGCACCGGCATGACGGCGGCACGCTCGCCCTCGACGGCGAGGAGACCCGCCTGGCCTCGCCGCGCGAGGCCCTGGACCGGGGCATCGCCACCGTCCACCAGGACCTGGCCGTCGTCGCGCTGATGCCGGTGTGGCGGAACTTCTTCCTCGGCTCCGAGCCCCGCAAGGGCGCCGGCCCCTTCAAGCGCATGGACGTCGACCGCATGCGCCGCACCACCCGCGCGGAACTCCTCCGCATGGGCATCGACCTCCGCGACGTCGACCAGCCCATCGGCACCCTCTCCGGCGGCGAACGCCAGTGCGTGGCCATCGCCCGCGCGGTGCACTTCGGAGCGAAGGTCCTCGTCCTGGACGAGCCCACGGCGGCCCTGGGCGTGAAGCAGTCGGGCGTGGTCCTGAAATACGTGACCGCGGCACGCGACCAGGGCCTGGGCGTCGTCCTCATCACCCACAACCCGCACCACGCCTACCTGGTGGGCGACCGGTTCGTCCTGCTGAAGCGCGGCACGATGGTCGGCAACCACACACGGGGCGAGATCACCCTGGACGAGCTGACGAGCCAGATGGCGGGAGGCGACGAGCTGGACGATCTGCGCCACGAGCTGCAAGGCGACCGGTAGGGGGGCGGGGCGGCGTCGTCCGCGGCTTCGCCGCGCGGGCGCGATCGACCACGACGCACCCGCACCCGCACCCGGCCATGATCCGCACCACCCCCCACCCGCCCCGCGCCACGATCACCGCACCGGTGCGGCAGAATCGCTCACGATGAGCACCTACCGCGACTTCACCGCCCCCATCGGCTCCCGTCGTGCCCCGGTCCTGAGAACCGTCGGCACCCGGGAGCGCCGTTCCCACCTGACGGCGCCCCGTGTCCCGACGGTCGGCATCGACATCGGCGGCACCAAGGTCATGGCGGGCGTCGTCGACGCCGACGGCAACATCCTGGAGCGGCTGCGCACGGAGACCCCGGACAAGTCCAAGAGCCCCAAGGTCGTCGAGGACACCATCGTCGAACTGGTGCTGGACCTGTCCGACCGGCACGACGTGCACGCGGTCGGCATCGGCGCGGCCGGCTGGGTCGACGCCGACCGCAACCGCGTGCTGTTCGCCCCCCACCTGTCCTGGCGCAACGAACCCCTGCGCGACCGCATCGCCGGCCGGCTCGCCGTGCCCGTCCTGGTGGACAACGACGCCAACACCGCCGCCTGGGCCGAGTGGCGCTTCGGCGCCGGCCGCGGCGAGGACCACCTCGTCATGATCACGCTCGGCACCGGCATCGGCGGCGCGATCCTGGAGGACGGGCAGGTCAAGCGGGGCAAGTACGGGGTCGCCGGCGAGTTCGGCCACATGCAGGTCGTCCCCGGCGGCCACCGCTGCCCCTGCGGCAACCGCGGCTGCTGGGAGCAGTACAGCTCCGGCAACGCGCTGGTCCGCGAGGCCCGCGAGCTGGCCGCCGCCGACTCGCCGGTCGCCTACGGGATCATCGAGCACGTCAAGGGCAGCATCGGCGACATCAGCGGCCCGATGATCACCGAGCTGGCCCGCGAGGGCGACGCCATGTGCATCGAACTGCTCCAGGACATCGGGCAGTGGCTCGGCGTCGGCATCGCCAACCTCGCCGCCGCCCTCGACCCCTCCTGCTTCGTCATCGGCGGCGGCGTCTCCGCCGCCGACGACCTGCTGATCGGCCCCGCGCGGGACGCCTTCAAACGGCAGCTCACCGGCCGCGGCTACCGCCCCGAGGCCCGCATCGTCCGCGCCCAGCTCGGCCCCGAGGCCGGCATGGTCGGCGCCGCCGACCTGGCCCGGCTGGTCGCCCGCCGCTTCCGCCGCGCCAAGCGCCGCCGGGTCGAACGCTACGAGCGCTACGAGCGGTACGCGGAGGCCCGCCGCACCACCCGGGAGTCGCTGTGAGCGAGGAGTCCCCCCGGCACACGGTCCCCCCGGGCGCGCCCCGCCCGGCCGAGGACCGGGGGCACATGATCCGCCGCAGGGCGCTCACCCTGCTGATCATCGTGCTGCTCATCGGCGTCCCGGCCGGGTACCTGGTGATCTCCGCGAACCAGAGCCGGGCCAGCGGCAAGGACAAGGAGGCGAAGTACTCCGCGACCGGCCTCACCGAGGGCTGGCCGTCGAAGGTGCAGCGCCGCCTCTACCAGGTGCCCGTGCCGCACCCCGCCTGGTGGGTGGCCTCCTACGAGACCAACAACTGGAGGACCAGCCGCCTCTACGTCGAGTTCGAGACCACCGACGCGGGCCTGAGCGCCTTCCTCACCGGCCTGGGCGTGCGGGAGGACGACCTGGAGCGGGACGACCTCACCATCGGCGAGCGCGACCGTGACGTCACCGGCTGGACGTTCGACGGTCCCGGCACCTGGTCCGGCCTCGTCCACGAGCAGAAGGACCCGGCGCCCACGCACGACGTCGTCGTCAACCACCACAAGCCGGGCTACCCGAGGGTGTACGTCGTCTCCCGTACCGTGCCCTGACCCCGCGCGCACCGGCCGCCGGGGCCGATTGTCAGACCCCGCCCGTAGAGTCGGGGACGGCTGATCCGACAGACGGGCGGGAGGTGACAGGACGTATGGCCGAGCGGACCGTGACGGCCGCCGGGCGGGACACCGCCGGACCCGGCGGTGCGGGCGGCACGGACGTCCCCGTCCGGCTCGCGGCCGTCTTCCTCCCGGCGCCCCTGCCGCGCGAGGGACGCGTCGCCTTCTACGACCCCGAGGGCGGCCCCGACGGCGAAGGGCAGCCCGAACCGCCCGACGCCTGCGTACCGCGCACCGACCTCATCGTCGTCCGCCCGCACGGCACGGGGGTGCGGCGGCGGACGACCCCGGCGTTCTCCCTCCCCGTCGACGAGGCCCTCCCGCTGCTGGTCCGCGCCCGGCACGATCCCGCGGCCCACCCCGCCACCGCCTGCTGGGGCGCCGCCGCCCTGCACGCCCTGCGGCTCACCGCCCGCGGCCGGCTGCTGCCCGGCCTGACCGCCGCCGGCCACGACGCCTGGCGCGCCGGCCCGCTCGACCCCGACGACGTGGCGCACCTGCGCGCGGTGGCCGCCGCCCTGCCGTACGAGGGCCACGCCGTCCCGCTGCCCGGCCCCGGCCCTCTCCGGCTGCCCCGGCCGGAGGCGCTGGTGCGCGCCTTCCTGGACGCGGTCGCCGACACCCTGCCCCGCACCCCGGCCGCGCCGTACGCCGCGGGGCTCCCGTTCGCCGCGCGCCCGGCGCAGCGGCTGCCCGGCGCCCGCGACTGGGCCGCCGAGGTCGCCGCCGGCATGGACGCCGGCGTACGGATCTCGCTCCGCCTGGACCTGTCCGCGTACGACCTCTTCGACGCCGGCGGGGGAGCCGGTGGGGACGGGAGCGCCGCGCGGAGCGCGGGAGCCGCGATCGTGCAGGTGCACAGCCTCGCCGACCCGACCCTGGTGGCCGACGCGACGGCGCTGTGGGCGGGCGCGGCGGACGACGCCTTCGGCCCGCGCGCGCGGGTGGACGCCGCCCTCGCGGTGCGCCGCGCGGCCCGGGTCTGGCCGCCGCTGGACCGGCTCTCCGACCAGGACGTGCCGGACGTACTGGCCCTGTCCGAGGAGGAGCTGAACGACCTGCTGGGCGTGGCGGCCACCCGGCTCGCCGCGGCCGGGGTCGCCGTGCACTGGCCCCGGGACCTCGCCCAGGACCTGACCGTCACGGCGGTGGTCCGCCCGGCCCCCGGCTCGGCGACCGACGGCACCGGTTTCTTCGAGAGCGGGGACCTGCTGCGGTTCGGCTGGCAGCTCGCCCTCGGCGGCGACCCGCTCACCGAGGCCGAGATGGACGCCCTGGCCGAGGCCCACCGCCCGGTCGTACGGCTGCGCGACCAGTGGGTGCTGGTCGACCCCGCCCTCGTCCGCAAGGCCCGCAAACGGGACCTGGGGCTGCTCGACCCGGTCGACGCGCTGTCCGTCGTCCTCACCGGCCACGCGGAGGTCGACGGGGAGACGGTCGAGGCGGTGCCGGCCGGCGCCCTCGCCACCCTCCGCGACCGCCTGACCGCCGGGGTGCGGCCCGCCGACCCGCCGCCCGGCCTCGACGCCACCCTGCGCGACTACCAGCTGCGGGGCCTGGCCTGGCTGGACCTCATGACCTCCCTCGGCCTCGGCGGCTGCCTCGCCGACGACATGGGCCTGGGCAAGACCATCACCCTCATCGCGCTGCACCTGAAGCGGGCCCGCACCGAGCCGACCCTGGTGGTCTGCCCGGCCTCGCTGCTCGGCAACTGGCAGCGGGAGATCACCCGGTTCGCGCCCGGCGTCCCCGTGCGCCGCTTCCACGGCCCCGACCGCACCCTGGACGGCCTCGACGGCGGCTTCGTCCTCACCACCTACGGCACCATGCGCTCCGCCGCCCCGGACCTGGCCGGGCGGACGTGGGGCATGGTCGTCGCCGACGAGGCGCAGCACGTCAAGAACCCCCACTCCGCGACCGCGAAGGCGCTGCGCACGATCCCGGCCCCCGCGCGGGTGGCGCTCACCGGCACCCCCGTGGAGAACAACCTCTCCGAGCTGTGGGCCCTCCTCGACTGGACGACACCCGGACTCCTCGGCCCGCTGCAGTCCTTCCGGGCCCGGCACGCGCGCGCCGTGGAGACCGGCGAGGACGAGGAGGCCGCCGAGCGCCTCGCCCGCCTGGTCCGCCCCTTCCTGCTGCGGCGCAAGAAGTCCGACCCCGGCATCGTCCCCGAGCTGCCGCCCAAGACCGAGACGGACCACCCCGTACCGCTCACCCGTGAACAGGCCGCGCTGTACGAGGCCGTGGTGCGCGAGTCGATGCACGCCATCGAGGGCGCGCAGGGCATGGGCCGGCGCGGACTGGTGCTGAAGCTGCTGACCTCGCTCAAGCAGATCTGCGACCACCCGGCGCTCTACCTCAAGGAGGAGCACGCGCACGCCGGGGGCGACCGGCTCGCGGCCCGTTCCGGGAAACTCGCCCTGCTGGACGAGCTGCTGGACACCCTGCTCGCCGAGGACGGCTCCGCCCTGGTCTTCACGCAGTACGTCGGGATGGCCCGCCTGATCACCGCGCACCTCGCCGGGCGCGCGGTCCCCGTCGACCTCCTCCACGGCGGTACGCCGGTGGCGGAGCGGGAGCGCATGGTGGACCGCTTCCAGAGCGGCGCGACCCCGGTCCTGGTGCTCTCCCTCAAGGCCGCCGGCACCGGCCTGAACCTCACCCGGGCGGGTCACGTCGTCCACTTCGACCGCTGGTGGAACCCCGCGGTGGAGGAGCAGGCCACCGACCGCGCCTACCGCATCGGCCAGACCCAGCCCGTCCAGGTCCACCGTCTCGTCACCGAGGGCACGGTCGAGGACCGCATCGCCGAGATGCTGGAGTCCAAGCGCGCCCTCGCCGACGCCGTCCTCGGCTCCGGCGAGTCGGCCCTCACGGAGCTGTCCGACCGTGACCTGTCCGACCTGGTGTCCCTGCGGAGGCCGGCATGACCCCCCGCCCCTCCGAGGAGGCCCGCCAGGCCCTGCGCGCGGCCCGCGCACGGACGGCCGGCGAACCGACGGACCCGGACACGCCGGAGCACCGGCCCGCTCCGGACCGGCCGGCCGCCCCGGCCCCCGGACGGCCCGACGGCCCCGGCCGCCCCGGCCGCGGACCCCGCCCGGGCGACGTGGCCCGCGAGGCGCTGCGGCAGGCGGTGCGGGCCCGGCGCGGTGCGGAAGGGCCCGCCGATGCGGCGGAACCGGACCACGAGGACCCCGGCGCACCGGCGGCGGAGGGCGAGGAGCCCCCCGGAGAAGGGCCCCACGGCGACGCCCCGTCCCCTGTCGACCCGTCGGCCGGGGACTTTGAGGACATCGGGGACACCGGGGACACGGAGGCCGCTGCCGGCGGTGGTGCCGGACAGCACGCGCCCCCGCGCCCCGGGGACATCGCGCGGGAGGCGCTGCGCTCCGCACGTGAGGAGGCGCTGCGGGCGCGCCCCGCACCCGGCGACCGTGCGACGGACGCCGGGCCCCGTGAACGACCCGCCCCGTCGCCCCGGGTTCCGCGCACGACCCGCGGCGACCGGACCGCCGACGCCCGGGTCCGTGAGGTACGGGAGTCGCTCACGGACGCCTTCCGCATGCCCGAACCTGACCCGGACACCGACGTCGCCCCCGGCCCGGGCGACGCCCCCACGACGCCCGACGACGCCCGCCCGCCCGGCGCCCTTCCGGCCTCCCGCGCCCTCCCGGCCCCCCGCGCCCGGGACGGGGCCGCGCAGGGCGCCGGCACCCGTCCGTCCCGCACCCCGCGGGACACCGCCCCGCCCGCACCCGCCGCCCCCCGCTCCATGGCCGCCCCCGCCCGCGACGGCGACCTGCGCCGCACCTTCCCGGCGTTCCCGCCCCGCGCCTCGGACGGCGAGGGCTTCGCCGAGACCTGGTGGGGCGAGGCATGGGTCACGGCGCTGGAGGAGGGGGCGCTGGACGCCGCCCGGCTCGCCCGCGGACGCGGGTACGCCGAGCAGGGGCACGTCGACGCCATCACCGTCACGCCGGGGCTCGCGCTCGCGTACGTGCGGGGCGGCCGCCCGCGGCCGTACCGCGTGCAGGTGCGGCTGCGGACGTTCACGGACGCCGACTGGGAGCGGTTCCTGGACGCCGCCGCCGACCGCCCCGGCCACATCGCGGCGCTGCTGGACAAGGAGATGCCCCAGTCCCTCGCCGACTGCGGGGTCCCGCTGCTGCCCGGCCCCGGCGACCTCGCCCCGCGGTGCAGCTGCCCCGACGCCGGCCACCCCTGCAAGCACGCCGCCGCCCTCTGCTACCAGACGGCCCGGCTGCTCGACGCCGACCCGTTCGTGCTGCTCCTGCTGCGCGGACGCGGTGAGCGCGAGGTGATCGACGCGCTGTCCCGGCTCAGCGCCGCCCGTGCGGCCCGCGCCGCCCAGGGCAAGGAACCGGAACCCCTGCCCGGCGTCCGGGCGACCGAGGTCCTCGCCCGGCGGGACCGCGCCCTCCCCCCGCTCCCGGCCCCGCCGCCCCCGCCGCCGCACCCCGAACAGCCGCCCGTGTACCCCGCGTCCCCGGGCGGACCGGACCCGTTCGCGCTGGACCAGCTGGCCACCGACGCCGCCGCCCGCGCGCACGCCCTGCTCACCACCGGCCGCGACCCGGTCGGCCGGCTCACCCTCTGGCAGGACGCGGTGCGGCTCGCCGCCGCCCGCCCCGGTTCCGGTCTGACCGGGGCGACGCGCGCGCTGTACTCCTCCCTCGCCAGAGCCGCCGGCCGCACCCCCGCCGAGCTGGCGCGCGCGGTCGCCGCCTGGCGCCAGGGCGGTCCGACGGGCCTCTCCGTCCTCGAGGAGCCCTGGGAGCCGCCGGCCGGCCGCTTCGACCGCGCCCGCCCGCTCCTCCTCGCCGCCGACCTCCCCGCCTTCCGCCCCTGGCGCAACCACCTCACCCACCCCCGGGGCCACGTCCAGCTCCGCCTCGGCCGCGACCACCTCTGGTACGCCTACGAGTCCGAGCCGGGCCACGACGACTGGTGGCCCCGCGGCACCCCCGACCCGGACCCCGTGGGCGCCCTGACCGGTCTGGACGCGCCGGGCGACCTGTGACGGCCCCGGAGGTCCTCAGCCCCGCCCGCTCCGGGGCGCCGACGGCAAGGGCGCGTCGGTCTGCCGGAGTTCGGCCAGGAGCTCGCTCTGCCCGGCCAGCAGTTCGGTGAGGATCCGGCGGGCCGCGCGGAGCAGTTCGGCGACGTCGCCGCCGGCGAGGGCGTACCGGACGGTGGATCCCTCCCGGACCGAGACGACGATGCCGGACCTCCTGAGCACGGCCAGTTGCTGCGAGAGGCTGGACGGCTCGATGTCGATGTCGGCGAGCAGGTCCCGCACCGGCACGGGCCCGTGCTGCAGCAGCTCCAGGACCCTGATGCGCACCGGGTGTCCCAGCATCCGGAAGAACTCCGCCTTGGCCTGGTAGAGGGGGACTTGCATGGGTGCGCACTCCCTGTCGCGTCGGGGATGTTCTGCGTCGTGCGGCGACGCCCTGCGGACGCGTCGCCGCACGAGGTGCCGTCTGTCCGGACCGGTCCTTCCGAGCCGATCCTTCTCGCTCGGCGCGGCGCGCATCCACGGATGGGGATCATGTTGATGTGGTGACGTGAAGAAGTCTTCACATCATGGGCGCGCGGCGGCCGGGACCCGGGGCCGTTCAGACTTCCAGCTGCTGCTCGGTCCGCTTGAGCTGGTGACGGGCCATCGCCAGGTTCGACCGTGACTTGTCGAGCACGAGGTACAGGAACAGACCGTTGCCGCTGCGGCCGGTGACCAGCCGGATGAGGTGGTACTGGCTGCCGAGGGTGATGAGGATGTCCTCGATCTGACTGGTCAGCCCCAGCATTTCCATGGTGCGCACCTTGGCCCGGATGACGTCCGTGTTGCCGGCCGCCGCGACGGTCAGGTCCAGGTCCTTGCCCCCGCCCAGCGTCCCCAGGGCCATGCCGCTGGAGTAGTCGACGAGGGCCGCTCCGAGGGCCCCTTCGACGACGGTCATGATTTCCTTCAACGACACTTCCACAGTTGCCATGGACGTCTCCCTCTTCGGTCTTCTCGTGGGCTGCGTCGGCCTGCACGGGGCGGTGCTTCCCGCCCTGGCCGGTGGTGGCACCGTAGGCGGGCGGCGCAGGCCCGGGAGGACGTGTTTTCCGGGATGACCATCCGATGATCGAATGTGTGCGTCCCGCACTGCCGTTTGACCGCGATCGGTCCGCAAAGCTCCGGTCCCGCGGCATCACGCGCTCTCCCGGCGGCGAGCCCCACGCCCACCGAGCGGCAGCCACCCGGAAGCCGGGGTCCCCGGCCGCCTTCCGGGCCCGCGCCCGCTCATGCTGTCGTCAGGGCGAGGGGACCCGCCCGGCGGGGCTGCCGGTGCCCTGCGGCGGAGTGCCGTGCGTGATCAGTGATCCGGACCGTGTCGACCGGTCGTCGACGGGGCATGCGTACGGGCCCGCCGCGGGCGTCCCGGCATGGCCCCGGGCGACGGCCTCACCGGATCCCGCGACCCGGAAGCGGGCGTTCGGCGACTTCTGCGGTGCGGCCCACCACCAGGGCGACGTGTACGTGTGCACGGTGGCGAGTCCGCCGTTCCTGTTCGCGAGGGCCGACGATCCCGCGACCCCCGACCGCGCCTTCGTCGTCGAGCTGTTGGTGGGCATCGGACGTGAATCCGTGGCTCGCGACGACGGCGTCCCCCGCTTCGCGCCCCGGTCCGGATCCTCGTCGACCCGTACTACGCCGGCCTGCGCCCCGAGGAGGCAGTCGTGGCGGCGCTGCCGGACTGCCTCCTGTCCGGCGCGGAGCGAGCCCCGGCCACGGCGACCGGGGTGTCGCGCAGGCCGAGGCGCAGGTGCTCGACGTGGTAGAGGGCCTGCGCCAGGAGTTCGGTGACGTGGTTGTCGTGGAGCGCGTAGATCACCGAGCGGCCCCGGCGCTCTCCGGTGACCAGGCCGAGGGTGCGCAGCAGACGCGACTGAGGGGAGCGGGCGGACTGTTCCGTGCCGACGGCGTCGGCGAGCTCGGTCGCCGTGCACGGGCCCTCCTGGAGGCGGGCCGGGATCCGCAGCCGGGAGGGCGTGGTCAGAGCCTGGAGTGCGGCGGCCGGCCTCGTCGCGTACGGCGTCGGCGCCGCCCGGCGCCTCCAGGTCGCGCAGGCCGCGGTGGACCGTGGTCAGGCCGATGCGGATTCCGTCCGTGACGGGCAGGGCATGCGGTTCCGTCGGAGAGCGTCCAGCGGCAGCGGCCGGGTCTGCGGTGCGTTCAGGGTCCGGTGACGTGCGCCGGGCGAGCGCCTCGGCCCCCGGCCGGCGGTCTCGGCGGGGCGGTGGTGGTCGGCTGCGTTGCCGGACCTCAGAGTGGTTGCCAGACGCGGGCCAGCGCCGATGTGGTGAGGATCCGGTCCGGATGCCCCTGTCCGGCGAGGCGGCCGTTCCGGAGCAGGAGGCATGCGTCCGCCGTGCGTGCGACCTCCAGGTCGTGCGTGGCCTGGACGACCGTCACCCCGTCGGCGACCAGTGCCGTCAACAGGGTCCCGATCCGCTCCCTGGCCTCCGGATCCAGGCCTGTGGTCGGCTCGTCGAGGAGGAGAAGGTCCGACTCCTGTGCCAATCCCTGTGCGATGAGCGCGCGTTGGCGCTGTCCACCCGACAGCTCGCCCAGCTGACGGGAGGCGAGGTCCCGGATCTCGAGCCGGTCGAGGGCCGCGTCCACGGTCGCGTGGTCCCGGCGGGTCAGCCGGCGCCACGTACCGCGCTCGCTCCAGCGTCCCATCTCCACGGTCTGCCGGACGGTGAGCGGCAAGGTGTCGCCGACGGCTCCGCGCTGCGGTACGAACGCGGGTGGCCGATCCCCGGTGCGGTGGAGATCACCGGATGTCGGATGGATCACACCGGCGAGCACGCCGAGCAGGGTCGACTTGCCGCTGCCATTCGGTCCCACGAGCACCGTTGTGGCCAACTTCGGTATTTCCGCGCTGATTTCACGAAGCACCGGGCGTCCCGGGTAGCCGGCGCACAACCCGGAGAAGCGGAGGTGAGCAGTCCGTTCCAGGGGCGGGGCGGGTGAGGGTCGCGGTTTTTTGAACATGGTTTTCATTGTAGTGTCCTCGGCATGGAATGGCTGACGGCCCCCTTCGAGGTGACCTTCGTGCAACGAGCCCTGTGGGGCGGGATACTCGTGTCCGCGATCTGCGCGCTGGCGGGCACCTGGGTGGTGCTGAGGGGAATGGCCTTCCTCGGTGACGCCATGTCCCACGGGCTGCTGCCGGGGGTCGCGCTGGCCGCGCTGCTCGGCGGAAACCTGATGGTGGGGGCCGTGGCCAGCGCCGCCGTCATGACGGCCGGCGTCACCGCGCTCGGCCGCACGCCGAGGCTGTCCCAGGACACCGGCATCGGGCTGCTGTTCGTGGGCATGCTCTCGCTCGGCGTGATCATCGTCTCGCGCTCGCAGTCCTTCGCGGTCGACCTGACCGGCTTTCTCTTCGGTGACGTCCTCGCCGTCCGGCAGCAGGACCTCCTCGTGCTCGCGGCGGCGTTGCTCGCGGCGCTGGTGGTGTCGGTCCTCGGTCACCGCGCCTTCCTGGCCCTGGCGTTCGACGAGCGCAAGGCCCACACCCTGGGTCTGCGGCCGCGCCTGGCCCACGCCGTGCTGCTCGGCCTGCTCGGTCTGGCGATCGTGGCCTCGTTCCACATCGTGGGAACACTGCTCGTTCTCGGACTGCTCATCGCACCGCCGGCGGCCGCTCTGCCCTGGGCCCGCAGCGTGCGCGGGGTCATGGCGCTCGCCGCCCTGCTCGGCGCCACCGCCACGTTCGGCGGGCTGCTTCTGTCCTGGCACCTGAGCACCGCCG
The DNA here is from genome assembly GCF_001279005.1 of Streptomyces caelestis. Lineage (GTDB taxonomy): Bacteria > Actinomycetota > Actinomycetes > Streptomycetales > Streptomycetaceae > Streptomyces > Streptomyces heliomycini. The sequence goes on from NZ_LGCN01000051.1 coordinate 86,886, forward strand.
CCGGCGCGACCGTCGCGGCCCTCGCGGTGAGCCTGTTCTTCCTCTCGCACGTGCTGTCCGGGCTGCGGAACCGCCGTGCGCGCCACGCCCCCGCCCCGGCCCCTGTACTCGAAGTCAACTGAAAGAAGCCTGAGGCGATCGTCATGACCGTCCGCAGAATCGTCACTCCGTGGGCTTCGGCCGCACTGGTGCTCACCGCGCTGTTCTCCGCAGGCTGCGCGGGAGACAAGGACAACGACGCCGGCCCCGCGGCGAGATCCCCCTCCGCCACTCCGCACGGGTACGTCGAGGGAGCACAGGAGGCCGCCGAGCAGCAGTCCCGGCTCCTCCTGAACGACCCCGACAGCGGAAACAGCAGGGTGCTCGACCTCATCACCGGCAAGGTGCACAAGACCGCTCAGGTGAAAGGCGCCGTCCGGCTGGGAACGGACGGCAGGTTCGGCTACCTCCACGCCTCCGGCGGCACCCATGTGCTCGACAGCGGCGCCTGGATGGTGGACCACGGGGACCACGTCCACTACTACAGCGCGGCGGTACGGGACGTCGGTGAGCTTCCCGTGGACAGCCGGGCACAGGTGCGCAGCGACGCCGTCGTGACCGCGGTGACCGACGGGGGCGGGCGCACCGTCCTCTACGACCGGAGCAAGCTGGAGAAGGGCAGGAGCGAGTCCTTCCGGACGCTGCCGGGCACCTACACCGGCGCCGTCGTGCCGTACGAGGAGCACCTGCTCGCCTTCGCGGACGAAGGCGGCACGACCGAGCTCGTCGTCCTCGACCGTGAGGGTGAGCGCGTCGCCTCCCCGGACGTGGAGTGCGAGGAGCCGCGAGGAGACGCCGTCACCCGGCGCGGCGTGATCCTGGGCTGCGCCGGCGGCGCCCTGCTCGTCCGGGCCCGGGGCGGCGCCTTCACCGCCGAGGAGATCCCCAACGGACGGGACGTGCCGGCGAAGGAGCGGGCCACCGCTTTCCGGCATCGACCCGGCAGCGACACCCTCACCGCCCCGGCCGGAGACGACGCCGTATGGGTCCTCGACGTCGCGGAGCGGACCTGGACCCGGGTGGAGACCGGACCGGTCGTCGCGGCCAACACAGCCGGAGAGGGCTCCCCGCTGCTCGTCCTGGAGAACGACGGCTCGCTGCACGGCTATGACATCGCCACCGGAAAGCAGACCGCGCGGACCAAGCCGCTCCTGACGGGAGGAAAGCGGGCCGGCGCCGACGGCAGCGCCCCCGTCATCGAGGTCGACCGCAGCCGCGCCTACGTCAACGACCCCGACGGGAAGAAGGTGTTCGAGATCGACTACAACGACGGCCTGCGTATCGCGCGCTCCTTCGACCTGGACGTCGAGCCGGTCCTCATGGTGGAGACCGGACGATGAGCCGGACCGGGGCGAAGCAGCGCGCGAGGGTGGGCATCGCACACCTGCGCAGTCTGCTCGTGGGCCTGCTCGCCCTCGTCACGGCCGCCACCGCCACCGCCTGCACCACCGACGACGATCGGCCCGACATCGTCGTCACCACCAACATCCTCGGCGACGTCACCCGGGAGATCGTCGGTGACGAAGCCGACGTCACCGTCCTGATGAAGCCCGACGCCGACCCGCACTCCTTCGGCCTCTCGGCGGTGCAGGCCGCCGAGCTGGAACAGGCCGACCTGGTTGTCCACAACGGCCTGGGACTCGAGGAGAACGTACTGCGGCACGTGGACGCCGCCCGCGAGTCCGGCGTCGCCACCTTCGCGGCCGGCGAGGCGGCCGGCCCGCTCACCTTCCATACGGCCGACGACGGCGGTCCCGAGGGCGAGGAAGGACAGCCCGACCCGCACTTCTGGACCGACCCCGACCGGGTGCGCAAGGCCACCGCCTTGATAGCCGATCAGGTCATCGAGCACGTCGACGGAGTGGACGCCGACACGATACGCGCCAACGCCGACCGCTACGCCGAGGAGCTCACGGACCTCACCGCCTGGATGGAGAAGTCCTTCGACCGCATTCCGGAGGGCACGCGGGCCTTGGTCACCAACCACCACGTGTTCGGTTACCTCGCCGACCGCTTCGGCTTCCGGGTGATCGGCGCGGTCATCCCCAGTGGCACCACGCTGGCCTCACCCAGTTCCTCGGACCTCCGCTCACTCACCGAGGCGATGGAGAGGGCAGACGTGCGCACCGTCTTCGCCGACTCCTCCCAGCCCAAACGGCTCGCCGAAGTACTGCGTACGGAGATGGGCGGCCAGGTCCGGGTCGTCGAACTCCACTCGGAGTCGCTGACCGCCGAGGGCGGGGGCGCCGACACCTACCTGCGGATGATGCGCGCCAACACCACCGCCATGGTCGACGGCCTGACCGGCGCCTGACCCGCAGCGTCTCCCCGCCCGCCGGCAGACGGGCCGACACCGTCACACCACACCGCCGCCACCGGGCGGCGCGGAAAGGAACACACGGATGAACAAGTCGATACGCCGCAGAGCCCTCATGGGCACGGCACTCGCCCTGGCGGCCTCCACGGTCCTCACCGCCTGCGCAGGGGGCGACTCCTCCTCCGCCGACGCCGAGGCCGACGGCACCGCGAGCGCCACACCCGCGGCAGCGGTCAAGGATCCGCTGGTCGCCACCTTCGACGGCGGCCTCTACATTCTGGACGGGGAGAGCCTGAAGCCGGCCAGGACCATCGAGCTTCCCGGCTTCAACCGGGTCAACCCCGCGGGCGACGAGGACCACGTCGTCGTCTCCACCGACAGCGGCTTCCGGGTCCTGAACGCCACCGACCAGACCCTCACCGACATCGAGTACAAGGGCGCCAAGCCCGGCCACGTCGTACGCCACGCGGGCAGGACCGTGCTCTTCACCGACGGCACCGGAGAGGTCAACGTCTTCGACCCCGCCGACCTGAGCGGTGGCAAGAAGCCGGAAGGCCGCACCTACACCTCCGCCGAGGCACACCACGGGGTCGCCATCGAACTGGCCAACGGCGAACTCCTCAGCACCCTGGGCACCGAGGAGAAGCGCACCGGCGCGCTGGTGCTGGACGAGAACAACAAGGAGATCGCGCGCAACGAGAACTGCCCCGGCGTCCACGGCGAGGCGGCGGCCAGGAACGAAGCCGTCGCCGTCGGCTGCGAGGACGGCATCCTGATCTACCAGGACGGCGAGTTCACCAAGATCGACGCCCCCGACGACTACGGCCGCATCGGCAACCAGGCCGGCAGCGACACCTCACCGATCCTCCTGGGCGACTACAAGACCGACCCCGAGGCCGAGCTGGAGCGGCCCACCCGCGTCTCCCTCATCGACACCGAGAAGAAGAAGCTGCGCCTGGTGGACCTGGGCACCAGCTACTCCTTCCGCTCACTGGCCCGCGGTCCGCACGGCGAGGCCCTGGTCCTCGGCACCGACGGCGCCGTCCACGTCATCGACCAGAACACCGGCAAGGTCGAGAAGGAGATCCCCGCCGTGGGCGAGTGGCAGGAGCCGCTGGACTGGCAGCAGGCCCGGCCCACCCTGTTCGTCCGCGGGCACGTCGCGTACGTCTCCGAGCCCGGGAAGAAGGCGCTGCACGCCATCGACGTGGAGACGGGGAAGAAGATCACCTCCGTCACCCTGCCGAAGAGCACCAACGAACTGTCGGGCGTCGTCGCCGGACACTGACTCCTCGACGTGCCCTCGCCACATCGGCCTCGACGCCGCGGTGGCGAGGGCGCACCCCTGCCCCGCCGCGGGACCGGACCCGGTCCTCGGCCACGACGGGAGAAGCGGCGTACGGACGCACGCGTGGCGGGGTGCCGGGTGTCGCTCGTGCGGGCGGCGGTTGTCGGCGGCGCCTGGAACGCGTCGGCCCGCACGGCCCGTCACCGACCCACGGGACCACCTTCGGTACCGTCGCCCCCGGACACCCTCGTCGGCGAGCGGGGCGCCACGCTCTCCGGCGGTCGGCGGGCCCGCATCGCCCTGGCCCGCGCGCTGCCGGCCGGGCCGCGCGTCCTCGTGCTCGACGAGTCCACCGCCCACCTGGGCGACACCGGCGACGCCGAACTCGCCACCGCGCTGCAGGAGAAGAGCCGCACGACGATCGTCATCGCCCACCGCCCGGCCGCCATCCGCCGCGCCGACCGCATCGCAGTCCTGGAGGACGGCCTCATCACGGAAGAGGGGACCCGGGAGGAACTCACAAGCGGCCCCGGCGGCGCGCTCGACCGCGTCCTCAGCACCACCCCCTCCTGAGCACGGGACTTCGCCCCGGGAACCGGACCGGTGACGCTTAGGGGCGGGTGTACCTGGAAACGACTACTCCCGAACGACCGTCGCGTCGGCGGTCGGCCGGCACCGGGAGGGGTCTCGCGTGGACGTACCCTTGTATCTGAGGCCCAGGGTGGAGCCGCCGCTCGCCGCACTGCTGACGGACCGGCCCTTCCTGCACTCGCTCGCCGACGCGCTGGGGTCGCCGCTCAACGTGCTGCTCCCCGAGGCCGTGGCCGAGAACGCCGCCCGTTTCCGTGCCGTCTACCGCCGCCACCATCTCACCGGGCGGGTGTACTTCGCGCACAAGGCGAACCGGTCCAGCGCCCTGCTGCGGCGACTGGCGGCGGAGGACCCGGCCGCCGTCGGCGTCGACGTCGCCTCCACGGAGGAGCTGAGGCACGCACTGGGTTGCGGGTTCACCGGCGACCGCATCATGGCCACCGGACCCAAGGACGCCGCGTTCCTCTGGCTGGCCGCGCGCGTCGGAGCCACGGTCAACCTGGACTCGCCCGGGGAACTGGAACGTCTCTCCGGACTGGTGCGCGCGCACGGGCTCGGCCGCGTCGCCGTGCTGGTACGCCTGTCGGGGTTCGAGTCCGCCGCCGGCCGCGGGGGAGCGGGCACCCGGCTGCTCTCCCGGCGCAGCCGCTTCGGCACCCCGGTACGTGACACGGAGGAGCTGCTGTCGGCGCTCGAACGCAACGCCGACACCGTGGAGTTCGCCGGCGCCGCCTATCACCTCGACACCACCGGCGTGGAGGAGAAGGCGCGGGCGCTGGAGCAGTGCGTGCTGGTCATGGACGAATGCCGGGCGCGGGGACTCGCGCCGCGCGCCCTCGACATCGGGGGCGGATTCGGTGTCGGTTACGTCGCCGAGGCGGAGGAGTGGGAGCGATGGACCACCGCGCTGACCGAGGCGGTGCTCGGTGTCCGCCCGCCGCTGACCTGGCGCGGTCACGGATACGGGCTGCGCAACGAGGGCGGCACGGTGCGCGGTGCCGCCGCGCTGTACCCCGCGTACCGTCCCACCGCCGGCCCCGGTTACCTCGACGAGCTTCTCTCCCTGCCCGCACCGGTGCTGGGCCGCCCGCCCGCCACCCTCCTGCTGGAGCACCTCCACGACCTGTACATCGAACCCGGTCGCTCCCTGGTCGACCAGTGCGGGCTGTCGCTCGCCCGCGTGCTGGACGTACGGCTCGCGGACACGGACGCCGGGCGGTACCTGGTGCATCTCGCCATGAACGCGGGTGACATGAGCCTGGAGGAGCACGGGGTCCTGGTGGACCCCGTCCTGCTGCCCCGCGGCGAAGCGGTGTCGGGTGACGAGGAGCCGGTCGGCGTCCACCTCACCGGCAATCTGTGCCTGGAAGGTGATCTCATCACCCGTCGCCTGGTCTTCCTGCCCCGGTTGCCGCGGGCGGGGGATCTGCTGGCCTTCGTCAACACCGCCGGATACGCCATGGACTTCCACGCCCATCACGCGCAGCGGCAGCCCGTCGCGCGGACGGTGGCGGTGGAGCGGCGGGGCGACTCCTGGCGCTGGTGCCCGGACGAGGACTACTGGCCGATCACACCCTTGGGGGGAGCAGTCGGATGAGGTACGACAGCATCACCGAGGCCATAGGCAACACGCCTCTGGTGCGCATCGATCCCGCCGTACACGGTCTGCGCAACATCGACCTCTACGCCAAGCTGGAGATGCTCAATCCGTTCGGGTCCGTCAAGGACCGGCCCGCCTGGCACATGGCCCGGCCCCATCTGGAGGCCGCGGCCGACGGCGACGGGACGGTCGTGGAGCTCTCCAGCGGCAACACGGCCAAGGCCCTGGCCCTGCTGGCCGGTATGCACGGAGCGAGGTTCAAGAGCGTCACCAACCGGATGCGGGTACCCGAGATCAAGGAGCTCCTCCTGCTCCTCGGCGCCGAGATCGAGGAACTTCCCGGGCGCAGCGAGTGCCTCGACCCGACCGACACGGACGACCCGCTGACGCACTTCCACCGGGCGCTCTCCGATCCGGGGAGTACGTACCTGCACACCGACCAGTACTTCAACCCGCGCAACGTCGAGGCGCACGCGGAGGGCACCGGTCCCGAGATAGTGAAGGACCTGGACGGCCGGGTGCCGGACTGGTTCATCGCCTGCGTGGGCACGGCCGGTTCGTCGACCGGTGTCGCCAGGGTCCTGCGTGAGCACGACCCGCGCGTGAGGGTCCTCGGCCTGGTGGCCCACAAGTCGGACTTCATACCCGGCATCCGCACCATCGACGAGGTCCACCAGGTCGGCCTGTTCGACCCGGCGACGTACGACACCATCGAGTCGGTCACCTCGGACGAGGCCATCGACGGGATGCTCACCCTGATCCGCCGCTGCGGAATGCTGTCCGGACCGACCGGCGGCGCCGCCTACCAGGGGGCGGTGCGGCGACTGCGGTACGCCGACGCCGAGCTGGACGGGACGGGGCAGCGCCGGACGGCGGTGTTCATCGTGTGCGACCGGGCCGAGAGCTATCTGAGCTATGTGCGGCAGCGACGCCCGGAACTCCTGGGCCGGACGGCCCGCGGGCACTCCGCGGCGGCCGTCACCGACGCCGAGGCCCATGCGGAGGCCCGCGTCATCGACGTGGACGACGCCCGGCGCTGGTCCGCCGAGGGCGATCCCCGGCCCCTCGTCGTCGACCTGCGCAGCCCGCACGCCTATGCCGCCCTGCACATCGAGGGCTCGCTCAACATCGTCGACGAGGTGTTCGAGGACCTGCTCCGCGGCGGGCTCCCCTTCAGCAAACGCACCCCCGTGCTGCTCGCCTGTCCCGTCGGCGAGAAGTCGCTGCGCTACGCCGCCGCGCTGACCCGGATGGGCCACCCGGACGTCCGCAGCCTGGCCGGCGGGATCGTCGCCTGGCGGGACGCGGGCGCACCGCTGGTGCGCGAATGAGCCCGGCGCGCCCGCGTCCCGCCGTGGAGCCCGAAAACCCGCTCTGGCAACAGGAGCTGAGGGAACAGTTCCCCATCGTCACCGCGCATCCGGAGCTGGCGTACCTCGACAGCGCGGCCACGTCACAGAAGCCGTGTGCCGTACTGGAGGCCGTCCAGACGTACCTCACGACGTCGAACGCCAACGCCGGCCGTGGCACCTACCCCTGGGCCAACCGGACCACGGAACTCGTGGAATCGACTCGGGAACGGGTCAAGGAGTTCCTCCACGATCCCGAACCGGGCTGCTCCGGCGTCCACTTCACCAGCGGCGCCACCGAGGGCCTGCGTACCGTCGCCCGTGACTGGCTCGTGCCGCACCTCGGGGACGGGGACGAGATCCTCGTGCCGTACGCCGACCACCGGGCCAATCTCGACCCCTGGCTCGAGGCCCGCCGGCTGCTGGCCGAGCGCGGTGTCGAGGTCCGCGTGCGGGCGCTGCCGTACCAGGCGGCCTCCGGTGACTACGACCACCGGGCCCTGGCCGAGGCCGTGGGTCCGCGGACCCGCTTCGTGGCCGCCACCCACGTCCACCACGTCTACGGCGGCGACATGAACGTGCACCGCATCCGCGCGGCGGTCGGCCCGGACGTGCCGATCTGTCTGGACGCGGCACAGAGCGTCGGTCACCTGCCCGTCCACCTCGACGATCCGTTGCTGGACGTGGACTTCATGGTCTTCTCCGGGCACAAGGCGATGGCCCTGCCGGGATCAGGCGCGGTGTGGGCGCGCAACGCGCGGGGGCCCGTGTTCCGGCCGGGCGGCTGGCAGGGCACGCCCAACACGGTGGGCATCGTGTCGCTGCGGGCCGCGCTCGACTGGCTCGACGCGGCCGGAGTCGAGCGGATCGCGCGCTGGACGGCCGCCCTCACCACCCGGCTGACGGACCGGCTCGGACGACTCGGCCCGTACGAGGTCCTCGGCTGCCCGGCGAGCCTGGCCGCCGACTCCCCGCTGCCCGCGGCCCAGCGCCGCCACGGCATCGTCACCTTCCGGCACCGCGACATCCCCTCCGACGACCTCGGGTTCATCCTCTTCAGCCACGGTTTCATGGTCCGCGCCGACAGCCTCTGCCAGGCCGGCGCCGACGAGCGGAACGGATCCGTACGGGTGAGCCTGCACGCCTACAACACGACGGAGGAGATCGACCGCCTGCTGACCGTCCTCGCGTCGTTGACGTGAATGGCAACTGATAACCGTTTCCACCTGTAGATTCGTCCGTGCCCACGGATGGACGAGAGACGGACGAGGTGGCGCGAGCGATGGGCGTGAGCATGGGGACGGCCAGGGCGTGGGTGGAGCGCTGGGAAAGGCAGCAGGAGCGGTACGCGGTGGACCGCGAGGAGCGGTTCACCGTGATCGCGGACGTCGTCGAGCACGCCACCGCCGGCCGTGCCCGCCCTCTCCTGCTCGACCTGGGATGCGGCCCCGGCTCCCTGGCCGCCAGGCTCGCCGCCCGTTTCCCGCACGCGGAGATCGTCGCCGCCGACATGGACCCCCTGCTGCTGGAGCTGGGGCGCACCCACCACGCCGACGCCGCCCGCTACGTCGACACCGTCATCGGTGAGGAGGGCTGGACCCGGGCCCTCGGACTGCGACGTCCCCTGGACGCCGCCCTCTCGACGACCGCGCTGCACTACCTGTCCGAGCCGGCGCTGCTGCGCACGTACCGCTCCCTCGCGTCCCTGCTCCGCCCCGGCGGCGTCCTCGTCAACGGAGACCACTTCCCGCCGGGTGCGGCACCGTGCGCGGACCTCACCGCCCATGTGGGTCGGCGCAGGGCGGAGCGTACGGGCGGCCGCGCACAGGAGGACTGGCGGTCCTGGTGGGACGCCGCGGCCCGGGACCCCGAACTGGCCGACCTGCTCGACGAACGCGGACGGCGCCAGGCGGCCCGGGCCGGGAGCGGGGGCGACCAGCAGGTGACGGTGAGCCGCCACGCCGAACTGCTGCGCCGGGCCGGCTTCGCCCACGTTGCGCCGGTCTGGCAGTTCGGCGACAGCACCGTCCTGGTGGCGATCATGGACGACGCGCGCGGGCTCCCCGCTCCCGTCGGGACCTGAAGCCGGCAGCGGGAGGAAGCCGCTTGAGACCGTCGCGGAGAACGGTGAAGCCGAAGCGTTCCACAGAGCCGGACTCATCAGGGTCTCGTCCCGGTCGTCACCGGGTGCCACGCGGAGCGCGCCCGGCCAGCCGTCCTCCCACTCGATCGTCTTGTCACTGGTCATGGTGGAGCGGGTGGGGAACGCGTAGTTGGCGGCACGGTCGCGGAAGACGACGGGACCGTACGCGGGGTGGATTCCGGCCTTCATGGGGCGTCCTTGGGATCGGGGGCCGGAGGTGGAGCGGCGGGAGGTCAGCGTTCTTCGCGGAAGTCGACGTGGCGCCGGGCGATCGGGTCGTACGTGCGCAGCACCATGCGGTCGGGGTCGTTACGGCGGTTCTTGCGGGTGACGTACGTGCAGCCGGTTCCCGCCGTGGAGCGGAGCTTGATGACCGGGCGTGCCTCGGTGCGTGCCACGAGGGTTAGTATGTGGAAACGATTTCCATTACCAAAAACTGACCGTCCGACGAGAGGTAGGTAAGACCTTGTCCGCCCACTGTCAACTGACCGGCGCTCAGCCGGGTTTCGGCAACACCATCTCCCACTCGCATCGGCGCACCTCGCGCCGCTTCGACCCCAACATCCAGCGCAAGCGTTACTGGCTCCCCAGCGAAGGGCGGTACGTCCGGCTGACGCTCAGCGCGAAGGCGATCAAGACGGTCGACAGCATCGGCATCGAGGCCGCCGTGGCCCGCATCCGCGCCCGAGGGGGGAAGGTCTGATGGCCAAGAAGAGCAAGATCGCGCAGAACGAGAAGCGCAAGGCGACCGTCGAGCGGTACGCGGCCCGCCGTGCGGAGCTGAAGGAGATCATCCGCCGGCCGTCCTCCACCGGCGCCGAACACCGGGCCGCCGTGGAGGAACTGCGGCGCCAGCCCCGCAACGCGAGCGCTACCCGAGTGCGCAACCGGGACAGCGTGGACGGGCGGCCGCGCGGTCACCTTCGGAAGTTCGGCCTGTCGCGCGTCCGCGTGCGTGAGCAGGCCCATGCCGGCTTCCTGCCCGGGGTCACCAAGTCCTCCTGGTAGCCGCCCGCTCGCACAACAGGAGGAGAATCCGGCCGTGACTCGGCGCAGTCACGGCCGGAACCGGCCGCGGAGCGTGCCTGCGGACGTCAGGGCAGGCGCAGGAGGCTGAGCCGGTGGCCATCGGCCTGGGGAGTCGCTGCGCGGCGATCGCGGGCACCAACTGTCGGCAGGAGCGCGGCAGCTGAGCCACCAAGGGCTCGGGAAGGCCGGCGAGGGTGTGTGACGCCGGCACGCGTGCACCCGGCCGCCAGTCGGCCAGTTGGGCAGGGTCGGGGCAGTGCCGGTGCATGCGGGCCGCGACCTTGCCGAGGGCGTCGTGCTGTTCCTGGGCGTCGAAGAAACCGGGGCCGGCCGTGTCGAGGGCCGGCAGAGCGCCCGGGAAGCGGTCGGCGAGGAGGTCGATGACCCCGCGCACGTCGGGTTCGTGCAGGTAGGGCAGTACGGCCTCCGCGGCGAGCAGGTGTGGCCCGGTGGTGTGCGAGGCCGCCTTCACGGCCCATGCCTCGTCCGTCACCGAGGCCGCGATCACCGTCCGCCGAGGGGCTGTCCGTGAAGAAGTCTTGGCGCAGGCCGATCACATCGGGCAGGCCGAGGTCGAACCACCGGGCGCGGTTGTTGTCGACACGTGCGTGGCGGGTGTTGAGTCCGGTGCCGATCTCGACCGCGGTGGCGTCGGGGTGCGGACAGGGAGTCCGCCACCCACCGGTCGAGGAGGAGGGTGTGCAGCAGCGCGCCGGTGAGGCTCGGGAGGTCGTCGAAGCGTTCGAAGCCGCAGTCGATCGAGGCGACGATCCCTTCGGCCCGTGCGCCCCTCGGAAGCGCGTGTTCCTCGCGGTTCTCCACGGCGCGGGCATACGGCGGTACGAGGAGGGTCTCCTGCACCGTCCCCGGGCGCGGCTTCTTCCTGTCGTCCATGAGCGGCTTCTCTGACACAAGTGTGTACCGGGCCGGACGGTGCCGTGGCTGCGACCACCGCCCGGCCCGGAGTTTCAGTGCCTCGTCACCGTGGCGAGGGGGCGTACTCGTGCGCGCAGCTCTCGTCGAGACCGTAGGTGTCCCAGGCAGGGAAGGGGTCGGAAGCGGGCAGGGCTTCGCCTTCCTGCATGAGGCAGCCGGTCAGGGCCGCCCGCAACGGCTCCGCATCCAGATGGGTCCCGATGAAGACGAGTTCCTGCGCATGAGGACTGTCGGTGTCACGGGCAGAGGAAGGCTCGAAGCGCGCCACCGAACCGGCCTGTGACCACAGCCCCGTCACACGGGGCCGGCTGGCGAGGGTGAAGAAGCCCTTGGACCTGAGAACCTGCCCGTAGGCGCCGCTGTCCAGAGCCTCCGTCACGAACGTCCACAACCGCCAGGGGTGGAAGGGCCTTCCGGAGCGGAAGACGGTCGACGAGATGCCGTACTCCTCCGTCTCGGGAACGTGGTCGCCGTTGAGTTCCCTGACCCACCCCGGGGCCTGCTGTGCGCGCTCCAGGTCGAAGCGGCCGGCACCCAGGACCTCGCCGACCGGCACACGGCCTCGTACGGCCGGCACCACGCGGGCGGCGGGGTTGAACCGTGCCAAGGTGGCCCGGAGCCGGTCGGCGGACGCGGCGTCGACGAGGTCGAGCTTGTTGAGGACGATGACGTCGGCGAACTCGACCTGGTCCATCAGCAGGTCGCTGACCGTGCGTTCGTCGTCCTCGTACTGGTCCAGGCCCCGTTCGGTCAGTTCGTCGCCGCAGGCCAGCTCGGGCAGGAAGTTGGCGGCGTCCACGACCGTGATCATCGTGTCCAGCCGGGCCACATCGCCGAGGGTCGCGCCGTCGTCGCGGGCGAAGGCGAAGGTGGCGGCCACCGGCATGGGCTCGGAGATGCCGGAGGACTCGATGAGGAGGTGGTCGAAGCGCCCCTCGCGCGCCAGGCGGTCGACTTCCTCCAGCAGGTCGTCGCGCAGGGTGCAGCAGATGCACCCGTTGGTCATCTCGACCAGGCGTTCCTCGGTGCGGGACAAAGCGGCCCCGCCGCCGCGCACGAGGGCGGCGTCGATGTTGACCTCGCTCATGTCGTTGACGATGACGGCGACACGCAGGCCCTCGCGGTTGCCGAGGACGTGGTTGAGCAGGGTGGTCTTGCCGGCGCCGAGGAAGCCCGACAGGACGGTGACGGGAAGGCGCGGCGAGGGGGCGTGGGTCATGCCGGCGTCAGCCTTCGGGGCGGAGCAGGCCGCGCTCGTACGCCTTGGCCAGCCGCTGGGGAACGAGGTACGGCACGCCGTCCACCGTGACCGTCACCAGCTGCGGCGTCGTGGCCTTCCACTGCGCGCGACGGTGCCGGGTGTTGCTGCGCGACATCTTGCGTTTGGGTACGGCCATGGGGACCTCCGGGGGGTGATCGGTGAGCGAGACGGACGATACATGGAAATGGATGTCATTACCATTTTGACGACGGCCGGACTGCCCCGAAGCAGGGCAGGCGGTGGCGACCGGGCCGAGTTTCCTGCGGACGCCTCGGAGGACCGGTGGGAACAGGGCCGGCCTGCCGTCGATGAACAGGTGCTTCCCGCACGGCGAAGGGCCGGCCGGGAAACAGCACGCCCGACGCTGGACGTGGGTCCTGACGTGCGGCTACGGAGAAGGGCGTCGCGCAGCGACACCAGCACCTCGTCGACGGACCGAACCGGTAGCGCCGCTCCTCCTCCGGCACGGATCCGCCCATTCGGCGCGAGATCGCGCTCGGCGTGGACACGCACGGCGAAGTTCATGTCGCGGCCGTGATCTCCCTGCCGGGGAGAAGACCGGGCGCCGAGTCCTTCCCGGCGACGGCGGCCGGCTACCGTCAGCTGCTTGCCTGGGCCTGCAAGCGGGGTACGGTGAGCCGGGCCGGTGTGGAGGGCACGGGCACCTTCGGCGCGGGCCTGTCCCGTTGTCTGCTCGCGCAGCGGATTCAGGTGTTCGGAGTGAACCGGCCCGACCGGTCGGCCCGCCGACTGCTCGGGAAGTCTGACCCGCTCGATGCGCAGGCCGCCGCGCGGGCCGTGCTCAGCGGTCGCGCCCGGGCCCGGGCCAAGTCCGGCGATGGTCCCGTGCACAGCGCACGGATGCGCAAACTCGCCAAGGACTCTGCGGTCAAGGCGATCAATCAGCTCACCGGGCAGATCAATGAGCTGACCAACGCCTGGCCCGGCTCGTCGAACGCCACGCCCCACAGCTGCTCGTACCGGTGGGCATCGGTTCGGACGGTGCAGTCACCTTGCTGGACACCGAGGCGCCCTTCGCCGCCCTTCGCGGAGCCGGCCCCATCGAGTACTCCTCCGGCCGTCGGCGTACGCGTCGGTTCGACCACGGCGGCGACCGGCAGGCGAGCGCGGCCCTGCACCGGATCGTGTTCACCCGGCTGCGCCACGCTCCCCGTCCCGTCCCAGGTGGCGCGGAGGGGCATGGGGCAGTACAGGGTGGGCCCTTCAGCTGCGTGGCTCTTCGGGGAGGAACGTCACCTGCGGGGCGCCCGTGCGCGGATGGACGGCGACTTCCGCCGCCACTCCGTAGACCTCGGCCAGGAGCCGCGGGGTGAGGATCTCGGCGGGCGGTCCGGATGCGGTGACCTCACCGTCGTGCAGGACGTAGAGGCGGTCGCAGTAGTAGGCGGCCAGGTTGAGGTCGTGCAGGGCGAGCAGCACGGTGGCGGGCAGGCGGCGCAGGGTGCCGAGCACGGACAGCTGGTGCCGGATGTCGAGGTGGTTGGTGGGTTCGTCGAGGACGAGGAGGGTGGGCTGCTGGGCGAGGGCGCGCGCGATGAGGACGCGCTGGCGCTCGCCGCCGGAGAGCCGGTCGAAGGGACGGTCGGCCAGGTGGACGGCGTCGACCGCGAGGAGGGCGGAGTCGATGAGTTCGGCGTCCTCGGGGGTGTCGCCGGCGAGGAGCCGTTTGTGCGGGGTGCGGCCCATGGCGACGACCTCGCGGACGGCGAGGTCGAAGTCGGCCGCCGAGTCCTGGACCACCGCCGCCACGGTGCGGGCCAGTCGCCGCACCGGCAGCGACCAGGCGTCGCCTCCGTCGACCCGGACCTGACCGGTGTCGGGTCGCAGGACGCGGTAGACGGTGCGCAGGAGGCTGGACTTGCCGCTGCCGTTGGGGCCCACGAGCCCGATGGTCTCGCCCGGGCGGGCGGTCAGGGAGACGTCGCGCACCAGATGGCGGGCTCCGGCGGTGAGCGTGACGCCGTCGACGCTCAGTTCGGTCGCGGTCACGCCGCTCCTCGGTCGGTGCCGCGCCGGGCGTCCCGGCGCATCAGCCACAGGAAGAACGGCCCGCCGCACAGGGCCGTGAGGACGCCGACGGGTATCTCCATCGGCGCGGCGATCGTCCGTGCGGCGATGTCGGCCCAGACGAGGAAGACCGCTCCGCCGAGTGCCGCCGTCGGCAGGACCCGGCGGTGGTCGCCGCCGACGAACAGGCGCACGATGTGGGGCATCATCATGCCGACGAAGCCGATCGGTCCGGCCGCCGCGACCAGCACGCCCGTGACGAGGGAGAGCAGCACGAACAGCCGGGCGCGGAACCGGGCCACGTCCAGCCCCATCGTGGTGGCCGCCTCCTCCCCGGCCAGCAGCAGGTTCAGGTTGCGGGCCTGCGCCATGAGGACGCCGACACCGAGCAGCAGGGCCGTGCTCGGCAGCCACAGCGTGCCCCAGTTGACCCCGCCGAGGCCGCCGAGGGTCCAGGCGAGGACCGCGCGGGCCTCGTTGCCGCGGTCGGTGGCGAGCAGCAGCAGATCGAGGACCGCGGTGAGCACCGCCGCGATCGCCACCCCGGACAGCACCAGCCGCGACGAGGTGATGCGTCCGCCGGTGCGGGCGGTGGCGTACACGAGCAGGAGCGCGCCCAGGGCGCCCACGAAGGCGGCCACCGACAGGGAGAGCGGCCCGAAGAGGGTGACCCCGAACACGATCACCGAGACCGCGCCGAGCGATGCCCCCGAGGAGACGCCGAGCAGGTACGGCTCGGCGAGCGGGTTGCGCACCAGGGCCTGCAGCGCGGTGCCGATCACCGCCAGGCCGGCGCCGGTGACCGCACCGAGCAGCACCCGCGGCGCCCGCACGTCCACCACGATGGTCTCCCGGGCCCGCGACCAGCCCGGATCATGCCAGTCGGCGCCCAGCGCGTGCGTCACGATGCCCCACACCTGGCCGGGCGGCACGTGCACGGAGCCGATTGCGAGGCCCGCGGTCGCGGAGACGAGGAGGAGGGCGGTGAGGACCAGCAGCGTGACGGCCGGCCGCGTACGGCCTGTTCCCGACCCGGTGGCCTTCCGCCGTCGAACCGTCCGCTCGGTGGACGCGTCGGTGACGGCCTGGGTCACCGGAAGCTCTCGGGATGCAGCCCGCGGGCCAGGTCCTCGACCGCGTAGGCCGAGCGGATGCCGACCAGGGTGGCGGTCAGCGGCAGGACGACGAACCGCTTGTTCCTGACGGCGGGCACGTCGGCGAGCGCGGGCTGGGAGAGCAGGAACGTCTTCTTCTCCTCCACGCTTCCGGCGTCCGCGTAGTCGTAGACGGCGATGACTTCCGGCTTGCGCGCGACGACCTGCTCCCAGGAGACGTCGCCGAAGACGTCGTCGAGGTCGGCGAAGACGTTCTCGCCGCCGGCCAGCCGGATCAGTTCGGTGCCCAGGCTCTTGCCGCCCGCGGTGAAGGCGCTCTTGTCGCCGCTGTCGTAGACGAAGACGGGCACCTCGGGCTCGCCCGCGACCTCGGCGGCGGCCCTGCCGACGCGGCCCTCGAGGTCCGCGACCAGCTCGTCGGCCCGGTCCGGGACACCGAAGACCTCGCCGATGGTGCGGATCTCGTCATAGGTGTCCTCCATCGTCACCCGCTTCTTGCCGCAGTACTCACGGTTGAGGTAGGTGTCGATGCCGGCGTCGGCGAACGCCTTGCGGGAGCGGCCCTCGTTCTCGGCGAAGGCGCTGCCGTAGCCGCCGTAGACGAAGTCGGGTTCGGCGTCCAGGATCTTCTCGAACGACGGCTCCTTCTTCGCCAGTTCGGGGATCGCCTCGTAGTTCTTCCTCAGCTCGGGCAGGACGGCGGAGTCGGGGAAGGCCGTGCCGACCATGCGCTCCTTCAGACCGAGGGCGAGCATGAGTTCCGCCGGGTGCTGGTGGATGGTGACCACCCGCGACGGCGGCCTGTCGTACGTCGTCCTCACGCCGCAGTTGTCGATGGTGACCGGAAAGCCCGCGGGCACGGCAGCGGTGGCCTTCGCGTCCTTGCCGCTCTCGTCGGACGCACCACAGCCGGTGGTCAGCAGCACTGACGACAGTGCCACGGCAGCGGCCGTGGCACGAAGGAACCCGCGCGTGCGGGCAGGGGTGAGCAAAGGGGACACGTGAAGCCTCCTGGAGTCCGCGCTCCTCGGATCGGGCCCGCGACGGACCAGTGTCCTGACTCCCGGATCGACGTTCCCTCCGCCTTCCCGCGCGGTGCGCAGTGGCATGTCGGAGGGGCGCTCCCCGGTCACAGTGGCGGGACCGTGCCGGATTCGCACCGGCTTCCTGTCTCCCGTCGCGGCGATGACCAGGTGATCCTACGTTCCCCCGAGCCGACGGCAAAAGGGCGTGCGGACCCGGCCGCACGCCCCGCGCCTCCTTCACGCTTCGCGGACCGCCCGAAGGACGAGCCGCTCGGCACTCTCGTCGTAGGGGCGCCCGTCGAACCCGCCGAAGACCTCCACGCGGCCGAACCCCGCCTCCTCGGCCATCCGCCGCAGCTCCACCGCGCTGTACACGAACCAGGTCAGGGTGGCCCGCGTCACCCGCTCGCCCCGGACCAGCACCCACTCGCTGCGCAGCCGCGCCCACTCGTCCAGCACGGTGTCGGTCTGCACCATCAGGTCGTCGCCCCGCCGCACCACCTTGGGCGGGGTGACCCTGCGGGCCAGGAGCTCCTTCCCGGCGAGGTCCAGGACGAGCGTGCCGCCGGGCGCCAGGCAGGTGTGCATGGTGCGCAACATGCGCGCGTTGTCGGCGGGATCCTCGAAGTACCCGAAGGAGGTGAACATGTTGAGGACGACGTCGAAGCCGCCCGGTGCCTCGTACTCGCGCGCGTCGGCCCGCACGTACGTCACCTCGGCGCCGGCGTCGGCCGATCGCTTGCGTGCCCGGTCCAGCATGGCCGGGCTCAGGTCCACTCCGGTCACGCGGTGGCCGCGACGGGCGAGCGGCACGGTGAACACCCCCGGCCCGCAGCACAGGTCCAGCACGCGCGACCTCTCGGGGAAAGCCAGCAAGGGGGAGGTGTCGAGCAGTTCCTCGGCCTGCTCGTGGCGCTGCTCGGAGAAGAGGAAGTCGTGGAACTCGGTCCAGAAGTCATCGTCCTGGAATCCGCCCGTCCGTGTCATCGCGCGTCAGTGCTCCTTCGTGGTCGCCGTCGGGGGCAGGGCGCCGCGCCGTGCGACGGCGCAGCGTGAGCAGCAGAGGGGGAAGCAGCAGACACTGGGCGGCTGCCAGCAGCCAGAACCAGCCGGTGTGTCCGGCCCGTTCGCCGAGGCCGTACAACTGCCCGCCCAGCACGCCGCTCGCGCAGGCGCCCAGGCCCGCGGCCAGCCGCTGCCGGCCGAAGACCACGGCGTCGGAGCGCGGGCTGCGGCGCAGTGCCTCCAGGTCGTTCTTGAGGAACAGCACGATGTCGCCCAGGGTGATCAGCGCGCCGCCCGCCAGCAGCGCCGTCCGGGTGCCGGCCGCCAGCACGGCCAGGCCCGCCGCCAGGCCCGTGAAGCCGGCCGCGAGGGCGAGGGCGTACGGCATGCGCCGGATCAGGCCGGACGCGAGCGGCTGTACGACGATGACCAGCGTGAAGCAGAGCAGCAGCACCACGCTGTAGAAGGCGCTGGAGGCGCGCTCGACGGCGTACACCGCCAGGAAGTGCTGGAAGTGGAAGTAGAGGTAGAAGGCCAGGGCGTTGGCGGCGAACGGCAGGAGTGCCACGCCGGCCAGGAGACCCGAGGGGGCCGTCTCCTGCGATCCGGTGGGGTGTTCCGCGGTGGTCCCCGGTAGCCGTGCGTGGCCCGCCGTGACCGCGAGGAACAGCGCCGTGACGGCCGCGAACAGCCAGCCGGGCGACGACAGGACGAACGGCCCGGCGATCAACGGGCCCACGGCCATGCCCGCGTTGAGTGCCGCGTTGCCCGCCGACAGGAACGCCGGGCGGCGCTCGTCGTCGACGCCGTGCACCAGGTACGCCTTGTTCGCGGGCAGGTAGAGCGCGGCACCGCAGCACGTCAGGACCAGCGCCCAGATCGCCAGGGGCGGCCAGCGCAGGGCCAGCAGGAGCCCGGCGAAACCGGCGGTGCGCACGACGAGCGCCCACAGCATCGTGCGGCGCAGCCCGATCCGGTCCGCGAGGGCTCCGCCGAAGACGCCACCGGAGAACTGCACGAGCGATGCCACGGCCAGGACGACGCCGACCGTGCCGAGCCCCATCCCGAGCCGTTCGTGCAGGAACACCGACATGAACGGCAGGACCATGAAGCTGCCGAGCGGAATGAGGAACGAGCTGAGCAGCAGGAACCGCAGCGGACGGGTGAGCGGGAACAGCGAGGCCCGCAAGCCCGGTCCCCGGATGGTGCGCTCACCCACCGGGCGCCTCCCGGCCGGCCGGGTCGGTGCGTACCCGCAGGGCGCCCGCGGCGGCCACCGCGCGGTGGGTGGCGAGTTCGGCGGTCTCCGCCTCGGCGTACACGATGCCCGCGTATCCACGGCTGTCGTCCAGGTGCTCGATGAGGTCGCCGGCCTGCTTGACCGGGTACCAGGCGGGCGTTCCCGGCATGTCGGTGAGCCGGTCGAGCCCGGCGACCCCGGTGAACACGCCGGGTGCGGCCGGATAGCCCAGAACGAAGGCGACGGCCGGGCCGCCGGGCAGAGCCGCGTCCATGAGACGGGGGCGGCGGCCGAGCGCGGCCTCGACCATCGCCTCGTACACGTTGACGCCGAGCGCCCGGCACATGCCCTCCCCGACCAGGGCGCCCCCTATGCGGGGATTGACCTCCACCACCTCCGGGCCGTCGGCGGTCAGGACGAACTCCACGTGTGCGAACCGGTCGGTGTAGCCGATGGCGGCGAGCACCCGGTCGAGCCAGCGCTCCAGCGATGTCCGCTGCGGGCCCGGGAAGGCGACGGGGAAGGCGGTGATCTCCTCCCGGAAGTGCGGCTCCGGCGACATGAGCCGGCTGGAGACGCCCAGCAGCCGGGTGCGGCCGTCCCAGGTGAGCGTCTCGGCGCTGTACACCGGGCCGCTGAAATAGGGCTCGGCGAACAACCGCCCCTTCAGGTCCCGACCGGACGCCTCCGCCAGCGCCGCGTCGAGTTCGCCCTCGTCACGGACCAGCCACACGTTCTGGCTCCCGGTGCCCGCCGTGTCCTTGAGCACGAGCGGCAGTCCCGCCTCCTTGAGCAGCGGCCCGCGTGCCTCGCGGTCCGGCTCGGCGTTTTCGACGGCCCTTGCGCGGGTGAGGCCCGCGTCGTGCAGCCGGTTGCGTACGGCGGCCTTGTCCCGGGTCAGCCGCAGGACGGCCGGATCGAGACCGGGCAGGCCGAGGCGTTCGGTGAGGGCGGCGCCGGCCAGGGTCCAGGTGTCGGTGGAACTGATCAGACCGCGCAGCCCCGGGACGCGCCGGAGCAGGCCGGCGGTTCGTTCCACGTCGAAGGTGTCGGTCACGACGACGTCGAGGGCGCCGGCGGGAAGCCGGTCCAGTTCGTAGGCGTAGTAGGCGGGGTCCCGGGTGAGGAGCAGCAGGCGCTCGCCGAGCCGGTCGGCGGCGCGGACCAGATGGCCGAGGCCGAAGGTCAGTGACTCCAGGCAGGCCACGGTCATGCCGCCCGCTCCTTCCCGTGGGCCGGGCAGGGAGCGCGCTGCCACGTCATCCTCGACCAGGGCATGGTCATCTCCTCCGGAGTGCGGACCTCGAGGGGTTTCAGCGCGGCCGGGTCCAGGGCCTCGGCGTGCCGGGCGAACACACGCTCCACGTAGCGGTGTCCGGTGTCGGCCCCTATCACCAGGTGCAGTCGGTCGGGGTGACGGCGGGCCTCGTACGCCGCCGTCAGGTAGCCGGCTCCGGTGGACAGCCCGGCGAACACCGCGTGCCCGCGCAACAGGGCGACGGCACCGGACATGGCGTGGGTGAAGTCCAGCCAGTGCACGGTGTCGTAGAGATGGTGGCGGACGTTGTCGAAGACGATCGACGAGCCGATGCCGGCGATGATCGCCTCGGGATCGTGATGGTCCTGGCTGCCGAAGGTGACGCTGCCGAAGGGCTGGACGCCGACCAGACGCACCGAGGGGTCCGCAACGCGCAGGCGCTCCACGATGCCGCCGGTCGAGGCTCCGGAACCCACCCCGCCGACGACGGTCAGCGGTGCGGCCGGGAACTCCGCCGCGATCCGGTCGGCGACCTCTCGGTAGCCGAGGTAGTGGACGTCGTCGTGGTACTGGCGCATCCAGTGGTGGCCGGGATGCTCGGCGAGTATCTCGCGCACTCGTCGCACCCTCAGTTCCTGGTCGAGTTCGAGGTTCCGCGACGGTCCGACCTGTTCCACCGCGGCGCCGAGGATCTCCAGCTGGGCGAGGGTGGTGGCGTCGACGGTGGTGGACGCGACGATGTGGCACCGCATGCCGTACCGGTGGCAGGCCAGTGCGAGGGCGTAGGCGTAGATGCCGCTGGAGCTGTCGATCAGGGTCTGGCCCGGACGGACCGTGCCCCGCTCCAGCAGGTGACGGACGGCGGCCAGGGCCGAGTAGATCTTCATCGACTCGAACCGCAGCAGGACCAGGCCGTCGGTGAGCCGGACGAGGTCCGGGACTTTCAGGGCGTCGGCGATGTGGGGGTGGATCACCCGTAGCCTCCTCGGGCGAAGGTGCACTGGTGGCCGAGCGAGTGGAAGAACGCGGAGAGTTCGGACTTGACCTCGGCTCGCGGGCGTGAGGCGAAGAGATAGCCGGCCAGGCAGCCGGTGTGGGCGACGAAGACGCCGTCGGCGCCGAACCGCTCACGGTGGGCGTGCAGGCTGCCGAAGGTCGCCTTGGGCAGCACCTCCTGGGACAACGCGGCGCTGACCGTCGCGGCACGGGCGACGGCGGCCGGGTCTCCCGAGTCGAAGCCCTTCACCAGATCGGTCAGGCACCGTCGGTACTCCTCGCCGCGGCGCCGGTAGTGGTCCAGCAGCAGGGGAGTGACGGCGGCGGTGTCCACCGTGCCGGGTTCCGTGACGAAGGCGGTGTGGAAGCCGACGTCCGGGCCCAGTCGCCGCACCACCCGGTGCCGGCCGCTGAGATACAGGGCGAACTCGTCGAGGAAGACGCTGTCGGCGCGCTCGATGCCGGCCAGGACGCCGAGGACCACGTCCGTGTCGTACGGCAGGGAGAAGACGCGGAACAGACAGCGCAGCGTCGCCACGATGTCCGCCGTGGAACTGGCCATGCCCACGCCCACCGGCAGTTCGGAGTGGGTGCGCCAGTCGCCCGGGGGCAGGGCGAGGCCGTAGTGGTCCAGGAAGAGCCGGGCCGCCTGCACCGACTTCTCTCCGAGCGGCGGCGTGTGCGGTGGAGGACCGGCCGCCGTCCTCGGAGTGAAGTACACCCAGGAGTGGCGGTCCACGGGGAAGGACACCACCGCGATCTCAGGCTCGGCGCCCGGTCCCAACGGGCCCTGGTACAGCTCGCCCAGAGTGCCGTGGCAGACACCGGACACCGTGCCGCCGGACACGTCCGGCTCCTGGAGGACGCCCGCGACGGGTCCGGGCACCGCCGGCTCCGGTCCGTCGGACGACACGCCGACCCGGGGCCGGCACGGCCGACACGAACCGTCCGGGTTCCGCACGCCGTCCTCCTCCGTCCAGGTCCTTGAACACCGACGGGGACGGAGGCGCGGTCACACGCACGACGTACGACGTACGACCGACCGTACCGCCGACCCAGTCCACGAGGTCACGTGCACAGCCCGCGCGGGACGCGGGCGCAGTGGCAGGTCTTCGGACTCGCGGGCACGTCCGCCGACAACACGACGGATACCTACCGGCCGTCTCTTCCCCGGCCCTGACGCGGGCCCAGTGACATCGACGGCTCTCGTTCCCACTCACCGCTGCGGGACAGCCCCGGATTCGCACCGGGTTCCCTCTTGCGTCGCGCCACCGGGCGTCCGGGCGGACGGGAGGCGCGAACCGACTGCGTGCATCAGAGTAGAGGCGCTCGTATTCCCGCGACAGTGGTGCTTCGGCGGTTGTCCTGAATGTGGAGGGGAGGCGGAAACCAGGTGTGCCCCGTGTGGTTCCCCCGGCGGTTATGGCCGGTTAACGCCTCTGGGGATCGCTGCCCCGTCGGCCAGACTTGTCGTCTCACGCCACATGCGCACCGCTGTTGCGGTGGCCCGTGCCCGGGAGGCCCCTGATGACGTCGGAGACGAGGCCGGACGAGGACGGGGCGGTGGCCCCGCTGGGACGGCGACGGCCTCCCGGCGACCGCGTCGCGCTGCGCGGCGATCTGCGCTCCGCCCTGCCCGACGCCGGCGCGGCGGTGGTGGTCACGGCGCTCGTGTTCGCCCTGCTGTGGGCGCGCATGGAGTCGGGTGCTTCGGACACGGTCGCGGTCATGCCGTTCATGGACGATGCCGGCACCTACTGGATGTACCTGCTCAGTCAGGCGTTCGGCTGGTCGGGGCTGCTGTGGGCGTGGGGCACGGTCGTGCTCGGCCTGCTGCTGTCGGGGCCGCGTCCCGCCCGGCTGCCGGTCTCCCGGCAGGTGCTGGAGCGCTGGCACCGCACCACGAGCCTGACGACGATGGCGCTGATGTTCGCGCACGCGCTGATGTTCGCCGCCGAACTCGTGCGCTACGAGACGAAGGTGGACTGGGCCGAGCGGTTGTGGGTGGCCTTCGCGGACACCTTCGTGCCGGGCTGGTACGACTCCGGCACCGGCGAGATCGCCATCCCGATCGGGCAGGGCGCCCTGTACCTGGCGATTCCGCTGGGGCTGCTGTTCTACGTCCGGCACCGCATCGGAGCGAACGCCTGGCGCCGGCTGCACCGGTTCGTGATCGTCGTCTATGCGCTGAGCGTGTGGCACACGCTGCTGTACGGAACCAACGTCTGGTACGGGGAGTGGCCGCGCACCGTCCTGTGGCTGCTGCAGCTGCCGGTCGCGGTGCTGCTGTCGCTCCGTCTGTGGAGACCGGCCCGGCGGGCCGAACGGCTGGGCTCCCCGGGCGGGCACGAGGGCGCGGCCCGGCCGGGGTGGTGGGTGCGGGCGGCCGGACGGGTCGCCGTCGCAGCCGTCGTCGTCGGGCTGCTCGTCGTGGTGGTGTCGGGCCGTGACGGCGGACGGGACCGCCCGGCCCATCCGCCCGCCACGGCCCCCCACGCCCAGGAGACGGACTGACGGCCGGCAGCGGGCGGGCCGGACGGCGTCCCGGAATGGGATGATGGCCGACGACAGGGCGACGGCGGAACGAGGAAGCCGGTGTGAATCCGGCGCGGTCCCGCCACTGTGATCGGCGAGCGATTCCCGACAGGCCACTGCCCGAGGATGGGTGGGAAGGCCGGGAGGAGCATCGACCCGAGAGCCAGGAGACTCACGCGGTCGCCTCCTCGACGGACCACCGGGGCGGATCTCCCCGGAGAGAGGGACGGCACCGCATGCCCGCAACGCCGACCGGACGAACGACTCACGACGCGAGGACCGAAGCGGCGGCCGGCCCCGTGCCGTGCCGCATCGTCGTGTGCCGCGACTGCTGCTGCGGCAGCCCCAAGGTGACCGGCGTCGACCACGCGGCCCAGACCGAACGCCTGCGCGCCGCGGCACCGGTACGCGTCTCCGACTGTCTCGACGTCTGCGACCAGGCCAACGTCATCGTCGTGCAGCCTTCCGCCGAAGGCCGCGCCGCCGGTGCCCGGCCCGTCTGGCTCGGACTGGTCAACGACCCGGACGCGACCGAGGACATCGCCGCCTGGGCACGCGCGGGCGGACCGGGCGTGGCACCTTCGCCGGACATTCTCGACCTGTACGCCATCACGCCGCCACGACGGCGTCCGGCCTCCTGACCGTACGGACGGAGAGCCGGAGGAAGGACAGGAAGGCGAGGATCGGGCCCTGGCCGTTCGGGTTGCCCTCGGTGGTGCAGCGTCCGACGCCCGACTGTCTCGCACCCCGCAGGTAGGACGGATCGCCGATGGCCACCATGACCTTCTCGTCCGCCTTGATCTTGTTCGCCGTTCGGCGGTGGCGGGCGATCGCCTCATGCATGAAGCCCAGGTGGTGCTCGAAGGCGGGATCGTCGAGTGTGTCGGCCACCAGAAGCCTCGGCGGGCGGCGCGTGATGTCGGCGTCGTGGGACCGGAAGGCGTGGTGCACACGGAGTTCGGCGACTGCGTACGGCCCTGTCTGTTTCTCCCACCCGACCAGTCGGCCCGACAGCTCCCGGAGGAGCCCGGACTTGAGCGTGCTGCCGTACTTCAGTGACAGGGACTTGGCGACGTGATCGATGATGCTGATGAGGAAGGTTCCGGTGCCCATGACCGGATCGACGACGGTGACGTCCTCGCTTCCGTAGCCGTCCTCCTGGCCGAGCCGGTTACGCAGCACCTCGTCGGTGAAGCCGACCATGAAGCGGACGACCTCGCCGGCCGTGCAGCAAGTACCCGTCCGCCGTCGCAGTTCCGCGTGGCGGGAGATCAGCAAAGCCGCCACCGAGGTCGGCCGGGACGTCACCCCGCACCTGCAGAGCCGGCCGCGCTACGCAGACCCGATGCTCACTCCCGCACGTGCCGCGACCGCTCGAACGCTCAGCTTCGCCGCCATGTCTTCGGCGATCATCTCAGCTGCGGCCTGCAAGACCCTCTCGCGCGTTCCCGTGCCCTGCTCTTCTCCTGCTCCTCGGCCCTTCACGGGACCACTAGTACAGTGTGCTAGCGTCTTACTGGCACGGTGTACTAGTGGCGTCGCGGCCGACGGCTGAAGGGTGCGGGTACATGTCATTAAGGCGACGG
The DNA here is from genome assembly GCF_001279005.1 of Streptomyces caelestis. Taxonomy (GTDB): domain Bacteria; phylum Actinomycetota; class Actinomycetes; order Streptomycetales; family Streptomycetaceae; genus Streptomyces; species Streptomyces heliomycini. The sequence continues at coordinate 112,227 of NZ_LGCN01000051.1, forward strand.
ATGGCGTCGCAACGTCTGATGCCAGGAGACGGAGGGGGACTACGGCCGTTGCGCTGGTGGCAACTATCCCTGCGCTCGCTGTTCTGGCTGCATCCGGACACTGCCGACGGCCACACCCGGACGTACGCCGTCGGCGTGCGGCACTGGGCGCGGCTGGACGACGGCAAGATCCGAGCGCGCCTGTTCCAGGACGCAAGACATGTGGCCGAGGCGAAACCGCCTGCGGTCTTCCCGATCGAAGGCGGCGTCATCGAGGTGGCGACGAGCAACTTCGGCAAGCGCTGCCGTCACTGCCCCACGGCCGGACAACCGCATCAGCTCACTCCCGTCCGGCCTCGGCCGAGGGACGGCGAGCCCGCCTCGGCGCCGACCACCCGACGCTGAGCAGGGGGATCAGCGTCGTCTCGGTGCCGCTGCTTCTGATCGGCGTGGGCCTGAACCTGCTGCAGCTCGCCGAACCCCTCTCAGAAATCCCACAGGCCGCGGAGAGGGGCGGGACGTTCGAAGCGCCCGTCCGCTTGCCGCTGTGACTGAACATCACCCTGGGCGCCGGAGCCGTCCTGGCAAGCATGGAGCGCGCCCTCCGGCTGCGGTACTCCTCACTGCTCGACGCCGCCGGCCGCTGATCCGTCCACGAGAAAGGCACATGAACACGATGACCACACCCAGCTGGCTCCTCACGCCGGCCCCGCCGCGCAACGTGCGCGCCGTACCCGGTGGAGTGGCCTACCACCGCCTTCTCGCCGGCGAGAAGCGCCGCATCGGACGCGGCATTCTGGCGATCGTCCTGCTGCTGGCCGGACTCGTCATATTCCCCACCGTCGTCGGCAGGGCGCTTGCCCCCATCGACCAGCGGATGGGCGACACCCCGCCCATCATCGGCGGCGACGACTACACTCCGCTCTTCCATGCCGGCTCGATGATTTCACTCGCCCTGCTCATCCCGTGGAGCATGCTCATCCAGCGCTGGCTCTACGGCGTGCCCGGCGCCGCACTGCACTCGGTGACCTCCCGGTTCCGGTTCGACCTGTTCGGCAAGGCCCTTCTCGTGTTCGGCCCCGTCTGGGCCGCCGTGAACCTGATCGGTCTGCTGGCCCCGAGTACCGAGGTGGCCTGGTCGCACTCCGACCTCGTCGGCATCTTCGTCGCCACCCTCCTCCTCACACCACTGCAGACAACGGGAGAGGAATACGGTGTCCACGGGTTGATCTTCCGCGTCATCGGTAGCTGGACCCGCAGCTCACGAGCGGGAGTCGTCGCCGGGGTGCTCGTGTCGAGTGTGCTGTTCACGGCTGTGCACGGTTCCACCGACCTCTACATCAACATCTGGTACTTCGTCCTGTGGAACTGCCTGGCGATCACCACCTGGCGCACCGGGGGCCTGGAGGTCGCGATCGTCCTCCACGCCATTCTCAATACGGGCGCCCTGCTCGGCGCGTCGCTGCTGCGCGTCGACCTGGGCGGGCAACTCTCCGACCGGTCTTCCGGAGTCGGTTCCCCCATCCTGCTCGTTCCGGCCCTCGCCGTCATCGTGATCACCGCGATCATCTGGTGGTGCACTCGCAAAACGGGGCCCGTGCTGAGCCCGCCGTCTTCCTCCGGAGCACGCCGTGAACCGTTCCTGGTTCGGTAGAGATCCAAAATATCGGGTGTGAGCCGGGGTCTCGTGGTGGTGAGGCAGTGGTTGTTCTCGTATTCGACCGGCGGGACGTGGCCTATGCCACCGTGGAATCCTCGGCCGCCGGGGCTTGATCAGTGGTCTTGAACAGGCCGATCGTGCTCTCCATGAGGACGTTGTCGTAGGCGTCTCCGCCGGCTCGAAGCGCACGGGGCCCGCGAGCCGGCGCCGGCGGCACCGCGTTCTCGTGCCGCGGGGCCAGAAGTTCGGGGCCTTTGGCGACCTGCCGGCGCAGGAGCACAGCCGGGACCCACAGCAGCTTCCTCGTCCCCTGATACATCAGCGAGAAAATCACCCACGGCATCGTCCCAGGCGACCCTGAGCGCCACCAGACCCCCTACGACCTGCAACAACACATTTCTGAACGGCACGCAACCGGACCATTGACGTCGCCCGCACCCCCTTCTATGGTATGGGAGCGCTCCCATCGGCGCTGAGTCCGGACGTCACTCATGCGTCCCCTTTGCTGCCGATGAACATCCGCACTGTTGTGAGCGCTCACACCCGGCACCCAGACCTGCGCGCCCCCACCGAGGCACTGGAGACAGCCATGGCCCCACGACACGACGATTCGATGACCTCGTTTCCGAGCCGGAGGGCTGTGCTGACCGCGATCGGCGCGGTACCGGTCCTCGCGGTGGCGATGCCTTCCCCCAGTGCGACCGCCGCGGCCGCGGCCGCCGTGGTCGTCGACCCGTCTGTGCGGCGGCAGACGATCCGGGGCTTCGGCGGGATGAACCATCCGGCATGGGCGGGGGACCTGACGGCGGCCCAGCGGGACACGGCGTTCGGCAACGGCACGGGCCAGCTGGGGTTCTCCATCCTGCGGATCCACGTCGACGAGAACAGGGCGAACTGGAGCGCCGAGGTGGCCACCGCCCAGCGGGCGATCGCGCACGGGGCGATCGTCTTCGCCTCGCCGTGGAACCCGCCCGCCGGCATGGTCGAGACGTTCACCAGAGGCAGCCAGACCAACGCCAAACGCCTCCGACGCGACAGCTACGCCGCCTACGCGCAGCACCTGAACGACTTCACCCAGTTCATGAAGAACAACGGCGTCGACCTGTACGCCATCTCGATCCAGAACGAACCGGACTACGCCCATGACTGGACGTGGTGGACCGCCGGCGAGATCGTCACCTTCCTGCGCAACAACGCCGGGTCCATCAGCACCAGGATCATCGCCCCGGAGTCTTTCCAGTACGTCAAGAGCATGTCCGATCCCCTTCTCAACGACGCCGGCGCCCTGGCCAACCTGGACATCCTCGGGGCGCACTTGTACGGCACGCCGTTCTCGAACTTCCCCTACCCGCTGTTCAAGCAGAAGGGGCAGGGCAAAGAGCTGTGGATGACGGAGGTGTACTACCCCAACAGCACCGATTCCGCCGACCTGTGGCCGGCGGCGCTCGGTGTCGGGGAGCACATGCACCGTGCGATGGTGGACGCGGAATTCCAGGCGTACGTGTGGTGGTACATCCGGCGCAGCTACGGCCCGATGCGTGAGGACGGGAAGATCAGCAAGCGCGGCGCGGTCATGGCCCACTTCTCGAAGTTCGTCCGCCCTGGTTATGTGCGGATCGACGCGGCCTCGAACCCGCAGACGAACGTCTACGTCTCGGCCTACACGGGTAATTCCACGGTGGTCATCGTGGTCGTCAACAAGAACTCGGCCGCAGTGAGCCAGCAGTTCGTGTTGGCGAACACCGCGTCGGCCGCTGTCTCTTCCTGGGTGACGGACGCGAGCAGGACCCTCACACCCTTGAGCGGGCCGGGTGTGTCGAACGGCTCGTTCACCGCCACAGTTCCGGCGCAGAGCGTGACGACGTTCGTCGTCACCGTGGGCTCGTCCAACGGGACTGACACACAGGCGCCCGGTACGCCCGGTTTGCCGACGGCCGCAGGGGTCACCAGCACCTCGGTCACGCTGAGCTGGACGGCCTCCACCGACAACGTGGGGGTGATCGGGTACGACGTGGTGCGGGTCAGTGGCGGTACCGAGACGCCGGCCGGGTCGTCCGCGACCGCTCAGGCCACCGTCACCGGACTGACCGCCGGCACCGCCTACACCTTCGCGGTCTACGCGCGCGACGCGGCCGGTAACCGCTCGGCCCGCAGTAGCACCGTGACTGTCACCACCACCGCGGGCCCGACGGGCGGTTGCGGGGTCGGTTACCAGGTCGTCGGGAGCTGGAGCGGCGGCTTCCAGGGCGAACTCGTCATCCACAACACGGGCAGTGCCGCGCTCAACGACTGGACGCTCTCCTTCTCCTTCACCGCGGGCCAGACCATCACCCAGATGTGGGGAGGCACGCCCACACAGAAGGGGGGTGCCGTGAACGTGGTTCCCGTCGACTACAACCGCAGTATCCCTGTGGGCGGTTCGGTCACGATCGGCTTCATCGCCGGCCAGGGCAGCACCAACCCTGCACCGACCACCTTCGTCCTCAATGGTGGCACCTGCGCGAACGAGTGAGGAGCGGTGAACCGCGGCCGACGCACTGTGGGGATGCTCTCCCGGCACCTGCACGGCGCGATCCGCGACCTTGTCCGCACAGGTTCCACTCATCCGTGGGACGGTGAATCCTTCGGACTGCCGGGTGTCAATTCAACAACCCTGTCTCACATCCGGTGGTGACGGAGGGGGTGCTGTCCGAGGAGGACGCGGTGGCGGAGCAGGGTGAAGCCTGCTCGGCCGTGCATCTGGCGCGCGATTCGCTTGATCTTGGTGCTGACACCTTCGGCGGGGCCGGCACCGTGCGGAAGTGCGAGTGCGGCGTTCACGGCGTCGTGGTCTCGGTCCGGGCCCCGGAGGAAGGCGTGCAGAATCAGCTCCGAGTCCCTGCGGGGCTGGTATCGCCGGGCGAGGGCGGGTCCGGCGAGCCGACCAGCGCCGAGCGCGAGGAACTCAGGCGGCTGCGCGAAGAGGTCCGCGAACAGCAGCAGGCCATCGAGATCCTGAAGAAGCAACGGCCTTCTTGGCGAAGAAGAACGACCGGTGAGCGAGCTGTACCGGTTGATCCATACGGAGAAGGCGACGTACCCGATCGTCCTGCTGTGCCGGGTACTGAAAGTCGCCCGCTCCTCCTCCTGCACCCGGCGCGAGGGCGAGGCCGCCCGCCGCGCCCGCCAGGCCGCCGACGACGCGCTCGCGCACGAGATCGTCGTGGTGCACATCGCCTCCCGCCCCACCTGTGAGGCCCCGCGCATCCATGTCGAACTGTGCCGCCTGAACCGACGGGTGAACCGCGAACGCGTCGCCCGCGTGATGCGTGCACACGACATCCGCGGTGTCGTCCACCGCAAGAGGCGTCCGCTGACCCGCCCTGATGCGAAGGCGAAGGCGAAGCCGGCCCCGGACCTGATCGGCCGCGACCTCCATGCCGATCGCCCCGGCACCAAGCCGGTCGGTGACATCACCTACCTGCCCACCGCGGGGGCCGGCTCCACCTCGCCTGCCGGCTGGACCTGGCCGCCCGCGAGGCAGTCGGCTACGCCATGACCGACCACCACCGCGCCGAGTTCGTCGTCCCGGCCTTCGAGACGGCGCCACACGCTTTGCTGCGAACTGGGAACAGTCGGCAGCTGTGCTGATGAAGGAAACAGCGCGTCAACGTGTGGACCGGGCGCGAGCGCGGCCGGCAGGACACGCTGCGTCAAGGGCACCCGTGCACCCTGAGAGGCCCGGACTCGTCGAGGAGGCTGTCGGCAGTGCCCGACGAGTCGAGCCGCGGGTGCAACGAGCCACCGGCTTCCCCGGGCTGTGTGAGATTTCGTGAGACGTGAGAGGGTCTGGGGCGTGAGCGAGACACCACCCAACACCCTGCAATACCGCTTTGACGGGCCAGAAGACGCTCCGGTCCTGATCCTGGGTCCCTCACTGGGTACCACATGGCACATGTGGGACCGGCAGGTTCCCGAACTGACGAAGCAATGGCGTGTGTTCCGGTTCGATCTGCCGGGACACGGAGGCGCCCCCGCCCACCCCGCGGGCTCGGTCGCCGATCTCACCGCGCGGCTGCTCGCCACCCTCGAAGCGCTCGGCGTGCAGCGCTTCGGCTACGCGGGCTGTGCGCTCGGCGGCGCCGTGGGGATCGAGCTGGCCCTGCGCCACCCCGAGCGCCTCGCCTCCCTCGCGCTGATCGCCGCCTCGCCCCGCTTCGGCACGGCGGACGAGTTCCGCCGGCGCGGGGTGGTCGTACGGACCAACGGGCTCGACCCCATCGCCCGCTCCGCGCCGGAGCGCTGGTTCACCGGCGGGTTCGCCGCCGCCCAGCCCGCGATCACCGAGTGGGCCGTGCAGATGGTGCGCACCACCGACCCCGGTTGCTACATCGCCGCCTGTGAGGCGCTCGCCTCGTTCGACGCGCGGGCCGGACTCGGCAGCGTCGGCGTGCCGACCCTGGTGCTGGTCGGCTCCGAGGACCAGGTCACCGGCCCCGCCGAGGCCCGTACCCTGGTCGCCGGGATCCCGGACGCCCGGCTCGCCGTCGTACCCGGCGCCTCCCACCTGGTGCCGGTGGAGCAGCCGGCCGCCGTCACCGATCTGCTGGTGCGGCACTTCTCCACCGCCTGGCAGCCCGGCTTCGACACCGCCACCGGCCACGTCGCCATGCCCGCGGCGGCGGTGAAGCCGGCGCCGGCCGTCGCCCCGCCGCAGCAGTCCCCCGTCGCCGAGATCGCCCCGCCGCCCGTCGCACCGCAGCAGCCGCAGGGCAGACCGGACCCCTACGACGCCGGGCTCAAGGTCCGCCGGGAAGTGCTGGGCGACGCACACGTCGACGGGGTGCTGGCCGAGGCCGACGCGTTCTCGGGCGACTTCCAGGAGCTCGTCACCCGCTACGCCTGGGGCGAGGTCTGGGACCGGCCCGGACTCGACCGGCGCACCCGCAGCTGCGTCGCCCTCACCGCCCTCGTCGCCGGCGGCCACCTGGAGGAGCTCGCGCTCCACGTCCGGGCCGCCCTGCGCAACGGGCTCACCCCGGACGAGATCAAGGAGGTGCTGCTCCAGACGGCCGTCTACTGCGGCGTCCCGGCGGCGAGCAGCGCCTTCCGGGTGGCCCAGCAGGTCGTCCGCGAGGAGACCACGCCCCAGGAATGAGCCCTTCCGGGGTGCTGTGCGCGGCCGTGGGCGGCACGGAGGCAGGATGGAATCATGAAGCTCACGAAGAAGTCGCACGCCTGCGTCCGCCTGGAGAAGGACGGCCGCGTCCTCGTCCTCGACCCCGGGATGTTCAGCGAGCAGGACGCGACCCTGGGCGCGGACGCCGTCCTGGTCACGCACGAGCACCCCGACCACTTCGACGAGGGCCGGCTGCGGGCCTTCCTGGAGGCGGATCCGGCCGCCGCGATCTGGACCCTGAAGTCGGTCGCGGAGCAACTCTCGGCGGCCTTCCCGGGCCGCGTGCACACCGTCGGCCACGGCGACGCCTTCACCGCCGCCGGTTTCGACGTCCAGGTCCACGGCGAGCTCCACGCGGTGATCCACCCGGACATCCCGCGCGTCACCAACGTCGGCTACCTCGTCGACGGCGGGAAGCTCTTCCACCCCGGTGACGCGCTCACCGTCCCCGACCGGCCGGTCGAGACGCTGATGCTGCCGGTCATGGCCCCCTGGAACAAGATCTCCGAGGTCATCGACTACGTCCGCGAGGTGAGGCCGCGGCGCGCCTACGACATCCACGACGCCCTCCTCACCGACCTCGCCCGCCCGATCTACGACCGCCAGATCGGCGCCCTCGGCGGCACGGAACACCTGCGGCTCGCGCCGGGGGGCTCCGCCGAGCTGTGACCCCGCGGGCGGCGGGCGGGCGTTGTCACAGGCGCCGGGTAGGTTGGGGAACATGCGCATCGCGACCTGGAACGTGAACTCGATCACCGCCCGCCTGCCGAGGCTCCTGGCCTGGCTGGAGAGCAGCGGCACGGACGTGCTGTGCCTCCAGGAGGCCAAGGTCGCCGAGGAGAGGTTCCCGGTCGAGGAGCTGCGCGAGCTGGGCTACGAGTCGGCGGTGAACGCCACCGGCCGGTGGAACGGCGTGGCGGTGCTCTCCCGCGTCGGCCTCGAGGACGTCGTCAAGGGCCTGCCGGGCGACCCCGGCTACGACGGCTCCGTCGAACCCCGCGCCGTCTCCGCGACCTGCGGCCCGGTCCGCGTCTGGTCGGTGTACGTGCCCAACGGCCGCGAGGTGGACCACCCCCACTACGCGTACAAGCTCCAGTGGTTCGAGGCGCTCAAGGCCGCCGTGGCCGGCGACGCGGCGGGCGGGCGGCCGTTCGCGGTCCTGGGCGACTACAACGTGGCCCCGACCGACGACGACGTCTTCGACCGGGCCGTCTTCGAGGGCTCCACCCACGTCACCGCCGCCGAACGCGCCGCCCTCGCCGCCCTGCGCGAGGCCGGTCTCTCCGACGTCGTCCCGCGCCCCCTCAAGTACGACCACCCCTTCACGTACTGGGACTACCGTCAGCTCGCCTTCCCCAAGAACCGCGGCATGCGCATCGACCTGGTGTACGGCAACGAGCCCTTCGCGAAGGCGGTCACGGACTCCTACGTCGACCGCGAGGAGCGCAAGGGCAAGGGCGCCTCGGACCACGCGCCGGTCGTGGTGGACCTCGACGTGTAGCGGGGCGCCGGCCGGCCGCCGTCCGACCCCGCGCGCCTGTGGTGCGCGGCACGGTACGAATGACAGGCTGGCGGTATGAACATCCCTTTCCTGGGCAGCCGGCGCCGGAAGACGGGGATGCCCGATCCCGAGGGCATCGCGGAACTCCTCGCCGAGTGCGAACTCCTCCGCACCCAGGCCGACCGGGCGGGGGTCCGGCTCGACGACTCCCCGGCCTCGTTGGAGGCACTGGACCAGCTGGTGCCGCGCTGGCGGGACGACGAGGAGACCTCGACCTGGCTGGGCAACGACGCCGGGCTGTACCTCGGCACCGTCATCGTGCGCACCGTGCCGGGGGCCGCCTGGGAGATCCGGGCCGACGGCCAGCCGGTCCTACGGCTCACCTCAGGCCGGGAATTCGACGTCGTGGACGCCGGACACGCGTGGGCGGCCGACGGCGTACCCGAACTGTCGCAGCTGTACGCGGAGGTCGCGGAGGCGTGAGGCCCCGGCCCGCGGCCCGGTGTGCACGCGGCCGGCGGCCGAAGGGCCGTGTCGCGCCGCCTCGGTGGTCCCGTGACCGGGCCGCGTGACCTCGACGGGTACGCCGGGGACCTCCCCTCCTGCGGGACACCGGGCTCACCCCGGGCAGGGCAGGGGCGGCCGCCGTCATCGGCCCGTCGGGGCCGGGGAGTCGAGGCCGCGCCGGGCGGTCGAGCGGCCGGCGCCCGTCCGGTCCGGCACGCTCCCCTTCGACGAGCCGGCCTCCGCCCCGGACCCGGAGGCGGTCGACGAGGCCCTGGAGGCCGTGCGGCAACCGGCCGGCGAGGGCGTGACTGTGATCACGGACACGCACGGGACGGGCTCCGTCCCCTCGGCCGCCGACCGCGCGGCCCCCATGGCCGACGGCCGGATCGCGGAGGACCGCGCGCCCGGCGGGTTCCCGGCGACCCGAGCGGCGACCGGGCCGAGGACCTCCTCTCCGACGCTTCGGGACCCTCGGGGACGGACCGGACGACGCCCCCGGACCCGCCCGCCCGGACCTCGACTACGATGGTTCCTTCATCCCGGTGGGGGAGGGGTCTTCGCGTCAGGAGCGAGGGCGCCGTCATCGGGAGGGGCCCACCGTCCCGCGTCCACGGGGCGGCGGATCACATCGGCCGGGCCCGTCCGGCGGCAGCCGGAGATCACTGCTCGCGCGGCGGACGCGACCCCGACGGGTCGTCCGCCGACGAGGAGAAGGTCAGCTGCGCGCCGGACGGGTGGTGCTGAGCGGGGTCAGCCCGCCCGGTGACCGGTGCGCGGCGGACGCGAAAAGCCTGGCGGGACTCAGGCCCGGCCGAGCGCTGCCAGGGGTGACGGTCATCGGCGATGACCTCAACACCGGTCCGATCGTCCCGTACCGCAGACGCCCGGACGCCCCTTACCGAAGGGTGAGGAAGAGGACAACGTCGCCCACCGCGAAGTCCGTGCCCGCCTTGAGCGCACCATCTCCCGCGTGAACAACCCGGTATCCTCAACGATTCCGCGACGCGGCGACGGCCTCCACCACGCCGTCCAGGCCGTCGCCCACACGTACGATCCTGCCCTCGCCGCGTGACCGAACGCGTACCACCACCGCTTCAGGCTGCGTGATCACGGCCTTCTGCACGGCCCTTCGGACCGGCGCGGGGACGACGACGCCGGAATCCGCGGGAAACGTGGTGGGGAGCGTGACGCGCGTGAAGGCCGAGGTGTCACCGCCGTTCGTCTCGATCGAATCGTCGGAGCCTGGATCGATCTCGCCGGTCCGAATGCGTGCGCTCGAGTTGACGGGTCCGCCGCTTCACCAGGCGACGGGCAGTTCGTGCAGGCCGTTCACCATCGTCCCGGTCTTCCAGCGCAGTTCCTCTGCGGGGACGGCCAGCCGGAGGCCGGGCATGTCCTCCAGGAGGACCTCCAAGGCCACCTGGAGTTCCACTCGCGCCAGGTGGGCGCCGATGCAGTAGTGCGGGCCGTGCCCGAAGCTGAGGTGCGGGTTGACGGCCCGGTCGAGGACGAGGTCATCGGCGCGGTCGAACACCTCCGGGTCCCGGTTGGCGGCCGCCGTGTCGACCAGGACGGGATCACCGGCGCGGATGAGAGCCCCGCCGAGTTCGATGCTCTCGGTGGCATATCGGGGGAAGGCGAAGCCGTTGGGCAGCGGTACGTAGCGCAACAGTTCCTCCACCGCGCGGGGAAGTGCCTCAGGTCGGCCGAGCAGTGAGGAGAAGCGGTCGGGGCGGGCCAGCAGAAGGTAGCAGGAGTTCGAGATCTGGTTGAAGGTGGTGACGAAGCCCGCGCTGATGAGTACCGGGGCGAGGGCCATCAGTTCTCCCATGGTGATGCGCCCTTCCTGATCATGGGCCCGTACGAGGGCGCTGAACAGGTCGTCGCCGGGCTCCCGGCGTCGCAGTTCCACCAGGTCGGCCGTATACGCGGCGAACATGGTGTTCCACTTGTTGAACTCCTCGGCCGTCACGGTGTGGGACATCATCACGTCCAGCCAGTCCCGGACGCGGACGTGGTTCTCTTGGCCGATGCCGAGCAGTTCGCCGATCACGGTGATCGCCAGAGGGAAGGCGAATCCGTTGCCGAGGTCCGCCGGAGCGCCCGACTTCCGGATGCCGCACGACAGTTCTCCGGCGATCTCACGCACACGGTCGCGAAGCCGCTCGACACGGCGGGCGGTGAACGCCTTCGCCACCGTGCCGCGCAGTCGGAGGTGGTCCGGCCCGTCGGTGGACAGCAGCCCCCCGCCGCTCACCGCGACCGGCCTGACGCGTGGCCGGTCCCGGCCGAGCGCCGCGGCCATGCTGAACCGGGAATCGCCCAGCAATGACTTGGCGTCGGCGTACCGGGTGACGAGCCAGGCGTCCTCGCCGTACGGCATGCGCACCCGTGCCGGCGGCCGTTGCCGCAATTCGGCGTAGATGGGGTGGATCTCGAGTCCGTCGGGTTGTTCGAAGGGATAGGCGAGCGGTTCGCACTGTGTCGTTGTCGTCATCGTAGGCCCTTCCTGGGGCGGGGAATTCGAAGAGGACGGGTGGTCACAAGCGCACCAGGAGCTTGCCACGGTTGGCGGCCGGGTCCGTGAACAGGCTGTGGTAGGTCCCGGGGATGGCGTCGAATCCGTGCCGTACGGTCTCGTGGTGGGCGATCTCGCCGCGCCGGACCATACCGCCGAGGTCGTCGTGGAGCGCGTCGAGGGTCTGGTCGTCGTACCACTCCTCCGCGAAGATCCCGCGGACGGTCGTGCGGGGGAACATGATGTACGGGAGCAGGCGGGGGCCCGTGTGGTCGCCCGCGATCTGTGTCGCCCACTGCCAGCAGACGGCGACCTGACTGCCGATGTTCAGCAGGGAGAACACCGCGTCGGTGATCGCCCCACCCAGATTGTCGAAGTACTTGTCGATGCCTCGAGGTGCCGCCGCTCGCAGTGCCTCGCGTGCTTCACCGGGGTCGTCGCCCTGTCGGTAGTGGACGACGTCGTCGAAGCCCAGGGCGGTCAGATGCCGGGCTTTCTCCGGTGAGCTGGTGGTGCCGATCACGCGCGCGCCGGCTCGTTTGGCGAGCTGGCCGGCCAGTGATCCGACGGAGCCGGTCGCGCCGCTGACCACGAACGTGTCACCCGGCTCGATGGTGAAGAACTTGGTCAGCGTGCCCCAGGCCGTCAGTCCCGGCGGACCCATGACGCCGAGCGCCGTCGACAGCGGCAGCGCCTCGTCGTAGCGCCGTGGATCCAGCCGCCGGAAGGCGGGGAAGGGGACGGGGAAAGCACCGTGCTCCCACTGCCATCCCGCACCGGTGCCGATCACATGGCTGCGCCAGCCGCCGTAGCCCTGCACCAGGTCGCCTGCCGAGAAGGCGGCCCGCGGGCCGGCCGAGACGACGCGCAGGATGCTGTGCGCGACCATGTGCTCGCCGAGGGGCGTTTCGAGGGCCAGTCCCTGCAGGTAGGGGTCGAGCGACACGTAGAGGGTCTCGAAGAGCATTTCGTCGTCCGCGAGTGAGACGTCCACCTCCTCGATCACCTTCTCGTAGATCCGGTCGACGTCCGGCACGCCCGGAACGTGTTCGCGCACGATCCACTTCTCGATCTTCATTCGCATTCCTTGGCCTCGGGGGTGGTGCCGTCGGGGGCCGGGGGCCAGCCGACCGGGATGACGATCTGGGTGGGCGGTGGCTGGGTCCGGTCGATGCCGGCGGTGAACTCCACGCCGTCGTCGCGGCAGATGAACTGGGTGACGTGACGGCCCGCCGCCGCGGCCCGGATGAGCCCGCCGATCGTGGACCAGGTGCCGGAGAGATAGAAGTCCTTCAGCCCCGGAGCCACCGGACCGTTCCTGTTCACTTCCTTCTCCAGCCTTTCCGCGCCGTCCATGAACGGAAGCCAGCCGGCGATGGTCCCGTTGTGGTTGCCGGTGTAGCGGACCTGGGTGAGCGGGGTGCCGGTGTCGCGCGCCACGACCGACTCCGCCAGCCCGGGGAACCGGCGGTCCAGGAACTCCGTGACGGCCCGCTGAACCTGCCGCTTGGCGGCGTAGTACGCGGGGCCGCGGCGCACCGCCAGCGTGTGCAGTTCCTCCCCCTTGTGTACGCGGCTGTGCTGTTCCGGTCCGTCGGTCAGCTCCCGCCAGACGCCTGTGTCGGAGAAGTAGGTGACGAAGACGACGCTGGTGCCGCGCGGCGAGAGCTCCGGGTAGTGGGCACTGCGGAACTGCACGTTCATGCTGGGGTGCCCCATGCCGGCGAACGAGGCCGCCTCCTTCTCGTCGAGCAGGTATGTCGTACAGGGCTCACCTTGCGGGAAGGAGCGGTCCAGGCCCAGGAAGACGCTCACGTAACCGGGGTAGAGCATCCCCGGCTCGTCGATGGTCCTCGTGTAGAGCCGCTCGTACGTCGTGTTGAGGTACCGGCCCTTGAGGAGCTCCAGCATCGTGGTGCGGCCGTCGCAGGCGGAGACCACGATGTCGGCCCGGAACTCCCTCCCGTCGCTCAGCCGGACGCCCACGGCCCTGTCGTCCTCGACCAGCACCTCGTCGACCTTGGCGTTGTAGGTGATCTCGCCGCCGAGCCGCCGGTAGCGTTCCTCGACCGACCTCGCCAGTCCGAGTGAACCCCCTTCGGGCACGCCCGCCGTGCCGTTGGCGTGCGACGCCAGCTGGAAGTAGAAGGGGAGGACCGGGAACGCGGGGTGGTACTCGTAGAGGATGTGGTTGAAGGCGTCGCGCAGCAGCGGGTCGGAGAACCTCGCGGCGTAGTCCGTCATCAGGGTCGTGATCGACTTCCGGATGACGTTGAAGTACGGGACGAACGCCGCGAGCGTGCGCCAGCGTTCCCACCGGCCCATCAGCCCCGCCGGTTTGAGGAAGGGGTAGGCCGCCATGCACGCCTTGAACTTCCGCAGGCCCGCGCAGAACTCCCTGATCGGCTTGGCGTCGGCGGGGGAGAGGCCGAGCAGGTGCCCTTCGAGACGGTTCGGATCGGAGTAGAAGTACACCGCCCGGCCGTCGGGGGCGCGTACGACGTTGAAGACGTCGAAGTTGCGCATCTGTTTGCCCTGCAACGCGCCGAGCTCCAGCCAGATCTGGTGCATCTCGTCGCCGGGGCCCGAGCCGAGCAGCCAGCTGACGCACCAGTCGAAGGTGAAGTCTCCCTTGTCCCAGGCGGTGCAGCAGCCGCCCGGCAGCTCGTGCATCTCGAAGACTTGGGTCCGGTAGCCGTTCATCTGCGCGTAGCAGCCCGTGGACAGGCCGCCGAGACCTCCGCCGATGATGATCATCGTGTGACGTCGGCCCGACCGGGCGGATGCCTTCTCACGCCCCATGCGTCTCACCTCCCGTCGCCGCGCCCGACGCGCCGACGCGGCCCTGGGCCGGGGTGCGGTTCAAGACCGCGCGGACCAGACCGGCGTTGTGCTCCAGGTGTCCCGGATCGAGCATGTCGGCGTGCTCGCCGGAGCCGGGCAGCACCTCGGTGGGACCGGTGGAGCTGCCGTGCCAGGAGCCGGGCTCCCCGGCGGCGTAGAGGGCGGCCTTGTGTTCGTCGGAGATCACGGTGACGGCGGCACGTACCGTGCCGAGGTTGGGCGTGCGGGCGCAGAAGCCGATGTAGTCCCTGGCCTGGGCGAGGGTCTCCTGGGCCAGCTCCTCGGAACCGGTGTGCTTGCGCAGGTGCTCGCGCAGCTCGCGCTCGAACTCTTCGAGGTGCTCGTCACCGACGGTGTGGGCGGCGGTGACACGGTACGAGTCGAGGACGACGACGTCGCGTACCTCGCGTCCGCGGTGCTCCAGCTCCTTGGCGACCTCGAAGGCGAGGTTGCCGCCGAGCGAGTAACCGAGCAGCTCGCAGTGGCCCTGTGGCTGGAGGGACTCGATCAGGTCCGCGTAACGGGCCGTCTTGTCGTCACCGGTGAGGTAATTGAAGGCCACGAGCTCGTACCCCGGCAGGTGAGCGGCGAGGAGTCGGTAGACCAGCCCGTGGCCGCCGGCAGGCGGGAAGCAGAAGGCGACGGGGCCGGCATCGGGGTTGAACCGCAGCCAGGGCTGCGCGCCGGGGAGCCGGCCGGTGATGATGTGCTCCACCGTCCTGGCCATGCCCTGCAAGGTGGTCACCCGGAAGAGGTGACTGACCGGGATGGCCAGGTTGAACTCGTCCTGCAGGTGGTGGATCAGCTCGATCAGTTTGACGGAGCTGCCGCCAGACTCGAAGAAGTCGTGCTGGAGACCGACCCGCTCGACGCCCAGGACGGCTCTCCAGTGGTCGGCCATCCGGGTCTCATAGAGCGTTACGGGCGGGTCGTACGGGGTGTCGTCGGGGGCGCGCCGGGGCGCGGGCAGCGCTGCGAGGTCGACTTTGCCGCTGGAGGTGAGGGACAGCTCGGGCAGTTCGGTGAAGGAGGCCGGGATCAGATGCGTCGGCAGGTGCTCGGCGAGGTGACGGCGCAGCCGGCGCCAGTCCAGTTCCGCACCGGGTGCTGCCACGCCGTACGCGCACAGTACGTTCTCGCCGCGCCCGTCGGGCCGCAGGGTGACGACCACCTGGGCCAGCGCCGGCCATTGGGAGAGGCGGGACTCGACTTCGCCGAGCTCGACCCGGTGGCCGCGCACCTTCACCTGGGCGTCGGCGCGGCCGAGGAGGTGGACGCACCCCTCGCTGTCCCACCGCGCGAGGTCGCCGGTCCGGTACAGGCGAAGGGGCCGGGCATCGGACCCGCGGCCGACGGTGCGGGTGATGAAGCGGTGCGCGGTCTGCTCGTGGTCGTGGAGGTAGCCGGTGGCGACGCCCGTACCGCCGATCCACAGTTCGCCCGTGACACCGGGCGGTACCGGCTGGCCGTGCTCGTCGACGATGTACAGCTCGGTGCCGGGAAACGGCCGGCCGATGGGCACGGTCCGGCTCGGTTCCAAGCCGTCCGTGGGTCCCTCGAAGTACGTGCTGTCGATGGTGGCCTCGGTAAGACCGTAGGAGTTGACCAGGCGTGTTCCCGGGCCGCACAGGGCGCGCAGCCGGTCGTACTCCTCGACCTTCCAGGAGTCGGAGCCCACGATCAGCAGCCGCATGAAGTCCAGCCGGCTGCCGCCGTGCTCGCAGTGGGCCATCAGCCCCCGGACGACGGAGGGCACGAATTCCGCGCAGTCGACACCTTCCTGGCGCATGACGGCGTACAGTCGCGCGGTGTTGAACAGCACCTCACGCCCGACGAGCACCAGGGTGCCGCCGGAGCACAGGGCGCGCACCAGGTCGCCGGTGAAGACGTCGAAGGACGGGCTCGCCATCTGCAGGTGCACGGCGACATCACGGTCGAGGCGGTACTCCGTGCGCCAGGCTTCGTAGGCTGAGGCGAGATTGCGGTGGCTGACCAGTACCGCCTTGGGCCGGCCCGTGGAGCCGGAGGTGTGGATGACGTAGGCCGGTGCGTCCATGCCGACATCGGGTTCGGCCACGTCCGGGCCGGACGCGCCGGGCGAGGACCCCGTGGTCAGATCGTCCAGGGTGAGCACCCGGCACGGCAGGCCCGTGAACCGTTCGCCCCCGGCGGCGTCGACGACGGCCTGCCCGGCACCGGTGTGCGCGATGAGGGACGCCAGCCGGTCCTGCGGGTCGCGCGGGTCCAGCGGCAGGTACGCGGCACCGGCCCTCAGCACCGCCAGCAGGGTCACGATCAGCTCGGGCGACTTGTCCAGGCAGACGGCCACCACCGCACCGTCCTCCACGCCCAGCTCGCGCAGCCGCCGGGCACGGGCGCGACTGCGGAGGTCCAGTTCCCCGTAGGTCATCCGCAGGCCGGCGCCGTCCTCGGCGGGAGCGGAGACGGCGACGGACCCGGGCCGCTCGGCGGCGATTCGGCTGATGAGCCGGTGCACGGGCACGTCGGGTGCGACGGTCTGCCGCCCCGCCCCGCTCCAGCCGTCGACGAGACGCTCGCGCTCCCGGGCCCCGAGCATCTCCAGCCGGAGGGCGGGCTCCGCGGGAGTCGCGCGGGTCAGCGCGTCGAGCAGGTTGGTGTAGTGGGCGGCCATCCGCCGCATCGTCCCGGGAAGGAACAGGTCGGTGTTGTACTTGAAGACACAGTGGAACCGATGGTCGGACTCGTCTTCGTACACCGACAGTGTGAGGTCGAACTGGCCTTCCTCCTCGGGCAGTTCGATGTACTCCAGGCGGTAGCCGTACTTCTCGGTGGCCACCTTGTGGGTGAGGAGGATGAACATCGCCTGGAAGACCGCGGACCGGCTCGGGTCGTGTTTCAGGCCCAGTTCCTCGACCAGGAGCACGAACGGGTACTCCTGGTGGTCCAGGCCCCCGAGCACGACGTCGCGGACCCGGACGAGGAGCTCGGCGACGGTCGGCCGGCCGGCCAGGTCGAGGTGGAGAGGCAGCGGGTTGACGAAGTAGCCGTAGACCTTGGCGAACTGCTCATGGGTACGGCCCGTCACCGGACTGCCGACGATGATGTCGTCCTGTCCGGAGTAGTGGTGGAGCAACAGGTAGTAGGCGCTGATGAGCACCATGAACACGGTGACGTCGTGTTCCCGGGCCAGGGCGTGGACTCGGGCGCTCAGGTCGCCGTCGAGGACGAAGAACTCCGACGCGCCGTTGTGGGTCTGGACGGGCGGACGAGGCCGGTCCGTCGGCAGACCGAGGGCCGGGATGTCGGTCGGCAGGTGCGCCTTCCAGTAGTCGAGCATCCGCCGGGCATCGCGGCCGGCGAGGAACTGGTTCTGCCAGTTGAGGAAGTCGACGTAACGGGCGGGGACAGGAGGCAGCTGGGGCGTACGGCGTCGGCGCAGCGCCTCGTAGACCGCGAGAAGCTCCTCGATGAAGGTGAACGTGGAGATCGCGTCGGAGATGATGTGGTGGACGGCCTTCATCAGCACCCAGCGGTCCGGGGCGCGTCGGAAGAGGCGCAGCCGGACCAGCGGGTCGTGTGCGAGGTCGTACGGCTTGCGGTACTCGCTGACGATCAGCGCGTGAATGTCCTCCCACGGCCGGTCCTGGACGTCGAAGAGCGCGACGTCCGTCCGGGATGCGGAGTCTTCGGCGGGAGCGACCTTCTGCACCGGCCGGCCCCGGTCATGGATGAAGTTGGCCCGGAGGCAGGGATGCCGTTCGATCAGGACACGGAACGCCTCGAACATCGGCTCGGGATCGACCTCGGTGCGGATCTCGACAGCGCCGCCGATGTTGTAGGCGAAGCCGTCGGGGTTGAGCTGCTTGAGGAACCACAGGGCCTTCTGGTTCTGGGTCAGTGGGTGCTGCCGCTCGGTGTCGAAGACCTCGACCGCGGCCGTGGTCCCGGCCTCGTCCGGGCCCGCGGCGACCAGCTCCGTGAGTTCCTCGTGGACACGGTTGACCAGGTCGCCGACGGGGGTGTTGCCGAGCAGGGCGACGACCGGGAGCGTGACGCCCAGGTCGGCCTGGACCCGTGAGCGCAGTTCCATCGCCAGCAGGGAGTCCAGACCGAGCGCGCCCAGCCCGGTGGCGGGATCGACCTGTTCGGCCGGCATCCGCAGCACACCGGCGATGACATGGGTGAAACGGTCGGTGAGGAGGGCCTCACGGGCGTCAGGGTCCGCGGCGCGGAAGACGGACCGGAAGGTGTCGGGAGTACTGCCGTTCCCGGCCGCCGGTGCGTCGGCCTTGTCCGCTGCCGAGGCCAGGTCGGCGACCAGGGGCGGCGGCTGCGGATACCAGGCGAGGAAGACCGGCCAGTCCACGACGGTGGCGACAAGCAACTGGGCTCGGTCCTGGCCGATGACGCGTTCGAGGACGGCCATGCCCGCGTCGGGGGAGAGCGAGCTCATCCCCCGGCGGGTGCGGTAGTGCTCGACCAGACCCAGCTCCTCGATCATGCCTGTGGCCCAGGGACCCCAGTCGATACTGAGGGCGGGCAGGCCGCGGGCACGGCGGTGGTGGGCGAGTGCGTCGAGGAAGGCGTTGCCCGCGGCGTAGTTGGTCTGGCCCGCGGTGGTCAGCAGCGAGGCGATCGACGAGAAGAGGACGAAGTGGTCGAGCGGCTCGTCCTGGAGATGACGGTGGAGGAGGTACGCGCCGAGGACCTTCGGGGTGTACACGGTGTCGAAAGCCGTCCGGTCCATCTCCGGCAGGAGGGTGTCGCGAACCTGGCCCGCGAGGTGGAACACACCGCGGATCGGCGGTGACTGACACCGCCGGTAGTCGGCGAGCCACGTGGTGAGGGCGGTCTCGTCACCGATGTCGAGTGGGGCGAGGACCGGCTGGGCGCCGAGTGCCTCCAGTTCCTTGAGGAAGCGGATACGGTCACCGGCGGCGGAGTCCGGAGCGACGGCGTGCCACTGGTCACGGGCGGGCGGTGCGGTACGGCCGACGAGGATCAGACGGCGGGCGCCGCGGGCGACGAGCCGACGGCACAACAGCCTGCCGAGCGCGCCGAACGCACCGGTCACCAGGTACGCGCCGTCGGGGCGAAGCCGTGGCGGCAGCGGGCGGGGCAGGCCGGAGACCGGGGCGAGGCGGCTGGTGAGACGACGACCGTCGCGCAGCGCGATCTCGTGCTCGCCGTCGGCCGCGGTCACCTGCCGTAGCAGAGCCTCGGCCTCCGTGACGCGGGCCGTGATGCCGTCACCGGCGTGAGGATCGAGGTCGATGAGTGTGCCGTGGTGGTCGGGAAGCTCCTGCTGCCCCAGCACGCGGCCGATGCCCCAGGCCGGCGCGGACAACGGCTCGGCCGGATCGCCCGGGACGACGGCCTGGCAGCCACGGGTGACGATGTGCAGCCTGCTGCCCGGCTGGTGGGCCGGCAGCGCGCGGGCGAGTGCGACCAGCGAGTAGCCTGCGAGGTCGGCGCGCTCACGGACATCGGCCGCCGTGCGGGTCGCGTCCATCGGCGGAAGATCCAGACTCCACAGGTGGACGACGTGGTCGTACGGGGCCGAACCGTCCGCGCGCAGCTCGGTGAGAAGCCGCTCCAGGTCGGCGGTGGAGCCCGGTACGGTCGTCGACTCATGCCGCTCGGGGGCCATGCGGTAGGCCGGGCCCGGCCGCACCAGGTGGCAGCGGCCACCGCGAGCGGCGATCCGAGTCGCCAGTTCGTCGGCGACCCCCTGTCCGTCGGCGAAGACGAGCCAGTTTCCCCCGAAGGCCGCGGACGCGTCAGCGGTGTCCGGGGCGTACGGGGTCTCGGTCCAGACGATGTCGGCCAACCAGGAGTCGATGGTGCCCAGGCTCACGGCGGCGGAGGCCCGCTCGATGTCGGCGGCGCGGAAACCGGTGACACGGCCGAGCGGGTGGCCGTCGTCGGCGTGCACCGCGATGTCGCCGGTGAGTTCACCGTGCGCGTCGTCGGTAAGGACGGCGTACGCCCACAGCGGCTGATTCCCCACGGCGTCGAGGTCCACCTCCCCGATCGACAGCGGCAGCCGGATACCGGTGCCGCTCACCTCCTCACCGCCCTGGCCCCCGAGGAGCTGAGGTGTCAGCAGCGTCTGGAAGCAGGAGTCCAGCACGGCCGGGTGCACATGGTGGCGGGCGGCGTCGTCGCCGATCGGCTCGGGCGGCCGGATACGGGCGAGCGCCTCACCGGGCCCGATCCACACCTCTTCGATGCCCTGGAACGCCGGTCCGTAGTGGTAGCCGAGGCCGGCCAGCGCTTCGTAACAGGCGGCGCCGCTCAGTCGGCGTGTACTGCGGCTCCGGACCGAGTCGACATCCAAGGGGAGGAAACGCCGGTGATGTCCGCGCTGGGCGGAGCGCACGGTGCCGTGGGCGTGCACGGTCCGCTCACCGGTGTCACCCCGGGAGGCGGTGGCGATGGTGAATGCCGCGTCCTCGCCGCGGAAGGAGAGCTGCACCGGTGCCGTTCCTCCGGTGGAGCCCTCCGGCCCGGCGGGCAGGAACAGCGCCTTGCGCAGTTCGATGTCGGCGAGGACGGCATCGCCTCCGGTCATCGTCCGGACGGCCTGCGTCGCCATCTCCACGTAGCCGGCCGCCGGGAAAACCACGCTGCCCTGGATCCGGTGGTCCTCCAGATAGGGCTGGGACTCGACGTCGATCCTGGCCTCCCAGGTCGGCTCGGCGGTGTCGAGACGGCGGCCCAGCAACGGGTGGTCCAGCCGGCCGAGGCGAACCCGTTCAACCGGTTCGGGCTCGGTCCAGTACCGCTCCCGCTTCCAGGGGTAGCGGGGCAAGGGCACCGGTTTGCCGGTGGGGTGCACGGCCGCCCAGTCGATGTCGACACCGATGTTGTGCAGAGCGGCCAGGGAGAGAGCGAAGCGCTCTCGCTCGTCCTCCTGGCGGCGGATCGACGGCATGGTCCGGGACTCGCGCCCCCGTGCGGCGAGAGTCTCGTTGATCGCGTGTGCGAGGACCGGATGGGGCCCGATCTCCAGGAAGACGCCGTGGCCGTCATCGGCCAGCCGGTCGACGGCGTCGGTGAACCGCACACTGTCACGGACGTTGCGCCACCAGTACGCGGCGTCGAGTTCCGGTCCCTTCGCATACCGGCCCGCCCATGCCCCGCCCGCGGTCAGGCAGAGCGGAATCCGTGCCTGACCGGGGCGGAGACCGGCGAGCGAGGAGAGCAGATCTTCCTTGATGGCGTCCATGCGCGAACTGTGGTACGGCACCCGTACGGCGAGGAACTTGGCGAAGACCCCCTCCTCCTTCAGCCCGTCGGCGATCTCGGACAGGGCCTGCTCGTCCCCGGCCAGGGTGAGTGCCGTCGGACTGTTGACGGCGGCCACCGACACGCGGCCGGTGTGGGGGCGTACCCGGCGCAGGGCTTCCGCTTCCGGCAGACCCACCGCCAGCATGGTTCCGGTGCCCACCAGTTTCTGCTGGAGCCGACTGCGGTGGACCGCGATCGCGGCTGCGTCCCGCAGGCTGTAGACACCGGCTTCGTAGAACGCCGCGATCTCACCGGTGCTGTGCCCGACGACGGCGTCCGGTCGCACGCCGTAACTGCGCCACAGAGCCGCGAGGCCCACCTGCACCGCGAAGTTGGCGGGCTGGGCCAGCCAGGTCTCGCTCATCCGGGAGCCGGCCTCGTCGGCGGCCAGCTCCTCCACCAGCGACCAGGCGGTGAACTCACTCATCGCGCGGTCACACGCCTCGACCGCTTCCCGGTAGACCGGTTCGGTCTCGAAGAGCTGCCGCCCCATGCCCCACCACTGCGGGCCCATGCCGGTGAAGACCCAGACCAGCCGCCGGTCCTGCGCAGGCAGTCGTCGGTCCAGCAGCACGCGAGGGTGGGCCTCACCGCGTAGTGAAGCGTCGAGGGCTTCCTTCAGTGAGGCAGGAGAGTCGTAGACCACCGACAGCCTCGCTTCGAGGTGCTGACGGCGGTGGGCCAGGGTGTGGGCGAGGTCGGGCAGGGAGGGCGCCGGGCCGTGTGCGCCGGACAGTTCCCGCCGGATGTTCTCGGCGACCTCGGTGAGCAGGGCGGGATCGCGTGCGGTCAGGGGCAGGATGGCAGGGCCCGAGCGCGCACGGCGCTGCCGCGGTAGGCCGGCCGTTCCGTCCGCCGGGGCGGCTTCGAGCAGGACATGAGCGTTGGTTCCGCCGAAACCGAAGGAGTTGACGCCCGCCCGCGCCGGACCCTCATGGTCGGGCCAGGGAACCGCACGGGTCGGGATCTCGTACGGCAGCGATGCCAGGTCGATCGCGGGGTTGATCTCGTCGAGGTTGATGTGGGGCGGGACGGTTCGGTGCTTGAGGCTCAGCACCGTCTTGATGAGCCCGGCGACGCCCGCGGCCGACTCGCAGTGCCCGATGTTGGCCTTGACCGAGCCCACGTAGCACCGGGCGCCGGGCGTGCGCCCGATGGACAACGCGCGGCCCAGTGCACCCGCCTCGATGGGATCGCCGACCGGGGTGGAGGTGCCGTGGGCCTCGACGTACTGCAGGCCACCGGGCGTGATGCCCGCCTCGGCGCAGACCTGCTCGACGAGCGAGACCTGGGCATCGGCGTTGGGGACGGTGATGCCGTCGGTACGCCCGTCCTGGTTGACTCCGCTGCCGATGATCACCGCGTGCACGGGGTCGCCGTCGCGCAGGGCGTCGTCCAGCGGCTTGAGGGCGATCACACCGACGCCTTCCGCGCGGACGTAGCCGTTGGCCGAGGCGTCGAAGGTGCGTGACCGGCCATCGGGCGAGAGGAAGCCGCCCTTGGTCTCGGCGATGGTGTACTGCGGGGCGCTGTGCAGAAGCACCCCGCCGGCCAGTGCCAGCTTGCTCTCACCGCGGCTCAGGCTCTGGCACGCCAGGTGGACGGCCACCAAGGAGGAACTGCACGCGGTGTCGAGAGAGATGCTGGGACCGCGGAAGTCGAAGCAGTACGAGATGCGGTTCGACACCATCGTCATCATGGTGCCGGTCGCGGTGTGGGCGGTGAGCGTTTCGAAACCGAGGTCGGCGAATTGGAGGATCTTGTAGTCGAGGGTGAAGGCGCCCACGAAGACACCGACGTTCTGGCCCGCGAGTTCCGCCGGTTTCTGTCCGCCGTCCTCCAGCGCCTCCCAGGCCACCTCCAACAGCTTGCGCTGCTGCGGGTCCATATGGGCGGCCTCGCGCGGACTGATACCGAAGAAGGCCGGATCGAACTCGTCGAAGCCGTCGATGTATCCGCCGCGCCCGCCGACCAGCCGGCCGGGCCTGGCCTGGTCCTGGCTGGCGAGTGTCGTGATGTCGTACCGGTCGGGCGGCGTCGGGACGATGCAGTCCTTGCCGTGCAACAGGTTCTGCCAGAAGGTCCGGTAGTCGGATGCTCCACCGGGCAACCGGCAGCCCATTCCGATGATCGCGACCTTGTCTCGCGTGGCAACGCGCTGTAACTCCGACATAGGCATTCCTTGAAGTGGCAATGACGGGGAGTCGTCGGTCGACGGGGGACGGCCGGCACGCGGTGTCACCGCACCTGGGCGTGGCGGAAGTACAGCCTCACGGAGTGCGAGGTCACCTCGATCAGGTGCCGGTGATCTCGGTACGACAGCGACACGCTCCCCACGGACGACTACCCCGCGACCGCTCGCGGTGGGGCGGAGGCGGATGAGAACTCTTTCGCCGGCCCCTTTGCCGGGGTGGCCGACTACAGGCGGCTGAAGGGCCGGTGGCTCAGGGGCGACTCGCTGGGAGTGCCCAGGATGACGACCTGGTCAGGTTGTCGTCGGTGCGTAGCAGTGCCTGAAGCCGGACAGCCGTCCACGACGGCTCCAGGAGCTTCGTCACCCGGGCGACCTGCGCCGGCTCCCGTGGATGAGGAGGTTCTCCTGGTGGTTCATGCCGAAGCCGTAGGGCGCCAGGTGGCCGCCGGCGGCGGAGCCGACCATGCGCCAAGAGCGCCGCGCCAGTGGCCGGCAGGGGAGGAATTGCTTGTTCCGCAAGGGTGTTCTCCTTGTGAGAGGGGGTGGCGTTTCCGCGGTACCGGCCCGCGGGGATCCGCAGCCGCACCGGCCGCCCGGGCACGGACCGCGGGCAGTGCCACGGCAACCCGCCGTCACCGTGATCGCCGGTGAGTCGCCCGAAGGGGACGGAGGCCGGGAGCGGCCATGAGGTGTGCTGCTTGATGCCGTCGGACCGTCGGCAGATGGCCCTGCCCGGCCGGCGACTTACGGTGCGTTCTGCGAACAGAGCCGAATCTCATGAGTGGGCCGGCCCGGTCCGCGTCTGATGGGGTGTCACCACCATGCAGCGTCACGCACGGCAATCGCAACAGCGCCATGAGTAACCATTCGTGTGGGTGAGACATCGCTGCCAGAGCACGCGACTCCGCTTCTGCGAAACCTCGGCACGCCGGTGCGAAGAGGCACGACGACGGCCTCGCTCCGCGCCCGACAGCCCAAGAGCCCGCCCCCGCGCCGGTGGTATGCGACCTGTACGAAGTCGCGCCCTCGTGCGCCCCGACCGGCGAGTCACCCGACAAGACATCCGTTGTGACGTCTTCGTGCGGAGCGACGGTCCGCACGGCGCGGGTCCAGGGCGCGGCCGTACCGAGGCCACTACGTGCGCAACGGTCGCCTCACCGGCGCCGAGCCCGGCCCGGAGCGTGGCGTGTGGCCCATCGAAGCCACAGCGGTCCGCTCGCGACCTCCCCTTGGACCGAATTCCGCCCAGCTACGCCTCGGCGCCGGGCGTGCGGTTCAGTCATGCGGGCAGGGGCGCCCAGAACGCGGGCGGCTCGGCCGTATGGGCTACGGCGGGTGACGAGGCTGTGCAGCCCTGCCGTCGGCATGGGTGACAGTCGGCTGGTCCGGCGGGCGCGCTGCTCGGTGGCTTCCAGCGCGGCGCTGAGGCCGGCGGTCACCACGCCCAGAACGATGTCGCGCACGTCGTCGGTCATGGGCGCGCATGCCAGCGGGCCCGCACAAACCCGTGTTCGAGGAGCGGGCCACCACAGCCCTCAGGGCCCCAGGGCCACCGAACGGCGGGGCGGCACGCCCCTCGGCCTTCCTGACGGGAGCCCGGTGACGAACTAGGCTGCGCGGACAGCCGTTCACCGGAGGTACGGATGCGTCGTCCCGTCGCACGGAATCTCGCACTCCTGGCGGCCGGTGCCGCCCTGCTGTCGGTGGGGGCGGCCCCGCCGACCACCCGGCACGAGGCGCCCGCCCGGCACACGCCCAAGGCGCCGGTGGCCGTCGGCCACGGCGGCGCGGTCTCCAGCGTCGACGCCGACGCCTCGGCCGCCGGGATCGAGGTCCTGAGGAAGGGCGGCAACGCCGTCGACGCGGCCGTCGCCACGGCCGCCGCGCTCGGCGTCACCGAGCCCTACTCGGCCGGCGTCGGCGGAGGCGGCTACTTCGTCTACTACGACGCCCGCTCCCGCACCGTGCACACCCTCGACGGCCGCGAGACGGCCCCGCTCACCGCCGGCTCCGGACTGTTCCTGGAGAACGGCGAGCCGATCCCGTTCGCCGAAGTCGTCAGCAGCGGACTGGGGGTCGGCGCCCCCGGCACGCCCGCCACCTGGCAGCGCGCGCTCGACGCATGGGGCCGGCGCGGCCTGAGCACGGTCCTGAAACCCGCCGAACGCCTCGCCCGCGACGGCTTCACGGTCGACGAGACCTTCCGCGCGCAGACCGCCGCCAACGAGACCCGCTTCCGCCACTTCCCCGACACTGCCGAGCTGTTCCTGCCGGGCGGCGAACTCCCGGCCGTCGGCTCCACCTTCAAGAACCCCGACCTGGCCCGCACCTACAAGGAGCTGCGCCGCGAGGGCGTCGACGCCCTGTACCGGGGCGACATCGGCCGGGACATCGTCGACACGGTCGGCAAGCCGCCGGTGGACCCGGACTCCGGCTGGAACGCCCGCCCCGGCGAACTGTCCGAACGCGACCTCGCCGCCTACCGCGTCACGTCCCCGCCGCCCACGAAGACTTCCTACCGGGGCCTGGACGTCTACTCCATCGCGCCCTCCTCCTCCGGCGGCACCACCGTCGGCGAGGCGCTCAACATCCTGGAGCGCACCGACCTCTCCGGCGCGAGCGACGTCCGGTACCTGCACCGCCTCATCGAGGCGAGCCGCATCGCGTTCGCGGACCGGGGGCGCTGGGTCGGCGACCCCGCCTTCGAGGACGTGCCGGCGAAGGAACTGCTCTCCCAGCGGTTCGCCGACTCGCGCGCGTGTCTCATCGAGGACGACGCCGTCCTCACCAGCCCCCTCGCCCCCGGCGACCCCCGGGACCCCGGGCCCTGCGCGACGGGCGGCGAGGCCGCCCCGACGACGTACGAGGGCGAGAACACCACGCATCTCACCACCGCCGACCGGTGGGGCAACGTCGTCGCCTACACCCTCACCATCGAACAGACCGGCGGCAGCGGCATCACCGTGCCCGGCCGCGGGTTCCTGCTCAACAACGAGCTGACGGACTTCTCCTTCACCCCCGCGAACCCGGCCGTCCACGACCCGAACCTGCCCGGCCCCGGCAAGCGGCCCCGGTCGTCCATCTCGCCGACGATCGTGCTCGACCGGCACGACCGGCCCGTGGTGGCGCTCGGCTCGCCCGGCGGCTCGACCATCATCACCACCGTGCTGCAGACCCTGACCGGCTTCCTCGACCGCGGACTGCCCCTGGTCGACGCCATCGCCGCGCCCCGCGCCAGCCAGCGCAACACGGAGCGGACGGACCTCGAACCCGGCCTGTACGACGGTGGGACCAGGCAGCGCCTGGAGGCCATCGGGCACTCCTTCCGGGAGAACCCGGAGATCGGCGCGGCCACGGCCGTCCAGCGGCTGCCGGACGGCCGGTGGCTCGCGGCGGCCGAGAAGGTCCGCAGGGGCGGCGGCTCGGCGATGGTGGTCCGTCCGACGCGCTAGACACGCGGAGGGGGCCGCCTCCCCCGCTCACCCCTCGGGCGCCGGGGTCTCCCGCTCCCGCGTACGGAACGTCAGGCGCCCGTCCTCCGTGTCCACCGTCACCCGGCCGCCCTGCCGGACCCGGCCGTCCAGGAGCAGCCGGGACAGCTGGTTGTCGACCTCCCGCTGGATGGTGCGGCGCAGCGGCCGGGCGCCGTACTCCGGCTGGTACCCGCGCCCGGCCAGCCAGTCCACGGCGGCATCGGTGAAGTCGGCCGTGATGCCCTGGCCCTCCAGCCGGCGCCGGGTGCTCTCCAGCAGCAGGTCGGTGATCCGCCGCAGCTCCTCGGCGGTCAGCTGGCGGAACACGACGATCTCGTCGATCCGGTTGAGGAACTCGGGCCGGAAGTGCTCCCGCAGCGGCCGCAGGACCTGCTCGCGCCGCGCCTCCTCGTCCGCGCCACCGGACGCGAACCCCAGGGTCGCGCCGCGCCGGGTGATCGCCTCGGAACCGAGATTGCTGGTCATCACGATCACGGTGTTGGTGAAGTCCACCGTCCGGCCCTGCGAGTCGGTCAGCCGGCCGTCGTCGAGGACCTGGAGCAGGACGTTGAAGACGTCCGGATGCGCCTTCTCCACCTCGTCGAGCAGCAGCAGCGAGTACGGGTGCCGCCGCACCACCTCGGTGAGCTGCCCGGCCTCCTCGTGCCCCACGTAGCCGGGCGGGGCGCCCACCAGCCTGCTGACCGTGTGCCGCTCCTGGTACTCGCTCATGTCGAGCCGCACCATCCGGTCCTCGCTGCCGAACAACGCCTCGGCGAGCGCCCGCGCCAGCTCCGTCTTGCCGACGCCCGTCGGCCCGAGGAACAGGAAGCTGCCGATCGGCCGGTCGGGGCTGGCGAGCCCCGCGCGGGAGCGCAGCACCGCGTCCGACACGACGCGCACCGCCTCCTCCTGGCCGACGACCCGCTGGTGCAGGTGCTGTTCCAGACCCAGCAGCCGGTCCTTCTCCTCCTCGGTGAGGCGGCTGACCGGGATGCCCGTCTGCCGGGCCACCACCTCGGCGATCGCCTCGGCGTCCACCCACAGGCTCTGCCCCTCGTCGACCTCGTCGCCGCCGCCGGTGTCCGCGATCCGCTGCTTCAGCTCCACGATGCGGTCCCGCAACTGGGTGGCCCGCTCGTACTGCTCGTCGGCGACCGCCTGGTCCTTGTCGCAGGTCAGCTGCTCGACCTCGCGCTCCAGGGCCCGTACGTCCGTGCCCTTGGTCCGGGCCCGCAGCCGCACCCGCGCGCCGGCCTGGTCGATCAGGTCGATGGCCTTGTCCGGCAGCCGGCGGTCGCTCAGGTAGCGGTCGGACAGCTCCACGGCCGCCACCAGCGCCTCGTCGGTGTAGCGGACCTGGTGGTGGGCCTCGTACCGGTCCCGCAGGCCGCGCAGGATCTCGATCGCGTCCGCGGGCGTCGGCTCCGGCACCATGATCGGCTGGAAGCGGCGGGCCAGCGCCGCGTCCTTCTCGATCCGGCGGTACTCCTCCAGCGTGGTCGCGCCCACGATGTGCAGCTCGCCGCGGGCGAGGGCCGGCTTGAGGATGTTGCCGGCGTCCATCGAGCCGCCCTCGCCCCCGCCCCCGGCGCCGACGACGGTGTGCAGCTCGTCGATGAAGATGATCAGCCGGTCGGAGTGGGAGCGGATCTCCTCGACGATGTTGTTCATCCGCTCCTCGAAGTCGCCCCGGTAGCGGGTCCCGGCGACGACCGCCGTCAGGTCCAGGGCGACCACGCGCCGTCCGAGGAGGACGTCGGGCACGTCGCCCTCGGCGATCCGCTGGGCCAGCCCCTCCACGACGGCGGTCTTGCCGACGCCCGCGTCGCCGATCAGCACCGGGTTGTTCTTGCCGCGCCGGGAGAGCACCTCGACGGTCTGTTCGATCTCGTCGTCGCGCCCGATCACCGGGTCGACACGGCCCTCGCGGGCGAACTCGGTGAGGTCACGGCCGTACTTGTCGAGGGTCGGCGTGCCGGTCGCGGGGCGGGGGCGTTCGGTGCGGGCGGGCGGGGCCTCCGACGCCTCCGGGGGGCCGGAGGGGGCGTACCTGGCCGCGTTGAGGATGTGGCCGGCGGCCGAGTCGGGGTTGGCGGCGAGGGCGCTGAGCACGTGTTCGGGGCCGATGTAGCCGGCGCCGCTCGTCCGGGCCATCTCGTGTGCGTCCAGCAGGGCCCGTTTGACGGCGGGGGTCAGGGACAGCGAGGTCGGCGGCGGGGCCTCGCCCGGGCCGTGCTGGACCGGGCCGGACCGGTCGTCGATCTGGGACGCCAGGGAGTCGGGGTCCGCACCGGACCGGCTGAGCAGGCTCCGGGTCGGCTCGGCGGAGAGGGCGGCGCGCAGCAGGTGCTGGGTGTCCAGGTCACGGCTGCCGTGCTCGGCGGCGTACTGGGCGGCGCCGCGCACCAGTTCCCGGGCGGGCTGGCTGAGGAGTCGGCCGATGTCGATCTGGCGAGGGCGTTGTCCGCCGAAGAAGCGGGCGAGGAATTCCGCGAAGGGGTCGCCCTCCGGGCCGATGAAACCACTCGTCATCGTCATCCGTTCCTTCGCTGGGTCGACGTGCCGGGGCCGGGTAACCCGGTCGGGGCTCGCTCATGCCCACGATGACACGATCCGTGGGGGCGGGCATGTCCAGCTCGGGGTGCGGGTGGAGGTGGACGGGGGTGGGACGCGCGGCCCGGCGTTCGCGGGGCGCCTCCCCCGGAGGGGGTGCCCCCGGCGCCCACCCTCCCCCATGAGCGGGGGGACCCCCGTCGCCCTGGGGGCGCCTCCCAGGCCTTCAGGGCGCCGGGGGAGGCACGACCCGCCCGCGGGAACGGGGTGCGCGGCTGTCCGTGGGGACGGGGTGCCGCGGTGGCGGGGTGCGGTTGCCGGCGGGCCGTGAGGAGGCGGGGGCCCGCGGCCGTGACGGCCACCGTGTGTTCCACGTGGGCCGCGCGGGTGCCGTCGTCGGTGCGCAGGGGCCGGCCGTCCGGGGCGGTGTGGTACGTGCCGGTGCCGCCCGCGATCGGCATGGGCTCGATCGCGAACACCATGCCGTGCCGCAGCGGCATCCCCCGTCCCGGCCGGCCCTCGTTCGGCACGCCCGGGTCCTCGTGCACACGGCGTCCGATGCCGTGGCCGCCGAAGTCCTCCATGATGCCGTACCCCCGGCGCGGCACACCGTCCCGATCGCGTGCGCGATGTCGCCGATGCGGTTGCCGACGACGGCCGCCTCGATGCCCGCCGCGAGCGCCCGCTCGGCGGTCCCGATCGGCGTCACGTCGGCCGGACGCGGGGCGCCCACGGTGAAGCTGATCGCCGAGTCCCCGGCCCAGCCGCCCAGTTGGGCGCCGCAGTCGATCGAGACGAGGTCCCCGTCGCGGAGCCGGTAGCCGTCCGGGACGCCGTGCACGATCGCGTCGTTGACGGACGCGCAGATCACGGCCGGGAACGGGGTCGGCGCGAAGGAGGGCCGGTGGCCCGGGAGGGCGAGGTCGCACCCGCCGCCCGCAGCACCTCCCGCGCCACCTCGTCCGGCTCCAGCGGGGGAGACGCCCACGTCGGCGGCGTTCCGTACGGCCGTCAGCGCGCTCGCGGCGACCTGGCCCGCCTCGTACAGGGCATCGATCGACGCGTCGGTCTTCAGCTCCACCATGCCAATTGTTATACCGGTATTAGAATGGGTGACATGGTGCGCACCCCTTTGACCCCGGAAGAGCGTGAACGCGGCGAGCGGCTCGGCAGGCTGCTGCGCGAGGCGCGCGGCGGCCGCAGCATGGCCGACGTCGCGGCGAACGCCGGCATCTCCGCGGAGACCCTCCGCAAGATCGAGACGGGGCGCGCCCCGACCCCCGCGTTCTTCACGGTGGCCGCGCTGGCCGGCGCGCTCGGCCTGTCGATGGACGACCTGGCGGGGCGCTGCGCCCCGACGGCGCCGGAAGCGCCGGTCGCCGCCTGACTCCGGTGGGCTCACCCACCGGAGTGTTGAAACGCGATCGACCCAGCGGGTTCACGACGATGGTCTTGGCAAGGCCGCCCGAGAGGCTTACGTTCGTCCCTCTACGGCCCTCTCTACGGGCGTAGAGGCTCTGACGTCGCGTCGAAGGAGCAGCTCATGGCCAACGTCGTACGTGCCGCCCTGGTCCAGGCCACCTGGACCGGGGACACCGAGTCCATGCTGGCGAAACACGAGGAGCACGCCCGCGAGGCGGCCCGGCGGGGCGCGAGGGTCATCGGGTTCCAGGAGGTGTTCAACGCCCCCTACTTCTGCCAGGTCCAGGACCCCGAGCACTACCGCTGGGCCGAACCCGTGCCCGACGGGCCGACCGTCCGCCGGATGCGGGAACTGGCCCGTGAGACCGGCATGGTGATCGTCGCGCCGGTGTTCGAGGTCGAGCAGTCGGGCTTCTACTACAACACCGCCGCCGTGATCGACGCCGACGGCACCGTCCTCGGCAAGTACCGCAAGCACCACATCCCGCAGGTCGAGGGATTCTGGGAGAAGTTCTACTTCCGGCCCGGCAACCTCGGCTGGCCGGTCTTCGACACCGCCGTCGGCAAGGTCGGCGTCTACATCTGCTACGACCGCCACTTCCCGGAGGGCTGGCGGCAACTCGGCATCAACGGCGCCCAGTTGATCTACAACCCGTCCGCCACGCACCGCGGCCTCTCGTCCCACCTGTGGCGGCTGGAGCAGCCGGCGGCGGCCGTCGCGAACGAGTACTTCGTCGCCGCCATCAACCGCGTGGGCGTGGAGGAGTACGGCGACAACGACTTCTACGGCACCTCGTACTTCGTCGACCCGCGCGGGCAGTTCGTCGGCGACGTCGCCAGCGACAGCAAGGAGGAACTCGTGGTCCGCGACCTGGACTTCGACCTCATCGAGGAAGTGCGCCGGCAGTGGGCCTTCTACCGCGACCGCCGACCCGACGCCTACGAGGGGCTGGTGCGGCCGTGAGCGACGACCTGCTGGGCCGCCACCGGTCCGTGCTCCCCGACTGGCTCGCCCTCTACTACGAGGAGCCCATCGAGATCACCCACGGCGAGGGGCGCCACGTCTGGGACTCCGACGGCAACCGCTACCTCGACTTCTTCGGCGGCATCCTCACCACCATGACCGCCCACGCCCTGCCCGAGGTCACCAAGGCGGTCAGCGAGCAGGCCGGGCGGATCGTCCACTCCTCCACCCTCTACCTCAACCGGCAGATGGTGGAACTCGCCGAGCGCATCGCCCAGTTGAGCGGCATCCCGAACGCCCGGGTGTTCTTCACCACCTCCGGCACCGAGGCCAACGACACCGCCCTGCTGCTCGCCACCGCCCACCGGCGCAGCAACACGGTCCTGGCCATGCGCAACAGCTACCACGGCCGCTCCTTCAGCTCGGTCGGCGTCACCGGCAACCGCGGCTGGTCCCCGACCTCGCTCTCCCCGCTCCAGACGCACTACGTCCACGGCGGCGTGCGCACCCGGGGCCCGTTCGCCGCGCTCGACGACTACGATTTCGTCGCGGCCTGCGTCGACGACCTCAAGGACGTCCTCGGCCACACCCGTCCGCCCGCCGCGCTGATCGCCGAGCCGATCCAGGGCGTCGGAGGCTTCACCTCGCCGCCCGACGGGCTGTACGCGGCCTTCCGCGAGGTGCTGCACGAGCGGGGCGTGCTGTGGATCTCCGACGAGGTGCAGACCGGCTGGGGCCGCACCGGCGAGCACTTCTGGGGCTGGCAGGCGCACGGCCGCAGCGGGCCGCCCGACATGCTGACCTTCGCCAAGGGCATCGGCAACGGCATGTCCATCGGCGGGGTCGTCGCCCGCGCCGAGATCATGAACTGCCTGGACGCCAACAGCATCTCGACGTTCGGCGGCACCCAGATCACCATGGCGGCCGGCCTGGCCAACCTCACCTACCTGCTGGAGCACGACCTCCAGGGCAACGCCCGCCGGGTCGGCGGCCTGCTCATCGAGCGGCTGCGGGCCGCCGCCGCCCAGGTCCCCGCCGTACGCGAGGTGCGCGGACGCGGGCTGATGATCGGCATCGAGCTGACGAGGCCCGGCACCGACGAGGCCGACCCGGCGGCCGCGTCCGCCGTCCTGGAGGCGGCCCGCGCGGGGGGTCTGCTCATCGGCAAGGGCGGCGGTCACGACACCAGCGCCCTGCGCATCGCCCCGCCGCTGTCCCTCAACGTCGCGGAGGCCGAGGAGGGCGCCGCGATCCTCGAACGCGCCCTGAGGAGCACGCTGTAGCACCGGCCCGCAGAGCTCGTAGAGAGGGAGCACCATGAGCAGCCGTACCGTCATCCGTGGTGGCCTGGTCATCACCGCCTCCGACGAGATCCACGCCGACGTCCTGATCGAGGACGGCCGTATCGCCGCCCTCGCCGCCTCCGGCACCCCGGCCGCCGACGCCTTCACCGCCGACCGGACCGTCGACGCCACCGGCAAGTACGTCATCCCGGGCGGGGTCGACGCCCACACCCACATGGAGCTGCCGTTCGGCGGCACCTTCGCCTCCGACACCTTCGAGACCGGCACCCGGGCCGCCGCCTGGGGCGGGACGACCACCGTCGTCGACTTCGCCGTGCAGAGCGTCGGCCAGTCCCTGCGCCAGGGCCTGGACGCCTGGCACGCCAAGGCCGAGGGGAACTGCGCCGTCGACTACGGCTTCCACATGATCGTCTCGGACGTCAACGCCGGGACGCTGAAGGAGATGGACCTCCTCGTGGAGGAGGGGATCACCTCGTTCAAGCAGTTCATGGCGTATCCGGGGGTCTTCTACTCCGACGACGGCCAGATCCTGCGCGCCATGCAGCGCTCCGCCGAGAACGGCGGACTGATCATGATGCACGCCGAGAACGGCATCGCCATCGACGTGCTCGTGGAACAGGCCCTCGCCCGCGGCGAGACCGGCCCGCGCTTCCACGGCGAGGTCCGCAAGGCCCTCCTGGAGGCCGAGGCCACCCACCGCGCCATCCGGCTCGCCCAGGTCGCGGGCGCCCCGCTGTACGTCGTGCACGTCTCCGCGACGGAGGCGGTCGCCGAGCTGGCGCGGGCCCGCGACGAGGGGCTGAACGTCTTCGGCGAGACCTGCCCGCAGTACCTGTTCCTGTCCACCGACAACCTCGCGGAGCCCGGCTTCGAGGGCGCCAAGTACGTGTGCAGCACCCCGCTGAGGCCGAAGGAGCACCAGGCCGCGCTGTGGCGGGGCCTGCGCACCAACGACCTCCAGGTGGTCTCCACCGACCACTGCCCCTTCTGCTTCACGGGCCAGAAGGAGCTCGGCCGGGGCGACTTCTCCAGGATCCCCAACGGTCTCC
The DNA here is from genome assembly GCF_001279005.1 of Streptomyces caelestis. Classification (GTDB taxonomy): domain Bacteria; phylum Actinomycetota; class Actinomycetes; order Streptomycetales; family Streptomycetaceae; genus Streptomyces; species Streptomyces heliomycini. Next base: position 146,631 of record NZ_LGCN01000051.1, read on the forward strand.
CCGGTGTGGAGAACCGCATGGACCTGCTCCACCAGGCCGTCCTCGACGGGCACATCTCCCGCCGCCGCTGGATCGAGATCGCCTGCGCCACCCCGGCCCGGATGTTCGGCCTGTACCCGAAGAAGGGCACCATCGCACCCGGCGCCGACGCCGACGTCGTCGTCTACGACCCGCACGCCGAGCAGGTCGTCTCCGCCGACACCCACCACATGAACGTCGACTACTCGGCCTACGAGGGCAAGCGGGTCACCGGCCGCGTCGAGACCGTCCTCTCGCGCGGCGTCCCCGTCATCACCGACCGGGAGTACACCGGGCGCGCCGGACACGGCGTCTACACCCCGCGGTCCACCTGTCAGTACCTCACCTAGGAGAGCCGCGCATGGACTTCGGACTCGTCCTGCAGACCGACCCGCCGGCCTCGAGGGTCGTCGGCCTGATGAAGCGCGCCGAGCGGGTCGGCTTCACCCACGGCTGGACCTTCGACTCCGCCGTGCTGTGGCAGGAACCCTTCGTGATCCACAGCCGGATCCTGGCCGCCACCACCACACTGAAGGTCGGCCCGATGGTCACCAACCCGGGCACCCGCACCTGGGAGGTCACCGCCTCCACCTTCGCCACCCTCAACGACATGTACGGCAACCGCACCGTCTGCGGCATCGGCCGCGGCGACTCCGCGATGCGCGTCGCCGGACGCAGGCCGGGCACCCTGGCCCGCCTCGGTGAGGCGATCGACGCGATCCGCGACCTCGCCGAAGGACGCGAGGCCGAGGTCGACGGGCAGTCGCTGCGGATCCCGTGGGTGAGCGACGGGAGGCTGCCCGTCTGGATGGCCGCGTACGGGCCCAAGGCGCTCGCCCTGGCCGGGCGGAAGGCCGACGGCTTCATCCTCCAGCTCGCCGACCCGTACCTGACCGAGTGGATGGTGAAGGCCGTACGCGCCGCGGCCGTGGAGGCGGGACGCGACCCGGCGTCCGTCACCGTCTGCGTCGCCGCCCCGGCGTACGTCGGCGACGACCTGGCGCACGCCCGCGAACAGTGCCGCTGGTTCGGCGGCATGGTCGGCAACCACGTCGCCGACCTGGTCGCCCGCTACGGCGAGCACTCCGGCCTGGTCCCCGAGGCGCTGACCTCGTACGTCAAGGGACGGCACGGCTACGACTACAGCCACCACGGGCGGGCCGGCAACCCGTCCGCGGACTTCGTCCCCGACGAGATCGTCGACCGGTTCTGCCTGCTCGGCCCGCCCGGGGCGCACATCGAGAAGCTGCGGGCGCTGCGCGAACTGGGCGTGGACCAGTTCGCCGTGTACGACATGCACGACGCGCAGGAGACGACGATCGACGCGTACGGCGCGGAGATCATCCCGGCACTCCACCGGTGACCCTCGCCGAAGGGGCACGCCCATGACCGCGACCGTCCCGCCCACGCCGTCCCGCCGCCCCGTGCCCGACCCGGCGGGGCGCGTCGAACTCCCCCCGGGCGCCACCCTCACCGACGGCCGCCTCGTCACCGACGACCTGCTGCCGGTGCCGCCGGCCCGCCGCCGGACGACGTGCGTCGTCCCCACCCTGTGGGTGGGGACGGCGCACGACATCCCCCTCGTGGCTGCTCGCCCCGGCCTCGTCGCGCCGGGCAGGGAGGGGAAGCGGGCGGTGTCCACCATCGCGCCCGCCGACGTCGTCGTGCCGGCGCCGATGCCGCTCACCGGGCACGCCGGCCCCGAGTACGGCATCCCGTTCCCGGTGCTCGCCCGTGCCTCGTTCGGGCTGCGCGGCGCCGGCCCGCCGGTCGAACACGTCGCGCTGAGGGCGGGCCGCCGGCGCGCGTGAGCGTACCGGGGGCTACCGGGCCGTGCCGAAGTCCTGGGTCCAGTAGGAGCCGGGCTGCGCGAGGCCGACACCGATCTCCTTGAACGCGCAGTTCAGGATGTTCTCCTTGTGGCCGGGACTGTTCATCCAGCCGGTCATCACCTGCTCGGGGGTGGAGTAGCCGTAGGCGACGTTCTCGCCGTAGGTGCTCCAGCTGTAGCCGGCGCGGGTGATGCGGTCGCCGGGCGAGGAGCCGTCCGACCCGGTGTGCGACATGGTGCCGCTCGCCGCCATGTCCTCGCTGTGGTCCTGCGCGGCCTCGGCCAGGGTGGAGTTCGCCTTCACCGGGGAGCAACCGGCCTTGGCGCGCTCGGCGTTGACGAGTTCCACGACCTTGGCGACGGCTCCGGAGGCGTCGGCGCCGCCCGTCGCGGCCGGGCTCGACGCGGTGGCGGTGGGCTTCGGGGCGGGCGTGGTGGGCTTCGGAGCCGCTGCGGTGGGCTTCGGGACCGCGGTCGTGGGCTTCGGGGCCGCAGTCGTGGGCTCGGGAGCGGCCGTGGCGGGCTTCGGGGCCGTGGTGGTGGGCCTGGAGGCGGTCGCCCCGGAGACCTTCGCCTTCGGCTCGTGCGACGGCTTCGCGCCGCCGTCCTTCGGCGCACCGGGCTTCGAAGGGCTCGCGGTGGCGGTCGGCGTGTCCGACGGCAGGGCCGTGGACTCACCGTGCCGCCCGCCGTCCCACCGGCTGTACCGGTCGGGGCCGCCCCACCTGTCCTCGGCGCCGGCCGCCGTGTCCCGGCTCTGCCCCTGACCGTCGTCGGACCAGTCCGTACAGGCCATGGCGACCGAGGGTATGCCTATGACCCCCAGGGCGACCGCCGCGACGACCGTCCGCCGGTACTGCTTCTGATGGCGATGCTTTCCCATGCGTGACCTCACCTCTGCTGTCCGGAGGCTGGTCATTCTTGGGACGCCCCGGCACCGGGCGCAAAGGGTCTTCCTACTACCGCGCTTCGTAGGCCCGCGAGGGGCTTGCGGCGGGCCGGGGGGCGTGCCGCCCCGTCCGCGGCGGCCCCTTCGAGGCGCCTGCCGCCCCGTCAGAAAGCCTCATGCGGCGAAGAAGCGGCGACCGTCGGCTTCCCGCCCGAGCGCCCCCTGCCCCGTCCCCTTCCGCATTCACGGCAAGACGGACAAGTCCCCCATGTCGGCAGGGCGGTTTCTACTAAGCGACCCGCACAGATCGCCGAGGGCCGTGACAGATGTCACGGAACTATCAATTCCGGTTCTTCTCCAGCGCCGCCACCGCCTCTTTCGCGGCCTTGATGGCGCCCTTGTTGATCTCGTCCGTGCCCGGCGCCTTCTTCGACTCGAAGTCGCTGCCGTTGTACGTCACCACCACCAGGGCGTTGGCGGCGCGGGCCACCACCACGCCCTCACGCGTCTGCTGCTTGTCCTCGGTGGTGAGGTTCACGACGGAGTACGCCTCGCTCCCGAGCCCGGGGACCGCACCCCCGCCGCTCTTGTCCTCCACCCGCTCCTGGTACGACCGCTCCGCCGCCTCGTCCGACTCCAGCACCTCGAAGGAGACGTCGAGCCAGCGGTACTCGTAGCCCTTGAGCGCGTTCCAGGAACAGGTGCGGCGCAGATCCGGGTCCGTGGACGGTATCTCCTTGCCGGCCGTCTTGGCGCCCGGCACGAGGGACGTGACGGTCTTCTCGGCCACGCTGTCGCACGGCGCCGGCGCGGCGGCGTACGTCTTCACCGCCTGCGTCCGCGAAGGGGCGGAGGGGGACCGGGTCTCCGTCTTCCCGGTCGGCCGGTCCGCGGCCTCCTGCGCCGCGTCCGTCGGGCCGGAGGACAGGACCCAGCCGGCCGCGGCGAGGACGAGGACCGGGGACAGGCGCGCGGTCAGGGCGACCGGCAGGGGAAAGGAACGCACGGCGCACTCTTCGTGGGGGACGGTGCGGAAGGGGTTCGCACAGCGGACGGGACGCCAGTGTCACACGCATCGCCGTCGGCTTCCAGGTCGGGATCGCAACGGTCTACCGCTACATACGCGAGGCCGTCGGCCTCCTGGCCATCCTCGCCCCGACGCTGGAGCAGGCCATGCACACCATCCGCAGGAAGGCGTACGTGATCCTCGATGGCACACTCCTGCCGATCGGCCGTGTTGCGGCCGACCGCCCGTACTACTCGGGAAAGAAGAAGCACCACGGGATGAACGTGCAGGTCCTCGCCGACCCGGCCGGACGGCTGCTCTGGGTCTCGGACGCCCTGCCTGGCGCCGTCCACGATCTGACCGCGGCCCGCACCCACGGCATCCCCGCCGCCCTCGCCGCCGACGGCATCAAGTGCTGGGCGGACAAGGTCTACCAGGGCGCCGGATCCGCCGTCCGTGTCCCGATCCGGGGCAAGCGCCTGCGCGGCTGGCGACGCCGCCACAACCGCGATCACGCAAAGATCCGAAGCCTCGGCGAACGCGCCATCGCCACCCTCAAGTGCCGGCGGGTACTTCGCAACCTGCGCTGCAGCACCACGAGGATCACCACCGTTGCCCGCGCCATCGTCACTCTCGAACTCACCAGCTGATCAAGATGGAAACGGCTCAGTGATTCCTGCTGACTCCGATCGGCAGGCTGCGTCTGGCCCTGTGTGTCATCGACGACGGCCGGCCATCGCGGCGGGCTCTGAGGTGAAGGCGCCCCCGTCGCCCTGGTTCGACAGCTGGTGCATGCGGCCTGGGACCTGATGAACCGATGCGCGAACCACTTTTGTCCAGCGGGCAGTTCACCTGCTCGCAGCCGGACCGTCTCAAGGTTCCCGCCCACAACCACATCAGCGGCGCAGGCGGTCACCCATCGCTGCGAAGACCGTCGCGGTATTGGATTTCCCCTCTCCCGGTTCCGGCCGCCTGCTCGGGCTCGGAGTCGCGGGATGCTGCCCGGCGCGCTTTTCCTTCTGCATCGGGATGCCGACTTCCGGTGACACCGGTCCGGTGCCCAACGGACCGGACGAATCCGAGGTCAACTGCCAGGCAGAGCTGCTCTGGTAGCCTGTGGCCCCTGTCTGTTGGGGGACGCTGGGAGAGCGGATGAAGATCAGACTGAGGCTGGACAATGCGGCTCCGGCGGAACTCAAGGATCTGGAGAACTGGCTTCGAGCCGAGCCCGCTCTGCGTCGGGTGGATCTGCACCGCGAGCACGCACCGACCGCGCCCGGCGACATGGGCGTCATGATGGACTGCCTGCAACTCGTTCTGGACGACGCACTTCTCGGGGCTCTGGGGCAGGCGATTTTCGACTACTGGCTGTCCAGTGGTGCCTTCCCGCAGTTGGCGGCTCGACCGGCCGAACAGCCCGCTGATGTGCCGGCCCTCCGTGTCGAGTGGGTCGACTCCGCCGACGGCTCCAGATCGGTGACGGTGGAGGCCCGTGACCAGGAAACTGCCGAGGCGGTGTTGCGGGAACTGCCGCGTGCTTTCGGGAACTCATGACAGATAAATGGTGGCCGAGGCCCGACAAGTCCAAGGCGCTGCTGATCACTTCCGGGATGTTCAGGGACGGTTCCCTGGCGCGGCTCGCCGCAGTGGAACGCACGGCCGATTCATTGCGGGACAGGCTCCGAGGCCCTCGGATCTGGGGTCTGGCACCTCTCAGTTGCCAGGTCCTGGACGCCTCCAAGGACAAAGCTAGCCCAGCGGATGTCCTCACTGCGGTCCGGACGGCGTCACAAGGTGTTGAGGATGCCTTCGTTCTCTATTTCGCCGGGCACGGACATGACGAGGGAGGGCGACTCTGGTTGCCCCTCTACGATTCGGACGTGTCATCGACTGCCACTATGCTTGCTTTCGAGACCTTGGTCAACGAGATCTCTGGGAGCGCGCGCCTGAAGCTGGTCCTGCTGGATTGCTGCCACGCGGGGCAGGCGATGAAGGACCTCAGAATGGAGCAGTACCTCTCCGGAGAGGAATCCGAGGGCTGCTACGTAATCGGTGCTTGTGCCGGAAACCAGAAAGCCAAATCTCCCGAAGGTCATGAGCTGACTGCTTTCGGGGAAGCCCTGATCTCCTGCCTGGAGAGCGGCGGAGCACCCGGGGAGGAGTTCTGGACCCCGAGCCGTCTGCTGGAAGGCACCGCTGCCTGGCTCAAGCATCATGGTTTCCCGGCGCCCGTCCACAACGCAGCTCCCTCCGGCCAGCTCCCCTGGGTGAGGAACAAGGCATACAAGCCGTCCTTCACGAAAGCGGTCTTTGCGCCCCCGGCTCCGGCCGAGTCGTCGGGCGAAGGATCGGAGGCGGTCGGAGCGCCCCTGCACATCGGGCTGGAGCCCGCACCGGCGCCCACTCCCTTCATCGGCCGCGACGACTTGCTGAAGAGAGCACGCGAGGAGGTGCGCGTCGGACAGGTCCTACCCGTCGTGGGGCAGAAGCGGACCGGGAAATCGGCGCTGCTTAGCCACCTCCTGGAGGGGTGGGACGAAGTCCCCGAACTGGCGAAGCCGCCTGCGATTCTGGAGATCGAGCCCAACCCGGCGGCAGAAAAGCCCTTGTTGGAAGCAATTTCCAGAGCATTACGTCAGACGCTGGATGACGGGGACCTGCGGACCACGCCGGAGGGGCGTATCGAGGACTTTCTGGAAGACTTGCTGCCGCGCCTCGTCAATAAGCATACCCTGGTCCTTGTCATCAAGGCGTCCGGTATCGATTTAAAGAATCCTGGCTTCCGCAAGGAGCTCGATGACCTGCTGTCTCATCGTGTATTCAAAAGAGCGGTCGTTCTTCTGGAGTCCCTTGACCCAGTGGACTTCGACGTGCAGGCTCGCTGGAGGCGCAGACGGCCACTGGTGGTGCGTGAACTCGAAACCGCTGCGGCCAAGCAACTGATCGGGGTTTTCCTCGCGGCTGAGAACCTGAGGACCGATGTCGACGGAATCCGCACCCTGGATTACGAGGACATTGCACGTGGTCCGGGCGTCATCGAGATGGCCGCTCTGCACGTTGCTCAGAACTACCACCGTAGGGACGACTTCGACAGGTTCCTGGCGGGAGACGACTTCGGCGAGGAGACGCAGGAGTGGGTCGATCCCGAAACGTTCTCCGACGCCCTGCTCCAGGCCGCCCTTCTCACTGTTGTCGACGCGCTGATGCGCGTGTGGCCGAAATACCCCGACGCCTGGTCCGAGGGGCAGTCCGTGCTCACCATGTGGGCGCTTCTGGACGACTTCGCTTTGGGACTCGGCGATTTGGAGAAGATGGGCCTGTGTAGGCAGGTGCTACGCGTACTCTTCAACGAGAAGGTGATTGTGCAGAGCCGCGGTTCCGATCCGGCGGACCGCCTCCTTGAGATCGGCCTTGCCGCGCGTGAGGCGTTGAAGAAGGACCTGCTCGACAAGACGTCCGACTTCCCGGATGACGCCGACATCGTGGACGGACACCTCACGGACGCCGTGCGGTTGCTGGTCGCCACGGTGTTGCCCGTGGTTTCGACGGGCGGTGAAGCACAACTGCTGGCCGAGATTCCCCCTCTTCTGGAGGCGTTGCGCCGGACGACCGGATGGCTGGACCACAACCTCGGCGGCGCACTGCCCGGGCTGCGTGCACGGTGCGGTGACTACGTCAATGGCGGCTTTCCCGATGCGCTCGTGCTGCCCGTCGGACAGCGGGCCGTCTCGGCACCAGAGGGTGCCCCGGTCGCCGGTGGCCCGGCACCCGTCGGAGCGGCGGGCCCGGCGGGTGACCTCGAAGAACTGTATGCTGCCGCGGGCCGCCTCAATGTCGCTTCCCGCGCCGTCCCGAGCGAGCGCGCCACGGAAACATTTGTCACGGAATTCGAGCGAGCCGCCCTCCTGATGGAGGCCTGTGCATCCGATCTACCAGGGAACGTACTGCGAGCGATCGACCAGTGCGGGTTCCACGGATCCCATCGGCATCAGGCCCACCAGCACGTCCTGTCGGCGCGGACTCGTCTCGCAGAGAGGCTTACGACCGAGGAGGACAGGCCCAGGCGACCGGACCTGCTCAGGTCGATCTGGTCCATTTCTTGGATCCTGAACACCGCAACTGCTCAGATCACAGTGGACGACCGTTCCGGCGTACAGCGGTACTTGGATGACGTCGAGCGGATGATCGGCGCCCTGCCCGAGGCGAGGGACCCCCGTAATCGGCAGACCCACAATTGGCTGTCGTACCGCCTCGCTCGCCTGCGCTGCGACGCGGCGACCACGGCGGAGGAGCGGCTGGCCGCTCAGAAGACGGCGTATGGACTGGCTGAGGAGAACGTACGCTTCTCGGTGGAACTGCCTGAACGCCAGTACCAGTGGACCAGTAACCTGCTGGTTTGCAGCTTCTACTATGCCCTGGAGATCAGGGACGACGAGGTGCGTCTCAACCTCGCCCGACGCACCTTCGCAACGCTGGAGAAGACCTGGGGACCTCGCAGTCAGTGGCCCTTGTTCCTCACGGCCCGCGCCGCGTACTTCCTGCGCAATGTGCACGAGAGGCACGCGGATTCCCAGGCGCAGTTCCAGGGAGCGCGCGAGGTCCTGGATCTCCTGAGAAGCCGAGCCGCCGGCTTCGACGGACAGGGTTTGCTCTCCTGGCAGTCGGACTACCTGATCGAACTGGCCAAGTGCCATGCTTTTCAGGCTCATACGCTGCGTGAACGGAACGAGCGTTCCGCAGCCCGGGCAAGTCTGGAAGAAAGCATTCGGACAGCCAAGCGCGCAGTGACCCGCTTCCCGGGCGTGTACACCTACAAGGTGTGGCTAAAGGTGCTGAGCACGAAGCAGGCTTGGTACGGAGACAGCCCCGGACGGCCGTTGCTCCCCGAATATGCCGAGGCAGTCGCCCAGGTTCGCGCCTGGCTGGACGAGCAGGGGGAGAGCAGGTGCGGCGATCAGGACATGGCGCTGCTCGACCTGTGGTGCATCGACGGCGACTGGCGCCGGAAGGGCAGTCTGCTGGTGGCGGCTCGAGCCATCCCGGTTCCCGCGCAGGTGGCCAGGGGACGCATTCTGGTTTCCGCGGAACAATGGCGTGTGGACAAGGTCTACAAGCAGCGCCAGAACGCCCTGACAGCGCATGAGAAGCACTACGGGTCGAGCTGGAGTCACTGTGAGGCCCGGTTCCGCCTGCTCCGCGAGTACCAGCGGTTGTCCGCCATTTACGGCAAGCACCCCCTGGATGTGGATCACACACCGGTGTGGGAACTCCTGAACGAGGCGGCCCGAAACTTTCCCGGCAGCCTGGAGGTGCTCCGCACCCGTGCCAGGTACAACCGGTACATCTGGCGGTACAGGGAGGCGGCCTGTCAATTCGAAGAGGTTGCCCGGAGAGAACGCAATGGTGACAAGTTCCGCACGGACTTGATCGACGCAGCCGAGTGTCTGCTCAGCCAGGCGCTCTACGACGAGGAACTGAGCGCCGAGAGCAAGCACTCGGTGCTCAGCACCGCATCCGGCCTCTTGGAGGAGGTCGCCGGGTGCCACGTCCAGGCACACGAAGTCATATTGCTCAAGGCGCGAGTCGATCTGGAATTGGGTAATCCGGTGGACTGGCGGTTGGCCGATGCCAAGCGGATCGATCTCATCGGTGACAACTACGTAAAAGGCGTCGGTGAGCTTCTGAACGACCCCCACCGTCGTCACAGCACCGATCAAACCCGCGGTGCCTCCGCCGAGGGCGGAGGCATGCCCCACGCGATGGACGACCTGCTGGAGGAGAACTTCACGGACATCCAGGTGCTCAAGCAACTAGGGCTGCTCTATTACCGGTGCTCCGTTCTGGAGCACGCGAAGGGTGAGGCCGAGGCAGCTCTGAACAGTGCCTGGCGTGCCTACAACTGCTTCGACGGGGCCCGGGTCATGGAAGAGGGCGGTCACAACGACTGGGGGGAGGAGTGGGCCGACACAGCGTTCCTACGGGGACAGGTCATCACCTGGGCCGGCGAACTCACCTCCAGTCCTTCGCCCTTCCCGAGGGAGAGCGAGGACCACAAGGGGTGGATCGGACTCGCGTACTCACGTCTGCAATCGGCCCGTGACCGAAGCGCGGGGGACTTCCACAGGCTGGTCAAGTCATGGGAGGAGAGACTCGTGAAGCAATCCTCCTTCTGGTCGTCCAGCTCTTCGTGATCGGACAAGCGGCTCCCGCTTCTACGGCACGCGGGCGGTCCAGTCCGGCGTGGTGAACTTCGTCCGCGCCAGTTCCTCCGCGAGGGCCAGCTCCTCGTCCGTCACCTTGCCGTCCGCGGACCCGTACCGGGCGCGGAACGAGTCGATCATCCGCTCGATGACGGCCCCGCGCGGCAGACCGGTCTGCCGGCGCAGCGGGTCCACCCGCTTCTTCGCGCTCTTCGTGCCCTTGTCGGACAGCTTCTCCCGGCCGATGCGCAGCACGTCGAGCATCTTGTCGGCGTCGATGTCGTACGCCATCGTCACGTGGTGCAGCACCGCGCCGGGGCCGCCGTCCGGGCCCACGATCCGCTTCTGGGCGGCGCCCGCGATCTTGCCCTGGTCGGTGGCGATGTCGTTCAGCGGCTGGTACCAGGCCCTGATCCCCATCTCGCCGAGCGCGCCCAGCACCCAGTCGTCGAGGTAGGCGTAGCTGTCCTGGAACGACAGCCCCTGCACCAGCGCCTCCGGCACCGACAGCGAGTACGTGATGGTGTTGCCGGGCTCCACGAACATCGCGCCGCCGCCGGAGATCCGGCGCACCACCTCGACGCCGTGCCGCCGGGCGCCCTCCGTATCGACCTCGTTGCGCAGGGACTGGAAGCTTCCGATGATCACCGCCGGAGCGCCCCACTCCCACACCCGCAGCGTCGGCGGACGCCGGCCCGCGGCGACCTCGGCGGTCAGCACCTCGTCCAGCGCCATGTGCACGGCGGGGGACTGCGGGCCCTCGTGGATCACCTGCCAGTCGTAGTCGGTCCAGTCGGTGGCGTGCGCGAGCGCGCGGCGCACCGCGATGCCGACGCCCTCCGGGGTGAGCCCGTACATCACGGTCCCCTCGGGGAGGGCCGCGTCGATCCGCGCGGCCAGACCGGCGGCGCCGGTGTCGGCGGGAGCGCCGTCCAGGGCGCGGTTCACGGCGTCCAGCGCCTCGTCGGGTTCCAGGAAGAAGTCGCCCGCCACCCGCACGCGCCGTAGTGCGCCGTCCTCCACGTCCACGTCCACGACGACCAGCTTGCCGCCGGGAACCTTGTACTCACCGTGCACGGCTCCGCCTTTCGTTCTGCCGCTGGAACCAACACCGGCGGGGGCGGGGATGTTCCCCGCCCCGGACCCGTTCCCGGCCGCCCGCGCCCCCTCCACGTCCCGATCGCCACGGGGCCGCCGGAAAGCTCGATTGATCAGCGGGCCCCCACTCCCTACCCTGTCCGGGTAAGCCTTGCCTAACTTGCTCAGCAAGTCCGGTGCCCCGCCCCACGACCACGGTCCGCCGTCCGGACGTGCGTGCCCCGGCACCCCGGACCGGAAGTGGAACACGGGTCGATGAGAACATCACGCTCCCCGCAGCGCGCGGCCGAGAGCCGCTGAACCATGATCAAGAAGCTCACGGCGGTACTCCCCGACCTCACGCCCTGGCGCTCCTCCCGCGACTTCCGCCTCCTGTGGGTGCAGGGCCTGGTCACCTACCTCGGCAGCGTGATGGCGCTGATCGCGCTGCCGCTCCAGATCAAGGAACTGACCGGCTCACCGCTCGCGGTGGGCGCGATGGGCGCC